>NEWQ02000001.1:0-4700 GCA_002869855.2 Nitrospira sp. CG24D
ATCAGTGCAGCCGTGTCAGCGGCTAACTGAGGCCGCTTCTCGATTTGCCCATCGATACCATGACAGTAGTAACAGACACCTTCCCCGTTGAACAGAACCCGCCCCGCCCCGGCATCGCCTTGGGCTGTCGCCGGCTTGTTCGCCTGCGGCCGCGTCGCCTGAACGGCAGATCCATCGCAGAGCACAAGCCCCAGCACAACAAGACCGGCGTAGAATATCTTCATCATGAACATCCTTCTGTGTTCGCCGCCCACGGCTCACTCCGGATGTACGCGCAGCGGTTCGGCTCCTGGTCAATATTGCTCCACACCTTTGCGTCCTCCCGCATGGCAACGGAGGCAGTCGGCAAAACGCCCGGGGCCATGAATGCCCTTCGCTTTCGACCGAAGATTTCTGACCAGATCATTGTCCAGCGTCCGAGGACTGAGACTCTGGTCTCGCTCCGCCTGGTGACAATCCCGGCAAGTCTTCGCACCGGTGGCTCGAAAGATCAGATCGCTGTGAGGATTGATTGTCTGGTCCACAGCAACGGGCGCCGAAAAGGCGTCGTGCGACGCTCCTTCGCTGCCCCCTATCCATACCATCGCGATGAAGATCCCCATAAAGAGACCAGACCATCGAGCACCCCTATCGGGCACAATCAACTTCATTCCTCGCCCTGCATCATGCTCTTAGGCAATCTGCTCCATGGCGCGAAACGCCGTTTCGCGCTCCTCCGCACTGATCATGCGATCCATTTCCGGATAGAGCACCTCCTCTTCCGACATGTTGTGCCGGTCCAGCAGGTCCAGCAGAGTCTGCTCCTCCCGCTCGGTCTCCGGATTCTGCGCCTGTATCTTGCGATAAATGGCTTCCAACCAGTCCCCGATTTCACGGTGCTCATTGCGCATGACAATCGTGGGGCCTCCGCCGGTCATCCCCGATTTTCTCTCCCACAGGGGAAACAACACATCCTCCTCCCACACCACATGCCGCTGCAGTCCCGCCTTGAACTCAAGAAATGCGCTTTTGGCCTTGGGGAAGTCGGTTCGCTTCAGAGTCTGGAAGGATTTGAACAGCGCATCCAGCCGTTCATGGTCTTCGTCAAACATGGTGCTGATGGTGCGTTCGGGCATACGCGCTCCCTCCCTATGAAGTTCGCAGTTTGTATTCCAGATGACAGGCCACGCAGGCCTTCAACACATTATTGAACTGCGGCAGGATCTGCTTGAGATCTTTTGTCGGAATGATGCGGGCCAGCTCCTCCGCGGCGGCATGATGGGCCATGGCCAGATCGTGATAGGCCGGGGGAAAGTTCTCCGGCTGCTGATTCGCCATCGCCTGCCGATGCATGAAGAATCCCAGGTGGGTTTCCGTTAAGCCTTTCGCCAACTCATAGTCTTCCTCGACCAGCGCATTCACGATCACTTGAATGCTTTCCAAATGCTGCAGCATCACGGCGCGATGTTCGCTTCCGGTTGCCGGCGACAGCGGAATGGGGTGTCTGACATCGGACGTAAGAATAGGATTCGACCGTTGCTCCCCATGGCGATGTTCGACCTTCGCACAACCAGCGAAGAGCACCACACAGAGAATCCCAAGACTTGCCCCTCCAAGAACTACCTGTTTTCCTTTATATCTTGATCGCGACACACTCTGAGACATTCCGAACCCCTCTCAATATAATCCCGTTGTTGCTACCATTAAGTCAGAGTGGCCTCTCACCGCCAAACTATCAACCGGTCTACACCCAGATAATAATGAGCAATGGGCATGCCTCCGATTACTCCATCAGAAACACGTGATTGCCTTACAGAGACAACAACTTGGCGGGCTCTTCTGAAAAGTGGTCGGTGAGAATGGGGTCAATTGCTCCAGCAGCCCGATAGGGGACTGGCGCACAATGCGACAATTGCAATTTCGGGACTCAGGCACTTTCTAAATATCCCTTGTCCTGCCGGTTTATTCCACATCCAGGCCGGCCCGCTTCAGGCGAGCGCGCAACTGTTCAATCTGATCCAGCAGATCGAGCATCACTGCGGCCGCATCAAGACTGGCATCAAAATCCCGTTGCAAGCGGGCCACCCGGCGGGCACAGGTGAGATCTGCCGCGCGGAACCGCCAGCGCGAGGCTTCCGTACCTTGTGGCTCCAGCACCCCCACGGCCACCAATTCGATAATCCACTGCGCCTCCGCGCGACAGGCTCTCGCCAACTCCTCGATCGACAACACACCCTCATCACCGATCACGCTGCCTCTCAGAATGTCCTGCTCCCTGTTCATAATTAGACCCCCAGTGCTTGGCGCGGATTGAAGGCTAGTTCCCGGGCCATGGTCTGATAGATCTGTTGCGCCTGCTCCGTGTCCGCTTTCGGCAGAACCACATCCAGGGCAAGATAAAGATCGCCAACCGGTTCGCCGGGTATGCCACGTCCTTTGAGTCGTAGCTTTCGCCCGCTCTGTGAGCCTGGAGGGATTTTGACTTCCACCACGCCGCGACGACCTCTGAAGTCTTCCGCATCCTCGAAGACGAGAACCTCAAAGATCCGGCCAAACGCATCCCGCGCCGGCATATGCTGGAACAGGTCATTGCGTCTCACTTCGACTACACCGAAATGTCGAAGCGAGCGCTCGCCGCCAACTGGACTCCCCTCACAGCTGTTGAGCGAACCGAGTTCGTCGAACTCTTCAAGAGCTTTCTGTCGGACCGCTATGCTGAAAAGATCGAAGGCTATTCGGGAGAACAAGTCCACTATCTCTCCGAACGGATCGAGGGGAACTATGCGGAGGTCCGGACCGAACTGCGGTCCAGCAAAGTCGAAATCCCGATGGATTACCGTCTGCACGGGAAAGACGGAACCTGGCACGCCTACGATATCATCGTGGACGGAGTCAGCCTCGTGAAGAATTACCGCAGCCAGTTCGACAAGATCATCCACTCCGACTCCTATAATGAACTCGTCAAGCGACTGCGCAACCGCACCGTGGCCGAGGAGAAGAAAGACCCCCGGTGACTCACGCGCACTCCCGACCATGTGAGCGGCCAGGCCGTTTGACCTTCAATCAAGTGCGGTTATCTTATTCTTGAGCGGAGGCCTCGGTGAGAGGAACAGTCGAGGGTATCGAGGCCGAGCGTAGGGGTGATGAGCAAGCCCGCCGAAACGAGCGGGAAGTCTAAAGCCCCTCCAAGGTTTCAAGAGTCGCTCGAAGCTCTCCAAACCCGCCCCCGCTCAGTTTTCTATTTCTTCCAGGCTCCAGTCTTCCTCAAATGCCGGTTGTAGGCAGGATTCTTCATCCGGCAATGTTCGGACTTTGAGTCATCCCCTGGTGCAATATTCCCCTGCACCCATCTGAGCGTGATGATTTCTGCAACAGACGGAGTGACGCAGTGCGCATTCCTGATGCGCACTGTTCGGAATTCGCAGGAGGATGCTGAAGATCTAGCGTCTTCATGCCTGGCCTCTCCCTTGCAGATCTCAAGTATATGATGATCACTTTTTCGAAGAAGGGGGTTACGATGACGATGCGACGGATCGCGGTGCTCCTCGGGGTTTTTCTCAGCCTGAGTGTCGGGACGCTGCACACCCCTGATGCCGAAGCAAAGACCCAGACGACTTCAAGCACGATTCAAGAGGTAGACTCCGCCACGCTCGCCGAACTGCTCTCAACCTTTGAACAGGCCGAGCAAGCGATGCAATCTCAAAACCTTGATGGGGTAATGGCGTTGTATTCGGATGATTACTATTACCACGGCCTCAAAAAGGCCGACATCAGGAAAGTCTGGGCGCAACTCTTTGACCATTACAACAATCTGGAAAGCTTTCACACCTTTTCAGTCATCCGGACGGTAGGGACCGGCAGCAAGCTCATCGCCGAAATGACCTGTACCGGGGTCGTCTGGGGCACGGCCAAGAACACCAAGCTGAGAAGTCCGGTCGATAGCTGGTATGAGGAAGTACACTTTCTGAAGAAGGAAAACGGCCGCTGGAAAATCACCGGAAACGCCGGGGGAGAATCCGAACCGATCCTTCCTTTTGGAACAGCGCCGCATCCGCTTTTCTGAACGTCGCCTCTTCAGTTCCGATTGGGGTTGCGGAGACCGTACCTGGAACAGAACCGAACGGGTAAGTAGCCCGGAAACATAAAACGACCCGCTTCTGTGAGGAGTTTTCCAGTCTGGCCACCGACTGCCGGAGTGAATCCGAGTGACCCGGCACCTCCAACCCTGTCCGATCACTCTGCGCCTCTCAGTCTTCGGACTCTTTTGAGAGCCGTGCCTCTTACGGGCACCGCGATAGAGGCGCATCCCTTCAGACCCGCTCCGCCCCTGACCAGAGCCCCGAACCAACCGTCCGGCACAGAAGCGGGAACCCTCAATTATCCTGCTCTCACCTCCCTTCCTACTTCTTTGATCACGCAGGGCAGAACGCAATCAATGTCGAACAACTCCACAGCACGACAATTACCACTGCCCTATTACGCAACAGTGCCCGGCTCATACTCGTATCGTTGGGGCTTCGCTCATGATCGAACTCATTGAATCTCCACTGATTGCATTTTGTGGGCAGGATCTCTTCTCTTTGGCATCGTCGATGCTATTCCTCTTCTTAGCAGCACACCGGTTGGTTGAGGTGCACCATGGCGACCGCACGAGATCTCAACGCAATGCTCCTGGATACAGTGCGGCTGGTCTCTCAGCATTACCCGTTCGAAAGGAGGCG
>NEWQ02000001.1:4800-45654 GCA_002869855.2 Nitrospira sp. CG24D
TGCTCCTGGATACAGTGCGGCTGGTCTCTCAGCATTACCCGTTCGAAAGGAGGCGGTGATGTTTCGCCATCCCCATTATCTGGACATTCCCTGGAATATCCACTGGCATACGGAGGCGCACGCGCGTCATCGGCATGTTTGGTGGCTGGTCGGAATACTGGTGCTGATCGCGCTGCTCCTGATCGGAGTGCGTGCCGTCGGCGGAGAGTTCTAGCGCACGTCTTGTTGAATGACCTAGCAGCAAGGGAGGCGTCATGCTGTTTCGCGATCGTCGCCATGCCGGGATTCTATTAGCCAATCATTTGCAGGCCTATCGGGGAGATCATCACGCAGTCGTGCTCGCGCTTCCGCGCGGAGGGGTCGTGGTGGGACATGAGCTGAGCATGGCACTCCATCTGCCGCTGGACGTCTTCATTACCCGGAAGATTGCGGCGCCCGAATCACCGGAATATGCCGTCGGGGCCGTGAGCGAAACAGGCGCCGTCTACCTCAACCAGGAAGCCGTGCGGGCCATGCAGCTGTCTCAAGAAGATCTCGACGGGCTGATCGCCGCGCAGCGCCGTGAAATTGAGCGCCGGCGGGTGCTCTATCGCGAGGGGCGTGGGTTGCCGCAACTGCATCATCGAACCGTGATTCTTGTCGATGACGGCGTCGCGACGGGGGCGACGCTGTTCGCCACGCTCGATGCGCTCTCAGCGCTGAATCCCTTACGCGTGGTGGTGGCGATGCCGGTCGCGCCGCCCTCGACCGCCGCGCGCATTCGCGCGCTCGTCGATGAGTGCGTGATTCTCTCGACACCGGAACCGTTCGCGGCCGTTGGCTGTTTCTTCGAAGAGTTCGATCAAGTGACGGACGACGAAGTGATCCGCACCCTGCACCAGGCCAACGAAACTTTCCAGGGTGAACCCACTGCACGACGGGCACGATCTGCTATGCCTTCAACCAAGGGAGTCTGACCGATGACTACAGGTCCTTCTACCGGAGGCCATGAGGCCCGCCGAGACCGTTTTGTTGAGGAATACCGACATGACTCGTACAAATTGCCGAGCAAGCTGGCAGAACCGACCGTATGCCCCACCTGTAGCGCGGTGTTTCATAAAGGACGGTGGAGCTGGGCCGCCTCGCCGGCCGGCGCGCATGAAACAGTCTGTCCCGCCTGCCACCGTGTGAAAGACAAATGTCCCAAGGGCGTGCTCATGCTGAAAGGCGCCTTTGCCTCTCAGCAATCTGAACAGGTGATGGGGGTGATCAAGAATATCGAGACGAAAGAAAATAAAGAGCACCCGCTCGCCCGCATCATGAGCATCGAATCCACGCCGGACGGCCTGGTGGTCTCCACCACGGATGCGCATTTACCCAGACAGATCGGCGAGGCACTGAAGCATGCCTATCATGGTGAGCTGGATATCCACTATGGCGAAGGTGAAGATTCAGTCCGGGTCAACTGGACGAAGTCCTAACAGCCCGCCGCGAGGCCGGGAATGTAACACAGGGAGCAGCTATGAAGGTTGTCGCGGGTGTCGATTGGTCCGATGAAGCGTTTGCCGCGGTCGAGCAACTCGGCCTCCTCTACAAACCGGACGAGGTCCTGCTGGTCCACGGGGTGGACCTGGGGATGTTTCAGTCGCCGCTGTTGGCCGGAGCGGCCAATCTGCAAGGGTACGACGAGTTTCGCGGGGCGATGATCGACGCCGGACGCCAGGCCGTCGAACGCGGGCGAACCGTGTTACCCGCCGACATTCCCTCCGTGAAAACCAGGTCCGAACCACACCATGCCGCCGCGTTCATCCTCGACAACGCCGATGCCCTCAAGGCCGACCTTATCGTCGTCGGCACCCATGACCACTCACGCCTCGCAGAACTCCTCGTCGGCAGCGTGTCACATCATGTCCTGCTCCACTCACACATCCCGACGCTCATCGTCAAAGGCAAGGCCAAGCCCGTCGTGCGCGTGCTCCTGGCCATTGAGGGCGGCGACGATGCCACCCGCGTGCGGGCCTGGCTCACCCAACACCCCTTCAGAAATCCCGTAACCCTGACCATCCTGTCGATCGTGCCGTCACTCACCATGGTCGAGCCGGATATCATGGCCGGTTATCAAACATGGTCTGAGGAGCACAAGCGCCAGGCCGAACACATCGTGGCCGAGACCGCCAAGGCGTTGGCTGGCCCACGCTTCACAGTCACCACCCAGGTCCGCACAGGCGATCCGGTCAGCGCTGTGTGCGAAGCGGCGACCGGGCACGATTTGATCGTCGTCGGATCGCACGGCCGTACCGGAGTGGATCGGTTCCTTCTCGGCAGCGTGTCGCATGGCATTGTCCACCGGGCCGGATGCTCCGTACTCGTGATACGGTAGCCGGTTCTACAAAGGAGTTCACACCGCTATGAGAACATTCTCCGTGATCTGCGCGCTCGGTATCGTGATCCTCGGATCCTCCTGGGCGGCCGGACAGACCGCGCGGGGAAACCCTGCTGCCGGCCAGGCCGTCTACGAGAAACAATGTCTGCGCTGCCATGGCAGCAAGCTGGATGGAAAGGGACCGGACAGCCAAGATCTCATTGTCCGCCCCGCCAACCTCCAGTCGCAGGCCTCTCGCACCAAGACCGATTGGGAATTGCTCGTGACCATTTCCAACGGCGTGCTCTTCAGCCCGATGCATAGCTTTCGCGGCAAGTTAACGGATCAGCAGATGATGGACGTGCTGTCGTACATCAGAAGCATCGTCCCGTCGGAAACCGTGAGTTAGAGCAGGCACGAAATACATTGGAGCATTGGCGGTGTCTGTATTGCATCGCCCCGCTGACCGATCGCCATGCCGCTGAGATGGAGAAGGGATCAACGACCATCGATTACGACAAGGCCACCGCGGCAAATCAGCAGCCGGAGAGAATGCGCGTGGAAATGTTGCTCGTGCATATATCAGCGCTCGCCGAAAAATTCCTGAGATTAGCAAACTCGCGGAATCAGATCTTCGCGCTATCTGAAGGGCAACGCTGCATTATCATGGATGGGCTTAGAGCTTGGAAGGCTTGACTGGAGACATCACCGCAGCGTCTTCAGCCAGGCCTGGATGTCGGCCATCTGCTGCTCGGTGATCGCGTCTTTCAACGGCGGCATCACATGCCGCCCTTCATACACGATCTTCCAGAAAGCCTGTTCGTTCGACAGGACGGGATTGCCTGCCAATCGAGGACCGATGCCACCCGCGGCACCGGAGTTATGGCAGACAATACAACTGGCATTATAGAGGCCCTCGCCTCTGCTGCTGTCCCCCGCAGGACGCACCGGCACACTCCCGCTCGACCCGATCTTATCCACGTTCTGCGGCCTACCGTCGCTCGCCTCGATCCCAGTCCTGTTTCCCGCGGCCTCAATAACGACTACAGAAAGGAGGACGCAAAGCACTACTCTATTCATCGGCATCACTCCATTTCGTTTTCCGGTGGCACAAGATACGGCGTCACTTTGGTACCGCTGCGCCCTCTTTTCTGAGGAGGCCCAGGTAGGCTAGGGTATCCGCCAGTTCCTGACTCGTCATTGTTGTGTCGGGAAACATGCCTGTGCCGGGATGGCCTTCGCGAACGGCTTTCGCACGTTGTTTGTCTTTTTTCAGATGGAGCGTTTTCGAATTGCGGAGATCGGAAGGCGGAGGGCTTAGGCGGGCTATCAGTGCAGCCGTGTCAGCGGCTAACTGAGGCCGCTTCTCGATTTGCCCATCGACAGCTTAAAAAGCGCCCGGTCGATCGCCTCGATCTCGGCCTTCGCTCGCCCATCCAGACGATCGAGCAGCCGCACCATCGTCTCCTCCTGCCCCCGCTCCTCCACTTCGCTTTCGATATCGCTTTGGAGCCAGCGCAGATCCTCTTCTGTCTTGGCCACTTGCCGAAACAACTCACGCCGTTGGGTGATCAGCTTCTTTCGAATATCGTCGACCCGTAGCATCGCTCTCCTCCTTCCTGACGATGGCCGCGTCAGCTACAGCATTTATCCATCTTCTCTTTCATGGCTTCTTTGCCTGCCGTGACCGCGGCGTCAACATCCGCCCGTTTCTCGGCCACGAAATGCTTCCCCCGTTCGATCATCTCATCGAGCGCCTCCCGCGCCTCCTTGGCCTTCTCGATAAGCTCTTCCTCCGCCTTCCTCGCATACCCCCGTAATTCACGCCTCGTGTCATCGCCCGATTTGGGCGCGAGCAGAATCCCAGCGACCGCTCCGGCAATGGCGCCGCCGAGAAAGGCAAGAGCTACCGATTGTGATGAACATCGTGCGTCGTGGCTATCCATGGTTATTCCTCCGTGATGAATAAGTTCTTCATAAACTGAAAAGCCAGGTTCGTGCCAGACTCACTCAGCTGGGCATCCGCCGATTGCGCTGGTTTGATGAGTGCTTACAGAGTTGAAACGGGATGAAGAAGAGCGCTGCTGGGGCATTCCAGGTCTTGAGGGGAAAGGCGCCTGATGCAAAAGGCCCCAGTGCCGAGCAAGAGACAGATGATCCGGTCAGTCCGTCAAATATGCAATTGCTGATTGTCCGTGAGGAAGGGAACCATGAGGAGAGACACTGTCGCTGAAAGGATTCCGACTAGCGTGATCGATGCGGTAGCCAGAGCCGTCTCAAGAGGACGGCTCCAGCTTCACCGCAATGTTGATCTCATATTACCGGCTACAGGCTTCGCCCTCACATCCGCCCATTCCACCTCTCGGGCCTCGATGCTCCATGCCGCCCATCCCTCCGCCCGGTCCCATTCCATGACCCATGCCCTCTCTGTTCCCCATCATGCCTGGCCCATGATCGCCGGCAAAGCTCCGCTCGTATTGGATGATCGACCAGATTTCTTCGTCGGTGAGCTGATCGCCGAATCCGATCATGGCCGTGCCGGGCGAGCCGTGCTTGATGACCCAGTAAATCTCGCCCTCCGTCCGATGCCGCCAGAATCCATGGTGCTGAAAGTTACGCGGCGAGGGATCGAGGCCGACTGCCGCCATGCCGTTGCCCGATCCGTCTTTGCCGTGACAATTGAAGCAGGTCCCTTTGCCGTTGTAGAGCGCCTTACCCTTCTCGACGATCTCTGCAGAATCCGGCAACGGACTCGCCAAAGCGCGCGCTTCCGCCAGTTTGTCGGCCGGCACACGCGGTTGCATCATGGGGCGCTCGGCCGCCGATAAGGCTGATGCACTCAACAGGCCACAAGTCAGAAGGACCGCCAGCACAGATTGGATTTTCATCGTCGTCATCCTATTCGTCACAAATCGAGTTCGACCATCTTGCGATGAAAGCGCATGATGATATTGGGATCCGGCGTCAGACGAATCTGCGTTTCGCCTTTACCCTTGTAGGGCAGCAGATTCAAGACATACCGCAGACTCTCCAGCCGCGCCGACTGCTTGTCGTTCGCCTTCGCAATGATCCAGGGGCTAAAAGCCGCGTGTGTCTTGCTGAACATTTCTTCTTTGTAGTGCGTGTAGGAATCCCACAGCTCCTGCGCTTTTTCATCGACCGGACTCAGCTTCCACTGCTTAAGGGGATTCTGGCGCCGCGCTTCGAAACGCTTGGCCTGCTCTTCCTTGGAGATGGAAAACCAGAACTTGATGATGGTCACACCGTCTTCATAGAGCATATGTTCAAACTCGGTGACCTGCTGGAGGAAGCGTTGATGATCCTTCTTGCTGCAGAACCCCATCACCGGTTCGACCACCGCGCGGTTGTACCAACTGCGGTCGAAAAACACGATCTCGCCTTTGTTCGGCAATTGCCGGATATAGCGTTGGAAATACCACTGGCCGCGCTCTTCATCCGACGGCTTGGGGAGCGCGACGACGCGCATGGCGCGAGGATTCAAGTGTTCCGTAAAGCGGCGAATCGTGCCGCCCTTGCCGGCCGCGTCGCGGCCTTCGACCAGAATCGCAATGCGCTGGCCGCTTTCCTGCACCCACCGCTGCAATCGAACCAGCTCGACCTGAAGCTGCCGCAATTCCTGCTCATACAGCAATGTCTTGCGCACGTCCTCCAGATCGACATCTTTCCGTTTCAGGAGTGTCAGCAACCCTCTTCGGGTGTTGATGCGAATCAAGTCGTCATCGGTCAACGCGTGCCCGGCGACACCGATCGCGTAGGCGATCTGATCGCCGGCTTCGCTCGGTCGCTGGCGATAGCCATCGCCTTGCCTGGGGATCGCCGTAGGAATGGTTTCCAATTCATCGGCCAGCAAATCGCCGTTATTGCCGGCAACGGAATCGGCATCCCGTTGAACTCGACCTTCTTTTCTATTCTTCAATTTGCCCGTCGACTCATCTTTAGCAGCCATGACATCCCCCCGCGTTAGACTCGACCCCGGAGCTAGAACACGACACTGCGATCACGCTCGGCTACAGCCTTGATGTAATCGGGCATCCCCTTGATTGATGCCCCCGCGACAAGATCTGCTCCGCCGATTTGCCTCGCCACCGCACAGGCGCCGCAGACCCATATGGGAATATTTGCAGCTTGCACCCCGGCAAGCAAGTCTTTTAACGGGGTCAGATTCACGCCGTGAACATGATCGGCCGTGCCCTTCCGTCCCAGCGTCACCGCTTCGTTCCAGAGCCAGAGGACGACATCGTGCCCCTGTTCTTTCGCCGCTTTCGCCGCGACGAACGGGAGCGTCGCCATGGTGGGATCATCCGTGCCGCGGCTGCCTGAAATAATAAACGTCGCCATTCCTAAACCCTCCGTCCCTCGTCGTTCGTCTTTCGTATCTCGCGGGCGCTATTCACGCTTCACGAGATACGAGAGACGCTTCACACACATTTCCTATTTCGGCCCCTTGAACGTGGTCTTGAGATACGCCATCACGTCCGCCACACCCTGCTGTCCGATGGTCAGGCCCCAATAGGGCATGTTGGCGGATTTGCCCATCGCCGCGCCGCCGTGGTTGATCATGTTGTAGAGATACTCCGTCGGCACCTCGCTGAAGTTAATATTGGCGTGAATCGCCGGTTTTGGTTCAAGAGTAGCGGCGGCAGGCCCGTCGCCCTTGCCGGTCGCGCCGTGGCACTGCATGCAGTACTCTTTGTAAATGACCTTGCCGCGCCCAGAGCTGGCCTTTGCGAATTCCGGCGCCGTCCAAGGCTCGTAATACTTGAAGTCGGAAACGCCCTGCGCAGCCAGATAGCCGATGACGGCTCGCAATTGCGGCTCGGTGGCGTCGGCCAGAAATTCGCCGGTGTGGATGATGAAATCCTGCGGGTTCTGGCCGAAACGGAACAGCCAATCCATGTTGTACCGCTGACCGGATTTCTCCAACGCGATGCTCTGCTGTCCGCCGATGAGCTTCCCGTTTTCTTCAATCGTATGGCAACCAAGACAGGCATGCGCTTTATAGGCCATCCCGCCGAACGCCACTTCATACTTGGAAACCTTCGCTGTGTCGAAGGCCCCGACTTTCACACGGGGATCTTTGTTGTGTTCGGCAAAGTAATCGGCAATCCCGTTGGCCTCCGCCTCCGATACGGTCACATGCTTATGCACTTCCTGCGATTGATCCCAGCGATACCCTTTGACGTACAGGGGCACCTCTTTTCCGGTCAGCCATCGAATCAACCAGGCCCGGTTATACTTGCTCCCTGCCCAAATAAGATCAGGCGCCTTGAGATTGAAACGGGATTCAGCCTGGCCTTCCATCCGGTGACATTGGACGCAGTTCTGCTGAATCAGCTCCTTCGCCTTCGGCTGATCGGCTCCGAACAATACACGGGGGGTCGACATCAGTCCCACCACCGTCAGCAACGCCCCTCCGACAACCATGCTCCGTCTCACGTTCATGACCGCTCCTTTCCTCTGTGGTGAACTTCGCTCTCCGCTACTTCGTCAATAACCATGTGTGAATATCGGCAATATCCTGCTGACTCAGCACCGATCCCCAAGCCGGCATCGGCCCTCGCCCATGCAACACAGTTTCCCAGAACAGGTCGTCATGTTTCAGGATCGGATTCTTCGCCAGCTTCGGCCCCATGCCACCGGTCGCGCCGGCACCATGACAGGCCTGACAATTGTGCTCGAAGATGCCCGCCCCTCTTGTCGCCACGCCGACGAGCGGACCGGCGTCCGCCGGCTCCTGCGTGAGAGGCTCCGCTTTTCTCAATTCACTATCAACTGGCGGCAACTGATCCGGCGCCGCCGGGTGATAGCGGGCGGACAGGTACCGCACGAGCAGCTCGGCTTCGTCGTCGGCAATCTCCGCCCCCCAATGTTTCATTTTTTCGACCGTGGCCAGCCAGCGGTCTTTCGGCAGGCGCTGTTGAGCCACCAGATCAGGGCTGTGGCACACCGAGCAACGCGCGACGATCAGCCCTTCGGCGCGCGGTGCCAGCGCGGCGCTCACCGACGCAAGGTCGTCTTCCTGCGCCGCCGTCAGCACGGCAAGACCGGCAACTGCCAACAACACTGCACCGATGATCGCAGAGGTTCGCACTATCATCATATCTGCACCATCACAGACACACGGTCCCACCCGTTCCACAAGAACCCGCTGGGATTCCACGGGCTCTCTTGGGGTTGAACCTGTCCCGAGGCATCCGTCGCCCGACAGAGAATCGTCACGGCGCCGGCTGCCGCAGGCTTCCACAAGAACTGCCATTGCCGCCACGCGTAGGGCTCGTCCTCGCCGACCAGCCGGGCCTGTTCCCAGGTCTTGCCGTCATCGAATGAAAGCTCCACGGCCGCGACAGAGGCTTCTCCGCTCCACGCCACGCCCTGCACGGTGACGGGTCCCCATCCAACCTGGTCACCATTTGCCGGCGAGGCGATCAGCGACTTCACCACCATCGCTTCAACGGGAACCATCGAGGTCCCCGGCAGACCGGAGTTCGGTTGAATCGCCGTGACCGGCACGCGGTAAGCCGTCTGCATGTAATAGCCCTTGGCTTCATCCGTCTGCACCGTGATCTCCGTCAGCCACTTGGTGCAGGAATCCGCCATCCAGCCCGGCGTAATGACCCGCAGCGGCGCGCCATGCAGCAACGGCAAGGGACGCCCATTCATTTCATAGGCAAGGATCGTATCCGGATGAACGGCTTTCTCCAGCGGGATGCTTCGCGTAAACAACGGGACAGATGACACCACCGGGCGATCGGCGCCTTGGAGCTGCACATGTTTCGCGGACGGCCGTATGCCGGCCTTGGCCAGCACGTCCCGCAATCGCACACCGGTCCACTGCGCATTGCCGACCGCGCCGCGCTCCCATTGTACGCCCGGCACTTTCGGACGATGGAACGCGCGCCCGTTGCCGCTGCATTGGACGACGGCCGTGATCGTCACCCGTTCGAACTCCTTGAGATCCGTGAGCGTGAGTTCCAGCGGATGTTCGATCAATCCTCCGACATGCAGCCGCCAATTGGCTTCAGCAATCAATTCAGGCGCGGGTGGACCGAAATGACTCCGCACAAAAAAACGGTGATTCGGGGTCACGTAGGACGTGAATTCACGCACCGGCGTTTCCGCGTCGTACGGTCGCATCACGCGCACGATCTGCGGGCCGGTTTCCGGTGAAACCGCCTGCTGGGCCAGCGCCGGTCGCACCTGACGCCAGACGGCGAGTCCGCCGATAATTTCGGCCATCCGCTTGAACAGGGTTCGACGGGAGGATGAAACGGACTCGCTCATGGATGGACTCCAGTGGTATGAGGATTGAGCTGGATCGTGACGGCCGGGGCGCCGGAGAAAGATTGATGCACCGTGCACCCGTGGGCGACCTTCAATAAGCGTTCTTTCATGTCCGGCGTGAGACGATGCGGCAACCGGATCGCCAACACCATCTTCCCCACGCGATGAGGTCCTTCGGCCATCTCCCACTCGGCATCCACCGCAAGACCTTCACGCGAAATGTCATGCCGCGCGCAGAACTGACCGACGAAGTAGCCGACACAGCTGGCGACCGAGCCGACAAAGAGTTCGACCGGACTCATACCCGCATTGTGGCCGCCATCTACTTCCGGCTGATCGGTTACCACGCGATGCCGGCCGCTGGTGATGTCGTAACGCGTGCCGCCGTGATAGGCCACAGTAAGATTCATCGCGCACCTCCCGAATACGCCCGATTGCCGCCTGGCAAGCTACGATTTAGTAGGGTAAATCCGCCGGCTTACCGCCCTTCGGCCAATCGTGCTGCTTGCCGGAAAAATCAGGACGCGGCTGGCTGTTCACATAGGCCGCCACATCGAAGGCCTCATCGTCTGTCAGTGTCCAGCCCCAGCCCCTCGGCATATTGGACTTGATAAACGACGCGGCTACGGTGACGCGAGCCATCCCTGCCGCAATATTATAGGAATGCGGACCCCAGACCGGCGGCGCGGCCATCGTCCCCTGCCCATCCGCGCCATGGCAGAACACACACTTCGTGGCAAACTGCTTCTTCCCGTTCACGGGATCCGGAACGTGGCTGGAGGTCAGACGCGGGATTCCGCGCCACGGCACCGCGCTGCCCGGCGGCACGTTTTGCGAGAGCCATTCGATGTAGGCCACGACGGCCTGCAATTTGGAACTATCAGGGGGAAGGGCTTTGCCGTTCATGCTGCGTTCGAAACATTCGTTGATACGCTCCGCCAGCGTCATCTGCCGGTCCACCCGCGCCCGATACTCCGGATACAAACGGCTGATCCCGACAAAAGACGCGGTGTTCGGATTCATGCCGGCATCGAGATGACAACTCGTACAATTCAGCCGATTGCCCACATAGGGACGCCCATAGTCCTGTGTATCAACCACGATCTTGTAGCCTAAGCGAATCTGCTCCCCTCGCTGATCGCCTGGGATCGCATCCGGCGACGGCGGCGCAAACAACATATCGGCTGATGTGAGCGCACCACCGTCATGGCCTTGCGAAGAAACCGACGCGGCTTTCGGAGTCGGTGTGCATCCACCGGATCCGACCAGACATCCAACCACGATAAGAAAGGTCCAGAGCTGTGATCGCATCGGTTCCTCGCTACCCCTTCTTCCCAGGGGTGACCGGACAGGTATTGATCCCGAACACCGTCCAGAGCGGGCAGAATCCAAAGGTCCCAGTGACCAGGGCTATGGTCCCGACCACCAGCGCCACACCGGTCCCCACCGGCGGCAATCCCGCAAAAGCCCCGATCCCCAGCGCTATGATCCCGACTACGATTCGAATGGGTCGTTCAACCCCGCCAACATTGCAGGCCATCACAACACCTCCCGGTTAGATGCAACACCGACCGCGCGTCCTGCGTTCCTAAGAGCCATGATCAGCCCGAAGGATTCGCTCATTCTAAACGCCCTGACTCCTGCTTTAATGTCCGCACATAGGCCAACACATCCCAGATTTCGTCGTCTGATAACGCAGTGCTCCATGCCCCCATCGCCGTGTTGGGCTTGCCATCGTGAATTCGTTTGAAGAGGCTGGCATCCAAACGGCCCTGAATGCCCGGTGAGGTCAGATCGGCCGGCTTTGGAACGAGGTGCAGTCCCAATGTTCCCTTACCGTCGATTCCATGGCAGCGGATACAGGTGTTGGAATAAATTTCTCGACCGCTCACCGCGTCATGTTCTTTCCCCGACGCGGGAAGATCTTTCAATCCGCCGCCACCGAACCCGACCGAGACCATCCCGATCACAACGCTGAATATGATTTCGACAACACGCATACCACCCCATCTGTTTACAGGAAAACTAATGCGAGCGATGTGCCATCAGTGTGAAAGTCAGGTGAGAAAACTAATCAATGATCCCAGTAGGTTAGCCTCTATACCTGAAGGACGGATAGGCGCGTGAACTTCAACTGGCGAGAAACACCCCAGGCCAGCTTTCACACACTGTCCCAGGATGCCCCAGTTCGAGGAAATTAGCGAACGGTTGCAACGAGGGTGACGTGAGCCTTCATGGAATTCGAAATCAGGCAGTTGGCCTCAGCCTTTTCGATCAACTCCTTCGCCTTGGCTGCATCGCCACTAGCTGGAAGCGTAATCACCGGTTTCAGCGTGATGGCCGTGAACTGAAACTTACCATCGACCAATTCCAGCTTTCCTTCAGCCTCACTCTCGTAGGAGATAAAGGCCAGACCTGCGCGCTCCGCTACCGACAGGAATGTCGTCATGAGACAGATATTCGCGGAGGCCACGAATAGATCCTCCGGCGACCAGATGCCGTCATGCCCTTTGAATTCCGGCGGCGTCGCCACCTGTACATCGGGCTTGCCCGAGCAGGAGATCACTCCCTTGCGCTGCTCCGTCCATTTCACTGCCGTGTGGTACAAATAGACCTTCGGTTTCGATTCCATGATTCCTCCCAGTTCCTGTTTTCGGCCATCAGCTCTCCGTTACGGCTTGATATACGCCCACCCTTGCTCCTGTCGCTCCATAAAGCGTACCATCGCCGGCACCGTATCGCCGACCTCCGGGATCAAATCCTCACGCACGATCTTCATGGCTTTCATCGTATTCGAACAGGCCGTGTAGCTCACACCATATTCATTCTTCAATTGCGCCAGATCCTGCCTCAAGACGGTCGTGTTCTTCGTGAACAAACTTAGGCCTGCCCCATGGACAACCAGTTCCAACTGGAGCCGCTCGCGACCGACCTCCTGATAGAGGTGCCGGATATTATTCAACGCGCCCCGCTGGACGTTCTCGTCGCCGGAGTTCAGATGCATCACGACACGATGTTGCTGATCCGGCTGATTCTGCTGAGCCACACTCTCCCCGGGCAGGAAATGGGAGGACACCAACACCACCACGAATGCCGCTACAGTGACCCATGGGTTCCACATATCTCCCTCCTTACAGACGAGATCAGGTGATCCGCCGTCGTCATCATGGCCTCCCGTCCGCCACATACAGCCGGACCCAATCACCGACCGCATGCGTGAGGGCCACCACGCAGAGCGCAATCGCGAGATGCTCACCGATGACTTTCCAGGGCGCGATCCCTTGCGTCTTCGCAATAAAGAAGCTGAGTCCTGCTAACAAGAACAGGCCCCACATGATGCTGATGAGAATGGCCTGATCAAGCGGCGCGACCAAAACCGGGACGGCGAACGTCAGAGCGATGATGAACTTGGCCAGAAACGTGGCCAGGGTCGATTCCCAGATCTGCCTGGCCGGACTATTGTTTTTTGATTCTTCCGACACATGGATACCGAGCGCATCCGACATGGCGTCGGCAATCGCAATCGTCAGAATCCCGCCGATGACGATGGGACGGGAATGCGTCCCGGAATTCAAACCCACCATCAACCCCAATGTCGTGATCACACCGGACGTCAACCCGAAACTCAGCCCGGTTATCCATGAGGCTCTCATGACGCGACAGCCGTTCCCTCGATCACTTGATCTTCACCGGGGAAACGCCAGGATATAGGCCAACACCTCGCGCATGGCTTCATCCGACAACGTAGACTTCCACGCGTCCATCGCCGTATTCGTCCGGCCGTCATGAATGCTCCGGAGTAACCGCGAATCGGGTTTCATCAGCACCTCGCTCGATGTCAGATCCGCCACCGGCGGATCAAACTGCGTCGCGCCGTCCCCTCTCCCCTGCGGACCGTGGCAGGCCAGGCAGTATTTCTCATAGACCTGCTTCCCTCGATGGAGATTCGCCTCGCCTGCCGCAAGTTCTGGAATGGCCATCACCAGCCACCAGCCGGCCACCGCCACCACGATCATCTGCATGCGAGGGTCCGTCATGATCTTCCTACCGCCCCACTTCTGATGGCCTGCCGCTCATCTACCGATTGCACTCCGGCTGATGCCGCACACAGCTATGCAGCCATGACGTGACCTGCGTGAGCACAGCGGCGGTTGCCTGATTCGCCGCCAATACGCCACCATAGGCATCCTCGCTCGGAGCCTGGGCCACCGCTTCGAATGTTTTCGTGCTCACGACCCGAGATTCCTTGAGATGCACAAGCTGACTGCGGAGCGTCATCCGCACGCGGCTCGGCCGTTGCAAAAACTCCTGCCGGATGGCGACCCCCGCCACATCCAACCGATAGTCCCCGCGAATGGAACTTGGCAAGGCGACAACCGTGCGCCAGTCACCGGTTCGTCCGGCCGTCTGCACCAGCAACGACGAGAACAGGCGCGCGGGACTCTCGGCCCATTGATTCGTGGCGTAGTATTCCAACTCGAACTGCCGCGTGACATAGACCATCCGCTGCGTCTCAAACCCCGGTTCCGCCTGTGGCAGGCTCACCAACAAGACGGGCCCATCCGCTGGAGCGGGAAGCCCTTCGTCAGAACTTCCATCCACACTTAATTGATAGGTATGAACCGGCAGGGCATCGCCCCGCGGCGAGAGACAGCCCGATGCCGTCAATGCAAACATCCACGCCGCTATCGTCCATATTCTCATCGTCTGTCACTCCTCATCAGAAAACCGCAGGATGCTCAAACAGTTCATCCAGCAACGCCGCTGGGGAACTGTTTCAGCATTCTGCTACTCGCCGGGGCCGCGGCGCTGCGCCGGCTTCCCAAATACCAGCGCGTTCGGCTCCCGCTCCAGATCACGCAACACGCGATTGAGGGTTCCGGTCAATTGCCGCAGTTCACTCACCAGCAGACTCGACTCCGGCAAGGTCTGGCGTGAGAACTGCTCGACCTCCGGCTTCGTCTCATTAACCACCGCTCCGACGGCCTTGCTCGTCACTGCCAACTCATCGGTCAACCGCTGAAGCGACAAGGCACTCTTGTTGATCCGCGCAAGCAGCAGCGGCACCTGCTCGTTGAGCGAGAGGGTCATCTTGGCGAGATTGTCCGCACTCCGCTCCGCGCCGGTCAGGCCGCGATCCAGTTGATCCTTATGCGCGGCGATCGTCTGCGCCACAGCGGACAGGTCCTGGAGTGTCTGCTTTAACCGGACACGGTTCTCCTCATCCACCACCTCCGACGCCCCCTTCACCAGCACACCAAGATCGGTGAGCAGTTTGGTCAGCCCTTTTTCAGATAAGAGCCGCGACATCGCCTCGTCGAGACGGAAAAACAAAGACGGCCCTGTCTTAATGACCGGGTATTCCTGTCCCTCCGCCGCCTGCAGCGGAAGAGCCTCCCGACTTCCCCCGGTCAGATTGATCGTCGCCAGGCCCGTCAGCCCCTGGGTCTCGAGGACGGCGATGGTATCGGTCTTGATCGGCGTCCCGCGGGCAATATCCAACGTCAGCCGCACCTCTTCGGGATTGCTCTGGTTCAGGGTGATGGCCTTCACCCGGCCCACGTCCACGCCGCGATACTTGACCGTGGAGTCCACACTCAAGCCAGCGACGGACTCCCGCATATACGCTTCGTACCGGTCATTGACGCCACGGTAGTCCGTTTTCCCAAGCCAGAACATGCCGATCACCATCGCCGCGCCGAGGACGACGACAAAAGAGCCCACAAGAAAATAATTTACCTTCGGTTCCATGACACCCTCATTCTACTCGCTTCCGGATCTCCTGAACGCGTCACGCGCGGCGCCCTTGTTGATTCCAGGCCGCCTGCTCCTGCGCCGCCCGCCCCCGCGGACCCTGGAAATATTCACGAATGACGGGATCCTCGGACTGCGACAGCTCCCGCATCGTCCCGACGCCAAGGACCTTCCCGTTGCCCAAGACGGCCACCCGATCGGCGATGCGCCACAGCGAATCCAGATCGTGCGTCACCATGACCACCGTCAGCCCCAACAGGCGCTTCAGAGAAAGCACCAGATCATCGAATCCCGCGGCAATGATCGGATCCAAGCCGGCCGTCGGCTCATCGAGGAACAACAATTCAGGATCCATCACGATCGCCCGGGCCAGCGCCGCCCGCCGCCGCATCCCGCCGCTCAGTTCGCTGGGAAATTTGGTGGCGCTGTCCGGCGGCAATCCCACCATCGCAATCTTGACGGCCACAATCTCGCGGATCAGCTGCGCGCTCATGCCGGTAAATTCCCGCAGCGGCACCGCAACATTTTCCGCCAGCGTGAACGAACTGAACAACGCCCCCTGCTGGAACATCACCCCGAACCGCCGATGGATCGGTCGGCCGTCGTATTCTTCCAACGCCCGGCTGTCCAAGCCGAACAGGTGGATCGAACCGGACGAGGGTGCAAGCAACCCCACGATTTCCCGCAACAGCGTCGATTTTCCGCACCCGTTGCCGCCGGCAATGGCAAAGACTTCGCCGCGCCGGACCGAGAGGCTCACATCCGTGTGCACCACGGCCTTGCCGAATCGAGTCGCCACATGGCTGACCTCGATAATCGATGGCGGTTTCTCGACGTGGTCTGTGTTTGCCATTGCTAGAGATCCCACCAGTTCAGCAAAATACTGCAAATCGCGTCGAACACGATCACCAGGAAAATCCCCTGCACCACACTGATCGTCGTATGACGGCCGACATCGTCCACCCCGCCGCGAATCTGGAATCCCTGATAGCATCCGACCAGCGCAATGATAATGGCAAAAAATGGCGCCTTGGCGATCCCGATGAAAAAGTGCCGGACTGCGACCGCGTCTTCAAAGCGCGAGACAAACTCCGTAAAGCTGACATTCAACTGGCCCGAGGCGATCAGCATACCCCCAAAGACTCCCAGCGCATCCGCGTACACCGTCAACAACGGCAAGGCGATAACCAACGCCAGCGCCCGAGGAAGCACGAGCAGCGCCATCGGCGAGATGCCCAGCGTCCGCACGGCATCCAGCTCTTCCGTCACCTTCATGGTACCGATCTCGGCCGCATAGGCCGATCCCGACCGGCCGGCAATCAGGATGGCCACAATCAATGGTGAAATCTCACGGAGCAACGAGATCCCCACCAGATCGACGATAAAAATGTTCGTCCCGAACTTTCGTAGCTGCTCGGCGCCCTGATAGGCGATCACCACGCCGATGAGAAACGTCAGCAACCCCGTGATCGGCAGGGCATTCACCCCGTCGATTTGCAGCATCCGTAAGAGAGAGCGCCAGCGCAGCGATCCCGGTCGACGCAGCACGCGCAGAAAGGCGACGGTGCTCTCGCCAAGAAATGCGAGACCGCGACCACCGGACTCCAGTTGGGACCACACGGCCTGTCCTACTCGCTCGATCCATCCCCCTTGCGCGTGGACCGCTCCGGACGCGTTCCCCGACTGAGTCTCGACCATTTGGAGTAACGCGGCGAATTCCGGTGGCAGGCCTTGAAGAGACGACGTTCGTCCACCCCGACCGGCCGCACGGAGACTCTGGCGCAAGAGCACCGCCCCGCCCGTATCCATCGCGGTAATCCCGCGCGCGTCATAGATCACACCGCCCCTCTCGGGCCAGCCGAGCGCGCCCGCTTGGTGCTCGAGGTCGGCGACATTCGGCAGAACCCACCGGCCGCGGCAATGCATCACGTTGTCCACGCGCTCGATCGATGCCTGCCGTTCCATCGTCATGCTTGATTCACACCTCGTGTCACCCAGCCCCGCCATCCGGCGCATCCCGGTCGCCGCGCATCCGTCATGCCAATCAGTGCGTATCCATAATCGCTCTCAGCTCACTCCCGCTGATGACTTCCCGCTCCAGCAGGACCCGCGCGCCTTCGACCAATGCGGCTTTGCGTTGCTCGAGCAGCCGCTTCACCCGCTCGTACTGTTCATCGATAATTCGCCGCACTTCACAATCGATTTCCCGGGCCGTCTCTTCGGAATAGTCCCCTTTTTCAGAGGCCACCGGAATCTGGACGAACTGCGGCTGCCGTTCCCGCTCCAGCGTAATCGTGCCCAACTTCTCGCTCATTCCATAGGCCTTCACCATGCTCTTGGCAATGTCCGTCGTTTTGACCAGATCGTTCTGCGCGCCGGTGGAGGCCTCTCCGAAGATCATTTCTTCGGCAATCCGTCCCCCTAAGAGCACCGCAATCTTGTTCTCCAGTTCGGACTTCGTCATCAGAAACCGGTCCTCCGTAGGCAGTTGCAGCGTGTACCCGAGCGCCGCCACCCCGCGAGGAATGATCGAGATTTTCTGTACCTGATCCGAACCCGGCAACGAGATCGCTACCAGCGCGTGGCCGGTCTCGTGATAGGCCACCCGTTCTTTCTCCATCTTGTTGAGAACCCGATTCTTCTTTTCCAATCCGGCGATCACCCGCTCCACCGCTTCCTGCAATTCCGAAATCCCCACCAGGTCTTTGCCGCGCCGCACCGCCAGCAAGGCCGCCTCATTGATGATATTCGCCAGATCGGCGCCGGAGAATCCCGGCGTCATTGCCGCGATGTTCTCGAGATCCGCATCAGGACCCAGCGGCACGTGCTTGGCATGCACGCGAAGGATGGCCAGACGCCCGATCTTGTCCGGACGGTCCACGACAACGTGGCGATCGAACCGGCCGGCGCGCAAGAGCGCCGGATCGAGTATTTCAGGACGATTGGTCGCCGCCATCAAAATAACGCCGATGCGGGGATCGAACCCGTCCATCTCAACCAGCAATTGATTGAGCGTCTGCTCGCGTTCTTCATGGGCCATGGGCCCCATGCCTCGCGCTTTCCCCAGCGCATCAAGTTCATCAATGAAGATAATGCAGGGCGCCTTCAACTTCGCCTGTTCGAAGAGATCGCGCACGCGCGCCGCGCCCACTCCCACAAACATTTCCACAAACTCCGACCCGCTGATGCTGAAGAAGGTCACCCCGGCCTCTCCGGCAACCGCCCGGGCCAACAGCGTCTTGCCGGTTCCCGGCGGGCCGACCAGTAAAATGCCTTTGGGGATCTTTCCCCCCAGTCGGGTGAACTTCTCCGGCGTCTTGAGGAACTCAATCACCTCGCGGAGTTCCTCTTTCGCCTCGTCCACCCCGGCGACATCGGCAAAGGTGATCTTGATATCGGTCTCAGCGTAAATTTTCGCTTTGGACTGGCCGACCTGCATAAAGCCGCCCTGGGCCTGCCCCAGCCGGCGAATGAAGAAATACCAAATGGCCCCGAAAATGGCGGCCGGCAGAATCCAGGACAGGACATCGCGCCAGAAGGTCGTCTCGATGACCCCGACGAACTTCACCCCGTGTTGATTCAACTCCCGGACGAGATCTTGATCTTCCACCCGAATGGTCGAAAACAGCTTCGGTTCCTTGGCCTCGCCCTCCGGCTTGAGGGTCCCCGTCAGGGTGTGGCTGCCGACCGCCACCTCGGCAACTTTGCCGGCGACCACGAGCTGCCTGAATTCGCTGTAGGGCAGCTCTTCGATCTTCTGGAGGGAATGGATCAAGTCGTGGACGAGAATCACCGCCCAGATGGCGAGAAAGACGTACCAGATGGAAAAAGAGATTTTCTTATTCATCGCCGAGCTCCTGGCCATGTCCATTTGCGAATTTCCGGGAGGTCTTCGCCATGTTCGGTGATGTATTGTTTGTGTTCGATGAGTTTGTCACGCATCGCCTGTCTCACATAATCGGCGCGGGACCCGCGCAACGGAACCCGGTCGATGACGTCCCCGACTAGATGAAAGCGGTCCAGATCGTTCATCACCACCATGTCGAACGGCGTGCTCGTCGTGCCTTCTTCCTTGTAGCCCCGTACATGTAAATTCCCATGATTGGTTCGCCGGTACGTGAGCCGATGGATCAACCAGGGATAGCCGTGGAACGCGAAGATGATCGGCTTATCTGTGGTGAAGAGCGCATCGAACTCCTTGTCGCTCAGTCCGTTGGGGTGTTCCCTGGTCGGTTGCAGCTTCATGAGATCCACGACATTCACGACCCGGACTCTCAATTCCGGCAGGTGCTCATGCAGCAATGCCACCGCCGCCAGCGTTTCCATCGTCGGCACATCCCCGCAACAGGCCATGACCACGTCCGGCTCGCTGTCCCGGTCGTTGCTGGCCCAGTCCCAAATCCCGATGCCGGCCGTGCAATGTTTGATCGCGGAGTCCATGTCGAGCCACTGGGGCGCGGATTGCTTGCCTGCGACGATCACGTTCACATGGTTGCGGCTGCGCAAACAATGGTCCGTGACGGACAACAAGGTATTGGCATCGGGCGGAAGAAAGACCCGGATCACCTCGGCCTTCTTATTGACGACGTGATCGATGAAGCCGGGATCCTGATGGCTGAACCCGTTGTGGTCCTGCCGCCAGACGTGGGACGACAACAGATAATTGAGCGACGCGATCGGCCGCCGCCAGGGAATGTGGCGGCAGACCTTCAACCACTTGGCATGTTGGTTGAACATCGAGTCGATAATGTGGATGAACGCCTCATAGCAGGAAAAAAATCCGTGGCGGCCGGTTAGAAGATAGCCCTCCAACCACCCTTGGCACTGATGCTCGCTGAGCATTTCCATCACCCGACCGTCCGGCGCCAGGTGATCGTCGTACGGATAGCGATCCGCCATCCAGGTGCGATTGGTGACTTCCAGGACATCCTGCCAGCGGTTCGAGTTGTTTTCGTCCGGGCTGAAGAGGCGGAAGTTGCGGCTGTCCATGTTGATCTTCATCGTATCGCGCAGGAACTGTCCCATGACACGGGTGGACTCCGCTTCGATCTTGCCGGGCCTGGTCACCTTGACGGCGTACGTACGGAAATCAGGCAGGCGCAAATCCTTGAGGAGAAGCCCGCCGTTGGTCTGGGGATTGGCGCTCATGCGACGCGCTTTCTTAGGTGCAAGCTCTGCGAGTTCCGGCTTGAGTCGTCCGGCCTTGTCGAACAATTCCCTGGGCTTGTAGCTCTTCATCCACTTTTCGAGGATCGTGATATGCCCCGGCCTATCCATATCGCCCATGGGCACCTGGTGAGAACGCCAGTAATCCTCCGCGCGCTTGCCGTCGATCGACTTCGGACAGGTCCAGCCTTTCGGTGAACGCAGCACAATCATCGGCCATCGCGGACGGCCCGTGAATCCTTTCGTGCGGGCTGCGCGCTGAATCTTCTTGATCTCCGCGACGACGGCATCCAGCGTTGCCGCCATGAGCTGATGCATCGTGCGGGGATCCCGCCCTTCGACGAAATAGGGCTTGTAGCCGTAGCCGCGAAACAGCTGGTCCAATTCCTCGTGACTGATACGGGCCAGCACGGTGGGACTTGCTATCTTGTATCCGTTCAAATGAAGAATGGGCAGTACCGCACCGTCAGTGACCGGATTCAGAAATTTATTGGAATGCCAGCTCGTCGCGAGCGGACCGGTTTCCGCTTCCCCGTCGCCGACCACGCAAGCCGCGATCAGATCGGGATTGTCGAAGGCGGCCCCGTACGCATGCGACAACGAATACCCTAACTCGCCGCCTTCATGGATGGAACCCGGTGTTTCCGGCGCGACGTGACTCGGAATACCGCCGGGAAACGAAAACTGTTTAAAGAGCCGCTTCATCCCCGCTTCGTCCTGCGAGATGTTCGGATAGACCTCGCTGTAGGTGCCTTCGAGATAGGCATTCGCCACAAGCCCCGGACCGCCGTGCCCCGGACCGGTGATATTGATCATATCCATGTCGTGCTGCGTGATGACCCGGTTCAGATGCATATAGATGAAGTTGAGTCCCGGCGTGGTTCCCCAGTGCCCCAGCAACCGCGGCTTGACATGTGCCCGCCTCAGCGGCTGCTTCAAGAGCGGGTTATCGTAGAGATAGATTTGGCCGACGGAGAGGTAGTTCGCCGCCCGCCAATAGGCATCCATCTTCTTGAGCAGGTCCGGTGTGAGCGGTTTCTTTTTTGTCAGCAGCATCGTCTTCTCACCGCTCCTATCGCGTCTTAGCCAGTAAAGGAATCACGGATTGCGCTAGTTCACGCTCTTCGTCAGTGTGGATAACACGCACGGTCACCCGGCTATCCTCCGTCGAAACTACTGTGTCGGTGGCCTCGTTGCGAGTGCCATCAATCGTGATACCGAGAAACCCCAAGCCCTCACAGATTCTGGCGCGGACGACCGGCGAATGCTCGCCGATTCCGGCGCTGAACACCAGGGTACCCACACCGCCTAACACAGCGGCCAGTGCGCCGATGGCTTTCTTCGCCTGATAACAAAACAGCGCGACCGCTTCGGCCGCCCGCGGGTCATGCTCCTCCAGGGCGAGCAAGTCGCGTATATCAGCACTGCTCTCCGACAGGCCGAGCAGGCCGGACTCTGAATTGACCATCTTGTGGAACTGCTCCACGGTCAGGCCTTCCGTTCGCGTGAGATAGGAGATCAACCCCGGGTCGAGATCGCCCGAGCGCCGGCTCATGGGCAGACCCGATGCCGGCGTGAACCCCATGGTCGTCTCAATGCTCTTCCCGCCTAGTACTGCCGTCAGGCTGGCCCCGTTGCCCAGATGCGCGAGAATGACCCGCCCGTCAGCCTCTCCCTGCTTGCCGATTCTGGCCAACTCCTTCATCAGAAACGCATAGGATAACCCGTGAAACCCGTACCGTTGGATGCCCATCTTGTCATATTTTCTGGGGATCGCCAGCAGGCGAGCCACGCGCGGCATGTCGCGATGAAAGGCCGTGTCGAAACAGGCGATTTGAGGCACCCGTGGATAACGCCGGCTGAACACTTCCACAAGGCCGATCTCTGCCGGCATGTGTTCCGGATCATAGGGGCTGATTCGCCGCAACTCAGCCATCACTGCCGGAGTCACCGGTTCAGGCCGGCTGTATTTCATACCGCCATGGACAATGCGATGCCCCACGGCCACCAGAGCGGCGGCACCGACTCGTTGCTCGATCAGATCCATCAGCGGCCCGACACAGGCCGCATGATCGGCTCCCTGAATCGCCACCTGCTCTGTCCGGCTGCTCATGACATCCGTCATCGACAGCCGGGTGCCGGGCAACCCGATGCGTTCGACCTGGCCTTCCATGAGACGAAGCAGCTGCGGCTTGGCCTCAAACAGCGCAAACTTGATACTGGACGAACCGGCATTGATCGCCAGGATGCCGGATTGCGGCTGAGAGAATGCGGCCATCAGGCCCTCCTCTGAAGTGAGTCAGGCAACGCCGAACAATCATGATTCAGCAAGTCTCCGATGCGCTCGACCGTCGCGTCCGGCGGCGGATACCGGCCCGGCTGCTGCTGATCCAACGCATAATGCCCCTGACGAGGAAGCACCGTCGTCACACGTGACCCCCAGATCTTTTTCACCGCGGCAAGAATGCGCAGCTTGTCGTCGATCAACACGTACTGCTGAGCCGGATACCGCAGCGCCACATCCTGTAACTCCTGTTCCTTATGCACATAGATCAATACATTCCCGTCAACGGCCTCAAACAATCCCGACCGCTCGACCTTTCTCGGCTGAAACACCGCATCACCATCGGAAAGGATGACGACCTTGCCCCACCGCTTGGCATGTTCCACGACTGCGAGCGCCTTCGGATACAGCCGGTCGGCAAACGGATAATGAATCATGAAGCGGGAGACCGTTAAGAGATGGGGATCGTGAGGATACTCGATCCGATACTGTTGCAGGGCGCCCAAATAGTCTGCATAGCCCAGCTTGGTCCGCAACTGTTCGAAGATGATCCAATAACGTTGCTGACGCTCGCGCCCGACTTCCTGTTCGAGGTAATCCGCGAGATCTTGTGTGACCCGATCGTTGTCCAGCAGCGTGTTATCGACATCAAACAGAAACACCATGTCTGATGACGACATAAAGAAACTCACTCTCAGACGAAAAGACCCAATACCATGAACCTATCGCCCTTCGAAGCTATCAGTCATGGCAGAACTCCGCATTGTGGAAGAGTGCAAGCAGAAGACCTGAATGGCTGACAAGAGCAATTATGCGTCTTAGCAGTCAATTCCAGCAGTTGCCGGAAACCGATGCAGATCGAACGCTCTTCACAGGGGAGCCACTCCCCAGCACTCTCTGACGAGCTGTAGCGGAATGCGCCAGTCTGCAAATAATGAACCTTCCGCTCCTACGACGCAACGGAGGCCGCTTCCGATCCTGGATCTGGTTTTCAGAGAGCACTGACGGAAACAGCAGAGCGGCGCTGCACATGGTAGTACAGCAACGGAATCACGATGAGCGTGAGCAATGTCGAAGCCCCCACGCCGAACAGCAGCGACACGGCTAACCCTTGGAAGATAGGATCGAGGATAATCACGAACGCGCCGACCATCAGCGCGGCGGCCGTCAACAAGATTGGCCTGGTGCGGATCGCACCGGCCGTAATGACGGCTTCCAGCAACGGCACTCCTGCTCGTTCTTGCAACTGGATAAAGTCCACCAGCAGAATAGAGTTCCGCACGATGATGCCGGACAGCGCGATGAAGCCGATCATGGACGTCGCCGTGAAATACGAACCGGTCAGCCAGTGACCCGGCAGAATGCCGATGAGCGTGAGCGGAATCGGCGCCATGATGATGACGGGCGTGAGGAATGATTGAAATTGCCCGACGATCAACAGATAGATCAGGAGCATCGCCACCGCGAACGCGATGCCCATGTCGCGAAACGTTTCATAGGTGATCTGCCACTCCCCGTCCCACTTCAGCGTCAGCTTTTCTTCCGACCAAGGTTGTGACGCGTAGTACTGTTCCAGCTGATAGCCCTCAGCCGGCCGATACGCTTCTAGTTTCTTTCCGACGCCGAGCACGCCATAGACCGGGCTTTCGGCTTTCTCCGCGCCGGGACCGCCCACGTCGGCGACGATATAGACCACCGGCTTCTGATTCTTGTGATAAATCGCCTTCTCTTGCATCGTCTGCTCCATGGTCAGGAGCTCGGAGAGTTGCACCATCCCGCCGTTTTGTGTCCGCAGGCCGATCTCCCCGATGTGCTCAAGGCCGGTCCGCTCAGCCAGCGGCAAACGCAGCACGATTTGCACCGGGCTTTTTTCCTGGGGGATGTGGACCAATCCTATCTTCGTGCCTTCCAAGGCCATCCGCAGCGTGTGCACAATTTCCTCGGACGGAATGCCGGCCAGCGCCGCTTTCGCCCGATCGACGGTAAACAGGTACTTCACTTGATCCGCTTCGATGTAATCATCCACATCGACCACGCCGGGCGTCGCTTCGAACAGAGTCCGGACCTCCCGGGCCACGGCGAGCTGGCGCCCGTACTCCGGCCCATAGATTTCTCCGACGAGGACCGATTGCACGGGAGGGCCCGGAGGCACCTCAACGACTTTCACGTTCGCATTGAACTGCCGGGCAATGTCCTGCAGCGGAGGGCGAATCCGCTGGGCGACTTCGTGGCTCTGCGCCTTCCGCGCATCCTTGGCCACAAGATTGATTTGCATGTCGGCCTCATGCGGCTGTTCCCGCAGATAATAGTGGCGCACCAATCCATTGAAGTTGAACGGCGACGCCGTGCCTACATACGCCTGATAGTCGCGCACCTCCGGAATCGTGCGCACATACTGCGACAGCGCTTTGGTCACACGCGCCGTTTCTTCCAATGTGGTGCCTTCCGGCATATCGATCACCAATTGGATCTCACTCTTGTTGTCGAACGGCAGCATTTTCACCACGACATGGCGGGTCGAAAACAGCATCACGGCCCCGCCCAACATGAGCGCGACGACTCCGAGAAACACCGCCGCCAGGAACGGATGGACCAAAAGCGGTGACAGCACTCGCCGGTAGAAGCGCGCGATGAGTCCCTGATCATCGGCTTCATGATCGATCCCTTTCACGACGGCTCCCGGTCGATAGCAGGTCTGGCAAAACCAGGGGATGACGATGAAGGCGACGAGCAGCGAAAAAAACATCGCAATGGACGCATTGACTGGAATCGGCCGCATGTAGGGGCCCATCAATCCGGACACGAACGCCATCGGGAGCAGCGCGGCGATGACCGTGAACGTCGCCAGAATCGTGGGATTGCCGACTTCATCGACGGCGTAGATCGACGCCTCCTGATGGGGCTTCAAACGCAGCGTCAAATGGCGATAGGTGTTCTCGACCACCACAATCGCATCGTCCACCAGGATCCCGATGGAGAAGATCAACGCAAAGAGCGTGACCCGATTGATCGTGTAACCGATGAGCATGGACGTAAACAGCGTCAAGGCCAGCGTCAAGGGAATCGCCAGCGAAACAACGATAGCCGGGCGCAGGCCCAGCGTCAGTCCGAGAAACGCGACCACCGCGGCCACCGCAATGAAGAGATGCCAGAGCAACTCGTCGGCCTTCTCACGGGCGGTGTCACCGTAGTCGCGCGTCACCGTCACGCGCACGTCCGCCGGGACCGTCCGCCCCTTCATGTCCTCAACCTTGCGGATCACGCTCTCGGCCACGCTCACGGCATTCATCCCGCCCTGCTTGGCAATCGCCACGGTCACCGCAGGCTCTTCGTCCTGATCGCGCGCCCCGAACCAGACGTACTGCTTCGCCTCATTCGGACCATCGGTGACGTCTGCCACCTGCCGGAGATAGACGGGGCGCTGCTCCTTGACGCCGACCACTAACGCTTCCAGATCCTCACGGGATCGAATGAACCGCCCCGTTTCCACCAGAAAGCTCTGATTGCGGCTGTCGAACCGGCCCGTCGGCAAGGCCCGATTCTCGCCGCGAATTACGCCGGCGACCTGCAATGGGGTCAGACCATAGGCCTTCAATCGCGCCGGATCGATCTGCACGCGCAATTCACGCAACCGCCCCCCGACAATGAAGCCGCCGGAGGTCCCGGGAACTTTCTTCGTCTCCTCCAACACCTGTTCAGCCAACTGATGCAGATCAAACTCACCGTACCGCTGACTCGACAGCGTCACGGTCACAATCGGCACATCATTTACATCTTTCGGCTTCACGAGAAAGGGCTCGGCTCCCGGCGGCAGGAGGTCCTGATTCGACATCAGCTTGTCGTACAGATCGACCAGGCTCTGCTCCATCGGCTGGCCGACATAGAAGCGCACGATGATCAGCGCGCCGCCGGGGCGCGAGATCGAATAGACATACTCCACGCCTTTGATCTCGGAGAGTTTGCGTTCGAAAGGTTTGGTCAGTTGTTCTTCAACGATCTTGGCGGAGGCGCCGGGAAAGGGCAGCCACACGTCGGCCATCGGAACGACGATTTGCGGCTCTTCTTCGCGAGGGGTGACGACGATGGCAAACAAGCCCAGCAATAAGGCCGCCAGCATGATCAGGGGCGTCAGCTTGCTTCCGATAAACAGCGCGGCGATCCGACCACTGAGCCCTGGGCGATACTGGTCCATAGCGCGGCTAGGGCGTCGCCGGGGCGGCAACGCTGTCGAGGATCTGCACCGGCGCACCGTCGATGCCCCGGCTTCCATCAGTCAATACCCGTTCGCCCAGATTCACGCCGGACAGAATTTCCAGTTGCTGATCAAACCGTCGTCCGGCCTTAATCCACCGGAGCCTGGCAATCCGGTCGGCCCCGACGACATAGACACTTGTCAGCTCCCCGCGTTCGACCACAGAGGACGCCGGGATCAGGATCGTGTGACTGGCCCCTTTATCCAGCTGGAAGCGGCCGAACATCCCGGTTTTCAACCCCGGGGTCCTGGGAAGGTCGACTTTCACCATGAAGGTGTGGGTTTGCGGATCGCCGGCCGGAAGAATCTGACTCACCACTCCGTTCAGAACGTGAGTCTCCAACGCATCGATCAGCACAGCAATCTTGTCCCCCCGGGCGATCGACTTCAGGTCTCCTTCCGCCACCGTCGCCTCCAGGCGGAGTTGGAGCGGATCTTCCATTTTCAGCAACGGTTGTCCCGGTGAGGCCAGCTCCCCTGCCTCCACTTTCTTTTCGGTGATCACACCATCGAAGGGTGCCTTCACGACGGTATAACTCAGCTGCGCGAGCACTGACTTCCGATTGGCCTCCGCAACCTTGTACGATCGGGTGGCATTCTCCATTTCCTGCTTGGACACCGCGTCCTGGCTATATAACGACTTCATCCTGTCCAGCTGAGCCCTGGCATTTTCGACCTCCGCCGAGGCGCGCGCCAGGTCGGCTTGGACGTCACGATTGTCGAGTTGGATGAGAGTCTGTCCTTTTGAAACACGCGTGCCCTCCCGCACCAGCAATGTATCGATCGTCCCCTGAATACGGCTGGACAGCGTGGCCTGGAAGATGGGCATGATCTGACCGGTGACTTCGACACGGACGGGAACCTGAGCGGACTTGATCTCGACCACCGCGACCTGAATGGTGGCCGGCGATGCCGCAGAAACAACCGCGGTGGCTGGTTCTTCTTTGGAACTACATCCAGCCGCCATCAGAACTGCAACGAGAATCCATCGTAGGCCCGTCATAACCATTGATCCTTGTACCGCGCAAACAAGACAACGCGTGTCATTCATCTTTAGTTGACGGCAGAACACGACCCAACCTTAACCGAAGCCTTACCTTTTTGCATCAGCCTGACTACTCCTGCACGCCCAACTTCCTCAAGAGCGCCATCATCGGACACCAGCCCGTAAAAGCCGACTGGATCAAATTCGCCGCCACGAAGGCCGCAAAGTAATTCCAGTACGGATGGACCATCGCTCCAAGAATAACGGCAAGCAACACAAAGACCCCGGCAATCAACCGCAGCATCTCATTGAGCTTCATGGAACCCTCCTTTCCTCTTGCCTGTGTGAGACCGCACGCAGGCAAAGGATTCGACTGAGCCGATCAGGGCGTTTTCTTGAGGCTCAGCATATAGCTCGTCAGCTCATTCAGCTGGGGATCAGTGAGCGGAAACTTCGGCATGAACGACCCGGGCGACACCGATTGGGGATCCTTGAAATGCTTCAAATGCCATTCACGGTCCGGTCTCTTATCGCCGACGAAGGACAAGTCCGGCCCGATCGCGCCCCCCTCACCGTGAATACGATGACAGCCGACGCAGCCGAATTGATAAAACAGCGCGCGCCCTTTCGCAATGGCCGGATCGACTCGCGGGACGGCGTAGAGATTCTTGAGGGATATGCCCAACAGGGAAAAGACCACGACTAGAAACACCGCCCCCGCGGCCAACGCAGCCGGGCGCTTGATCGGATTCCGCACCGGGTTCCTGTCGATGAAGGGCCAGAACAGCATGCCAAGAACGACGAGCATCGGCAGCACCCAGGTCGCCAGCGGCTCCAGCGGCCCATGGACGTACTTCAGCAACTCGTAATAGAAGAGGAAATACCACTCCGGCACCGGCACAAAGCTCGTGTCGGACGGATCGGCCTTGTCGGTTAGAGGAAACGGCACCAGCAGGGCCAGACTTGAAATGACCGCGAACACCACCAGCATCACGACGGCATCCATGTAGACCTGCCGCGGATAGAACGTCTCGCTGCCGAGTGACGCCCGCTCATCGGTCCAAGGACCGGCCGGCCCCACCCGCCGCAGAATGAAGAGATGGGCGGCGATCAAGCCGATCAGGAGCGCCGGCAGAAAGAGCACATGGACGGCAAAGAACCGGGACAGTGTGAGCGCCCCCAGCACTTCCCCGCCTCGCATGACCCGCATCAGGAACTCTCCGACCACCGGCACGGTCCCCACCATATTGAGGCCGATCTGCGTCGCCCAGTAGGCCGTCTGATCCCACGGCAGCAGATAGCCGGTGAAGGCAAACGCCATCACAATGAGAAAGAGCACCACGCCCACCATCCACATCATTTCGCGCGGCGGCTTATAAGCCCCATACAGGAACGCCTGGAGCATATGCAGCCCGATCGCCACGACCATGGCGGAGGCTCCCCAGTGGTGGAGACCGCGCACGAACGCGCCGAATGTGACCTGTTCTTCGATGAACTGAATACTGTCGTAGGCATGATCGGGCGTCGGCGCATAATACACGGCGAGAAACATCCCGGTGACGGCTTGCAGCAGGAAGAGAAACAGCGTGGCCGAGCCGAAGACATAAATCCAGCTGGCGCCGCCCGGGATGGGTTCGTCCAGGAGAGTCCGCTCTACCGGCTTCAGGTTGAGCCGGCTATCGAGCCATTGATAAATTCGCATGCATGCTCCAGGCTAACGGTAAGGGACGGGAGATCAACACCCACCTCCAGCTCATCGCCGGTTTCACAATTCGACGACTTCCCGGGTTCCTGGCTTGAATTCCTTGAAGACCACAAGGAGACGGCCGTTCTCGATCTTGGAGGGCAAGAGATCAAGCGGACGCGGCGCAGGCCCTGCCACCACTTTGCCTTCGATGTCGAACACGCTGCCATGGCAGGGACACTTAAACTGCCGCTCCTCGCCATCCCAGCGATAGCCGCAGCCGAGATGGGTGCACATCGGAGAGAACACTCTGACCTGTCCGTCCGGCTGCTTGACCGCCCAGACCGCCTTCTGTGATTGGCTCTTCAAATATCCGTCCTGAATCGTCGTCACATGATCGAGTTGTTTGGGATCGCCGGGAGGCACGTCTGCTAGACTGCCGACATCTACCCAGGGCCGTGCCCTCCGCTTCAAGGCCGGAGAAATGACATAGCCGGCCAGCGGAATCACCAGCCCGAGCCCGATCAGACCGGCCGCCACCTTTGTGACCCAGCCGAAAAATGTCCGCCTCGTGCCGACCGGCGTGTGGGCCCCTCCTTCTTCACCGCCCCTTTGATGCTCGCTCACAATAGGCCTCCCTTGATCTTCCAGAGATTGTGGCCGATGAGAATTATCGCCACCGCCCAGGCAACAACGGCAAAGGCTCTGGTTAAGAGCCTGGGGGAAAGAGCGCGACTCACTTGTCTCCCTGCCAACATTCCGATGATGGCTCCAACGATCAATACCGAGAGGACACGCAGATCCAAGGGAGCGAGACGGACATGCGCAGCGACGCCTGCCAACGCAATGAGGGTGATGATCAGCAGAGAAGTCCCGACCGCCACCCGCATCGGAAATCCGAGCAGCAGCGTCAGCGCCGGCACTATCACAAACCCTCCCCCGACCCCGAAGAATCCGGTCAGCAGCCCGACCACCAATCCAATTCCGCTCACTTTGACCCAACAGGTCCGCGGAAACAGATCCGCGCAGATGCTACGCTCCTCAGGATCGTCCCGCAATGTCGTACGCCACCACATCTGTCCGGCCGCCACGATCATCAGGACGCCGAAGAGCACCAGCGTGACTTCTTCCCGCACCAGCCGGTGCCCTGCGGTTCCCACCCACCCGCCGATCATCCCGGTGCCGCTCAACAGCAGCGCCGCCTTCACCTTCACCAGGCCCGACTGAAAGGCTTCGATGGCGCCGATGCAAGCAGCGGCAGCAACAAGCGCGAGCGAGAGGCTCACAGCTTCCTGCACGCTCATGCCGAGCGCATAGACCAGGAGGGGAATCGCGATCAGCGATCCGCCGCTCCCCGTCACGCCCAGCGAGAGCCCCACCAGACTTCCCACGACGACAGCAAGGACCGATGGCTCTCCGCTTGTCATGCGCTGTCTCTTCTTACGCTCATGAGGCTCACGATACGGCTACGCCACCACCTGTGACTTGATGACCGCTTCAAGGCGCTTCAAACTCTCCGGCTGACCCAACACAATCAGTTTGTCGCCCTCAGCCAGCAGGACCCTGGGACCGGGATTGAACTCAAGATGGCCCGATGTGCGCTTGACCGCAATCAAGACCAACCCTCGATCCTCGGCGAATCCGCAATCGCAGGGAGTCCGGCCATCGAAACGTGAACCCTGTTCAACGGTCAACTCTTCCATCTGAAGATCCAGATGTTCACTCTGCGTCGCCAGTTCGAGAAAATCCATCACCGCGGGACGGATCAAGGCTTGTGCCATTTGCAGCCCGCCGATGTGATAGGGCGACGATACGCGGTTTGCTCCGGCCCGCATCAGCTTGTGCTCCGACCCCTCGTCACCGGCCCGCGCCACGATATAAAGGTCTTTCTTCAGCCCCCTGGCCGTCAGCACGATGTAGAGGTTCTCCGTGTCCGTATTCACGACCGACACCACCCCTTTGGCCCGTTCGATCCCCGCCCGGATCAGCACCTCATCCTGTGTGGCATCGCCTTCCACCGCCATCAAACCTTCCCGTTGCAACACAGCGATCACGTCGGGATTCTTGTCGATGACGACGAACGGCAGCGGTTTCGCGCGGAGTTCCTTACAGATCCGCTTCCCCATGCGGCCGTATCCACATACGATGTAATGATTCGCTACCGTCTTCATTTTCCCCTCAGTCCGATACCGTCCGAAAATCGCTCTCAGCTCTCCTTCTAACAGCAGCCGCGCCAGGTTTCCCAACACATAGAAGAGGGTTCCCACGCCGCTGATGATCAGAACGATCGTGAAGGCCCGGCCGGCCGGCGACAGCGGATGGATTTCCTGATACCCGACAGTCGTGACGGTCGTCACCGTCATGTAGAAGGCGTCGAAGGCGGGCCAACCTTCGATCACGATGTAGCCGAGCGTCCCCGATGCGATGACGGCCACCACGGCCATAACCGCCAGCATCAGATGCCGCGTAGGATCCGACGAGCGAGACGTGTCTCTCATTCGGCACGGTCTTTCACTCTTGCACGATCACGCTCTCTGCCGGCAACCCCTTCACAGGGAAGCACAGCAATCGTATTCAAGCCGGCTTGTCCAGCTTTTCGATACCCAGCGCCTTCATAATCACTTTCTCGTAGTAGGGCTCGCTGATCCCGCGCTTCATCTTATGGAGGAAATATTTCTCCAGCCCGATCTTCGCCAGGTGGACCCACTTCCCCTTCTTAGCCCAGGTCACATTTCTTGGCGCCATCTGCGGCAAGGCCACGAACGCGACGCCCGTGTCCCCCATGTCGGCCAGGCAGATCGCGTTCCACGTCGCCGTATCACGCTTGGGATCGTTTTCCATGTCGGCCTTGATGTTATGGACTGCCGCGGAGACCATCGATTCGATCATGTAGCCGGTCTTGGGGGCGCCTGTGGGGATGGGGGTCACTTCGACCGGTGGGATCGCCACACAGACGCCGACCGAATAAATATTCTTGTATTTTGGATTGGCCTGATAGGCATCGATATTCACGAAACCCTTTGGATTACACAAGCCCGGTGTGCCGGCGACCGCATCCACCCCGGCGAACGGCGGGATAAACATTGAATAGCGGAACGGAATTTCCTGCCCGTCTTCCAGCACTGCTTTGCCAGGCTGAATCTCTTTGATCGCACTATTCGGAATAGGCTTGATGGAATGTTCGGCGAACTCGTCCTCCATAAGACGGCGTGAAGCCCCCACCCCGGCTAATCCCATATGCCCGACATAGGGCTCCGGTGTGACGAAATAGATCGGCACTTTCTTCCGCAGCTTCTTTTTCCGGAGGTCAGTGTCCAAAATGAACGCCATCTCATAGGCCGGGCCGAAGCAGGATGCGCCTTGAGCCGCCCCGACGACGATAGGACCGGGATTTTTAAGGAAGGCCTGATACGAGCCCCAGGCCTGTTCCGCATGATCAACATTGCAGATAGATTGGGTGTAGCCGCTGGGACCGAGCCCTGGAACTGCGCCGAAATTCAGCTTGGGCCCTGTGGCGATAATCAGATAGTCGTACGGCACCTCGCCCTTTGACGTGATCACCCGATTCTGCTCCGGTTCGATCCGGTCAGCCGTTGCATGGATATACTCGATGCCCTTTTTCTCCAACACCGGCCCCAAGGCAAAACTGATATCTTTCCTGGTCCGCCATCCGACGGCGACCCAGGGATTCGACGGCACGAAATGAAAGGACTCGACATTGGAGATAACCGTGACCTTGTGTTTCTTCGCGAGAAGCGCCCGCGCCTCATAGGCCGCCGGCAGTCCACCAATCGATGCGCCGATAATCGCGATCCGTGCCATAGGTTTCTCCTTTCTAATCAGTCTTCAGCTTTTCAGACAGGCCTTCATCCTGAACGATATGAGACGACAGAATTCAATTGGATTCGGGATTGCCGGACTTCATCTCGTCATAATGCTCGAAATCCCCTGTCATGCTGTTAGCTGACCGCTACTTATCCACTCCGAATCGATACATGTCATGGCACGTAGTACAGCGGGCCGTCATGCTCGACAACCGCTGCAGAATCTGTTGAGGCGTTTCCTTCTGCGCAATGGCATCGGCCAGGGCATCCATATCTCTATGGATCGACATCCCCATCTGCTTGAACGGCAGCGGCAGCTTCACCATGATCGCCGGATTTACATCCGCCGCCATGCCCATGCCGGCGGCGCGGGCGGCTTGCTCCATCTGTTGCCGGTCTGCCGGTTGATCCTGACCCGCTACACCGGTGACGACACCATGCACCGCTTTCAGCAACTGTCGCATTTCCCCAAGAATCAGATCTCGCTCGTTTGGAGCCAATAGTATTTCCATACGGCCGTCGATTCCTTTGATCGTCAAACCGTTCACGAAAAACCATCCGGCCCCGGCCAGCGTCACAACCCACAAAACTACCGCAACCATTCCTAGGCGCATTTTCATCTCATTCCTTTCAAGGAGTCCTCATAGGATATCCCGTTACCCCGGCCCCATAGTCGTAGACAAGGCTCCCGCCGTAATAACTGGCGACCAGCATCAAGACGACGCCGACGATACCCAGCAACAATGCCACCATCCGTTGTTCACGAATCCACCCGAGCCAAGTCACCAGGCGTAGACCTAACAGTCCGGCGAAAACCCAGAACGCGGCAAACCCCAGCATTTCATGAATCTCGATCGCCCGCTCAGGCACACCGCTATGCTCGGCCGCATCTTCAGCCATCGTTCCGGAAACCACCGACAACGCTGCCCCGGCGAATCCGAGGACAAGCGTATAGAGGCTGGCGATCCGGCACTCTTCAGTTCGCCACTTCCTTCCCAGCAGATCGAAAAAGACCGCGGCGGATAAAAGCGCGATCGGAAAGTGCACCAACATGGGATGAATCGGATGCATGGTTGTCCTCCGAAATGTGACTTCTTCAACTTGTAGAGTGCAAACAGAGGGCCGAAACTGCGGGCAGGATCCGAACTATTCCCGGCAGAAATTTCCAGCAATTCAACAGTCTCAGACGAGTGGACGGACTTCAGGAGGGGAGTCTTTCCACAACGCCATGAATCACACTGTCGCGAAACGGGTCACTCGTTGAGGTGAAAAGAGGACTTGAAGCAAGAGAGGGAAGAGAAAACAGCGCGGGCCTCCGGACATGAATCCGGAGGCCCGTGCATGGCACTCGTTACTTTCTAATCGCGATTCCGTGAGTATCTGCGGTTTCTTTATCGTCTTTCTTATTCGTAATAACCGCCTGCCCCTTGTAGTGCCCGACTTTGCCGCCCGCATCCACATGGATCACACCGACACCGGGCACTGTCCCCTTGGCGTTATGCACACCCTTATCGTTACCGGTCAGCGGATTAGGCCCGCGCAGACCGACGAAGACATACTGTGCGTCCGGTGCGATATCCATCAAATCGGGAGCCGGATCCTGATTCGCTTCAGTCACCAGGTCGATTGAACCCACCGAAAAGTTACTGAGCGTGTCGATGATCTCAACGTTGTTGCCGGCTCGATCCGCACTCCAGACATAGCGGCCGACTCCGATCATGCCGTGCGAATCGGCGAACTTGTCGTCCCGCTGCGAGACCGGCTTGGCCGATACTTTGGCGGGCAAGCCTGAGATATCGAGCGCATACACATCATAGGAAAGCGGGGCCACCGGCCACCCGCCGCCGGAATTGATGTACATCGTGTCGCCGACCTGCACCCCGCCGCAGCCGGCAGGATGAATTTGATTGTTGTCCAGCATCGCCACCGCCTTCATCGGGGTCGCGGTCACATCGAACACCAGCAACCCGCCGCCACGCAGCGTAACAAACGCATAGCGGCTCGACGATTCGGTGATGGGACAGATCGGCGACGTATCCGGACGCTCGCCCCCTTCGAACGCGACCAGGTTCACGACATCTTTCTCAGGATCGAAGTTGAACTTATGCGCGGCATAGTCCGTCCAGATCCGGATGAATTTCTTCTCCGCAATGTTCGCGGCAATCGCCATCTTCTGATCCGGCGTCGGCCAGGCGGCGTGGACATTCTTCCCCATAGACAGACAGGCATCCGGCTTCTTCGTCGCCGCGTCCATGAACAGCACGTGACCGCTCAGGAAAGAGATGATCGCATGATCCTGATTTTTGTTGAAGAACAGCATATGCGGGCGGCGCACGGCCTTCTTGGTCGCCTCCTCGCAGAACTTGCCGATGTCGCCGGCGAAGTCGATCGTCATCGTGGGCTTCGCCGAGGCAGGATTCGCCGCCAGCTGCGCGCCATCGTAGATATGCAGATAGCCCCCGCTTTCCTTGCCGGTATCGGACTGATCGGTCAACCAGACTTCATAGGCAGAGACGGACGCACCGCTGCCAAACGTAGCCCCCAATGCCACACATCCACTGACGATCATGGCGAGCGTCGACGACTGCTGATTTGGTCTCTTCATCACTGGCCTCCTTCTATATCGCGTGACGCGAACGACACGAATTTCTCGCTCGTCCCCTGGTATGACTGACTCTAGCTTAGAAGGATTGCTGAGGGAGAGCAACCGACCGGCCCGGCAACCGGCAATCGCTACGACCGGGCCAGCATCACGGCGACAAACAAGACGGCCAGCGAGAGCACCAGCGCCGCGCGAGGGAGCCAGGAGGCTGCAGCCAGGATGGTTTGATCGGAGGCAGCTCTCTTGTCAGGCGGAAGTGCCAGAATCGCCCGGATACGAGGACCGAGCACGAGATCGTGAGCCAGAGTCATCAGCAACAGCGCTGCAACCAGTGAGAGCTTGATCCTCAACGGTGACGGCCATCGAGTTGGCTCGAAGAGCGGCCATCCGTGGGACAGAACCAGCATCGGACCGGTCAAGAGCAGAACGACCACCGCTCCCCATACGACCAGACGAAACCGTTTTGCCGAAGTCCTGAACAGGGCTCCGGCATCGGGCTTCGATGCCAGGGCGCGATAGGAAGGGGCCAGCACCAGGGAGAGAAAGATCGTTCCTCCGATCCAACCGACCGCTGCGATGAGATGGAGCCAGACGAGAGCAAATTGCGACATGATGGACGCGACTCTACCGCTTGCGCGAGACCGGCTTCAAGAGGGTTGCCTGCTTGACGGTTGATGGGGCGGTGGTCAGGGCGCGCTGAGCGAGGCTCAGCGCGCTGGAATCCTCAACCTCGACAGTTCGGGGGAAATGCACGACGAGGTTCATCACCCACCCGTTTCGTCAAAACGAAATCCCCACATACGGACCGACCTGGAAGTAATCGTTGTTCGTATTGGTCATACGGGCCGTCAGGTGGTACCGGGCATCCACCCCAAGCACAAACGCCTTCCAAACCTGGAACTCAAATCCCCCGCCAAACTGCAAGCCCAGGTCGAGATACTGCGTCTGATTGGAAGGCGGACTAATCACATGAAAATCCAGACCAATCGGGATCAGCCACGGACGGAATGCACTCCCCTCCATGAATTTGATCTTGGGGGCGACATTGATCGTCATCATCGTGAGCTGCACCTTTTGCTGAAGATCAGGCGCACTCGTCAGAAACCCTGCAGCATTCGTCACACGGCTTGAGTTAATGCGGTTCATTTGTAGCCCGATTTCACCGACCACCCACGTCTTGTCCATCGCTCCCCAGGCATTCTTCGACATGACGAGATCAAGACCAGCACCGGCATACCACCCGGCATTCCCCCCATTCACTCCCGAATTGCCGTTGGTGTCTGTAAAAATCTTCCCGCCTCGATCCTGGTTCAAATTCATGAACCCGCCTTTGAAGAACACCATGTTCCCGGCGCCGTCTTCAGCCGAAACCGGCGGCACACCACAAACACCGAGCCCCGCGACGATCGCAACGACGACAGACCACACTCCAATGTTCCTGCTGCTCTTCCGAACCTGCATGATGTCCCCCTCCTTGATGTGGCACAGGAGAGCCTGATTGGCTCTCCTGTTGGCTTACCGTCTTGCACCCGCCGGCCCGAGGCATGAACAGGGTAAGCGCGCGGTTTACTCTTCCGAACATCGTGACGTTCCTCTTCTTAGCCCTGCGACGATCGTCGAACGCATCGGTGGTACTCGTGTGGCCTCACTCAAGCGAGTCGCGCTCATCACGCCTTTCCCGCTCATATTTGACTTCACACTTGCAACATGCGCCGGCTGATTTGCCGTTTCTGCTCGGCAGTCAGCCGCATCTCAGCTAAGACGAACAGCATCCGTTCCTCGCAGGAGATATGGCCACGATATCGACGGATCAGCGCGCGAAGGTCTGCGTTTAGCGTCCGCAATCCGCCGAGACTTTTTAACGCCGGGGAATCTCGACCGTCGGCCCGTTTTCTCCGGAGCTTTCTCATCACCGCTGTCGCGTCGGCTTTCAGCGTCCGGTGTTCGTCCAAGAAACTTTGGAACTGCTCTTGCTCCTCCTGCTTCCGGCCAAGAATTCGCTGGAGATCTCCGACCAACACCTCTTCCCGTTTGAAATGAACTTCCACGGGGCCGGTAAAGAATTGGAGCAGTTCCCGCAACGTACCCTGGTCCGTTCCCTTCGCCTCACCGCTCCCGACGGAGCGAGGACTCATCGCCGTTTCGATCATGGCCAGTTGGTTCAGAATCATTCCGTGCTCTCGCTTGAGAAGGGCAACCGGATCGACCGTGATACTCGTTCGCCTGCATTCTTGAGGCACCATCGTTCCAGGATCCCCTGTGCGGAAACTCGAACGTGCGAGCAATGTGGCCGCCTTACGTCGCGCTCACTGTACCGAACAGCAAGACGGGCCCACACTGGGATTGGCCGGCCTGCTCTATGATTTATCTCAATGTTTTGGGTAGGCCATTGGACCTATCGCAGAGGTCGCAATCAGCGACCAAGTGTCAGCTATGGAGTCTTAAGCAAACGGCTGAGGTTGCAGGCTGGAGGCGTAGATGCGGGATTCCTGAGGGGTGGTGCGATGATGCGACGCTAACGACGGGGAGTCAAAGAGAAAGGCCTTCCCAGGCTGATGGCTGAACGCTGAAGACTTCTTCTAGCGCCGGGCAATTCTGGCGAGGCGGTCTGGATTCAGCAACGTGATGGTTCTTCCATCGATGGTGAGCAACCCCTCATCCCGGAACACGCTGAGCAGGCGGATGGCGGTTTCAACCGTGATCCCGGCCATCTCAGCCACTTCTTCCCGTTTGAGAGTGAGTCCAACCCGGACATGATCGTCGTCTTTTTTGCCGAATCGATCGCCGAGTTCCAGCAGTAGGCCGGCCAACCGCTCGCGGGCAGTCTTGAACGTAAACTGATCGAGGTGATCCATATTGACCCCGACTTCATTACTGAGGAGTTGGATCAGCTTGATCGCCAGTTGAGGATTTCTGTGGATGACCGCGAGATAGCGCTCCTTGTCGATGACGCAGACTTGAGAGGGCTCCAATGTCTCGCACGTCACTTCATGAAGGGCTCTCTCCCCGAATACGTGTTTCTCGATCAACTCACCGGGGCCTAAGATCCGGACGATCTGCCGCTGGCCTCTCGCCGAAGAACGAGTCAGCTTGACCTTGCCCGCGCACAACAAATAGAGGCCCAAACACACATGGCCTTCGTAGAAGACGGTCTGGTGAGGCGCGTAATCGAGAGTGCGTTTGATTTTCTGAAATTCGCCGAGGTCGCTTCCTTCGATATCGCACAGCACCACCTTCGCGCGAAGCGCGCAGGTGTCGCAATTCTCGATGAGACAGGACTTCCGTTTCACGACTTACTCAAATTCGTCAGCCCTTTGACCGGTCGTTCATCGATCGACACCTGGACATCCGGAAGCTCGGCTGCCGCGCCGATCAGTCGCTCCACGAGATCGAACGACAGAGACAGATCCGGAAAGATCGCCAGGTAGGCCGGCGTCCGACCATCTGTCTCAGTTCGAAACATCGGAGCTGAACGGGCCAAGCTGAGCACAAGGGGTACTGTCTCAGACTCGGACCGGGGAATCCGCATGACCAACTGCATGGCTCACCCTTTTCCCTTCGACGGATTCCACCGCAGCAACGCGGCGGGTCCGAAGTAGGCGAACGCATCCTTGAGATTGGAAAACAGCTTCTTGAACGGTCCCATCTCCTGGTTCGTCACGTACTGCAGCGTGAGCACGACCCGTTCTTCACCCTTTCCGAGAGGCGTGACGGCATGCCAGAGTTTGTCGCCGTTGAAAAGCACGACCGTTCCTGGTTCCATGGGAATCCGCGTTTCTCTGATTTCTTCGGTCTCTCCATGCTTCCGGACACGGGCCACCAGCCGGCAGTGTTCCGATCGTTCAACCAGGCCGATCAACACAGTGTACCGCTTCCCTTTGTAGTAGGACGTATCAAAATGAAACCCGATATGGTCGCCGGGTTGCGTGTAGTAGTAGAGGGCGCACGAATGAGGATCGTCTTCGGGACAGAGCATGAGGGGAGCATTCACAAGCCGACTCAGGAACATGAGCCAAGCCGGCGAGCGATAGAGGGAGAGGATGGCCGGCGCCTGGTTCTGCAGCGCATAGAAACTAACGCTGCCTCCCTTCTTGTGCCCGGGAATGTAATTCCGATTCACATCGGGCGTCAGCAGATCCACCTCGTAGAGTAACTGATCAACCACGGGCTGAGAGAGAAAGCGGTCCAGCACGACAAACTCACTCTGATCGCGGTAGCAACGGCGTGTGTCTTTGAGATTCACCCCCTCGATGGCTCGTTCAACCTCCCGTTCGATGCTAAGCTGAAGATTCCGCATCATCGCTCCCGATCGGAACAGTTCGCGCCCATGCTCACGACCCGAAGGACCTCTTTCAGGGACTACGCTTCGCCAGAGCCCGACCGTTCGACATAGGCTCACGGCCCTGAGCGCAGAGTCGAAGGACACTCACCCGGCGTCATATAGAGCAGATAGTTCCCCATCCCATGGTTGGGCTGGGGATCGTGGAGAGGACGGTGATGCACCATCACCACCTCGTAGGCGTCGTGCGGTTTACGCCGAACCCCTGGGCACTGTGATAAATCTGATGCGGCTTGAAAGACAAGAACGCACCATCCGGCGCCACGTCGGGAACCGTTCGGAGGAGCGTCCGCTGTGCCGCTCTGTTCTCCAGCGCGATCA
>NEWQ02000010.1 GCA_002869855.2 Nitrospira sp. CG24D
CAATGCGGTGCGCGCGATCGGACGCCTGGTTCTCCACCGCCGGATTCCACCAGGGATCCAGATGAAACACGTAGCTCGCTTTGGTGAGATTCAGCCCCTGCCCTCCCGCCTTGAGACTGAGAAGAAACACGCTCGGCTGTTCGCCGCGCTGAAACGCCGCCACACGGGTTTTGCGCGCGGTCGCCGCCGTGGCACCATCCAGCCGGTGATGGGGAAGCGTGTGCCGAGCACACGCTTCCTCAACAAGATCGAGAAAACTGGTGAACTGGGAAAAGACCAGGGCGCTATGCCCCTCGTCCAACAACACTTGCAACCGCTCCACCAGGAAACTGAGTTTGGGCGAAGGCTCGTCGGCCCGGCTTGTCAGGAGACGGGGCGAGAGACAAATCTGACGGAGCTTGAGGATTGCCGTCAGCGCGATGAACTGCGCCTGGCCGGAGGTCTTTGTCCGGTACGCCTCGTCGATCGTGGCGCGAACCTGCGCGACCGTCTGCTGGTACAGCGCCTTTTGCCGCTCGGACAAGTCAAGAAACACCTCGCTCTCGATCTTCGGCGGCAAGTCATGGAGAATCTCCGCCTTGGTCCGGCGCAAGATGAAGGGCCTGGTCCGGCGCAGCAGCCGCTCCAGCGCGAGGCCCTGAATACGTTTGAGACCGGTCTTAAACCGGTCGTACTCCCCGAGCAGTCCCGGCATGCAGAGATCGATGATGGAGAAGTATTCGCCAAGATGGTTTTCGAGCGGAGTGCCGGTCAGCGAGATTTTGAATCGTCCGGTCAGACGGCGGGCCGCGCCTGTCGTCTCGGCCTGAATGTTCTTCACCGCCTGCGCCTCGTCGAACACGATGACATGGAAAGCCAGGCGTTCCAACTGTTCGATGTCCCGGCGAACCAGCCCGTACGTTGTGATCACCACTTCGCCATCCTTAGCCTCGAATGTCCGCTCGCTCCCGCTATAGACATGGACCTTCAAGCCTGGCGCGAAACGCGCCAGCTCCTGTTCCCAGTTGAAGAGGAGACTCGTCGGTACGACGACCAGATGAGGGCCCTTCACACCCGCCGCTGTCTTGATACGCCCTTCCTGAATGGCGGCGAGGAGACAGATGGCCTGGAGGGTCTTGCCCAGCCCCATGTCGTCCGCCAAACAGGCGCCGAAACGGTGCTCATAGAGAAACGCGAGCCACGTATACCCGTCCTGCTGATAAGGGCGCAGCAGGGCCTGCACATTCTTCGGCACAGGCCGTGGGGCCATCCGCGTGAATCCCAGGAGACGACCGAGTAGGGCCTCGTCTTCAGCGGGCAACGCCACCGCAATGCCCTGCTCACGCAGCGCCAGCCAGTCGAAAATCTGCAAGCGAGGCACCCGCACGATCTTGCCGGCCCCCCGATCCGCCCTCGCCTCTCCGGTCAGAGCGAACAGTGCGCGCAATTGTTCCAGGCTCTGGCGATCCAACACCCGCAACCCGCCCTTGGCATCGATCAGCCCTCCCTGCTGCAGAGCGGCCCGCCACTCCAATTCGTCCAGCGCCACGCCGTCGCACCGGATCTCCGGACGGATTTCAAACCAATCGATCTCCGCCCCTTCCGGCTCGACATGCTCTACATGAGCAGAACATTCCCATCGAGAGAACTTGACGGGCTGATCCTCATACAGCAATTCGATTCCGGCGGACGTGAGCGCGTCCAAGAGAACCGGCAATCCTTGAAACAGCCTCGGCGCGTCAAGCATCATCTCATCGCAACGCCGCAGGCCGCGAAAGACGTCCGGGCCGAACACGTCGAAGGGAATCTTATACAGCAACGCCTCGCGAGCCTTGTCCACCGGCTGCAGTTCCCATCGCCCTGCGTGAATCTCTAGCCGCACATCCGCCCTGGCATAGGCCGAGAGATTCCGGTTGAGCCACTGCGCGGCCTCGTTGCTGACAGCCCGAGGCCACCCCTCCAGTCCGGGAGCCATCTTGATGCGCTGGTCTCGCTCCTTGGCCTCGCGCACCGCCAGAAGACTGAAGAAGATATCGAACAGAACGGCCTTTCGTTTGAGCGACCGCAGCGCGCCGGATACGGCACGGCCTTGTTCCAACGCCAAGAATAGCCCAAAGGTGGAAACACTCGGGGCAAACCGAACTTCCCCCCGGCGACATTGCGCCTGCAGCGTCCACGCGCTAGCCGGAAGGTCCTCCTCACCGGACGGAGGCTTCAAGATCAGGGCACAGGAAAGCGTATCACCAGCAGAAGGCCGTACCGGGCGATGCGCCGGCACGGCCTGGCCCTCCACTTTTAGGATAAGATCCCGCATGATCCGGTTCGCCTGCGTGTGAGGCACCTCGATTTGCGCGGACCGAAACTCGTCCAGTGAAATCGTAAACTCCAGTTCATCGTCGCCGACGCCTGGCCATCGCCCATACCCAGACTGCCCCGATAGCGGCACCGCGCGGAACCCTTCGTCGAAATCGTCATAGGGATTGGAAAATGGCTCGCCCCCCTTAAAGCGTTGCCGCAGAGAACGAAACGACGCCCACCCCAGCTCATCCTTCAAATACAGAAGCCGACCGCCGCTTAGATCGGCCACAAACGTCCTGAATCGGACGATCCGTTCGAGGGGCACTTCGTCGGCGAGGCAGACTGCGCAAATCTTGATCTGGCCGCCAACAAGGTCGATCTCCGTCTTGCTCCGGCACTTGACCGACTGATTCCATTGCAGCGGAATCGATTCCTCGCCAGACACCAGCACGATGGGGTAGGGATGGTCATGAATCCTGAGATAGTGGAGCAAGGGGTCTTCCCCAAACCCGGACATGAACCAGGACACATTGAGGAGGGGAACCAGTTCAGGTGGAATCGCAGCGCCCCAGCCCCCGGACAGCGGCACGCCATTCTTATGGATCAGGAGCTGCGGGTGAGGATCACGGGCATCGAGGACGATCTCAAAAACCGGTCTTTTGCGGACCGCGCCGGGCGAAGACTGTGGTATTTTCTTAGCTGGCTCAGGGATACGACCGAGCAACTCCGCTCGAAGCCAGGGCAGCTCGGGGTGTTGCGCGGCCGGCAATCTGAACAACTCCGGGGACAACAGATGTTTGGTCGTGAAACAGGCGCACAGCACATGTTTGCACAAGCCGCCGGGTTCCCAGGCCGGACAATCGCAGGAGGCGGCAAGAAACCCGCCGTCGAGGGAAAAGGCGACCTCGTAGAGCCTGGTCCCTTCTACCTCCGCCGTCAGCGTCGCGCGATCCAGACTCCAGACATAATGCTGAAGCCGCTGCTCTTGGTAATAGGCGAAGCCCTTGAGGACAGCAGCCTTCGGAGCCATCGTGTAGACCGCATTGGCCGAGATGGCGCGAAACGCGGCGAGGAGCGCGAGCGCTTCTGGGGCGGGACTCGGAGCGACCGTCCCCTTCTCGGGCATGGGGCGGTCCCCCTGCCCGCGATGGGATGAGGTCTTCCTACGCATAACGCTTCACTATAAACGGGAGAACGGAACGGCATCAAGGCGCGGCGCCGATGAACCGTCGATCGACCAAGCGGGTCGGTCGTATCGCGCGAACCAGCGGCTCGCCGTTCGCGAGACAGAATGGGACTGTGGCAGGAAGCGCTACTGGGCAGAGCCGGCTTTGAATCTCACCGCGACTTCGGCAACTCGTTGGCCCAAGACTCTGGCCTCAGCCAGCTCTTTGTTGTCGATGCCAGGACTCTCGCCTTCCGTGGTCGCAGAGGCGCCAAACGCACCGCCGCCACTCACGACAATCATTTGATTCCCGAGCATCGCCGCCAGAATAGTCAGCATCGTCACTTCTTTGCCGCTCGAGATCTGCCCCCCTGTGGCAAAGGCTGCCCCGACCTTATTTTTCATCTTGAACTCTGGAAAGACCCCGAACTTGAACTGCCAATTGTCGAAGAAGGTTTTCACCTCGCCCGACATATTGGACCAGTAGACCGGGGAGCCGACGACGACCGCATCCGATGAAAACAAATCATCCGCCGTGACCTGCCCGACTCGCTTCATTAAGACAATGGTCCCCGGAACGCTCTTCGCTCCTTCGACCACCGCCTCGGCCATTCGTTCTGTATTGCCTGAGTGCGAATGATAGGCGACCAGAACTTTGACGGAGAGGGGAACAGACTCATCTGCAGAGACCGGACTGACTCCAAAAACGGCGATACAAATAAGCAGACTGACGGCTAAGGCTTTAGGCAAAAAATGAGCGGGGGCTGCGGTGGGCACAGGACCTGTGGTTTGATCATGGTCCTCATGCCCGGCAAGAGATGGAAACCGGATCACCGGCGAAACGTTTCCTCTTCCATCCGCTCTTCGACGGAAACATCCGTGAGGGCTCCGCGATACTCGCAGCGATGGCAGCGCACTCGCCAGGCTTCAATCCATTTTTCCTGGACGTACGACTGGCGGCAGCTCGGGCACACAAACACACCCTTGACGTAATGGACCTTGCGAACTTCCTTCATACGGGCCTCCTGGCTGAGATGGCCGAGGATCGCACAGGTCTCCTCGGGATTGCAAGACGGCCAACCCCGCCCGCACGCCGACGTAACTCCAGGCTATCGCGCGATGGCCATGCCTTGACTGCCACCATGCCGGCCAGTACCATGCCTCCATGTTTATTCGCGTGATCCTGATTGCGTTCATTGTGCTTAGCTTGGCCGGCCCGTCCAGCGGAGACGCCACGCCTCCTCCCGGCAGCCCCGCCGCCCGGCTGATTCCCGTGAAGACCCCTTCCGGAACCGTCGTTCAAGCCGAAATTGCCGACACCCCACAGAAACGCGCCGCCGGATTGATGTACCGCGATCACCTCAAAAAAGACCACGGCATGATGTTCTTCTTCGACCAGGCCCAGGAATGGACCTTCTGGATGAAAAACACTCTGATCGCGCTTGATCTGATTTGGATGGATGATAAAAAACGCGTGATCCACATCGAACGGAACGTGCCGATTTGCACCAGAACGGATGATTCCTGCCCCCAGTACCGCCCGAATGACGGGGCGATGTACGTACTGGAGATTGCCGCCGGAACCGTGGATGGATTGAAGATCGAGAAGGGTACAAAACTGCAGTTTGCGAATCCGTAAGACTTGCAGGCCGGCCGTTATTTTTCCTGCCACGCCCGAATACGCCGCGCCGAGATCACCCCGTCGACCCGTTCAATCGCCTTCAGCACATGATTGATGTGCTTCGTGTCATTGACTTCGACCACGAAATCCAACACCGCCTTCCGGTCTTCGCGCGTCGCGATTTCCGCCCGGCTGATGTTCGCCTGACATTCCGCAATCGCGGAAGACACATTTGCCAGCACCCCGGTCTTGTCGACTGCCATCACCGACACTTTCACCGGGTGTAACCCCGGCGTCGCCGTATCCCATTCCACTTCGACGAGCCGTTCACGATCGTAATCCAACGCTTCCAGGTTGGGGCAATCCACAGAGTGGATCGTCAACCCGCGCCCGCGGGTAATGTAGCCGAGAATCCGATCCCCCGGCACCGGATTACAGCAACGGGAGAGCTGCATCAAGAGATCGCGCGCGCCTTTGACCTGTACACCTTTGTCGTCGGATTTGCCGGCCGGGGTCTTCGGCATCGAAACCGGCTCCGCGATCGGCACAGCGGTTCCCGGCGACGGCGCCGCCAGCTTCGCAATCACCTCAGCCGTCGCAAGATGGCCGAACCCCACCGCCGCCATCAGTTCGTCGAGCGTGTCATGCCCGAGCTGCCTCGCCACCTCCAGCAGTTGCTCCGACCGAAGCATCTGGGCCGGCGCGAACGCGTGGCGCCGCAACTCCGACTCCAACAGACGCCGCCCGATGTCGATGCTGCGCGTTTGTTCTTCGGCTTTGACCCAATGTTTGATTTTCGTTTTGGCGCGCGAAGTCCGGACGAACTTGAGCCAATCCTTATGCGGCGTCTGGTTCGGCGATGTGAGGATTTCAACCGTATCTCCGCTCGTCACCTGATGCTTTAAGGGCACAATCTTGCCGTTGACCTTGGCTCCGACACAATGATCGCCGACCTCCGTATGAATGGCATAGGCGAAGTCGACCGGGGTGGATCCCTTCGGCAGCTCCTTCACAATTCCCTTGGGCGTAAACACGTAGACCACATCGTGAAACAACTCAAGCTTGACGGAATCCATGAACTGACGATTGTCCGGCAAATCGGTGTGCCACTCGACGAACTGGTGCAACCAGCCGAATGCCTTGTTGTCCTTCTCAGCAACCTTGCCCTGTTCCTTATATTTCCAATGCGCCGCAATCCCGTATTCGGCTACGCGATGCATTTCGTCGGTTCGAATTTGGAATTCGACGTGCTCGCCCTTCGGTCCGACTACCGTCGTGTGCAACGATTGATACAGGTTGGATTTGGGAATTGCGATGTAGTCCTTGAACCGGCCGGGAAGCGGGCGCCAGAGCGAATGGATGACCCCGAGCAAGGCGTAGCAGTTCATTTTCGTATCGGTGATGATCCGCAAAGCCGTGAGGTCGTAGACTTCCTCAAAAGAAATATCCTGTTTATTCATCTTCTGATAAATGCCGTACAGGTGCTTCGGACGTCCGTACACCGTCCCCTGCAACCCGACGTCGGTCAGCGCCTTCTCGACCAGATCGCGCACTTCCTGAATGTACTGTTCCCGGTCTTCATCGCGCTTCGCGACACGCACCCGCAGCATCTCGTACACATCGGGCTTGAGATGCTTGAGGCACAAGTCCTCCAGCTCGTTCTTCACCCACCCGATCCCGATCCGGTTCGCGAGCGGGGCGTAAATCTCCAGCGTTTCCTGGGCAATTTCCTGGCGCTTTGCCTCGCTCAAATGTTCCAGGGTCCGCATATTGTGGAGGCGATCGGCCAGCTTGATGATGACGACACGGATATCGTCCGCCATCGACAGCACCATCTTGCGGAAATTCTCCGCCTGCTTCTCTTCATAGCTCCGGAAGGTGATCTTGCCGATCTTCGTCACTCCGTCGACGAGATGGACCACCTCTTTTCCAAACTCACGCTCCAGCTCGGCCGGCGTCGCCACCGTATCTTCCAAGGTGTCATGCAACAGTCCCGCCACCACCGCCGCCACATCCGTTTTGAGCAATGTCAGCACGCCGGCCACCGCGACAGGATGCTGCACGTAGGGCTCTCCGGAACGGCGAGTTTGCCCCTCATGCGCTTTGGCAGAGAAGTCATAGGCCTTGCGCACCAGACTGAGATCGGCCTCCGGCTGGTAGCTCCGCACGCGGTCGAGGAGCTGCTCGATATCGGTGACGGTTTCGTAGACCATCGACGCGTTACTCCCCAGCCGTCGCGCGCATATCCCGGATGCGCAATTGAATGCGGTCGTGCCCGTTCCAGTGATTGATCTCCGGCGTGAAGGCCAGATCCACGGGCTGGTTGAGCGTCAGCCCCTGCTCCGAGAGCGATTTCATCCCGAACCCGATACTGTCGAACGGCAGCGACCGCCCCTGCCTGACCGTCATCTTCAAATGTTTCTCGCCGACGACCCGCGCCTCCATGATCGCCAGGCCCTTCACCGCAAACATCGGTTCGGGGTTGCCGGCACCGAATGGATGCAGCGATCCGATTTCTTGGATAAGACGCATGTTCACTTCAGTCAACGACACTTCAGAGTCGAGATGCAGGGTAGGAACCGCATTTCCTGTGGATGACCAGGCTCCAGCCACCGCCGCGAACCGCGATTGGAACTCCGGCAAGCGGGATTCGTGAATCGTCATACCCGCTGCGCTGGGGTGTCCGCCGAACGCCACGAGCAGATCCTTGCACGAGGCTAAGGCTTGATAGAGGTCGAAGCCTGGGATGGTCCTGGCTGATCCTTTGCCGATCCCCTGCTCATTGATGGCCATCACAATCGCCGGGCGATGATATCGCTCCATCAACCGTGCCGCTACAATGCCGACCACGCCAAGATGCCAGCCACGGGAAGCCAGGACGATCGCCGGCGGCACCTCGCCATCCCCGAGCGCCGCGATCGCCTCTCGCATGATCTCCGCTTCAAGCTCCTGCCGGCGACGATTAAGCAGTTCAAGCTCCTGCGCGAGCTGCATCGCCTCCGATTCGGACTCCGTCGTCAGCAACTGCACGCCTTTGATCGCATGGTCCAACCGCCCTGCCGCATTCAGCCGGGGCCCGAGCTTGAATCCCACCGTCTCCGAAGTGCACTCACGTGTCACTCCGGCAACCTGTTTCAACGCACGGATCCCGCAGCGAGCCCCGCGCGACAGTTGCCGCAAGCCTTCCTGGACAAACCCTCGATTCTCATCCTGCAACGGCACCACGTCGGCGATTGTCGATAAGGCCACCAGATCCAGCAGCGAGTCGAGCGCCACCGTTCCCTGGCCATAGCGCTGCCGATAGGCGTCGGCCACCTTGTAGGCCAGCCCGCCGGAACAGAGCCCGCGGAACGGATAGCGCGCCTCCCGCCGATGCGGATTCATGACCGCCAACGCCGGCGGCATCTGCTCATCGGTTTGATGATGGTCTGTGACGATGACGTCCATGCCGAGCTGATTGGCGACCGCAATTTCATGATGTGACGTGGTCCCGCAATCCGAGGTGACCAGTAGCTTCACCCCCTCTGCCGCCAGCGTCCGCACCGCGCCTTCATTCAAGCCGTACCCTTCGCGAACCCGGTGAGGCACATAGGCCTGCGCATTGGCGCCGAGCCCCCGGAAAAACGAATAGTAAATACTCGTGGCGGACATTCCATCGACGTCATAGTCGCCATAGAAACAGACCCGCTCTCCATGTTGCACAGCATAGTGCAATCGATCGATGGCGGCTTCGATATCAGGGATCAAAAAAGGATCGTGTGCCTGGAGCGGGGTCATCCAGGCGGTGGCTTCATCTGGCGTGGTGACACCGCGCGCTAACAGTAGGCCTGCGGTCGCAGGCGAGATCGACAAGGCCCGGGCCAGTGTCGCCCGCCGGTCGGGATCAATATCACGAAACACCCAGAGCTTAGACGTCATCCATGCCTCGGTACGGGCTACAGGCGAATAGGGGCAACGGGTCGGATACCGCGGATGGTAAATGCTCACCATCCCTTTGTCAAACCATGCGAAAACGGTCGATACCGAGAAGATCAGAGGCGGATCATGTACCGGACGGAGAGGACAATGAGGCCAGCGGAGTGAGGAAAATGAAGAGGGGGGAACGCGAACCGGTCGTTCGCTATTCCCCCCCTTTTTGCACGTAGTTCTTGACGAACTCTTCAGCGTTCTTTTCGAGGACCTCGTCGATCTCATCGACGAGCTTGTCGATATCTTCCGTGAGCTTCTTCCCGGTCTCAACGACCTTCGGATTCGCCTTGACCTCGTCTTTCGATTGAGGTTCGCGTTTCGGCTCCTGTTTGCGCTCCTGTTTTTCCATCCGAGCACCTCCCGTAGTTCTGGGAAACTCTCGTGGACCAGCTCGGCGCGTGATCCCTTGCGATCACCTTACCCTAGGGTTATTTCAGCCGTCAAGCCAAGCCTCAATACCGTGAAGCGTCGCTCGCCTCTCGTCGTTCGCAGACGAAATCTGCCTTCCCCTGCGAGATACGCTTCACGCTTCACGAACGACGCTACTTCACAATCAACGATACAATCAACAGTGCCACGATGTTGATGACTTTGATCATCGGATTGATCGCCGGACCAGCCGTGTCCTTATAGGGGTCTCCAACCGTATCGCCGGTCACTGCGGCTTTGTGAGTATCACTGCCCTTCAGGCCCTGCTCTTCAATGTACTTCTTAGCATTGTCCCAGGCGCCGCCGCCGCTTGTCATTGAGATGGCCACGAACAAACCGGTGACAATACTGCCAACGAGCATGCCGCCCAACGCTTGCGGACCAAGAATCACACCAACCAGAATCGGGGAGATCACGGGGATTAAGCCCGGCACCATCATCTTCTTGATCGCCGCCTGCGTCACGATATCCACGCAGGTTCCATATTCCGGCTTGCCGGTTCCCTCCATGATGCCCTTGATGGTCCGGAACTGCCGCCGCACTTCTTCCACCACAAGACCGGCCGCCTCTCCCACCGCTTTCATACAGAGTGCGCCAAAAATGAACGGCAACATCCCGCCCAAGAAGAGTCCGACCAGAACAGAGGGATTGGAAAGATCGAATGTGCTCGCTCCGGCCCCTTTTGCGACCTCACGCGCATATTCGGCAAACAACACCACTGCCGCAAGACCGGCCGACCCGATTGCGTAGCCCTTCGTGACCGCTTTGGTCGTATTCCCGACCGCATCCAATGGATCGGTGATATCCCGCACCTCTTTGCCGAGGTGAGCCATCTCCGCAATACCGCCGGCATTGTCCGTGATCGGGCCAAACGCATCGATCGCCACCACGATACCGGCCATCGATAGCATCGATACCGCCGCGACCGCCACGCCATACAAACCACCCGAGGCCGCGCCGCCGCAGATCGAATAGCTCGTCAGAATCGCGCCCCCGATCACCACCACTGGTAAGGCCGTCGCCTCCATTCCAACTGCAAGCCCTGCGATGATGTTCGTCGCATGGCCCGTTTCACTGGCCTTGGCAATAGCCTTCACCGGCGCATAGCTCTTAGAGGTGTAATAGTCCGTAATGAAGACCAGCGCCAGCGTCACAGCCAAGCCGATCAACGCCGCCAGGTAGTAACTCATTCCACTCACGCCACCCACGCCGGCCGGCCTGGTGCCGAGCGAGTTCTCGCGACACCGTACTCGGCGCGCGCTGCATCGCCTGAGCCGTGGCACGCAGGCTATACCCGGCCGCCAACATCCGACTGAGTTCTTCACGTTCCATAAGCGTCAGGCGTCGGTAGAGAGCCATGTGCAACTCCTTCGTTCCTGGATACTCCAGGATACTGGTGTTGCACTAGAACCTTGAACCCACACTGTCGCCTATTTTGATGCCAGTGCTACGCAGAAAGGGAAACGGTTTGTCACCGTTTCTGGATGCTTGGCTCCTGAGGCTCGATGGAAAACGTTTGAATCTAAATGGCAGAAGATGCTCGGCAAGGAAGGCTTGCCATACTTTCACATGACAGATTTCGAGGCTTATCAAGGGCATTACAGGGACTGGACTAAGACAAGGCACAACCACCTTTTCAAAAAGATAGCACGGGCAATCACCGGAAAGACAAAGTTTGCATTCGGTCGCGGGGTCGCCCACGAGGATTTCGCATGGGCACAATCCCAAAAATCAATATTGCAAGACTTTAGTCCGTTTACATTCTGTGCATCGCAATGTTTCCACGCCATCGCTGAATGGGCCAAGAGACACAATCACAACAATCGAATTATTTATATTTTTGAATCGGGGGACGGTTTTAATGGTGAGCTGCTCGCCCTTAAAGATCTGATCGAAAGCTCACAAGCTCGATTGGAACGCTACAAGTGGGCGGGGATGCACATCCTTCCAAAGGTCATGAATAACCCACCACACCCACTTACGCCACTCCAAGCTGCTGACGTATGGGCATTTGAAGCGCGCAAGGAATGGGAGAATTTTCATAGCACTGGCACTCGGACTCGATCAGTTAGGAAATCTGCACGCGCGCTGCTAGGCAAAGGGGTTGAGATAGATTTCGGATTCTCGGAACGGGAAAACCTGATTTCTTTGCTTCCTTATTGGGATACTGCCACAGACGAACCAATTCCATAAGAGCATGTGTAAAAGGCATTATAATGAGCCACCTCATGTTTTGGGAAGCGCACTAGCGGTCTTCCCCTTTCTCCCCCATATACAAGAGGTAGCACCCTAAGCGAAGGAGCCGATCATGCCAACACTCACAATTTCTCTTTCAGACGAAGAAATGCGCCGACTGGAAAATCTGAGTGAGCGCGAGGGCTTAACCGTGGAGCAGGTGGTGAGACTTTGTGTCCGTGACTTGATAGCTCAACCCGACGAATTCTTTCGAATCGCAGCAACACGAGTGCTCAAGAAAAACGCAGAGCTCTATCGCCGCCTTTCGTAATCTATAACTTCTTTAGCCAGCCAGCCGTTTCAGCATTGGCCCATACTGTTTGCGAAGGTCCTTGGCAATCGCCTTGATTCCTGCCCGCCCAACCCCAATCTTGGCTTTTACTTTGTCTGATTTCTTTTTCATAGCGTTGTGATCATCGCCAGAACGTCACGCCTCACTCAACCGCACCGGTCCGAAGACTTGGCGGGCCTGCTGAAGCTCCTTGATATGGCGCCGGAGAGCCGGGCCGAACGTGGAGCGCAGAACGGCGTCGCGGTGGCGGACGATGCGTGCTTCCGCATTCCCAATCTGTTCTTCCAGCTGCCTCACCAAGCGCGCGCCTGAACCGGTGAGCCACTTCAGATGACCGCCAGCATATTCCAGATCCTGAATCGAGTAGCGGACGGATTCGATTTCTTCGAGGCAGCGGAAACGCGCCCGCAGGAGATCGCGCTGCGTCAGCCCAGCGGCTTTCCACTGCTTCATTCCCTGCTTCGTCTCGGCCCATGACGACAACCGCTCGAACAGCAGCGCTCCCATCGTGAAGGTAAAGGTCGCATGAAGAATCCCGCGCAACGGGCGCAGGCTCCGGCGCCAGGGTGAGTAAAATATCTGCTGATTATGATCACCGTGATACATGACGTGCTTGCGCAGCAGCAGATTCAAATGATGGTGGCTGTTCTCGTGAATCAGATCGTCGATAAGATCGAGATTGTCCCGGTCGAAACAATTGATGAAGGAAAGGCCGGGACGATGGCGGTAGCTGAAGCTGACGACGCCTTTCGCATTGAGCGGAATAATCCGCGAGGTCAACAGCGCCAAGACCTCATGCCCTTCCGGCCACGCAGCCTGAATGGTTTCCCAGGCCCGCCGAATACGGGCAGCCTGCTTCGGGTCTGTCGGAACCACCTTCTTCGGCTGACGGTTTTTGCCATACACGAGGGTGGATCCGACGGTCACTGCGCCATAAGAAGTACACAGGACTTCGGCGGTCGGACGCACCGCCCAATGCCATTGAACCTGTCCGCCGACAGCGGACCAGACTGGGGCGAGCAGTCGTCCGACTTTCAATGCAATCCCTGTCTCATCGACACGAAAGACCGCACGGCCCTTTGCGCGCGTCAGGGCACGCTTCAAAGAAGGCGGCGCTTCGCATTGATCCCCCGCGACCCCGAGAGGCACGGCACCGGCCTCTTCCGCTTTTTCAAAGTTCTGCGCCAGACTGCCCGGCACGTTCCACTGTTGCACCTTACACGTGCGACACCAGACGGTCGCAGCGGCGGGATCGAGCCACAGGGCCTCTTGCGCAATATCTTGAGCCAATCGTTTACAGAGACGCGCGAGCCGGCTATCCAGACCGCTGACCTGCGGTTTCCCTTTGGGAAATAGCTCGTCGAGATAACTGTTTTCAAAAAACTTTTCCTGACACTCGGCAAACAATTGCTCGGCAAACTCTCGGCGATCTGACTCTGTCCGCCACTGCTGCCAAATATCCAGGAAGTACACGAAATCGTTCAGCGACTCGATCCATCCGACCACTTTCCAATTGGACAAGTCCTCGGCTTTCAAGCTGCGACTGAGGAATTGCACGGCGTCTGTAGGAAACGCGAGCTGTGATGCCAGTTCAGCGTAGTCATCCTGCAACTCCCGGCAGAGATCCTGGAGCAACCGCCGCATGGACAATCGAAGCTCAAGATTCAGTGCGATCAGCGATGGAGAATCGAATAGAAGCACCTGCCGCCTCCCTTACCAGTTTAAAATGAGGGAGACTGTAACGTAGGAAGGACGGGCCTGCAAGGAGGAACCGAGGCAAGAAACGTCAGGAACGGCAGGAAGAAAATCCCGTGAGTGCGTTCGGACAGCGATCAACACAACCAGACTGCAGTGAAAACCCTACGCCAACCGATCAGGCCGTGGCTTTCAGATGTCCTGCAAACTCCGGCACCAGCACGCCCGGCTTCAGGAGCCGCATGGCTCCGGATTTCTGAATCATGCGATGACGCAGAATCAACGGGTCCACAATATTGCCGCAAGACACACAGCGCATGCCGCGCATCCACATAGGCACGCAGCTTTCCTGCAAATCGACCAGATTGTCGACCACCATGAGACCTTCGCATCGTGTGCACTTCATAGCACCCTCCACATCACAGATGACGTATGCTGTTTCGCAGATCCCGCACAGCCGCTATACAGAGCCTAGCAGCTTGCTGAAATTCTGCTTACCCGTGAATAAAGCAAGCAGGATGCCAGCCAGTGCATTCCCCTACCCTTGCGGGTTTTTGCGTCGAATCGTAGAGTGTGCGTAGCCGAAAAATGGCTGCGGTGGAGGAAATGTGACCGAATTGGCCCCATGCGACATAAATGGGGAAAGACCGGTGCCGCCCCTCGACCCTACGGCGGAATGACTCAGACAAACAATGGCGCTGACAGCGACAGAAATTACCCAGGTAGTAGCTGAACTGGCTCCGGCTCTGATTGGAGGCTGGATCCAAAAAGCCTATCAACCAACATCACGAACGGTCGTGCTGGAAATCCGAACGCCCGGACACACGCATCGATTGTTGCTCTCCGCCCATCCCGCATCGACGCGTCTTCATCTGGTCACTCGCGCGTTGCAGAATCCGCCAGCTCCACCGGCTTTTTGCCAATACCTCCGGGCGCATCTCCACGGCGCGCGGGTTGACGACCTTCGTCAAGAAGGTCGGGACCGTATCGTGGCCCTGTCGCTCACGACTAAAGCTGGTCCCCAACGCCTCATTGCGGAACTGACCGGCAACACAGCCAATCTGCTGGTGCTTGATGCTGAACAACGGCTGTTGAGAGATCTGAATCGTTCGACAGACATGTATGGCAAACCATACCAACCGCCAGTTCTTTCGCCCGGCGCCGGACTGCGGGAGCGGGACGCCCGTTTCGCAGCCGATGCGCGCGGGCCTTTCGGCTTGTCCGCCGTAATTGAATCCTACTATGACGAAAAAGAATCGACGGACAACACGACCGCCGTCCGGGACGCCCGCGCACACCAAATCAGGAAAACGATTAAGAAACAGGGGCGGCGTGTGGAGGCCTGGCGGAGCGATCTCGCGAAAGCAGAGAAGTATCGCAATTATGCCCGTTACGGAGAATTATTGAAGGCCAACCTGGGCACGATCAAAAAAGGGCTGGAGTCGATCGTCGTCGTCGACTACTTCGATGAGGCCCTGCCACAACTCACGATCCCGCTCGATCCAACGAAATCGGCTCAAGGCAATATGGACGACTACTTCCGCAAACAACGGAAACATGCGACGGCTGAGCGCGAGCTGCTCCCCCGGATTGCACAGGGAGAGGCCGAGATCGATGCACTCCGCCGGGAACTGCAATCCATTGAACAAGGAACCTGGCAACCGGCACCGGCCAGGCCGTCAGCCAACGCGCCCACCCGGCGCCGGGATCGATCGACATCGAACGAGCGGCCGGACGAACGACGCGGCCCGTTCCGCCGCTTCACATCCTCGGACGGGCTCCCGATCTTCGTGGGACGGAATGCACGGGAGAATGACGAACTAACCTTCAGGCTCGCCAAGAGCGACGACCTCTGGCTCCATGCCCGGGGCACACCGGGTTCACACGTCGTGGTGCGCCTGGAAAAAGGCAGCGACCCGCCACCGGAAACCATCCGAGACGCCGCCACACTGGCGTTGCTCTATAGCGATCTCAAGAAAAGCGGCAAAGGCGAGGTGATCTATACGCGGCGCAAGTGGGTCAAGAAAGCGAAGGGCCAGGCACCAGGCGCCGTGACCGTCACACAAGAGAAATCACTCCATGTGAATCTGGAGAAGAAACGCTTGGACGCTCTCAAGACCCGCTCGGCTCAGGAATAACCCGCCAGATCTCACCGTGCCTTCCCTAATATTCTCCCACCGTGCTACAGTGCCCACATATGGGCACGCCATCGCCACAGGATGACTCGCTGCGAATTATCAGTGCGCTGATCGCCTGCAAGGGGTTACATGAATTCGATCGCGCATTAACCCGGGAGCTACTCAAAGCGCTGAATAGCGACCTCGTCGGCTTCTACCTGTATAGCGAAACCGCCAAGACCTTCGCCCCTGTCTCAAGCCTCCTAACGAACCCCGACTCTCCCGGCTATCGCATCGGACAACTGCCGGCAGAAGGCACCATCAAAGAAGCGGTCGTCCGGCAAGGCCGCGCAATCCTAGAACATGACTTGGCCGGCTCTTCCTGGGCGGAAACCGTCGTTCTAAAGACGGCCCCCTTCCAAACCGCTTCGGTGCTGGCTGCTCCAGTAGCCCTCGCGCCTCTGATAGAAGATCAGCCCGCTCGTACGATCGCGATCATTGCTACCATCGCCATCAATCGGGTCCACGCATTTACCGAAGCAGACCGCATCTTCCTTGAACAGCTCGGCGGCCGGTTGGGACCAGTCCTTCAGAACATCCTCGCGTCGGAAGAACGTGACGCCCTCATGGCGATCAATAGCCGGGTTGTCGTCGGCATGATGACCATCGAACAACTCATGCCGGTAGTGAACGAGGTGCTGCACCGCGTCATCCGCCAGGACATGACCGGGCTGGTCCGATTCGTTCAATTGCCACAGGGTCCCTGGTTCGAGATCGTCTATCGCGACGGGGTCGAGATCGATCTCGTCCAGCTCCGCCGGTTTCCCTTCGAACAGATGGCTCCCGCTGAGATGATGGCCACCGGGAAACCGCTGTTGATTACCGGCCACAATCACGAACGTTTTCCTGAGCGCGCCTACATCGAATCCATCGGCATTCTGTCCTGCATACTCTGCCCCTTAATCGTGCGAGGAGCCCCCTATGGGTTCCTGGCCATCGGCAGCAAACGGCGTAATGCCTTTTCAGAGCGCGACCTCGCCTTCGCCGAGCAGATCGGATTTCACCTATCGCACGCCATCACAAACCTCACGGCCTATGAAGAGATCCGCGCGCTGAAGGAACAGCTTGAGCAGGAGAACGTCTATCTAAGGGATGAGATAACAGCCGCGGCCGATTTCAACCAGCTGGTCGGAGAAAGCCCTGCACTGCAGAAAACGCTGAAAGCGATCGAGCAAGTGGCGCCGACTGATTCAACCGTGCTCATCACCGGAGAAACAGGCACGGGGAAGGAACTGGTCGCTCAGGCAATCCATCGCCTGTCGCCGCGAAAGGACAAGCCCTTAATCACGATCAACTGCGCCGCGCTGCCGCCGACGCTGATCGAATCTGAACTGTTCGGCCATGAGAAGGGCGCGTTTACAAATGCGGCGGCACGCAAGATCGGCCGCTTCGAACTCGCCAACGGAGGCACGATCTTCCTGGACGAAATCGGCGAACTTCCGATCGATCTCCAGGCGAAATTCCTGCGGGTGCTCGAAGCCCAGGAATTAGAACGCGTCGGCGGAACGCACCCCATCAAGCTGGATGTCCGCGTCCTCGCCGCGACCAACGTCAATATCGAGCAGGCGGCCAAACAAGGAGGGTTTCGATCCGATCTCTTCTATCGGCTGAACGTATTTCCGATTCGCATCCCCCCGGTCCGAGAACGCCGCGACGATATTCCGATGCTCGCACGGCACTTTGTGAAGAAATACAGCGGACGACATCACAAGACCATTACCCGCATTGGCAGTACTACGCTAAAAGCGCTCGGCGCATACGACTGGCCCGGCAATGTGCGTGAACTTGAACACATGATCGAACGGGCCGTGATCGTCAGCCAGGGGCCAGTCCTGGTCATCGATGAGTTGGATCCGCCGGCAAAGCATGTTGACGGGGAAAATTCCCCACGCACGTTAGCCGACGCCGAACGTTCCCATATTATTGAGACCCTCGGCCAAACGAATTGGGTCCTTGCCGGGAAGCTGGGTGCGGCCGCGCGCCTCGGGATGAAACGCTCAACGCTGCAACATCGGATGAAGAAACTCGGTATCACCCGCCCCCCACACCGCAAGAAATAATATGTCCGCATATCGGCAGCAACCGTCCCGCCTGCCAATCCTTCGGCACAGGTCACATTGATCCAATAATTGCTCTCTCAATTTATTTTCGCGACTATTCCCATTTCATCAGAGGTTTGCACAGCAACCACTCTCGCTCCGCCAACCTGGCACTGTCCCTGCTCTACGTTATCAGCATGAAGCAGCACCATCCTATGACTCCTGAGCATCTCAGCCGAACCATCGCAGCGTACATGGCAGAGCGGCAGGCTGAGATTCTTCCCTCCGGAGAACAGACCACTGATGGAAAGCAGCTGTCCTGGTGCGGCGAGGTGCTGGAATTTCTGACCGAAGGGCTGGCTGAACGATTGGCTGCGCGGGGCATTACCTTCAGCAAGAACTTCCCGGGGCCGTTCCGTCTCATGGATGAGGATCAGCTGATCGATGGCCGACATGTTCGCCGATTCTGGACGATGGCACTGGACCATGGCTGCCCCATCGCCCGGCTCTGCACATATTTTTTTCATCGTCACGATCAGGTAAGGCTGCCGCAGCCGCCCCAGGTGATCGCCTATCCTCCCGACCACCCGGATCCCGACATGGAGAAGCCGGTGTGAACTACGTCGCACTCAAAATGCTCTTTGGCGATCGCGCCAAATACCTCATGCTGCTGAGCGGCCTCACCTTCGCGGTGATGCTGATTGTGCAGCAAGGTTCGATCTTCTGGGGCCTTATGACGTGGACCCAATCCAGCATCAGCAATTCAAATGCGCCGATTTGGGTCACGGATCCGGGCATCGCGCAGGTCGATGAGGTGAAACCGATCGCCGATACCGCCGTAGACCGTGTGCGCAGCGTGCCCGGGGTGGAATGGGCTGTGCCGCTCTACAAAGGATTGTTACGCGCGCGACTCTCCAACGGGGATTATCATCAAATCACGCTCACCGGACTGGAATCCTCGACACTCATCGGACGTCCAGCCGAAGTCCTGGAAGGCCGGTTCGAAGATGTGTTGCAGCCTGATGCCGTCGTGCTGGACCAATGGGCGGTCGAACGGATGGGCGGCCCGAACGTCATCAAGATCGGCACCGTGTTCGAGTTGAACGACAAGCTGGCCCGCGTCGTCGCCATCGCCAAGACTCAAAAGAGTTTCACCAACATTCCTGTCGTCTATACCACCTATGAACGCGCCATCAGTTATGTGCCGCGTGAACGCCGGACGCTGTCCTATGTCCTTGCCAAAGCCAAAGACGGCGTTCCGGTTGCGGAAGTCACCACGCGCATCCATGAACAGACCGGCCTGGGGGCCTTCACCGCTGAAGCGTTCGGTTGGAAAACGTTCATGTGGGTACTGAAGAACACCGGCATCGGCATCAACTTCGGCACGACTATCGTGCTGGGATTTATCGTCGGCATGGCGATTTCAGGGCAAACCTTTTACCTCTTCACGGTTGAAAACCTCCGGCAATTCGGCGCACTCAAAGCCATGGGTGCTTCGACCTTCACGCTGGCGCGGATGATTCTCTTGCAAGCCTTCACGGTGGGGCTTACCGGCTATGGAGTCGGCATCGGCCTGGCATCGGCCTTCGGATTTTTTGCGGCAGGGAGCGGTGGATTACCCTTCGTCGAAACCTGGCAGCTCTTGTTCATCGTTTTAGTGGCGCTCCTCGCTATCTGCACATTCTCTGCGTTGATCAGTATCGTCAAACTGGCCAGACTGGAACCGGCCATCGTCTTTCGAGGGGCATGATGGACCATCCAACAGAACTACAGACACAACCAGCCGCAGTCCGCGTCCGTGGCATCGTGAAATCCTTCGGCACCGGCGATACGAAAGTGACCGTGCTCAGGGGCATCGATCTCGATATCTACCTGGGCGAGATGCTCTTGCTCGTCGGCGAATCCGGGGGCGGGAAAACCACCCTACTGTCAGCCATTGCCGGCATTCTCGACATTGATGAAGGCAATATTGACGTGCTCGGCGTGCCGTTAAGCGATCTGCCGGCCGGCAAGCGCACGACGTTTCGGGGCCAAACCATGGGCTTCATCTATCAGCAGTTCAATCTGCTGCCTGCATTGACGGCGGCTGAGAATGTCGCCGTGCCCCTCCTGATCCAGAAGATCGGCCGCTCCGAAGCACTGCGGCGGGCACGGGCCATGCTCGACCGCGTCGGCCTGGGCGACCGGACGGAGTTCCTGCCAAAGAATCTTTCCGGCGGACAGCAGCAACGAGTGGCCATCGCCAGGGCGCTGGTCAATGAACCGCGCCTGCTCATCTGTGATGAGCCGACTGCGGCACTGGATGGGCCAAACGGACAGAAGATCATGGAGCTGTTACGCGAAGTGGGACGCGCGCCGGACCGCTGCGTGGTCATCGTCACCCACGATAGCCGCATCTTTCACTTCGGCGACCGTATGGCCAACCTCACGGACGGACGGATTGTCGGCATTGAATCGATTACCAGAGAGGGCACGGCATGATTATTCTCAAACGTTTCAGTGTCTGGGTCGCTCTGGCCGGAGTAGCCCTCGCAGCCTGGGTTTTGGTGGGCGCCAACAAGGTTGAGCCGATGCCGACGCCAATCTCAGAGCCCCCGCGCTCACCGTATGAGCAGACAGTCGCGGCATCGGGCATCATCGAAGCCGTCAACGAAAACGTCCGGATCGCACCACCGGCCGCCGGCTTGATTACCAAAATGTTCGTGGCTGTCGGCGATCAGGTGAAAGAACAGGCACCGCTCTTCCAACTCGACGACCGGGAATTGCGCGCCCAGCTGCTGATCCGCGATGCGGCGATTCCGCCACTGCAGGCCCAGATCGACGAACAGAAATACCGTATCGGCGATCTCGACACCCAGTTGCGCCGCCTGAAGTCAGTGCACGACGAGCGGGCCGTGAGTGAAGACGATCTCAAACGGACGTGGTATGCTCTTGAAGTGGCGAAACGCACGCAACAACGCCTCGACGCCAATCTGAAACAGGCGATCGCCCAGCGCGAGGAAATCACAATCCTCCTTGACCGGCTCACGGTCCGGGCTCCACGCGAAGGAACGATCTTGCAGGTCAATGTGCGGGCGGGCGAGTACGCCACCCCAGGGGCGAGCGAGCCGCTCATGTTGCTCGGCGATACCCAGCGGCTCCAAGTTCGCGCCGATGTCGATGAGGTCAATGCTCCGCTGGTCGCTCCACAGGCATCGGGAGTGGCCTCCCTCAAATCCATGGCCGGCACGAAGATCCCGCTGACGTTCGTCCGGATCGAGCCCTATGTCGTGCCCAAAAAGTCGTTGACGGGGGACAACAGCGAGCGGGTTGATACCCGCGTGCTCCAGATCATCTACCGATTCGAGCGGCCGAACTTCCCTGTATACGCAGGACAGCAGGTTGATGTGTTCATCCAGCGTCATCCAGCAAGCCAGGCAGCACCCGCGACCCGCCCTGCGGCCCCTCGCCAACAGGAACCGGCGCCATGACGCGACGAATGTCTGAAATCGGCCTCCTTCTCGCCACGCTGAGCCTGACGGCCTGCGTACAGGGGCGGGACTACGAACGCCCGTCGGTCGAGGTTCCGAACACCTGGTCGCAGATGACCAAAGCGGATCCAGCGCAATTTCCTCCCGATCAACAGCCCGATGCCGAATGGTGGCGCGCGTTCGGGAATGACGAACTCACCGGCCTCATCGAGCGCGCCCTGGAGCAGAATCATGACGTGAAACGTGCCGTAACCCGCGTGATGGAAAGCCGAGCCGCCGTCATGTCTGCCTCTGCTGGGCTCTATCCCCAAGTCAATCTGCAGGGCAGTTACAGCAGCCTGGCCGTTTCGAAAAATACGTTTGCGGGACTCGGACTCGCGCGCGGGGGACAACCTGGACCGCAAGTATTCGCCGCCCCCGGCAGCACATTCAACCTCTGGAACGGGTCCATAGATCTGCGCTGGGAACTGGATTTCTGGGGCCGCATTCGCCGCGGCGAAGAAGCGGCCGTCGCGGAGGTCGGCGCGAATGAACAGGATGCGAGGACGGTCGCCCTTTCGCTGATCAGCGATCTCGGACAGTCCTACTTTCGCATTCGCGAGCTCGATGAGCAGATGGAGATCGCCACCAGAACAGTGGCAGTACGACAGGAATCCTTGGACATTATCAAGAAGCGGGCATCCGTCGGCCTCGCCTCCGATCTGGATGTGGCCAGAACCGACGTCTTGCTGGCAGAAGCCGCCGGGTTGATCCCCGACCTGACTCGAAGCCGGGCCATCGAACTGCATCGGCTTGAAGTCCTCACCGGTTCTTCGCCCGGCACAATGGATCTCCCCCGCAAATCCCTCGGAGCCACAGTGACCCAACCGGAGATTCCCGTCGGCCTTCCCTCTCAATTGCTGGAACGGCGACCGGACATTCTCCAATCCGAATCCACGCTGATCGCCGCCAATGCCCGCATCGGACAGGCTCGCGCCTACTTCTTCCCGACCCTGTCCATTACCGGCCAGGGCGGCCTCCAAAGCGCCGAATTCGCCAATTGGTTTTCCGGAAACAGCTGGAACTACAGTATCGGCCCATCGATCACTCTGCCGATTTTCCTTGGTGGGACGAACGTGGCCCGGCTGGACCAGGCGGAATCGCGCTTCCAACAAATGCTCGAGAGCTACCGGCAAACGATCCTCCAAGCCTTCCGGGAGGTCGCCGATCTGCTGGTGTCACTGGACAGCAGAACCGAGCAACTGGCTCGCCAACGGGAGCAACTCACGGCCGCCCGGACCGCTGTAACCCTGGCCACAGTTCGGTATCGCAAAGGCCTGGTGAATTACCTGGATGTGCTCGATGCCCAACGAGGCGCCCTGACAGCGGAGACACAAGTGGTCCTGACTGAACGGGCACGATTGACAGATATGGTTAGCCTGTTCAAAGCGTTGGGGGGAGGGTGGAAGCAGCCGGCCTCACCGACTTCTCCGTCGTAATCCAGACCGTCTAGACCGATTCCAGGTCTCGGCGATCGACCGGTCCTCCTGACGCCCTCTGCGACCAGCACGAAATACATATTCCCTGGCACTGATAACGACTCAAGAATAGGCTGAACCCAACCGATTAAGTAGCAGACCCATATGGACCAGACTGCTTCCAATCAGCCATCCGCCCCACCCCCTGCGACGATCCTTATCGTGGATGACGAGCCGTCGATCGTCAAGCTGTGCCGAGCGCTGCTCCAACCTGAGGGATTCACAATCCTGGAGGCCGAGGGGAGTTCAGACGCGCTGAAGATCTGCACCAAGCATGAGGGACCGATTGATGTCTTATTGACCGACTTGGTACTACCCCCCCCCGGATTCCAGCTCGCTTCCAGCTCTAATGAGTTTCCCCACGTCAATGGGCACGAGCTGGCCATGCGCGCCGCCACGATGCGGCTAGGGCTCAGAATCATCCTGATGTCGGGGAATCCTGACAAGGAACTCACCAGCCACGGAATCAAGCGCGGCGGACTGCCATTCCTGCAAAAGCCGTTTGAGAAATCCGCCTTGATTCAGCTGATCCGCGATGTCCTCCAGAGCCCTCCTCTGACGCTCAATTTGCATCAGGGGAAAGCCGCGAATGACGTCGATTGGTTCGGGTAATCCCTCACTCAGAAATCAACCAGACACACGAGAAATGCTGTGCGGCTGCAAACCAGGCGGATAGCTACGCATGCTCCGTCATGAACCAGCCTGCGATGGAGAGGCGTCGGTGCTGACCAGCCGTTTGATCGACCCGGCACACGCGGTGAAACCGCGGCACGGTGAACATGACCAGGGACCCCGGACGCGGCTCGATACAATGCGTGACGGATAATGCCGGCTTCTCTGCCGTGTGGGTCGAACGGGTGGCATACACGATCAATTCCCCTCCCCAATCCGACTGCCACTCCTCATGAAAATAACTCACCAGCGCAATTCGCCGTGACGGTGCCCGTCGGCCTCCGACCGGCTGCCCCTGATCGGTATCGTCATGCGTCAGCAGACAATCCCCGGCCGAATAGGAGTAGTAGCTGAACCCCATGTGGCGGCCGATGATATTCGGAAAAGACTCCATGTGTTCCTGGATGCACGGCAGTTGCAGCCGGGACAGAAATCGATTCCCCTGCGCCGGTCCGATCTCCGCTTTCGCCCAATTACCTGAATCAGGAAAATCCTCTCGCACTTTGGGAAGGTCCGACAAACTCTTCCAGGCCACCTGATTCATCGCGTCACGAAAATACTGCCGCTCATCGGCTGACCAGAAATTTTCCACGACCAGCACCGGGCTCTGGCGGAATGAAAATGACTGCAGATCCGAGAGCGAAACCGGCGACGAACGCACCCCTCCCTGACTCTCCACGGTCTTCCTCCTTGAAACAACGGACCGGCCAGCCGACCACGCTTTCTTATCACCCTCATCTTTAGAATGACAAGGCCGCCGGCCGCAGAAACGCCGAAGGGGCTGCCACCTCACGGCGACAGCCCCTTCACGACTTACTGCACGGAATGTATTACCAGCGGTCGCGCTTGCCGCCGCCGCCGCCACCACCGTTACCACCACGGCCACCACCGCCGCCGCCAAATCCACCGCGTCCGCCGCCACCACCGCCGCCGCCCGTGCGGGGCTCCTGTGGGCGCGCTTCATTAACGGTCAAGGTACGGCCGCCGAAATCGGCGCCGTTCAAAGCCGTAATAGCCGCTTGAGCTTCTGAATCAGAGGCCATCTCCACGAAGCCGAAGCCCCGTGACTGGCCTGTGAACTTGTCCGTGATCACGCGCGCGGACTCGACAGCCCCGTGCGCGGCAAACAGTTCACTGAGTTGTTGTTCGGTCGCCGCATATGGCAACCCACCGACGTAGATCTTCGAACCCATGTGGGTTCCTCCTTTGAAAATGATGATATTGTCTTGGACTCGAGTGACGGAGGAAGGAGCGGGCCGAAGACGCGATCAATGCGGCGACTCAGGTCTGACTTCCGACGAAATTCCCGGGCAAGGCAACATCGTTGCGGGCCTGCTTTATTTTGACGATTCATCGCGAGGCCCTGGCGATGAGGTGATCGTAGCCTACCATAGGGGTCCGTTGAATTCAATGTCACTCCCCGACCCGAACCAGCAGACCCTGGTTCCGACAGTAGGCAAACGTCCGGTGAAACCAGGCGATCATGGCCGTCAAAAGCAGGATGTTCAGCCCGACCGCCCAGCCAAGATGCTCAACCGGCTGGCCGGACTGGCTGAGCACGCCGCGCATCCCTTCAAAGACATGCGCGGCCGGATTGGCCCAGGCCACCGGCTTCAGCCAGACCGGGAGGACATCCATCGGATAGAACACGCAGGAGATCGGCTGAAAGAGAAATACCATGCTCCAGGCAAGCACCTCGGCCTCCTGCCCGAACCGCATGATCAGTGAGGTGGTAAAGACACCGATGACCCACCCGGTCACCACCAAGTTCAGCACGAAGGGGAGCAGCCAGAGTCCGATAATCAGAATACTGTAGTCATAAAACAGCCAGGCGCAGACCCCCATCACCAGCGACACGCAGACAACCTTGAAGATGCTCATGATCATCGTCGCAGCAAGAAACTCGCTCGGCTTCAGCGGGCTCGCAAACAGATTCATCAGGTTGCGGGACCAGAGTTCTTCGAGGAATGAAATAGTGATCCCCTGCTGAGACCGGAACAGGACGTCCCAGAGAATCAGCGCCCCGAGGAAAAACGTCACGAAACCGGGGACCTGCGTCTGGTACCGCGCGAGATAGAGGGTAATGAAACCCCAGATGACCAGATCGAGAAAAGGCCAGTAGAAGATCTCCATAATCCGGGGCAAGCTCCGGCGATAGAGATAGAGGTGACGGAATACGATGGCAGTAATCCGATGGAGTTTCATTGGGCTTTAGTGATGATGCTCCTCACCGCATCCTCCACACTCATGGTGCCGCCCCAACATGGTATCCATCATCGTCCGGGCTCCACCCACGAGCCGCTCGCCAACACGCGTGCCGTCCGGTAATTTTCTCAGGCCTAATCCAAGCAGCGTCACCGGGACTCCCACCACCCCCAGCAGAAAAGGCCAGGTGCCCACGCGCGCGCTATCCATCATCCACACCATCGCCACCACCATCAGAAGGGGGACCAATCCCGCGGTGAGGCTGGCCCGCACGACTTGCCACTTGCTGGTGCCACGGAGCACTCCCGCGAGAGCAAACACCGACCAAAAGAGTCCCCAGCAGGCGCTCACTCCAAATCCGCCCAGTACCAGCCCTAGCGCAAACGAGATGGCTGTCTCGATCATGATAGACGCACTCCATTCCTTCCCCGCCTTGCGGGGCCGCTATGATTCTCTGGCCAACTTCAAGAACACATCTTCCAGATCCGTCTGCCCAAAGCGGGAGACAATTTGAGCAGCCGTGCCCTCTGCCACAAGATTTCCCTTTTGGAGAAAGATAATGCGGTCGGACATTTCTTCCATCTCCCGCATATTATGGGAGGTATAGAGGACGCTCAACCCGGAGGCACGCTGCTCATCCTTCAGCAAGGCCCGGATCTTATGCGCGATATCAGGATCCAGGCTGGCCGTCGGTTCGTCCAGGAACAGAATCTTCGGTTCAGTCAAAAAGGCTTTCGCCAGAGTCAATCGTGTCATCTGTCCCGACGAAAGTTTGCGCGTGACCTTCTGCCGAAACTCCCCCATCTCTAGCTTCTTCACGATGTCATCGATTTTTCGCTGCACGTCGGGCAGGCCATACAACCGGGCCACAACCCACAGATTTTCTTCGACCGTCAGCGATTGCGGCATCGACATATAGGTAGATGAAAAATTAACCTGCTGCAGAATGGCTTCCCGATGGGTCTCCAGATCCATCCCGAACATCGAGATCGTCCCGGAGGTGGGCGTAATGAGACCCAGCAGCATGTGCATCGTCGTCGTCTTGCCCGCGCCGTTCGGCCCCAAGACACCGAGGATCTCTCCGGGCTGCAGGGCAAACGAAATTCCGTTGACGGCCGTAAAGTCGCCGAACGTTTTGGTCAGATTACGGACTTCAAGAACGGGTGACGCCATCGAAAGAGTCCCGGGTATCAATTAAACAGTAACGCCGCACCGATTTTGTCAGGGAGATGGCAGGTCTCGCACTTCCGGCTGATCGGCTTTCCCTTGTACTCCTGCTTGCCGTCATGGCAGCGGAAACAGTCGGACAACGCCCGGGTGCGAAGAACCGACCCTTCGGGATGATCGGGATACCAGGGCTGGCTGTCCGCCGCCACATGGCCACGAGGAATCACGATCGGATAGCCCTTGATCGGTTGTTCGTGGACCACAGCTGAATGGCATGTGGTGCACCCCTCGCCCTGCCCCCTCACACCAAAGGCCTCCATATGTGCCCGGTGACTCATCACCAGCCCCACGTCCTTCACGGGTGGAGGCAGATCCCGCGTGGCGATCTCCGAGACTCGCAAAATGTTCCGATGACAGCCCAAACAGACATCCGACCCCACCTTCGCCTGAAGGTTATGGGAATCGGTCGGCGTGCCGAACAGCTGAATCATCGAGTCCTTCGTCCCGTTCCACGCCTTGTCATGGATCCATCCTTCAAGGCCGGGACGGACATGGCAGGCCACACAGGTTACCTCTTTGTGAGACGACGTCACCCAGCTGTCATACGAGGGCGTAATGGTATGGCAACTGGCACAGAACTTCGGGTGATTGGTCAGGGGAATTGCAATCCCGCCGAAGGCGAAGGCTCCGGCGATCAGGGCCAGAATCAGCGTCGCTTTACGGTTCCAATTCATGTGTGACGCGCGGGAAGTGCTTGATGATGAGGGCCGCGACACCCGTAACATCGTTCAAATCGAGCACCGGCACCGGAAGATCGATCGGCTTGTCGGAAACGACCGCCAATAGTCCGTCTGGAGAGACCGGCACTTCGCCGACCTGCTCGCGAATCACGACAATCTTCAGATAGCCTTCGCTCTTCCAGCCTTCCGCAATAATGAGATCGTAGGAGCCGTCGAGAAACCGGTCCCGAATTTCCTCAACTTTCATTTCTTCGGGCACATCGGCAAACATCGCCAGGCTGCCGCGAGACATCACGATGACACTGCTAGCCCCTGCACGTTTATGACGCCAGCTATCTTTCCCCTCGGTATCGAGATCGAATCCATGGCCGGCATGTTTCACCGTCGCCACCCGGTAGCCCGCCCGCACCAACTCGGGAATCACGCGCTCGATCAGCGTGGTCTTGCCGCTGTTCGACCGGCCGACAAATGACACGATGGGCACGGCCATGGGCTCAGTCCCTTTCCAAGCTCAACAACAGGACGTCTTATGCCCGGTGCTGTGGGTATGGTCTGCCTGTGTTTTCCAGGCTTCCCCGCTCAATAATTGCACGGTCACCAGATCGCCCGGATTCACCCGTTCCACTTCGACCGGGATGTCGATCAGGCAATTCGCCTTGACCATCGAGGTCAAGATTCCAGACCCTTGCGCCCCGGTCGTCCTGACCTTGAAAACCCCCTCTTCCCGAGTCAGTACGCCGCGAAGAAAATGCCGGCGGTCCGTGCGCTTCGAAAACTTCTCCTGGATGACCGCCTGCACAAGCGGCCGGCCGTACGTCCGGTGCCCGTTCATCTTCAAGATGGCCGGCCGCACCAGTTGCTCGAACGTCACCATCGACGAAACCGGATTCCCCGGCAGGCCGAAGGCCAGCTTGCCCTGAATCTTGCCGAAGGCCAGCGGCTGCCCCGGCCGGATCGCGAGCTTCCAGAAATTCATCTCGGCGCCCAATTCGCGAAACACGGCTTTTGTGTAATCGTAATCTCCCATCGAAACACCGCCGGACAGCACCAGGACATCGGCCGTCAGCCCATGGGAAATCTTTTCCTTCAACGCCTCCGGCGTATCGCGGGCAATTCCGAGCAGAAACGGAATGCCGCCGGCTTCTTGCACCGCCGCTGCAATCCCGTAGCTATTCGAATTGATGATCTTTTCTTCGCTGAATCGCTCATCCAGATCGGCCAATTCATCGCCCGTCGACAGAATGGCCACGCGCGGACGCTGATACACAAAGACGAAGGACTTCGCGAGGATCGCCAACATGCCCGCATCACCGGGACGAATCTGCGTCCCCTTGGCGATGATGCATTCACCCTTCTTGACGTCTTCGCCTTGCGGCCGGATGTTGGAGCCCCGCGGTTCAGGCTTGAAGACACGAACGGAATCCGGAGTGTGCTCCGTATCTTCCACTTTCAACACCGTGTCCGCTCCTTGGGGAATCGGCGCGCCGGTCATAATACGAATCGCCTGCCCGGGCCCGACGGACTTCGTCGGCATTTTCCCTGCCGGAACATCTTCAATCACCTTCAGAGTAACCGTCTTTTCGATTGCATGCTCCTGCTTGATATCGTCCCAGCGCACGGCGAATCCGTCCATCGCGCTGTTATTCCACGGCGGATTGTCCCGCTCAGCCACAATGTCCTCGCCCAATACACGTCCCAGCGCGTCGAGGATCGACACTTTCTCCAGCCCCAGCGTCGGGGTGGCTTCCAACACAATCCGCTGCGCCTCTTCAAGCCGCGTGAGTCCTTCTGTCGCGTCGTTCGCCTTCACAATCGCTCCCGTCTCAATGTGGTGCATGCCGCGGCGCCACTTTCACCAGCGACCCGCTCTTCTTACAAAAGGCTTCGATCTGATTGGCAATATTGTGATAACACTCGGCCGTCGCCGTATCGGAATTGAACATCGCAAAGGGCTCACCCGCGTCCGACTGCATTACGACATCCGGATCGAGCGGAATCCGTCCCAGGAACGGCACGCCCATGTCGTTAGCGGAGGCTTCTCCTCCTCCCTTGCGGAACACTTCGATATTCTGATGGCAATGCGGGCATTCCAGGCCGCTCATGTTTTCCACGATCCCGATGATCGGCACTTCGCTGTCTTTGCAGAACGTCACCGACTTGCGTGAGTCCAGCAATGCGACTTCCTGAGGGGTGGTGATAATGACCGCCCCGCTGACATTTCCGAGCAGATCGATCGTCGTCACCGATTCGTTGCCGGTTCCCGGCGGCAAATCGATGAACAGAAAATTCAGATCCTGCCATTCCACACCGCCCAGCAACTGATTGATGAATTCATACTTGTACGCGTCGCGCCAGATGATGGGATCGTCCGGGTTTTGAAGCAGAAATGACATGGAAGCGATTTTCAGATTGTAGGCTTGGAAGGGAATGATGCCGCCCGAGGTACTGATCTTGAGTTTTTGCCCCTCCGCCCCGACCATCTTCGGAATATTCGGCCCGTGAATGTCCATGTCGCAGATACCCACGTGCCAGCCCTTGAGTGCCAGACTGACCGCCAGGTTGGTCGTGCAGGTACTCTTCCCAACGCCGCCCTTGTTGCTCATGATCAGCACTTTGTACTCGATGCGTTCCATCCGCTTGGCGACGAGCCACCGACTATGTCCTTCCTTGTCTTTCTGACAGGATTCGTTCTCGTCACAAATGGCGCAGGCCCACATGTAGGTACAGGCGTCGCTTCCACCGGACGTGGGCGGTTGAATGACATTCAGTTCGCGGGCCATAGTGTGTCCTTCTATATCGTGTGAAGCCTGACGCTTCGGTTATCGACGAGGGTTTCCGGTCGGCACCCCAACATACTCGCTATCGCCGGACTTCGACATACGTGCGGCACCGGCCGGCACAGTCGCCGGCGTCAACGGCGGCACATCCGCAGCGTCGGCTTCTTCCTGCACCGGTTTCTTCTTATTGAAGAAACCGGCGCTGATGATGCCGACTTCATAAAACACATACATGGGCAACGCCATGAGGCACTGGTTGAACGGATCGGGCGTCGGCGTGAGAATAGCGGCAATAATAAAGGCCCCCAGCAGCGCCCATTTTCGATAGCGCCGCAGAAACGGCGCATCGACCCAGCCCAGCTTGGCCATCAGCGTAATCGCCAGCGGCACTTCAAAAATCAGCCCGAAGACGAGCAAAAACCACAAGGCAAAGCCGACGTATTGGGCGATCGAGAGTTGAGGAATAAAGCCGGCATTCACGCCGTATGAAATGAGAAAATTCAGGGCAAAGGGCAGCACAAAGAAAAATGAAAAGGTCACCCCGGCCAGAAATGCCAGCGTGCTCAACATGACAAAGGGGCCGACAAAGCGACGTTCCTGCACGTGCAGCCCCGGCACGACAAACTGCCAGAACTCCAACAGAATATAGGGCGTCGCCAGCACCACGGCGAATAACCCGGCCACTTTCACGTTCTGCCACAGGGCTTCACCGGGAGCCAGAAAGACAAACGGGACCGTCGGGAGATCCGTCGGCTCCCAGGACAGCGTGCTGGGCACAAACATATTTTGGAGGGGAATGCGGAGCCACTTCACCAGGGCATCAGCGTAGAAAAACGTGACGACAAACACGATCGCGGTCACGATGACGGCGCGCGTCAACCGGACCTGGAGCTCCACCAGATGCTCCATGACCGGCATTTTCTTGTCTTCCAGCGGTTTGAAGACCGAGTCCTGCAACCACCGGTTGAAATCGTTCAGCACCGCGCCCTCATCGTACGGAACAATACGGCGCCGGATCTCGCATGATCACCGGCGCCGCAATATCGATCTACTTCGGGTTGACTGCTACGAACAGGCTGTTGCCCTGCCGGCTTACCAGCAGCACGGCCAATTCATCCTTCTTGATCTTGTTCGCAGCCTTCAGATACTCATCCACCGTCTTGACAGTCTCGTGATTGACCTCCTGAATGATGTCTCCGCGCTGTAACCCCGCCGCCTCGGCCTGACCGCCCGGCTCCACGCTGGTCACGACCACGCCGGTGGTCTTGGCAGGAATATTCAGCTGGCTCATCAGCGCATTGTCCAACGCCTGGATCTTGAGCGATGCCAGCACATTGTCCGGTGGCTTGATCGTCTCACCCTGTTCTTTGGGCGGGGCTGCCTCCTTCTTGGCCAGCAACTCGTCGGATGGCCGTTCAGCGACCTTCACCGAGATGGTTTGCTCTTTCCCCTCGCGCAGGACTTTCACTTGAGCATCTTTGCCCACCATGGTCCGCGCCACCAGATTGCGCAACTGGCTGACGCTCTGCACTTCTTTGCCGTTGAACGCGATGACGACGTCGCCGCGCTTCATTCCAGCAGCCGCCGACGGTCCATTCTCATTCACGTCGCTGATGAGCACGCCCTTGCGCTGCTCCGGCAACTTAAATGACTTTGCCAAGGCCGGCGTAATCTCCTGAATCGCCACGCCCATCCAGCCGCGCACCACTTTGCCGGTTTTCTGAAGGCTGTCGACAATGTCCACCGCAATACTGCTGGGAATGGCAAACCCGATCCCCTCCGATCCACCGGTGCGTGAGAAAATGGCGGTGTTGATACCCATCAATTCACCGTTCATGTTCACCAGCGCCCCGCCGGAGTTACCCGGATTGATCGCGGCGTCGGTCTGAATAAAATCCTCGTAGTCGGCGATGCCCACGTTCCCGCGGCCCAAGGCACTGATGATGCCCAATGTCACCGTGGAACTCAGTCCGAACGGACTACCGACGGCCAGCACCAGATCTCCCACGGCCAGCTTGTCGTAGTCGGCCCACTTCATTGAGGGCAAATCCTTCGCCTCGATCTTAATCACAGCCAAATCGGTCTTGGGGTCTGTTCCCACGGTCTTGGCCGTGAATTCACGACGATCACTCAGCGTCACTGTAATCTGCGTCGCACCTTCGACCACATGGTTATTTGTGACGATATAGCCATTGGGATCCAGAATGACCCCCGATCCGGCACTCTGCTCAGGTCGTCCATGCCCCCCTGGAGGGCCTGGCGGCATCGGAGGCGGCGTCGGAAGATCTCCTCCACCCGGCTCTTCACCACCACCAGGAGGTCCGCCGAACGGTCCGGGCGGGAGCCCGCCACGGCGACGACCACCTTCCCCGCCACCGCCCGTCACGGCGATATTCACCACGGCAGGGGTCACTTTCTTTACGATCTCGGAAAAACCTTGGGCAAATGCCGGAGGAACTCCTGCCGCCAATGTAGCGGGGGTTCCGATCAGCCCGCCTGCGACCGTGGCCGCAAGTACAAGCCCACAACCAATGACAAACTTGGTCGCCTGCTGACTCCGATAGACCATGCTCAGTTCCTCCCGACGGTTGAACTCACAAGACACATCACACTGATCGGCAACCAGCTGGGCAGCGACCGATCGAACGGTACATCTTACACTAATCATTCCTTGGGCTTCAAAGAGGAAAAGTCCTCTTCCGGCCACCTATTTTCTGTCGCCGGAGGAGGACTTGTCGAACGACCTGAACGCCGCACGTGCATAGCTAGTCGTGAGACTCAGCTGCTTCGGCGGGCCGCCGCATCGGCTTCCAGCTGACCAAGCCAGGAGTTCTGGAGCTTCAATGCGAGCCGTTTCTCGGCTTGCTCAAACGACACCACGCGCAATGTATTGGGAGCGCCCTCATAGGTCGGTGGCCAGATACGCCGCTCCGGCTCCTGCGGCCTCAGATAGACAACCGGATACCATTGATTGATCCCCGGGGCTGTCGGACGATCCAACGTGGCCCATCCTCGGCCCTCGGCCTGCATCACGGCACTCCCAGATTTTACATCGAGCAACGCAAACTCCAAGAGCGACCAATTGTCTCGTCGATAGCCTGGCTGTGCATGCGAAGTCCATCCCAGGAAGAGTGAGACGGGATACTCCTGCTCCGTACTTGAGACCACCACCACCGCCAAATAATCCAGCCCTTTGCTCTTCGCCAGATCGACCAGCCGGGAGAGATCCCCACCTTGATCCTGAGGACGCACCCCTTCCGCCGAGAGCACCTCGGTCACCGTCATGGGTAGCACCCGCGCGATGTCCTGCTTGAGCGTATCGCCCAGTCGCACAAGCGCCTCTTCCGGTAAAACGGCTGCGGCAGTTTGATCCTGCTGATCCGGCACTAGCACCAAGCCGGCTTTTAACGGCCGCTGCTCCGTTTTAAGCAGCGACTCCGGAGCGGAGGGTTGGTCAAACTTGAGATACTGGCCCATGCGACTCGGGGGAACCGCGCTTGCACAGGCGACGACGACCGTACACAACGTCAGGAGAGAGGCACCGCGAACCAGATTGTGCATGACGCACCTCCAGGCTCAAGTGGATGAGCTATGTATCGACCGTCACATGAGTATACGTTCGCTCCCCCTCGGCAGATCTGTCAAGTCCTCTAGAGTCGATCGGCCCCACTTGAAATCAGGCACAAAGTCATTTACCGTGGCCACACTCCGAAGGTACTTCCACGCAGGACGCGAGGGGGAAGATCCGGTGACGCAGGAAGAATTCTACAGGGTACTGGACCTCTCCATCATCATCCCTGCGCACAACGAAGCCACCCGCATTCTTCCCCATCTACGATCAATTCACGACTCCCTGTCCCGGCAAGACCGCTCCTACGAAATCATTGTGGTCGATGACGGCAGCCAGGATGACACGATCAAAGTTGTTCGTAGTTTTGCCAAAACCGAACCGGCATTGCGGGTGATTCCACTCCCTACCTGCGTGGGGAAAGGCGGAGCGGTGAAACAAGGCATGCTCGCGGCACGCGGCCGGCTGCAGCTATTCACCGATGCTGACGGGGCCACCGCTATTACGGAACTCACCCGGCTTGAGCAGGCCATCCGAAACGGCGCCGATGTCGCCATCGGTTCAAGAAGTCTGGCCTCCCATCAACGAGGATTCGAAGTGAACGCCCGCTGGCACCGGAGCATCCTGGGTGGCTGCTTCAATGCGCTCGTCCGCTTGGGAGGGATCCAGGGGATCGGCGACACACAATGCGGGTTCAAACTATTCGATCGATCCGTCGCTCGCGATCTCTTCTCCGTGTCGACCATCAACGGTTACGGCTTTGATCTTGAATTATTGTTCGTGGCTCAGAAGCGCGGCTATCGGATCGCAGAAGTTCCTGTGAACTGGACCGATCAACCGGGATCGAAAGTGCGGCTCGTTCGGGATGGCATCGCCATGCTCCGCGAGTTCACCGTCATTCGCCGGAATGCGGTAAGAGGATACTACTCTCAGCTTGCGGTACCAGACACCGTCGGCTCGCTCAGGACTCCCTCCCCGATCACGGAGTAGCGCCGTCGCCTCGCTCAATGCTCATTCCTGGATCACGGAGTAGCGCCCTCAGCCGGGGAATTCCCCCTGGTATAAATCACCACCTTCATATCCTCGTATTCATGGCTCCACCCCGGTGTCGCGGCCAACAGCGTCGCAAGCGCCGTCCCTCTTTTCAGCAACGCCCAATCAACCGCATATTTGTCGAGGAGATCCCTCCGAGGAACCGGTGCCGATACGAGATCGACATAATCTTTGAAGATCCATCGATCTCCGATCTGCCAGGCCGGCATCCGCCCATCAATGAACGTCTTGAGTCCCGGCAACTGCCACAGCAAAAAGCCGCCATATTGATAGTCATGGACCGGTCTGGAACCCAGGCGATCACGATGGGCGCGAATCCACTCGACGGCTTCAATCGGATAGGACGTCTGGCGCAATGCGACGTCCGGATTCGTTCCAAACCGCCACACATCCCGCAGATGATCCGGGCCCAGAACGATCAGCAAGAGAGCGAGAGCCGCCGTCATACCCATGGCCCACTGAGTGAGTCCATTCTGCCGCAGCTTCAGAGCCGACACCATCCGTTCACACCCAATTTGCAGCAACTCAACAGCGAGAGGAAGACTCACGATCAAAAAAAGCGGGATGTTCCGCAGATGCCGGCAGGCCACGAAGAGAAATGCCACTAACACTCCGATGCGCACAGGCTCAAGACGCCGATACCAGAGCACCGCCGCAATCGTCAGCCCTACCAGATAGATCCCAAATAGTCGGCCGGCCAAAGTCCCCAGAGAAGGCGGTTGCCATTCCTGTAACGTCTCCACCATAAATTGATTCGCCAGCGAGTCCACGATTTCCTGGTGGAGCCGCCAGCCATAGGGATTCAACAGCGTCACCAGGCCGGCAAGACCGGTAGCCAGAGTCAGCCGCCACAGATCAGTTGAAGGCAGATCAAGCTCATCCAATCTTCTATGCACATCAGGCCACACACGGGAAACCATGGCCACACACCAATTCAACCCGACCACAACCGCCAGCAGAAAAATCCCCGCTGTGAACCCGCCGTGCAGATTGGCCCAGAGGAGAAAGAGCGGCGGGAGTACCCAGACAATCCACCGGGTTCCTTGCTGCAATCGATCAAGCACCACCAGCACCACGGCCACACCAAGCAAGGTCACCGCCTGCGTGCGCGCCCCCAGAAACGGCAGCGCGACCCACAATGACAAGGCGCAGGCGACCAGGCGAATCGGCCGGATCGCCTGCCCAATCCGTGCGGCAAAGATCCAGGCCGCCGCTGTGACAAAGCCGAAGAACGCGATGACGAGCAGGCCCCCGGCGAGACCTCCGCTGCTGTAGAGCCACCCGAGCACGAGATCAGTCAGCCACGCATGCTCCACCCATGGCCAATCGGGCATCGTATGCGAGTAGGGATCGAGCGCCGCCAGCTGCCCGCCAGTCACGAGCCAATCCAAACCGGTCCGCAGATGCCAGCCAAAGTCCGGCTCAGTCAACGGCTGTAGCGCAAAGTTCGCAATGATCAGAAGCAGAAAGGCATTCAATGCAGGAGTGCGAATGGCGGTCACCTGCCCCGAATTTGCCGGCGTACTATTCCGACGCAGGCGTTTCATAGCAGGCGGGAACCAGCCTGGTTTGCCACGAGCAGGTTCCCCAACACCAGCCAATCGACATCCGTGCGCTGGAAGCAGCGAACCGCTTCTTCCGGCGAGCAGACGATCGGCTCCTGCACATTGAAGGAAGTGTTGAGCAGAACAGGCACGCCGGTTCGCCGGGCAAAGGCCTGCAGCAATTGATGAAAGAGAGGATTGGCGCGCCGATCGACCGTTTGAACTCGCGCCGACCCATCCACATGCACCACGGCCGGGATAATACCTTTCGCGCTGGGCTTCACAGGGACCGTCAACATCATAAAGGGTGAAGGGGCAGGCACATCGAAGTACGCGCCCGCTTCTTCTGCCAGCACGGAAGGAGCAAAGGGACGGAATAATTCACGCTGTTTGACCTTGGCATTGATGAGCGCACGAATGTCCTCCCGGCGTGGATCGGCCAGCAGACTGCGATTGCCCAACGCACGCGGCCCCCACTCCATGCGCCCCTGGAACCAGAAGACTAATTTGCCGTTCGCGAGTTCCCCGGCTACGAGGTCACACAGCTCCGCATCGTCTACACGCTGAGCCTGTAACCCCGCTTGCCGCAATGCAGCCTGACAATCAATTTCACTGAACTGCGGCCCCCAATAAGCCGTCGTCATGACCGGGCGCTGAGTCATCGCCCCACGCCGAAACGTGTGCCACAAGGCCGCGCCTATCGCGGCCCCGGAGTCACCGGCGGCGGGAGGGATATAGATCTCGCGAAACCCCGCCTCCCGCCACAATCGACTATTGGCGACACAATTGTAGGCCACCCCGCCCGCCAGGCAGAGTTGATCAACCTTGGTTTTCATGCGAAGCGCGTGGGCCAAGGCCAGCAAGACTTCCTCTAACACCAGCTGAACGCTCGCCGCCAAATCGCGATGTCGCTGCACCACCTCTTCGTCCGGCAGCCGCGGCACGCCGAGCAAGGAGACGAACCCGGGAGCGAAGATCCCGACCCGCGCCAGATGAAAGTCCAGCAACGTGGTATTCAGGGTAAAGGTCCCGTCGGGAACAAGCCGGAGGATATACCGGCGAATAGTCTCGGCATAGCGCGGCTCTCCATACGCCGCCAATCCCATCACGATGTACTCGTCGTGATCTGGCTTGAACCCCAGAAATGCGGTCATGGCGGCATAGAATTGGCCGAGTGAATGCGGAAGCGGCGTACGCCCGATCGCGTGGATCTGCTGCCGGTCGGCGATCGCCATCATAGTCGAATGCGATTCAGATGCTCCATCCACAACGAGGACTGCCGCTCGTTCAAATGGGGAGACCAAAAATGCGCTTGCGGCGTGGCACATATGATGATCAAGGAACGTGACAGGTGGGCATGGCGTCCCGTCGATCTGCTCGCTCAGCTTCCATCGCAAGCAGGCCAACTCCCACCACTCCTGACGCAACCGCTCAATCGACCTCCGACCCTTCTCTCGAAACAGCTGGGGCGAACGAACCATCGCGCTCACGGCCAACCGCGCGCGCGTCCCGATTTCCCAATACTTCCACGGCACAGCAACCGCATCGAGATCGCACAGACGAAGACCGGCTTCTTTCAGACAGTATCGAATGGCATGGATGGGCAACGCTGATACATGCTTGATGCGAACGAATCGTTCTTCCTCCGCAGCCGCCACAATCCGCCCGTCTTGAACGAGTGCGGCTGCCGCATCGCGCATGTTGGAAAGGCCCAATGTGAACATGGGAAAAGAGCATAGATCGAGTGACCGCAAGGCCGCAAGGGACGGGCGGCTTCGTGTTGCTTTCACCTTTTGAATCCGGTACGGTGACGCATCAAAATTACCCGCAGCCCTCGGAGCGAGAACCCGATGAACGGTTCCTTTTCCATGCCCGCCAGACCGCCCAGGAAGCCACTTCAAGCCATTCTGGCGATGCTCTTCCTGATCACTGGGGTCGGATGTGCGAGCCGCTTGGAGTTTCCTCCAATGGGTGAGCCGTTGCCCGTCTCCGTCAAGCTGGAAATCCCTGCTTCGATCAAAAATCTGCGGGCAGAATACACCGACGGATGCGGGCACCTCATGCAGGTCCCACTCGGAGTTCGTCTGGAAGAAGCCCTTGTCGAAGGCGCCTATCGAACATTCAAATCCGTCTCCTACGAAGGGGGCGGAAGCAAAGATGCGGTGCCGGAGGCAGTCGTCCGCGTGGATCTTGTGAATTGGTCTTTCAAACTTCAACAGGACAATGTCTACGACCGCGTCCCGGCGAATATTCAATTGAATGCCATCGCACGGGTCTATGATCTTACCGGGAAAGTCCTGCGGGAATCCGAAGTGAAGGTCGTCCGCCAAGAGCGACTGCGCCTAGAGGCCACCCAACGCAACTGCGACTACATCATCGACCCGTTTATCCAGGACACCTCTGTCGACTTTGCCGCGAAAGTTTCGATAGATGTCCGAGAAGCCTTTGGGGGAAGAGCACAGGCAGCTGTGCCGGCGGCGGCCTCAACCCCGGTTGTACCGCCCCAGCCTGCAGCGGGACTCCCGACAAGCAAGCCGCAGCCTCCGGCTGCGACGGCATCCGCCGCTTCGTCCCTCCGCTTTAAGGCGATGGTCCTTGATGAAAACGGAAACCTTGTCCTGGAAGGCGGTGAACGCGTCCGAGTACGCGTTGATATTGTGAATGTCGGTATGACGGCGATTCAACAGGCCATCGTATCCCTCTCCGGCAGTCAGGCGCTGATTACGCATTTCCCGTCCGCCGTGCTTCCTGTCCCCTCATTGCAACCGGGAGAGACCAAGTCCATTGAGTTTGTAGCCACTCTGCCGCCTTCCATACAGCCGCAGAAAGCCGAACTCCATGTCACGGTCGAAGAACCGGCTTCGCACCAGGCAGCCCCTGCACAAACGCTGGCAGTCGTCATGCAGGCAACCGGTATTAAAACCGATGACGTGGACCAAATCCCCGTCGCCACCACGGAGTTCCGCCAACCCAACACGTACCTGATCTCGATCGGAATCGGATCCTACCGGGACCAGCAGCTCCTCCCCCGCAAATTCGCGTCACTCGATGCGGAAATGGTGTCCAACTACTTTCAGGCGCTGGGGGGAGTTCCTTCAGCCAATGTGCGCCTCCTACAAGACTGGAAAGCCTTACGCCCGGATATCGACGAAGCCCTCCTGGACTGGCTCCCACCGCATATGACCAAAGATGCTGTGGTCATTGTGTACTTCGCCGGACAGGCGATGGTGACCCATACAGGAGAAGTGCTCCTGGTTCCCTACGAGGGCAGTCCAACCGCCACGTCGCGACTCTATCCGCTGAAAGACCTTGAAGCGGCGCTGGCACGACTCAAAGCAAAACAGACGATCCTGCTGTTCGATGGGATGGTGTCCAGACTTCATAGCGACCCCAAGATAAAAACCCTCCCCCCCCGCTGGGATGCAGCGGGACCCTCTATCATCCGCATCGTCAGCAGCGACAGCCTCAGCAAGGGTCTTGAAGACGACAAGCACCGCCATGGACTGATGACGTATTATCTCTTGCGCGCGCTACGGGGAGAGAGCGATTCAAACCGTGACGGGTCAGTGACCTTGGCAGAAGTGGCCGGCTACGTGAGCCAAAAGGTCACATGGGCGGCGAAGACTCAATTTAGTAGTGATCAGCGCCCGCTCATCACGCCGTCCCTGAAATCCGGTGATCCATCCTCCAACCTGGTGCTCAGCAAGCTAGCCGCGATTCGAAGCGAACAAACTCCATAATCATCCCGACGCCATAGTTCACGACTCTAGAGAAGCACCGGCTGCCAGGCTGAGACTGCCCACGGCAGAGAGTCGCCCGACTCCCAGGAGGGACTGCTGCAAGCAGGGAGCGCCATTTCTTGGAATGAGGGAAGCGCGGTAAGAAAGAAAAGATCCCGGCTCAATACATCATCAAAAGCGAGAGGGGTGGGAGATTTCTCCCCCACCCCTCTCCCAACACAGCAAACTCTGCGGGAATTACTCGCCCTTGCAGAAGCTCCGCTCGTAGTTGATGATCGTCCAGGCTTCTTCTTCGGTGATCGCGGCAGGGATCAAAGACACCATGCCGGTTCCCGCGCTGCCGTTCTTGATGACCCAGAACAGCTCGCCATCTTTCCGCTTCTTGTGGAACTTGCAATTGGTAAAGTCCCGGGGGCTCGGATCCAGAATCGCTCCGGCCGGTCCATCGCCCTTGCCTTCTTTTCCGTGGCAATTGAAGCAGGTCCCCTTGCCCTCGAACAACGCCTTACCCTTGGCAATGCTCTCAGGAGTCGAGGCAACCGGATTCTTCATAGCCTTTGCATCGCTCATCTGATCGGCTGGAACGCGGGCCTTCAGCGGATCTTTTTCCGCGGCTCCCGCCACCGTCACAGACATAAGCATCAGGGCTGCAGTGATCCCCAAGAACTTCGAGAAGTAACCCATCGCACGTCCTCCTTTGTGTTGAACCCACCACACATGAACTCGGCCTCAGGCCGCTGGCATTACGATACCGGTACAAAAAATTCACTAAAACGGGCGGACTATAGCAACCACGCTTGATTCTTGTCAAGAAATCAGTCCTCTGACTGCTTCGCCTTGCCAATGGCACAATCGCCCGCGTTCTCTCCTCCGCCCGCTGTACCCTTCCCATGTATCAAGGGGCGTGCCACAATCGTCACATCTTGAAAGGCCTTATTTGAACCACTTACAGCGATCAATCCTGGCGAGATCCTCAACCAGGATTCGTCGTGACACCTTTGCGCCACAAACTTTCATTGTTGCCCCATGCGCGACCGAAGAGGGCCAAGGCTACCAATTTACCCTGGCCTCACCTCTGCCAGAGGCGGGCGAATGCTTTGAGATGAGAGCGAGACCTGATAGACAGGCACCGCTTGAGGAGAGACAGAAAGAGGCGAGGCGGCAGCCTTACCGCTTGATCACCACATCGCGAGCGACCTTCCCACTCGGACCAAATGGCTTAAGCGGCTTTCCATTGAGTTCAGCTTTCACACCACCGGCGTTACCCAGCGTCAGAATGAACTGGTCCTGCCCTTTCCAATGAGCCTTTTCCCCCGGACGCAGCAACGCCTCCTGCGGACTACCGCTATCGATCTGAACCACGACCCAACTCAGCTCATTGGCCTCAAGATCCAGCACCAATTGTCCATCCGAAGCCGGCCCGGCTCCTTCGATTGAAATACCACCAAGCGGCCCATCCGTGCCGGGCGACGCCGTCGAAACAAGATCAGGCTCGGGCTTCGCTGCAACCACCGGAGCATGGCCTCCTGCCGGCTCGGCCGCACGGCCCTCCACCGCAGGCTTCGTGGGAGCTGGCGGTGCGACTTCACTGGACTTGGCTGGAATGGGAAGGGGCTCTGGATCCTGATGGGCGCTTGTCTCTCCAGCTTCTTTTGTCGCCTGAGTGCTTCGCTTATTCGATGTCAGCTCGGAGGTGCTTCGTCGCAATACCGAAGACTGCTCACGGCTCAGAAGGAAAATGAGCGTCAACACCGCAATTCCGATCGCCACCGCCACTGCTTTCCGGTTGGCTTGGCGCTTGCGCTCTTCTTCAACCTGCCGAACCTTCAGCCTCTCCCGCTCATCCTGCTTTTCGTAAAAGGCTCCGGCTGACTGGACAAACCGATGGATCGCATCTTCCTCATCAAGGCCCAGAGACCGTGCGTAGGATCGAACAAATCCTCTGGCAAAGACCTGGTCCGGCAACTTGGCGAAGTTCCCATCCTCCAGCGCTTTGACAAAATCCGATCGAATGCGCGTCTTCGCCGCAACTTCGTCGACGGTCAGCCCCTTGGTCTCCCGAACCTGCCGAAAGAATTCACCAACCGATTCCATACGCCCTCAACTACTTTAACCGAGCCAAAAGTTCTGTTGCTGCCGCTGCATACTCGCCGCCCTTATCCATCACCTTCACCTTGCTGAGAATCTCCCGAGCCTTGACGGCATATCCCAATTTGGAATACACCCGACCCAGTTCGAGATGGGTCAATGCCGGAGGCACGCTGGCGGGATTCGCAGCCACCGCATCCTCCAACGACTCCATCGCCTCCTGAAAATCTCCCCGTTGGCTCAATGCCCGGCCTAAATGGAACCGCGCCAAATCCGGAGTGGCATAGAGAGGATTGGCCAGCGCGGCCCGGTAGGACCGGATCGCCTCATCCCACTTCTCCTGGCTGGCCAGCACTTGTCCCAGATAGGTATGCGCTTCTGAATAGGCGTCGTCAATCTGGATGGCGGTTCGAAACTCTTCTTCAGCCAGGGCTAATTTCCCCTGAATGGCATAGACATGGCCCAGACCATAGCGCGCCTCTTTATTTTTCGGATTCAACTGGACCGCTTTCTGAAACGACACAAACGCTTTTTGCCGATCCCCGCTGAGCGTCGCGATGCCTTCCTGATAATGGCCCTGAGATTTCTGAATCGACTCTTCCGTAGCCGCACAAGCGCTTATGAACAGACAGACCCCCACGAGCAGGCTATGCCCATACTGAGGCACTCGCCCCCCCCCTTGGCCACAGCTCTGTTCCCCGTCAGGCATTACGACACATCCTCAAAATGAGTCAATCGCTTGAATTCCTGAAACCGCGCCTGAATCTCTTTGTAATCCAGGATACGTAAACGGTCAAGACTAAAGGATTCTACGGTAAAAGACGCCATCACACTTCCGAAAATAATGGCTTGCTTCATCGCCTCTGGAGAACGGTTTCCAGTGGCGGCGAGATAGCCTAAGAAGCCGCCCGCAAACGTGTCGCCGGCGCCGGTGGGATCCCGCACATCCTCTAATGGGAATGCCGGCGCGCCGAATACCTGCGTTCCGTTGAACATCAGGACGCCATACTCTCCTCGCTTGATAATGAGATGCTTGGGGCCCCGCGCCAACACTTGCTTGGCTACCTTGACCAGATTGGAATCTTGCCCCAATGCGCGGGCCTCCCCGTCATTGATAATCAGGATATCGATTTTCTCTAACACCTTCCACAAGGCATCGCGCTTCCCGTTGATCCAGAAATTCATCGTGTCGCAAGCCACCAGGCCAGGGCGCTCGACCTTCTGCAAGACATCCAGTTGCAGCTCGGGATCGATGTTGCCAAGAAACAGCACGTCGGGTGAACGGTATGCCTCAGGAATCTTGGGACGGAATGTTTCGAACACATTGAGCTTCGTGTCGAGCGTCTTCGCCTCATTCAGCTGATGCGAATATTCTCCCTTCCACCGAAACGTCGCCCCAGGTCGCTGCTCCAGCCCCGTCAGATCAATTCCACGACTCTTGAGAAACGCAATGTGCTGGGCGGGGAAATCCTCTCCCACGACAGCAATCAGCGCGACCGACGTAAAAAAGCTGGCCGACGTCGAGAAATACGTCGCAGACCCCCCGAGAATATCGGTCCCCTCTCCAAACGGTGTCTTCACCGTATCAAGCGCAACCGATCCCACTACCAGTAACTTCCCCATGGTTTACCGCGCTCCTTTCTTTGGCCCGAACACACGCTGCGTGAGAATCCCGAACTTCTTCCGGACGGCTGCTGAGATGCTTGTTGGAGCGGTCACGATCGCATTATCCAGCGCCCGATGACAGGGGCAGGATGGCGCATCGGCCACAGACGGCACCACTGCCTTGAGAATTTGCTTTGCCAGAGCCACGTTATTGTGGAGCGTAGCCAGAATCGCCTCAACGGTCACAGCTTCCTGCGTCTCATGCCAACAATCATAGTCAGTGGCCAGCGCCATCGTCGCGTAACAAATCTCTGCTTCGCGCGCCAACTTCGCCTCCGGCATATTGGTCATCCCGATCACATCCACACCCCATTGCCGATACAGCCGTGACTCCGCTTTGGTCGAAAACTGGGGCCCCTCCATGCACAGATACGTGCCGCCGCGATGGAGGTTTCCGCCAACCCCTTCGCCCGCAACCGCCAGCGCCTGGGCCAGCGAAGCACAAACCGGCTCTCCGAAGGCGACATGCGCCACGATACCCCCTTCAAAAAATGTGGAGGCACGCCGCTTCGTGAGATCAATGAACTGATCAGGGATCACCACGTCGCCGGGCTCAATCCGCTCCTTCATGCTCCCGACCGCGCTGACAGAGATAATTCGCTGCACACCCAACGATTTCATGGCGTAAATGTTTGCGCGATAGTTGATTTCGCCGGGATTCAATCGGTGCCCCCGACCATGCCGGGAGAGGAACGCGATGGACACGCCATCCAGCCTTCCCACGCGAATCGCGTCCGACGGCGACCCGAACGGCGTACGGATCCGCACGTCGCGAACACCTTTCAGCCCTTCAATGTCATACAACCCGCTCCCGCCGATCACACCGATCGACGCCTTGGCCCCGTTCGCTTTAAGTGCCATGAACCCGTGCTCCTCTTACCTCACTGACCTAAACCGATAAGGCACGCGCGGTGCCGAGCGATGCCATGAATTGCTCAATCAGCTCAACCACCCGATCGGCAGTGTGACTCGTCGACTCCTGCGCCTCGATCATCAACCACGTAATTCCCGGCTCCTTTCGAAACCAGGTCATCTGGCGTTTCGCAAAGTGTCTGGTGTCCTGTTTGAACCGTCGCACCATTTCTGCCGCATCATACTCGCCGGCGAATTGTGCCGCGAGATGCCGATATCCCAGCCCCTTCATCGATCCCAGCGACCGGCTATACCCGCGAGCCAGTAGAGTCCGAGTCTCTTCTACCATGCCATGCGTCAACTGCCAATCGATCCGCGCTTCGATCCGGCGATAGAGATGCTCTTTGGGACGCTGCAGCCCGATCAGTAACGTGGGAAACGCCGCAGCTTGCGATTGATGATGGGCGTGCAAGGAGGCGAGTGAACAACCGGCCAGGCGATAGACCTCCAGGGCTCGAATCACTTTTGACTCATCGTTGGGATGAAGCCGTGAGGCGGTGACAGAATCCACTCGCACGAGTTCGGCATAGAGACCGTCGCGCCCCTGCGCGGCCACAAGCGCCATCAGTTCCCGCCGGATTTCCGCATCGGCCTCCGGCGCCTCGCAGATTCCCCGAATCAACGTGCGGATATAGAGCCCGGTTCCGCCGACGACCAGAGGAAGCCGGCCATCCCGGATCACTCGATCGATTTCATCTAAGGCATCCCGCTGATAGCGCCCGGCGTTATAGGGCTCATCAGGATCCACAAGATCGATTAACCGATGCACAATACCCTGCCGCTCTTCCATGGACGGCTTATCCGTACCGATATCCATCCCGCGATAGACCTGGCGGGAATCGGCTGTCAGGATCTTGGTGTTGTAGCGCTGGGCTACCCGGACTCCGACCGCACTCTTCCCTGTGGCCGTAGGCCCCAGCAAGACGACGAGGGGGCGGTGCCGACGAATCGAGTCGGCCATCATATCGGATTGAGTAGGCATGGTGAGGATCTCAATTCTGCTCGACTACCATCCCACCCGACCAAACAGTCTCTCAAGCTCGTCCCCGGTCAGTTGAAAGACTGTCCGCCGGCCATGCGGGCACGTTTGGATCTTCCCTTCAACGAGCCAATCCTCGGTCAGTTGCTGAATCTCCGGAAGCCCCATCGACCGACCGGCCCGCACCGCACTATGGCAGGCCAACGAGGCCAGAACGGGACGCACGCGCGCTTCAAGACTGGACGCTTGCCCCCAAAGGCTAAGATCCTCCAGCAAATCTTGTAGAAAGGCCGAGGTGCTGATCGGGCCGATCCCGAGCGGCACGCTCCGCACAAGGACGGCCGACTTGCCGAACGGCTCAAGTTCGAGACCCAGCTTCTCCAGCTCGCCTTGGTAGCGCTGCAGAAGGGCAGCATGAGGGGCGGACAGTTCCACCGACTCAGGGATCAACAACGGCTGCGAGGCCATCCCACGGGCCACCCACGCTCGATACAACCGCTCAAACAAGACACGCTCGTGAGCCGTATGCTGATCAAGTATCGTCAGCGCGCCACCCACCTGCACAACCAGATACGTGTGATGAAGCTGCCCGAACGCCACGACATCCGACGAAGGAACACGCACATACGGCTCAGCGGCTTCGTTCACAAACGCGAGCTGATCGGCTGACGTCGGAATGCTGCCGATCGCCTGAGGGTCTGCCAGGCCTGCTCCCGCCGAAGGCGCCGTCGCCTGAGCGGGAAACCACGCCCGCGACAATCCCTTGCTGACAACCAACTCTCCAGGCTCTCGCGGGACGAAGGACTCGCCGGCTAGCGGCTCGTTTCGACTGAGCGCCTGTCGTACAGCGCGTCGGACCAGCTGATGGATGGCTTCCTGTTCCGCAAAGCGAACTTCGCGCTTCGAGGGGTGCACATTCACATCCACACGATCAGGATCGACTTCAAGAAACAACACGAACTGGGGTTGCTGCCCCTTGGGGAGAAACGAACCATAGCCTTCGACAATCGCATGGGAAACAGCCGCACTCCGAACCGGCCGGCGATTGACGAAGAGTTCTTGTGGCGTTCGCGACGCCTTCGCGTGCTTCGGATCGATGATGATGCCGCTGAGTTTCGCTCCCGGCTGTCCGGCCTCTACCGAAACGGGACGGTCGAGCACGAACCGGGGATAGACCTGGCCGATACGGTCCCGGTCCGTCGCCACCGCGGGATAGTTCAACGTCTCCTGCCCGTTACAGATCAATTTGAAATGCACCCCCGGCCAGGCGAGCGCCGCCTGCTGAACGACACGCGTGATATGCGATGATTCCGTCGGAACAGATTTGAGAAACTTTTTCCGCGTCGGCTGATTATGGAAGAGATCGGTGACTTCTATGCGTGTCCCGACAATCGGAGGAGCATCGAGAATCTGCGGAGTCGCTCCGCCCTGCATCTGCAACTCGGTACCCACTGGATCCGACTGCATGGCCGTGACGAGACGCACATTCGAGACCGAGGCAATACTGGGCAGCGCCTCCCCGCGGAATCCCATCGAGCGGATGGACCACAAATCCTGATCGGATCTCAGCTTGCTGGTGGCATGACGTTCGAAGGCTTGCGGCGCATCGGCCCGGCTCATGCCCTCGCCGTCGTCCGTGACCCGGATGCTCGCAAGGCCCCCGTCCTTGATTTCGACGGAAATGGTCTTGCTCTGCGCATCCAGACTGTTTTCGATAAGCTCTTTGACAACGGCGGCAGGACGCTCGACCACTTCGCCGGCGGCAATCCGGCTCACCACGTCTCCCGGCAAGATGCGAATTTTTCCGCTCGAACTGGTCGTCAGCACAACACTACACTCCACAGTATCTCGACGAAGGCTGACTGCGTGAGGCGGGAGATCGCGCGTCCGCGACCGTCACCGAATATCGGCGAGTTTATTCTTTGCAAGCTTGGCTTCATCCGAGGCAGGGAACTCCTCAATCACCCGCTTGAGATATTTCCTGGACTTCACCAAATCACCGGTTTCCGCCGTCGCCAAACCTAGCTTGTAGAGGGCAGCAGAGACTTTTTCGTTCCCGGGGTATTCCGCGACGAGATACTCGAACGTCGTCGTGGCGCGCGCATAGTCCTTTTGATTATAGAGGGACTCCCCCAGCCAATAATGCGCGTTTGGCGTCAAAGAAGTCCCGGGGAAATCTTTGGTGAATCGCTGAAATCCTGACACCGCTAAATCGTACTTTCCGTTCAGAAAATCGTTGTATGCGAGATTGAAAGCGGATGTCGGGGTGATGCCAGGCATGCCGGACACAATAGAGGAACTCTCGCCTTGACCTGTAGACTTACTCGGCTTCGCCGCTTTCGGCGCATCAGACACGGTACCCTCGGCCCGGGTGGATGCGAGTCCTGCACCGTCTTCGAGTTTGGCCAGCTTCGACTCCAGCTTTTGAAGGCGCGCCGCCAGCTCATCAACCCGCGGCTTTCCCGACTCCACATCCTTGACACGTTCGACCGATTCGAGGCGTCGCAAGACCGCATCGACCCGCTGATGGTCCTGCTCTTGAGAACGCGACACCGTCGAGAGTTGGTCCCGCAGCTCAACAAAATCTGCATGCTTAGCGCATCCCGGCAAGATGAATAACGAACCCGCGACTCCGATCGCCGTCACATAAGAGGTAATGTAGGCTCGCATGAAATCTATCGACCCTCCTTCAACTGAACCAGCTTGTCAGATGCTTTTCCAGCTTCGGGGCTCCTCGGATACAGCGTGACCACTTGTTTAAATGCAGACGAGGCCCGCTTCTTATCCTTCAAAGCAAGATAGGCGTAGCCCTTCTTCAGAATGGCAGCAGGCACTTTCTCACTTCGTGGATAATCCAATTCGACCTTGTCATACGCATCGATGGCTCGCTTAAAATCCTTAGCCCCGTAGTAAGCTTCTCCGAGCCAATACCGGGCATTCGGAGCAAGGTCCGAGTTCGGATAGTTGGCGATGAATGTCGAAAACCCTCGTCGCGCTCCCTCTAAATCACCGTCACGGAATAAGGCCAATACCCGTTCATATTGTCCACGGTCTGCCGCGACATCAGATGGAGGCGCGGCCGCGACAACCGGGGCTTCCACCGGAGCAGAGATCGCCGCCACCGGGGCACCTGAACTCTCCCCCTCCTCCGATGAGGCCTGCAGAGCCTGGTGCGAGGACGAAGCAGACTCAGACTCTTGTACGTGCCGTTCAAGTGCGGGGGTTTCCATTGAAGGAGAAAGGGTAGACCGCTGCGCCTGCTTGAGATTCTGCGTCCGCCCTCCGTTTTTTTGGCCCACTTGCTCCAACGACCGGCCCAATGAATCGATCCGCCGATCCTGCTCATCAAACCGCGCTGAGAATTTCTGGCTGACTGATTCCAGTGTCTTGACCACCGACGCGACGCTCTTGTTGACCCCATCAAGATGGCCGCTCATGGTCCGATTGGACTCATTGATATGGGACACCGCCGCTTTGTTCTCGGTATCAACCTTCCCTGAGATCGCCCGGGATTCCTGCTCGCCTTGAGTGACGCGATCATTCAGGCTGGTGAATGCCGTTTTGAATCCGGTGAGCGACTGGTTGAACTGGGTCAGGTTCTGAGACACTTTCTGATCCAGATTCTGCTGACTGGTCTCCAGATCTCTCCGCTGTCCATCCAGCCGCTCGGCCACTTTTCGATCCAACACCTCATTGCTCTGCTTCACGGCCATCAGCACGTCGCGCTTGAGATCTTCCGTCGCCTTACTGACCGCCCGGGATAACTCGTCGAGACGCGCATTCACCTTGGCATCTTGCGTTTCAAGACTCTTTTGCAACCAGACATAGCGAGTGTTGGTATCCGTCTCTAGCTTGGCCGCCAGCTGTTCCAGCTTCTTCGTTTGCTGCTCCAACTGCGCCGAGCGATGCTTCAGGTCTTCCTGCCTCGACTGGAGTTCCTCCGCTTGGTGGCGAGCTTTTTCCAGCTCCCCGCGAAGTTGCGGCAGATCTTGCTCCCGCAGGTTGGAAATCTCCTGGCTCTGACGCGCGCGCGTCTGAGAGAGCTGATCGTCCTGCTGCTTCAGCTTCTGCTGTAGGGCTCGCTCGGTTTGTTTGAGATCGGCCTGTTGCGCCACACATCCGGACAACAGCGTGAAGAGCATGACTAGAACGACAGCCACCGCGCACCTCACTTGCTGAAGATGATCCTGATCCATTCTCGCCATCCGTGCGGCACCCCAATGCATGCGATCTTACTTCCCGGATTTCACGACCACATGGCCGCGACGATTCTGTGCATAGCAGGCTTCGCTATGGTCTTTGCAAAACGGCCGCTCTTTCCCGTACGACACGACGCCCAAGCGATTGGCGCTGACACCGAGCTCGACCAAATAGTTCCGGGCAGCCTTCGCGCGCTTTTCGCCCAGCACCAGGTTATAGGCTGAGGTACCACGCTCATCGCAATGCCCTTCAATCTTCAACTGAGACCCCGGATTCGCCTTGATCCACTCGGCATTACGAGCCAGTGCCTGACGGCCTTCCTCCGAAATCGCAAAGCTATCATAGCCGAAAAACACGTCCCGCAAACCGGCCGCATCAGCCGCGGCCTGCTCGGATCGGATTTCATCCATCTGACGGCCGCTCTGGGAAGGATCCAGCTTCGCCATCATCGTCCCGCCGTTCACGCGCTCCTCGCCGGGATTCTTATCGAGTCCACGCAACCCGCCTGATCCGTCGCGACCAGCCAGCGAGGTGTCAGGGAAATTGGAGCTGACTCCGCCACCGGTGGATCCGGTTGATCCTCCTGTTCCACCGGCGCCGGGAGTTCCCTTGGCCATTCCAGCTTGTGAGGACTGGGTATCCCCGCCTGATTGCACGGACTTCTTCGAACAACCCGGCATGGTGACCAGCAACAGGCCGGCCAGCATCGGAATAGACCATTGTGATAACGTCGCGCTCATAGATTCGCTCCTTCTTCTAGAGATATCTCCCGGCCTATCCGGCGAGACAGCTTCAATGTGTGATCGTGTCTATCGACCAGGTGAATTACGACGCCGGCGACCAGGCCGGCGCACTGTTGTGCGTGCCAGTGAATGTGACCCGCTCCAAATCTTTTCCGTCTGCGTTAATCATATAAATCTGGCTCTTCCCATCCACGGTCGAACTAAAGACCAGATGCCTTCCGTCCGGAGACCAGGATGGTGAATCTTCAACCCCAGGCCCCGCCGTGAGCTGCACACGTTTCTGCCCGTCCGGCGTGATGAGGCACAGCTTATACTCTTTCTTGGGCGTCCGGCACACATACGCAATCCAGTTTCCCCGTGGCGACCAAGCCGGCGCCGCATTGTAGTCCCCCTCAAACGTCAGGCGACGAACATTGGTGCCATCGGCGCTCATGAGAAACACCTGAGGCCCGCCGCTCCGATCCGACGCAAACACCAGCTCCCGTCCTGAGGGAGCCCAGGACGGTGAGAGATCTCCTGAAGCATGCGTCGTCATGCGCTGCATAGCCTTTGTTCTGGTATCGAGTTTATAGAGTTCTGAATTGCCCTCATGGCTCGATGCGAATGCCAGAAAATTACCATCGGGCGACAGCGCCGGCGTGATGTTCAATCCAGCCAGCGACACAACCGTCCACCGCTTGCCGGTGGCTAATTCGATCATATCGATATCCTGCGTATTGCGATTGCGATAGGCCGTAAACACCAGAAAACGGCGGTCGGGCGACCAGCGCGGCATCAGGTTCAGAAAGCCATCCGATGTCAGCTGGCGCGGCTCATACCCGTCATAGTCCATCACGAACAGCTCCCGCGCCGTCCCCTGCTCAGACACGTAAGCAATTTTCGTGCGGGCAATGCCCGGTTCGCCGGTATACCGAAACACTAATTCATCTGCAAAGCGATGGGCCATCAGGCGTACAACTGAAGAGGACCCGACGTAGCGCTTTCCGCCGACAATCTCATCCGATTCGCCATCATAGACGAATCCGTCCATGCTGACATCGGCATCCTTGTCCCCGGCCTTCGCACCGGCCTTTCCCCAAACCAGTACCGAGACACCATTTTCTTTTGCCTGCTTGAACGCCGGATGTGGGCCGGTGCCTACATCCCGCACTTTAATGCCGAGACTCGGGAGATCCACGAGTGAAAACACGAGCGATCGCCGGATGTCGGCCTTCAGCACCTCTTCGAGCCGTCCCCCCAGCCACTCCGGACCACCCACGTTCTGAATCCCGATCACACCCAGAGGAATCTTTTGAAAGTCTGGCCTGGTCGCTTCAAGAAACACATCGGTCGCACCGGACTCGATTATCCCGATGAGCCCGACCAGCACCAAGCAACCCAATATGCACCACGTTCGGAATGTCATGGATTATCCGTTTTGTTCTCCAACAGAAAACGTGAAGTGGGCATCGAAGTAGGATTCGGTGAGATCCGCAGGAAACATCGGCAGCGGATTGGCCGTCACGACCGCCCGCTTCCCCGCCAAATCGAAATACTCGTTTCCAGAAGACTGCTCGACCGCCACTCCACTCACACTCCCATCCCGATGCAATCGGAACTTCACCACAACGCTATACACCTGCGCGGTCACATCAACAGGAGGCGCAGACCACATGCTGCTGATCTTACGGCGTACCTGCGCCAAGTAGACATTGGATCCCGGAGCCATCCCCGGAACCTTCAAGGCCGTATCCACGGCTTTCACGCTCGGCGCCTTCGTCTCCTGCTGCGGAGTCGGCGTCGGCTGAGATTCCGCATGGGCCGCCTTGGGCTCTTTCGGCAACTCCAGCTTTTTAATCTTGTTGAGCTCTTCGTCCAACTCCCGATTGAGTTCGTCGGTCAGAGACGGCCGCGGCTTCGTTTCCGCCGGCTTTTTTGTCATGACCTTCGCCTCGGACACCACCGGAACATCCGGCAACTTCAGCTTGGGTACATTCGCAACCGCCGGCTCCTGAACTTTTTTAGGCTTGTCAGCCGGACTGTAATCGCCGAACTTTGGAGCGTCAGGAGGCAGCTCAATGCCCTTCAACAGATCGCGCATCGGATTTTGCGCGGCCTTTGAGGGAGCAGCCACCTCTCGCTGTACTACGGGCGGCGTCACTGGAGCGGCTTTCACCGGAGGCGTCGGGACCGGAGTCTCCACCTGCTTCACCGGTGCTTTGACCGGTTCAACCGCTTTAATGGGCTCAGCCGCCTTGACCGGAGGGGTCGGCAGGCTGGCCAGGGAAATTTCGATAGATGCCAACGGCCGCTCGCCATGCTGCGGTATCCGCACCCAGGTGACGAGAATAAAAACAACCAGGTGAAGCGCGACGGACCACACCACCGCCCGCTTCAAGCGACGGGTCAACTGGCCCTGCAGTCCCTCATCCAGCCAAGCCCGGGAGTGCGCTGCAACCTGTACCATGGCCAACCGATGTCCTATTTATTTCGACGCGGGATCGCCACGTCTGTCACCTGTTCAGGGAATCGACACCATCCCCAATTTCTCGCTCCCGGTCTTCTTCACTCCATCCATCACCTGGATCACCGTATCCAGCCAAGCCCGGGAGTGCGCTGCAACCTGTAATGGCCAACCGATGTCCTATTTATTTCGACGCGGGATCGCCACGTCTGTGACCCGTTCAGGGCCGGCAGGATCGGTCACCATCCCCAATTTCTCGATCCCGGCCTTCTTTACCCCATCCATCACCTGGATCACCACGCCATAGGGCACGTCGCGATCGGCCCGGAGGTAAACCGACACATCGGCATGCTCTTCCTTCAGGAGTTTCAGCTTGCGCTCCAATTGGACGGCACTCACCTGATCCTTATCGAGATACAAACGTTGATCCTTCTCAATTGTCAGCACCGCTCGAATTTCCGGCTTGATCGTGTTCGACGCAGACGTCGGCAACTTGATATCCATGCCCCGATAGAGCATCGGCGCCGTCACCATGAAAATGACCAGCAACACCAGCACGACATCGACGAGGGGAATAATGTTGATCTCCGCCATGAAGCGGCGTTGGCGTGTTTCGAGGATCATCCCTTCGTCCCTATAGAAGCCGGTTTAGCTTTCGGGGCCATCAACGTCAGAAGCTCGACCGTCACCGTATCCATGCGGAACGCGGTGCCGCGAATACGGGACAGGAAGTAGTTGTAGGCAATCACCGCGGGAATCGCCGTAAACAGGCCGGCTGCTGTTGCCACCAGCGCTTCGGAGACGCCGGGCGCCACCGCGGCGATACTGGCCGTTCCCTGCGAACCGATTTCTCTGAACGAATCGATGATCCCCATCACCGTCCCCAGCAATCCGACGAACGGGCTGATATTTCCCGTCGTGGCGAGAAAGGGAAGATACGATTCAAGGTGAGAGAGCTGTCCCTGCGCGATATGCTGAGCCGTGCGCTCCATCACATGGCGGTCTACAGGAAGAACGCCTCCACCGTCCTGAAACTCGCGTCCCGTCCCAAGCCGATCAACTACGCCATGGAAAATCTTGGCGCAAGGGCTGCCGGTCGAACGCTGGGCATGACGCACCACTTCATCGACATCCTTGGCCTTCAACAGCACGGTCATAAACCGCCGGTCTTCTGCGTCGGCGGATTTGAAGACTTTTAACTTGAGGAGAATCACGGCCCAAGATACGACCGACAGCAGGAGGAGAAGAAAGAGAACGACTTTCGACACCACGCCCAGTGATCCAATGAGAGCCATGGGACCTGACTGGAACATAGGACGCTAGCGTCTCCCTCCTCTATTAATGACACACCGTAGTGTGATGGAGTGTACTCAACCCTGAAGAAAAATGGCGGGGCCGACGGGATTTGAACCCGCGACCTCCAGATTGACAATCTGGCGTCCTAACCAGCTGAACGACGGCCCCTCGCGATTCTTCTATACGGCGGATGGTCGGAACGACAAGACGATTGACAGTGCAGCCGTTCAAGTCCCGAAATCAGAAATGGTACTAGCTTCCTTTTTCGATCTGCCCCTACACACCAGCTTACCTCTGGTAGGCGGAACAGGGATCGAACCTGCGACATCCACCGTGTAAAGGTGGCGCTCTACCAACTGAGCTATCCGCCCGTTTTTCTTAGCAACGTTGGCGGATGCTACCAAGTCCATCCGGCCTTGTCAACCGCTTCTCGCACTCTTCTTGCAGTTTTCTTGTGCTCCTACGCATTTTCATTCGTCACGACTCGAGAGCGGCAAGATTCTTATTTCTTGAGACTCCTGGCCTGCCGGGGGAAAAATTGCCGATGAACCTGTTTCAGCCGGCCCCGTTCAACATGGGTATAGATTTGCGTCGTGGCAATATCCGCATGACCCAGCATCGCCTGCACCGCGCGTAAATCAGCCCCCCCTTCAAGCAAATGCGTGGCAAATGAATGTCGTAGCATGTGGGGCGAGATCGGCTTGGCAATGCCCGCGCGCTGAGCACGCCGACTCACGATCTTCCAAAACGCCTGCCTGGTCAACGGCCCCCCGCGTCGAGAAACAAAGAGCGCGCGCGAAGCCCGCCGATTCAAAATGGCGGAACGAACGTGATCGACATAATGCGCGAGCGCCTCTCTCGCAGCTTCGCCGATCGGCACAAGGCGCTCCTTCGCCCCTTTCCCGACAATCCGCAGACAACCCACGCCCAAATCAAGGCGCACCAGTTCCACCGACACTAACTCAGAGACGCGCAATCCCGACGCATACATCAATTCCAGCATCGTGCGATCACGCTGATCTTCCAATGCGGGCAACGGCGGCAGATCCAATAGCGCCGTGACCTCCGCCATCGTCAGCGTTTTGGGTAACCGGATTGCCCGCCGGGCCACCGACAGATCTTGCATCGGACTGACCGGCAACAACCCTTCGCGCACGAGAAATCGAAACCAGCCGCGCAACGTCGACATCGTGCGCGCCATCGACGCCGAGGACAGACACTGCTCGTTCAGGGACGCGAGAAACCCGGTGAGCTGTTGCGGCGCAACTGCCTCCCCCATTCCTGCCCGATGCCGAACAAGATATGACTGCAACTTGATCAAATCACGCCGATAGGCTTCCAGCGTGTTGATCGACAATCCGCCCTCAACTCGAAGCTGCCCAAGATACCGTTCAGCCAGCGGGTCGAGGATCTGATCGGTGGATGTCGTCATAAAGATGTACGAGGAGTAGGCAAATCAGTACCGCTGCGAGCACCGCAGCCTGTCTCGCGACAAACTATAGCCAACTTGCCGGGTGAACTCAACGAACCAACCGCGGTTCTCCTTGACACTTCCGCACCCTTTCCGATACTAGTCACAGCGTGTCATCTAATAACCATCCGCATTCTCTTTGCTGCCTCTAAATGGGTTCTCAGCGCACATACTCACGACTGCTTGCCTGCCGCCGCTTGATCCTCGTCCTTGCCTTGAGCCTGGCAGGGGTCACGGTCCAGCCCCAACCGGCCCCTGCTGCGGAACTCAAAGCGCCGCTGCCTGATCCCCCGGTGCTATCTCAAGCCAAACGATTGCTCGACAAGGGCGAGGCAGAGTCCGCCGCCACTGTCCTTCGGCGATTTCTCGCGACCTCCCCGCGCCCGGAGCATTTGGATGACACCTACCTGCTGCTCGGGGCCGCTCTGTACAGCATGAAGGAATACTCCGAGGCCATCAAATACTTGAACCAGCTGCAGACAGAATTCCCGGCGTCCGACGTGAACGAGCGAGGAAAGATCATGCTGGCCCGCACCCACGCGGCCATGGGGAATATCGATCTGGCGCTCCCACTGCTCACACAGCTGCGCACCGGCACGACCGGCGAAGACACGAAGCACGAAGCCCTCAGACTCACCGCCGAATTTCTGGTGCAGAAAAAAGAGTATGTCCGCGCCATCGAAGCTCTGCTCCAGGAAAGCGCCGCCGGCACCGAAGAACATGTGGCGGAAACGCGTGCGCAGATTCGCGAGTTCATCAACGAGAAGCTGGACAAGAAAGCGCTTACGCGACTGCACGACCTCTACCCGAAATCGTTCCCCGGCGATCTGGCCGCCATCCGCCTGATCGAGCTCTATACCGGCCGCGGAGAGGACCATCTGGCTGAACGCCAGATTCAACAATTTCTCGCGCACTTCCCCGAACACCCCTACGGTCCAAAGGCAACCGACACGCTGGCGCAGCTGAAGACCAGGCTGAAGGCGAACCAATTCTTCATCGCCACGGTCCTGCCGCTGTCCGGACGCCTCGCGCCGTTCGCCAATGAGGTGCTTGAAGGCATTCAGCTGGCGGTCGAACGCGCGCACGAACAGTCAGGGATGCCGCCGGTCGGACTGATCGTGAAAGACAACGAGTCGGACAAACCCTCGTTTCTCGAAGACCACGCCACACTGCTAAACGAAGACCAGCCATTGGCCGTCATCGGGCCGATGCTCTCGAAAAATCTCCCCGTCATGGCCGAGATGGCCGAACGCGCAAAAGTCCCGCTGATTACCCCGGCAGCCACATTCCCCAACGTCCGACGACTGGGAAGCTTTGTCTTCAGCACCACCCTGACCCATGCCCTGCAAGCCAAGCGAATCGCGGGCTATGCCACCGGCGAACAAGGCTACCGCCGATTTTGCATTCTGTATCCCGATACCACGTATGGCCGTGAACAGGCTCGACTCTTTGCGCAAGAAGTCCGGCAGCATGAGGGTGAAGTCATCGCCATGGAATCGTTCAAAGAGGGCGATTCAGACTTCTCACCACAGATCAAGAGACTCAAGGCCGAAGACCTCAAGAAGTACGGCCTCGCGGTTCCCTACGATCCCTCGCGCCCTGCGGGAAAACCGGTCGGCAAGACCGATAAACGGATTCTCTACACGCCCGGATTCGATGCGATCTTCATTCCCAGCCGCGCCAGTGAAATTGGTCTGCTGGCAGCACAACTCGCCTTTCACGACGTCAAAGTTCCGCTCTTGGGAACAAACGGATGGAACTCACCGGATTTCTTGCGCACGGCAGACCGCACGGTGGACGGCGCCGTATTTGTGGACGGGTTCTTCGCGGAGAGTGCCAATGCCGGCGTCCAGGACTTCGTCCAACGCTTTCAGAAGCGGTTTCAGGGCAGCCCCACCCTGTTCACCATGCAAGGGTATGATGCGGCCAAGCTGGTCCTGGAAGCGATCCGCCGGGGAGCAACTTCTGGCGAGGCCGTTCGAGAGTTTTTGACGACGCAGCGCGATCTGCCCACACTGATGGGACCGGCCGGCTTCGGAGCTGAGGGCACCCTCCAACGGCCCCTCGCACTCCTCCAAGTCAAACACGGGAAATTCGTCCAACTCGACTAGCCGGACTACGCTATGGACACACTCGCTCCCATCCTCCATAAAATTTCATACATGGGCCTCCCGCTCCTCTTCGCGATGGTGCTGCACGAATATGCCCACGGATGGGCCGCCGACAAATGCGGCGATCCAACCGCGAAACTGCAAGGACGCCTGACGCTGAATCCCCTGGCGCATATCGACCCGCTCGGCACCATCATTCTGCCGTTGCTCTGCCTCGCGCTGCCGGGAAGCTTCCTTCTCGGCTGGGCCAAGCCGGTTCCAGTTGATCCGCGCAACATGCGCCAGCCTCGACGGGACATGGCGCTCGTCGCCGCCGCGGGGCCCGGGATGAATCTCGTCCTAGCGATCATCGGTGCGCTGGTCGTCGCGGCGCTCTTTGCCTTCGACCCATCCCTGCTGGCAAAACGTCCCGGCAATGCCGATGCCGACCCATCGAGCCTGGCCACGATGATCCTGCTGCCCATCAGCGTCATGGCCCTCTACTCGGTGATGATCAACGTCTTTCTGGCGCTCTTCAATTTGATTCCGATCCCGCCGCTCGACGGTGGGCGCATCCTGACTTGTCTCTTGCCGCCAACCCCGGCTCTCGCGCTCGCGCGATTGGAGCCCTACGGCATGATGATTCTCATGGGATTGATCGTCTTCGATAAAGAACTCCGTGTCATTCACACCATTACCAGCACATTCGCCACGGCCCTGTCCGGCACGATCTTGTCGACGGCACTGGGCCTCGGCGCAGGAGCCTCGCAATGACCACTGCACGTGTGAGCCCGATCCACAGCGGCATGACGATCTCGATCGGGCTCAGGATCGTCAACACCGCACTCCGCATCATCCACACTATCACCAGTACATTCGCCACGGCCCTGTCCGGAACCACCTTCTCGAACACCCTGGGCCTTGGCGCAGGAGCCTCGCAATGACCACTGCACCCCGTAAGCGCGTTCTCAGCGGCATGCAACCCAGCGGCTTGATGCATTTGGGCAACTATCTCGGCGCCCTGGAAAACTGGAAAGCCCTCCAGGAGGACTATGATTGCTTCTTCTTCGTCGCCGACTGGCACGCCCTCTCGACGAACTACGCCGACACCAGCCGGATCCGCGAATTCGTGCGCGAGCTCTTGATTGATTGGCTGGCCGCCGGCATCGACCCGAAACGCTCGACCGTCTTCATCCAATCACACATTCCCGAGCATGCCGTGCTGCATCTCCTGCTCTCCATGATGGTGCCCGTCTCCTGGCTGGAGCGGAACCCGACCTACAAAGAAAAGCAGGATGAGATCAAAGAAAAAGACCTCAGCACCTACGGCTTTCTTGGCTATCCCGTGCTGCAAGCTGCCGACATCTTGTTATACAAGCCGGACTTCGTCCCCGTGGGCAAAGACCAACTGCCTCACCTGGAACTTACAAGGGAACTCGCGCGGCGCTTCAACGATATCTACAAGAAACCCGTATTCCCGGAACCCAAAGAACACCTCACGAAATTTCCCAAGGTCCTGGGCACCGATGGACGCAAGATGAGCAAAAGTTACGGCAACACCATCAATCTGTCGGATGCAGAGCCGGTGGTCCGGCAAAAACTGAAAACGATGGTGACCGACCCGGCGCGCGTGCGGCGCACGGACCCGGGCAACCCCGACGTCTGCCCCGTCTATGAATTCCACAAGATCTACTCGCCGCAAGCAGTGCAGGCACAGATCAATCAGGACTGCCGCACTGCCGCCATCGGCTGCATCGACTGCAAAAAGCTGGTGGCGGATAAGATAGTCGAGCGCATGGCGCCCATGTGGGAAGCCCGCGCATCTCTCATGAACCATCCCTCGCGCATCGACGAGATCGTGCAGGACGGCAGCCAGCGCGCCGCGAAAGTCGCCAAGGCGACGCTCGCCGAAGTGAACGAGGCGATGAAGATCTAACGGACCATCCTTGCCCTCTGTAGGATTGCTGAAATCGCTAGAAGAACGGCTGTCAGCATGGAAAAATGCCGACAGCTGTTCACCATCAGACCGCGCTGGATGATTCTTCCCACACCAGCGAGCAAGAGGTTGGTATGACACGGACTCGACTTTGGCTTGGCGCGATCGTTATTGGATGGGCCTGGGCTCTGACCGGCTGCGGCACCTGGATGCACGGAGACCATCAATCCGTCACGCTCTTTACCACTCCGGCAGATACCAAAGTCGTCGTCGACGACCTCGTGCACATGCTCGCACCGGGTACCGTCAATCTCAGCCGCAAAGCCGACCATAGCGCCACTTTCGCCAAAGACGGCTACGACCCCGCCACCTATACGATCAAGCGAACCTGGTCCTGGTGGGTGGTAGCCGACGTGCTCGGCTGCGCGATTATCTTCTCGCCTTTCTGCATCATGCACGACATCGACGAAGGCGGCTATTACACCTTCGACGACAAAATCTACTTCACCCTCGACCGCAAAACCTCCGAGCCAGTGCCGACAAAGTAACGCACCCTGCGTTCAGACTCTCTCGTCATCCATCGCGTCTCGCGACAAGATTCAGCCATCGGCCTTTGCGCTCTTGGTTCGACACGACTCGTAACGAGTCGATCATCCAGCCGCTTCGTTCCACCACCCTAGCCAGCTCTGCCTTCTGCCATCGGGCAAAGTAACGGCCTGGCATCCAGCCATCCGTCAGGATGCGGCTCTGAGTGCCGTACGTGACGGTTGTTGCCAGCAGCCCGCCGGGACGAACAGCCTCACGAAGCTTCTTGAAAACACACGCAGTGTCGGACTTGGGCAGATGCATCAGGCAGGCAGCTGCCCAGACCGCATCAAATGATGCGTCTTCAAACGGCAGGTCCCGCATATCGGCGCGCACCAGCGGAACAGATGGAGCCGTGTTCCGTGCTGCCCGCAGAAACGCCGTCGTCAGATCCAGCCCAACCACACGAAATCCTTTCGCAAGAAGAAACCGCGCGTCTTGCCCGCCGCCACAACCCAGATCGAGAATTGCCGATTGCGTTGGCAGCCGGGCCAGCGAATCGAGTAACAGGGTCGGAGGTCGCTTGCGACGGTTCACCCAGCGCTTCAGAAACGTGGCCGCCCCTTGCTCATAGATCCGGATGGTCGGCGCAACAATCTGACTTGTGGTATGGTGCCGCTCACGATGAGTAGTCATGGCTAAGAAGGACCGGCTGGATATGAAACTTTTGACGATTGCGCTCGCACTAATGATATCAGTGCCGGTCATCGCCAACACTACGACGATCGATCCCCCCTGCGACGCCTACCCGCCGGCAAAACAGGCGCGATGCATCGTCATCTGGAAGGAACTCAACAAGGAAGACGGCGCGGCGATCTCCCAGTTCGGACTCGATCAATTAAAGCGTCGCGAGGAAGGGAAGATCAACGCGCAGCAGCATCTTTCCGAGAACATGGCCTTCATCAAGCAATCGACCGAAAAGCGCCTCGCCCGCCTGAAAGAACGGATGGCAAAAGAGTAGCCGCCCGTCACTCCACGCGAAAAAACTGATTCGATTCTTTTTCAACTCCAATCTCTGTTTCCGGTCCATGTCCCGTCACCACCGTCGTCTCATCGGCGAGCGTATAGAGCCGTTCGCGGATCGACCGCTCAATCGTATCGAAATCTCCGCCCCAGAGATCGGTCCGGCCGATACTGCCCCGGAACAACGTATCTCCCGCCAACACCACACTCTCATCGGGAATATGAAAGCTCATCGAACCGGGTGTATGCCCCGGTGTGTGGAGTCCCACGACGGTCACGCCGCCGACCATGATGCGCTCTTCGTCCTTGATCCAATACTCCGGAAGCGGCACGGCCACATAGGGCACACCGAACATCCGGCACTGCGCTTCCAGATTCGTCCAGAGATCGAGATCATCCTGGTGCAGACACAAAGTCGCGCCGGTCAACCGCTGCATTTCGCCGGACGCAAGAAAGTGATCGAAGTGGGCGTGCGTGTGAAGAATATGGCGAACGGTCAAACCCAACTGTTCCACTTCGCGAAGAATCCGTTCAGGCGCACCGCCTGGATCGACGACGATGGCCTGCTTCGTCACCGGATCGCCGATGATGGAGCAATTGCACCCGAGCGGGGGGACAGAAAAGGTTTTGCGGATTAACGTCGACATAGCAGGCTGTAGAGAACTGGTTACGGCAACATCTCCTTCATAAGCACAACAGGGGAGTCCCCCAGGATGCTCAAAAAGACCGTCCAGCAAGGCCGCAGCACGCGAAGAGGCGAGGCGTACACTTGTAGTACATTGAGCCTCTGAGCACCGCGAGAACGCCGCTGGCGGACTTTTTCAGCATCCTGTAGACGCGCGCATGCTACCGCTGAGACCGCTCACGGTGCAAGCAGCGGCCCGCCGTCGGACTCCGGCTCGACACGAACCGTCCACACCACTTCCGTGTCCCAGATCGACCAGGCGGTCCCCTGCCGGCGTAACCAGACAAGAAAACCGGCGCCCGAACCATCGGGACGCGGATTGCCGACATAGACCAAGGCTTGAGTTTGGCGGAGATTGTACCCGATGCGCGAAAACACCAGCCGGTCCAGTACTGGCACCGCCTGCACGGATCTGAGCCAGGCGGTCATGACCGGTTGTGCCAGCGACACTTCCGGCTCTTCGACGGCGTTGCCTGACACAAAACGATACCTGGTTCCAAATTGAAACCGGCCTTCCAATCGTGCCGGCTCCTGATTCGCCGCGACGAAATCACGGACCAGTTCCCCGGGAAGCGTTCCATCGAAATACCCCTGCTTCTGAAACCACACGCTCGTCAGCGGCCCTTCCTGCTCCGGTGAGATCTGCGTCGCGGTCTTCCGTTCGAGCAGCACGAGTTGGGTTTCTGAGTGGAGAAACTTGCCGGTGATGATCTGGTCGTAGCGGGCGTAGTCTTCGACAGGAATCGAAGCGACTGTCCCCTCCCCGGCCAACCCGACAGCCGGCAGCGTCATCACGAGGCTCAACAGAATCAGGAGTAGAGAAATCCTAGAGCACATAACTTCAGCATAGCCGCCAGGCCGGAGACCGGTCAATTCGGGAAATACTGCGTGGACAAGCCGGGGCGAACCGTAGATAATCGGCCGATCAACTTTATCAGGAGCGCAGCGTGACAAGAATTTGTTTCCACATCGCGGGCATCGGCCTGCTGGCCTTGGGGCTAATGACCACCGGGTGTAAGCCTGATGAGTCTCCTTTCAAGGCCGAGAACGACACGTTAAAAAAGCAGGTGACGAAACAGGAATCTTTGCTGTCTTCACTGCAAGACGGCAACAAGGTCATGCAGCAGCAGATCGACTTGCTGAATCAGGAACTGCGTGATGCCAAGAAGGCCACGGAATCGGCCAAGGCCGAGATGAGCCAGCTGACCGATCAATTGAATGCGCAGCTCGCCCAGGCGAAGCGCGCGAACGCCGAGGCCCTCAAAACCGCCGCGACTCAGGCGGCCCAGCAACTGCGCATCGAGGAGAAAGGCACACAAGTCGAGACGCTGCCGCGTCCGCTGGCGGCCGTCGCCAAGGTCGTAGAAGAATCGCTGGCTAAGAACGGCTATCCCATTAAAGTCAGCTTCAAGAGCGATCAAAAAGCGGTCTATGTGACGGAGCGAAAGATTTCGAACCCTGCCTCACTGGAAGTCGCCGGCTTTCGCAATCAATACCTCATCACCCTGCAGGCCCTTCCCGCCAATACCACCAGACTCGGGGTCCGCGCCGAATTTGAAAAAGTCGCGCAGGGCGGCCGGATCTTGAGCGTGAGCCAGGAGGAAACGGCAGAGATCGAACGGCGCCTGATCGGTGAAATTCACAAGGCGCTGGAATCCCCGAGCAAGACCTGATGCCATTCCTTCGTTGGCTCCCCTCGCTATTCTTCCTGCTTGCCCTCTCGACGCCGGCATCGGGAGCCACCGTCGCGACCAAACCTTCGCAAGAATTAGCGCGTCACCTCACCGCCATCGCGGCGCTGGCGAAACCCTCGCCCATAGTTATGATACCGGCCGGCACCTTCCTCCTCGGGAGTAAACGCATCGACGACGATCCGTACGGAATAGGGACACAGTTCGACGATACCGAACTCCCGCAGAATCGCGTCTGGCTCGATGCCTTTGAAATGGATCGCGACGAAGTGAGTCTGGGCGAATATCTCGCTTTCCTGCAACAGCGGAAAACGCCGCCCTCCGACGAACTGCAGAAATTGATCTGGCACGTCATTACCATCCATTCCGTCACCGACGACACGCTGACACGCTGGCCGGCTCTCTATGTGACCTGGAAGGAAGCCCAGGACCTGTGCCACTCCGCAAGCAAGCGGCTCCCCACCGAAGCCGAATGGGAGAAAGCCGCGCGCGGCACAGAGGGAGGTCTGTTCCCCTGGGGCAACGCGATCCCCGATGCAAAGCGGGCGATGTTCGGGCAATATCACGTGCATGAGATTCCGATCCTCGCCCCGGTCGATTCGCTGGACGACGGGCGCAGTCCCTACGGATTGCATCACATGGCCGGGAATGTGGCCGAGTGGGTCCAGGACTGGTTCGGCTTCGACTACTACGCCTACATGACGGAGAAGAATCCGCCGGGACCGACGAGCGGGCGTTACCGGAGCGTGCGCGGCGGGTCATGGAAGAGTAAAGTGATCATGCTCCGCACCGCCACCCGTAGCGGCTCGCCGCCGGCGCAACGCTCGGCCACGATCGGCTTTCGCTGCGCGAAATCAGCACCGGCGACGCTCAACGATCCCAGGTAACAAACGTCCGTTTTCTTGGTGAGGCACGACCTGCGTGCTACCATTTCACTTCTATGGCCTTGGCAACCAGCGTTCACGACCTCCGCACCCTGATCCGCTCCTGTCATCCACTGATCGTGATTGAGACAGTGGAGGAAGAGCGCGTGCTAGCCCTGCTGCAATCCGTGGCCGCGCAGGAGCGCATGCCGTTGTTCGAATGGTCCATCACCAAAGGCCTCACCCGCGCCGACGACGGCCCCACGCTCAGCAAGATGACGGCGACTCCGTTGGCGCTGCTTCAACACCTGAATGGACTGACCGTCGAAGCAGTCTTTTGGCTGAAAGATCTTGTCCCGCACCTACAGGACGCTGCCGTCACCCGACAGCTGCGCGAAGTATCGGCGGTCTATGGCCGATCAAGATCCACCTGCATCCTCACCGGCCATCCCATCGCCCTGCCGCTCGATCTTGAAAAGATTGCCGTCCGCCTCGATCTCCAATTGCCGGATCGCACTGAGTTACAGTCCATGCTCCAGAACGTCCTCTCCTCGCTCGGGACCAGAAGAGCGCCTCGTCGTCCACGCTCCACAACCATCGCACAGAGCATCCTCGGCTCTCTCACTGACACCAAGCCGGCCGATGCAAGCCTCTCGACTCAGGAACGCGAGGCGATCCTACGCGCACTGCAGGGACTGACACTGCACCAAGCCAGACAGGTCATCACGCAATGCGTCGTCGAGGACGGCACGCTGTCCGCCGATGACGTACAGAAGATTTTGAAACGCAAAGTCCAGGCGATCAAAGACGGCGGGCTGCTGGAATATTACCCGCTTGAGGACAACCGTTTTGAGTTGGGCGGATTCACGAATTTGAAAGCCTGGCTGGAACGCGCGAAGGTCGGATTCACGGCCGAGGCCAAAGCGCTCAACCTGACACCGCCGCGCGGCATCATGCTGGTCGGCGTGCCGGGCTGCGGCAAATCGCTCGCGGCCAAAGCCATCGCACGGGAATGGCAACTCCCGCTGCTCAAACTCGACGCGGGCCGGCTGTTCGATAAGTTCGTCGGAGAATCGGAAAAGAATTTCCGCAAAGCGATCGAGATGGCCGAGTCATTGTCGCCCATCGTGCTCTGGATCGATGAAATTGAGAAGGCGATGGCGGCAGGCGGCGGGAGCGGCGATGCCGACGCGGGCTTGAGCCGCCGGCTCTTCGGCGCGTTTCTCACCTGGTTGCAGGAAAAGAAACAAGAAGTGTTCGTCATCGCGACCGCCAATAATCTCACGCTGCTGCCACCGGAACTCCTCCGTAAAGGCCGGTTCGATGAAATCTTCTTCGTGGACTTGCCGGACGACGGTGAACGAGAGGCCATCTGGAAGATTCACCTGGGACTCCGTAAGCAAGACAGCAAGCAGTTCGATCTGGTAAAAATCGTCAGCGCCAGCGACGGCTTCAGCGGCTCGGAGATCGAACAGGCCGTCGTCGCGGCTCTCTATCGCGCGCTTCACCAAAAGACGCCGCTCACGACCGATTTACTGATCGAGGAATTGACGCACACCGTGCCGCTGTCGGTGACACGCCGGGAAGATATCGATCAACTCAGGGAGACGGCGCAGGGCCGTTTCGTAAATGTCCGCTAAGCCGCAACTCCTCACGCTGATTGGCGCCACGGTGGTCATCCTGACACTCGTTGGCTGCGCCAGCACACCGGTGGCGCGCGTGCCCGCCTCCCGCTTTGAAGTCACGCCGGTCCAGAAATCGCCTTCCTTCACCGCCACCAGAACCGGAATCGTCCACACGGCCACTAAGCTCCTTGGCGCCAGACTGATCGAGAGCAACGGGAGACGCGTGGCCTATGACTGCGCCGGTGTCACCCGCGCCATTTACCTCGAACATGGCATCGATCTGTATAACAGCAGCAGCACTACGGATCGACGGGCAAACGGAGTCCGGCTGATTTACAACCACATGCGTCAGCACGGACGGCTCCACCAGGGACCGATGGTGCAGCCCGGTGATCTCGTCTTCTTCGACAACACCTGGGACTTCAACGGCGACGGCAGGTTGAATGATCCGCTGACACACGTCGGCGTGGTGGAGCGAATCGAGTCAGACGGCACCGTGGTGTTTATCAGCCGCGTCGCGGAAGCCGTCGAACGCTACCGCATGAATCTGGCCCTCCCCCACGTCCATAAGACGGCAGACGGACGCATCCTTAACGATTACATCCGCCGCAAGCGGCAGACCGACCCGGAAGAGATGGGCCATCTGGCCGGAGAATTGTTTACGTTTTACGGGACCCGCATTACCGACTAGCTCACCCCTTCTGCTCGGGTAAGTACCTGGAGGAATACTCGACCGGGGAGTACAGTAAATCGTAGTGAGGGATGCGCGAAGGGAATGAAGCTGATACTCACATCGCTCTCAATCACAATGACATGCCTGGCATTGTCTGCCGTGACCGGCTTGGCCGAGAGTCGCATTATTCAGAATCATGACGGCACCAGCGGTCGCCTCTTCCACCTCGGCGACGACATCGGCATCTATTCCGATCCGCATGGCAATCACACCATCGTCACCAAACCGGGGACTGAGAGCCCGATAGGTTTACGGCCGCACGGCGAGACTGAAAGCGGAAATCGCTCCTCGTTCGGAACTCCCCTGCCACCGAACAACCTGACACCGGCACCGATTCTCCCGTTGAGTCCGAATCGCGCCTTATCTCCGGCCACTCCACCAAACGGCTACACTCCTTCCAGTGGAAGCGGTCGATTCGGCCGGTAACACAATCATGGGACTCTACAGTGTAGAAAGCGACCTGCCGATAATATAGCCAGACCAAAAATGCATCGCCGGGAATCGACGGCCTGCAAAATTTAAAAACCCTGCTAGAATTTACCTATGGCTACTTCATCCCAACAATCCACGATACAAAAAACCAACCCACTTCGCCAAACCCTGACCGATGTGCGGCATGGGCTGCTGGGGCTTCACAAGGCCCTGATCGTGGCGGAACAGCTCACGTTCGAGCGGATCTATGGCCGTGTGGATTCGACGGGCCAGTTGCTGCAACTGGTCATGAACGATCCCTGGTTCACCTGGCTGCATCCGCTGTCCAATGTGGTGGTTCGCATCGATGAGATGCTGGATGAAGAGTGCAACCTGACCCTGGAAGATGTCGCGCAGATCCTGACGGAAGTCCGCGGCATGATCCGCCCCTCTGAACTGGGCGATGGATTTGAACGGAGCTACTACGAAGCT
>NEWQ02000011.1 GCA_002869855.2 Nitrospira sp. CG24D
ATCGTCCCAATGTTTACATGCGGCTTCTTCCGCTCAAATTTCGCCTTCGCCATAAAATCAATCCTCCCTAAAAAAACATGATGAGTGAATAGTGATCAACGCCGGATCAGAAACCTCGGCCTTCATCACTCGCCACCCTTCGCCCAACACAGTCCCGCATGGAGCCCACGACGCGAATCGAACGCGTGACCTCGTCCTTACCAAGGACGTGCTCTGCCAACTGAGCTACGTGGGCTTTTCGGTCCATCATCTGCATTCCACCCATGACACACATCTCAATTCGATGGAGCGGGCGATGGGATTTGAACCCACGACAGCCAGCTTGGAAGGCTGGAACTCTACCACTGAGCTACGCCCGCCCGAATATCGTCAACCGTCCTGTCGCGATCACAACCCGCTACGGCCTGCTATACTTCTCGCATGACATCAACCCACAGACCTACGCTGGTGGGCAGGCAAGGATTTGAACCTTGGAAGACATAAGCCAGCAGATTTACAGTCTGCCCCCTTTGGCCACTTGGGTACCTGCCCGTTCCAACTCGCCTGCGTACTCACCCTACAAAATTCAAATCAAATTCAGCGAATTATCTCGCCACATTCATACTGAAAAACTAGAGTAAGCCTGTCCGCACACAGCTCTCTCCCCTCATCGAGGAGGAGAAACAGCTGATCTGGCGAACAAGGCTATTTCAAGAAACGCTGGATTCTATTGACGAAGTTGCGCCATGTCAAGAGGAGAAATGGCCTCTCTGCCATTTTTTTCGCCCTATGGGGTCGCGACCGGACAAGGCCGGCCCACAGAAATATTTTTGACCTGACCGACAGCCTTCACGGCCGCCCCGATGAATTTTTCTGGCAAACCAAGCACTTGCTTCATCAGACGCCGACTCTCCTCCAGCGAAAGCTGTGACGCTGGGGCAAGAAAACGCTTCTGCGTCACCCGTCGCTCATCGGGATCCTGAGGGACGTAATACCCTCGGAGTTCACCCGCCTCAATCGCCCGACGAAACCGAGACACCCACTCCCCGGAGAGCTGAGGGGTTTCATTCATAGACCGCCCCCCCTTCTTGTCGATCTCCAACTGATTCCAGATAGCCCACCCGACAAATACCGCCCAGGTTTCGTTCAGGGCTTCCCAGGCCTCAGGATCGGAGAGGTAGCGGACCTCCGTCTCGTGGCTCCGCTGAACCACCGGCGTAATGGACACCTCCCGATACCGGCAGACCTGCATCTCACGCGCAAACGCGATCAACTCCTGCTCAGGACCAGACAGCGCCCCGCCAGCCTCTCTCGACTCAAGATAGTCGACATAGGCATGGAACAACTCATGGTACAGCACCTCCAGCTCTTTGGGTGTCATGGTCGTGAGCGACCGCAGATCACGCCCCGCGGCATGAAACGACAGTGTCCGGTTCAACACCATCCGATGTTCCCCCGGATGATACTCAGCCGCATATATGCGCAGATCGTCGAACTCAAATTGCACGAACTCCGGCGGCATGGCCTTCAGAAAACCGGTGGGCAATCGGAGTGTCGTCGCCCCGCTGATGAGCTGCTCCCACATCCGGGCAGACGTGGAAGCCCTCTGCTCTTCGGCCGACGACGAGATCGCCCCCACGGCGCAGAGCAGAACCAGGCCGACAAGAACCACGAACGATCGTTGAATCAGGGAGCCGCGCATGCGACCTCAGAAAGAATGGAGGGCGAGACCGTCATACCAGTGAACTAATAGTCCTGATCGCGATAGCTACCCCAATTACCTCGCCCGCCTTCTTCGACCAATGCCACCGTGTCGAACAGATCAGAGGAAACATGGTCCAGGAACCGGGAGGGCTTCGACAACAACATCCCGCTGCTCTTGTCGTAGACATTAATGGGATAGGTCAGAAAGAGATGGCGCTTGGCCCGAGTGACGGAGACATAAAACAACCGCCGCTCCTCCTCCAAATCCTCATCCGCGACAAACGAGTAGACCGACGGAAACCGGCCGTCCACGATCCAGATCACGAACACCGCCTGCCACTCCAACCCCTTAGCCGAGTGGATCGTCGAGAGCACCAGCCGCTCATCATCCCGATCAGGCGCATCCACACCCGAAGCGCTCCCGTCCGGCGGCTCCAGGGCCAGATCGGCAAGAAACTCATTCACGCCGGGATAGCCTTCGGCAATCGTATGAAGATGATCGAGATCCCGCGTACGCTTAGGATAGTCGTCGTACTGTTCCTTAAGAATCGGAAGATAGTACTCGTAGATATGATTCACCTGCTCCGATGGCGAGCGATTATCGGCGCCCGAGAGACTCTCCAGCGTATTCGCCAGATTCTTGAGCCCCTGGCCGGAGCGGCCACTCACCCCGCGCAACACATCGAATGGCTGCCCGCCCTTCACAATGGCCGCGAGCAGATCGTGCGCCTTCTTCGGCCCGACCCCTTCCACCAACATCAGCACCCGATTCCAGCTGACCGTATCCAGCGGATTGGCGATCACCCGCACATGCGCGAGCAGGTCTTTCACATGCGCCGTCTCGATAAACTTGACGCCGCCGCGCTTAATGAAAGGCAGCCCCTTACGCGACAACTCGATTTCCAAATCGAAGGAATGAAAGCTGGACCGGAAAAGTACCGCCACTTCACTCAGCGGCACACCCTCTTCACGCAACTCCAGAATCTTCTGCGCGATAAAGCGGGACTGCGTGTTCTCGCCCGCCGCTTCCACCAGCGACGGCAGCGGCCCGTCGATCTTCCGCGTGAAGAGTCGCTTCGTATACTTCTCCGCCGCCTCGTCGATAATGCAGTTCGCCAGATTCAGAATCGGCTGCGTACTGCGATAGTTTTCTTCCAGCTTGTAGATCTGCGTGCCGGGGAACAACTGCGGAAACTCCATGATGTTCTTGAACGTCGCCCCGCGGAACGCATAGATCGATTGCGAATCGTCCCCCACCACCATCACATTATTGTGGGTGGCCGCCAGCTTCCGGACGACTTCAGCCTGCAACCGGTTCGTATCCTGATACTCATCCACTAAGATGTAGCGAAACTGCCGCGAGATCGTCATCCGCGCCGTCTCGTCCAAGAGTAACAGCTGCCGCAGCATTACCAGTAGATCGTCATAGTCGAGCAACTGCTTCTGCCGCTTGGCCGACTGATAGGCCGTTTTCAACCGGCTCAAATCTTCGATGTGATCGGCAAAATGCCCGAACTCGTCCAGGATGATCTCTTCCAGCGAGCGCAGCGTGTTCTCGCTCTTGCTGATCATCTCCATGATCGTCCCCTTGCGGGGGAAGCGTTTGTCTTTTTCATTCAGCCCGAGCTGCGAACGCACCAGCGCGATCAAGTCTTCCGCATCGCCGCGGTCCAGAATCGTGAAGCCCGGCTCCACCCCGATCGACCGGCCATAGCGGCGCAACAACAGGTTCGCCACCGAATGGAACGTGCCACCACAGACACGCTCACTACGCGCGCCGATGAGTTCACCGGCCCGCTGCAACATTTCTTGCGCCGACTTACGGGTGAACGTGAGAAGGAGAATATTCGAGGGATCGACACCAGAATCAATCAGGTAAGCCACGCGATAGACCAGCGTGCGCGTCTTGCCGCTGCCCGCGCCGGCGATCACCAGCGACGGGCCTTCACCCGCCGTCACCGCCGCCAACTGCTGCGAGTTCAACGCCGCGGCATAATCGATCGACAGCTTGCGCGGCGTAGCGTCATCATCGGAGCGCTTGAGGACGTAGGTTTTAATTTCTCGTTCCATGAATTACCAGAGGAAGGCCGAGCGACATGATACCAATCAGCGGGCTGGGCTGTATAACACACCGCCGAACCCCTTCTCAACGAGCCAGCCCCTGCGCTAAGTCCCTGAAGCCACCCCTTTCATCCCCAAACATCCCTCCGCTATAATCGCCCTCCTTGAACAGGAGCACTTATGGGAACCGCCAATAAAGAATACCAAGCGCAACTTCGCCAACTCGCCGAACTCATGCTCGCCGTCTCGGGCGAATCCGTCACGATGATGAAGCGCAACGCCCCGGAGCAGGCGCTGAAGCTAAAGCGGCAGGATGAGTGGGGCATCTATCTCGAATTCCTGAAAGTCATGTTCAACCTGACCGACCGGCTGACGGCGCTGCACATCCCGATCAAGGATCAGTTGGAATTCATGAACGGATTGGAAGACGCGGTGACCACTCAATTGAAGACTGTGCTGGAGCCGGCATTCGGCAACAATGCGGATCAGATGGAAATCGTCCTGACAGTCGGCAACGCCGTGGCGGAAAGCCGCGACCTCTACGAGAAATACAAATTCCTCATCACCGAAGACTCAAAACCGAAGAATGAACTCTTTCAGGCCTTTGCTGAGCGCGTCGCCCAGACACTAGGAGCCTCGCAAAACGGCCAGGTCATCGCCGCCGCAACCCTGTGCGCGAGCGCCATTATTCCAGCCGTCAGCGCCGTCCTGCAGGGACAAGCGCCGCCTACGGCCGCGCCCTCCACTCCGACTCAGCAACCAGCAAACGCTACCGGCAACGGTGAGCCGGCCAAGAAAGGTCCGACGGGGCAGGACATCAAGCTCGTGAGCCTCATGTCGAATGTGAGCGGCGAAGAAGTCGAAACACGCTGGGGCCTCCATCCGCGTTTTCGCGGGGATCTGACACCCGCCGAGCTGCAGCAGCTCACCAAGCACCTGAACCGAGTTGCAAAAATCCTTGGCGAACGCTACGCCGCCGTGGCATTCTCTGAGGAATGGAACTCATGGCACAAGACCGGACACGCCTGACCACGGCTCAACCGATCCGCCAGTCTTCAGCCGATCGCCTCTAACTTCCTCAATGCGCCTCACGCAAAGGAGCCAGTGTGGATACTGTCGAGAACACGAATCCTATTCCTAAGCACCTCCCGCAGAATCTGATCCGTCTAGCAGAACTCTCACAAAACCTTTGGTGGAGCTGGACGCTGGAGGCCCGGCAACTGTTCGAACTGATCGACCCGACCCTCTGGTACTTCACCCATCACAATCCGGTTCGTCTACTCCAGGAAGTAAAGCCCGAACGGCTCCAGCAACTCGTGCACGATCCGATGTTTGTCCGGCTTTACTCGGCGGTGATGAAAAGCTTTGACGAATACCGTCTGGGCAACGGCACGTGGTACGGCAAGACGTACGGCCATCCGAAGAGCCCGTCCATCGCCTATTTCTCGGCAGAATTTGGCCTGCACATTTCCATCCCCATCTATAGCGGCGGCCTGGGCATTCTTGCCGGCGACCATTGCAAAGAAGCCAGCGATCTGGGCGTGCCGCTCGTGGGCATCGGCTTCATGTATCCGCAGGGCTATTTTCGTCAACGGATCACGCCGGAAGGCTGGCAGGAAGCCGCCTATGCGCCGTTCAACCGCGAAGAGTCCCCGATCCGCCCGGCCCTCACTCCATCAGGCGCCCCCTGCAGAATTACGGTCGTGATGGGCCATCGTACGGTCGCCGCACAGGTGTGGCGCGTCGACGTCGGACGCATCGTGCTCTATTTGATCGACACCGATGTCCCGGAAAATAATCCGGAGAACCGGGCACTGTCGGCTCGCCTCTACGGGGGCGACCAGGAAATTCGTCTCTGCCAGGAAATCCTCCTGGGCATCGGCGGCGTGCGCATGCTGCGGGAACTCGGGATCAATCCGACCGTCTTCCATGCCAATGAAGGACACTCGGCTTTTCTGACGCTGGAACGTATCCGTGAATTCGTCCAGAAGGGATCGACCCACGCCGAAGCCAGCGAACTGGTTCGCCAGAGCACGGTCTTTACGACCCATACCCCGGTCCCGGCCGGCCATGATGTCTTCCCCCATCATTTGATGGATCGTTACTTCGCGGGCTATTGGGAACAACTGGGATTGAGTCGGGAGGAATTCCTCCGGCTAGGCGAAACACCGGAATCGCGCGGACAGGGCTTCAACATGACGGCGCTCGCCATGAACCAGGCGGCGCACGTGAACGGCGTGAGCCGTGAACATGGCCGGGTCTCCCGCGAGATGTGGCAGCACCATTGGCCCGGCCTCGCGACGGATCTGGTGCCGATCAAGAGCGTGACCAACGGCATTCACGCTCCGACCTGGATCGGCCCGGAGATGAGCCAGCTCTACGGCAAATTCCTCGGCCCGAACTGGGCCGAGCGTTGCGACGAGCAGGCCATGTGGCAGCGCGTCAGCGATATCCCTGACAGCCAGCTCTGGGCCGTGCGGCAACTCATGAAACGGAAACTGATGGGCTTCATCCGCGAGCGCGCCAGAACCGGCTGGATCAACGGCCATCTGCAGTCCTCGCAAGTCATCGCCCGCGGGACACTATTGGATCCGGAAGCCTTGACCATTGGATTCGCTCGCCGCTTCGCGACCTACAAACGGGCGACATTGCTCTTCCGCGATCTCGAACGGCTGAAACGCTTGCTGCAGAATCACTGGAGGCCGGTGCAGCTCGTGTTCGCAGGCAAGGCCCATCCCGCCGATGAACCGGGCCGCTACTTCATCCATGAGGTCGTGAATTTCTGCAACGACCACAAGCTCGGCGGCCACATCGCCTTTCTCGAAGACTACGACATGCACATGGCCAAGTTCTTAGTGCAGGGCGTGGATGTGTGGCTCAACACGCCGCGCTTCCCCCTTGAAGCCAGCGGCACCAGCGGGATGAAGGCCGCTTTGAACGGCGTCATCAACTGCAGCGTGCTCGACGGCTGGTGGAAAGAAGGCTACAACGGCGCGAACGGCTGGGGCATCGACCCGCTGCCGCCCTCGACCGACCAGCACGAGCAGGATGTCCATGACTCGGAAGAGCTCTACCGCCTGCTTGAACAAGAAGTCGTACCCCTTTACTATCAGCGCGACCTCGACGGCACGCCGCGAGGCTGGCTGCAAATGGTGAAGGAATGTATCCGGACGGTCGCCCCTCAGTTCTGCACGAAGCGCATGGTGAAGGACTACGTCGAGACGATGTACAGCGGAGCCGCTGCCCGCACGCCGTCGTCATGGTAAAAGTCTCCGCGGCGGGACTTGCATACCGTGCGAAGCAGAGTGCCTTAGCTGTGCCACTTTGCTTCGCCGTTATGGCAGGTCTGTCTCTCCTCCTTGCAGCACCAATTGAAACCCTGGCCGCGACCTCCCCGACTTCCTCCCAAGACAAAGGCCTCCTCGCTCTCTTTAAGGCAGGCGACTACCCGGCCATCGTGCAACGCTTTCAGACGCTCCCCAAAGACGCCACGCCGTCAAAAGAAATGCTCCGCCTGGCCTTCCAGAGCTTTGTGAAACTCGGACGCGGGGAAGAAGCCCTGCCGTTGTATCCTCGTATCAAGACTGAAGGCCAACCGGACGATCTAACGTTGCTCAACCCCCTCGCGCTCAGCCTCGTAACCAGCCGTGTGCGCGATCAGAAAGAGCATGTGCGTATCGCTGCCTACACCGTCCTGGCCGAACTGGGCCTTCCGGAAACCGGTCCGCTCTTGGAAGACGGCCTGTTGAATAGCTCAGTGTTGGTGCGCGCACGCGCCGCGGAAGCAATCGGACGCGCCGGTCTCGCCGCTAAGTCAGGCGCACTGAAGCGGGCGATGAACGACGAGGCGCCGAGCGTCCGCATCGCGGCGATGAATGCGCTGGGCGATGCCCGTGTCATGGAGATGAAACCGCGGTTGATTGAAATCGGTCGGACCGAAGAAGGCCCCGAGGCCATCTTCGCCTATGCGGCCCTCTATAAGATGGGCCAGACCGACATGCTCATCGACATCACGAACGCCGCCACCTTGCCGGATGCCGAAGTCCGTATGGCCGCGATCGGCGTCCTGGGCCGGCTGAAACGGCCGGCAAGTCTGGCCGTGCTTAGTCAGGCGGTGTATGACCCCAACCCATCTGTGCGGGCCTTTGCCGCCGGAGCCCTGGGAGAGTTCGGATCCCCCGGAGGAGTCGCCCCACTGACTCATGCATTGGGCGATGAGATGGCGATGGTGCGCGGTGTGGCCGCTGGCAGCCTAGGCCGATTAGGGCTCAAAGAGAATCGCCCCTTGTTGCAGGCCCTCACCAGAGACCCCAGCCTACAAGTGCGAGCCAGCGCTGCGGAAAGCCTGCTTCGTCTGGGTGATTCATCGGTCTTGCTCATGGCGACAGACCTGGCGAGAAACCCGGACCCGTCTATTCGCGGAAGCGCGGCCCAAGCGTTGAGCGCAACGTCAGACAAGGAAGCGTTGTCGGTGCTGCAGGCGCTGCTCCAGGATCAACAACCGCTCCCGCGACTCATGGCCGCAAAGGCCTTGGGCAAGCTCTCCGGGCCCGTGATCCCGATTCTTCTGAAAGGGCTGCAAGACTCCGATGAGGCCGTGCGGATCGCCGCAGCCGGCAGCCTCCTGCAACAGACCGCACGCGCCGCACGCCCCACGCGCCGGCCCTAGACATCCGGAGGCTCATGCTCAAATTTCTCGGCACGCTGATTCTGATCGCCGCTGCATTCGGGGCCGGCTACTTCGTCGGTCAGCGCCCGGTCGGCACACTCCAACAGACCGTCACCGATCTCCAGCAATCGATCACGAAGCTGTCGCGCAATGTCTTGGATACCACGCAGGGTATTGAGCGCGATTTGCGGCGCCGCCAGGGGCTCGTGGATGCGAAGTCACGGGTCGTGCAAGCGAAGGCCAACCTGTTTGATCGCAACTTTGGGGATGCGGCGAAGGAACTGGGGGAAGCGGTGACGGTCTTGGAACTCGCGACGAAGGGCGCAAAAGCCGATCCTACACTCGACACGGTGCGGGAGCTGGCCAGCACGTTGCGGGAAGTACGCTTAGAAGTGGCGATGGGGAAATCGATGCCGATGAAACGGCTCGACGAGATCCAGCTGAGACTGGACAAAGAACTGAGCCGGTAGGCTAGGCATTCGCCGGTTGGGATACCGGCTGCTTCTTCCACTTGGCCAAGATCCGCTCGACACGCATCTTCACGACCATATCGGGATCCTTGAGCAACGGCTTGATCGCCTCACGCCCCCGGTCATCGCCGATCGATTCCAATGCAGCCGCCGCGATCAGTCTGGTAAACCAGTCTTTATCCTGCAACATGACGATGAGCGGATCAATCGACTCGCTGTGTTTGATCCGGCCCAATCCCAATACGGCGCTCTGTCGGACACTCTCGTCCTTGTCCTTGAGCGCAGCGATAAACTTCGGCACCGCCGGCTCGCCGAGCTCCACGAGCGCATTGATCGCGTCATCTTTGAACTCGTCGTTCCGCAGCTGCACCATCAAGGGATCCAAGACCCGTTCATCATGGATCTTTCCGAGCGCCAAGATGGCGTACTTCCGCACATCCCAGTCGCGGAGCAGCCTCAAGAGAATTTCGACGGCCGGGGAGCCGACCTGCCCAAGCGCCTCGATGGCCACTTCGCGCACTTGCCAGTCACCGTCGCGCAGCGCGCGTGACAGCGGCTCAACGCACCGCTCATCCCCCATCTCGCCGAGCGTAATGACAGCTTCACGCCGCACTACCCAGTCCGGATCGCTGAGGAGGTCGATCTGGATCTCGATCTCGTCCTTGACCTTCTCCTCTTCCAGGATGACCTGGTCAGGAGCGACTGCCACAAGCTCCTGGGAAGCCGCAGGGGTCAACGCCAGGTCTTCAGCCACCTTGTCGGCCAGCTCATCGCTGGCAGGAAGCGTGTTGGATGTCTCAGTGGACGGGGATGCTTGACGGGGGTGTTCCATAGTTCAATCCTACAACATTCGCTCGCACATAATGATGACCGGACTACTTCGCAGGTGTCGCGGCCTTCTTTCCTGCCGCATGCTTCTGTCTGAGCGCCAAGGATCGGCGGCGGCGCTGTTCCCGCTTCAACCGTTTCCGCAAGGCCCGCACTGCGGCTCCGCCATCATCCGCTTTCTTCGTGGTGAGTTTCTTCTTCAACTTGGCTTCTTCGGATTCTCCTGCCGTCTTCTTCGCCATGCCGTCTGACTCCTCTTCCTCAAATCGATAATGGGCGTGATCTGCCCTTGAATTTTGACGGCCCAGTGTAGAGGAGACCTTCCGGCACTGTCAACCGCGCCGACTCCCGCCGCTATCCGATGACGAGCGTGACGTTTTCGGTATGGGCTGTATGGTCGGCCGCTAAGAAGGACGGCACTCGACGAATACGCCGCTGCATCAGCACATCGGTCGGCAGGATGCGAGGACGGTGCGCCGCCGAGGACATCGGCAATCCCAATGTGGAGACAGGAGGAACCCGGATTGCGAGCGGGTCGAGATGATGGACGCTGAGAAGCGCGGATTGTGTCGAAGGGGCCTCTTCTTCTGCCAGGACAAAGTCTGGACGCCGGTCTCCGACGACCTCCAATTGAATCACAGACAGTCCGTTCTGAACCATACCCAACTTCACGGCTGCGGCCTGGGAGAGATCGAGGATTCGACCGTTCACATAGGGGCCGCGATCGTTAATCCGCACCCGGACATGCTTGCCGTTGGTCAAATTCACCACCCGCACCATGCTGCCGAGCGGAAGGGTCCTGTGCGCGGCAGTCAGAGCCTGCATGTCAAACAGCTCACCGTTGGCAGCCTGTTTGCCATGAAACTGCTCCCCGTACCAGGAGGCAATCCCCCGGTCCTTAATGCCGACATCCAGCCCTGTTTCCCCCTTCGGCACCCATGAGCAGGCCCCGAACGATACACAGAGGACGGCCAGGAGGACCCCGGAAAGGCTGGCGCACTGATGCGTCTTACAGATTTGGTGTGTCATCTTCGTTCGATCCTCCACTTGTAGGCTAGGACGTCTGGCTCACAGGTGTCAGCCTACGGGAGGTTGCCGACCTCAACAATACCGACTGCGTACCCCTCACCCCCTACGTTTGTATAAGGGAAATCCCATGCACATTCACAATCAGGTGGTACAAGAACGAACAAAACGGCATGTCTTCAAGAAAACGCGGTACCGCTATATATAGAGGGAGCATGGGAGGAGAGTCAACCTGCAGCCAGGGGACAGGACTGGCCCAAACAACGATCAAGAGTCCGGGAAGCCGACCTGGAGTCGGCTTCCCGGAACAGATGGCTGCTAGCGGAAGCGCAATGCCGCTCCATCAAATTTGGTCGAACTCATGAACTTCTCAAAGTTCCGCTCCAGCACTTCGCTCATAAGTTCCGCTCCGTCTTCCGGAGCATACCAGAACACGGTGTAGTTCCCCGTGTGACTGTTGGTGCTGGTGATCGAACTTCCGTCCACCTGGTTGGCCGCCTGAACGGTCAGTTTATTCTTCGCGGTGATGTCCGTGGATCCGACCACGCCATGCGCGTCAGCCGACAACTCGAGAATCTTCCCTGAGATCACCACATCCGCCCCCCCCGCCTGACTGGCAGAGGCCGCATACTGCGCCCGCCATCCCTTACGGGTCAGATAGTCGGCGAACGCTTTGGCCGTGGCTTCTCCAATCGTGCCACTCTTGACGGTAAAGACCTGATCGGAACCCCAGAGTGAGTGACGAGTCCCCAGCTTGGTGCGGTCAGACCGGTCGTCCTGGAAAGGAATCACCACCACTTTGACCGAGCTGACGGGAGCGGCCGCGGTCGACGGTGCGGCAGGTGCGATCCCCACATTCATCGGCACCTCTTCACCCTTGGCCGCGCAGCCCCCTAACCACATCAGGCCCCCCAAGAGAATTACACCCCAAGCCATCTGTTTCACACGGACCTCCTCTGCGAGAAAAATTAAGTGACGATGATCGAGTTAGCGACGAATTGTATTCGGCGATGCGGGGAAAAACTCTAGCAGGTCACTCTCCAACTGTAAAGATTGCTTCTGCAGGTATCTTCTGCGGGTATCTCGGGTATCTTATGGCCAACGGCGTTGGCCGGTGCCGTATTGACTGAGCCCGGCGGACTCAGTAAGATCCAAAATGTGACGACGATGTGCTCGTTCAGCGCGAGTGTACGACAACCTCCTTCACAGTTGATCACCCCGACACCATAGTCATGATTGACGTTCAGAACATTACCAAGCGGTATGGGAATCTCACGGCCATCGACCGGGTTACGTTTTCGGTGGCCAAAGGCGAGGTGTTGGCTTTTCTCGGCCCGAACGGCGCCGGGAAGACCACCACCATGCGCATCCTCACCTGTTTCATGCCGGCCACCGAGGGCACGGCCAAAGTCGCGGGCTTTGATTGCGCTGACCAGCCCCTGGAAGTGAAACGCCGCATCGGCTATCTCCCTGAAACGCCCCCGGTCTACCAGGAGTTCACCGTCTCGGAATATCTGACCTTTGTGGGCCGGATGCGCGGCATGGTTGGCAAAAATCTTACGACGGCGCTCGATCAATCCATTGAGAAGTTAGCCCTGGGCAGCGTCCGCCATCGTCTGATCGGAAACTTGTCGCGAGGCTACCGTCAACGCGTCGGGTTGGCCCAGGCGGTCATCCACGATCCGCCCGTCTTGATCCTCGATGAACCGACCGTCGGACTGGATCCCAAACAGATCATCGAAATTCGGGACTTGATCAAGAGTCTGGCCGGGTCACATTCCGTCATTCTCAGCACCCACATTCTTCCCGAAGCCACCGCCGTCTGCCAGCGGGTTGTCATCATCAGCGGCGGACGGATCGTTGCAGAAGACACCCCCGATCAGCTTTCTGCGCGACTCCGGCATTCGGAAAAGATCTCTGTGACGATCAAAACACCGCCGGACAACTGCCTGGCCAGGCTCCAATCCATCTCAGGCATTCTGAATGTGTTTCAAGGCCAGTCCGCCGGCACGTTCCTCCTGGAATGCGCGCTGGGTCAAGACAAGCGTGATGAGGTCGCCCGGTTCATCATCGCGAACCAATGGGGGCTCCTAGAATTACGAACGATCTCTATGACTCTTGAAGACGTGTTCTTGCAACTGACCCGCCATGAAGAGGGCATGACACCCCAAGTTGAGCATGTGAGTGAACTATCCCAGGCCACACAGGAGACCGCCTCATGACTCCGGTGCAGGCCATTATCGCGAAAGAACTACGCGGCTACTTTGTGTCTCCGGTGGTCTATGTAGTCGGCGCCATCTTTCTGCTCATCTTCGGATTCCTGTCGTACCTCTACGTGGTCTACGCCGGCTATCAAGCGATTCAGCTGATGCAAATGCAAGGCGGTCAGGCCCAACTAAACTTGAACGACCTGGTCTTCAGGAATCTCTTCGCCAGCATGCGGTTTGTGCTCCTCATTATTCTGCCCATTCTCACGATGCGGCTCTTTGCGGAAGAGCGCAAACTGCGCACCTTCGAATTTCTGATGACCTCGCCGATCGGCATTAATGAGATCGTGGCTGGCAAATTCGTCAGCGTATTTCTTGTCTTCTTGAGCCTCCTCGGCCTGACCGGCCTCGTGCCGACGGTCTTGATGCTCTTCAGCGACTTCGACTGGAATCCGATTTGGACCGGCTATCTCGGCATGACCTTGCTCGGCGCTCTCTTTATTTCAGTAGGCCTGCTCGCCTCAGCCATCACGGAGAACCAGATCGTCGCCGCGTTTCTCAGCTTCGGCATGCTGCTGCTCATCTGGTTGATCTCCGGCCTGGGCGCGCTGTTAGGCGACACGACTCTTGGGCAAATCATTTCGTATGTCTCGTTCATGGACCATTACGATCGGCTGGTCCGCGGCCTGATCGATACTAAAGACCTGGTGTACTTCTTCAGCAGCCTGGCCTTCATGCTCTTTCTCACCCACCGCGTGGTGGAATCAACCAGGTGGAAATGAGCCTGAAAGTCCTCCCGCTCGGCATCATTGGAACCGTGCTGGCTGTCGCCGGCCTAATCGCCTACAGCCTCAGCCCAGACCTGTTGTGGGCCGTCACGATCGCTGAAGGACTGGCGCTCCTGTGCCTGGTCCTCTTCTTCGTCCTGCATTTTGATGCCGTGAAAGCGTTTTCAAGTCGTCGCTCGACCCATATGGGCGCGAACAGCCTCCTCATGATCCTGCTGGTCACGGCTATTCTCGTCATTGTGAACTTTCTAGCGTCGCGCCATTCGATCCGCTGGGATCTTTCGGAGAATCAGAATTTCACCCTGGCGCCACAGACCTATCGCGTGCTCCGCAGTCTTCCGCAAGATGTAAAAATTACCGTCTTTACGCGCGAAAAAGGCCCCGGCTATACCGGCTACAAAGAGCGGCTGGAGAGTTATCGCCAGGCCTCCAACAAGCTCACGGTTGAATTCGTCGATCCGGAACGGCAACCGAAAATCGCGCAGAACTACGGCATCTTCCGAACCGACTCGGCTATATTTGAGAGCAACGGACAAACGATTCGCATCACCAGTCCATCGGAAGTCGAACTCACCGGCGCACTGCTCCGTATTTCCAAACCCGCCAAGAAACGTATCGTGTTCCTGGAAGGCCACAGCGAACGCAGCCTGGAAGACAAAGAACGCAACGGCTTGTCGTTGGCGAAAGAAGCGCTAAGCAAACAGGGCTACGACATCGACACCCTGTCGCTGCTTAAAGACGCGGCCGTACCGGACGACACCGCCGTGCTCGTCCTCGCCGGGCCTCGCAACCAAGTGACGCCGGAGGAGCAGCGCCGCATTCAAACCTACGTGGACAAGGGCGGGCACCTGCTCGCGATGGTCGACCCGGATACAAAGACTGAACTGGCCCCACTGCTCGCCCACTACGGCCTGGGCCTAGGCCCAGGGGTGCTCGTCGATCTCCAAGATCGATTGGCCCAAGGGGACCTGACCTCCCTATTAGTCCGCACCTTCACGGAGCATGAAATTACCCAGGACCTGACAGCGGCGGTGCTGTTCCCGCTCGCCCGTCATCTGACGTTCGATGAACAGACGGGAAAAGACTGGGACTATGTGCCACTGGCGCGGACGTCGCCGAACAGCTGGGCCGAGACCAACATGCAAGGCCGGGTCGTCAGTCTGAATGAAAAGGAAGACGTGAAGGGTCCGTTGCCCCTCGCCGCCGCGCTGTCTCCCAAGAAGGCACCGGAGGAAGGAAAGCCCAGGCCGGCCATCGTAGTCGTGGGCAACTCGACGTTCGCCACCAATGCGTTTTTCAACTTCCCCGGCAACACTGACTTCTTCTTGCACACTACCGGCTGGCTTGCCGAGGAGCGGGATCTGATTTCCATTGTTCCCAAAGAGCCGGCGCTCCGGCCTTTCACTCCGAATCCCACGCAAGAGCGGACCTTGCTCTACATTCAAGTACTCTTCCTCCCCATCATGACCATGCTGACCGGCGTGATGGTCTGGAGAAAGCGCCGGCGCCTGTAACTCTATGCGCTACTGGCCGACAATACTTCTGCTGTTGATTCTGGCGGGACTGGGGGGCTACCTCTATTTCGTCGAAATGCCGGAGAAACAGAGTGAAGAAAAGCAGGCCATCGCACAACAGAGCCTCCTCCCCTTCCCTGAAACAGACATCACCGGACTCACCGTCTCCACGCCGCAGGGTGTGGTGGAGATGAAGCGAAGAGACCAGAAGGGCTGGACGATTACCGCGCCGCTCCAGACCGACGCCGATATGCGGGAAGTGCAGTCCATGATTCGGGCGCTCGTGACCGGGAAGGTGCTCCGCAGCGTCGAAGAAAAGCCCAGCTCTCTGGCCCCGTTCGGACTCGAACAACCGATCACGACCATCACCGTCACCGCGGGCACGCAACAGGAAACCCTGTCGATCGGCGACAACGGTCCCCTCTCATCGACGCTGTACGTCCATCGTCATTCCTCGCACAGCGTCCTCTTGACGGACCTAACCACCAAGAACTTCGTCAATAAGACCCTGCTGACTTTCCGTCGAAAGGATCTGCTGCAATTTGTGCAAGCCGATCTCGACCGCGTGCGTCTGACCTACCCGACGACGGAAATCGTGCTCTACAATATGTCAAAAAATAAACCCAAACCGATCTGGAAAATCCGCTACCCGATCGAAGCCGAGGCGGACCAGACGGAAGTGCGCTCGCTGCTGTTCAAGCTGGAAGATTTGAAGGCCCTCAGCATCATCGATCCCGGTCCTGAGCGAACCACGATCGCCAAGACGCTGACCACTCCGAAACTGAAAATCACCCTGCACTCCACCGACGGAGACCAGACGGTAAAGCTCTACCAGCCTGATCCGGACAGCGGGGAGGCCTTTGCCGAAACCAGACCGGATGCGCCGCTCTACCGGATCAACCCGCTGATCATCAAAGATCTGTCACGTGAGCTCTTTACCCTCCAGGACAAGCGCCTGCTGGGAATCGACTATACGGAGATCGCGATGCTCTCCGTGAAGACACGGGATAAACAGTATGTGTTGATCAATGAGAACAGCCAGTGGGTCCTCGAAGATCAACCGACCGAGAAACTCAACCAGGAAGCCGCTGATCTGCTCATCAGCCGCGTGGCCAATCTCCCGGCCGAAGAACGGGTCACCAAGCAAGCGGCCGCCCTGGCTCCTTACGGGCTCGTGGCACCGACCGCGGAATTCGTCGCCACCGGAAGAGACGGCAAGATCGCCGGACGACTCACACTCGGCAGCCAAGCCGGCAACCTCATTTATGCCACCGGCGAGCGCCTCCAAGGCGTCTTCCAGGCTCGCCCCGATCTCCTCAATCAGATTCCGGCCAAGGCCGAACTCCTGGCCAAACCGGCCGACAAGACTCAAGCGGCCCCCTAGCGCAGGGCGCAACTTCAACTGACGAGGCGCCTGGGAGGCCACGCCATGGCCCCCATGGCAGCCCATTTCAGTCGCCCACTAAATCCTATAGGCCTGCCCCTACAGATGAGGGAGTTGCCTCAACAGGGTGACTGGGACTATATTCCCAACATGCCGCAATCCAAGTCTCAGCGCCCCTTGTCTGCCGCAACGCTTCAACTCCTGCGTCCCTTAGTCAAAATCCTGCTTCGAAATAACGTCCCCCATCAGACTCTGGCTGAATGGGCCAAACAAGCCTACATCGACGTTGCCAATAGCGATTTTGGAATCGCCGGGAAGAAACAGACCGTCTCCCGCGTTGCCATTCTGACCGGGCTTACACGGAAAGAAGTCCAGCGCTTGCTGAACCGACCGGACAACGCACAACACGCCGACGGCGAAGAGTACCATCGCGCCTCCCGTGTCATTACGGGATGGGTCCGGGACCCGGACTTCGGGGATGGGAAAGGCCACCCTCACCCGCTTCGGATGGAAGCCAAAGGAGCCTCCTTTGCCGAACTGGTAAAACGCTACAGCGGGGATATGCCGGCTCGAGCCATGCTGGATGAGCTGCTCCGGGCTGGAGCGGTCAAACAGCTCAAGGACGGCCGGATCTGTTTACTGGCCCGCGGGTATGTGCCCCAAAAGGGCTCGTCGGAAAAGCTCAACATTCTCGGCAGCGATACGGCTGATCTCATTGCCACCATCGACCATAACCTCTACGAGAAACCCGCCAAGCCTCGCATTCAACGCAAAGTCATGTACGACAACGTGCCGGTCGAAGCGGCCAGGGAATTTCAGATCTTGGCGGCAGCGCAAAGCCAGGAGCTTCTGGAAGCGCTGGATCGATGGCTTTCTCACCGCGACCGTGACGTCAATCCAGCTTCAAAGGGAACCGGTCGTGTCCGGGTCGGGCTCGGCCTGTATCACTTTGAGGAACGACTCGATAAAGAATCCTAAGGCACGTGCGTTGCACTAATAATTGAAGACTATGCGATCACGGTTGCTACATAGCCTCCTTGGCCTTGCCGCCCTTTTCCTGGCAATCGCCTCCTGTAGTCCTGCGGGTCCCACGCCTCAGGCCGGCGGCGGAATCGGCGGGACCGGGTCCGTCGCTACGGTCTCGTCCGGCCCTGTCACCAAATTCGGGAGCGTATTCGTCTCCGGAACGGAGTACGACAATACGAACACCCTGTATTGCATCGACGACACCCCCTGCACTGAGACGAACACCCTGAAGCTTGGAATGGTCGTGCTCGTCAACGGCATGGCAACTGAAGATTACGCCACCAATCAATTAGGGATCCGGGTCGCGAACACAATCACCTACGAAGAGACCGTCGAAGGCGAAGTGCAATCGGTAGCCGCGGACGGCCTAAGTCTGATCGTGCTCGGCCAGGTGGTGCACATCGACCAGAACACGAATATCGATGCCAGTATTCCAGGAAAATCCATCGCCAATCTCGTACCAGGCACAGACGTCGTCGAAGTCAGCGGATTCATCGTGGGGGATGGCCATATTCTTGCCACGTTCATCGAATTGCAGACCGGAACCCCACACTACGAAATACTGGGAGTGATCAAGAACCATGAGCCCGCGAAACTGCGATTCGACGTCGGCACACTCATGGTCGAGTACACCACCACAACCGACACCAGCCAAATGCCGCCGCTGTCCCAGTCGGCACCCACATGGAACGGAATCGTCGTCCACGTTCGCGGCGATCAATGGAGTTCAGGCGGCCCAGGTCCATCCGGAGCGAAACTGACAGCGACACGAACCAAACCGCAAACCCTCGGTGTCACAAATATCGAAGATGCGGAAGTAGAGGGGTTCATTACACACCTGGATCCATCGGGAACTGTGTTCATCGATAATATACGCATCACCACGACCCCATCGACGGTTTTCGAAGGCGGCACCGCCCTCGATCTGATCCTCGACACGCGCATCGAAGTGCACGGCCGGGTCGTAAACGGCGTGCTGGAAGCAGAACACGTCTCGTTCAAAGGCGCCTTCGAACTTGAATCGAACGTGGCCTCGATCAATCCCGGCGCGCGCAGCCTGACCCTGGTCGGCATTTCTGGGACGACGCTCTATGCTGATAATGAAACGGCCATCGACGGAGAAGGTAATCTTCGCCGCTTCGCAGACATCGCTGTCGGCGATCATTTAAAAATTCACGGACGCCCCGCCGGAAACACCGGCATCCTGATCACGGAGCTGGAACGAAGCGATCCCGGCTCAAAGGTCAAACTGCAGGGGCCGATTCAGTCGGTTCTCGATCCGACCCTCACAATTGCAGGGGCCAGAATCAATGCCTCAGGCATTTTGAATAACAGGTTTATCGGAACCGATGGAACCATTATCGGACGCTCCGGGTTCTTCCAGGGACTCGGGATCGGCCGAAAAGTGACCATCACCGGAACGGCCGCAGGCGATACGGTAACCTGGACCAGTGCGCGGATTTCTGCCGGAGACTAGCAGCACCATTTCCCTTGACCGATGATGAATTGAGCTATGTTCGTGTGCCACCTTCGCGACCAGTCGTTTCTCTTCACCGCCCTCCTCTTCGCATGTTTCTTTCCAACTTCGACATTTGCCGACTCGCTTGAATCCGCCCTCATGCCGGGCCAGGTCATTCAGGGGCACGCGAAATGGGAGGAGACCTGCGCCAAATGCCACAAGCGGTTCGATAAGGCGGCGCAAACTCAGCTGTGCCAGGACTGCCATAAAGACCTCCGCCAGGATATCGAAAGCAAGCAGCGCTTTCATGGCCGGCTGAAAGAACAACGGGAATGTCGCGAGTGCCATACCGACCACAAGGGGCGAGAAGAGAACATTGCGCCGATCAACGAATCCACCTTCGACCACGCCCAAACGAACTTTGCCCTCACAGGCGGCCACGCCGACACCAAGAAAGCCGAGTGCAAGGCCTGCCACAAACCCAAGATCAAATATCGGGAGGCACCATCGGAATGCCTGGCCTGCCACAAGAAAGACGACACCCACAAAAGCAACTTCGGAGAAAAATGCGAGGGCTGTCATACTGCAACGAATTGGAAAGAGATTATTTTCGACCATGAACGGGATACCAAGTACCCGTTACGAGACAAGCATCGATCCGCCAAGTGTGAAAGCTGCCATACAGGCCATCTCTACAAGGATAAACTCAAGACCGACTGTTACTCTTGCCATAAGAAAGACGACTATCACAAAGGCATCTTTGGCCAGAAATGCGAGACCTGCCATGGTGAAAAGGATTGGAAGACCTCCCCGTTCAACCATGACAAGGACACCAAATACCCATTATTAGGCAAGCACAAGACGACCAAGTGCGAAAGCTGCCACAAAGTGCCGGTGGCTAAAGCGAAGACTCCCACGGCCTGTTACGCCTGTCACAAGAAAGATGACAAGCACGAGAACGCGCTGGGCCAAGCCTGCGAACAATGCCACACAGAAAAAGAGTGGAAAGACACCCGTCTCTTTGAGCACAATAAAACGAAATTCCCGCTACTCGGCAAACACGAAAAGGTCGATTGCAAAGGATGCCATCCCGACCGAAAGTACCGGCCCACGCCACTGACTTGTCACGCGTGCCACAAGAAAGACGATGTACATAAAGGAGACTACGGTGAGAAATGCCAGACCTGCCATACGGACCGCACGTGGAAAGAGATCACCTTCGATCATGATCGGGATACCAAATTCGCCTTGCGTGAGAAGCATCGGAGCGTGACCTGCCGCGGCTGTCATGCCGGTCATCTCTACCAGGATAAACTGAAGACCGACTGTGGCTCCTGCCATCGAAAAGACGACATCCATAACGCCGTCTTTGGGGTGAAATGCGAAACCTGCCATTCGGAAAAAATGTGGAAACCTTCGCCGTTCAATCATGACCGCGATACGAAATATCTCCTGCTGGGCGCGCACGAACTCGTCACCTGCGAGGAGTGCCACAGGGTTCCCGTGGCCAAAGAAAAAACGCCGACGACCTGTCAGGCGTGCCACCGCAAAGAGGACAAACACAAAGGCACATTTGGCGACCGATGCGAGACCTGCCATCGCGAGAAGAGTTGGAAGCTCATTCGATTCGACCACGACCGGGATACGAAATACCCCCTGAACGGGAAACATCGAACCACAACCTGCACCAGCTGCCACAAAGGCCTTCTCTATAAGGACAAGACCCCGACCGACTGTGTGGCCTGTCACAAGAAAGACGATAAACACAAAGGATCATTCGGGAGCGTGTGCGGGGATTGCCACAATGAACAAAAGTGGCAAAACATCCTTTTTGATCACGACCGGCAGACGAAATATTCGCTCCGAGGAAAGCACGTGGGGCTGAAATGCGACAGCTGCCATAAAGGCCATGTATATAAGGACAAGACCTCACCGGAGTGTTATGCCTGCCACAAGAAGGACGATAAACATAAGGGGCAGGAAGGCCAGCAGTGCGAGACCTGCCATCGTGAAGCATCCTGGAAAGCCGTGTCGTTCGACCACGACAAAGCCCGTTTCCCCCTGCGCGGGCAACACGACATCCTTGACTGTCGAAAGTGTCACAAGTCATTGCTGTTTAAAGATGCCCCGTTGGACTGTGTCGGGTGTCATGCAAAGGAAGATGTGCACAAGCAGCGGTTCGGCACACAATGCGAAACCTGCCACACCGCCCGTGACTGGAAGTTATGGGACTTCGATCACGATGTGCGAACCAAATTCAAGCTGGATGGCGGGCACAAGAAGGTTGATTGCTACGACTGCCATCACAAGCCAATGAAGGGGAAGCTCGTCACCTCGAATACCTGCAGCAGCTGCCACAAGAACGACGACAAACATGAAGGCGGCTTCGGCCCCCAGTGCGACCAATGCCATACCACCTCGCTGTGGAAAACGATCAAGCCAGGAGGAGGGATTCGGAGGAAATGATCACGCTCCGTGCATCGACAGCGCCACACGGAACCGGATACTCTGCAGTCTGCTCATGGCATAATCCGTAGTACACAGTGATTGCCTGAATCCGCAACAAGAAGATTCCCCGCAGGGTCCCTGGTGAGTCCCATTGGATTATTCAGAGGGGCCGTCTCTGCAACCATCCCGTTGATTGAATGCCCCCGAAGGTCCGTCCCGGCAACCGTCGTGATGATTCCCGACTCCCCATCTATCCGCCTGATCCGGTTGTTAAACGTATCGCTGAGATAGACTGAGCCATCGGTATCGACGATAATCCCCGAAGGCTGCATCAGCCGGGCAAGGGTGGCACCGGCCCCATCACCGTCGAATCCTTCTTCCCCGGTTCCGGCGACGGTGCTCATGATCCCGCTGACGGCATCCACACGACGCACTCGGTTGTTCATCGTGTCGGCAATCAACAGGTGACCGTTCCCGTCAACGGCCACTCCGCTCGGGTTATTGAGTTCGGCCTGCACAGCAAGCCCGCCATCCCCTGCCTCTCCCGCAATGCCGCTGCCGGCGACCGTCACAATGATCTGCTGCGCACGATCCAGCTTCCGAATGCGATGGTTTCCGCTATCCGCAATGAAGAGGGTCCCATCAGCACCCATCGCGAGACCAGTCGGCCCACTCAATTGCGCCCGCACCGCAAGCCCCTCGTCCCCCGAAAACCCCTGTTCACCGGTCCCGGCGACCGTAGAAATGATTCCCGTCCGAGCGTCGACAGTCCGAATCCGGTTATTGAAACTGTCCGCAATGATAATATTACCCTTGTCGTCGATCGCCACTCCCGAGGGGCTGTTCAACTGCGCCTCTGTTGCCAAGTCGCCGTCACCGGAGAATCCTTGCTGTCCCGTCCCAGCCACGGTCTCAATCTTTCCGCTTGCGGCATCCACCCGGCGGACCCGGTTATTAAACGAATCCGCGATCACAATATTCCCCGCTGCATCCACCGCAACACCGGCCGCAAACCACAGACGTGCTCGAGTCGCGAGTCCCCCGTCGCCGATAGACCCTAATTCTCCGGTGCCCGCAACCATATAGACCCTGGAAGTCCGACTCTTCGAGGCCTGTTCGGACAGGCCAAGACCAGCATCAGCCTCCAATGCGCGGAGCAGTTCCGGCGCAACATTCACCATCATAGTGCCGCCGGTCGGCATTTCTTCGACCGGAGGTTGGGCGACAGTCAGTCCCTGCGAAAAGCTCAGGCTGGGGACACCCGTCAGAACGACCACCGAAGAGAACAAGAGGTGGAAGGACATGCCGGTAATGCGGTTCATGGAAGACTCCTTGATATAGAACGATGGGTTGTCGATAGCATGCGACGGCCCTACTGAAGATGGGACAAACTTCCCAAACGTAGGGATGGATTATACGTAGCAGCTCAAGACGTGTCTACCCCAAATACTGCCCTCATGACTAAATCTGACTAGCCCGATCGCGCGAGGAAATCCGGAAGGTTGGTGTTGTCGCAGACACGGCACAAGCATGTCACTGCTGGCGGTGGGAAGGAGATTGAGGTGATGGTCGTTAAGATCGAGAGGAATTACTACTCGTAACGGGCTTCCGAATGCCACGCGTTGAAACGCTATTTTGCTCAGAGTTTTTCTCCGACCGAATTCTTACCATGATGGAAGATGTAGACATCAGCATCTGGACGTCCATCCAATTGCAGTTCATATATCCATCAATCGTCATGACTGACCGCATAGAAGCTATCCACTCCGACTAGTATGGAGCGGAACCTGGCCCGATGAATCCGGCACCGTATACGGTGAGATGAGTGAAGAGGGAGATGCGATTACCTGGATAGACATGGAGAAGTGCGACCAACTTCGACCAATCAGCTCTCGACATGAGCCTGATCTTCAAACCTGCCCGCGAATGAGAGGCTTCACTGAAACCCAAAGCCTAGAGAGAAAGATTAGGACACAGGGAAAACCGCTCCATCGTTCCACTGGGCGCGTCGGATCACAGGAGGGCAAATCTACTTCCAGCTAATCATAGTTTCGGCAAAACTAAGGAGGTCATCGTCGCCTGTCCGGCGAAGCCTCCGCTCAACTTGCACCAGCGGAAGGGCAAACTCTCGATTGCCAGAAAACAGGAGAGCTGCCATGCCGACGCCTCCACCAAAAGCCGCACAAGCTGTCGGGTCGAGAATCTTAGCGGAGTCAAAATCGATCCAGTACCACGCATGGTGTATCGAGTTTCTGCGGATGACCTCTCCCACGTACGCGCCGACCCTGATCACAACATCAGACCACGCGTCCTCCATCCCGTGGCTCTGTCGGATCTGAGCAAGAAACGCATCGACGTGCCGAAGACTGTCACGTCCATAATCCAATTTCTTTCGATCAAGATACAGCGCACCAAAAATAGCAGGGCCTTTGTCGGCAACAAGCTGGTGCGCAAGAGCTCTCATTGCCTCAGTTCGATCATTCAGCGATTGCGCCATCAAACTGTGGAGGCACATTTCCGCAGCCTTGGATAGCGCCGTAAATTCAAGACCGAATTCCTGAGCCTTCCTCCATCTGACCCTAGCTACCTGGATGACCGTCGAAGAAGCCTGAGAAGGCAGTCGCAATGACGCAGTCACCTGGTCACCGACTAAAGGAACAGTTTCACTGAGAACTTTTGCGCCGCGACGCGAGATATCAAAAACCACGCCCAATCCTTCCCGATTCCCCTCTGGTCCGCCATACCAACCTGAATATAGGAACGCACAGGGGAATGGAGTCCGCATTCTCACTCGTGGATACTGCCGTAATTCAGCTGCAGCCCCTTCTTGTCCCATACCTGAATTCTCCTCCCGACAGACATCAGCCCGATGAACGAAGAGTGAAGGCCAGCGATCTCAGGTCAGCTTGAAAAGCAGAGAACATGGGTACCGCTTGCGGGCAGAAGCAATACCAATGGACAAGAATGGGATATCTACCCGGCACAGGCGCCTTCTATAGTCTTCGGGACGCCCTTTGCTCCGACCGTCTTACCGGGACCAATGCCAATCATGCTCCTCTTGTCTGCCCTTCTACCCACACACCGACAATACTCCAATCCTGGGAAATAGATCCCACTCCGATAACGAACCAACCAGTGCAAGAGGCGCGCCCATAAGCCAACAGGGCCGAGCTATTTGATTCGCAGGAAATCCTGCAGCCATTAGGATAGGACGAATACGGACAGAGGCTCACATTTCGAACATGCAGGAATGGAAATACTCGCAACAGACAGGCCTATGCCAATGATCGCACAGTCCGCTTCACCCTGGTTTCTCCCGATCCGGCGAAACAGGAGCGTATATCTACCCACTACGGATCGGTAGCACCCTCACCTCTTTTCGTCATCGACGCCATAGAGAAAGACCTCTCGCCAACATATAGCACCGTAGGTAAATACTTGAGCCTGAACGCGCGCCGTTCCTCGTCCCACCTGCGCGATTCGCAAGAAGCTCGAACCTGCTGTTTTTTCGAAACTATTTTGAGAAGGGATACTACCGTGAGACAACATGCTGTGGGATAGTTTTCCCTTATCGCCAATATTAATTCCTTGACCGAAAACTACGCATCGCTCATGGGTACAAACCACGACTTACAAAACAAACGTCCTTCGAGCCAAAAGGCCGAATCGCATGACACTGCCGCAAGCCACACGAACGGCAATTCCTCCCATTTGCCTGTTCGGATCTTGCTGGTGGAAGACCATACGCTCGTTCGAGAAGCGCTGGCATCCTTGCTGAGTCTTGATAAGAATATTCACATCATCGGCGAAACGGGGAACGGCACTGAAGCCGTACAACTCATCGCATCGCTTCAACCTGCCATTGTGCTCCTGGACCTCTCCTTACCAGGGCTTCATGGGACCGATATCATTCGCCAGGTGAAGGCGAGATTTCCGGACATCAAGTGCCTGGTCCTCACCGTTCATATGTCTGAGCCAATCGTCCGCGCCGCCCTACAGGCGGGAGCAGCCGGATATCTCCTCAAAGAGGCGTCTCATGCGGAACTCAAAACAGCTATTTACAGCGTGGCGCAAGGGAAGATGTATCTCAGCCCCATGATCACAGACAAAGTGCTCTCCGGGTACCTAGGCAACCCAGCCTCTGCTCCGAGCGAATCCAATCCATGGCATCGACTATCAGATCGTGAGCGGGAAGCGCTGAAGCTGGTGGCCGAAGGAGCCACAAGCAAGGAGATCGCCAAACAGTTGTGCATCAGTATCAGAACGGTAGAAAAACACCGCGCGAGTCTCATGAGCAAGCTCAACCTAAAATCTACGGCAGCCCTGACCGCCTATGCCATTAAGCATGAACTCGTTTCAAGCGCCGATGTGCTGAGACTCGACCTGTTGCAAGAGGACAACCTATGAGTCACTCATGTCCTGACATCCGCCAAGGAGACATCCCATGTTCTTGATTATCTTGATAGTGACACTGCTCTTTCCAAACATGGCACCAGCCCAGACTCAGAAAGAACAGGGAGTCGTCACCATACAGGTACTGTATCGCGGCGCAGTTCCTCCTCCGGCTGTCATGAAAGTGACCCGCGATGCAGACGTCTGCGGCATATCAATGCCGATGCACTCGTTGACCGTCCACTCGCCTTCTAGGGGACTGAAGGATGCCGTGGTCACGATCGAGGGGATTCCTGCGCCAGACACAGAGCATGCGCCTCCGACACCGATGGTCTTGTCGAACTCTGGATGCGCGTTTTCCCCTCATGTGCTGCCCCTCAGAATGGGGTCACCGCTCGAGATCCACAACCAGGACCCCGTGATGCACAACACCCATATTACAAGCGACGTACGCACGTTCATCAATGTGGCCATGGTGGCAAAGGCTCGCCCTGTCGTCAAAAAGGTAGAGAAATCGGGACTGTATCGAGTCCAATGCGATGCCCATAAATTCATGCGCGGATACGTGCTGGCGGCGGAGCATCCCTACTTCGGCATGACCGACGAACGCGGACATACCCGAATCCTCAACGTACCTCCGGGAAACCACGAGATCTCTGTCTGGCATGAGCAACTAGGACCGCTGCAGGCCCACGTGACGGTCCCTCCCAATGGAGAAGTCGTCGTGACACTCGAGTATTCCGAAGACCGAGCACACCATGGCGATCGTACGAATAAGTGAGCGACACCCATGCCGATTCCGCTCTACCCGATAACCACGCACGTGCGAGAAACCTGGAGAAAGAACTTTGGCCTTCGCCTCGGAGCAGGCCTGAGCCTCATTCTCATTCTCGTAATGGGCACCAGTGCCGCAATGCTTGTTCTTCATCAGAGCCATGCATTGCGCCATGCTGCCGAGGAGCGGGCGCGCGCCGTAGCCCGCACGTTTGCCGCGGTCGGATCTGCCGCCGTACTCGACAACCTGTATCGCCTCCAGGAGTCGTTACAACTCTATCTGCAAGATGATTCCCTCATGGAGATCGACATTGTAGACCACGACAGCTTGGTCGTTGCGGCTAAACAACCGGCCAGAATTGGAACCGTTCTGGATGATCCGGAATGGCTTGAAGCCCGCCAGACAAAGCGTGAAGTCATCATTCAAACCCATCTGCGCGATGGACAACCGGCGCTGGTCATTCTCGAGCCATTGTTTGATCGTGATGAACTCACCGCGTGGGTGCGCATGGCCATCTCGCTGGCGGAAGTTGAACAGGAACAGTCTCGCATGATCTGGCAGCTGCTTGCCGTCACCATCGCCATCATGGCAATCGGCTTGTATGCGATACGGCGCGTGCTGCGCCAAACATCCACCGTGCTGCACAGTGTGGTCTCAACGTTACACGCTGCGACCGTCCCCAGCCGAGGAAGCGACTCTTCTCAGGCCACTCTTCCCTCGCGCAATGAAGGGGATTATGAACAGCTCCTGACGGCCGCCACACAAGCGGCGTCAGCCTTGAGCACACGGTCAAGCATGCTCCAGGAACTTGCCCAAACGCTCGAAGGCAAAGTAGTCGAACGGACCGCTGAATTGGAAGCCGCCCGGCTGCACGCGGTGCGGTCGCTCGAAGATCTTCGCGACAATGAGGCTCGCCTGCGCTGTCTCGTCGAGACAGCCGCAGATGCGATCATAGTTGTCGACGAACAAGGCGTCATCGAATCGGTCAATCCCGCAACTTGCACGCTCTTTGGTTATAGCATGACAGAACTGCGCGGCATGCAGGCTCAGACCATGCTACTCCGCACATCGAACCGGCCGATACAAGGCGACGGACAATCGTATGCGACCATCAGATCTACTGCGGAAGCGGTTGGACGGCATAAGAACGGAACATCGTTTTCAGCCGAACTGTCTGTGAGTGAAATGACCCTCGCTGGGGCCATTCATTTCACACTCATCGTCCGCGATGTGACGGAACGACGGCACATGAAGGAAATGAAGCAGCATAGCGACCAGCGCCTACACCAGCTCGGCGAAGAACGGGCGCAACTGTACCATGACCTGCACAGCAGCCTGCTGCAATCCCTGTCGGCGGTGAGCATGGGGCTGGAAGCGACCAAACTTCTGCTGGAGCAATCCCCTGACCGCGCGCCCAAACAACTCGATCGCACATTGTCTCATTTGCACCGTGTGATCCAAGAAACACGTGATTACATCATGCGCCTTGAGCCTCGAACGGCCTCCCATGATCATTTCTTGCAATCGATGCAAATGCTGGTTCAGCCGAAAGAGGACTGGCCCTGTCCTCCATTTCTCATCGACATCGATCCACTCACTGACAGCCAGCTGTCTATCGATCAAGAAATCCATCTACTCTCGATCGCGCGGGAAGCCATCAGCAACATCGTGCATCACGCCCAAGCCCAGGCAGGAATTATCCGGCTGGGATCATGGGAGAACAAGATCCAACTGGAGATCAAGGACAACGGAAGGGGATTCAGCCCGGACGAAATCGGCCCCAGCAGCCCGGGCCTCACAAACATGTCCACCCATGCCAAGAAACTTCACGGACGTTTAACCATCGCATCGGCTCCCGGAGAAGGCACCACGATTCTTGTGACGATACCGCTCTCTCAAGAAGCTCAACATGCAGACGGCCTCGCCCATGCAAACTGATCGTTCTGTCATGCAGTCCGAGAGACACCTGATCGTCGCGGTCTCCAACCCTTCCGTACCAAAGAGTGGCTGGACGACCTGCATTTCCTGCCCTGTCCGTCGACCGATGTGCAGGTGAATCTCAATGAACGGCTATCCTGCGAATCCTCGTACCTCCCTGAACCGATTTGCCATGACTACGCGCTTCAACGCTCACATCGGGCGACCAGCCATTCATGCTCTGGGACCGTTCCTCTGCGCGATGGTTGGGATAACCGGTCTATTTCCTCCTTCTGAAGCCCAGGCCATTCCCGCCTTCGCGAGAAAATACGCTGTGGCCTGCACAACCTGCCACACGGCGCCTCCACGCCTCAACACGTTCGGAGAGCGGTTTCTTGAAAACGGGTACCAGCTGCCGGGCACGGAAGATGGCGGAAGCATCGGGAAGAAAAATCTCGGCGACATCAGCCTCGACGACGTGTCTCATTACCTGGGCGTCCGGCTTCGGGGGAATGTACTCACACGCTACCGGTTTAAGCAACAGAGCCCGGCCGGCACAGAACCCGGCACCGTCGAAAACAAGTCTGAATTGGGGTTTCCTGAAGTGTTCAGCCTCTTCACGGCCGGCACCCTATCGAAAAATATTGGATTCTTCGCCGAGTTGGAATCTAACCTGCATGAGCGTGTCACCGGCATTGAACGCGCATTCCTCACCTTCGATAATCTCCTAGGACAAGACGTCATGCATATCCGGATCGGGCGGCTTGACCCGTCCGCAGCATCATCGTTTTCCACCCTGCGTCAGCAACTAGACGCCATCGGCGCAAGCATCAATCCGTCGTCCGATGTCGTCCAACGAGCCGGACTCCTCCCGCTGGCCACTGCAGGAAAATTCTACGGCCTGCGCGACCGGTCTGGAGCCGTCCTGTCGCCCTATACCCCCGCGCTCTATAACAGCGTGGCGGAAACCGGCATTGAGATCCGCGGCCGTCCCTTCGGCGAATGGTTCCTGTATCAGCTGGGCGTGCTCAACGGAGCGCATGAAGGATCCGGCGATTCCAATAAAGGGAAAGACATCTACGGCGCGATTCGTTTTGACTATGTCCGATCGAGCAATTTCTCGGCGAGCATGACGGGTTTCGCCTACATAGGAAACAGCAATGCGATGGTGTTTGATGGAGCCAACAATGCCAACGTGAGCTGGAACCGCTACGGGATTGCCGGCCATGCGCGATATAAAATGCTGGACCTGTACGGCATGTATACCATGGACTACATCAGGCATCTGCCGTCGGCGGTCTCGGCCACGTTCGATAAGACTGCCAGCGGCCTCTCAGTTGCGGCCGATGTCTACATGACGAATCAGACGCTCCTCTCAGTACGATACGATCACATGGATGCAGGCGGCGAACGGACGCAACGGGCGTCGCAGAGTGTTGTCGGGACACAAATCAAGCACTACCTGCGGTCCAATGTCGCGATCTATGCACGTGGCGACGCCAACGTGCGCAAAGCGGAAGACGGGAATGCGGCGGCCCGCAACCTGCGCAACGCCGTGTTTGTAGGAATCGACGTCGCGTACTAACGCTCAATCCCTGGAGCAGAGGCTATGCACCCACGAAATATTGCACTTCTCTTCATCGTCATGCTGTCCACAGAGACTGCCCTGCCTGTGGGAGCCGAAAAGCCTGAGGGACACAGACAGACGCAGGAAAGGGGGCGCCACATCTATGAGCGGGCCTGCCTCTGGTGCCATGGAACGGAGGGGCGAGGCGACGGACCGGCCGGCTGGGCCATCGGCCGCTACACGGCTCCTCGCCCGCGAGATTTTGTGTCTGAGGGATTCAAGTTTCGCAGCACCCCATCGGGAGAACTGCCGAGCGATCACGACCTCTTTCGCACCGTGACCCGAGGCATTCCCGGAGTCATGCCCCCGTTCGGGTCGTTGACGGAACAGGAGCGGTGGGAGGTCATCGCCTACATCAAGTCCTTCAATCCTGCATTCAAGGAGGCGCCGCCGATTCCTCTGAACGTTCCCATTCCCTCTATTCCCGCCTCCGAGACCAGCATCACACAAGGAAGAGCGATATACCTTCAGTTCGGCTGTCAAGGCTGCCATGGTGAAAACGGCACGGGGGACGGCCCCGTCCACCGAGCCGGAGAATTGCGAGACGAACAGAGACTCCGGATCGCCCCCACCGACTTGACCAACCGCGCGTCGTTCAAGAATGGGTCCGATCCCCGCGATATCTATCGGACCCTCATGACCGGCTTGGACGGAACACCCATGCCGTCGTACTCCGCCAACTTTGAGGGAAGCGAAGACAACGTGTGGCATCTCGTGAATTACCTTCTATCGCTCTCGCCGGAGCCATCTCAGTAACGGGTGCCACTCCGGCAAACCGCGCACAAAGCCGATATAGACAGGAGCATTCGGAACTCGAAAAGGCATTCATGGACTTCTACCTCTTACAACCATGCCGGCGGCTCACCGAAACCTGGCGGAACTCACTCCGCTTTCGGATGACCGCCATACTCTGCACCCTCCTCACAGTTATCATGGGAATCATGTCGGCCGTGATGGTGGAATCACAGCGCGCACTTCTTCGTCAGTCTGCCGAAATCCGGGCGCACACCATCGTCAAAACGTTTGCGATCCTCGGCGCTGCCGCCGTAATCGACAATCTGTTCCGCATCCAGGAGGGCATCGGGCGCTATAGCCAAGACCCCGACGTGAAGGATCTCGATATTGTCGACTCCGACAGCCTCATTGTGGCGGCAAAAACCGCCTCGCGCATCGGGATGGTCCTCAGCGATCTGCAGTGGGCGTCGATGAGACAGGGAGGCCGGTCCGCCATGCTCGCAAGCCGGTCGGAACAAGGCGAGCCCCTGCTTATCCTCGTAGAACCGTTGTCCGAGGGTGGACAGAACTCCGCCTATGTGCGGGTCGTCTATTCCCTGCAAAGCATGCAGACCGCGCAGACAGAGATCGCCTGGAAAATGCTGGGGTTGACGGCGCTGCTGCTGCTGGGAGCACTCTTCGTGGTGCAGCGCATGCTGTCGTATATCGTCGTTCGATACACCATCATCGCTGAAACTCTCGGTACTGCCCTGGCGCGATTCTCGATGAGAGACACTGACAGAGAACCGGCGACGAGGGTCCCTGCCGCCACTCCAGCGGCAGGGACCGATTTCGAACAGATCGAACAGCTCGTGGCATCGACGGCTCGAACTCTTGAGAGGCAAGGGGAGTCCTTGCTTCGACTTACCCAGGAGCAGGAACGCACAATCCAGGAACGAACCGCGTCGCTGGAAGCCCATCAAATCCGGCTGCGGTCCATCATCGAGACGGCGGTGGATGGCATCATTGTCATCGATACCCGTGGCGTGATCGAATCGATCAACCCAGCCGTCACAACATTATTCGGATATCCTCCTGAAGAGCTGCTTGGTCGAAACATCAGCACACTCATGCCGCTCCCGTATAGTCGGGAACACGACGGCTATCTCCGCAGCTACCTCACGAGCGGCATGAAAAAGATCATCGGGGTCGGCCGTGAAGTACCCGCCCGGCGGAAAGACGGCAGTACGTTCCCTATTGAACTGTCTGTGACCGAGATGGACCTTCAGGGAACACGCAAATTTGTAGGAACGGTGCGGGACATTACGGATCGAATACGAGCGGAGGACTCGCTGGCTCAGGCTGCGCAGAATCTTGAATGGAAAAACTGGGAACTGTCGATGGCGAGAGATCAGGCACTGGAAGCCGTGCGCGCCAAGTCAGAATTCCTGGCGACGATGAGCCACGAGATTCGCACCCCGATGAACGGCGTCATTGGCATGACCGGTCTGCTGCTGGAGACGACGCTCTCGGAAGAACAGCGTGAGTACGCGGAGGTCGTCCGGAGATCAGGCGATCATTTGCTGAACATCATCAACGACATCCTCGACTTCTCTAAGTTCGAAGCAGGGAAAATCAGTCTGGAGATCCTCGACTTCGACGTGCGAGCGACGGTGGAAGATGCCGTTGGTCTCGTCGCCGAGCGCGCGTATGCCAAGGGCCTCGAGCTGGCCTGTCTCGTACAAGCCAGTGTACCGACGACGCTCACCAGTGATCCTGGCCGTCTCCGCCAGATCCTGGTGAATCTCATCGGAAACGCCATCAAGTTTACCGATCAGGGCGAGGTCGTCATGACAGTCAGCCTGGTACACGCCTCTGATGCAACCATACCAAAAGAAGCGCTGGTGCGGTTCGAAGTGGCGGATACCGGCATCGGACTCACGCCCGAGCAAAGCGCCAAGCTCTTCAGGCCGTTCACACAGGCAGACAGCTCTACCACGAGAAAGTTCGGAGGCACCGGCCTCGGACTCGCCATCTGCAAACAATTGGCGGAGGCGATGGGAGGAGATATTGGTGTGATCAGCGAGCCAGGACAAGGAAGCACCTTTTGGTTCACGGCCCGATGTGGAGTCCGACCCGAACAACAAATTCCCTCTCCTCCACTACCCCCGTCCCTTCAACGCAGTCGGATTCTCATCGTGGATGATCATGCCGTAAACAGGAAGGTGCTTGAATATCAACTTCGCGACATGAAGCTCATCCATGAAAGCGCCGAAGACGGCTTTGAAGCACTGGACCTCTTGCGAACCGCAGTCAAGGAGGGTGCGCCCTTCGATCTCGCCATCTTGGATATGCAGATGCCAAAGATGGATGGGCTGGAACTGGCTCGCCGGATTACAGCAGATCCGGCTCTCCGCTCGACTCGCATGATCCTCCTGACATCATTGGGCCGCCGCGGAGACGGCAAGGCGGCCCAAGAAGCCGGCATTTCGGCCTACCTGACGAAACCCATACGCCCATCACAGCTTGCCGACTGCCTCCGCCTCATCCTGGCCAAATCACCGGCACTGTCTCCGGCTATTGCACCAATCATCACCCGCCATAGCCTGTCCGAATCCCGCGCTCGCTCCAGAGGACATATTCTCCTCGCTGAAGACAACCCGATCAATCAGAAAGTCGCCGTGAAGATGATCGAGAAACTCGGCTATCGGATCGATGTCGCCGGGAACGGGCAAGAGGCTATTGAAGCGCTTGAGCGAATCCCGTACGGATTGGTGTTCATGGATTGCCAGATGCCTGAAATGAACGGGCTCGACGCCACCAAGGCCATTCGTCGCCGGGAGAGTGGCGGACGGCATACACCAATCATCGCTATGACAGCCAATGCCATGCAGGAAGATCGTGACCGCTGTTTACACGCCGGCATGGACGACTTCGTCAGCAAGCCGGTGAGTGCGCAGCAGTTACAGAACATACTCCAGCGCTGGCTGCCTGGACCGGACGACCCAGCAGCAATGAACGCGCGGCCGGCCTCCTCACTGGATCAAGCCAACCCCTCAGAGACCTGAGCTCAGGTCACACCTATCACCGTCGAATCTTCCGCAACCGGATATTCGGTCTTATTCGGGTGAATCCGCATGCATTGCCGGTCTGCTCATTGAAACCACAACCTCCGGGACCAGAGATTATCTGATGTGCTCCCTTCCCGTCAGAATACTCCCGATGCGCCGGACGAGTTCCTTCATGCCGGTTTGGGGATACTGCAAGACATAGATAGAATGGTCGGCAAGACGATCGAAGAGGGCCTGCGATATCCGTGAAATCCCGACGAGCACGACAGGATAATCGACCGTGCGCTGCACAGCCGCCAGATCATCGACGAGAGTGAGGTCAAACACTTCCCCTTGGACCGCTCGCCTGATGGCCAGCACAACGGCCGTGCCTAACCGGCCGGATATCAGCAGATTATTCCCGTGCGGGACGGCGGTTCCCTCGCAGCCGGGAAGGGCCGTGACGCAATACCCCTTGCGCAGGAGATCACCGCAAAGGAAGGTCATTGCACCCGTGAGAAAAGCATCTCGCTTCGCATCCGCATGCGTCTCCGGCATGGCAATCTCCCGACAATCTGACGAATCGGAACTGCGGGAAGGATTCAGTGGGCGCGGAGAAACTTCACCCCAACAAAACAAACACCGCCTTGCAAGAGCGCCGGCACGGATCGCGTCCAACAGACTTCGACCAACTCCGAAGCCACCTCATTCGTTGAGTTCCGCCGCAAGCCGACTCTCAGCTGTTGCTGCAACGCCGGCTGCCCCTCCATCATCAACAACATACCGCCTTGCGAGAGATTCACTGAAAGCGCCTGTCCTTGCTTCGCCGAATGAGCCTGCACGCCAGCCGCCGCATTGCGCTGATCGTCAAGCGCCTCGTAGGGAATCGCTCGTATGAACGCCATCCGGTCGGCATGACCCGGCCTGGGCTGCTTCAAGGACCACGTCCATGGCTGTTTGCGAGGCATAGTGACTTCCTTTCACATCGGCGCCGGCGTTTCCCGATACGATCATCTGGCTTCCCCAGATCGCTGAGTTGGGATTATATTCCCACGCTCACAACCTGTCAACGATGGAGGAGGGAATATCGTCCGTGCCATCAGACAGAATCGTTGGCCGGGTTCAGCACGAAAACGATCACGGCAAGTCATGCTCAAGAACGGATCAGCGCCTATGATTCACGAGAGAGGCGGGACCTGCCGCCAGGCATTTAGCCGGACACGGGGGAGACGAGATCGAGGGGCAGAGCAGCGCGGCGGTCTAGCCCGCATGCCCCGTGAACACGTCGGCAGCCATCGCGGATTCACCCCTGCGACCAGCCTGGACGCGGCAACTCAGCGTCCAGGCCGGCGGGCTCGCGACGAAGGCTCTTCACAGAATGAACCGCAATCCCACAAAATAAACAGGATGGGCATCGCCGCTCAGGAGCGGCATCTTCCTTGTCCATCTCACTTCACTCAAAGTCGGTGTGCCCACCTCGTACACCGGAGAGGGAACGAGAATCCGCAAGACCTGGTCCACCTCAGGCTCCCGATCCATGAGCACGAGCAGCCCCTTCGGGCTGATGTTGAGCGTCAGCGCCTGACCTGAGACAGAAAAATCCTGACAACCATTCAGAGTCGTCCCAGTGGCAACCATCTCAATATCGATAGTCCGCATGAGAGGCGCCCGGTCAGTGTGGGGCTTTGGGGGCACCTTCGTCTCCCACTCGAACAATCTCTTAGCCATCGGCGCTCCTTCGGTCCGTCAGATTCATTCCAAAGCCATTACAAACGCGCACTCCAAGGAACAAGCCGACCGCGTGAAACCTCATGACTGGATGTTGCCCGTCTTCGCCGACTCGGCGAAGACGGTGCGAGCCCTCTCGATCAACTTCGTCTGGTATGGCCATCTGGACAAGCCCCGTTCATGCAGCCAGTTGACTCCTCTTGGGTCTCCAGCTTCCGGCTCCGAGACCGACGAGCGCCACAAGCCCTGCCCCAAACAGCACGACTGCCGCCGGCAAGGGGACTGCGGTCAACTGGCTCATTTGTCCTATCACTACCTTCCCGCCAGAAAAATTCAACCGCCACTCGTTCTTGACGTTAAACGACGAGATGGATGGAACTGTCGTGGGCAGCGCGGTGCTGTTGAAGAGGCTCTGGGGCCCCCGCAGATCCATTGTCAAATACGATGGGGTAAAGCCATTCACCCCCGCCCCACTCACCTGCTTAATCGCATAGAATCGGTCAATGATCGAGGGAGGATTCAATGCGCCATTGTTATTCTGAATGATCACGCTGCCGGAACCGGTCTCTGTAAACTGATACCCACCGATGCTCACGATGAGGCTCTGAATCGGATAGGTCCCGACATCGCTGACAGTCATCTGACCCGACATCGTCTGGCTCGTATTGAACGGGGAACCCGAAACATTCGGAGCATTCACGACATTAGTCACCGTTCCGGCAAAGGTGTAGGTAATGGCCCCTGCTTCCGCCTGGTTCACAGCCAGACCTCCCCACAGCACCGAGCTGACCAAAATCCCAAGGTAAAGAAAACGAGTTGTTCGACGGTCCATCATGACTCCTTTCATGGTACGGGCAATGTATTGGGACATCTCAAACGGTTGATTGATCCAGACAGTCAGGCACGTTCCATACACGTCTCCCTTCGCGTTCGCAGGCCCGCATTCCGCAGGCGCGTTCCTCCAATACCGCCGCCGTGCGCGCCGCTTCGTCTATGCTGAGTCCTACCGGGCGTCATTCAACATCTCCGTCTGGGCAGGCCCTTCCATGGTAGCTGGCAGCGGATCGCCGAACCGCCCCGGTTGAGGAGGCTGCGCCACAAGCTGCTCCAGATCCGGCGCGGCGTGTCCGAATGGCGTTGGGCCACCGACCTGACTCGGCGCCGATGCCCCGAGAGGCTGCCCGGGCAAATAGACGAATTTCCATTCTGAATACTTTGCCTTCCGCTCCAAATGCCGGTCGATCGGATGAAACATGGCATTCTTGATCGGTTTGCGGTTTGACTTGCTGTACACGCCGAGGATGCTGCCGTCGGGCGTCTTGAGCAGGCCCCAATCCGTCGAACCGGTCATCGGATCGACGTACAATTTGCGAAGATACCGGATACTGCCTGGGTGACGCGGGTCACGGAGCAAATCCTCCAGACGCTTGGGATATTCCTTTTGAGGCCCTGCCTGGTTCAGATAGTACCGGCCGATCGCGAGTCTGAATTGATTTCCGATAAACAGCAGATCGCTTTCCCGTTGGCGCTGCTGCGCGAAATGCCACAGGATGCCGGCTGCGGCCATACCGGCCGTCAGCATCGCCGTCAGGATCAGCACGCCGAGATACGTCAAACCTGTGTCGCCTCTCAACCATTCCCGCCTATCGCGTCGGCCGCCTTGCTTATCTTGCGTCAACATAGCGGTTACCAATCACTGTAGGAGGTTCCGGCTGTGCTTGCACCTGACGCGCCGCTCTTGACATTGAAGACCGCCCCAAGCTCCGGATCTGCGGGTGGCACCGCCTGCCAGGTCGTACTGCTGTCGGTCATGGGATCGACCGGAACAGCGCGCAGATACTTCTGCTCGACCAGCTCCTCCAGCGAACCGGGATACTTCCCCAGATCGCCATAGTATTTGTCGAGCGCATCGCGCATCACCCAGAGATCTTCTTTCAGCACCGCCTCCTTCGACTTTTCAAGGCTCCGCATATAGCGTGGCGCGGCGATAGTCACGAGCAAAGCGACGATGGCCATCACAATAATCAACTCGATCAGTGTGAAGCCGTCTGCGCGCGCAAGAGGAGAGTTACGTTGCGTCATCGATCACCATTGCGAATATGGAATGCCGTTCAAGCCGACTTCCTGCGAGAGCGAAAAGACATCGAACACATCATTGCCTGGAGAAGGGCTATCCGGTGGACTCTCATAACTTCTGATGCCCCAGGTCTCGGAAGCCGGCACTGACGCGTCTGTGAACGTCGGATCGCGCGGAACCCGACGAAGGAAATAGATGCGCGTCTTCTTCGGATTCTTGGCATCCTCAACGCCCTCGACTAAGATCTCAAGGCTCTTGGGATAGCCCGACTCAAGAGCGCCTTTCATCACGCGGCCATCATCCACGGCCAGCCGGTAGGCATCGATCGCGTCACGCACCTGCCGCAAAGAGATCCGCAGCTCTTGCTCCTTGTGCCGCTTGGATACCAGATTGGCCATAGGCATTACCGCCGTCGCCAGTACGCCGATGATCGCGATCGTGATCACCAGCTCGATTAACGTGAATCCTGCATCTCGGCGCATCATCTCCCCCACGCCATTACTTGTCCGGTTCCGGAATCGTGGCCTCACCCGGCTCCGGTGGCGGCGGCTCGGTCTTAGACGATGACCCGCTCGGATCGAAGGTGGCGGGTGGCGTGAACATGTCGGGAGGCGCGAGAGGCCGAGAGGGCGCTGCCGCGGGTGCTGGAACCGGCGCGGCTCCCGTTTCAATGCTCGAAGCCCCGCCTTTGGCATCGTCCGATGATTTGAGCGCCAGTGAACTCCCGCGCATCGTATCGGTCCCGAAGAGAAACTCGGTTAGACGCGGATCAGCATGCGGCGCGGTGCGGACCACGTGCGGCGTGATCGACAGCACGAGCTCCGACTTTTTCGTCTCGTCGCGTTGAGAGGAAAATAGACGGCCAAGAATCGGCAAGTCGCCCAGCCCCGGGATCCGGTTCGAGGCTTGCCGTTCGTCATCGGTGATCAATCCGGCCAACACCTGCGTTTCACCATCCCTGAGCTGGAGCAGCGTCGACGCCGTCCTGGTTCCGATCTGAAAAGCTTGCGTGCCTGAAATCGGGTTCAGAATTTCCTTCACAATGCTGCTGACTTCCAAAGTCAGCTTAATGGCGACATCGCTATCACGATGAACCACCGGTTCGACATCGAGCTTAATCCCCACATCGATATACTGCACACTACCCGTGACGACACTCGCGCCGATCGTCGGCGTCACGGCATTCGTAATGACGGGAACCCGGTCTCCGATGAGAATCTTGGCCTTCTCGCGATTGCGCACGCGGATTCTGGGGCTGGCAAGAATATCGGCGGCGGTGATTTCACGCCGCAGATCTGCCGTCGCGCTCAGGGACGTGGACGTGATGTCCGGCTTGGTCAAGGCCAGCACCTTATCGAGCGTCAGCGCGGCGCCTCCGGCCGCTCCGGCGGCCCCGGCAGCCGACAAGGTCCATTGCGTCGGATACTTGATGCCCAGCTCCATCAACTTGGAGCGCTGAATCTCGATCACCTCGACTTCCAGCATGACCTCGGCCTCGGACATATCCAATGTGCCCATCAGCTTTTCAGCCATCCGCACCGCTTCCGGGCTATCGCGCATCACCACCAGCCGCGCTTTTTCATCCATGAACAGCACTTTGGTCTCGAGCATCGTCTTCAGGAGATTCATCGCCTGCTTCGGTTCGGCATGCGTCAGATAGAACGACTTGACGATTTGCTCGTCGTAGAGCTTTCGCTTTTCAGGCGTATTGGGATAGACCAGGACGGTGTTACCGGCCAGCACTTTTCGCCGCAAGGCTTGCTGGGCTACGAGCAAGTCGAGCGCGGAGTTCACGGAGAGATCCTTGATGTGAATGGAGGTTTTCGTGTCCCCTTTCACATCCTTGTCGATGACAAAATTCAACCCGCTGGCGCGGGATAAGGCCTCGAACACGATCGAGAGCTTAGCGTCGCGGAATTCCAGATTCACCGGCTTGTCCTGCTTGGGATTCCCGTTCCCGGCCCCTCCCGCCTCTCGCGCCTGCTGTTCCTCAAGATCGCCCAGAAGCTTGCTCGCCTCCGCATGGGACGGATTCGCCTCCACCACATGTCGAAGCCTGGCGCGAGCGGCCGCCAGATCGCCTCGCGTCATCTGGTCCTTGGCCACACGCACCTCATGATCGTGCTGCGCGGCCTGCTCCACCAGTTCCAGCCCCTCACGGGCGCTGGCATTCTGCCCATCGATTTCCAAGACACGCCGATAGTCGAACTTGGCATCCTGCCATCGAGCTGAGGTCCGCGCCGCGTCCGCAGATCTCAGGAGATTGGTCACCCACGCGCGCTTCCACCGTTTCACGTCTGCGCGCAACACCAGATTCTCCGGATCGCGCCGAACCGCCTCCTCCAGCTTAGCAATACCCTGTTCCATGCGACCCATATTGAAATCGATACGGGCGTCATCCTGCAACCACCTGGCCGTGCAGCCGGTAAAGGCCAGCACCAACACCACTCCAACGATCGGACGAACATATCGAGACAGAACAAAAGTAGTCATCATCATGGTCCTACAGTTAAGGTTTGTGCGATGCGTAACGGCTTGTACGTGAGCCGCAACTGATTACCGGCCTCTCCGTCGAACGAATAGGCCTCATCGATATCTTCTCCGGCTTTCACCATGTAGAGCTTGTCTCCTTTGACAAGGAAATAGACCGTTCGCTCACCCTCTTCGAACTTTCCGATATAGGCAAAGGGAACAGCCGGGGGCTTGGGAGGCGGAGGGGGCGGTGGGGCCGCGACGACCGGCGGGGTCACCGGGATCGCCGGCGGGAGCGGCACGCTCACAACCGGCGCGGGAGCCGGAAGCGCCACAACCGGTTCCAGGGGCTGGGGCTGGGGCTGGACCAGCACCACGGTGTCATTGGTAATCACCTCGACCTCATCCTCCTCACCTTTGGCTGGTTGCACAGGGACCACTCTCTTCCCGCCCGCCTTCCCCTTCTGCAGGGAAGAAGACCCAACGGATGGGGAAAAGAGATCAAAGACCTCGCCCCCAGCCCCTCGCTTCTCAAGGCGATCCAGGTCTCTCGACAAATCAGCGCTGACCTGAACGATCTTCAGAGGCTTACCGGAAACCGCCTGAATCGAGTTCTCTCTGTCCGAAGCCGGCGAGGCCGCCTCGGCCCGCCCTGGCACAACAGGCCCCATGGCAACCAGCGTCATTGCTTGCAGCGCCAGGCTCATACCGATCGACCAGAATAGACGCCGAGATTCAGGCAGCGGCATCACGAATCCTTTCTTGAATACAGCAACAACCGAATCGTGGCCCGGACCTGTCCTGACTTGGGATCCTGATAATCGAAATTCACCTTGTCCGGAACGGCAAAGGGCACTTTGGAAGACACCTGCCGAAGAAAGAGACGAATCTGCGGATACGTGCCGACAACCGGAAAGGCCACTTCATAGCGGAGCAACCGTCCTTGTCCCTCCGTGGCCATGCGATACTCCGCCTGGTCCAACTGAAGCCCCAGCTCAGCGCTGATGCGATAGATCTGACGCAAGGCCTGCGAGATTTCGGAATCAGAAGGGATAACCTTATAAAACCGATCCAGCTCTTCTCCCGGCCCCGCCGGTGCGAGTGTCGCCCCCCCCGCCTCTTGCATCACTTGCTCGCGCAGAGTAGACACAGCGCTCTGCCCTTCCTGTAAGTCCGATTGCCCAGGAACCACCGTGCCCACGTAAAACGTCGCGCCGAGCGCCGCCAGCCCCAGTCCGAGCCGTCCGACCGGTCCCAGCCGCGCGCTCCACAGGCTGGCCCGCCATCGCCACCGGCTCATCACGCGAGAGACGGCAGACGGAGCAGCCACTGCAACCGACACACCACCCGGAGCATCCGGGAGCGCAGGCTTGGGCTGATGAGCAGGCAGTGTCACGGGACGAACTTGGGGCACCCCGGTGACTGTCAGCGATGTCAGTTTCATAGTTCGGTCTTCCATTCCGCCACGGCGTAAAACCGAATCGGACGGCCCGCCACATCAGTCTGCACCTGGTGATTCACCAGTCGCACTCGCCTCAGCATCCCGCTGTTCCCGATCCGGTCCAAGTAATCCATCAATTCACCGAAGTCCTTCGCCTCGCCCGTCAGCAACACCAGCCCTTTCTCCACATCCGGCTGGACGCCCAACACCCGAATCCGGTCTCGATGCACCCGTGTCGCTTGCTCCAATGCCCCGAACACACCCTCCCAGGGCATCGCCAGCCGCCGCAATACCGCTTTCGCCTCCTTCAACTCCGGCTCTCGCGCCTTCGCCTCTGCCACGCGCCGCTCTTTCGCCTTCGCGGCGCGGTCCAACTGCGCACGAAGCGAATCGAAACGGCTCTCCTGACGCTCAAGGGCTTCCGTCACTTCTCCGTACTGCGTAACACTGACGGCCAGAACCAACAGCCCCACCCCAAACCAGGCCACCGCCTCCAGCGTCACCCGGGAACGGCGCCCGCTATAGTCGAGTTCTAAAGGACGCATGACAATACCGAGGCGCTCGCCTTTGAGGGTTGATCAGCCCGAAGGTGCCGCACGGTCCATTGATTCGCCGGCAGTTCCATCGACTCCCCGTTCACCACGTGCAATAAGACCGTTTGCGCAGATTCCGCTTCATCAACAAGGAATTGTTCACGCTCCAGCATGGCCACGAGTTCGGCTGGCCAATCAGACCCCGTTCGGCACGTTCTCACCACGACCCAGCGCCCATGGCCGACCAGCGCGGCGCACATCATGCCGTCTTCTACGATCACCAGCCACTGGCACGCCGTCTTCAGCCAGGCCTTCGCCCAATTGAACGCCTCCATCAAGAGCGGCCTCACCGAGACCAACCGTCTGCCTTGGTGAGCGGCGATGGCCTGCAGCTCATGGATCAACTGGATATCGACCGCACTGCCCACACACGGCTGCCCCACGCCGTCGATGCTGATTTCGACCGACCAATCGGCTGATCGCCGTCCATAGGCGCCGCTCATCAGCTGCCGGACATACCCGATCAACTCGGACTCGTCACGCAATTCATCCCGCCACGGCACCACCTGATACCGCATAAAATGGTTGGACAGGACAATCGAGAGATCGCCGTGACGCCACTCCTCCGCGGTCAGCACCTGGGCAAGAGCGACGAGGGCGCTGGTCCAATTGGGCATCCCTTTGGCGCCGCGATCGCTCACCGGGACCGTCGCGCTCCCGATCACGGCAGGCCGGAGACCTCTGCCGAACCGCACCAGGGTGAGGCTGGCCGGAGTCACGAGCACCTGCACCTGTTCACGCCATAAAGGTGACACGATTGATTTCCTCCAAAGTGGTCTCACCGTTTCTCACCAGATCGAGCGCGGCCTCGCGTAGAAATCGCATGCCAGCCGTCTTTGCCGCGTCCTTGATCCGGCGGATCGGCTCCTTCGCGACAATCAACTCGCGGATTTCATCGTCCAGATGCAGAATCTCGGTGATCGTGCGACGGCCTTTGTATCCGCTTCCGTGACACGTGGAACAGCCCCGGCCGATCCGAAAGTGAAAAGACCGGCACATGTCCAGGGTCAATCGAGACGCCGCGAGCTCTTTCGCCGAGGGATCGTCGTCTTCTCCACACTCCGGGCACACCAGCCGGATCAAGCGTTGGGCCACCACTCCGTTCAAGGCCGAGACAAAGTTGTAAGGATCGACCCCCATGTGAATGAACCGCGCAATGATATCGAGCGCGTTATTCGCATGCACCGTCGCGAGCACGAGATGTCCGGTCAACGCCGATTGCACGGCGATCTGAGCGGTCTCCGAATCTCGGATTTCTCCGACCATGATTTTGTCCGGATCATGGCGGAGAATCGACCGCAGACCACGCGAGAAGGTCAGCCCCTTCTTCTCATTGACCGGAATTTGCAACACGCCGGCCAATTGATATTCGACCGGATCCTCGATCGTGATGATCTTGTCCCGCCCGTTATTGATCTCCGTCAGCACCGCGTATAGCGTCGTCGTCTTGCCGCTTCCGGTCGGCCCGGTCACGAGCATCATGCCGTACGGTTCGCTGGCGAGGCGGCGAAGATGCGCTTTCGACTCCTCGTCGAATTTCAGGCTGTCCAAGCGCAATCCAAGCACCCGGTCCGACAGCGATTGTTTGTCCAAAATGCGGATAACCGAGTCTTCTCCGTAGATGCTCGGGATGACCGACACGCGAAAATCGACGCCGCGTCCGCGGATCGACAGCTTGAACCGTCCATCCTGCGGCACCCGCCGCTCAGCAATGTCCAAATCCGCCATGACTTTGATTCGGGAGATGATTTGTTCGGCGATGTCGAGCCCGTCCGCGCCGCCGATCGGAGTCAGGACTCCGTCGATGCGGTACTTGATCGCGAGCCCGTTCGGACCCGTTTCGAGATGGATATCGCTCGCCCCGCCCTTAAGCGCATCGTAGATGGTCGAATGCACCAGTTTCACAACGGGACTGCTGTCCCCGCTGATGGACTGAATCGAGATTTCCGCCACTGCGCCCGCCGAATGACTATCGGACTCGCCACTGCGCGCGAGCCCATCCATGGCGCGCAAGGATTCCTCATACCGGGCCAGATAGGCCGTGAGATTGTCACGATGCACCAGGTACCGGGTAAAGGGCTCGGCAATCCGCTCATCCAGCCAGCATTGCCGGTCGGCTACGAACGGATCCCAGAACACCACCAGAAGCTGGTGCTCGCTGTCGCGAACGGCCACGCACCCCTGGGCGACCGTCTCCGGATAAGGAATGAGCTGAAAATCCGGCGTGAGCACGGCCAGTTCCTCCAGCGAGAGGGAGAGGTAGTTGAACGTCACCGCCAGAGTCGACAGAAAGAGCGGCCGAGGAAGATCGGCATGACGTTCCAGCACATCGACAAGCACCGCGCCGGTGCGCGACGATTCCTCGCGGGCCTTACGGATACGGTCCAGCGGAAAACTGGCCAACCCCTCGATCATCTCTTCCGCCACCTTCGCCAATGCTACTGGTTTCATTGAAGACTCCCGGCCAATTCAAAAATTGGGAAATACATCAACACCACAATCGTGCCGATGACGACCCCGATGACCGTCATCAAGACGGGCTCGATCAGGCGGCTCATCCAATCGACCCACCGCGCAATCTCCTCATCGTAGAAACCGGCGATGCGCTCCATCATGTCGCCCATCTGGCCGCTGCGTTCGCCGACCCGCAGCATCCGCAGCGCCACCGGCGTCGTCAGGTCATAGCGTTCCATCGACATGGAAAACGATTGGCCTTCCCGAATGGCTCCGGTGGCCAGAGTCAACTTGGTTCGTAACGACAGCGGCAAGAGATTCGTCGTCATGCCGAGCGCCTGGACGGCCGGAGTGCCGCCACGCAGCAGCATCCCGAGCGTGCGATAGAACCGCGCCAGGTCGTAGACCAGAAACCGGTCGCGCAGCGCCGGGAGGGCGCGGACTCGGTCAGTGACCCAGTCCCGTACCGATCGGCGGGTCGCGGCATAGATCACCGCCAGCAGGCTAACGGCGATCCCGACCATGACTTCCGACCCATGCCGTTCAAGCAACCGTCCCCACTCCAGGAGCAGCTGAGACATCAGGGGAAGCTCGCCCCGGACATCCTCGTAGAGACGGCTGAACTTCGGCACCACATAGAGCAGAAGGAACAGCATCACGAGACCACCCACTCCCAGCAGGACCAGCGGATAAATCGACGCGCTGACCAGCTTCTTCCGGACACTGTCCAACTGGCCGTGATACACGACGTAGCGGGTCAGAGCCTCAGCGACGTCCCCGGTGCGTTCACTGGCCCGCACCGTCGCCACGTAGAGCGACGGGAAGCTCGAAGGAAACCGCTCGAGGGCGGCGGAAAGCGTCTGCCCCTCACGCAACTTGGTGAGCAAACCCTGGAGCACCCGGCTGACATCGGGATGACGTTCCTTCTCCGCCAGAGTTTCGAGGGATTCCATCAAGGACAACCCCGCGCGCAACAGCGCCACCAGTTCCTGGCTGAACAACACGACCGGAAACGGTTGCGCTCGTGTGAACGCGAAGGCGCGCGCCAATCCGCCGGTCTGCACACGCAGCACCTGATAGCCCTGTTCCTCGGCTTGCGACCGGGCCTCCTCCGGCGTGATGGCTTCGACATGAAGCGCCACGATGCCGGGATGGGCGTAGTGAAAGGCTCTGACTTCAAACCGCATGGCGCGATACCCCGTTACCAGTTCTTGATATCTTCGTTTTCAGCAGTGCCCCCAGGCTGTCCGTCCCGGCCGAACGACCAGAGGTCGAACTCACTATGCTCTCCGGGGAATTTGTAGCTGTAGGGACTCCCCCAAGGATCTGGCGGCACGGTTTTCTTCAAGTAGGGACCATCCCATTTCGCTTCATTCGCAGGCTTGGACACCAGCGCGACCAGCCCCTGTTCCGTAGACGGATACTTGCCCAGATCGAGCCGGTATTGATCGAGCGCCTTCTCCAGCGCATCCAGCTGCGCCTTGGCCGACTTGACCTCCGACTTCCCGATTTGCGAGAAGTAGCGCGGCCCGACAAATGACGCCAGCAATCCGATAATGACCATCACCACCAGCAACTCCAGCAAGGTAAATCCCTCCGATCCCTTGCCACACCGACCGCCTAGGCCTTTCTTGTCGCTCATCATGCCATTCCTCCTACTCAACGCCTCATCATCCTCGGCCGGGACCTGCGCTGCACGCAGCCAGGGCTCTTGCCACCCCTATACACTCCTGTCGTAACCGGTATACGCGACGACCACCCCCCGCGACAGTCGCAGGACTACGCCTTGTTGAGGGAAGACCCACCCAAACCACACGCCGAATGGTACGCACTACGAAGGTACGCGCTACTTTTGAGGGGCTTGACCGACGCCAGAGAACGACACGGCAACCCCGAAGGCAGTCGCAGCTCTCCCCCGTACCAGGCCATCGTAGTCATCCAGCCACCAGCGCCAAACTGACGGTGCGCCACAAAGCGATCGCCAGCGCAATCCATAAAAGAAACAGGAATCCGATCATCACCACCACCATCGGCTCATCGTGGACATTCATCGCAGGACTCCCTGTCTGAGGCCGGTCGCATCGCCTCCGGCCCTCGGCCCCTCGCGATCGAGGGGGCCTTCGGAACCGGATCCGATCAAGGCGGCGCGATAGGCGGCCAATGTGTCGATCAGCCATGGGCGCGGCTGCGCCGAATCGTCTTGGGGCGCCAAGGGAACCGCGGTCGCCTGTAACGCCGACTCTAAAACCGGAAGCGGCGCGGCCGGCACCGCGCTCTTCAGCAACGCCAGCGCTCCCGCCACATGTGGCGCGGCGAATGAGGTGCCCGTCACCGTGGCATAATTCAGCATCCCGCCGAACGACCGATCCGCCACCCGCACCTGTTCGCCAGGGGCCACCACCGCCGGGAACATCCCTCCGTCACAGGCCGAGGGCCCCCTGCTGCTGAACGGTGACAACGTGAGCTGCTGGTTCACTGAGCCGACGGAAAGCTGCCCAGGATTATTGGCCGGACTGATACTCGTTGACGCACCGGCCCCCGAGTTCCCCGCGGACAGCACAACGGCAATGCCGGACGCCCGCAGCGCATCTAACTCGTCTTGAAACGCCCGGTTGCACACATTCACCGTGGCGACGGCCCACGAAAGAATGACGACATCCGGCGCATCGTCCGTCGCGACATCGCCATCCGGATCCAGCGCCCACTGTAAGCTCTGATGCATGAGACTTTCCCTGGAAAATCCGGCATCGTTGAACAGCTTGGCGGTGATCCACTGGGCATCGGGCGCCATCCCGATCGCCGTCCCGCCGCTCACGCGGCCGACGGCCAGACTCATCGCATGGGTGCCATGCCCGTCCAGATCGGCCGGAGTCGCATGCTCGCCATGCGGGTCGAACCAGCTATTGGTACCCCCGCGATATTGCGCCGACAAATCCGGATGCTGCGCGTCCACACCGGTGTCCAGACTTGCCACGACCACGCCCTGCCCGGTAAATCCCAAGGCCCAGAGATCCGGGCCTTTGACTGCGGTCAGGTTCCATTCCGGCGATGAGGTGGGAGCAGCAGAAACAGCAGAGGCCTGGGAACCGGTCTCGTGAGGTCCCAATGCCGACACCGAGCCGGTGCGATCCGGATCATGCCTCGGCTTCCGCACCGACGGGAGTCCGTTCCGCCCAAGCTGTATCGAGTGATGCCCCTGCGAGCCGGCAAATACCCGCATGATCCGATCCTGTCGAATCGACTCGACGCCGGAGAGCGCCGCAAGATCACGAATCAGCGACGGCTCACCCGAGAGCGCCAGCGTATGAGCCGCCCACAAGGATTTGATCTGTGTCGCGCCGTGTTCCTCGGCGTACCGGTGAACCTGCGCGGGAAATCCCTGCGCCTCCTGTTGCAACGCCTGAAGAAGCCGGGAGCGGCGCTGCCGCCGATCGGTCTCCTGGAGAGACCAGGGATCGACCACGCGCGGAAACGTCACAATGACGGGAATCGCTTCACCGGCGCCTCGTGCCTGTAGCAAGAGGTTCAGTTCCGGCTCGATGACGGCGGCGTGAACCGACGCGGCGAGCAGAGACCAGAGCAGCGTCCCTGTCAGCAATCCCGCGATGCGCCGGATCGGTTTCACCGGTTACTCCACGATGAGGTTGTCCAACGTGAGATCGCCGAATTGAATCGAGACCTTGCTGCCGGCCTTAATGACCCCGCCGCGGTTCGCGAATAAGACGGAGTAGGTCCGGTCGGCGTACAGATGGCTGCGCGTCTGCTTCAAGGCCCCCACTTTATCCATCACGGGCACTGGCATCTCGGCTTTCGTGGCCTGATCGACGAGGGCCAGTCCCATCTTGGGACGAATCAGCCGCCCGGCTTTTGTTGTGTCCAGCACACGATAGCGGAAGTCGAGCATATGCCCGGCAGCCGTGACCCTGACGCCCAGAATGCTGACACCATATTGTTGCTCCATCGCCAGTCGCTGCGCCTCCGTAATGGAATGCGTTGCGAACGATTCCGGACTATGATGCCCATGCTGGGCCAGAGCCGGCGCCGCCACTGCGACCTGGGTAAGCGCGGCTTCGGTCGGGTTCGCCTCAATCGGCTCCGCCAGAGCTGGCCCAGCGACAACCAGGCCCCACACCATCGTCATCGCAACGCCGAATCCGAGCCGTTGACCGATCTTCGCGCTGTGCATCGTGCTCCCTCCGCTGTGAGATGAATCAAACCCTGTCCTCGATACCCCACCAAGCTGCTTGCCACCGTGATGTCCGCAGCCTGCGCGGGAGGCCGTCCCACAGGCTGCGGAGCTCAGGTGAATGCCGGGTATCCCGGCATTCCTTTACGGCACCGGCACGTCGATCACTTCCGCGCCGGTCGATGACTTGGCGCTGATCGGCTGTCCGGACGAGAGGGACCCGGCCGCTGTCCTGAAGGTCCAACTGCCGTTGCCTCCGACCGTGACAGACGTCTGCCCCGTCGTCGTCGTCAGCGGAGTTCCCGTCGCCGTCGCGCCGGGATAGATTGTCACAGTCGTATTCGGCTTGGTGCTCTTGCCGCGAATAAGCCAATCGCCGTTAGCCGCACGGTCAAAGCGCACCACCGTCAGATCCTTGACCAACGTCACATTGACGTCGGCGCTGTTCAGCAGACCGTCGTTTGCGCGATACTTGAAGACCCGCGTGCCGACGTAGCCCGCCGTCGTTGTATAGGTGAACGACCCGTCTGCATTGAGACTCACCGTGCCTGACGGGTTGGACCGTTGAACGGCTGTCAGCGTATTCCCGTCCACATCGCTGTCGTTCGCCAGCACGCCGAATGCAGGAACAGTGAACGAGGTCTGTTTGTTCACCCCATAGGTGTTGGCCACGGCCACCGGCGCGTCGTTCACCGGTGTGACAGTCATGGTGACCATGCCGGTGGCTGTACCCGGGGTCGGTGCTTGTCCGTCGCTGATCGTATAGGTGAACGAATCGCCGCCGTTGAAGTTCAGCGCGGGCTTATAGGTCACGGTCGTGCCGTTGTTCGTCACTGTACCGTGCGCCCCTTGGGTCACCGCTGTGATCGTCAGCGGCTGGTTCTCCGGATCGGTGTCGTTTGCAAGCACCGAGATAATTAACGTACCGTCCTCCGCCATGGTCCTGAGATCGGGATTGGCCGTCGGCGCGAGATTCCCAACCACCGTCACCGTCACCGTTCCAGTCGCAGTACCAGGCACCGGTAGCTGCCCGTCGCTGATCGTGTAGGTAAAGGTATCGACTCCTGTAAAGGCCGCGTTCGGGGTATAGACCACACCCGTCGCAGTAAAGGTCACGGCCCCGTTGGTTCCCTGCGTCACCGACGTAATCGTCAGCGGCTGGCTCTCCGGATCGCTGTCGTTCGCCAAGACATTCACGGTCACCGCTGTGTTCGGTTGGGTCGTTGCTGCATCGTTCACAGTCACCGGCGGACGGTTCACCGTGATGGTGACAGTTGCGACATTGCTGTCCGTCCCGTTGTTCGCCTTATAGGTAAAAGAGACTTGACCGAAGAAGGCCGGCGCCGGGGTATAGACAAACGAGCCGTCGGCATTGAGGACCAGCGTGCCGCTTGCGGGACCAGTCACGAGGACAGCGGTGGCCGTCAGGGCATTCTGATCGTTCAACAAGACACCGCGAGCCGCCACGTTCAATGGGATATTCACCGGCGTCGAATAGGCATCGCTGACTGCGGTGGGCGCCACCGCTGCGCCCGCACTGACCTCCAATTTCGCCAACATGCCCTGCCGGTTCCGGCGGTCGTGGATCGAATAGGTGCCGTTCACCGCCGGCACCCAGATCGCATCCATCGTCTTGGCGGCAGCCAGCAACGTCTCATACTGCTCGCGCGGATGCGCGAGCGGATTGCCGTCTTCGGCAATCACCTGGAAATGCCCGCCCAGCAACGCCGCCACATGCGACTCCACCCCGGCGTTCAGCAGCCGCAGGAGATTCCGCTGGCCTGCCTGACCAGCCGCGATCGGCGCGGTCAAGGCCGAATAGGGCGCGCCGTTGATGAGGAAGTATTTCGGCTGATAGTTGATGGTGCTGGTCGAATGACCGGCGGTACCGTATGTTCCGTTCGCCACTTCTGTATGGAGCGCCGGATCAATTTCGCTGAAGAGCAGGGTAGCCTCTCCGACGTAGGCCTGTCCCGCGTAGGCTTGTCCCGTCACCGCATCGGCTTTGATGCTGCCATACAGTCCCATCTGGACCTGCACCTGCGCGTGAGTTCCACTGTGATAGAGATAGGTGCCGGGCTTGAGGTTCGACCAGACATAGTCGCCGATTTGGCCCTGAGTGGTTTCGTGGGTGAACGACCGCATCCGAGCTCGTAACACGCCGTCACCGTGCGGACTCACAATTGGATCAAACATGACGGGAACCATGTTGTCTTCCCGCTGACCGGGAATCACAACCGACGTCATATTCGGCACTGAGAGGCCGATAGCAGGCAAGTTGTTTTTCAAATGAATGGTGAGGCTCGTCTCACCAGCCGGCACGACCAGCTGCGGCCCTGGGACAGCGGCGGGTCCGCACACCCAACTGGAGTCGCAGGACGCGTACCCCCACATCGGCACTGTCGACGGTATACCCACCGGATATTCCAACCCAGTCAGTGGCCGAGCCTCGAGCCAGACTTCCGCCGACCAGACGGGGCTGGTGCCGAGAGCCACCCCGACGACAGCCAATGAACAAGCTCTCAGAAAATGATGTAGGGTGCGCATCGTCATGACTCCTGCGTTGTAATGTGAAGACCCGTCATTCCTGTTGTCATCTCAGTCCTCGCGCGATTCATCGCCGTCCAATCCGAGCAATGTTCGCTTCCGCTTGCCTTCCACGCCTGGTGGAAATACGAGATAGATTGACGGCCGCTTCCTGGCCCGCCAACGTTCAGGCCCAAGGCCTGACATCTTAGAGTCCTGCCGGGATTGAGCCGGAGACATCGGCTCCGATCGACCAGCCTGGTCTGGCGCACGCTCTTCCATGGCCTTCCTCCAGTCTGCGGCATTTACGGAATCTGCACGCTCGGATGCTCGACCATCATCATCGTCATCATGCCGCCGGGGAAAATGTCATCGTTGGTCATCTCGCGTTCTGTGTGCGAATGCCACATGAACGTAAAGGCCCCGGTCGGGTTATTGCCACCCTGCCCAGGCGGCAACGCAGCAAGCTGTCCCAGGAACGGGCTGCCGCTCCAGTTGCCGCCAAAGGTCAGGCTCAGGAGATCCGGCATCGTGGTCGGCAGCGCCTTTCCGTGATCGGGACAATATTCATGGGTCACCGTGTCAAAGCCGGTCGGATTGTTGCAGCTGTGGGTCGTGGCAGATTGATTGGGGTCGCCATAGATGTCCCATCCCAATTTTTCGCCGGTCCAAGTCCACAGCGCATCAACCGTTCCTCCCGGTACCATCGTGATGGTGAAATTGGATTCGGCCAGATCGGCCCCAGCACCGGGCGTGCTCTGCAACAGCCGCCCATCACGCGCAACAATCCAGGCATTATTCCCATGGTGATGGAAGGGATGGAGATCTCGTCCCGCGCCGATCAGCCGCATCAAAGCCCGCTCGCCCGGATGGATCTGCGGCATGCTGTTATAGGGCTGATAGGCCAGCCAGGGAGCTTGGCTCCCCGCGCCCAGCATGGTGTCCGGCGCATTGCGTCCATTGATGAACCAGAGGGTCGGGTGATACGTGGTGAAATCAACCTGGGCCGTCATCCCGAAATCGACGAGCCGGTGAATATTGGGGTCCATTTCCGTGAGGAGAAACAGGTATTCGCGCTCGAACGCGCTGCTCGGGTGTTCATAGGCTTGGTGCAAGGGATCTGCGGCATTGGGCCGCACGATCAAGGCGCCGACCAGACCCATTTCGACTTCCAGATCCTGCTGGGTCCCGCTGTGATAGAGGTAGGTCCCCGGCTGACTCGCGGTAAACGTATAGGTCACGGCACAGTCGGCGACGCAGGGAGCCGCCGGCGCTTCCTGTGTCAGAGTGCCGGCCGCGCCGCCCGTCGCGGTCACGTTCGTCTGCCCTGGAAAGACAATGGAGACAGGCACCGCCAGCTCATTCGTCAACGTCACGGTCACGGTGTCGCCCTGATTCACGATCATCGTCGGGCCAGGGTACTGCATCAGTCCACTCCCGTTCGCGTAGCCCCAACCCAACAGACTCTGGCCGTCGCCGGTGGAAATCAGGCCCGTCGTGGCGACCAGAGTGAATGCAGGGCCATTCACGCCGTCGATGGTTGCCAACGCCCGATCCGGGACAAGGCCCGGCAGGACTGCAAGCGCGGTGAAGAACGTCACAATCCCTCGTGTCATGGTTGCCAGCTTCATCGTCGTGCTCCTTCGTGTATCCAGGTCCATCAGGCCTACAGAGTAATGTGGATCTCGGTCATCATGCCGCCGAAATCTTCGGTGTTATTGCTGAGATAATTCAGGTTCGTGCTGTAGAGGAAATAGGTGCCTGCCGGAACGCCGGTCGTATCGATGATCACATCCATGGCCTCCCCCCCGCCCAGCGTCACGGAATTCGTGTCGTAGTAGGCCGGGAGTCCGTTCGGTCCCTTGAGGATATGCGCGCCGGTACCGACCACCTTCATGGGCAACCCCATCGCGGAGAGACTATAGAACGTCGTGATATTGAGGTTACTGATCCGGAGCAGAATCTTCTGCCCGGCTTGAGCTTGAATCAGTGACGACTGCGGGTTCGACGTCACGTTGGCGCTTCGATAGTTGGCGGCGACCTTTTCCTCAGGCGCCGGCAATCCGGTCGGACTATTATTGACCGTATCCGGGTACCCACGGCCGTTCAACATCGGGTAGGTATCGAGCAAGTTGGCAAAGGGCAGCGGCTGAACACCGAGGTGAAGATCGTGAAAGACCGGGTCCATCGAGCCGATCTGAAGCGGGAACTCGACGTCATAGCGGGTCGACCCGTCACCGTCGTTGTACACATATTTATTTCCGGTTTGATGCTGGTGCGTCCCGAGCAGGGTCCCGTTCGGCAAGTCATTCTGTTTCGGCAACACATACAAGTTCCCGAGCATACCCATCTGCATGTGCTCTGCCGCTTCGACGTGGCAGTGGTACATGAAGGTCCCGACCTCGACCGGTTCATAGTAGTAGGTCAGGCTCGAACTGGGATTGATGCTGATACTGGCTTCCGGCTCGCCGTCGTAGACCGACCCCGCGTTCGGAAAGCCATGCCAGTGGACGCTATGCGGATCGAACAAATCGGGCCGCATGACGGTTCCGGCGTTGGAGAGCGTCAGGTAGACTTTGTCGCCCTCCTTGAAGTACAGCGTCGGCGCCGCAAATTGCGCCGCGAGGGTGCCCCAACTCAGAGACTCCGCGATCGGTCTGCCGGTCAGATTTGAAAAGCCAAAGATGTAGAGCCCCGCACGACCGTCGGCCATGCGTATGAAGCCGTCGCCTCCGGAGAGATGCCGGCACTCGATGCCCGGGGTATCGCTCACCCCATCTCCATTCGTATCGCCGGGACATTGCACATTCACGATTGCCTCGGCATTCATGCCGGACAGCCCGAGGCCAGCGGTCATCAAGAGCGTGAGTAGATACCGTTTTGAAAATGACATGTGCGTCTCCTTCTTCAAAGCCCCCGGTTCCACGACTCATCGCGGAACCGGGCTGTTTCAACTAGAACGTCACCAAGATGGTATATGGCTGCTCGACAATCCGACCCTTGGCATCAGTCACCCGTACCCTCACGTTGCGACTGCCCGCTTGCGCGGCGGTCGGCGTCCAACTGATGAGGCCGGTTGTGGCGTTGATCGTCATACCTACCGGGCGGGTCACCAGGCTGTAGGTCAAGGGGTCCCCACTCGGCACAGCCGCCGCGGCCTGCACATCGTAGGTATATGGAGTAGCAACCTTTGCCGTCGTCACCGGCGTCGAATTGATCACCGGCGCTCCAGAAGCCACCGCAATGGTGAACAACTGCTCCGTGAACCGACCCTTGGCATCGGTCACCCGCACTCTCACGTTGCGGTTGCCGGTCTGATTGGCAGCCGGCGTCCAGCTGATGAGACCGGTGCTGGCGTTGATCGTCATACCCGCCGGACGAACCGGTAAGCTGTAGGTCAGCGGCGCCCCAGTGAGCGTCATTGCCTCCAAATCGTAGACATAGGGTTCAGCCACCATGGCCGCCGTCACCGGCTGCGAAGTGATGACCGGCGGTCCTGCGACGGTAAAATTCACCGTTAACGGAATCCCCGGCGTACCAGTCCCGTTGAGGCCGCTAAAGGGCGTGGCCGTCAAGGTATGCGGACCGGGGTTCAAGGTCATCCCTGCGAAATCTCCGCCGTTGTTGCCCGGCATCGTATAGGGATTCGTGTTATCAGTCCGCGTCCTGTTCGTCGCGCCACTCAAGGTCAACACGACGCTTCTGACAGCTCCGGGAGCCGGGCTGCTCACGGTTGCTTCCACGTTGACCTGACAGTCTCCGCAGAGATCTCTCAGATCGACGATGGCTGCGTTGGTCAATGGACCGATCACCACATCGTCGTTGGCATCGCGCAAGGTGAACCCGACGACGGCCGGTTTTGGTGGATCAACCGTCACCGAGTAGGACTGCGTGATAAAGGCTCCGCCCTGATCCTGCACCCGCACGATCACCGCGTTCAGTCCCACTTGAGCCTGCGTCGGCGTCCATTGCACGAGCCCGGTCGCACTGATCGTCATGCCTGCGGGAGCGGTCGGCAGGTTGTAGGAAAGGAGGTCGCCTGCATTCGGATCCGAGGCCAGCACTTGATAGACATAGAGCTGCAAGGCCGTCGCCGTGGTCACGGGGCTCGATGTGATCGTCGGGGCCTGGTTGCCCGTCGCGCCGGACATTTCGTCCGCGCCGATATCGGTGCGCACGCCCGTCGGCCTCGGCTGGCCGTCGTAATCGGCCGCCAGTAGAGTCGAGACCGTCAGCGCCGCGTTGTTGCCGGCATCGATCGCCGGTGAGTTCGCCGCCAGGTGGTAGCTACCGCCTGGCGTCAGCGGGCCGTAGTGCACGTCGATGAAATTGCCGCCTTCATCCAGCGCTGCGGCGCTCGCCAGCGTGGTGGTAAATTCGAGTTGTAAGATGGTGCCGTCCGGCTGCACAGACCCGAATCCGGGCGGCGCATTGAAGTAGGGATTCACAAAGACATCCGAAGTCCCGTCGGCCTTCATCACATCGATCACCAGTTGATTCGACACATCGTACCCGATGGTGCCGTCGGTTAAGATGCCGTTCATCGGATGCAAGAGGAATCCCGCCCCTTCGGGCAGCACTCCTAGATCATGCACGCCGGCGGTCTTCAACTGGCCTTTCGGCGGATTCACTTGGGTGTCCACTTCCCAGAACATCGAGCGGTTATTCAAGACGATGTTGTTCTCCATCACGGGATCGGAGTAGCGCGCACATCCCGCCGCCTCTTGGAACGCCTGGCAGAGCCCGGCGCTGAAGCGGCTGGACACGACCCCGGCCGGTTGTGGATTCGACACGTTCGGCACGCCGGCGCTGAACGCCATGCCCGCCGTCGCCGTACTGTCGTTGTGCGCGACAGTGTTGTTAATCATGTTGACCTTGGCGGCGTCTTGCATGGCGATGCCGCCACCGGACAGTCCGGCCACATTGTTCACGATGATATTGTTGAAGAGATTCACTTCGTACCAGGTCGAGTTGTTGGTCGGCGAGACCAACACGTCCAACCCGTTGATGCTCCGAAGCATGACACCCGCGCCGTCGCTGGTGCCCGCGTTGTTGCCCTGAATGAGGTTCGACGCGATGGTTACGGATCCCGCGCCCTCGCTGATCTGGAGCGGCCCACCGACGGCCGGCGCGCGGCCCGCCACGAGCAGTCCGCCGCCCGCGCCCGATCCGCCTAATCCGCCGACCGATTGCACGAAGGTCTGGTTGAAGACGATCTTGTTCCGCGCGATCAGCCCGTTGGGGCTCAAGCCGAGATGCGCCACGCCGCCGCCGTCTTCCGTTGCGAAGTTGCCGCAGACGTAGTTGTCCATCAGTTGATAGTGATCGCTGCCGGCATAGAGGGCCACACCCGCGCCCGGCGCAAACAAGCTGCCGTTCTGCACGATGTGATTGTGATGGATCGTGGCATGGTCGTTCTGCGCACTGACCGTCAAGGTCGGATCGCCCAGCCGGATGCCGCCGCCGTAGGTGCCTTGATTGTTGGCCACCTGGTTGTTGCTGATTTCAACGAATCGGGCATAGCCGTTCACCACGATGCCGGGCGACGTCACCGATCCGGCGACCGAGAACCCATCCACGCGGCCATGCTGGCCGCTGGTGAAGATGCCGTCTTGCGCCCCAATAAAAACCCCCGCGCCTTCATCGATCTGGAACAGGCCAGTGCCGGCGAGGTAGCCACAGGTGCCACCCGTCGCCCCTTGAGTATTGTTCGCCTGACCAGGCAACAAGGCAATTTTTCCGGCCGGCGTGAGCGGACAGTTCACCAGGCTGTTCATCTTCTCCCGCCACGTCTGCAACTGTGTGGCCAAGGATTGGCTGGCAATGATGTGGGTCGAACCCGCGCCCCAGCCTTGCAGCTTCACCGGCTTGGTCATAATGAGCATTTCGTAATAGGTACCGGGTTGCACCAGAATCAGGTCACCCGGATTCGCGAGATCAAGTTGCGCTTGAATCGACTGACCCGACGCGACCATACGGACAGCCGGAATGCCGGCATTGCCGACTGTGACGGTGACGGAGTTGAGGGACGATAGTCCGCTGTCCGCCCGTGTCACGACCAACTGGCCGGTCTGAGCCGCCAATGGGACATCGGCAGTAATCACGTTGTTCGACCAGGCGATGTTCTCTAAGGGAATCCCGCCGATCGTCACTTGACCGGGAGCGTCCCCGAACCCGAAGTCCCGCGTGATGACTGCGCCAAAATTCCCTTCGGTTCTGATCGCGTTAGGATCCGGCACCTGAACCGATCCAACCGACGTAATCGTGAGCTGGCGGCTGGTATCAGCATCGGCAATGAATGGACCGACGTTGCCCGGTCCGGTGACGGAGAAGACCTTCGGCGTCTTATCCGCGCAGTCGCAATCGGTCTGCACGTTGCCGTTGCCGACAAACGCGGCAATCTGCACGATGGGCGTATCGGCGTACGTTGTGGTGCCCGGCAGGTAGTGCAACGTCCAACAGGTCTGGCCGTAATGCTTGTTGTAGAACGGATCAATGACCATCTGCCCCGACACCGGATCCTGGATCGGCCCTGGATTATTGAGGCAGGCCTGCAGCATCTGCGGCGAGACGCCGCTCGGCGTCGGCGCGTTGATGGTGTAGGTCGAGGGCAGCATCGCATTGTAGGTGCCGAATTGATCGGTATAGACCCGGACCACTTCCTTCCCTGTCCAGTCGCGGAAGGAAATGGGCAACCAGGACGGCGCCGCCTTTTCGCTGAAGTTCGGCGAAAGCGGATCGAACTCGTTGGCCAGATCGTTCAAGACGAACCCGGTCACCTGCGCCGCCAGCGGCACCTCGGTGAACATGAAAAAGTTCGCCGCGGCATTCTGGCCGCTGGTGAGCAGCACGACCTTCCGGTCGCACAGCGGTGTGTTGATGCCTGCATTCGGCGCAGCGACGCCCGGAAACAACGTCAGATTCGCGGGGACCGGCGCATTTCGCGTACCCACGCACGCCGGCGGCAGCGCCAGAGGGCTGACGATCGACGCATTGCCGAAGTCCACGTTCTTGTCTTCTTCTTTCTGGTATTCATAGCCTTTGGGAGTGAGGGCTTCGACGATGTACTGACCTGCCACGAGTGTCACCGCGGTTCCACCGGACGACCGTCCCGTCGGCACATAGGAGGTAAAAGCATAGCCGCCATCGAACACGGCCGGGCGCGCCTGATTGAAATTCCGCAGACCATCGTAGCATTTGCCGTTCTGATGGAAGGGATCGGCTGGATTTCCAGGGCAGCCGGTCGGATTGTTGTCGTCCCAACTGTCGGTCGTGGCGATCTGCACCGCATCGCCGGCATTGAAGACGAACGTCGGATCGTTGATACCCGCAATACCGCCAATATCATTTCGCTTCACGTCCTCCGGCCCCATCTCTCCGCCGTTCGACCAGCCGAAGGGGTAGTGATCCGCATCGGCCAGATCCATGGCCCCGTTGCCGTTCACGTCGTCAATGACCTTGTCGCCGTTCAGATCCCGGTAGAGGAATACGGGAACACGGGGAATGCCCGGCTCCCAGGTTTCAGCTGCGGCGTAGCGAGGATCATCCTCCGCGCGCGTGGTGGCGTATTGGACGATGCCGCTGATTCCACCATTCTCGCCGGGCGAATAATTCTTCTTGCCCCATTCAAACTTGTTCGTCGTGCCGAGGAATGATTGAAAGCCTTGGAGCAACACCGGCCCGGTTTCGGTTCTTGTCGTGGAAACCCCGTCGGCTTGAATTTGTGGCGTCAGTTTTTCGCCTGGAACAACCGGTCCGCCGGCGTCGACGGTGACCGTAACACCTGTCGCCTTGAAGCGGGCAAAATCGACTTCGGCCACTTGCCAGCTGAAGAAGGGGAAGATTTCGTCGAACGGCACATAGCCCGTCGTATCAGTCGGAAACGACTGGTAAATCGTGCCGTCGCGGAACCGCAGGTTCACCACCTGGTCACGGATGCCGACTTCTGTCTCCTGCCGGACCCCGTCGCCATTCGCATCGAAAAAGACATAGTGATCCTGAGCTCCGAACCAGCGGAACACGCCCACATCGCCAAGATCCAGATTTCCGCCGGTTACGGTCACCGGCACGAGCGCAAAAATGTTATCGAGAAATTGATCCCATACCGCAAGTTGGTACGAGCCGTCCGGCACGTTGGGAATGGTGAAGGTGCTGTCCGAGTTGCAGGCCGCGACATAGAGGCCTCTGCCCGCGCGGCCCAATTGAAACTCATTCAAACCGATCCAGCAGCCTAGCAACGGATGGCCCTTGTGCATCGTATAGTCGGGGGGCCGGGACATGTGCATATTAACGATGCGCCCGGTAATACTGCTGCTCCCCTGGCCGAGCAACGGGGCGCCCTGAGGGGTCAGCACATAGCCTGGCTGTACATAACCGAATTCGGCATGGTGCCCGGCCGGGCCGAGTTCGAACATGTAGCGGGGTTCATTGGCATGGACCCAGGCATCGATCGTCTTCGTGCCTTCGATGGTCGCGGTCTGCTGATAATTCAATCCCACCACCGGCGTGATCGTGATGCCGTATTTCCCCGGCGCGAGTCCCTTGATCAGGGCCTCGCCGACTTTAAGATTGTAGGGATTTCCTGCGCCATTGTTGGCGAGGGCGAAATCGATCTCTCCCTGTGTCATCGTGGTGACAATGCCGTTGCCAAGCAAGTCGGGAGTGAGCCCGTCGGCTTGATAGGTCGTGCCCAGCGGATTGCCCATTGCGTCGGTCAAAATCTGGCCACCGGCATCAGCAATCGCGACATTGAATCCGCCCAATCCGCGCTCACCTTGATCGAACGCGTTGTTAATGGGCGCAAGGTCCTCGAACGCCATGACGAAAATCTGCGCGGTGGGAATCCGTTGTTTCGGCACCACCACAGTAAGCGCGGTCTGTCCCGGCGCAATCGCACCGCCGTTGATCGAATAACAATTCTCCGGCGCCGACGCGGGGTTCGCACAATGCGGCAGCACGGACACGAAATATTTCTTGGTCGCATCGGGAATCGTAATGATCGCCTGGCTGCCCGCCACATCACCCTTGTCCACGGGAGGCATGTAACTCTTATGGAAATTGGTCGAGAGGGTGTTGGCGGAGATGTTCGTGCCGGGAACGCAGGGGCGGTTCGCGTCGGCTCCTGTTGGATCGCAGGAAACCCCTTGCTTGGCGTCATACATCAGATTTTCCTGCAGCAACCAGCGGAAGCCCGGCGCGATAGGCAGTCCGTCGCTGCCTTGCACCGTGACGGTGACGGTCGGCGGCGTCTGCGCTGATACGCTTGCCGGCGCTGCCAGGGCGCATATACACGCGGCCGCCATTCCCAGCTGCGTTGCAACTCTGCCAAACATTCGGCTCATCCCTTCCATGACCACTCCCTCCTCAGTTCCTGTAAGTGACTTCCGTCATAACTCCAACCCGCATAACTCGTCACGGTCCCTCATGTCCCGCATAGATTGATGATGATTTGGCGATAAGCTCCCGCAACTCTGTGATGGCTGCCGTTCCAACTGAATCTCGTTCTGTGTTTCGTTGACCATCCATTCGCTCACCTATATTTTTCTTTCTGTGACTACCTGCTGATGGTTACTCATGTGTGCACAGGTATACAGGCCTTCGTCTTCTGGACGCAGTCGTGCGACTACGCCTTGTTGCGCAGCGAGCTACCCAATTAGGCATGCGAAGACTACTGCCTACTTTTGAGGGGAGAAAGCCTCTGTCAGAGGGATCGTGAGAGGAACTTTGATGAGCCCATCAGCCGAGACCGCATGCGAGTTCACGAGAAGACCGCAAGCTGTCCGGGAAGGTGAAATGAACGACCACTATGGGGAGTGCCGGAATACGTCCTTTTTTCAGAAATCGACTCTTGCGGAGTTCACCCGAAACAGAAAAACCGGCACCTGGTAGGAATACGAGGTTGGGGCAATCCTGACTCCTCGCCTCTGATGTTCTGCAAGACGCGAGAGACTTCAGGAGTTGGAGAATAGATACATGGGATTACGGAGCGCTCCTGCTGAGCACAGCACGGGATCTTGCCGGCTTCCACTCTTTGACTAACCGCTTGGCTTGCGCCAGCTGATCCGGCTGTAACTGCTCGACCAGTGTGGCACGTTGTTGATCGGCCTCCTGATCACCCTGGCCGGCGGACAGCGCCAGCCACAGGTAGGCTTGCATCTTGTCCGGCGATACACCCTGGCCGCCGGTGACGAGGGTTCGGCCTAAGCTCGATTGCGCGGGAGCAAAACCTTGCGAAGCCGCGCGTTGCCACCACTGCACCGCAGCCTGTTCACTCTTCGGCATTCCCGTGCCATTCCAGGCATTGTTCCCGAGCAGATATTGGGAGAACGCATCACCTTGTTCCGCCGCTCGCATATACCATCGGACAGCCTCGACCTTGTCGATCGGCACCTCTCGCCCACGATCGTAGGCCTGGGCCAATGCAAACTGTGCTTCGACATTTCCTTTTTCCGCCTGCGCGCGCAACTGCTGCATCGCCGCGTTCCCCTTGGCAGGTGCTTCGCTCACCGGTTTGCCATGGGTCGCTGGGACGGTGCGCGCCCCTCCGCATGCGCTTACCAGGAACACGCTCGCACAGACGATGATCAGACGACTCCGCATACATGCCTCCATGCGAACGATTACTTCGGGACGACCTGACCGTAGTAGGTATCCACCATCACGCCCATTTCTTTCAGCATCGGCGTCGGGAGCGTGCCGCCGGCACAGACAATCATGGCATCATTCTTCAGCACCACGGATTGCCCTTCGTGATCAAGCGTCACCGCGTCTTTACCAATCTCTTTGACATTCGCATTCACAAACACGGTGATCTTCTTTTCCGCCACGCACTGCTTTAATTGCTGGCGATTCTTGTCTTTCGGTCGGGTAAAGATTTCATCTCCGCGGCAGGAGATCGTGACAGTCGTCCCCTTCTCCCCGGCAATCGCCAGCGCCGCTTCCGCCGCGCTGTCTCCCCCACCAACTACCAACACATGCATATTCCGATATTGTTCGGCATCGATCAAGCGATAGACGACTTTCGGCTGTTCTTCCCCTGGGACACCCAGCTTGCGCGGAGTGCCGCGCCGACCGATCGCAAGGAGAACGTTTACCGTCTTGTATTCCGCTTTGGAGGTCTTCACGACGAAGCTGTTACCGACTTTCTTCAGCGAATCCATCCGCTCCATGAAATTGATCTTCAGACCGGTTTGTTTGATGACCTTGTTCCAAAATTCAAGCAGCTCTTCTTTGCTGATTTCGTACTTGCTAAACTTTCCGACAATAGGCAGTGTCATGGGCGCCGTCATCGCCACCTTTGCCCGCGGGTATTGATAGACGGAGCCGCCGAGGCCGTCTTCCTGCTCGATGGTCACAAATCGCAGCCCCGCTTCCTTCGCAGCCAAAGACGCGGAGATCCCGGCTGGCCCGGAACCGACGATGACCACATCCAATTCGCTCCCCTTGCTGCGCTTCTTCGCGATCGTCTGAACGGCCCGCTGTCCCTGATCCACGCCTTTCCGAATCAGTCCCATCCCTCCGAGTTCGCCGGCGATGAAGATGCCCGGCACATTCGTTTCGAATGTAGGCTTGATTTGCGGAATATCGATGCCGCGTTTTTCGGTACCGAACACCAGCGAAATCGCCTCGACCGGACAGGCCGTCTCACAAGCGCCATGGCCGATACAGTGGTCGGGTTGAACAAGCACCGCCTTTCTCCCGACAAGCCCCAATGCATGTTCAGGACAGGCTTTGAGACAGGCCCCTGAGCCGATACATTTGTTGGTATCAATGACGGGATGCAAGGTGAGCGGCTCGGGGATTCCGGACTTCTTGGCTTCTTCAAGACGGCTGCGGTGATGTATCTCCGTTTTCCGGTGGCGGCGCAGATAGAACAGCAGCGCCACGAGAAGCGGCAAGAGATAGAGCCATGCGGGTGACGAAAAGGACATCGGCAAACCTCCGCCCTAGGGAATCTCTCGATCGATCACAACCGTGACCTTGTTGGCTCCCGGTTTCATCGGCTCGCTGACGCCCTGAAGATCGCCGCTTTTCGGCATGGCTTCGCCGGACTTGGAAAGACGCGCGACGATGACAACCGTTCCCACGTCGGACAGTTTTCTCGACGGCATGGGGCTGGTTGAATCATCGAGCTGAAACGTGAACGGCAAATCTTTCTTGGTGGCACGTACGATCGACACCGGCATGGGCGGGCCATTCATCTCTCTGGCGAACACAAAGAGGGTATCCGTTGAAGCCCCTTTTGCAGCAAGACTCGGGGCCAGGGTCACGGTCCCACTGATGGCCACGGCTTGCCCCTCTTGCTTTGACGGCGTCGCAGGTACTCCTGCCGCGCTCGCCGTCACTGGCTTCCCGGTGGCGAGCCCTTTGGCCTCGGCGATACCAGCCAAGAGTTCCTGCCTGGCTCCGGCCTCCGTCTCAGTCGGCAGATTGGCATTCGCCCGCTCCCAATATTGGGCCGCCTTGCCAAACTCTCTGCGATCGAACGCGATGGTCCCAGCCAGCATCAGCGCTTTGACATGATTCGGATCGATCTTCAGCGCCTGTTGAATCAGTTGTTCCGGCTTCCCTTCCAGTTTGCGACCTTGCAGCATGCCGAGCGCATCGGCATAATCGGCGAGCATCTGGGGATCGTCGGGAATGAGCTTCATCGCCTTCTCGTAAATCGGCACCGCGTCGGCGTGCCGGCCGATTTCTGCATAGGAGCGCGCCAGCAATGCCCACCCGACGCCATCATTGGGGTTCTGTTCCAGCTTCTTCTTCAATCGCTCGGAGAGCGCATCAAGCCCTTCGGATGTCTGATGCGCATACTCCGACCCGCTTTGCGCAGCAGGCGCGGATGCGCTCGGAAGCGTGACAGCCTCAGGACTGCCCAACTTCCAGTACAGCAGCCCTCCGATCGTCGGAATGAGAAACGCCAACGCAACGGCAATCGCTCTCCGGTTGACCGGCCGAACCGGAACGATGGGCGCTTTCGTGTCCGGAGCTGTTTCCTCAAGCAGACGCCGCTCAAGTTCGTGCTTGGATTGTTGGTACTGCGCGTCCGTCAGCACAGCATTCTTGTAATCTTGTTCCAGCTCCGCAAACTGCTGGCGATAGACCGAGAGCCGTTTCTCCGCTTCTTCATTCCCCCGCGCGTCCTGCCGTTTCAGCAACGGCCAAATCAGCAAGCCCAGCACGAGGAGAGTCATCGCCCATGCAATAAACCAGAATGCGAGCGTCATGATCGTTTCTCCCCTTGTGACAAGAGCTGTTCTACTCTTCTGTGATCTTCATCGGTGATCGGCACATCGGTCACCGCCTGCCTGCGGCGTTTGAGCACCAGCCCAAGAGCAGCTGCGCCACCCGCCAGCAGCAGGAACGGTCCGATCCAAAGCAGAGTGGTCGTGGCTTTTACCGGTGGCCGGTAGAGCACAAAATCGCCGTATCGTTGCACCAGAAAGTCAATGATCTCCTGATCGCTCATATTCTTCGCAATCATCTCACGGACCTCACGCCGCAAATCTTCCGCGAGCGGCGCGTTCGAATCCGCCAGCGTTTGGTTTTGGCACACCAAACATCGCAGCTCGACGGCCAGATGCTTGAGCCGGACCTCAGCCACGGGATCCTCGGCCAACGGTTTGGCTTCCCCGCCCCAGACCACCTGAGGGACGCATAGAACTATCAAGAGAAGCCATTTCATTTTGCTTGCAGCTCCTTGACGAGCGGGATAATGGTCTTTGCCACGACCTCGTCATCCAATGGGCCGATTTGCTTGTAGCGAATGACACCCTGCTTATCGATTACATACGTTTCAGGCACGCCATAGACTCCATAATTAATACCGATTCTGCCTGCTTCATCGACGCCTGTGAGAACATAGGGATTCCCGTGTCGTCGCAGCCATGTCAACGCTTCATCACGACGATCTTTATAATCCATACCGTAGATCGGGACATTCCCCGCCTGCGCCATCCGCATTAGGACGGGATGCTCCTCTTTGCAGCCATTGCACCAGGAGGCCCAGAAGTTCAGCAACCAGACTTTCCCCGCCAGCTCTTTCGGCGAAAAAACCTTGTCGGACTCATGCAGCTGGGGCAGGGAAAAATCAGGCGCTACTCTCCCCACAAGCGGCGACGGAATTTCGCGCGGGTTCAAGGTCAATCCGACCGCAAGGAACCCCACCAGCACCGCAAAAATGGCTACAGGAAGCAGAAACCGCTTCATGCCGCACCCTTCTCCAGCGGTTGAAGCGCCTCCGGCGCTTCTGCCCGTTCCCGACGCCACGCCAACCGATATCGACGATCGCTGACAGCCAGCAAGCCGCCTAACGCCATAATGAGACAACCGCCCCAAATCCAATCGATAAACGGTTTGTGATACAGCCGGACGCTCCAAGCGCCATCTTCAAGCGGTTCGCCCAGCGAGACGTATAGGTCGCGCAACAGACCGGAATCGATCGCGGCCTCTGTCATCGCTTGATTTTGCACCGCATAGAGTCGTTTCTCCGGGTACATCATCGTGACCTCCCGGCCTTCCTTGGTCACGTTGAAGATGCCGCGTGCAGCGATATAGTTCGGCCCTTTCACTTCCTGTGCGCCATCGAAACGAAACGTGTAGCCGCCGATCGTTGCAGTCTCGCCCACATTCATCCGCAGATCCTGCTCAACCTCAAACCCTTTGACCATCGTCACGCCGACAATAAATACCGCGATGCCGCAATGAGCTAGCACCATGCCCCAGTAAGCCCGCGGCAACGCAGCCAGACAACTCAGAAGACTGTTACCGACGAGATGGCTCACCCGTTCACGAATATGCGCCACCGTCGTCGTCACGATCCAGAGCGACAATAGCAGCCCCAAGCTGAGCAGCGGCGTCCACTTTCCAAGAACAAACGGAAGCAGCAGCGCAGTCCCCACACTCACACCGAACGCCCAGCGCAGCTGCATGGCGAGAGCCGGCAGACTCGCCTTTTTCCACTGGGCCAGAGGGCCGATCCCCATCAGAAAAATCGCGGGTGTCATGAGGGGAACAAAAACCGTATCGAAGTAGGGAGGCCCAACGGAAATCTTGCCTAGTCCCAACGCATCCAAAAACAACGGGTACAGCGTCCCCAACAACACCGAAGCCATCGCCACAACCAACAACACATTGTTGGCCAGCAGCATCGACTCACGCGAAACGAGGTCGAATCCCCCACCCAATCCCACACGCGGCGCCCGCCACGCGTATAGCAACAGCGACCCGCCGATCACGATCGCCAAAAAGGCGAGAATGAAGAGGCCTCGCTTTGGATCCGTCGCAAAGGCATGGACCGAGGTCAAAACACCTGAACGCACGAGGAATGTCCCGAGCAGGCTCAAGGAGAACGCCATAATTGCGAGTAGAACGGTCCAGACTTTGAACCCGCCTCGTTTGTCAGTCACGGCGAGCGAGTGCATCAGCGCAGTTCCGGCAAGCCAGGGCATGAACGACGCATTTTCGACCGGGTCCCAAAACCACCACCCACCCCACCCCAGTTCGTAGTAGGCCCATCCGCTGCCTAAGGCGATGCCGACCGTCAGAAAACACCAGGCCACCGTTGTCCAGGGACGTGACCAACGGGCCCAGGCTGCATCGAGGTTGCCGCCCAAGAGCGCGGCAATCGCAAACGCAAACGCGACGGAGAATCCCACATACCCCATGTACAGCATCGGCGGATGCATGACCATGCCGGGATCCTGGAGCAAGGGATTCAGATCACGGCCATCAGGCGCGGCCGGGATCAACCGCTCGAAGGGGTTCGAGACGGTCAACATGAATAAAAGAAACCCCAGGCTCACCAAACCCATCACGCCAAGAATACGTGCCCGCATCGCCTCCGGGAGATGAGTGGAAAACAACGTCACCGCGAACATCCAGAGCGTCAGGATAAAAGTCCATAACAGGAGAGACCCTTCATGGGCTCCCCAAATGGCAGCCAGACGATAATGGAGCGGTAACTTTGAATTGGCGTTAGCCGCAACATAGAGCACCGAAAAGTCTTTCTGAGCAAATGCATAGCCCAGACAACAGAAGGCGATCAACACCAGAAGGAACTGTGCGCGCGCTGCTGGTTTCGCCATGGACATGAGGACCGGGCTCCCGGCCGCGGCGCCATAGATGGGAAGAATCCCCTGCACAAGCGCCACGCACAGCGCCAGAATCAACGCAAAGTGACCAACCTCAGGAATCATGGTTTTATCCTCTCCGGCGACATCGTCAGCGTGTTGCTGCTCTGCGCGCCGGATTTCTTTGCTTTCGCAATGGCCTCAGCTACTTCGGGCGGCATATAATTCTCGTCGTGCTTGGCCAACACTTCACTGGCGACAAATGTGCCGTCGGTTCCCAATTGACCTTGAGCAACCGCGCCTTTCCCCTCTTTAAACAAATCAGGAAGAATGCCCTTATACGTCACTGGAATACGCTTCACTGTGTCCGTCACGACGAAGTGAACCGTCAGTCCATCGCCTTCGCGCTTGAGCGTCCCCGCTTCGACTAAGCCGCCGATGCGAAAGCTTCGTCCCTTCGGCGCTTCCCCATTTTCGATCTGTGTCGGCGTGAAGAAGAACACGAGATTGCTATTGAACGCGTTCAGCACTAAGGCCGATGCAATCCCCAGCGCCACCAAACCAAGTCCAATCATAGAGAATCGTTTTTGCCGCGGCGTCATAATGCCACTCCCGCGGAGGCAACCGATTGATTCAGTGCGGTGCGAGCCGCCGCATGCCGCCGACGGAGGATTAGAACTTCCCAGATCATGCAGAGCGCCGTCACCCCGAATGACGGCCAGACATAGACCCCGTACCCGCCCATCGCAAGAAACTCGTTGAGGCTGTTCCACTGCATCAGGAGACCCTCTCTATCTGCACCCAGGAAGCGTGCCGTTCACGTTCAAGGATGATACACCGGACACGCAGCAGCGTGACCGCGGCGCTATACATCCAAAAGCCCAGCGCCATGATACCCATCGCCGCCAGCATCGTCGCCGCCATCTTGGGCGCGGCGGTCACGCTGATCGAGGCACCCTGGTGCAGGGTGTTCCACCAGCGCACGGAAAAATAAATAATCGGCACATTGACGACACCGACCAACGCCAGCACGGCACTCGCGCGGTCGGCACGACGGAGATCGTCGATCGAGGCATGGAGCAGCATGACGCCGGCATACTGGAACAGCAAAATCAGCTCAGAAGTGAGGCGGGCGTCCCAGACCCACCAGGCTCCCCACGTCGGCTTCCCCCAGAACGCTCCGGTAAAAAGGGCGAGAAATGTGAACAGCGCCCCGGTCGGCGCGATAGCCTGAGCCATCATAAAGGACGGCCGCGCCTTCAAACCCAGCCCCACCGCCGCCCATCCGGCCATGACGACGTAGAGAAACATGGACATCCACGCCGCCGGCACATGGACAAAAATAATGCGATACGAGTCGCCTTGCTGGAAATCGGTCGGGGCAACCAAAAACCCCATATAGAGCCCTGCGGCCAGGCAGACCATTGACACACAGGCAAACCAGGGAATCAGCTTACCGGCGAGCGGATAGAACGCCTGCGGCGAGGACCATTGGAACCAGTTCATACGATCTGTCTTCATGCTCTCCGATCCTATTCGACCGCAATGCGTAAGGCGGCTGCGGTCGCCCAAGGGGCAAACGGAATGGCCAGGACCACACAGGCGCCAAGCAGCGAAAGATGCCCCTCTGCTCCCATACCGGACTCGCTGCTTGCCACAGCCCCCGCTCCGAAAATCAGCACAGGGATGAAGAGGGGAAGCACCAGCAACGCGCTCAACAGATTACCTCCCCGAATACCTAACGTGAGTGCCGCGCCGATCGAACCCACCAGGCTCAAGGTGGGAGTGCCGAGCAAGAGGGAGAAGGTCAAGATCGCGATGGCGCCGCCGCTCAAGCCGAATTGGAGGCCGATCAACGGCGACAACACGACCACCGGCAATCCCGACACCAGCCAATGGGCTGCGATTTTCCCCAACACGAGCGCCGCCAACGGATGAGGCGTCAGCAGCATCTGTTCCAATGTACCGTCCTGATAATCGGTCGCGAACAACCGGCCAAGCGACAGGAAACAGGAGAGCAGCGCCGCAATCCACAACACTCCCGGCGCAATCGTCCGCAACACGGCTGGCTCGGGTCCGACACCCAACGGGAACAGGGTGGCCACAATCACGAAGAACAGCAGCGTCGTGGCGATATCAGCGCGGCGGCGCCAGGTGAGCAGAAGATCGCGCTGGATAAGACCGAAAACCGCGCCCGCCAAGCCCCCCTGCATCATTCGCCGAGCCTGAGCTGCTGAACAGTTGATGGATCGAGACCTATAGCTTGATGCGTCGCCGCCACTACAATGCCTCCCCGTTCGACCTGCCGCTGCAATCGCTCCCGAAGCAGTTGAGAGGATCGCGCATCAAGTGCCGTGAATGGCTCATCCAGCACCCAAAGCGGCTGATCGCTACACCAGAGACGGGCCAGTGCCACTCGCCGCTGCTGGCCTTCAGAAAGCACTCTGGTCGGCAGCCGGTAACAGACTGGCTCGACGCCGATCGCCTCAAGGGCGGCACGCGCCAGCGCGGTGGTCACCGGATGGCCGCTCATCTGCATGGCCGCTTGAATATTCTCCATTGGAGTAAGGTCATCTTTCAGCCCTATGCGATGACCAATGTAGATTAAACCGGAGGTGAATGTCTCCCGCTGCTCTGTGATTGATCGCCCATGCCAGCGGATCGTGCCCTGATCAGGAGGCGTCAGACCGCAGATCGCCCTCAGCAGCGTCGTTTTCCCGGATCCATTCGATCCTTCGATCGACAGCAGTCGCCCGACCGGCACCGAGACACTGACCTGCCCGAAGAGCTTCCGGTCTCCACGATGACAACTGAGGTCATGAATATCCAGCATGGCTACGAAAAATCCCAGCGCAGGCCAAGGAAAAAGAATTGCCGCATCGTGGAGTCTTTTTGCGACGGACTGTTGGTCAACGTTTTCTCGACTCCGCCCGATCCCTCAAGTGTCCAGCTATTGAAAAACCGATAATCGAGTCGAATGGTCGGTGTCACCCGGTACAAATCGACGTTGAGATTGTCCTTTTGGTGGTACAAGAGCACGAACGTGTCGAATTGCAACTGTGGAGTCAAGCGTGCCAGCGTATTGAGTGAAAGAGACTCCCCGTTATAGGCAGGACTCGTAATATAACTGGCATTCGCGACGAACGTCGTGTTCTCGAACGGGAAGTTCGCCCCGATCGCTTGCGCCGTATACGTATAGATATTGCCAGTACCAGGCTGCGCTTGCAAGGAACAAGCGGCATCGCTCGTCGCGTTGGGGTTAAGAAACAGCGTACTCGTTCCTGGAAGAATGACCAAGCAGTTGGTCTGTCCCGTGCCTGAAATCCGGTTCAACCGAACATCTCCCCCGATTTGCCAATCTTTACTCACGGCTTGGAGAACACCGACCAGGAATAAATTACTGGTCGCGGTGACCGCCTTGGCTTGCTCACGTAAGAGATCAGCATTGGTGGGATTTATATTTTCAAGTTGAGCATTGGGAGTCCCGAAGAGTGCGTTCGTGGTCTGTAAATAGGGCGTGCGCCGATGATCGGCCAAGAGCGTGAACGTCGTCCCCTCGGTGACCCACGTTCCATTGAGCATCGCCACATTAAGAACATTGTACGAGATATCGTAATCGACCAGTCCAAAGGCGTTTTTTCCGTTTTCGGCATACCGTAGCTCAGTCCCTACCGCTCGACGGTCGACGACGCCGTTCACCATTTGATTAATGTAGTAGGCGTTCCCACTCCAGGCCTTAGCGACAGGGCCGATGTCGACGTTGACTCCATAGAAATATCGCTTGAGATCGGCCCGGAAGTTCCTGGGATCATCAGGGACGTAGTTCGAGGCCAAGCTAAATTGCCTGGGCTGCCCCGCGAGGAGATTCACGTTTAGGAACTGCGGAACAGCCGTGTACCGGAACCACACCCCATCAAACCTGAAGTCCAGCACCCCTCCAGTATTTCCAGGCTGACGCCCGACACGGACGAAATAGGAATCCTGACTTGAATGCTCCAGGTACAGCGCCCGAAGACGGCTGACATTTCGCCTGATCTCCGTATCCGCCAAAAGATCGTAGGTCTGCGTACCTCGCACCACCAGTTTCGTATCGTATTCGTCCTTCCGATATCGCCCGGTGATGTCGAAAGCCGATTGCAGCAGCGACTGATCCTGGTTGTTGAATTTCGTCGTCGCATTCGAAACTTTGTCGGTAATTTGTGTCTGAGAGTAGCCGCCGTAATAGTATTCATACACACTGCCATAGACCTTCATCTCATCGATTTTCTTCGCCGGCTTTTTCACCTTTCCCTGAGCAATGGCGATCTTCAAGTCCGCGACCTTGGCCAAATGCTGCCGCACGCGAACGGCACCATCCCCATCAGGATATATTTTGAGATAATGCTCATATTCAGCCTTGGCCTTGTCGATGTCGCCGGTACCTTCTCTGGCCACCCCGATCATCTCTTGCGCCTCACGGGACTGCTTGTTCGGAGGCAGATTGAGTGCCGCGTTGAAGATCAAGACCGCTTTTTCACTCTCCTCAGCCGTCAGTGCTGCGCGTCCGAGATCCATGAGATCCGACGCATATCGTTCGATATCCATTCCAGGCGTGAACGGCGGGACGTCAAAAGATTGGCCGGTGCCCTTCGCCACAGGCGGCTTCGGGACAGCAGGTCCTTTCACTTCCGCAGGGGGAACCACGGAGATACCGGGCTTATCCAACTTCACGGCAATCACGATGCGGCTGCTGCTCCGAATATCCCGCTGGCTCACTCGAAATCGGACCGGCCGTTCGAACTTGATCGAGAGTCCATTGGTGGCTTGGTCAGGAAAGGTCACTTGAAATTTTGGCACGAGATCGCTCGGAGGAGATGCCGCGAGCTCGCGCGCAAAACGACGGGATCGGTCCAGGTCGGGAAAGTCTAAGAAGATCCTGATGAGATCACCTTTTTCAGACGGCGTATGCCTCAGGTACAACGCTCTGGCGTTAAAGACGATATGAATCTCGGCCACACCAGGCGTCTCGACGATCTCGATGCGATCAAGGACCTGGGCAGATGCAGAGCCCGGCTCCGTGAGAGCCACGAGAAAGAGTAGTCCCCCCATAAGGACGCTCCCCATCGCATGGCGCAACCTGCCTCTGTAGCGTTCCCTCAACACCCGCTCCCTCAAGTTTTGGAGAATCAAGCAAGGAAGCGCCGAGTCCGAACGGACTCAGCGCTTCCGGTGAATTAGAAACTGCCGGTGGGTCTGTGTTGACCGGTGCGGCTCTTGGAAATCGTCGTGAACGTCGAGTTGGTGTAGATGTGGCAACTGCCAGAACAATCTTTGAGCTCCACCACGTTGTAGTAAATAAGGGGCGATTCAACCTTCTTATGCGGACCTTGTTTGAAATCACCCGCATGGCAACCCGCGCAGTCAGGCTTATAGGCCGCAAATTTCCAGGCAATGACTTCGTTATTATTTGTGTGACAAGCACTACATAACACTCCAGCTCGATGTGCTTTGTAGTAAGGCGTCGTATGCGTGAACGTCATCACCGGCGTCCACGCCGTCGTGTTTCCATGACATTTATTACACGCCTGTGTTGTGACAAAATGAGCCCCAGATTTCCCTGTGGCTAATGAACCGTTATGGCAATTTGCACAGGGCGTCGCCACCACCACCGAGTGATTCATTGTGGCCGGCTTCCACCCCGTCGTTCGGTGGCAGCTGTCGCAGGAAGCTCCGGTATTTGGGCCGCCCTTGTGGTTCCCTGGCAGGCCGGTCGCCGTGCTTCCATTGTGACAAGTATTACAGGTCCCCGGCGTCACATTGCTATGGTTGAAGGATGCTGGAATCCAGGCCGTGGTGTTGTGACAAGCGTTACACGCCCCAGGTGTCAGCCCGCCTTTATGCCCTGCCGGAATGCCCCGTACGATCGTATTATTGTGACAATTAGCGCAGGGCGTTGCCGTCACGACGGTGTGGTTCATCGTCGCCGGGATCCAGGCCGTCGTGCGGTGACAGCTGTCACAGGCTGCCGCGGCATTCGTCCCGCCTTTGTGATTCGTCGGAATCCCTGTTGAGGTTTTGCCGTGACAGGTCATACAGGTTCCCGGCGTCACATTCGCGTGATTGAACGTCGCCGGCGTCCAGGCCGTTGTTCTATGACAGTTGCTGCAGGCTCCCGGCGTCAGTCCACCTTTATGGCCCGCGGGGATGCCTGTTGAAATTGACCCGTTATGACAGGTCGCGCAAGGCGTCGCCGTGACGACCGTGTGATTCATCGTCGCCGGCCGCCAGCCCGTCGTGCGGTGACAGCTGTCACAGGCCGCTGCGGCATTCGTCCCGCCTTTGTGCCAGCTCCATGATCGGAAGAATCGATGGGAGTCGACGCGCCAGCATCGTCTTGCCGGATCCCGGCGGCCCTACCATCAAGAGATTGTGACCGCCGGCTGCGGCTACTTCCAGCGCCCGTTTCGCGTGATCCTGTCCGCGCACGTCAGCATAATCTTCATCATCCGCCGGCCGTAAGGACTCCAGATGGTTCACATTCGATGGGAGGGCATTGAGCGCCTGGCTCCCCTTTAGGAATTCGACGGCTTCGGGCAACGTATGGAGTGGATACGCGTTCACTCCTTCCACAAGCGCCGCCTCGGTTCCATTGGCGGCCGGCAGCAGGAGGTCATAGCCTCTTCGACAGGCCAGTCCGAACGACAACGCGCCGGTGATGGGTTTGATGCGGCCGTCAAGCGAGAGTTCTCCCAACAACACTCGCCGGTCCAGCGCCTCCTGCGGAATCACCTCTTCCGCGACCAGGATCCCGATGGCAATGGCCAAATCGAGGCCGGAGCCTTCTTTCTTGATGCCTGCGGGGGCAAGATTGACAGTAATGCGTTTAGCAGGAAAATGAAAACCCGTGTTCTTCAGAGCGGCGCGGACACGATCGCGACTTTCGCGCACGGTCGCATCAGGCAATCCGACCACTGAGAATTGAGGAAGCCCTCCGGAAATGTCGACTTCGACGTCGACAAGATGAGCATCCAGCCCCACGAGTGCAGCACTCGCGACCTTGGCCAGCATGAAACGTCACACCTTTCTGTGCCCGACGAACGCGGAATTATAGAAACTCCTCAATGGTGTTGCAAGCGAATGATCGGACTTGCATCACGCCGGTAGCTGCCCCTCCCGTAAGGCTGTATAATGCCCGGCATGCTTCTCTCACTTGGATGCCTCTCACCCGTACCGCAACCCTCCGCATACACTATAAATTCATTCTTTGTCGCCCTCGTGCTCGGCGGACTCGTGGCGATCGGTGAAGCCGCGCCCGTAGTGGCAGATCCGGTCCAGAATCCGATGCTGACCCAAACATCACAACCCGTCAAAACCGCCTCGCCTCACATCGGTTCAGCGATGGCCGTGCTGGCCACGTTGCAAGACGCAGACGTCTTGCCGCCTGAAGGCGCTCCTGAAGCGAACCGCATCATCCGGTTTGTGATTCAGTTTCAATCGGTCTTCACTAAAAGCGACGACCCTGCGGTCCAAGAATTTGCTCGACAGGCTTTGGCTCGGAAATATGGCGGCCAGGCTGCGGACATCATCACAAGCCTCCGTACAACCGGATGGACAGCAGTAGTTCTGGAGGGACTTTCCGATGAAGAAGCGCGACACTCGTCTGAAGACTTGCAAACACTCGCTCAAGGGTTCGCCCCGTTTAATCTGACTGTCGAGGAGTTTCATCGGTTCATGCAGCTGGTGAGGGAGGCCCGGCAGGCCTTTCACACACATGGGCTCGAGTTCGGGAATATATTTTTATCACGCAGAAAGGAGATGCCTGGAGCTGGATCAAGTTAGTATCCGATGAGGTGTTTGGGATGAGTTCATGCAGCACACGAAGGAGGAAGTCATGGCAACACGTGCGTACATCCTGATTAAGGTCAAAGCCGGCAAGACCAAGGACGTCGTTCAGGCTCTGAAGAAGATCACCGGGGTTGAACAGGCCCATTCCTGCTTCGGTCGGCCGGACATTTTCGTCTTCATCAGCGTGCAAGACGAGCGAACCCTGTCCGACGTCGTCATTACAAAAGTTCATGCCATTGAAGGGGTCGAGGAAACCGATACCCATATCGTGGCGGACGCCTAGCGCCCGACTGGTGCAATGACGACTGGGAAGACATTCAAGCCGCAGCCGGGATGAGATGGGGCTAGGTTTTCAATGGGAGAGTGACGCTCACGCCCTCCGCCTCAGCTGAACGGTAGCAGGCTTCGGCGATCTCGACGGCGCGGCATCCGTCTTCCCCGGTAATAGGCATGGGGGTCTTTCGCTGCAGCGCATGGATAAACTCCCGCAGCGTGGTGAGCACAGTCAGACTCTGTGCCATCGACCATTCCTCGCTGCGGGAGGCGCTGTCCGTATACTGAATATGCCGGTTCGTCCAGTCGGCTATGAGGCGGCCGTCTGAGCCGATCCATTCGGCCCGCCCTACCCGCCCTGCAGCCACACGCCCGACTTCGATAATACACGGCATCCCGCTCATCGTTCTGAGATGGACCTTCGCTAAAGTCTCCGGGTGAGCCGGCGGTATCTGATCCAGGACACATTGCACGGTGTGAATCTCTTCCCCGGTGAGCACGCGAACCAGATCCAACTGATGCACGCCGAACTCCACGAGCGCTCCACGCCGGCCATAGCCATCGGCATAGTCCGCACTCCTCTCTTTTGTCTCAATGTGGCTCGTCAAGACGAGGTGTTGGGGTCGGCCGACTCGTGAACGGGACGCGAGTAACGATTGAATCGTCGCATCAAATCGCAGGGTATGAGCGGTCATTAACGGAACCCCTGCCTGCGCAGCCGCATCGACCATCACACAAGCATCACGATAACTTGTTGCCAGGGGTTTTTCGATGAGCACCGGCTTCCGCGCCGCGACGGCTGCGAGACACAGATCTTTATGGAGGACCGGCGGAACGACGAGAATGATCGCATCGACCAGGGGATCAGCGATCAGCTCCTCAGGCCGCCCATACATGCTGACGGCCCCACTTCCAGGAATGTCCAGTCCCTGCTCAGGGTGTTGCCGACAGACCGCGCGTAATTGGACATCGGGAATATCCTGAATCAGATGGCGGGCATAGCGAATGCCATGGTGACCGGCGCCTATGAGACCCAAGCCGATTTCTGATGATGACATACGAACTCCTCTTGAATTGCACTGTAGACAGGAAGGTGCCGTGGGTCAATGAGTTCACGGCACACCATTCCGTTGACATTCCCGCAAACGGTTCCCTATAGTCGGACCACCGGTCGTTTTGAGTCCGGCTTTCTAAAATACGCGACGGGAAAGGGTTGAGCACCATGACCACGACACATTCGGCCCCGTTTACCTTAGACCAAATCGGAACGGGCACCGCCCGATTCCCGAGCGGCGTGCCGATCCCGACCCATAGCGATGCGATGGTGGATCCCTATATCAAGACACGCATGCCGAAAGAAGTGCAGGTTGAAACCATCTTGTTTTGGCCTCAGACGAAAGTTCTCTACCCGAGCCTCGTGTTGCTCCACGATCGATGGGGATTGACCGGGCAAATCAAGGATCTCGGTGCTCGTCTGGCCTGTGAAGGGTACGTGGTTATCATCCCCAATCTCTACGGACGGATCGGCGGCATGGTCACCGCCAATGATGAGGTCGGCGAAGCGCTGATGGCGAAGATCGACGAGTCTCTCGTTTTGCGAGACATCAACTCCTGCTGCGAATACCTGAACACTAAAGATTTTACCAAGCGGAATATTCACGGAGTGGTGGGCTATGGGATGGGGGCCTCGCTGGCACTCCGCTTCGCCGCTCAACGGAAGCGATTGCGCGCGACCGTCGCCTACTACGGGAAGATGTTTGAGCCACGGGAACTGATGAAAGAGGTGATCTCCCCGATTCTGTACCATCAAGCCGGACAGGATACCTGGGCGACCGCAAACGATGCTGAGCAACTGCGTGCCGCCGCTGCTGAATTTGGCAAGAAGGTCGAATTCGCTACGTACCCCGACGCGCCGCATGCCTTCTGCAATGAAATGAAAGCTGACTCGTATCGTGCGGATATCACCGCGACAGCCTGGGAACGATCGGCCGTTTTCCTCAAGACCTGCTTTCAAGGAACCTAGCTGAGAGCAATAACCCTCGCATCCATCCCTACCCTGGTGATCTATGAGTCGATGCCTGAATATGGCAGGTCTTTTCGTCAACCTGCTGCTCTTTGCCTCTTCCGGCTATGCAGCGGACTCCTCCTCTGGACCGGCTGAACTATTGCCAGTGGTACAGGCGCAGGCAGAGGCGCTGCAAGCCGTGTCGGATAATGCCGCCGCATTGTCCCTCTTTACAACGAAAGTTGGACCGGCACTGGGCCTCCAAGACGTCGCAAGTACGCTCGCCGCGAAAAACATCCCCGCCAAAGTTGCCAAAGAGCTGGGTGTCCAAGAACTGACGGCTTCTGCCCAACGGCTCATTGCCAACCTGGCGGCGTGGCAGACGGCCGACCGCATCACGCAATCCCTGAGTGAGCCTGCAAATCCCGTCTCCGCTCCTTCGGCAACCTTGGTGAACTGGATCCAGGCAGCGGCGCCCATCCCCGCTTTCGCTCAGCTGACGAAGGAGTTAACGCAACTGGCTGAGGTGAAACCGGATACCACCGCAGCCGATCGCATGCCTCTCGCTCTTTCAGCGGGACGGTTGGCCCTCGACGCGCAACAGCGAGCGATCGCGGAATGGTGGCAACTCAAGACCTGGAAAGATCGGGTACGCGCGGTGCGTGGACGCAACAAGCTCTGCGGAACCTGGCAATGGATTATTCACAATCACCAGCAGCATCATCAAGAACAGAAGCTCGCTTTGCTCTTCCCTCCTCCGGGACCCGATTATCCGTTGGCCCCCGGTCTTGTCGAAACCGTGGTGCTCGGAGACAACGTGTATCTCCGTTGGGAAAGCAACGGCCAGGCCCAGGAAGACAGCCTCCAATTCACCAAAGAAGGGAAAGGCTTGGAAGGCACCTTCGTGAACTCACAAGGCGGATGGGGATCGATCAGCGGAAAACGGACCAGCGACTGCAAGCCATAACCCGGCTACTCAGCACGTCTTCAATCCGGCCTTGCGCGCTTCTCGGACCAGATAGACCAGCCAAAGAGACTCCAACCTATAATAAAAGCTAGCCCCCCGATCGGTGTCATTGCGCCTAACCAGCGAATGCCCAGCAACGACACCCCATAGAGACTACCGCAAAATAAGAATATCCCGGCTGCGAAACACCAGCCGGCGCGCGCCACCTGAGGGCAACCAAAGACCTGCCCGGCCAATCCCACCGCGATCATGCCCAGAGCATGATACATCTGATAGCGCGCCGCGGTTTCAAACACGGCCAACATCGACGGATCCAAGATCGACTTCAACATATGGGCGCCAAACGCCCCCGCCGCAACGGCCAGTGCGGCGAAGAGACTCCCGACAGCAATGAGCATTTGGCAGGATCTACGTGACTGCATCATGGTCTCGCGGTATGGTGGCGGTGTAGTAACGCTTCGTTCGAATGCATTCTAGCAGACTGCCGGATATCGCCACATGTCGATTGAATGTCCCCGCTGTCTTCAGATGAACGCCGATTCTTCGCTCGCATGCGACTGCGGGCACGATCTCACTACGCTCGTCCGACGTCGCTTGATGCTACGCACGGATCTGCCTCCCGCCTCCAGCAACCCGGTTCTTGAAAAGCCGCTGACCCACTGGCATTTCTCGATCGGCGTGGCCATTGTAGGCCTTCTCCTCATCATTGGGGAAGGCATCCGCCTCAAACTCGATCTCGGCTCCCGCGCAACCTCGCGACTTATCGTCGACAGTACTCTGATCGGGCTTACTGATCTGGCAGGAGCGTTGGGAATCGGCGCCCTGGCCTGGATGATTGTGTGGGTACTGCGCTCGTATGACGAGGGCCGTTTCCGCCCCTGTCCCAAACGCACGACTTTAGGGGCCACCATCAGCGCAGCCGCCCTCATCTTCCTTGGCCGTTTGACTCCTCCGGATATCGCCGGCCACTACTTCGTTCAGGGCCTGGCGTATCTCGCGATCGGCATTCCAGCTTACCTGGCGGGATCGCGCCACTGGTTAGGAAAGTGGTAAAAGCTTCGCACCAAATTCCCGTCTCGCGCCCATCCCCGTCTTTCAAACTTACGGCAACATTCTAGTCGCAGACACCATCGATCATGGGGTCGCATACAAGTGCCCCGATGGCGGACGGACGCATGTAGGTAGACGAGGGATCCTGGGAACCCAGCGCTCCCTTGATGGGTGGACCTCCTGGCATTCCAGGCAAACCTCTCCCGGCAGAGCCCAATGAACCGGGTTTCGTGGAACTGGGGATCGTTCCGATCCCTTGCACCACTGAAGGCGAAGATAAAGGTGTGGCAGGAGCAATTCCACCGGATGGATCAAGTCCATTTTGCAGACTGAGTGAAGACGGATTCGACGGACTCGCTGCGGGTGAACTGCTTTGCGCCAGGGCGGAAGAAACCCAAACTGAGAGGATGACCGGAAGAGCAAGAAGAAGGACCCGGATCATTCAAGCATCCCTCTCTCGTATGTACTCACCGAGCGTGAGCACAGGAAGCACCACCAGGAACTCGTGGTGCGCGAGGCGGGAATTGAACCCGCACGCCATTGCTGACCCAGGATTTTAAGTCCTGTGCGTCTGCCGATTCCGCCACTCGCGCATGCGGCGCAGTGTAGCGGGAATGCCGCCTGAGCCGCAACACCTTGCTCAGGATCGCATGGAAATTCATGGGATCGATGAAACACGAAGAAGCTGAAGCCTAGGTTGAGCGGGAGTCCGAACCTCTCGCTCAACCGTAGCTTCGACTGTGTCCATTACTCAACAAACTTACGCTGCCTCAATCACCGGTCGTGTCTCACGACGCTGCACCAACTGCTTGCTCCGGCTCATCACGTCCTGCACTCCTGATTGAACCGTGCGACCCCAGCGTGTCGCCTGAACCTGCGCCTTCTTGGCATAACGACCGATATCGCGACGAGTTTCCGTTCCTGACTTTGGCGCGAACAACAACCCCAACCCTGCTCCGATCACAGCTCCACCGGCAATCATCGCGGCGACCTTGGCTGCCTGCTTTCCCTGTTCTGACATCGCATGCCTCCTGGTTCTTGGTGAAGGTTCTGGAGGGTCTCTTTCATGCCCTCCTGCCTGGTAGGTACAGCAGATACCGTGCCAGGGCATATCCACCTTTATTTCCTCCGAATTTTCTCACGCATCTCATCTACGGTTAGGACCGTCTCATGAAGGGTGCGGTTTTCTCTACAGTCGGCGACACACCCGTTACAGAAATCTCACACTCCCCAACACATTGCGACAAACCAGCCTCAGCATTGACCTTCCGGCTATCGTCACTCTGCTTGTAAAGGTCGTCTTGCTTTGAAACGACGTCTTCCCTATGATCCGGCCCAGTCACCGTTGGAGGTCACATGGGTTCGCTCGCAGCACTTCCCTATCCCCATATCAATCCGGTCTTTCTTGAATTCGGTCCGCTCCAGTTCCGCTGGTATGGCTTGATGTATCTGATCGGGTTGACCGCCGCCTATTTCTTGATTCGTCGCCGAGTCCGCGAACAGCACATTCCTCTCACTCCGGATCAGATCTACGACATGGTCGTGTTCGCCGCGTTCGGCGTTTTTCTTGGCGGACGCATCGGGTATACCTTGTTCTATAATTTTTCCTACTACGCCGAGAATCCTTTGAAAATCCTCGCTGTGTGGGAAGGCGGTATGTCGTTCCATGGCGGCCTCATCGGGACGATCATCGCGTTGATCTGGTTCAGTAAGCGGCAGGGATTGCCCGTCTACACTATTGCTGACCTGGCTGCCGCAGTGACGCCGATCGGCCTGGGATTCGGCCGACTCGGAAATTTCATCAATGGAGAGCTATTCGGGCGGGCGACCGATGTCGAGTGGTGCATGGTCTTCCCGGCAGGAGGACCGGCCTGCCGCCATCCTTCGCAACTCTATGAAGCAGGACTGGAAGGGATTTTATTGTTCACGATCATCTGGTTACTCGCGCGCACTTCACCGCCGCCAGGGTCGCTGTGTTGGACGTTCATCGCCGGCTACGGCATCAGTCGGATGATCGTAGAACTCGTCCGGGAGCCCGACCAGCATATCGGCTTTGTCCTAGGATCGATCACCATGGGCCAGCTACTTTCGGCTCCCATGGTCATGTTGGGTTTGTTTATGCTGGTGTGGGGATATCACAAACGTTCGCTGGAACGATCACGTTCAATGCCGCATCCTCAATAGGGCATCTCGTCGTCATCTAAGCCGACGTGGTGCCCCAGCTCATGCACGAGCGTGTCGCCTATTTCCTGAATCATCTCCATTTCCGTGTCGCATTGCCGGAGAAGCGGCCCACGATAGAGCGAGATCTGTGGCGGGGTCTGGCCTCCGGCACGAAAGAATGATTCATCATTCAGCGAGAGGCCATGGTACAGACCGAGCAGTTCCTCTCCGTCCTCAATGTCCAGGTCTTGCAGCACGCCCGGAGGGGGTTCATCTTCCAGGACGACCGCCACGGCATCGAGCAACCGTGCATACTCGATAGGCAAGTCCGCGATAGCCTGTTGCACGATCCTAGCAAAAGACTCCGCCGACATTCGGTAATGAGCGCCCGCCATACTTAGAATCGTTGGCCAGGGGTAGGATCGAGATAGGATTTCTGTCGTAAGTTGTGATTGAGTCCTGTCTCTCTGAGCGGCGGTGAATCCCATATCACTTTGTTCCCCGGAGCCAAATTCGCCGCCTCCAAGTAGTGCTTCTTAGCCTCGGCCTTGTTCCCCATTCGATCCAGCGACACCGCCCAATTATAGTGCGCCTCTGCCAGCGAGGGTTGCTGCGTCGCCGCGGCCTGATAGGCCTGGGCCGCACCGGCCCAATTGCTTGACCGGAACAACCGCTCACCCTCAGTCATAGCCGCAGCCGCCTTCACCGAGATATCCGCAGGACTCACCAGAATTGATGTCGGAACTTTCGCCGGACTCGCACAGCCTCCGACCAGCCCGCAAAACACTAACAAGGCGAGATAGGATCGCATCGTCCGTCTCCTGTTAAAGTTCAAAGCCCACCGCACAGCGAAGGAACAAGAGCTGCGCGGATATCGCTGACACCCCTAAGCTTTTTTGAGCAGCGGCCTTATAGAGCGTCATCTGCGATCGGTACCGCTCCGCCCGTTCAGGCACGTTGTTCGCCATCACCAGGTCTGTCTTATAGTCCCCAATCCAGATTCGGTCGTCAAGACGGTAAATGACATCCATCATGCCGTGCACAATCCGGCCCTCTTCCCAGGCCATCGCAAACGGCACTTCACGACCTAAAATCGTGGCCGAGGCCAGCCGCTGATACAGATCAGACCGCGCAAAGTTGCCGAGGACCTCTCGCAATGAATCTGAAATTGCCGGCATCAGCCCGGCTTGTTCAGGAGTGAGGACCTGCTGCGTAATTGGCTCGATTCGATCGAGCAGCCCATCGGCAGGAGCATGAAAATCCCACTGCTCAAGAATGCGGTGGGCCAATATCCCGACCAGCCGCCCTACTTCTTGGTCCGTTCCATCCTTAGAGGGACGGAAACGACGCGGCGAATCTCCCTGCTCTATCGTGCTTGGAGTCAGATGACGGGGCGTCCGACAGGCCTTCTCCCAGCGATCCTCCCGCTCACTCCATAATTTGGCAATGGCAGCAGAATCGAGAACTCCGGTGACCGGCCCCACCGCACCAGGTCGACTGGAACGTTTGCGGGATGGCGCAGTCGTGGTCCGGTGCGGTATCACAGAGGCACCGATCGTCAGCACCTCTGTTTCGGAAGCACCCACCACACCCTCACCGATCTCTTGCAGCATCCCTAAAACTGTTTCTCCGGCTGCGCGACCGGTCATCCCGCCGGACAGGACTAACATATCCTTCGCCCTGGTCATGCCGACATAGAGCACCCGCCGCCGCTCGGCTTCCTCCCGGACTTTCTGCTTCTCATGCACCAGCACCGCGCCGAAATTGTGCACCCCACCAAGCGAGAGGCCATACGATCCGCTGGACCAATCAAACGTCACGAGGGGCACGCTCCGCTCTCTCCCGCTTCCCTGATGGAGGCCGGGCAAGACGACAATGGGAAACTCCAGCCCCTTGGCTTTATGAATCGTCAAGACCTGGATGGCATTGGACGATTCCTCGGACAACGGACTCTCGGCCTCATCCGGCTGTTCGTCAAGCCTGGCAATCATCAGATCCACAAACCCGCTCAATGTCAGATGCGGCCGATCGGACAAGGCGGCGGCAGTGTGCTTCACCTTGAGAAGATTGGCCACCGCCTGTTCCCCATGCACAGAGGCGGCGGCTATTTCCAGAATCGGAAGACGGTCGAAGATCAGCTCCAGCGCCTCAGCCAGCGGCAAGGCAGCTACCTGTCGATGCAACCAGGCCAAGTGTCCATACAGGAGACGGACAGAAGATGCCTCAGGATGCTTCCACGCGGAGAGTGACACGCTTCGAAGATACTCAAAGCCCTTGGCCTGGCGAAGTTCATAGATGGCGCGGTCTGACAAGCCTCCTAAAGGGCTGCGCAGCACACCGGCCAGCGCCACATTGTCATGGGGATGGTCGAGCACCCGCAGGACATTCATCAGATCGATGACTTCCTGACGCCGATAAAAATGTTTTTCGCCTTCGATCACATAGGGAAGGCCATACCGGCGCAAAGCATCCACATAGGTATCGGCCTGCGTCAGCTTCCGGAACAGCAAAGCGATATGCCCGGGCTTGACCTGTGGACGGCTCAGCACCTCTTCGGTAAGCCAGCGCGCCAGGGTTTCCCCTTCCGCCCTTGTCGCACCGGCTGCGTCGAACGCCCGTTCGTCCGGCACCGGAAGCGTCACTTGCAAGCGCACACCGGCATCGAAGGTCGAGGGACGTCGCTGCGGCTGCACTTCGAGTCTGACATTGGCCGGTTGAACGAGGGGGCGCCGTTCGAACAGACGATCAAACACATCGTTGACCGGTCCTAGAACCGCCGCATCGCTTCGAAAGTTTGTAGTGAGCGTCTGAATGACTCCCCCATCTTCTTCAATCTTCTGGACGACGCGATCGAACGCTTCAATATCCGCCCGCCGGAAGGCATAGATCGACTGCTTGGGGTCCCCCACGATAAAGAGCTTGCCTGGTTCTAAGGCTATCTCCTGCCACGTCGAGGCCTGAGCCCCTACACATTCTGAAATCGCGAGCATGAGTTCATACTGGACAGGGTCAGTGTCTTGAAACTCATCCACCAGCACCGCACGATAGTCCTGTTTAATACGCTCCCGGATGGCCCGATGATCCCGTAACAACGTGCGGGCTCTGGCGAGTAGCCCATCGAACGAGACCCATCCTTTCAGCCTGAACGACAAGCGCACATCGGAGACCAGGGGCTCAAGAAGAGTCAACGCATACTTAAAGAAGTCATTATTAACAGATTGATATTGCTGAGCAGTATTAATGATTGAGCTCGCTTCCAAGAACTCATCTTTTTCCCATCCGGCAACGGGATTACCCAAGTCCTTCCCAAGCAACTCAAGGTCGGCAACGGATAAGGTCTGGATACCAGCGGCTCCCTGATCGACAATTGCCTTCATCAAGTTCACCGCGGCTGCCAACATCTGCTCAATCTTCCGCCGCTTCGGCCGATCATGGGCGTCGAGAAGCACTTGCCCGCGTTCGTACGTTTGGCGCACCCACTCGACGAGCACAGGACTCAGCTTCTCGTCATTGATCTGAGTCCGCAACACATCCAAATCAATCAACTCGCTGCAGAGCGCGCGAGCCAGTGAACGCACATCGTCCAGCGTGGCGAAACTCAATACCCTGCGCCACAATTGATGATGAGAACCCAGCCGGCTCAATTCCCGATCGACCCATATTTCCCATGCCGCCGCAAAATGCTCTTCGAAACGGAGCCCGTCATCTTCCTGAAATGTCGGATCCACCCCGCCCTCAAGCGGGTAGAGCCGCAACAGATGGGCCGCAAAACTATGCAGCGTGCCGACTTGCCCCTTCTCGAGATCACGGAGCGCAACGGTAGCCCGGGAGACCACCTCATCCGTCGATAGACCGTAACGTAGACGCAGATCTGCGAGCGAGACGGCTCCGCCATCCACAAGCCGCGCTGCTTCAGTTTCCGGATTGGCCAAGACCATCAGCCGTTCACGCAGCCGAACCTTCATCTCCGTGGCCGCCTTGTTCGTAAAGGTCAAGGCCACGATCTGGGTGACGGTCACCGGGCGGGGCTCCTTGATCAGGAGATGCACCAATCGATTGACGAGCAACGTCGTCTTGCCGGTGCCGGCGCCGGCCACCACCACGACATTCCGGTCAAACGTCGTTTCCGCCAGGTCGCGGGCCTGGCGATCAGGAATCAGTTCCACGCGGCTCCTCCGACAGACGTTGCACACGAAGACTCTTGAGGGCTTTCACGTCGTCCGATCGATACGACCGCCACCACGATGGCTGGTGTTCACGGCGGCAGATGACACGGAATTCACACTGTTCACAATAGGTGTCGGGCAGAATAAAAAACCGTCCGGCTTGGAGGCCGGTGATGAGCATGCGCAGCGTCTGTTGGATCTGCCGCCCGGACTCACTTGAAAGTGCGCCGACATCGAACGTCGAACGTGCAATGGGCGGATCCCACAGCGGCGCCAGAAACATGAACTGCACCTGGCTTGACGCAGGCTTGCCGGGCATGAGCAAGCGGGCATAGAGCGGAGGCTGGAGGCGATACCCCCTCAAGGCGGATTGCAGCAGGTTGCGATCCTCCGGCTTCATCGACCCACCGGTCTTGAATTTGTAGTCGATGATGCGAATGGCTCCGGTATCCCGATGCCGGTCGATCCGATCGACACGGCCTCGAATTTTCATCGTCGCAGACGGATCGGGCAAGACCTCGGTAATCGTGCCCTCGGCATCCAGCTCGAATCCTACGGGCATAAACGGCATCTCGACATACGCGTCCGTATCCGCATCGACAGCGGCTGTGACCAGTGTGACGACGTGCTCCTTCGCCAACTCCCACAACAAGTAATGACCGGTCTGATGGCGCGCCTCGCAATCCTGCGCCGCCAGATCCACGGCCGAGCGAATACACCACTCCATCGTGTCGTCAGTGACCGGCTCGGCCGGCCATCCGGTCGGTAGAAGCTGCTCGTAACAGCGCTTGAGAGCCGCATGACACAACGTGCCCAACAATGCGGCATCCGGCTCCTGCGAAACAGACCATCGCACCGGTTCCAGCCGTAACACATCGGCAGCAAAATACTGGAAGGGGCACCGTGCATAGCGCTCCAGCGGCGTCGGCGCCAACCCGCGCTCGCACAGGCGAGACCAGTAGGTGTCAAGCGGGCCGGTCAACCCGTCGTACCCGTTCAGCACGGGGTCATCGTCCTCCATCCCCGCTAAGGCGTCGGCAGCATGCCGAAATCCCTCCGCCTCACGGCCAACCGCCTTCAGGAGAGCCGTCGGGTCCTGCCCGGTCAGCGCCATCCATTGAGCGAGTTCGGCCGGCGGAAGTAATCGTTGGAGGGTGGGACGCTGCGCGACTCGATCCGTCAGCCGACGCGGCACCGCTTCCGCCGATCGCCCGTCAAGACCAGACCGCTTGAGCAATTCGTCAAGAAATGGCGAGACTGCCAACACGCGACCGGCCTCATCAGCCCGCTGATAGGACAAATATAAACGGCGGCTCGCCCCCTGATTAATCAGTTCAAATAGCAGGGTTTCTTCTTCGTATCCAGCAAGCTTTTCATCGATCTTGAACCCGAGCGTCGCGTCGAGCACCCGCCGATGCCGGTCACGAAGAAACGCATCTTCACGGATGTACCGTGGAAACAGCTTTTCATTCAGCCCGAGGACAACCACCGCCTTGAAGGTCAGGCCGCGCGCAGCCATGGCATCGACGACGCTCACTCCTCGATGAGCGGTCTCATCCAACGGAATCATCGTACGCTCACATGTATGGGTCAGGAGCTCCACAAAATCCGCCCAGGACATGTCCTCCCCGAGAAGATCCAATTGCTCCAGCTTGCTCCAGACTCCATCGATGGCAGTCCAGGTCGCCATCAAGCGCGCCTGGAGCGGATCCGGATCGGTCGCATCGACGCCATCCGGATCAGCCAGATGCCGGCGGGCCAGTTGACGAGAGGCCTCGATCAATTGAGCGACCGTCCCTCGCTGGGGCAACGCCAAACAATCGGTCAACAGTTCCGACACCACCTGCCATAGAAGCGCCAATACATCGGCGGCGATATCCAATCCATCGATGACTCGACCCTGCTCTTCGCCTTCCACCAATTCCAGCGTCATTCGGGAAGCCGGTTCCAATCGCTTCCACTCTTCGACTCCGCGGGTGATCTGTAAGCTCGGCACCACTATCTTCCATTGTTCCGGACGATAGCCGGCGGCCTCATGATCGAGCAGAGCCGAAGCAAAGAGCGGAGAGGTCACGACATCCAGCATCGTCGTGCGGTAGAAATCGTTGAGCGGCAATGTGAGCAATTGCAACAGGACCTTGCAAAGGGGTTCCTGCATCAGCGGCCGGCCGGCCGTCGAGACAAACGGGATACGATATCGATCAAAGACGCCCGACAAGAGAGCCCGATAGGGATCCAATGTGCGGGCCACCACGCCAATGTCGTCAAACTGATACCCGTTCGTCTCGACCAGATCCAAAATCCTCCGGCAGGTCGCCGCCAACTCCTCTTCCGCCCCGATGACACTGTGCACGGATATCGTCATCGGCTCATCGGAAGATGGCTTGTCCGGATCCGCCAGTCTCTTGATCATGTCGGGGTTTGCCGCGCGGGGCTGAATACAGCGATCGAAGAAGCGCCGGGCAAATCCCCATCGCTGTCCTTGTTCAACGGGAAACAGCAGTGTCGTGGGAACTGCGGTGCTGACTGCCTCAAACAAAGACAGCTGCACCTGGGTCAGGTCGTAGAAGCCATAATAGAATGCGTGCTGCAGCGAGGCTAAAAACGGAGAATGAGGAACCTCCGGGATGAGCGACTCGGCCAGATCGTCCGGAGTGCCGACATCCAACGTCTTCCCGACGTCCCGAACGGCGGCATGCAATGAAAACAAGGCCGTCAGCCAGGCGTGATCTTCCTGATCGAAGCAGCCCTCTTCAAGTCCGCGCAATGCCACGGCAGGATCGACGCCGGCATCTTTCAAGTCGCGAATGGTCGACCACAGCGCACCCCACATGCCGGATGACTGCCCAAGCTGTTGCAACGGCGCCAAACTGGAGAGGCGGACCTGCACAATCTGCCGGACCAACTGTTCGAAAAAGATATCGTCGACGACATGCAACGGCGACTGAGCGAGGCGACTGCGCCGCTCATCCGCCAGACGGAGCGCCAGCTGATGGAAGGTCATGAAGTGGATATTAAGAGTGGCCTGTAGCTCAGCGGCCAGCACCTGACGCACGCGGGCAAGAAGTGGCGCGGAGGGAACAAGAATCGCGAGCGGAGCGAACGGATCCGTCGCCTTCGCCTGACTCACCTGAGCGACCAGCGCGGATTCGAGCGACGGATGGAAACTGCCGGCAATGACGTGAAGCATCAGAAACCGTGGCGCGTAAACAGTGATGCGTGACGAGCGAAAACCGGACGGATGAGCAGGCTGCTCACTTCGACACTAGAGCGCACTGCCCATCAGCATTCACATCGACTAGCCCGTCTCAGGCCCCAGCAGCTCACCGTTGCAGTCGACACAGGCCCAATCGCCATCGATAAACTTCATCGGTTCACCGCAGATCGGGCAATCCGGCGGCGGCCCCTTGTCGTAGATGGGCAAGTCAGGCAATTCAAAGTTGTCATCGTCGTCATCAACCATTGAAGATTTTCTCATTTCTCAGGATGCTCAAAATGGCCACGTTTCTCACCCGCCCAGCCCCGGCGCGCCAAGACGCGCCGTACCACGGTCAAGGCCGCAGGGGACGCAAGAACCGCAGGCGTACCCTCTTGGGTACGTTGAGGATTCTTGCAAACCGAGAACGAAGCTGGTGCCCATTTTCAGCATCCTGCTATTTATTCGCGCGGCTTCATTTTCAATAACAGCGCCTTTTCGGCGCTTTCTCGACTCGGCACACCGACAAACGTCAGTCGTCCATCAATAATCGTGGCGGGCACAGCCCGCACCGAATGGCGATTGGCCAATTCCGCACCATCCGGCGTCGTGATGTCGACTTCCCGGTAGGAAAAACTATATTTCACTCGCAGCTGCTTCCACAGACTTTTGGCCGAAGGACAAGCTCCACAGCTGGGAGAAACCAATAACATAATGCTTGGCATAGTGTGTCTCCAGAAAAGTCGGTGGCGGATCTTAGCACCCAGCGGAATGAGGGGGCAAGCCGCGTCCGGGACTGATTCGGTCCGGTCAAAGCCGTGGGATGCGATGAGCCGGCCGCGCTGGTTTGACTTCCCAAACCGGAAAGCGCAGCATGCGCATAATTTCGGACTATGAGGTGTTCTGTGTATCCTTGCTAAGATCAGCCAGTCTTTTTATAGAATACCGCTTACTCTCTGCATTACGCCCTCGTGGATTCCGTTGCCATGAGGGCGCTGTTGTCTCTGCATCCACGCCCTTCCCCCATCCATTTCCTCTACCTTCACCATCCCCTGAAAGGAGTTTTCAATGAAACGACTAGCGACTCTCTCTGCCGCCGCAATTCTTGCATCACCGAGTCTCGCACTTGCGGTCGAACACAATGCGAGCTATCAAGGTATCGCCCAGATCTATTTCGTGTTTATCGCCGCCATCCTGATTTACGGTGTGTACGACTCCTTTGGAAAGACAGCGATGTACGTAGCCACGCCCGTCATTCTCGGCTGGTGCTACTGGATGTTGCCTCCGGCCTAGAGCATTGAACAAACAGCCGCTGGCGGCATCGGAACTGAGATGTTCAGATGCCGTCGGCGGCTCTTCTTCCGTTAACGCTTGCCGTCATAACCCCGTTCCTGCCACCTCTCCAATAGTTGAATGCGTTTCTGCAGCTGCTCGGTCGTGGCTTGATCGACGCGCCCTCCGGTCCGCGCGATCAGCTCCGCATTGAGGCGCCGATGATCCACGCCTGTTTTTCGTGCCACAGAAGCCACCAGCAGGCGATGTGTATCGCGAAGATCCTGCTTCTGCTCATGCAATGAGACCGCGATATCCCCCGCGATGGCGTCTCCACCCTCCCCGCGCGGGTCTTCTTCCCCGATGAGCGAGTCGAGCTTCGCTACGGCATTCAAAGGCATGTACTCTTTGGTGCTGGAGACCGTGATGCGTCCGAACAAATCCCGCTGCCCGGCCGGCATGATATCTTCCAGGACGTGGTCGCGTTCCGCTTTGATTTGCCGGGCGTAGTGCACCAGAATCGGATCTTTGGGCAGGTAGAGCCAGGCCCGTTGCGGTGCAGGCATGCCGTCCTGCATGCGCACGAATCGCCCAACCACCTGCCTGAAGTACATCTCCGTCAAGACGTTGGTCCCGTATACCCCCACCCGCAACCGGGGGATGTCCACCCCTTCACTCACCATGTTTACGGCAACCAGCCAGGTTTGGGTCTTATGGTCGGAAAAGGACGCGATGGTCCGTGAAGCCCCCGGGTCGTCTGATACGGCCACGACCGCCTTTGTCCCGGTGATTTTCCCGATCAGCTCGGACACCCAGCGGGCATGGTCCTGATCCATAGCGACGATCAATCCCCCGGCATCGGCCTGTTCTTCCTTCCGTAATCTGGTTAGTTGCTTATGGGCATCCGTAATCACCGGTCCCAGCCAGGTCTCTTGCAGCAGCGCCGTCTTCAACCGTTCACGTTGGAGATCGAACTTTAATCCATCTTCGAAGGTCGCCGTATGCTCACGACCGTCGGAGAGCCAGGTCAATTCACCTTCATAGCTGGGGAAGACAATCGGCCGGCACACACTGTCTTTAATCGCCTCCGTATAGCCGTAGGCAAAGTCCGCGTGGCTCTCGCCCTGCTCGTAGCGGATGAAGGGAATCGGATTATTGTCGGAGCGAAACGGCGTGCCGGAAAGGATCAGGCGAAACACCGCCGGATCGAACGCCGTGCGCAGCGCTTTCCCCCAGTGCTTGCCGTCTCCCGCATGGTGCAACTCATCCAGAATGAGGAGCGTCGGTTTACTCTTGCACGCCCGCTGAAAGATCGTCGGCGCAAGGCTGACCTGCTGATAGGTCACGACGGCGCCGTGATAATCGGATGCTTCGCTGGCTTGATCGTTCGTCAGGGCCGGATCGAGTTGCAGGCCGACTTTTCCGGCTGCCTCCGACCATTGAGTGCGCAGGTGGTTGGTCGGACACACGACCAACACACGCACAGCGGCTCCTTTGGAAAGAAACTCATGCGCGACGCGCAGGGCAAAGCGGGTTTTCCCGGCCGCCGGCGTCGCCATGGCAAGGAAGTCCGCCGTTTGATGAGTTTGGACGGCGCCGAGCGCGCGCCGCTGCCAGTCGCGCAGCGGAGCTGTCCAGAGAGGTAACGTCTTCATGGTGTGTCTGAATCCGGGTCGGCACGAAAGCCGGCAGCCGCGGCACAGGCGCGGATTCCCTGATCTGCTGGCTCCTGATTGTCAAACGGTGGACCGGGGGCGACGACTAATCGATCCAATCTTTTTCTTTGAGCTTCCTCGGCAGATACTTTTTCGTCAAATACTGAAAGTCTTTATTGGCCAGCGAGTCCAGCTCGTACTTAAGCCCGCTGGTCAGCATGCGCTTGATCTCCGCCTGCCAGGCGGGTTTCTGGAACCATTGATAGTTCATCAGCTCTTTCGCCCGCGCGATATCTTTCTCGTTCAACTTGATCCCCACGTTCCTGGGGAGTTCGTAGCGTTCCGGATCGGCGCTCGACAGACCGATAAACTTCGCTTTGGGAATAGCCATGCGCTGGCTCTCGAAGGCCAGATTGATCGACCCCTGCTTGATCACGGAATAGATATAGTACCCCCAGGGATCGTTATCGACCAACACATACACCGGCAACTTATGCTCTTCGTGCAGCCGTCGCGCCAGCCGGCGGACTCCGCGCGGGGGCTGACCGTTTCCGGTGAGGAGCACGCAGTTATACCGCCGCCAGAACTTGTCCTCCGACAGACGGTTCCACTGCGTCCCTTTTTCGACGAGCAACAGAAAGTCGGCCGTGCATCGGCGGATCTCCAGATACTCCGGTTCGACGATCGATGGGACTGAGTAGCCGCCTTTGCCGAGCTTGGCGCAATCCACACGATCGCCGTCATCGCCGAACACGACCGGCCCGACAATGCTCCCGCTGTTTTCCGCCCGCACATGCAACTCTTCACGCAGGGCCGCGAGCGACACCTCCAGGTCTTCGATGACCGGGTCCGATTCATCCTGCGTGTCGAAGGTGTTCTCGTGCGAATCTTGAATCGTATGTTTGGTGCGGTAGTAAATTTCTCGCAGCGAGGTGGTCAGGTCCGCCCGCTGCAATTCGGAAAGCGCATCGGCGACCAGCACCGTCTGCATGAATTTCTTGGCCATCCCGACGTTGAAGAAGGACCGGGTCTGCTTCTTACTTCCCATTTCAATGAGACCTTTGCGCTCATTGAAGGACACGTTCGACAGGGCGCGAATGGGAATCGCAAACGTCGGGTCTTTCGACCGGTCAGCCGCCGCGATCACAATATCCGCCAGGCTGATGAGCTTCTTCTCAACGGCTGTCGTTTTCTTCTGTTTGGTCGCCATGTGGTGTTATTTCTTTCCTCTAGGCGCAACTGTCTTACCCGATTTCGCCGACTTCCGTTTCGGCTTCTTGTCCGTGGCCCCCCTATCAGCCGGCAAGGCCGTCTGTGACGTCTTACCCTTCTTGTCTTTGGGAGTAGAGGGATCGGCCTTGTGCAGTGTTGTAACTGTGATCTGTGCCGCCGGTGCAACAGACGCCTGTACCTGCGTAGCCAGTTCGACTTCGCCTTCCACGCCTTCGGCGGTCACGATAATCGAATGGGGTAACCCTTCCGGCCCGGCACCGGTTTTCCCCAAGGCTTCGTCCGTCTTGAGCCCGCCCGTGCGTGACGTGGCGATTTTCTGGAGCTGGGCTTTCAACTTCTCTTTTGCAAGCGTGCCGCCCTTGAGACGATTGCAGGCTTCCACCACTTCTTCAATGTAGAGCTCAAAAATATTGCGCCGCCGAAATTCGCTGGCCGCGCGCTCCCGCCGCCGTAAGAACAGCCCCAACCGCCGGCCGCATTCACGCAGCGCGAGGGTAATTTCTTTCTGAATCTCATCGTAGTCCGCAATGGCCTCTTTGGATTCACTGGTGAACGGCACCCACACCGATGCCATATGCACGAAGATCACCATCGGCCCGCCCGGCAGGGCGCCGCGTGACTGCGTCACGCCATAGTTCTTCCACGACGTGCCGAGAACCGCCTTGAAGGTAGAACAGGCGGACTGCTGATAGAGCAAGGGAACCCGGTTCGCGTAACGAATCACCCGCGCGAGTTCCGAGTCCCTCTCGTCATCCTCACCTTCCGCTTTCGGCATGGCGGGCTGCTTCGGTTTGGTCTGATCCTCCGGTCGATGGCCGAAGGCCAACCCGGCTTCGATGATAAAGGGATTGCCCCGATAGACCGCCGGCGGCCGGCTCACCGCCGTGTAAAATTCGCCTTTGATCTGCTTATAGAGGCCCGAGAGAATGGCCCGCTCGCCGATCGGAGAGAGACAATTCGTCGGCGGCGCCATGATCTTGGTGTCTTGAATGGTCCTATAGAGAATCTCCGCTGCCGCCCCCTTTAGGTCTCGCGGCTTCATGTTGGGAGAGACCTTGGCGGCCTTGCAGATCTCGTCCGCCAGTTGCGGCGACACCCGGCAGAAATCGCTGGAGAGGAACCCGGAAACCGAGTGGCCCTTGGTATCCTGCAACATTTTCAGCAACATGCCGAATTCGATCCCGTAAGGATGCGGCTTGATCTCACGCGGGGACGGTGGCAGTTCGTGATAGGTGCGGGGATATTCCTTCGCGTCTCCTTCCGGCGGAGAGTAGATCAGGCGCACATGCGGATTGGCGATGGAGGTCTGCTCCAGCCATTCGTCGACTGAGGCCCGGCCCTTTTGATATTTCCCCTCGACCTCGATCGCGACTTGCGTTCCTTGCGGCTGGCTCCATTCAATCTGCTTATTTTCATGAACGAGCGGCTCGTTCTTCTTCGTGTCGATCTGCACTTCAAAATAATGGGCCGTCGCCTTCGGACCCGTACGGGAAATAATCTTCACCGGCTTTCCGGTCGTCAACTGTCCGTACATACCCGCCGCCGAAATCCCGATGCCTTGCTGACCCCGGCTCATCCGCATGCGATGAAACTTTGAGCCATAGAGCAGCTTCGCAAAAATCCGCGGGATGTGCTGACGGACGATGCCCGGCCCGTTGTCCGTGACCGTGATGCGGAATCTGGACGCCTGGCTGGGAGCGACCGGCTCCCCGTTTGAGACTACCTCCAGTTTGACAGTCACTTCCGGAAGAATCCCGGCTTCTTCACAGGCATCGAGCGCGTTATCGACCGCTTCCTTCACACAGGTCAACAACGCCTTACGCGGGTTGTCGAACCCGAGCAGGTGCCGGTTCTTCGTAAAGAATTCAGAAACGGAAATTTCCCGCTGACGCGCCCCCATCTCGGCTGCAGTAACCTGTTGAACCGGTTTGGCGGCGGCCTTCTTCGGGCCGGCTGATTCAGAAACTGGTTGAGCAGCAGAAGCGGACTTCGAAACGGAACGCGCGATGGCCATTCACCCTCTCACAGCAGCATGTTGGAAAAGTGGGCGGCATTGTACACAGATTGCCCCGCCGAGAAAACCCTCGTAGCAGGATCGAGAGCGACCTGATGGCAAAGAGGAGATTTGCAGGCAGGGCGACAATCCGCCGAAACAGTTTAGGGTGGGAGGAGCACGCACCTACCGAGGAGTTAGTAGGTACGGCGGAGATCTCGGGAGAGCATTAGGCTTCCCAGTACAAGCTGGTCCTGCACACCGCTCTCACACTCAACCCCCTTATGAACCATATTCCCCCGGGGCGTTAACTCCCCCCACTCGGTTAGAGTAGGCCCCCGGTCTGAGTGAGTCAAGGGCTCTCTTCGCGCCAAGTAAAAAACATTGCGCGACGAATCCCCGGTCGCACGAACGATACCCCATTAGCACGACAGAGATATCATCCAGCATTACATTTCATAAATAGCAAGAGCCGACTGAGGCGCAAATGATTATTTATTTAGAGCGTGGAAAATATTTTTCACTCGGGAAGAAAAAATATTTCGCACGCTGCTGTTCTTCTCCTTGCGTGAGCATCACTCTCCCCAGACTCCTCAAAAACCAAGCACTTCCACCGCTGAAACCGTGATTCACGACCATACTCTGCCGGGACTCCCCAGCTTCTGTGGATAACTCTGTGCATGAGTGAGATCCTATCGTTGAAATGGCTGATCTCAACAGTCATGCGAGCAGATTGCCTAATAAATAGGCATTGTGCTCTCACCAGCCGACCCACTATATTTAGCGGCTTGACGGATTATTCTTTTTCTTTTCCACAATCCCTGGGCGGGTATGGATCCGGGAGTGAGCGGCTGACCGAAACTATTTTGTCTAGAGCCGAATTGGCCTAACCCAGCTTGACTTATGCACAGCAACGCGGTCTCACTGTGGAGAAACCGGTCGAATTTCGTGAGTATTTGCGTGTTTTCCGACAGAACTTGTGACCGATCGCCGAGAGGACTCTCCCTCTCCTTCGTTCATCGTTCAGCCCATGCAGAGGCAACCGGCTATTTCTTGCGATAGACGTTCAGTCCGACCTTTTCTTCATGACCCGGAATCGTCACATTGCCTTCGGTCGAGGCAATGATCGTGGTCTTCCCTGATGCAGACGGGCCGAACTCTTTGGACAGATCGACCTTGATCGTCAGCATCGTTCCTTCAATCGTCATTTCGACATTTTTCATGATCAACTCCTCTGAGCAATGATTGACCGTCGGATCTTCACTCCTCTTACATCCGGAAACGCAATGAGCCGCGGCTCCTACTTCCCACATCAAGAGATGACGGTCTGATACCGATAGGATTATTATTACGCAACAGGCTTTTGAGTGCGAGAGGATTTGGATGATGGCTGAGTCAATGACCAATGAAGCGGTACGCGAAGCGTGGACGGCACTGACGCAGGAGGTGCGAACAGGTGTCCTTCTCACGATGAGACAGGGGAAGCCCTTCGGTTCGCATGTGCCCTATGTGCTTGGCGAGAATTGGACGAGAGCGTATCTACACTTGAGCCAGCTTGCCCTGCACACCCAGCACCTGCGTCAGGATCCGCAGGTATCCCTCTTCCTCTCCGAACCGGATCACCCTGAGAAAAACCCGTTGGCCTTGCGCAGAATCAATCTACAGGGCACGGCCGTAATCCTGCCACCGGATGCGCCCACATATGCACAGATGAAAGAACGCTATCTCGCGCGATTTCCAAAATCTGCCATGACGTTTGGATTTACAGATTTTTCGCTGTGGGAACTGCAGCTACAGGACGCCCATCTGGTTCTGGGATTTGGCCAAGCCTACCAGGCAACAGCCCATTCCCCCGAACTTTGGATCCACCAACAACCTGAGCGAAACAAATAGCAGGCTGCTGAAAAAAACCTGCCAGCGGCGTTCTCGCTTCGTTCAGAGGCTCAACGTAGTAAGAGCCTACATGAGGCGAAGGGCCTATCCGCTCGCATCTGTTCGAAGCGAGCGGGTCAAGCGGAGCTTGGTATGTACCTCCTCGCCTCTTTACTCGCTGCGGCCTTGCTGAACAGCTTTTTTGAGCAGCCTGATAAAGCGGAAGATGGGTCAGACTATGGCCGCGTTTTTCGCAAGAGTCTGGACGTGACAGTCCCCAAGGCAAGGCCGCCCAGAAAGGTAAGGCCGAGAATCGTGAGGGCGAGGCCCGGCGTATTCCGCTCAGTCTGGCGGACATGCCGCCTGGCCTGAGTGCCCACTGAAGCTTCTCCGCCCATCCAAATGGCAGAGTCATCCACCGGCGCGACGGCCGGTTTTGTGAATGGTGTGATACGTATCCTGCGGGTTTGTTTCAACTCGTCCATAGACTCCCCTCGAATATGTTCTGTGTCTACTTGCTGTCAGCCGCCATCACGTCGGAGGGATCCTCGGATTCCCACGCATAGGTCGGCCTCAACAGAGGCTTATAGGTCGGCAGCGGAACTGGGAAGGTCGCCGTCTCCACGGCACCGGCTACTGTGCGTGCGAAAAACATTCCGATTCCGTCGAACGGACCGCGCAACAGACCACGCACCCACCCCTCATGAGTCCCGACTTCATAAATCTGACGCGGGACCTCTATCCATCCGGTCGAAAGATTTACCATACCACGAATGAGCTTCCCGGAGATCCGGTCGCCAAGTGCGAGAGACTCTTCCGCATGGGCCGGAGCATCCGTCACAAGGCTCGCAACAAGCACCGCCAGCAGAATCCACATCTGCACACCCTTCCGATTCAGCAATTTGCTCCTTCTATCGATTCCTTGCAAGTCGAAATCGCTTTCGTTATGGTACCGCACGATGGATCGAATGCGTGCGCGCCAGCTCATTCTTGCCTGCATAAGTGGCCTCCTGCTCCCTCTGTGTTTTCCGAAATTTGATCTGAGTCTCCTCGCGTGGGTCGCCATGATCCCCCTCCACGTTGCCCTGGACTCGTCTACGAGACGGCGCGCCTTTTGGATTGGATGCTTGACAGGGACCATTGGATTCACCGGAATTATGGCCTGGGTCGTCACCGCGATGACCACCTATGGGAAAGTCCCCCTTCCCGTTAGCTACGCCATTCTGCTCCTGCTCACTGCCTATCTCGGACTCTACATCGGAATCTATAGTTGGAGCGTCGTCTGGCTTCGTGAATTCTTACCACGGTACGGAATTATTTTCGCTCCCTGTGCGTGGGTCTCGCTCGAACTCCTGCGAACTTATGCATTTTCAGGATTTCCCTGGAGCTTACTGGGCTACTCACAATATCGCGAACTGGAAATCATCCAGGTCGCCGATCATCTCGGTGTGTACGGCGTCTCCTTTCTTATTATCCTCGTGAACCTCACGCTTGCCGAACTGCTGCTCTGGCTGATGCCCTTCTTCCGCGGATTCCGCCCTAGAAAGCTGCCATGGGAACTCGCCACCGTCACCGGTCTGCTCATGATTTTGACCTACGGGTATGGAACATCACTCCTTGCCGGATCTCCGCTGACACCGCCGAAAGGCGTCGTGACCGTCGGATTGGTTCAACCCAATATCGATCAGGCGGTGAAATGGGAGAGCGCCTATCGAGACGAAACGATGCAACGATTCGATCGCCTGACAAGCCAATTTGGCAATACGACAGACTTGATCGTCTGGCCCGAAGCCGCCACGCCGTTCATATTCGAGCGGGAGAAAGACTATCAGCTCCAACTTATGGCCCTGGCCGACCGGGCCAAAGCCCCGATCCTGTTCGGCAGCCCGGCGCTCCGTTTTTACCCGGACCGCCGCCCCTATCTGTTAAACAGTGCCTATCTCTTGTCGGCAGACGGGACGATCCTTGGGCGATACGACAAACACCACTTAGTCCCGTTCGGGGAATACATTCCGCTGAAGTCATCATTGCTGTTTTTCCTCGATAAGCTGGTTGAAGGTATCGGCGACTTTGAGGCTGGTCCAGGCGGAACCACGTTGTCACTGACTCCGAAAGCGACGGTCCGTGAGGACGGGACGTCCGCTCCGTCACGCCCACTGAAGTTTGGCGTGGCCATCTGTTATGAGGTGATCTTTCCAGATCTGGTCCGACAACTCGCGGTCAACGGTGCTGAATTTCTGGTGACTATTACGAACGACGGATGGTTCGGCAACTCATCGGCACCCGCCCAACACTTTTCGATGGTGGTCTTCCGTTCGGTAGAAAACCATCTGGCCTTTGCACGCTCCGCCAACACCGGGATCACCGGTGCCATCGATCCCTACGGACGGATCCTGCATGCCACCGGACTTTTTACAGAAGAATCGGTTCGGGCGACGATTCCTTTCTGGCAACCGCATACATTCTACAGCCGATACGGGGATGTGTTTGCCTACGGCTGTGTGGTAATCTGCGCCCTGTTGTGCCTGATCAGTCTGCTCCGGCCAAAGGAGCCGGTTCACGGCACCACCGCCATCACCCCGGTATAAGCAAGCCTGTGCTTGTCTGCCGCTGTGTGGTACGCTGTGCTCGTTTGTGCCTGATCAGTCTGCTCCGGCCTAACGAGTCAGCCTATGGCACCACCGCTATCACCCCTGTGTAAGTCGAAAGGACACGAGTCATGTTAGATGAGGTGCGGAGTCGCGTGCAGACAGTCGGAGTGCAGGTCTCGGAACTACGGGGGCATCTTTGACCTCGCTCGCATGACCGCTGAGCTCGAAGAGCTCGAAGCCAAGATGGGCGTCCCGACATTCTGGAACGACACCAAATCAGCCGCATCGACCAGTAGAAAAAAGGTCACGCTTGAGCGCGAACTCATCCAATGGCGTGAGATCGAGGCGAAGCTCGGCGATCTTCAGGCCATGCTGGAATTGGCGGAAGAAGGCCAGGATACCTCCCTTGAACAGGAGCTGACGACCGAGCTTCACCGGCTTGAAACAACGTTGTCCACGCTCCGCGTCGAGATGCTCCTCTCCGGAGAACTTGATTCGAACAATGCGATCATGGCCATTCATCCCGGTGCCGGAGGCACAGAGTCGCAGGATTGGGCGCAGATGCTCTTGCGCATGTACGTCCGATGGGCTGAAACCAAAAAGTTCAAGGTAGAAACATTGGATTTGCTCCATGGCGACGAAGCCGGCATCAAGAGCGTGACCATCTCGGTGACGGGCCCTTATGCATACGGGTACTTGAAGGCTGAAGCCGGCGTGCACCGCCTGGTGCGGATCTCCCCGTTTGATGCCAACAAGCGGCGCCATACTTCCTTTGCCTCGGTCTTCGTCTATCCGGAACTCAACGAGGACATTGATGTCGTCATCGACGACAAGGAACTGAGAATCGATACCTTTCGAGCCGGCGGCGCCGGCGGCCAGAATGTAAACAAGGTTGAGACGGCGATCCGGATTACGCACATTCCCACCAACATCGTGGTGCAATGTCAGAACGAGCGATCGCAGCTTCAGAATCGCAATGGCGCGATGAAGATTCTGAAAGCCCGTCTCTTCGAGGTGGAGCAGAAAAAGAAAGAGGCGGAATTCAACGCCATCGTCGGCGAGAAGAAAGAGATCGGCTGGGGCAGTCAGATCCGTTCCTATGTGTTCCAGCCCTATCAAATGGTCAAAGACCACCGGACCGCCCATGAAACCGGGAACGTGGCGGCGGTCATGGATGGCGATCTGGACACATTTATTGAAGCGTATCTGAAGAAGAAGATGGCCGGAGCGCTCCTCGCACCGACCACGGCCGGCACGGATGAGGATTAACAGGACACGGAACGACCATGGATGAATTGAACGAACAACGACAGCAACGCATCAAGAAACTCGATCAATTGCGCGCGGCCGGAGTGGCCCCCTACGGCACTCGATTTGAAACCAAAGACCGCGCGGGGATGCTCATCAAGTTGCATGCTGAAAAGTCGAAGGAAGTCCTGGAAGAGGAGAAGATCGGCTGCACCTTCGCCGGCCGCGTCGTCGCGTTGCGCCGGTTCGGGAAAGCCGGTTTTGCGGTCTTACAGGACGGCGCCGACCGCTTGCAGGTCTATCTCAAGAAAGATCTCCTCACCGAGCAATCCTATATGGTGACGGAACAGCTCGACCTGGGCGACTGGATCGGAGTCACCGGCATACTCTTCCGCACCAAGACCAATGAATTCACCGTGGAAGTCCGTGAACTCACGTTCTTGAGCAAGGCCCTTCGGCCTTTGCCTGAA
>NEWQ02000012.1:0-93059 GCA_002869855.2 Nitrospira sp. CG24D
CTCTGCTTCCAGCCGTTCCTTATCGACGGCGTTCACGTTGAACGGCGGATTGGCGAGGACGAAGTCGAACCTTCCGGTGCTGTTGTGCAGATCCTCGTAGTAGGTGATGGCTTCTTTGATATCCCCTTCGAGTCCGTGCATGGCCAGGTTCATGCGGCAGAGAGCAACAGTGGCCGCGACTTTTTCCTGTCCATGAATAGCCAATTCAGAAGACGGGTTCTTCTTATGCTCGGCCACGAAGCGGGCGCTCTGGACGAACATGCCGCCGGAGCCACAGGCCGGATCGAGAATGCGACCGTGGTAGGGCTCAAGGACTTCGACCAGGAGGCGCACGATGCCGGAAGGCGTGTAGAACTCGCCGCCCTTTTGCCCTTCCGTCCTGGCGAATTCGCCGAGGAAGTATTCGTAGATGCGGCCGAAGGCGTCGTAGTCGATGGTGGCCGGGATCTCGGAGACGCGCTTGAGGAGTTCTTTCAGCAGTGTGCTGTTAAAGATTTCGTAAGTCTTGGGCAGCACACCGGCGAGCTGGGGATTGTGCTTTTCAATGTCGCGCATGGCTTCATTGATCGCCTTGCCGGCATTGCTTCCCTCCGGCAGATGAAGGAGCTTCTCGAAACGGGCGTTCGGGGTGAGATAGAGCACCCCTTCGGCATGGTAGGCGGCCGGTTCGTCCACACGAGAACCACGTCGTGACGACGAGGCCATCTTCTCCAACCCAGCCCGTATTTTGGCGAAGCGCACATCGGCGAAGCGGAGAAAGATGAGACCCAGAACCGGCGTGGAATATTGGGCAGCGTTGAGACCGCTATTGGCCCGTAGTTGATCGGCTGCATCCCAGAGACGCTTTTCCAGCGCATCCGTCGCAGTGTCTTTTTCCGATGGAGCAATCCACTGCATGCAGCAACCTCAGGCCATAGGTTTCCGAAGGGCCAAGATTACCCCTTTCCCTGCTGGAAATCACCCCGCCTTTGGGGGAATGAGGAAGTGCTCCGGGGAAGTGCTGAGTCCTGAGTGCTGAGTGGGGGGGGAAATTGACCAAGTTGTGAGTTTTTTGAGGAGAAGCCTCGTAGGGTTACTAGGGCCGGTCAGGAAATTCGTGACGGCGGAAGGATGAGAGCCGGCGGTCAGACCGTGACTATGACGCACACATTGGCAATCACCCGGTTCTGACGTAGGATCTAATAGTAATCACTCATTTTACTTCACTATGACGCCACCCGATCCCGCATTCTTCACAACCCTTGCACGCAAATACATCTGGTGGATGAAACCGGACGAGGCCATTACCATGCCGGAACGGGTCGTAGCTCACGTGATGAACATCGGCGATTACAACGATGTGGAAACCCTGGCCTCACTCATGGGAGACGACTATCTTCGAACAGTGTTGCAACGCGCCGAAATCGGACAGTTCACACCGCCGTCTTGGGCCTACTGGCACTACCGCCTTGGGCTCGCCGCGCCGGGTCAAGTGCCTGCAATGCCTACGCGGAGGTTCGAATGAAATGCTTTCGATTGGTTCTATAGAAGGTGGGAGCGCCGAACAACAAGGGCGCGAGCAGGCATTTCGATTGCCTACGCGCGCCCCGGTCAGAAGAAAGAGTCTGTCGCTTACTGGCCCGATGCCAGCGGCGGCATGTTGATGCCGACTCGCTCTAAGCCCATGATGACGGTCAAGGCCGCCGGTGAGTGCTGCACGATTTCTTTCTGCACTTCAATGCGGCGGAGATCGACAAATTCCGGCGCGGTCAGGCCTAACGATTCGCGATAGGCGCGATCGGCGATGCCGCGTTGCTTTTCGGCTTTCTCGCGAGACTCTTCCGCTTTCTGAAATTCCACCATCGTAATCTTGCGCTGTTCCTGGATAATGGTCTGCGTCGTTTGCTCCACCACGCCCTTGGGCGGCAGGATGCTCCCGACAACCACGCGATTCAGCCGGACAGGAATGCCCTGTTTCTCGATCAGCTTGGTCTGCACTTCTTTGGCGATGGCATCCTGCAGCTTCTGCCTGGTGGTCGGATCGGTCGTCAGCTGGAAGAGGGGATACTTCTGCACTTCTTCACGCACAAAGGTGCGAAACGCTTCCTTGGCATTGTTGGCATACCAGTTCGGACCGTACTTGCTGATCAACTCCGGCGATTTTCCCTCGATAACGTTAGCAATCAGGAATGCATCGAAGGAGACCGGCGCGTTTTCTGCCGAGATGATATCGAAATGCTCGGAGTACTGAATGGGACGGATATCGACATCCACCACTTTGGTCGTCGGGGCCACCATAACTCGTCCCGTCTTGGTGGGCACTGGATCAACACCGCCATGGCCGAAGAAGAACGGCTGTTCGACCAACACCCCTTCGTGACCCGCCTCGATGGCCACGCACCCGGTTCCCAAGGCTATCCATCCGAATCCCAACACGATTCCACACAGGCTGCTCGCATCTCTCCTCATACGCTCCTCCTCGGTTGGCCCCGTCTTCAGGCAAAACGGGGCAAGACGATGAAAGTTGAATAGCCGGCGCCTATCAGCCGCGAATCAATCTTATGGAGATACCTTACGAAGCGCTTTGACGGATTGTCAAACCAGGGCAGGAGACTACGTCACGACTCGAAGAAAACTGACGACGGGAGAAAACATACCGGGAAAGCCGCTAGAAAATACCGGCTTGCTTTTGCAACCAGCGCACGTACTTGATGATCTGATCGACGTCTTCGGGTGTGGCCGCGTCGATTTTCGGCATGTTGCCGAATTCCCAGTGGTGCGCTTTGACTCCGTTGGCAGCCGCTCGCTGAAAGGCGGCATCGCCATGATGATTGGGTTCGTAAATTTTATGCACGAGCGGGGGGCCCTGGCTTGTGCCGACACCACCCGTGCCATGGCAGGCTGAACAGTTGGCTTTAAACTTGGCTTCGCCGGTCTGCAATTCTGCGGGAACCGCGCCGGTCGCAACGGCCTTCGGTGCCGACTCACCCTGACTGCAGGCCGGAGCCACACTGAGGACACATAGCACAACCGCCATGCCACAGGTCCGTGTGATCTTCATCGATAACTTACCCCTTCGGCGTGGATTGATCGGGCGGCTGAGACGGCTGCCCGAATTGTTCTTGCAGCATCGCCTGCGTCTTCGCCAGCGTGATACGTCGATACACCCGAGCACCAACCGGCACGAGAACTATCAATCCGATGGTCAGATACATGAAAAATTCTTCAGGAGACATCACGGCTCACTTTCTATTGGGATTTACCGTACCGCATATGCGACCGGATCCTCAACTCCCGCTTGGGCAAATCCCTGGCGGCGAATGAGACAGCTGTCACAACGGCCGCAGGCCACCGATCCGATCGGATCATAGCAGCTATGGGTCAGATGAAGCGGCGCTTGTAGCCTCATGCCCAATTGAATAATTTCCGCTTTGGACAGCGTCAACAATGGAGCACGGACTTCCAGGCGTACCCCTTCGACGCCGCTCTTGGTGCCGACCGCTACAGCCTGCTCGAATGCGCGAATGAATTCAGGGCGGCAATCGGGATAGCCCGAGTAATCCAGCACGTTAGCCCCGAAATAAATGACCGACGCTCCCACCACTTCGGCATGGGCCGCCGCCAACGATAAGAAGATCAGGTTTCTGGCAGGGACATAGGTGACCGGAACACCCTGCGCCCGCTCCTGCTCTAGGCGATCCTTTGGAACAGCGAGATTTCCGGTCAGCGCGGATCCCCCCAACGCGCGAAGATCCACCTCCACGACCAGATGGTTTTGGACGCCGAACGCGGCAGCCACCTGCTTGGCCTGCTCGATCTCAACGGCGTGCCGTTGACGATAGGCGATGGTCAGCAAAAAGAGTTCGCACCCCTCCTGCTTGGCCACTGCGGCCGTGACCGTTGAATCCAGGCCTCCACTCAGGAGGACAACGGCACGTCGCTGGGGTGTTGCGTCATGAGGCATGGATGGAGGGGAAGCCAGACATATCCACCCCGGGATGACGCTTCACGCAGCGCCGCATGGAAAGGGGGACGCGGCTCAGCACATGACGGGGCTCAGGAAGAAGCACGCAATCAGTCGCGATCTTCTTCCTTTTCAATTTTTTCCAACAACTCGGCTTTGGATTGACACTCGACGCAAAGCTTGGCAAACGGCACGGCCTGAAGCCGCTTCTCGCTGATCTCAATACCACACTCGGCGCACATGCCATACGTGCCGTCACGCAAGCGATTGAGCGACTCATCGATGGCTTGCCGTCGGCGATTACGCATCTCCATGAGTGAAATGCCGAGTTCGCGATCAAGATCCATCAACGCCTGGTCACCGACATCACGGGCAGACTCCAGTCGACGCTGCTGATCCTCGGTCAATGATTGACCCAGGTTGCCTTCGATTTCACGAATGATTTCTTGGCGTTTGCCCATCAACATCTGGTGCAACGTTTCCTGGCGGCGCTCACGGGCATCCCGGTCTTTCGCCGATTCTTTAGGACGCATCGCCTCAACGATAATCTGCGCAGGAGCCGCCTTTGCCGTCACCACGACAGCCGGAGCAGCCTTCTTAGCCTCAACCGCAGAGGCCGGCTTGGTCTTCTTCACGTCCGTTTTCTTTTTTGCAGGCACTTTGGCAGCCATAGATTAATGCTCCTTGGGTAGAGAGTCCCCCCAAAAAAAGTCCGGCATCTATATCACGGCATGTAGGCTTTGACAAGGGCTAGTGGTAACTAACCAGGAGGGCCCTAGGAATAGAGGATCGTCGAATGCACAGGATAGCCAGCGAGTTTTTCTCTTCCTTTGAGCCCCTTTAGCTCAACCAGAAAATCGAGTCCCACGACTTCTCCTCCGAGTTGGCGGACCAGGCTGATTGTCGCCTCGGCCGTCCCTCCAGTGGCAAGGAGATCGTCTACGATCAAGACCCGCTCCCCCGCTCCGATGGCATCCCGATGGATCGCCAAGGTGTTTGATCCATATTCAAGGCTGTACTTCACCTCGAAACAATCGGCCGGCAATTTCCCCGGTTTACGGACCGGCACAAACCCGGCGCCTAGCCGGCCGGCCAACACGCCTCCAAAGATAAATCCTCGCGACTCGATGCCCACCACCTTATCGATCCGTGCATCTTGGTATCGTGCCGTGAGATCATCGGTCAGCGCGCGAAACGCCGCTGCGTCTTTCAGCAATGTCGTAATGTCGTAAAAGAGGATACCGGGCTTGGGAAAATCCGGCACTTCGCGGATGAGGGCTTGATAATTGATGGCGGTCCGGAGTTAGAGCAGGTCGGCCTGCGTCATGGTCTTTCGCTCAATGGTGCCCCGAAGCCGGACCAACGCCGTGGTTTCGATCTGGCGGACCCGCTCACGGGTTAACCCCATCGCCCGGCCGATTTCTTCCAGCGTCTTCGACTCGTCACCGTCGAGCCCAAACCGCGACACAATAACAGTTTGCTCTTTTTCAGGCAACTCCTTAACCCAACTCATCAGTTCTGTACGACGCCGGATCCCATCCGCCGTGTCGTCGGGAGACATGCACATCGGATCTTCGATGACATCGCGCAGGAAGGTATCCGTGCGATCGTTAATAGGGCTATCCAGCGAACAGGTGGTCCGGGTCAACTGCTTCAGGTCGAGGATTTCCTCCTCGTTGGTCTTCATCTTCTTTGCCACTTCGTGCGCCAGCGGTTCTCGGCCAAGCTCCTGCACCAACTGCTCAACCTTCCCCATATACCGGTTCAGCCGCTCGACCACGTGTACCGGCAAACGCACCAGCTTGCCCTGATTGATGATGGCCCGTTCAATGTATTGGCGAATCCACCAGGACGCGTAGGTACTGAAGCGGAACCCGCGCTTATAGTTGAACTTCTCGACCGCTTTGATCAGTCCAAGATTGCCTTCCTCGACGATATCCGAAAACGGAAAGCCTCGATTGATGTAGCGCTTGCCGATGCTGATCACCAACCGAAGATTGGACTCGATCATGATCTGCCGCGCCTGCTCATCGCCGGCCTGCACCCGCTTCCCTAGTTCCTGTTCCTGTTTGAAATTGAGCAGCGTCGAACGACGCACTTCGCGCAGATAACTCTTGAGCGTATCCAGTCCTTCCGACCGATTCGAGGATTTCTCCTCGCGGTCAGGCGGACTGTCCACTTCAATCTCCTCGATCTCATCGGCCGACTGTCGTCGGGCTTCACTCATGTCCTGAAGCTCCTCGTCCTGTCGACTCATATCCGTCGGTATCCTATGACTCGGTTCGCTAATACCATATGTGAAACTCGGTAAATCGTTCGGTCCCCGGATTCCATTCCACCGTGACCGCCGTGACCCGCGCGGCCGGAGGTCCAATGCCCAGATCAGTGAGCAGCGCTTCGATCGTCTCGCGCGGCCCTTCGACATCCAACTCGACTCGACCATCATCGAGGTTGCGCACACCGCCGACCAGCTTGCGCTGCGTGGCCACTCGGGCCGCAAAGGCCCGGTATCCCAACTCCCTGCACACGACCGTTCACCACAATGTGAGCGCGCACCTGAGATGTCATCTTCGAGTCAACCTTGCGAACCGCAACAGATTGCGCAACACGGTGGAATACTCTCACACCTCCTCAGACCCGTCACGCGTTTTGCAAATCTACGCGGTCACGGGGGAGAGAAACTATTGGCTGAATCGTAACCGGTATTGACGACTCGGCAAAGAGAGGACACGACGCATATGGAGAATCGTTACAGGTTTCATCCTGCGGGCGTCACATTTGAATAGGATGAGAGGATGAACCGGGGGACCGCCAGAAGTACGGATAGATCAGAACGGACCGCTTGGGGGGTTCCCGTCGCCTCACTGAAGGAAGAGGCTCCGGGTTGCAACAGAGTCGTTTGGTCGGGGCGAAAGGATTTGAACCTTCGACCCCTGCGTCCCGAACGCAGTGCGCTACCGGGCTGCGCTACGCCCCGACAAGGCGACTCACAAAAAACGGGAACCGGATTGTCTTACAAGATGGGGGTAAAACGCAAGCCATGTGCTTCAGCAACTCCAGGGCAGGTGATTTGGCCGTTTTTTAAGTTGACACCCTTGGCTAATCCTGGATCAGATTGAATGGCTCGATCGACTCCTTCTGAGGCGAGGCGAAGAAGATATGGGAAAGTGGCATTCGTCAGCGCGAACGTCGACGTCCGCGGGACGATGCCCGGCATGTTGGCCACACCGTAGTGCAGCACGCCATCGACGACGTAGACGGGATCAGAATGTGTCGTCGCCTTCGTCGTCTCGAAACAGCCGCCCTGATCGACTGAGACGTCCACCACGACGGCCCCCGGCTTCATGCGCGCCACCATGGCCCGCGAAACCAGCCTGGGCGCTTTGGCCCCCGGAACGAGCACCGCGCCGATTACAAGATCCGCTTCGCGCACAGCCTGTTCCACCACAGCCTCATCCACCGCACGCGTGACAATTCGCCCTTGATACAGGTCATCCAGATAGCGCAGGCGGTCCAGATCCAAATTGATCACTGTGACCTGCGCGCCCAACCCGACTGCAATCCGCGTTGCGGAAGCCCCGACCACGCCGGCGCCAAGCACCACAACTTTCCCGGGCTCAACCCCGGGCACTCCCGCCAACAACACCCCGCGCCCGCCCTGAAGCTTTTCCAAATAGTGGGCACCCACCTGAACTGACATACGCCCGGCAATTTCGCTCATCGGCTTCAGCATCGGGAGACTGCCATCGCGTGCCACGGTCGTTTCATAGGCAATAGCGGTGATCTTCGTATCTAAGAGAGTCTTCGTGAGCTCTGGAAGGGAGGCAAGATGCAGATAGGTAAACAAAACCTGTCCAGGACGAAACAATGGGCACTCGGATAAGAGCGGCTCCTTGACCTTGACGATCAAGTCCGCCCTGTCAAACACCTCTGTCTTGGATGAAGCGACCTCCGCACCAGCCCGTCGATACTCTTCATCGGTGAACCCGCTCCCCGCCCCGGCCGACGGCTCGACCCACACCCTGTGCCCGGCCTTGTGTAAAGCGGACGCGCCGTCCGGTGTCAGGCTCACGCGATATTCATGGTCTTTGATTTCTTTGGGAATGCCGATAATCATGCGATTCCTAAGGAGCCGACCTCAGTGGCTGACCGGTCGTAATCTCGTACGCTTCCGCCAGCGTTGCGACTTCTCTGACTCGGATTGATCGTGCCATTCCTTTATCGGTAATAGCAAATGTGTTTTGTCCTGCCGGCAGGAGCATTTCACGAAAATTCGGCAAGATATGGCACCCTTCGATCTTGTGTTCAAGCCCACCGACCCAACCTACGCGAAGATGGATGTCCATGGTCCCGGAGAGACAGACATCCGACCGCAACATATCCCCCAACAGGGCGGACGTCACTGCGACCGCCCAGGCTACGCCGGCACTGGGTCCATCCACACGCACGCCTGCCAAAACAATCGAACCGATCGGCATCGTCATGCGGACCTGTAGGAATCGAGGGTCGTACCGTGCGGCCTTGGCAGCCGCCAACACCGCAGTCCCTAGCGCACTCCTCGCCTCGCCTTTGAAATGCTCATCCGTCGAGATCTGAGGTCCATTTCCGGCAGGGAGATGGGCGATTTCAAAATGCACCATCGTGATATCGCCCTTGTTCGGCATGCTCCAACCCCGCGCTCGCATACCGGGAGAAAGATCGTGATAGCTGAGAGAGGGAATGTCCCGGGTCGTCGCAGCAAAAGGAGATGACGAAAGTGGCAGCCGCGGCTCCTTGGAAAGGAACGGGACCTCACGCTCAATCTTCCCCTGCGACTGGATCGGGGTCCGCACGGGCGGCACAGGCGCCGATTGGAGCTCTGGCAAGGCAGTCACTTCTTGGCAGCCGATTCCTCCCCCATCGCTGAACAGCACCGTCCCATTCGCTTGCGTACATTTCCACATTTCGGCTGCGGGAATGGCGGGACTCATCATCACCCCGGCCACAATCGCACTCGCTACCTTCCACCTGTAGCTGTCCATACCACAGCCTCCGATTCCTCATCAAACTATAGCAGAGCCTCTTGCGCGGCTAGACAGCCCAAAAACCCCTGGTGTAAGATGCGCGCGCCATTGAATATTTTCCCGCTCATCTTATCGAGGAGGCACGCAATGGACCTGTCGACCGGATCATGTCATGCCTGTCAGTCTACTGCCGGCCCGGTGATCAAATATTCATTGGGGAAAGATTTGTTCGGTCGACCCTACGACCGGCTATCGCCCTCTTCCGACCAAAGTCCGAAGTGGTATTGTGAGTCCTGTTCCATGCACAAGACTTTGCAGCGAGACTTCCGTGATATCCGAACGGAGTACGAAAAACTCTCCGCCGCTCAATCGTCTGAACTGGCCAAAGGCGAAGAATTTCGACGCGCGTTTTTGCGCCTGCGTGAAATCCGCACCATCCTGGATGCCCAGCCAGGCCAATCTCCGTTTCTCAAAGTTGGAGAGGTCCAGCTGCTGATGGAACGACTCAACACCGCCACGATGCCCGTATAGGACGCCACCCATGCCTGGATTCAAACGTCATATCTTCGTCTGCACCAACCAGCGATCCGCCGATGACCCCCGCGGCAGTTGCTCGAAGCTGGGATCACAAGCATTGCACGATGTGTTCAAGCAGGAAACCAAACGGCTGGATTTGAAAAACATGGTCCGTGCCAACAAAGCCGGCTGCCTGGACCGTTGCGCCGATGGGCCCAGCGTGGTGATTTACCCAGAAGGCGTCTGGTACACCGTCAAGTCGGAAGCCGATGTCAAAGAGATTATGGAGTCCCATGTGATGAAGGGCGAAGTCGTCAACCGGCTGCTCATGCCCGATCACCCGGCACCGGCGAAACTCCCACCGTTGTCCAAATAAGACAATACACGGACACTATGGCAGTCGAAGAAAAGTGGAAAGCCAACCAAGAGAAGGTGGCCTTCACCAAACAATTTCCCGGGCTGACGCTGGACTGGAAGACCTGCGAAGGCAAAACCGTTCAAGCGGTCGTTGCGTTAACGGGTAAACAGGGCGCCTCTGTGATTGTCTTCACCGATAGCTCATTTACTATCGTGCCCCCGTTGGCGCCAGAAGCATGGGAGTTCGGCCAGGCGCTGATTGATGTCCGCGCTCATCTTGAGCCGAAGCACCAGGCAGCCTATGTGGAGTATGACCGGCTGGCCAAGAAAGATAAGGATGCGCTCAAGTCGGCCAGAGCGGACAAGATCATCGGCGCGATCGAGAATAATCTCGAACAGATTCCCGAACTTAAAGACCGGCTGAAAGCCCTCGTGAAGGAGTGGAAGTGAGCAGTCTTCCCGACAAAAACATGTTTGAGATCTTCTCTCAAGGTCTCTTTGAAGGAGTGAAGCCTATGATGGTCATTCGCGATCACCTGGTCCGCCACCCGGACCGTTGCCTGCATAACGGTATCTGCATCCCCATTTGTCCGACCAGCGCCTGGCTCTCGACGCCTCCCTATAAGTTCGATCCCTCCCGCTGCCTGGAAAGTTGCCGTCTCTGCCTGGACGCCTGTCCGTCACAAGCGATCTTCGCGGTGTTCAAGAAGGGCGAGAAGATTCTGGAGCCCCAGAAGAAGTAGTCTTGAGTCTGCCCAGAGCAAACCGTCCCCTTGGCTTCAGGCATATGCATCGGGCGATCATATCAGGGCTCTAAACACCCTATGGGGTAGCGCTCCCGTTTACCTTTTCTCTCCGCTCGATATCCTCCCGCGACTTGATTTGAGAAGGCGATTACTGTTTAGATCTCGAACATTCCAAGTCCGCCGATCAGAAGACCTCAGACCAATGCTGGCCTCCACCCTCTGCAGGCTATCCCCCTATACCTTTGGGGAATTGTGAGACAGGCTAATCCCATCTATTCTTTTTCAAACGGACAACTTGATAGGCATTTTTTCAGCCCAGTTACAGAACTGACAAAAGGAATCTGGATAACCTATGTTCACAACTGTTTGGGCTGCTCGGTCATACCGCCTCTTGTATCAAATACTCCTCATATCCACATTCACCATCAGCTGCCTGGAGCTCAGCGGCTGCGGTGGCGGTGGTGGTGGGTCGGAAACCCCTCAGTCCGGTGGAGGATCACCACCTGTTGGAGGTTCTGCACCGGGAGCACCTACAGGCCTCGCTGTTACTCCAAGCACAGCCTTCAAATTCGTGTGGAATGGTGTGGCTGGCGCAACGTCTTATCAACTCTTCGAAGATCCTACTGGCAACGGCATCTTCACCCAAGTTGGAGGTGACCTCGCCGGCACGTCTTATTTCCATAGCGTATCTCTTTGGCAACGAGTCAATGCCCAATACTTCGTGCAAGCCTGCAACACCTGGGGCTGCACTCCATCAACCAACCTCCCTGTGAACAATCTGATTACGAGTTCTATTGGATATGTTAAGGCCTCCACCACCGGGACTGGCGATTTCTTCGGAGTAGCAGTAGCACTCAGCAATGACGGCAACACGTTGGCGATCGGAGCAAACAGTGAAGATAGCGTCGCAACCGATTCAGGCGCAGCTTATATCTTTAAGCGCAGTGACGGAGCGTGGACGCAACAGGCTTACCTCAAAGCTTCCAACCCGGGCCCTGGGGATTTGTTTGGAGTGGCCATTGCCTTAAGCGGAGACGGTAATACCGTGGCTGTCGGGGCCTACCATGAAGATAGCGCAGCCGACGGAATCAACAGCAATGAATCTGACGATAATGCACCTGACGCAGGAGCGGCATATGTCTTTACTCCTACCGCCGGAATATGGACCCAGCAAGCTTATATCAAAGCATCCAACAGTGATGCAGGAGATGTCTTTGGGGTATCTGTTGCTCTCAGCAACGACGGCAACATCTTGGTCGTCGGGGGATATCGAGAAGACAGCAATGCCACCGGTATTGGTGGAGATGAGGTGAATAACAACGCGGTGGATTCGGGAGCCGCCTATGTGTTTACGCGCAGCGGGGTCACCTGGAGTCAACAGGCCTATCTCAAGGCGTCGAATACCGACGCTGGCGATCACTTTGGTTCGTGGTTAAGCCTGAGCGGAGATGGCGCAACATTAGGTATTGGAGCCCGGTTTGAAGACAGCGATGGCTCTGCAGCGACCGATAATAGCGCGATTGATTCGGGAGCCGCCTATGTGTTTACGCGCAGCGGAACCGTCTGGGGTCAGCAAGCCTACCTGAAAGCATCGAATACCGGCGCGGGAGATCTGTTCGGCGCCATGGCCACCCTCAGCAATGATGGCAATACCCTGGCCGTCGGAGCACGGCAGGAAGCCAGCAATGCGACTGGAATCAATGGGAATCAGACCGATAATAGCGCCCCCGATGCCGGGGCCGTGTACGTGTTCACGCGAAGCGGCGTGGTCTGGACACAAGAAGTGTATCTGAAATCGTCGAACAATGAAGCGGGAGATTGGTTCGGAGTCCGCGTGGCTCTCAGTAACGACGGGAACACCTTGGCCGTCGGCGCGCAAAACGAAGGCAGTGGCGCCATCGGGTTTGGAGGAAACGAACTCGACAACAGCGCCCCCAATGCCGGTGCGGTATACGTGTATCGTCGCAGCAGCGGGGTCTGGACACAAAGCACCTATCTCAAATCTTCCAACACAGGCACCGGCCACCTCTTTGGTTCTTGGGTTGCTCTCAGCGCTGACGGCAGCACCCTAGCCGTGGGGGCACAAGAAGAAGATGGTGGCAATGCCGATGCTGGCGCGGTGTACATCTATTAAGTAAAGGCACGCGGTACCCCAAGAAGTCGGAGACAAGCAAGCATGCTCGGATACCTGACCGCCACAGGCGATCTTCGCGGTGTTCAAAAAAGGCGAAAAGATTCTGGAGCCGCAGAAGAAGTAGCGACCGCTTAGGCGATCTGCTTCCTCAACCTGCCCCAATAGGCCGTCCCGACATAGCCGCAGGCGCCGGTGAAGGTGGTCAGCGCCAGGATCTGATAGACCTTGCTTCGGGGTATTTTCACCTTCACTGCGGGGTTCAGCAGATCCGGCGAATGCAGCACCAGCTTGAGCGATTCGCCTGCTGACAGGATCGGCCACATGCAGGACAGCCGAAGGCGCATTTCGTGGCGCGGAATCGCCATGGTGTACATCCACCCCTGATCGAGATGCTCAGCGGCCATTCGAACCAGCTTGTTCAAGACTGGCCGGAAGCGCGGAAGATTGGTCTGGTCCAGCAGGTCACGCGGCGTGAGCCCTACTTCAACCAGCATCGTCTCCGGAATGTAGCAGCGCCCCTTCTGCAGATCGTGCGCGACGTCTTTTACAATGTTCGTGAGCTGCAGTCCTTTCCCGAACCGTATCCCCACATCAGACATGTGCCGCACATTCCACGACGCGAGTGCAGTCCGATGCGCGCACATGAGATCGGTCCAGAACTCGCCAACACAACCAGCCACGTAATAGGTGTACCGATCCAGATCCTCGAGCGTCTTCAACGCCACGAGATCTTCGACTGACTGGCCAGGGAAGCGGCTCAGGTCCATCTCCATCCCCTGTGTCAACGTCGTCATGAGCCGCTGCACACGACGCCGGTCTTCCGGGGAACACTCTTGGAACAGTCGAAAACAGTCTTCCAACCGTTCAAGGAGCACACGCTCGGATGAATCCTGCTGGAGCGGGCCCATCGCCTGCTGGATATCACGAATCTGCGACCATGAGATCTGCTCGCTCACGAACTGCGCTTTCAGCTGGCTTAGATATTCGAGACGCCGCGCACGATCAATCAGATCCGTATCGGCGATCGTGTCGGCTGCGCGGGCAAACAAGTAGCCCAGGCCGATCTGATCCCGTACGTCTGCCGGAACCACGACCAAGGTCGTATAGAACAGACGAGAGACTTGTTTGAGCAGATCGCGAAGCAGCGCTTGCTTGGAGAGAGTGGTACTCGTGGGACTACCCCTACCTTACTTCGAACGTGCCTTCCATCCCTTTGTCGCGATGGCTCGGCAAGGGCCAGAGACGCTTGTCGCAATAGATAGGAAACGTTCCCGTTTGTGTCGGCGTGAACTTGATGACGACGGTCTTCCCGGCCGACAAGTCCTGCTCTACGGAGAGCTCCTTGATGATGAAGTTGTGCGGTGTGATGGTGGTCACACTCGTCAAGGTCAACTCCACCGGTTTCCCCGCTTCGACAATCAGGTGCTTCGGTGTATAGGAGTAACTGTCGAGCGTGATCGTGGCACGCTGAACTCCATCAGCCGCTATAGGAACCACAAATGGTGGAACCGGCTGGGCAACATCCGCAGCCTGGGCAACCGCAATCTGCAAGGCGATCATCAATCCAACCGCACCGATCAGCCTACACGCTCTCATGCGCACCTCCACGATGAGACCCTTCTAACAGGATCATGACGAAGGGGTCAACTTTCCCTCACACATTCAGGAGCTTCCGGAGGCTTGACCTTTGCCGATCGGGCCTTATATTCAGACTCTCACGACACGAAATACTCCGGCTGCATTTCGAACGAGCGGTTTGTGTATAATCATGGCAACGTAATCACTCGCCCCGTATTGGCGGCGAGTTTCTGTGCCGAAGGAGGATATCGATGAAGTGGCTTAAGGGCATTGGGCTCTTCTTAATTGCGAACTTCTTAATCTATCTGACGCTCTCATTCACGGCCAACCTGCTGGTCAATACGGTGCTCCCGGCATTCGGCATTGATGTGCGCGGAGTGTTTAGCCAGCAACTGCTCGTCTGGTCGCTCGTGATTGGATTCGGCGGCGCCTTCATCAGTTTGGCCTTCTCGAAACAGATGGCCCGCGCGATGCTCGACTGCGAGCAGATCACCCAGCCCCGGTCGCAGGCAGAGCATGTGATCTTTGGATCGGTCCAGGAGATTGCTCAACGGTTGGGGATTACCATGCCTGAGGTCTGGGTCTACAACTCACCGGACCCCAACGCCTTTGCTACCGGTCCCAGCAAGAACAACTCCATGGTCGCCGTCTCCACCGGGCTGTTGCAGAATTTGAAGGAAGGTGAAGTGAAGGCCGTGCTCGCCCATGAGATGGGACACGTCTACAACGGCGATATGTTCACAACCACGGTGCTCGCCGGACTCATGAACACCTTCGTGCACTACATCAGCAATTTCCTCTCAAGCATGGTGGGGCAACCCTCAGGACAGGACCGGGAAGAAGGCAGCTCTGCCGGCAATCCAATCCTGGCCTTGGTGGTCTACATCGTCTTGCAAGTGGTGCTTTCGTTCCTCGCCATGATCGTCGTGAGCTGGCATTCACGCCGCCGTGAGTTTGCAGCGGATGCGTTTTCCGCCAAGGTCTATGGGAAAGAGTCAATGATCGGGGCGTTGCGCGGCATTGATCGATGGGTCAGCCGGACGCAGTTTCAACCCAGCGAACACGATGCCTTAGCTACCATGAAGATTTCCGGCAACAGCTCCGGGTTCATGCATCTCCTCGCCACGCACCCGCCGATTGAAGAGCGGGTCGCGGCACTGGAACAGCTTTAAAGCAGAAGGAGCCCACTATGAACGCATTCATCGTTGCAGCATTGTTGATGACACTCATGGGTGGGCTCTTAACGTCGATGCCTGCTGCGCAGGCTGAACCGGAGGGACTACTGATGACGGCGAAAACGACCAACCTCTACGATTTCACAATGGACGATATCGATGGGAAGCCGGTCAACCTGGGACAATACAAAGGCAAAGCGCTCCTGGTCGTCAACACAGCCAGCTTTTGCGGCAATACTCCCCAATACACGGAGCTTGAAGCTATCTACGAGCAATACCATGACAAGGGGTTTGAGATTCTGGCATTTCCCGCCAACAATTTCGGCCAGCAGGAACCGGGAACGAACGCGGAGATCAAGGGCTTCTGCCTAACGAAATACAGCGTCAGCTTTCCCCTCTTCAGCAAAATCAGCGTCAAGGGATCGGACAAGCACCCGCTCTATCAGTACCTGACTGAAAAAAGTCCGTTTCCCGGTGAAGTAGAGTGGAACTTCCAAAAGTACCTGGTCGATCGGAACGGCAATATCGTGGCGCGCTTCCCGCATCGCATGAAGCCGTCAGCGCCTGAAATCGTCAAGGAAGTGGAACGAGTGCTTACCGCCAAGTAGAGGCATCACGCTCTGCGATAAAACGTGATGTGCTGCCTATACTCCTGAATCGCGGCTTCCAGAGAGGCCTTGCCGAGGGGAATGTTCGCCTCCAGCGCATCTTCGATGGCGATGTCATCGATCTCGACGTCGTAGCGATCCTGAACGTTGGTTCGAACAGGCCCTCCCTGCGTGATATCCCTCGGCATGAAGATCTCTTTCCAGACTTCTTTTTCAACCAAACAGACATCCCGAAATCGCTCATAGAGCAACGTCAGTTTCTCTAGATCAGACACCTTCACGCGTTCTCCCATCGTGGCATGTACTCCTTCGTAGCTTCGCAATGAACTCTGGTGTGGATTGGTATAGATCAGCGCGTCGGCGGAGAGGGGGAAAGCATCTTGTCGGTAATCGTAAACCGCAGCGTCCCCACCTGATTGACCGCATGAAACGACTGTTGCCCATGCGGAGCGATGTAGAGCTTGACCACATACCCCCCCATCGGCCACCGCTCGCCTGGTCGCTTCAATTCAAGAAACCCATAACGTTCATAGCCGGGTAACTCCAGAATATCCTGCCCGAACGGCTTGGCCGGCAGGGTACCGCCCTCCCCCTCCAGAAACCACTGCGCACTAAATTGTGTGGGGTCTTCCAAGGGCGCCGATTCGAACACAATATAGACCGCCGCGGCGTCCGGCGGGAACACCGAAGTGGGATCCACCGGCTTCAGTCGTGGGTCCTGCGTGTACCAGCCCTTTCGGCCGAAAGTGTCCCACTCGACTTCGTACCCCCTGGCCAGCTTGATCCAGGTAAACAGCGACTGCGGAATTCCGGCTTTCTGGTCGTCGAAGGAGGGACTTTGCGTCGATCCAAACTCTGTCGTTTCCTGTTCCTTCTGGGGCATCAAGTCTTTCCCGTTTGCCGGAGAGACCCAGAGGCCCACTGCCAAGAGGCAGCACCCCACAGGAGATAACGTCACCCGGGTACGCCATCGATTCGTGCAGGCTCTGAGCCATAGACTTCCCATTGTCCTCATCCTCGTGCTCATGGTATCGGGAGTCAGCAACAGGGGTCAACCCTACACTCGCCTCGACCGATGAAGAGATTGGTTGGTCGCGTCCTGTGATAGATTGCCGTGACAGTCATACTTCCCTGCGAACATAACCGAATGAATTCAGCCACCCCCGCTGCCTCGACTCAGGAGTCTGCCGATACCGCCGCCGCGCATGAATCGGGACGGCGGTTCGGTCTGCGCGACGGCATCTTTCAGGCCACGACACAGGGGGCCGGTGAGCAATATCTTTCGGCCTTTGCGCTCATGCTCCACGCCACTCCGTTTCAGTTAAGCCTGCTTTCTGCGCTCCCGCAGCTGCTCGGCACCTGGGCCCAATTCGTATCTGTGAAGGTGTCGCATTGGTTTCCTCATCGCAAGACACACGTACTCTGGGGCATCATCGGACAGTCTATCGCCTGGCTGCCTATTCTAGTGCTCCCGCTGGTCTTCCCTCAGTGGGGGCCATGGCTGATCGTCGCTGGAGCGGCCCTCTACTTCGGCTCAACCCATTTCACCTCTCCCGCCTGGACAAGCCTGATCACCGACCTGCTTAGCGCCAATGAACGGGGGGCCTATTTTGCCAGACGATCGCAACTTATGGCCATCACGAGTTTTGCCGCACTATGCCTTGGTGGTGCGCTCCTCAGTCTCTTCGAGCAATATGACCGCCTCTGGCTCGGCTTCGCACTGCTCTTTGTGATCGCCGGAGTGTGTCGCAGTTTTTCCACGTTCCCACTGACCCGGATGACCGATCTCCCGGTCCACCATGAGGAACCGGCAAGTCGTGGATTTGTTGTCTTTCTCCGCACCGGCACATCGAAAGACTTCCGCCGTTTTCTTCTCTTTTCTGGCCTAATGCACCTCGCCGTGTTGATCTCTGGCCCATTCTTCGTGATCTATATGCTACAGGACTTGCATCTCTCGTACTGGGCATACGGCACCTGGGCCGCTGCCGCCATTGTCGGCCAGTTTGTGACCCTCCCGGGCTGGGGCGAATTCGGGGACCGTTTTGGAAACAAGGCGCTGCTCACCTTTACCGGATTGCTCGTGGCGTTTCTTCCCATGCTGTATCTGATCAGCACGACCTGGCTGTTCCTGGTGCTCGTAAATTTCTTTGGAGGGGTCGTCTGGGCGGGACTGTCGCTCGGACTGAGCAACTACGTCTTCGATGCCGTGCGTCCGGCGGATCGGCCAAAAGCGGTTGCAGTCTCTAGTGCTGTGAATGCGATCGGATGGGCCACGGGCACGCTTGTCGGTAGTTGGCTCATCAGTACCGTACCGGAAGACCTCCAATTCGGATCTTTTCGCATCGATCCGGTGTCGAATCTCCCGTTTATTTTCTTCATCTCAGGAAGCCTACGACTCGTCATCTCCCTAGCTTTGCTCCAAACGTTTCACGAACAGCGGCGGGTCGAACAGCGAACCTCAGCGCGATTATTTCTGGAACTTCCGCTGATCAAACCCTTGGGGGCGCTTCTCCTTCGACTGCCGGATAAATCCCCTCGCTAGCGCGGCATCGCAGGATCAGTCGACCGCCCCTGCTCTTCCTGCTTCAATTTCTCGAAAGTCTTGTCGGCATGACCACGCACCTGCTCCGGCGTCATCGTAGAGGTCGACTTCGGTGCTTCACTCGCACAACCGCCAAGACCGAGAAGCATACTCGCCATAACCGCCCCGGCTCCCATCACTCGAACTCGATTCTCCATAGCCTCCCCTTTCCTCCAGTCTATCTGACCACCTTAAAATATAACCGCATTTCTCTATCACGCATCATACGCTTTCAGGTCATCCAACGCCACGGCACCCCCTTCGTTGACTCGCTCAAGAGGCCAGAGTATTCTGATTCTTTACTACTGATTCCAATGAACAATTGAGGTGACCATGTCGTTACGAGACCGCCTAACAGAAGACTTGAAGCTGGCAATGAAATCGAGAGATCAGCTTCGGATGGATGTCATCCGGATGGTCAAGGCCGCGATCATGAACAAGGAGATGGAACTCAAGAAGGATCTGGACGACGCGGAGATGAGCAAGATCATGACGACCTTGATCAAGCAACGCCGTGACTCCGTCGAACAGTACGAAAAGGCCCAGCGCCCTGAGTTGGCGGCAAAAGAGCGCCAGGAAATCACTATCATTGAAGGCTATCTCCCTCAAGCACTCTCCCCGCAACAACTTGCGGACCTTGTCGGAAGCGTGATCACTGAGTCAGGCGCGAGTTCACTGAAAGACATGGGCACGGTCATGAAAGCTGTGATGGTCCGCTTGGCCGGGCAACCCGTCGACGGAAAAGTCATCAGCGATCTCGTCAAGTTAAAACTCCAATAGACTATTTCCTAGCCCCACTCGGACTCCCCATCTGCATTTGCTATACTTAGGAAATATTCTGGGGGAGAAGATAGCCTGTCCAGGCCCTCTCCAGTTTTTCCCGCAATCGTCCGTTAAGAGAAAATATCATGGCCATTCTTATTGTCGATGACTCCCCTGACCAGCACCTGCTTCTGCGCTCGCTCCTGACCAAAGCGGGGCACGGAGATATCCTGACAACGGAATCTGCCAAAGCCGCGTTTGCCATCCTCAATCTGGAGGGAACCACCCTGTCCGCTCCGGTTGATCTCATCCTCATGGACGTGCTGATGCCCGAGCTTGACGGCGTCTCTGCCTGCCGACGGGTAAAAAGCACCAGCCACCTCCGCGACATCCCGATCATCATGGTCACCGCAAAAAACGACCTCAGCAATCTGAAAGAGGCCTTTGCCGCCGGGGCCATGGATTACATCAATAAGCCCGTGAACAGCGTGGAACTTCTTGCCCGCGTCTCTTCCGCCCTGGCTCTCAAGCACGAGATGGATTGCCGAAAGGAGCGGGAAAGCGAATTGCAGCGGAGCAACGACGAGTTGCAGCGCGCACTCAAAGAAGTGAAAGTCCTTCGCGGCCTGATTCCGATTTGCGCCTCCTGTAAGAAAATACGCAACGACGGGGGCTTCTGGCAGCAGCTGGAAGAATATCTCTGCGATCACTCCGAGGCCGAATTCAGCCATGGCCTCTGCCAGCCCTGTGTCAAAAAGCTTTATCCTGGTGTTTACCCAGACTAGCTGGTACGGTTCCTCAAGCGTCTTACTACGAGCACATTACACACATGGCTATTCTCATCGTCGACGATTCTCCCGATGATCGCTTGCTGTTGCAATCGATCCTCTCCGCTGCAGGATACGAGCAAATTCTCGTGGCTGAATCGGCCAATCATGCCTTCAAACTCATCGGGTTGGATAACGGGAAACAAGCTACGGCCAGGGTCGACTTGATTCTCATGGACATCCTCATGCCGGCCATGAGCGGGATCGAAGCCTGTCGCCAGATTAAAGCGAACGACCGATTCCGGGATACGCCCATCATCATGGTGACCGTCAAGACAGACCCGGTGGAACTTCAGCTCGCGTTCGCCGCCGGCGCCATGGATTACGTCGCCAAGCCCGTCAACAAGATCGAGCTGCTGACCCGCGTGCGGTCGGTACTCCGGTTGGTTCACGAAATCGACCGGCGGCGAGCGCGAGAACAGGAACTCCTCGAAGTCATGCGGCAGTTGCAGGAAGCCAATCAGATGCTGCTCCGGCTCTCCTGCCTGGACGGCCTCACCGGCATTACGAACCGGCGTCAATTCGACGATTTCCTCGACCAGGAATGGCGGCGCGCCATCCGCGAGTCGACCCCAGTCTCGCTCATCATGTTCGATATCGACCGATTCAAGACCTATAACGACAGCAAAGGCCATACAGCTGGAGATGAGTGCCTCAAACAAGTGGCCACGGCCGTCACGGGAGCCGTGAACCGGCCAGGCGACTTGGTGGCCCGCTACGGCGGGGATGAATTCGTCATCGTCCTTCCCGGCACCGGCATCGACGGCGCAGCGCAAGTCGCCGAAGGTCTCCGCCGACGGGTCGAGGAGTTACGAATTTCTCATACTGATGACGCCCTGGTAACCGTGAGCGTCGGCTATGCCAGCATGGTTCCCAATCGCCACACCTCGCCGACCGACTTGATCAAGGCCGCCGACCAGGCGCTCTACCAGGCCAAACAGGAAGGCCGGAACCGTGTCAAACCCGCCGGTCTCCTCTCCTTGGTACAAGACACCCGCGACAGCTAAGCTCGGTCGAGAAGATCACCCGAACTGATCTAGAAGAGAGCGGCATGCCACGTCACCCAGATCTTCCTCGACGAAAATCGACGAGGCCATCGGCCTCCGCTCCACACCGACGAGCCCGCACTACCCCATCGACCACACGTAGTGCCACGCCGAAACGACCTCGCACAACGCCCGCCAGGCTCTTGGAGCAATACCAGGATGCCCTGAGAACCCTCGCCCATAATGACGCGCTGACCAGCGGAGACCTGCCCGCTTCATTCCAGGCGATTACGACAGCGTGCGGGAACCTCTTACAAGTGGACCGCGCCAGCATTTGGCTCTTCGATAGCAACCGGCTCGCGATATCCCAGATCGTTCTCTACGAGAACGGCACCCACCTCACCCGGCCTGATACCAGGCTCACGGTCGCGGACTACCCGCTCTACTTTCGCGCACTCGCCGGCGAAGAACATGCGATCTCCGCCCACGACGCTCTATCTGATCCACGCACTGCCGATTTTGCCGAAACCTATCTCCGCCCCCTCCGCATCGGTGCCATGCTCGATGCCCCGATCCGACAAAAGGGGCAAGTCATTGGCGTCCTCTGTGCCGAACATGTCGGTGACCGCCGTCAATGGACGCCCTACGAAGCGCACCTCACCAGCTCCCTCGCCACCATGGCCACACTGGCACTGGAGGCCGCAGAACGACGGGAGGTCGAGCAGGCTCTTCGAATTGCCAAAGACGCCGCCGAAGTGGCGAGTCAGGCGAAGAGCGAATTTCTCGCCAGCATGAGCCATGAAATTCGCACACCCATGAATGCCATTATCGGCATGGCGGACCTGCTCTGGGAAACCCAGATGACCCCGGAGCAACGGAAGTATCTGCGCATCTTTCGCCGGGCCGGCAGCAATCTCCTGAACCTCATCAACGACATTCTCGACTTGTCGAAAGTCGAAGCAGGCCACCTGGAGCTCGAATCCATCGACTTCGACCTGAACGAAGTCCTCGACAAAGCCGTCGAGATTCTCGCCATGCGCGCAAATGAAAAGGGGTTGGAGCTCGCCTGCCATCTGGCGCCAGAAGTCCCCTTCTCGCTGATTGGCGATCCGCATCGGCTCAACCAGATCCTGATTAATTTGATCGGCAACGCGTTGAAATTTACGGACAAAGGCTCTGTGATCGTCCGCATCACCAATGAGCCGGGCGCTGCCACTCCAGGTGTGATCCGCTTTTCCGTGACCGACACTGGAATCGGGGTCCCACCTGAGCAACTGGCAAAGATCTTCGAAAGCTTTACCCAAGCCCATAGTTCGACCGCCCGACATTACGGAGGAACCGGATTAGGCCTGACCATTTCCAAACACATAGCGGAACGGATGAACGGCCGTATCTGGGCTGAAAGTACGGTGGGACAGGGCAGTACGTTTCATTGCACGCTCGCCTTTGGCGTCACCTCCAACCCGCCTGTGAGCAGGATGATCCCGCAGATCAATTTGTCAGGCGTGCATACCTTAGTCGTAGATGACCACCCCACCAATCGCCTGATTCTCAGAGAGACGCTAGGTGCATGGGGAGCCACAGTCTCCGAGGCGGAGAACGGTCCGGCTGGCCTGGCCGAACTCCGGCGCGCAGCGGATTCTGCCACACCGTACGAACTGCTCCTGCTGGATTGCCGCATGCCCGGCATGGACGGATTCGCCGTGGCCGAAGCGTTGAACGCCTCGCCTATTCGAACAGGGCTGACGGTCATCATGCTCACGTCCAACCACTGGGCCGACGATATTGCCCGCACGTATGACCTTGGATTGGGCGGCTATCTCGTCAAGCCGATCCGACGATCCGATTTGTACCAAACGATCGGCATAGCCTTGGGACGCACCAAAGGCACACCTGTACCTGTGGCTGACACCGCCATCCCGGAACACACCACTCCGGCAACGTCCCTGCGAGTACTGCTGGTTGAAGACTCCGCAGACAATCAGCTACTGATCCGTTCCTATCTTAAGAGCACCAGCCACCGCCTGGAAATCGCAGATAATGGGGCCATCGCCGTCGAGAAATTCAAGAATGGCCACTACGATCTGATTCTGATGGATATGCAAATGCCCGTCATGGACGGCCTGACCGCCACGAAAACTATTCGCCGGTGGGAGCGCGATCACGATCTGCCAGCCACGCACATCATTGCTCTCACCGCCTTGGCCCTGAAGGAAGAAGCGGTGAAGATCTTTGAGGCCGGGTGCAATACGCACATGACCAAACCTGTAAAAAAAACGACGCTCCTCGAACTTTTGCAAGCCTGTAAAGGACACCGCCCATGACCAACCCGAAGCTCGCCTCTCCCGAACGCATCACCGTCTACATCGACCCGGATCTGGAGGACATCATCCCAACCTTCCTGGCCAACCGCCAGAAAGATCTTCAGACACTTCGCACAGCCATGACCGAAAAGGATTTCGAGACGATTCGCATCCTCGGGCATCGCATGCGGGGCGACGGAGGCGGTTACGGGTTCAACGCCATTAGCGACATCGGCGGCGTGATGGAATTGGCGGCAGGCCGGCGCGACGAGCCCGCGATTCAGCGGCAGACCGCAGAACTCGAAGATTTTCTCGCCCGCGTCCACATCATCTACCGCGCATAATCGAACCTGGCTGTCCGCTTCCCGCGCTCAGCGGACAACCAGGACGGAACAAGTACTGTGCTGCACCACCCGCGTTGACACACTCCCCAACAAGACCCGCCCGATGGCCCCGAGGCCCTTGGCCCCGGTGACGATCAGATCGGCCTTATGCGCCTTGGCGACTTTTAAAATCTCCTCGGCAGGCTTGCCAAGCTTCGGAGCCTCTTGAACCTGAAACCCAGCCTTGGCCAGCTTGTCAGCATACCGCTGCACAATCGCCTTGCCCGCCTCCCGCACCTCCGGATATTTGAGGAAAGGCATCGCATGCACGACGGTGACATTCACCGGTTGCTCTTCCGGCCCGTTCGACTGTGGATTGATGTTCTTGACGAGAAACCGAACCGCCTTGTCTGATGCCGCTGATCCATCGATCGCCAGCACGATCTGCTTGAGCGGACGAGCCGCCTCTTTCACCACAAGCACCGAACAGGCGGCATGATGAATCGCATGAGTCGAGATGCTCCCCAGCATGAAACGATCCAACGCGTCCAGACCTCGTGATCCAAGCGCCAGCAACCCGACCCCTCGTGAGGCATGCTTCGTGATCGTCGAGGCCACCGCGCCTCGCTCCAGAGTGACCGTGCCGCTTATGCCCGACGAAGAGAGTAAGTCCTTCGACTCCGTCTTCGCCGCTTTCGCCGCAGCTTCCATGCGTTTCACTTCTTGCTGGATATATCGCTCGGTCCCCACCACCACCGGCTGAATCATGAACGGCGCCCGGAGGCTGGCCACATCCACCACATGCAAGACACGCAGCACCGGCTTGACCGTCAGCGGGAGTTTCGCCGCCCATTCAATCGCCCATCGGCCGTACTTCGATCCGTCGGTCGCCACAAGCACTTTCATAGGTCCTCCATCAGCCACAAGATTAGAACGACACCACTTTAACTTTGGAAGCTAATCGCCGCACATCGTCCATGCGGCACAACTGATTCCCCGACGCCAACGTGGCCGCGGTCCCCGCCGCCGTCGCAATGCGCGCGCATGCTTCCAGCCCTTTTCCTGACGCGTGAGTGAACACAAATCCCGCAACGGCAGAATCTCCGGCTCCCACCGTGCTCCGGACCGTCACCGGCGGCGGCGTCGCACGGTACCGTTCCTGCGGACCGATGAGCAAGATGCCTTTGGATCCTCGAGACACGATGACCACTTCGACTCCGGCACGGTGCACCGGCTCGACCGCGCGAAGAATAGCCGTTTCCGATCCGAGCGGCTTTCCGGTCAACCGGCGAAGCTCGTTGACATTCGGTTTGATGGCAAACGGCTTTGCCCGGAGGCCCGATTTCAGACAGGGACCATCCGCATCCAATACCGCTCGGGCACCGCGTGACTGGACTAAGGCGATGATTTGGCGATAGGCGTCAGTCGGAACGCCTCTCGGAAGACTCCCGCTTACCACGACGTAGGCATCCCGAAGATTGAGCAACGTGAGGTGCGCGAGAAAGGCGGCCCATTCCGCCTTCGTCACCATCGGCCCGCGCGAATTGAGCATAGTCTGGGTGCGCCGCCGCGCGGTGGTCACGATGATATTACGCCGTGTCTCCTGCGCAATAGGCGTGAAATAACAGGTCACCCCCTCCGCCTTCAGCAGCTCGATCATGACCTGACCGGTATGTCCGCCGATAAACCCCAGCGCCATGCTGTCTCCGCCGAGCTGCCGGATCGCACGCGACACATCGATCCCCTTCCCGCCGGCATAGAGACACTCCCCTTTGACTCGATTGGCATCGTCCACGCGCAGATCGTCGACATCGAGAAAATGATCCAGTGCCGGATTGAGCGTAATCGTATAAATCATCTGAAGCGTCTAGCCCCGCGTTATCTCTCAACTCAATGAGAAGGCTCCGTGTCCTCTGTGCTGTGCCGAAGATACACGAACCAATAGACCAAGGCTACGAGCCCCGTTCCGCCGATGACATTGCCAAGGGTAACCAACGCAAGATTGACCCAGGCCCCCGTCCAGACGATCGGATCGCTCCCCGAAGCCGTCAACGCGATCCCCATGGGCAGGAAAAACATATTGGCCACAGAATGTTCGAATCCACAGGCGACGAACGCGCTGATAGGAAAGACGATCGCCAGAATCTTATCCGCCACACTCCTCGCCGCCATACAGAGCCAGACGGCCAGGCAGACAAGCACATTACAAAGCACACCCCGCGCCAGCGACGACACGGGATCGAGCGTGATCTTTGCCCGTGCAATCTGGATCATGGTCTCGCCGACCGCGCCATCACTCATCTGCGGAATCTCGGCCAGCAACACCAGCAGAACCGTCCCGATGGCGCCCGCCAGATTTCCGAGATAGACCAGCCCCCAGTTGCGCAACACTTGTACACCAGTCACGCGACCGGAAGCCCAGGCCATCGCCATCAAATTATTGCCGGTGAACAATTCCGCCCCGCCCACCACTACGAGAATCAGCCCAAGACTGAATGCCACCCCTCCGGCCAAGCGGCTCAATCCAAAATGGCCCGATTGATTCGGCCCGGAAGTGATCGTCACCGTGTAAAACAACGCGCCCAAGGCGATGAAGGCCCCGGCAAGAACGGCAAGAGCCAATAGTGTGGCCGCCGGAGCAGTGGCCTTCATCACGCCGGTATCCCGGACCCGCTCCGCCACCTTGGCAGGCGCATAGGCGTCGGGCATGGGCACAGTCATCGGTGGAGGCGTGGGCATCGGCACGTTCAGGTAATCAGTCTCACGTGGACGGCTTCCAGTTCCCGCTCTTCATCGGCATCCAATTCTTCCCGCTCAACCGGTTCGACCCGCACCACCGATACCTTATACTCCGGACAACGCGATTGGTCATCAGCACTCGATGACAACAGCAAATTCACGTCGCTCGCAGGAAAGTGAAAACTGGTGAAGAGTTGCCCGGGCTGCACACGCTCGCTGAGCACCACCGGCAGGATCGCGCGCCCCCTGGGGCTGACGAGCCGTACTAGATCACCCCCTGCAAACCGCAGCCTGGCCGCGTCCTCCGGATGCATCTCCAGCGCATCGACGTCCACCACTTCGAGAATATCCGTCCGCCTCGTCTGCGCCCCGCAATTGTAATGTTGCAGGATCCGGCCGGTGACGAGCGTAAAGGGGTATTCCTCCGTCGGCGACTCTCCGGGAGGCAGATAATCCACCCCGACGAAGTGCGCCTTACCTTTCGGAAACCGGTCGCGATGCATGAGCGCGGTCCCCGCGTGACCCACGGCAGGGACGGGCCACTGCACTCCTTCCGGCGACTCCAAGCGGTCGTACGACACCCCCGCGAACATCGGCGTCAACCGCGCGATCTCGTCCATGATTTCTGACGGGTGACGATAGCTCATCGGATAACCCATGCGGGTTGACACCTCACACACGACTTGCCAGTCCGGCAGAACGCCCTGCGGCGGATCGACGGCTTTGCGAATCCGTTGGATCCGGCGCTCCAGATTCGTGAACGTCCCGTCTTTCTCCAGAAACGCGGCGCCAGGCAACACCAGATGCGCCATTTTCGCCGTCTCACTCATGAACAAATCCTGCACCACGAGGAATTCCAGCCGTCGCAATGCCTCATGGACTTTTGTGAGATTGGGATCGGTCTGAGCCACGTCATACCCGATGATCCACAAACCTTTCAGCTGACCAGCTAAAGCCGCGTCCCACATATCCGGTGTCTTCATACCTCGTTTTGTCGGCAAAGGACGACCCGTCACGGCTTGATGCAACGAGCCGAGGGCCGGATCATTCAACGCCTGATACCCGGTGAAAAATGTGGGCAAGCAGCCGACATCGGATGCGCCTTGCACATTATTCTGTCCCCGGAGCGGATTGATCCCCGTGCCCGGCTTGCCCAGGTTGCCGGTTGCCAGCGCCAGATCCACCAGCGCCATCACGCCGTGACTGCCCCAGCGATGTTCCGTGACACCCAGGCCGTGCACGCACAATGACGCGCCGCTCGTCGCATACAGCCGCGCCGCCGCGCGAATCAGGTCAGCCGGCACACCCGTGATCTGCTCTGTCCATTCCGGGGTACAGGCCTCGACGGCCTTCAGCCAATCGTCCACCCCCTCGGTCCGGGCGTCGATAAATGACCGGTCGAGCAAGCCCTCTTTCACCATGACGTGACCGAGGCCGTTCAGCAGGGCCACGTTGGTTCCTGGCTTGAGGGGGAGATGCAACGTCGCCAGCCGGGCCAGTTCGGTCTTCCGAGGGTCAATTACAATCACGGGAATACCCCGCCGATGCGCCTGCTTGATGCTCGCGCCGACCACGGGATGGGATTCGGTCGGGTTGGCGCCCACCACCATAATAAGTTTGGCCTGATCGAGATCCTGGATCGAGTTGGTGGCGGCCGACGCCCCGAGCGTCTCCATCATGCCGGTGACCGTCGCGCTGTGACAGACCCGTGCACAGTTGTCGATATGATTGGTGCCCATCACGCAGCGGATGAATTTCCCGAAGAGATAATTCTCTTCGTTCGTCCCCCGGCTGGACGAAATGGCTGCCAGCGCATCCGGACCGAATTCCGTCTTGATTCTGGTGAACTCATAGGCCAGGCGATCAAGCGCGACATCCCAGGAAATCGCCTGCCACGTGCTTCCGGTGCGCAGCATCGGCATCTTCAGCCGGTCCTCCGCATAGATATAGGTCCAGCCAAACCGCCCCTTCATGCAGGCATGGCCATGATTGGAGGGACCATCGTCGGCCGGCACCATTGTCACCACTCGCCCGTCCCGAAGACCTGCGTCGAACATGCAGCCCACGCCGCAATAGGCGCAGATTGTGCGAACAGTCTCCGTTGGATTGCCATACTGCTGTACCGTTTTCTCAGCCAGTGCACCGGTCGGGCATTCCTTCACGCAAGCCCCGCAGGATACACAATTGGAGGTCGCGAATCCCGTAGCAGCCTCGCCGTAACCACTCGCCCCGGCCATCGGCCTGGAGCCGAACCCTCGTCCCGCCATGGTGAGTGCGAACGTCCCTTGCATCTCGTCGCAGGCCCGCACACAGCGCGCGCAGGAAATACAGACGGCATTGTCAAAGGTAAAGAACGGATTCGAGCTGTCCCGTACTTTATCGCGGACAGCCGGCTGGCGATAGCGAACATGGTCGAGCCCCACCGACCGCGCCAACTCTTGGAGCGCAGCGGAAAGCGTCCCGTCCTTGGGCTGCTCCGACAGCAAGAGTTCCGTTACATTCCGCCGCAGCTGAACTAATCGCTCTGTCTGCGTGTGAACCACCATCCCCGCCTGAACAGGCGTTGTGCAGGATGCCGGTGTGCCTTTCTGTCCGTCCACTTCACAGACACAGAGCCGGCACGACCCAAAGGGCGCGAGATGTTCGGAGGTGCAGAGGCCGGGAATCGTCAGTCCCGCCCGCTTGGCAGCCGTAAACACGGTATCGCCTGCATGCGCCGTCACCGGCAGACCATCGATCGTAATCAATAAGGAAGCGCTCATGATCGCAACCGGCTGCGAAATTCCACGGGAAAGTGTTCCAGCGCCGACAGCACCGGATAGGGAGCTCTTCCACCCAGCCCACAAAGGCTGGTGGCCTTCATCGTGTCACCCAGCTCGGTCAACAACGACAAATCCGCCTCCGTCGCCTGCCCTCGCTGAATCGCGTCAAGAATCTCGCGCGCCCGCAGTGACCCGATCCGGCAGGGCACGCATTTGCCGCAGGATTCATCCGCCACAAAAGCCATCAGATGCCGGGAAAGTTCCAGCATATCGGTCTGGTCGTCAAACACGACGATCCCGCCATGCCCAAGAATCGCGTCCGCCTGGGCAAACGCGTCGAAACAGATCGGAATATCCAATTGCGCATCCGTAAACAGGCTGCCGAGCGGTCCTCCGACTTGCACGGCCTTCAGTCGCGCGCCATCCGCCATCCCTTGCCCGAATTGATCGAGGACCTCGCGGAGCGTGAGTCCAAACGGAATCTCAATGAGCCCCGGCTGCTTCACCCGTCCGCCCAATTGCAGCGCGATCGTGCCACAGGATCCCTCCGTTCCGAGCGAGGCATGCCAGGCTCCGCCCCGCGCGAGGATGTTGGGGATCGTGGCAAACGTGAGAACGTTACTGACAATCGTCGGCCGGCCGTAGAGCCCGGACTGCGCCGGATGCGGCGGCCGCGCACGCACGACGCCGCGCTTTCCTTCCAGCGATTCCAGCAGGGCTGTTTCTTCTCCGCACACATACGAGCCTGCTCCGGACACCACCTCAATGGTAAATGGCTGCCCGTCAGACTCCAGCCACCCGGCTTTACCCGCAGCCCGTATCGCCGCCCGCAAGCAAGCCGTAGCCGCCGGGTATTCCTGGCGACAGTAGATATAACCGGCCCCGGCACCGATCGCCATGGCACAGATCAGCATACCTTCGATCAAACGGAACGGATCGCCCTCCATGATCATCCGGTCACAATAGGTGCCCGCATCACCCTCATCGGCATTGGCGACGACATATTTGCGATCGGCCTGGGCCGTGGCAGCTACATCCCACTTTTTCCAGACGGGAAAAGCAGCGCCGCCCCGTCCACGCAATCGAGACGTCTTGATCTCCTGGATAATGGCCGAAGGGCTCCCCTGTCGCGCATTACGGAGACCGGCAAGACCGCCCTGCGCCTGATAGGCCTCCAGCGACAAGGGCTCGGTCACGCCAAATGAAACGAATGTGTGTCTGGTCTGCTTGGAGAGAAATGGAATGGTGGAAATCGGAATACCGCCGTCGCCTGCCAGAATCTTAGGAAGGTCCTCGGCGGTCACATGACACCAGGCCAGACGACCCTCTGGACTGTCACGCTCCACCATCGGCTCAAGATAAAACGCGCCGCGGGAAGACGTTCGAACGAGTTCGACATCAGACCGTTGCCGCCAAGCCTCAGCGAGACGCTCCGCCCCGGCGGCACATGACGAGGTATCGTTGGAAAGATACAGCCTGACGCCGCTCATCGATATCGATCCAAAAACCCGGCGACATCGCTCGGCCGGACACGCCCGTGCAACTCGCCGTCTATTCGTACGCTCGGCGACACGGCACAATTGCCAACACAAGCCACCGGCTCAAGCGTAAAACGGCTATCGGACGTCGTCTGGCCGAGTTCAATCCCCAGCTGCGATTGAATGGCCGCTACGACCCGATCGCAGCGATTCGCCAGGCAGGACTCGCCCAGGCACACCTGAATGCGATGCCTTCCGGAAGGTTGCGTATTCAAAGAGGGATAGTAGGACAATACGCCGGCTACATCGGCCTCAGTAACTCCTTGCGACTGCGCGATAGCCGGGATGAATCGTGGATCAATGTATCCGCACACATCGTGGATAGCATGGAGTACGCGAAGAATGTTCGGGGGCGCGCCCTCTGCGGGGCGTGCATGGGTCAGGAGCTCATCGAGTCCGTTCGGCAGGGGTGTCTTCACGGCGTACCTCATCGATCCCAACATGCCCGCGCAACACGTTATAGTCAAATGCAGGCCGGCCGATACGGGACCAGCCCGGATCGTCGCGTTCCATGTCATCCAGCAACCGGGCAACCTGCTCACGGCCAGCCGGTGTCATGGCGGCATGGCGCGGCGTTTTACCACCCAGCACCGGCGCCTCCCGATCGGTCCAATCCAAATAGGCGCTTTCCAGAAATGCCTGCAACAACGTCGCATCCTGCTCCGGAGTCACGACGGCTCGCACCGGCTGCTCGGCATCGAGTTCTTCCTCACTCAGCAGGTGTGGCGGAGGAACGATCGCTTCTCCCCTGAAATGGAGCGAAAAACCTAAGGCCGACGCCAATTGGTGTTTCAGAGTATCCAGTTGTTCACGCGAGTCGGTTTCCACCACCAGTTGGGTAGGCGTCAAGGTCAGACGAGTGACGATCCTCGGTTTGTCTGTCTCAGCCGACCTTCGCTGAACCCACCGCGCGCGCGATCCATCTGATGCGTTAATAGTCGCCGAATCGGCCTCCAGACCATTCATCCCGGCCAAGGTCTCACGAAGAAACTTGAACTCCCGGTGTTCGTAGAGCGCACACGAGTACAAATACGGTTGCCCATCGGAATTGCAGTATTGAATTCCGGCCACGACCTTGAACAACGCCCTCAGGCGCATCTGGGAATAGACCCAGAGCAACTCATGTCCGAATCGCTTGGCGAACTCATGCCAATCCCCGAGCTCGAACGACCCGACATTGACTTCCCGTTGGCGCCGTAACGCACAGACGGCGTCATACAAGGTCTTACCTTCCTCCGGAGAAAGCAGCAACGCGCTTCCAGCGAGCACGACCTCGTTTGTTTCAGGATCACCGGGCTGTTGCACGAACCGGGTCAACAACACCTGACCAGCCTGGAGTCCCCGGCTGAAGTCACCGCCTTGCACCTGATAGCGACGTCCGTTTCCCAAAGACCGACAAGCCCACTTCTCCGTGGCTTCGCTGCCGGGCAGGATTTCGACCAGATCCATATAGGAGTGTTTGAGCGGGTCCATCCAGGCCCGCTCCTCCTCAGGAATATGCTCGGTCACCACATCGCGCAACTGCTCGATCAGGGTGAGCTGCCCGTCCTGGGGATAGTAGTCCGCATAGATCGTAAGTGTCGCGAGGTCGGCTTCCTGAGCAAACGGCGGAAGGGGCGCATTCCCCGCGAACTCAAAATACGGGCGCAAGGCCTGGCGCAAGGCACGATCCCGCTCTGCCGCAAACATCGACCCAAGGGACAGCACCTCTAGTCGGGCCACCAGGCCATCCAGCCCCAGCGGCAACGGCGCCCACACACCCGCCGTCGATTCATTCGCGAGCTTCATGAATCTCTTCCATCACAATCGTTTCCGCATCGAGCCAGTCTTCGAGATCCCGCCCTTGCCGACACCCACGCTCATTCCACAGTTCGTACGCCTTCGCCGCGATACGATCCCTCATGCCATCGGGCAATTCGATCGGATTCGCACTGCGTGACGGTCGGCTGGCCGGCGCGTTCTTTCGCTTTCGGATCACGGTCGCCATAATACCCCCTGGTGAAAGAGTGGACTCTTATGTTGACATTCCGGGCAACACCCGGCGATGCCCCGGTCCAAATTTTGGGCTGCGTACGGTGAGCACCGGGCAACGAGACTGGCGCAGCACCGCCTCCGCCACACTCCCGCTCAGCGCATGAGACAACCCTCGACGCCCATGCGTCCCCATCACGATCAAATCGGCGGGGATTGTCTTGGCACTGTCGAGAATCGACTCAAACGGGGTTCCCCCGCGTACGTGCGAATCGGCTTGAATCTTGGCCTCGGCCAGCGCCCGGGTCATGTCTCCCAAGCGGGCCGTCAACCGCTCCCGCATCTCCTCCCGCTTGCTAGCATGCAAGAGCGTGAAATCCAACCCGTAAGAGACAGGCTCCAGGACGTGCAGAAGCGTCACAGATGCGCTATGGCGCTGAGCCATGAGTGCGGCATATTCCACGGCTTCGAGCGAACAATCTGAAAAATCAACCGGGACCAGAATTCGATTGAGACGGATCCCCCCGCACGGCCCCGCCTCTCCCGCCGACAGCTCCTCACGATCCATACGCACGGTAAGCACCGGACAGGGCGCCGTGCGAATGACTCGCTCCGCGGTACTCCCGAGCAGCACATGCTCCAGCCCGGACTTGCCTTTCGTCCCGACAACCACGAGGTCTGAATCCTCTGCTTTCACGGCCGCCAAGACCTCTTCACAAGGAATTCCCGTGGCGATACGCGTATGCAACGCAATCCCGCGAGCCGATGCCCGCGACTTTAAATCCACTAACTGCTTCGCTCCTGCCTTCATGAGCTCACCGAGATAGACCTGGTTGACCGGATACTCGGGATTCATGCCGGGCGGGAACTCCAGCACCGTAAGCACGGTCAGCGTGGCCCGCCATGTCGCAGCCAGACAAAAGGCATACTCCTCGGCCCGCAGAGCCCATTTGGAGAAATCGGTTGCCAGAAGAATGCGTGGGCTATCGATCTCCTCGCTCACACAGCCTCCACGTTCAAGAGAAGCAGCTCCCCGTTCATATTCGGATGGATTGAGCAGCGAAATTCGTGACGTCCAGGACGAGACATATTAAACCGCAATGCCGCATCCCGCTTGGCATCGAGGAAGACTCCCCCAACCCCTCGTCCATAGACAATGACGCCCTCTTTCTCCACCTGTGTTGGAATCCCTTCAAACATCGTTGAACCGAAATCGTGGCGCTCCGCGTCCTCGTTCTTGATTCTGATCACAGTCGCCACACCGAGCCGGAGCGTACTTTGCTTCGTCACAAATTTGAAATCCTTGATCGTCACATCCACGACCTGTTCAGATTGCGACCAGAGCGGAAGATCCGCCCCACTCCATAACGCCCAGGTCATACCCAGCACGGTCGCCCATCCCCACATCCGCCTACTCTGCGTCATCATCGTGTCTTGCCTCCTTGATTGCAGATTATTGTGATCATCGAGCCTTCACCGGCAAGGGCACCGTCAGCACCGGACAACCCGCCGTCCGCACGACCTTTTCCGCCGTGCTGCCAAAGAATATCTTATCAACACTTCCCGACCGTCCTCCGTAACTGCCCATAACAACGAGATCAACCTTTTCGACCCGGGCGGTCTTCGCAATCTCCACAAACGGCGCACCCTCTAACACCACCCGATTCACCTCAATCCCCTTTGCCGCCTCGGAATCGAGCAATCGACGGACATTCAACCGGGCAAAGTGCCGCAATCGGCGCTTTTGGGCCGTCGCATCAGAAGGTACCGCAAGCAACCCCATCCGATTAAAAGCGCTGAGCGCACTCGTGTCGATCACATGCGCCACCAAGATCTCGGCGCCGCACAGCCGTGCCAACCCGCAGGCCACCCGAAAGGCCTCTTCTGAGCAAGGCGAAAAATCCACCGGCACGAGAATGGAGGAAAATAGCCTGCCTCCCATGGCAACCTCTCGACTCAACATATCTCTCTTCCCTATCAGCAAGGCCAATGCCACTGCATCACAATCACAATCTTGAGACTGACCTCACATAGAAACAATGGCTTGCTCGCCGCTGTTCATTACGACAGCTCCAGGCCTTCACCACTTCCTCTCGCATCGGGGAGGCCTGCTACAGTCACACGACACCTCCTGGGGCAGAAGGCGACAGACGCTGCTCCCAGTGAAGAAGGGTGGACAAGGACTCAAGGCATCATTCAGAGAGAAACCCTTTCGTCCCTTGCGCTTTCCCATCACCATTTCTACCCTGCGATCTGAATTACCGGAACGGCATTGGTCTTGCTGACTCCACCTAGTAAGAGGAGACGCCTATGACGCGCACGCACTGGATTCTGGTAGGAGCAATTGTGCTGGGTGTGGTGGTCGGAGTGTATCTCCTCTTCTTCTGTCCAACAGATTGTCACTGAGCAACAGAGAGGTCGCCGATGAAATTACTGCTGGCCATCGATGGATCTGATCAATCGTATGAAGCGGTTCGTGCGCTGAAGTATCTGGCCCGCGCTGAAGAGTTGCATATCCTGCATATCCTGGATGTCCCGTCACCGGCCTATCCGATGATGGTGCCGGAAGTCGCGCAAGAACTCTACACGACCATCGAGCGCACGATGCGCGAAGATGGCGCCAGACTGCTGGATCGAATTGTGTCGCTCCTGCCGATGGACTGTGGCCCTGTGACCAAGCACATGGAGATCGGCTCACCGGCCGATCGGATCGTGGAGTATGCGGAGCAGCATCAGATCGAACTCATTCTTGTCGGAGCGCGCGGGCTTGGACCAATCAAGGAACGGTTGATCGGCAGCGTCTCCCATCGGGTGCTCACCTTCTCCAAGAGCGCTGTCCTGATCCTGCCGAACTTTGTGAAATCCCTGAAGCAGGTGCTGTTGCCGCTGCAAGGGTCACAAGACGCCGAGCGAGCGCTCGTGTTTCTCCGACAGCAGCCATTCCGGGAAGCCATCACGATCACTGCACTCACGGTGCTCCCGCAGACCAGGCCTCCCTGGCCGGTCGACGCCGTAGCGGAGCGGGAAATGGAAAGCCAGGCGCTCCGGAGCGCTGAAACCTTCATTAACTCCGTGGCTGCGGAACTGAAGCACATGGGCTACAACACCCAGGCGAAATCAACACTAGGTGTTCCGGTCGAGGCCATTCTCCAAGAAGCCAAGGCCATCAGTGCGGATCTCCTGATGATGGGGTCCCGCGGTCGCCACGGACTGAGCCGGATGGTGCTCGGCAGCGTCTCGCACGCCGTTCTCCATCATGCACAATGTCCGCTCTTGGTCTTCCACTAGCAGAGCCGCTGCTGATATGCCAATGTATGATTATAAGTGCCTCGACTGCGGCAAGGAATCACTCATCGTGGTAACGCTGAAAGAACATGAACGCGGTGAAGTGCAATGTCCGTCCTGTGGCAGCAAAAAGCTCCAACAACTATTCACCTCATTTATTGCCCACACCACCAAAAAGAGTTGATGATGCAGAAGACTTATCGAATACTCGTATCCGCCGCCTGTGTCAGCCTCCTACTAGGCGCGCTGTCCGCCGCCGCGCAGGATCTTCCCGCCGACCTGCCCCGCGGCAAGGCGCTGTATCAGAACCACTGCGCAACCTGCCACGGCCAGACCGGCTGGGGAGACGGCCCCGCCGCGGCATCGCTCAGAGTCGCGCCAGCCAACTTTCATCTGTTTCGATCCTTTCTAAAATCCGATGAAGAGCTGCTGCGCACGATCGAACACGGGATCGTCTTCAGTCCTATGCATGCCTGGACCGGCAGCCTGACTGAGGGACAAATGATTGATGTCTTGGCTTATGTGCGACTGCTCTCTCAGCAAGGCAAGTGACAAACCGCCGTACTTCCATCGACAATTGACCGTGAGAACGAACCACCAGAGGAGACCGAGATGATTCATTCGGCAGTACGTCAGGGACTGTTCCTATTTATCGTATCCACCATTGCCACATCTCCAATTTGGGCCGCCAGCACAACGCCTCCATCGAACCATGTCCAGCGATGCGAACAACCCCACAAGCAAGGCACCCTATCTGCAGCCGCCCTCCGCAACACGCTCCACGCACACCGGGAATGGCTCGAACAACGAGACAGCCCCGGGCATAAACGGGCGGATTTCTGTGGAGCCGACCTGCGACAGGCCGTCCTCGAAGGGGCCAATCTCGAACGCGCCCGGATGGAAGGCGTCAATCTCAGACAGGCCAATCTTAGGCAAAGCATCCTGACGCAAGCCAGTCTTGCCGGCGCCGACCTCACCAAAGCCAACCTCGAAGACAGCAATCTGGTCGGTGCGGATTTGCGTCATGCCAAACTGACGCATGCGAATCTCCACCGTGTGATCGGTGATGAAGCCGCGCTGTACAATGCCACGCTGTCCGGCGCGCAATTACACGATTCTATTTTCGAACGGGCCCATTTCGAGGGAGCCGATCTTTCGTCGGCCGATTTTACAAATGCGACGCTGGTCGACAGCTACCTGTACGGAGCCAATCTTCAGGGGGCGGTTTTAACCGGAGCCGATTTGATGGGTGCGGATCTCCGCAGGACGGATCTGTCGAAGGCCACAATGTTTCAGACCAACCTGCAGGGGGCGCTGCTGGATGGCGCTCGGTTGTATCGCGCCCGCATGATGGAAGCGGATCTGGAAAGCGCCTATCTGGATGATGCCGATCTGCGCCAGGCCGACCTGCGCGACGCCATTCTCCGCGGAGCGGATCTCCGTCATGCGAATCTGGAGGGCACCCGTCTCTCACAAACCGATCTTGAAGGCGCCAATCTGGAAGGCGCGCGCCTCATCAAGGCCTCCCTCCAATCAGCAAAAATGCGCATGGTAATTCTCTACAAGGCCATCATTGATCAGGCCGACTTTCGCGACGCCAACCTGCATCATGCCGTCATGATCGGTATACACGGCGCCGACGCCATCTTTACCAAAGCCGCTCTACACGAAGTCTATGCCCCCAAAGCGTCCCTGCCTCGAGCGCAATTCAATGAAGCCATCCTAGACTCAGCCAATCTCGTCGCCGCCGATTTGAGTGCTGCCAATTTCAGCCATGCCGACTTGACTCACGCCAATCTGCAGGAAGCCAAGCTACAAGGAGCCTCACTCAATGGGGCAGATCTCAGCGGCGCACACCTCGATGCGGCCGATATCCATCAGGCAAATTTCTACGGAGCGAACCTAGCCACAGCGATCGGACTGACCCAAGCGCAGCTGGATACCGCCTGTGTCGATAACCAGACTCTGTTGCCGGCGGAACTCAGCCGGCCAGCGCCTTGTGCCGTGACAAAGAAGAAAGCAGCAGGCCGATAGCTAATTAGAGGGCAATGACGAGGGATGAGGAAGCTAAGAAGCAGCGCGGTGATCTTGGAGTGAGGAAATACCGCCAGAAGCGGAAGGAGTTGACGCAACATGCGGCCGGTGAAATCAGGCTAGAAATGGTTGTGGATTGGACTCCACCTAAGAACTCCAGCCGACACAGTTTCACCTTTCGAAGATGCCGAATGTGCCGTGCCGGAGTTCCAACGCCTAACGAACAACCAGTTAGGCAGCGGCGGTTTCAACTTCTTTCGCGGCTTTGGCAGCGAGACTGTTTTTGCGATTGTTAGAGATTGTCCGATCAATGATCGCTCCACAATTGACGCACTTCCAAGCATAGAACACCAGAAAGAAATCCGAGAAGCGCTCCAACATCATCAAGCCTTTGCATTTCGGACAACCCATGATTTTTCCCTCCCCAGGTGAAAGTTGACGTATGCTTTGGGGGATTGAGCAAGTTACGATCCAGCATTTCAAATTTATAATTATCAATGACTTGTATGATGCAATACCAAAACTTGTCTCTGTGGAGACTACTTACACGTACATTATTGTACGCGTTGTCGCATTTATACGCTTGTCGCTGTTCGCAGCATCGTTTCTTTGAGAAATTTTCGACAATGCCTGCTCCAGCAAGTAATCTCAAAAGCGAAAATCATAGGGAGTCAGCTAGAATAATGAGTAAATTATCCAAATAAAATAATACTTTAATAATCATGTACAAATCTGAACAAACGGAGCCGACGATGACGACCGGACCCGAGTGCAATGTCCAGGTAATCCTGCGAGACTTGGCACTTGAAGGCATCCTGGGCCTCCCACCAGACCCTAGCGGGATTATCGTCTTTGCTCACGGCAGTGGCAGCGGACGATTGAGTCCGCGAAACAATTTCGTCGCCCACCATCTACAGCAGAACGGCCTCGCGACGCTGCTGCTTGACCTGCTCACGCCGGACGAAGCCGAAGATCGACGGAAAGTGTTTGATATCGACCTGCTGGCAGATCGGTTATTGCTGACTAAGGCCTGGCTGGAAGAAGTACCGCGCACGAAGAAATTGGGGATCGGCTATTTCGGCGCGAGCACCGGAGCCGGCGCAGCATTGCAAGCCGCGGCGAGAGACTCCTCGAACATCCGAGCCGTCGTATCACGAGGCGGCCGGCCGGATCTGGCTGAAGCCTACCTACCCTCAGTGACCGCGCCTACCCTGCTGATTGTCGGTGGGTGGGATGAGCCGGTGATTGAGATGAACCAATCAGCCTACGAACTGCTGACCTGCGAAAAGAAACTCATCATCGTTCCCGGAGCGACACATCTATTTGAAGAACCAGGCACACTAGAACAAGTAGCGGAGCACGCGGGGAAGTGGTTTCGGCAGAATCTTCATCGAGAAGGGAGGGCCGGAGAATAGCGAGAGGCTATTTACAGAAGCATCCTTTCCTTCACGAATGCCAAGATATGCTCCACAGCTTCACCTGTCTGTGCCTTCGTCGTATCGATCGTAAGATCGGGACGGAGCGGCGCTTCGTAGGGCTCCTGTAGTCCCGGCACAGTGCTGGACTCACCACGCTGGCCGCGCTGATATGTCCCCTTGTAGTCGCGCTGCATGCAGGTTTCTAACGAACATTCCACCGCTACCTCGATGAATCGGGGAATCAGAGCCCTGGCAAAATCGCGATACTCACGCCGGCTGGCCGTAGCATCGAAGATCACGGTCACGCCATGCGCCACCAGCTTCGCCCCCATCAACGCTAATGCGCGATAGAAGAGATCCCGCTCAGCCTGCGAGTAGGTCGCCTCGGGCGTGAGCACGCGTCGGACTTCATCCGACTCCAACACTTCCACGGTCATACCAGAAGCTTCGAGCTGCGGTTTCAGGCCCCGCGCAATGGTGCTCTTGCCGGAAGCCGGCAAGCCCGTGATCCAGATGGCGAAACCTTGCGGTCGACTCATAAACAGAACCCCACTCTCAGCAATCAGCTTTCAGCATTGTTTTAGTCCGGAGTCTGCTGATCGCTGAAGACCGACAGCTTAGGACTCACCCGCAATACTCATTCACCCGTGACGGATCGAAACGCGGCGCGGCAAGGACCTGCTCCATAAACCGGAAGATGGTACGACGCACACCGATGGGCAACGTGGGATACCAGACCGGACTCGCCAGCACCAAGCCACGGAACGCAAAGAACGGCGCCGCTGTTGCCACAATATCCTCATCGCCGCTTGCTTCGAGATATTCCTCCCAAAAGAGCCTAAAGAGCACTTCGAAAGACCCCTTCAACCGTCCCCACCGGCACAACGAATAGAAGAGATAGTTGATCGTCATGGATGTCACGTCATCCGCCGGTTCACCCCACTCTCCGCGTGAGCGATCCAGCACCGCAAAATCGACACCCTTTTTGAATAAAACGTTCCAGGGGTGAAAATCCCCATGCACTTGCGACAATCGCTTCGTCTGCCGACGCAATCGCCACCGCCAACGGTTGGCGGCTTCCTCAATTCCGCGTAACAGGTCTTCCGTGATAAACCCAAACCGCTCCGGGTAACTGTCGGTCAGCCCCATGATGCATTCGCCATGACCGACCACCTCCCGCAAGCGGCGGCGATACAAATCGGCATCCCGCTTCTTATGCGCGTGGATCTGCGCCAGGTAACGCGCAAGGCCGATGGTCCGCTTGCGATCGAGTGGACGCAGCGAGCGCCCCTTGGCAAGTCGTTCCAGATCTTCGTGATAGCTCACCCCCTCGGTCCATTGATTCAGGACAAAGTACTCCCGCCCCTCGGCAACAGACAGCAATTTCTGTGTCCCGGTAAAGACGCCGACATCGAGCGCCTTCACATGCCGCGGCAGCCGTTCATAGGACTCGTAGTCCCACAACATCGCCTGCGCCCGATCGGCCATATGCTCGTGTCCGAAAGGTCCGGGCTTCATGGTTTCCAACACAGCCGACCGTACATCGTTGCCCACACGGAACGTCAGCTTGACCGGTGTCCCATAGCCGTATTGTTTATGCGCACCTTCTGAACTGGATTTTCCGATCACGCCGAACGACAGCAAAGCAACATCAGGCCCAAAGCGTGACTGGAGATACTCCTCAAGGGCCTGTTTTCTCAGCGTAGGCATACAGAAGTGATACGCAAGTCACATTCCAATCGAGCAGTCATTTGAACGACCGCCTGCAACAGCGATCCCAGTGATGCACCCGACGTTCTCCATCCCCTGCCTCAGCTCACGGTGCTGCAAGTGGCGCATTGCGCTTCACCCGCATCACGACCACTGAGGAGAAATGCGCCAGTCTCCATTATTATTCACCCCGTGGGATGCATACCCATTCGTCAATAATGTGAAAACGATGGCTTCTTTCCGACGCCTTTCCCACCCGGTGGGTTTGACGCAGGCGGCATCCAGCTTGCTGATAAGTAGTAATGAATAAAAGGAGGGCACCAGATGGACTTAGAAATCCAAAGCCGCAATGTTGAGATGACGCCTCGTTGGAAGACGGAAATCGAAGCCCGCATGGAGGACCTCCGGCGGGGTCATGATGACCTGACTCATGGCCGCGTGACTCTGACAAAGAACCGCCATCACAAGAAGCAGGACCACGTCGCCGAGGCACTCGTGGTCGTCACACTCCCAGGCCGCCATACCTTGACGGCCCGCAAAGAAGATAAAACATTCGAAGAAGCCATCCGGAGCGCCTTTGAAGCTGTAACCATTGAACTGCGAAAGTATCGCGAAAAACGCGCGGAGACCGAAGTGCGCCTGCCACCAGTTCCGCCCCATCGCGGAGTGATCTGCAAGCTCTTCCCTAACGAAGGGTACGGGTTCATCCTCCAGGAGGGCGGCGGGGAAGTATATTTTCATGCGAATGCACTCCACAGCCTCACATTCGAGCAGCTCGAAGACGGAACAGAAGTAGTGTTCGGACTGGAGCAAGGAAAGAAAGGCCCGCAGGCCACAACGGTACAGCCCCCTCCGACGGTCGCAGCGAAAGCATTCTAAATGAGCACCGATAAATTCAGGGTTCCCGTTTCGATGCTGTCGCCCACCGTCGATCCCGCACAGTTAGGGTTCGAAGACACGAGCGAACTCGAACCGCTCACCGATATTATCGGCCAGGAGCGGGCGGTCGAAGCGCTGGAGTTCGGTCTCTCGATGAAGAGCCAGGGATACAACCTGTACGTCTCCGGCCCGGTGGGCACAGGCAAAGCCACCCTAGTTCGCCAGATGGTGACGCGGCTGGCCCCGGCGGCCCAAGCTCCTTCCGACTGGTGCTACGTCAATAATTTTCAGGATGCCTCGCGGCCGGTCAGCCTCTCGTTTCCCGCCGGGCAAGGCTGTGCCTTCAAACGGGACATGGCCACGTTCATCGAGAGCTTGCGCCGCGACATCCCCGCAGCGTTCGAAAGCAAGAAGTACCTTGACGGCAAAGCCAAGTTGCACGACGAGACCGAGGCGAAAAAGAAAACGCTGTTCCAGGATCTCACCAAACTGAGTCTCGCCCGCGGGTTCGGATTCGATGAAACGCCGGCGGGATTCGGGCTCGTGCCGCTCAAGGACGGACATCCCATGACCGGCGAAGCCGTGGAAGCTATGACCGAATCAGAGCAACAAGGCCTCACCGAACGGCGTCTCGCGCTCGAAGGCGAGATCCGTGACTTTCATATGCGTCTCCACGGCCTCGACAAAGAAATGGAGCACCAGCTTCGCCATCTCGATCACCAGATGGTCACCAATGTGCTCGAAGGCCGGTACGAAGCGATGCTGCGGTCCTATCAAGATCTGCCGGCGGTCTCCGCCTATCTCGAGCGAGTGAAAGACAACATCGTCCACCATTACAAAGATTTCCTTCCCCATGAGGGACCGGCATTACCCATTCCCGGCCTGGAACTCCGCCGGCCTGACATGACCCGCTATCTCGTGAATCTCATCGTCGAGCATGACCCGACTGGCGGCGCGCCCGTCATCGACGAATCCCATCCGACGTACACCAACCTGATCGGCAAAATCGAACGGCGCGCGCACATGGGCGTCATGTACACGGATTTCACCGAGATCCGAGCCGGCGCCGTCCTCCAAGCCAACGGCGGCTACCTGATCGTGAACGCCCTCGACATGTTGCATCAACCATTTTCCTGGGATGCGCTGAAGCGAGTTGTCAAAACGGCTGAAGTGAAAATCGAAGACCCCGGCGAGTTTTATGGCTTCTCTACTGCCGGCCTCCGGCCGCAAGCCATCCCCGTCACGGTGAAAATCATCATGGTCGGGCCGCCCATGATCTATCACCTGCTCCAAGCCTACGAAGAGGATTTTGCCAAGCTCTTTAAAGTAAAGGCGGACTTCGACACGGAAGTGGTCCGAAGCGAACGGCAGGATCGCCAGTATGCCCGCTTCATCGCGAAGCTCTGCCGCGAAGAAAGGCTGCCGCACTTCGGCGCCGATGCGGTCGCCGAAGTGATTCGTCAGGGGTTCCGCTTCGCCGACCGGCACGACCGTCTGTCATTGCGGTTTAGTCTCGTGAGCGACCTCATCCGAGAAGCCGGCTACTGGGCCATGAAAGAAAGTCATTCGTTTGTGACACGCGGAGATGTCGACGCGGCCATCGCACATAAACGCCACCGGTCGAATCTGGCCGAACATTGGATCCAAGACGAAATCAAAGAGGGCACGTTGATGGTCGATCTCGACGGAGAGATCGTCGGCCAGGTGAACGGTCTCTCCGTCCATGAACTCGGCGACTATGCATTCGGCTGCCCCACCCGCATCACCGCTCGCACCTATGTCGGCACCAAAGGCGTCGTTGACGTGCAGCGGGAAGCGGAACTGGCCGGCAACATTCACAGCAAAGGGGTCATGACCCTCGCCGGCTATCTGGCCGGGAAGTTCGCCGGACTACACCCCTTTGCCATGAGCGCCTCGCTGACGTTCGAACAGACCTACTCTGAGATCGAGGGAGACAGCGCCGCGGTCGCTGAATTGACCGCGATCCTCTCCAGCCTGGCCGATCTGCCGATCCGGCAATATCTCGCCGTGACAGGATCCGTCAACCAATTGGGTGAAGTCCAACCCATCGGAGGCGTCAACGAGAAAATCGAAGGGTTTCTTGAATCCTGTTCACGGCGAGGCCTCACCGGCAAACAAGGCGTGATCATTCCCGCGCGCAATACGAAGCATCTCGCCCTCCGTCGGGATGTCGTCGAAGCGGTCGAGTCGGGACAGTTCACCGTCTACGCAGTGAACACGCTGGAAGAGGCCATTGAATTGCTCACCGGCGTGACGGCTGGGGAACGCGGTATCGACGGGGAATACCCTCCCGACACGGTGTTTGGCCGTGCCGCTCAGCGCCTCGCCGAAATGGCCCAGGCCGTGGCGGAATGGGGCGAGGGTGAAGAACGGCCCGGCGGACGGATCATCACGGAACCCTAGTGCACCGGTGCTTTTGAGCTTAGGAACAACCTGATTCCGTGCATGCCAAGCGGCCCTGTGGTAGTCTCTTAACCAGCATAATGAAACATGATGCGTAATATTCTCCATGTCCTAATGCACCAACTGGCACCCATGATTATTCGGGTGTGGGTTATGCTTTGGGTTCTCTCTGTCCCCCTATTCCACGTTCATCCCGAATCTGCCGAGCACTCAGGTCACGATGAAGCTATACATAGCGGAACTGTGCACAGCGTATTTTCCGCCGATCTCGATGGTGAGTTCGACATCCACGAGGCGTCGACCCACTCCGCTGCCAACAAGTCTATTCACCTTTCACACACCTGGTTCGAGCATTCAGAGTTGGAATTCTCGCTGCTCACAAACTCGCATCATCGCGCAGACTTGAAACCGATTCTCGTGCAGACCATGGCGCTGCCTGAGGGGAATGTCGCCATCATACTGTGCCATGAACGGGCAACAGAATACCTTGCAGCCATTCCTGCATCCACGCTCTTTGTGCATCAGCTCCCGTCCCGCGCGCCGCCTTCGCTCCTTCTCTAAGTTCCTTCAGTACGAATCAACGCCATCACGGGCATCGTGGCATTGCAGACTCATTCCTCATGAGTTGAGCCCGGTGTCCGTTGAGCAGAGGAGGCTCACATGATTACTCGTATTCTTGTTTCCGCTTTGTTGTTAAGCGGAGTGGGCTATCTCAGCCAGACGGCTGAGATAGCGTGGGCAGCCGATCCTCTCACCGGCACCTACTCGCTCGACAGCATCGTGGCCTTGGCTATCGAGCGCAGTCCCACCCTGGCCGGTGCGGAGGGGTTCGTCCGGCAAAGTCACGGGCAACAGATCGCGGCAGGGGCCTACCCTAATCCCTCCCTCTCAGGCACAGCCGGGCGCGGCGCCATCCGCGATCCAAGCACCGGTGCCCGGATCACCGAGCGCACCGTCACCCTCGAACAGCCCCTTGAGTGGACAGGCAAGCGGCAGGCCCGTCAAGAGGCCGCGAACGCCGGTGTTGCAGGCGCCAGTGCTGCGCTTGATGAAACCCGCCTCACGCTGATTGCCGATGTCAAAGTTGCGTTCTACCACTTGTTGTTCACGCAACGTGACGCAGAGATGACCGCTCAGAACGTCACGACGGTCGAAGAAGTCCTCCGCACAGTGAAAGCGCGCGTGGCAGCCGGCGAGGCAACGTCTTTTGACACGATGAAAGCCGGCGTTGAGGTGCAGAAGGCTCAGAAAGAAGTCGCGCGAGCCCAGAATGCCTTGGTCGTGGCCAAAACCCGATTGAATACCCTCACGGCCGGAGGAATTGGCACACAATTCTCGATTCAGGGCGACTTTCAATCGGGCAAGCATACCTTCGATCTGGATCGACTGACCGCCAACGCCCTTGAGCAGCATCCAACCCTGCAGCGATTGGCGAAACTCGCCGAGCAGGCAGGCCATACAGTGCAATACGAACGGGCCTCCCGCGTGCCGAACCTGAGCGTCCAGGGCAGCTACCATCGAGAGGCGGGAGATGAATCGCTGACCGCCGGACTCAGTATGCCGATTCCTCTCTGGTACCGGCGACAGGGTGAAATCGAGACGGCGCTCGGAATGCAATATCGAGCCGACGCCGACCGGCGGCGGGCGCGAAGTGAGTTGGAACAGGCCATCACCCAACATGCGCAGGAAGTCCGGACGGCGCAGGATCAGTTACAAGTATTCGAAACAGGATTGCTCAAACAAGCTGAGCAGACATTGACCGCGGCACGGACCAGCTTTCGCCAGGGTGCGGCCAGCCTGTTGGATGTACTGGACGCCCAGCGCGTGTACCGCCAAACGGTGTTGGAATATGCCCAGGTCCGCGCGGATCTCTCGATCGCGCTCGTCCGATTGGAACGTGCCGTTGGTGCGCCGCTATGAGCGAACGAGGAGAACATCCATGACACCACAACCTGCCGCCTGGACCATCGCCGCAATCATGCTGCTGTTCTCCGGGTGCAATGATCGAGGGACAGCGCCTCCGCCGCAGCCTCAGGAGACGGGCGTCAAACCTGGTGTGGGTCGGGCCCGCGTCATCCAGCCTCCACCGGTGGTCCAAACTCGGTTACGCACTGAGCCCGTTACGCTACATGCCGTACCCGAGATCGTGACTGCTCCCGGCGAAGTCTCGCTGGATCTTCGACAAGTGGCGAAGGTCACGTCACGCATTGCCGGGCAGGCCGAACACATTCACGCGCAGCTCGGTGATCACGTAAAGAAAGGCCAACCGCTGGTGGCTATCGGTGGCCTCCAACTCGATCAGTTGATCGAAGAATATCTGGTCTGGAAAGCCCAAGCCGACGTGGCCGACAACAGCTTCCGGCGAACACAGAAACTACGGGTAGACGATATCGTGCCGGAGCGCAAGCTGATTGAAGACAAGGGCCGATTTTTGGAATCCCAGGCACGCTACCAACACATCCGAGAAAAATTGCTGAATATGGGGCTCAGCATCGCGGAGCTCGCCGCCCTCGAACGAGGTCACCAGGATGAGACTCATCGGTATACGCTGACCGCTCCTATCGCCGGCACGATCGTGGCTCAGAATGTCGTGCGCGGCCAAGGCGTGGCGCCGGGAGCTGAACTGTTCGAAGTGGTCGATACGAGTCGCGTATGGGTCTTCGCCAACCTGCCGATTGAACAGGCGCGCAAATTCAAAGAAGGCCAGCCCGGATCGATCACACCGAAAGGCGGCGAACCGATCACGGCACCGTTGACCTACCTGGCGCCGGTCGCCGATGAAACCACACGCACCATCCGAATCCGGTTTGAAGTGGCGAATACCCAGGGAGCGTTAAAACCAGGGGAGTACGTCGATGTGTCGCTGCCTCTGGTTGGCGCCCCGACGCTCGCGGTGCCGATCACGGCGATCACGACCGTCGAGAATCAGCGCGGCGTCTTTGTCCGGCGTGAGCAGGGCTTCGCCTTCGTCCCCATCGACAGCGGGCGGGAGGGCGGTGGATGGATCGAGATACAGAAGGGGCTAAGCGACCAGGATACGGTCGTCACCGAGGGCGTCTTCGACCTGAAGAACGTGTTGCTCAAGGAACACATCGGGTCAGGGGAGTAACGACACATGGATCGCCTACTGACATTTTCGCTGCGCTACCGGTTCTTCACGCTGGTGGCCGTCGCGGTCGTGATCGCCGCGGGTCTCTGGTCTTTTGCCCATCTGACGATCGACGCCGTGCCGGATCTCACCCCGGTGCAGGTCCAAGTACTCACGAAAGCGCCGGCCTTGGGGCCGGTCGAAGTGGAACAATTCATCACGTTTCCCATCGAGGCCTCGCTCAGCGGCCTGCCCGCCCTACGCGAGCTGCGCTCAGTATCACGCTATGGCCTCTCCGCGGTCACCGCCATTTTCGAAGACAGCACCGATATTTACCGAGCCAGACAACTGGTCACGGAACGGTTGGCGCGGGCCATGGAAAAGATCCCGGCCGAGTACGGTCGCCCGGCTATCGGGCCGCTCACCACCGGCCTGGGCGAAGTGTATCAATTCACGCTCAAAGGCCTCGGCTACAGCCCGATGGCGCTGCGGACGATGCTCGAATGGGACATCGGCATGAAGCTGCGTGCCGTGCCCGGCGTCGTCGAGGTGAATATTTGGGGTGGCGAGCCGCAGCAATTCCAGGTGATGGTCGATCCGGCAAAACTGCTGTCTTTCAAACTCTCTCTTCGGCAGGTGTTTGATGCCTTGCAGCGGAACAACGCCATGGTCGGCGGCGGCTACCTTGAGCGACAGCGCGAACAATTGCTCATTCGCGGCGAAGCCTTGGCCACGCGGATCTCAGACCTGACCCGAATTGTCGTGGCCCATGGATCGGGCGGAGTCCCGGTCTATATTGCGGATGTGGCGACCGTGCGGGAAGCCTCGGCTCTGCGCATCGGTGCGGCCACTGCCATGGGCGATGGGGAAACGGTCATCGGCATGGTGCAGATGCTGGCCGGTGAAAACGCACAGCAAGTCGTGGAACGGGTCAAAGCCCGCGTCCGTGAAATCCAGACGACGCTTCCCCCGGGAGTCACGATCGAACCCTATTACGATCGCACGCTCTTCGTATCCAAAGTGATGAAGACCGTACGGAACAATCTGATGGAAGGCGGCCTGTTGGTCATCACCGTGCTGTTTCTCTTCCTGGGAGATCTGCGCGCAGGTCTGATCGTCGCGGCCGCCATTCCCCTGTCGATGCTCATCGCCTTCACCGGCATGATGCAGGCCGGACTGTCCGGCAATCTCATGAGCCTTGGCGCCATCGATTTCGGGCTGCTCGTCGACGGCTCGGTGGTGATGATCGACAATATTCTCCGCCGATTAGCGCAGAACAGGGACATGACCCGCGAAGAACGGTTGGACCACATCCAAGCAGCCGGTCGCGAAGTCCTGCGACCGATGGCGTTTGCCGTGGGAATCATCATTCTCGTCTATGTGCCGATCCTGGCGCTGACCGGCATCGAAGGAACAATGTTCCGCCCGATGGCCCTGACCGTCATCATGGCGTTGGCCGGTTCGCTGCTCGTGGCCGTGACCGCCACGCCGGTCCTGGCCTCCTGGTTCGCGCGGGCGCGTCCTGGACAGGAAGAGACAGGCCTCCTGCGCTGGATACGGCGGATGTACAAACCCTGTCTCCAGTGGGCCATGGCTCATCCGCGCCGAGTGGTCGTTCCGGCGATCCTGCTCTTTGCGATGAGCCTCGGACTCGGATCGCTCCTCGGCATGGAATTCATTCCTCGACTCGATGAAGGCGATCTGGCGATTCAGCTCTGGCGGCTGCCCAGCATCTCCCTGACCGAATCCGTCTCGACAGCGCTGGATGTGGAGCGAGTCCTCCGCCGCTTTCCGGAAGTCACACAGGTTGTCACCCGAACCGGCAGCCCGGAAGTCGCCACCGACGTCATGGGAATCGAACTGTCGGACGTCTTCGTGATCCTCACGCCTCAGAGCGAATGGGTCACGGCTCACACCCGCGAATCGTTGATCGCGAAGATGAAGGACGCGATTACGAGCGAGGTGCCGGGCGTCGGGCTCGGCTTTACTCAGCCCATCGAAATGCGGTTCAACGAATTGATCGCCGGAGTTCGGTCAGATCTCGCGGTGAAAATCTTCGGCCCCGATCTGGATATTCTGAAACAGCAGGCTGAACAGGTCGCCCGAGCGCTCGAACGGGTGCAGGGAGCAGCCGACGTGAAAGTCGAGCAGGTGGCGGGGCTCCCCTTGCTCCGCGTCATCATCAATCGCGAGGAGATCGCGCGGTACGGCCTCACGGCGGATGACGTGCTGCTGCTGATTCAAGCCACCCGCGTCGGCCACGTGGTCGGTACGGTGGTTCAAGGATCGAGACGGTTCGATCTGATCGTCCGGCTCGTGGATCAGGCCTCGGCCGATCCTGCCACACTTGGCAATCTCTTGATCCCCACCATGCATGGAGAACTGGTTCCTCTCTCGCGCGTGGCCACGATCCAAGTAGACTCAGTGCCGGCACAGGTCAGCCGCGAGCACGTGCAGCGGCGCATTGTAGTGGAAAGCAACATCCGCGGCCGCGACTTGGGGGGATTTGTAGCCGCAGCCCAGCAGGCGGTTCGTAAGAACATCACCCTTCCGCCAGGCTATGAACTGACCTGGGGGGGCCAATTTGAACATCTGCAAGATGCGACCAGACGGTTACTGCTCGTCGTGCCGGTGACGCTGCTGCTGATTCTCGGCATGTTGTCCGTCATGTTCGGGGCCATGCGGCCGGCGCTGCTCATCTTTCTGAATGTGCCCCTGGCGTTGTCCGGAGGAATCTTTGCCCTGTGGCTGCGTGGGTTGCCGCTCAGCATCTCCGCCATCATCGGGTTTATCGCCCTCTTCGGCATCGCTGTGCTGAATGGTGTCGTGCTTGTAAGCCACATCCGGCACCTGGAAGCAGAAGGACTCTCCACCGACCAGGCCATCACTCAAGGCACCAGCGATCGAATCCGACCGGTCCTGATGACGGCCCTCGTGGCAAGCCTTGGCTTCCTACCGATGGCGTTAGCCACATCGATGGGTGCGGAGGTCCAGCGGCCCCTGGCGACAGTTGTGATCGGCGGACTCCTCACGTCGACCGTTCTGACCCTGCTAATCCTGCCCGTCATGTATCGATGGGCAGCGCAACGACAACCTACATTTTCCTGATCCTGTAGCGCTTCCTGAGTGCGCTCTAGTTTGAGGGATTGCGGAACTCCGGTCGAGGAGGAAATGCTATGGTTCACTCTTCGGTGCCTCGCCGATGATCTGAAGTCGAGGACCGTTGGGAAGCGGAATCACCCGCTCATCTTCCGGCGCACCGCCTAACACCCACTCAAACAACTTCTTCGCATCGTTCACCTCCGGGTCTTTCGGAATGCCGTACTGCTCCTGCTGCATCGATTCATCGTAGAGGCCGACACAGCCGTGCGACGCCGGATAGCCCGGCAGGTCACGCCCGTGAATCCAGTACGACACGCCCACCCGATTCACAAAGAAGCGCAATGCATAGTTCATGGGATAAGGCCGGTTCGTACCTTCGATGGTATAGAGACAAGATTGATGGGATTGATGGGCCGCCGTCAGTCGAAATTCACCGGTCGGGGTTTCGTTCTCGCCGTTGCCGGACACGATAGGGATGGCAAATCGTAGAGCGCCATATTCATACGCACCGAGAAACTGCTCGGCAAGGTCGATGAGGATAAATTGCTCTTCAGACTCGGCAGCTGGATACTCCAGAGGGAGCGGTGTGAACGACGCAAGATCCTCGATGCGCTTCGGAACTTTGAGCGAGGCGCCGGAACGCGCATGGCGCCGATCAATCCGATTGAACCGAGCGACATCAACCCAGCGCTCGCCGAACAGCTTCTCCAACGAGTCACCGGACTTCAACCTCCGGCACTCCCACTCGATCGCCGCATCGCTGGGATACGCGATCTCACAGGGCGTCCGATGTTTCTTGAAAGCTTCAGCGCTCACGGCAAGGAAACACGATCCACCGGCCATCATCACCACGACAATGAGTGTTGCACAAACTTGCCGCGACATTGCAATGGCCATGAAAGGAGTACACCCGAACACACGACAGAGAATTCACCATCGAAGGCTGCTCAAACTGACAGCCGATTTGACCTGCCCAAGCTGGGCGCGCCAAGACGCGCCCCTTCGCAAGCAGGGCCGAATCCGACTAAGACCAATACTGGGAGGCCTGCGTATACCCGAACAACAGATCCCGCCGCGCCAGAATGCCGACCAGTTTGCCGTTCCGCACGACGGGCACTCTAGTGAGATACCGGTCTTGAAACAGATCGGCGACTTGCACGAGGGTCTGGTCTTCCGTCACTGTCACCGGGTGGGCCGACATGATTTCGGTCGCCAGAACCTTGCGCAGATCACGCCCCTCGATCATTACTTGAAGCAGATCGTATTCGCTCACAATGCCCACCAGCGTCCCGTCCTCTTCCACGACCGGCATGCTCCCGAAGTTCCGATGGGTCATCATGTGGGTCAAAGTCAGCGCGTCCGTCCGCGATATACAGCGCGTGACCGCGTCCTGCATCAACTGACCGACGGTTAAGGTTTTCGGATCGCAGGCTTTCAGGAAAAATTCTGTTTGTCTCATCGCCTTCCCTTCACTTTCTTCGGGCTGAACCGCCACCCAGATACGTTCGCAACACATCGCGCCGGGCAATGATGCCGATCAGTCGATCCTTGGCATCCACGACCGGCACGCGGACAAGATCGCTGGCCCGTAAGACATGCACCAGCGTTCCCAGCGTCGTTTCGGGCCGAACCGAATACGGGTTACCCGTCATGACATCCGCCGCAGTCAGCTCCCCTAGCGCATGTCCATCGTCCATCGCGGCAAGCAGGTCATGTTCACTCACAATCCCGATCAGCTTTCTACCGCCATCCACCACCGGGACCGCGCCAAATCCTTCGATCATGAGGGACGCAATCACATCACCCTTCGTCTTCAAGCGGGCGGACTGCACCCGCTTTTCCATCACCGGCATCACCAGCATCGAAGCAAAGTCCGGTGCTTTCGAAATCTTGGCCGGCTTCTTTGCTGGTTTCTTTTTCATCGTCTTCGGCATGACATCACGCTCCTTCATTGGTCATATGGCACAGACAACACTAACTTACGGGATTCAGTTATTCCGGCGGCAACGCCCCGGCCAGGCCGCGATCCTCTGACCAGCGCAGATGGAACGTCTTCTGCTTTCCAGCCTCTACGGCAATGCCCGTCAGCCCCTGCTTCCGGTCACGATGGATCGCCGTGACGTTATAGACACCCGGCGCCAGATCAACGAAGAGCCAGGGTCCCTCCACCTGTTCTTGAGGGATCGTCACCACGGCTCCGCCTTTGACCGGCTGGATTGCCACGGAGACTCCGGAGAGGAACGGTTTCCCGCCGGCCGTAAAGACGAGCTTCAACGAAAACGGCGGGTACTGGGCCGCTCGCTCTTCCAGCCCGATACCGGCACTGAAATACCGAACGTCGCCGGCCCGGTGAAGAGGCAGCAAATCGACTGTCGTCCGGCCTTCAATCTGATGACTTAACTCGACAAACTCACTTGAAGCCCCAATCCGTGCCACCGCGCCGCCATCGGCCTGCCCCACAGCCCCGTTGAACAGGACCGCAAGCCAAACGACCCATAGGAAACTTCGTTTCATACATCCTCCTTTTCCCCGCACTCATTCCGTAACGCAATGAGAATGCCATGACACCTTATTCATCCGTCTCCTAACTCCCGCAAGAGGAAGCACAATCTTGATTCATCCCACCTTCCCCGTGACAAGACTGACGCTAATCACCACAGTAACCATTCCAGCTCTGCTGCAAAAAGCCGCAGTGCTCTTCTCGATAGAGACCTTCAGTGCCTTCAAGCCCTGGAAACGATGCAGATTCTCCATAGCCATTGCCGGGCTCCACGGGCATATCCGATGCAGATTAGATACCTGATATTTTCGCTGTCGGTGACGTTTCTTGAAGGAGGAGTCCGTTATGCGCATTGTCTGTGCGATCGATGGGTCGGAGTATGCCCGGTGGGGAGTTCAGGCCCTTCAAGCGCTCGCCAGCCGGGAACCTGAATCTGTAGTGCTCTTGCATGTCGTCGATCCTTCAATGCTTCAGGCAAGCAAAGGAAAGAATCCGGCTGCCGTCACACGTGCCCTCGCCGCCTTAGACAAGGCCGGCAAGTTACTCTTGCGTGAAGCGGAACGGACGGCGCGCGTCGCCCTCGGCCAAGCGGGCACCGGCCCTCGCACGACATTCCAGACCGTCCTCGCGCACGGCCCTTTTGCCAAGACGATCGCCATGCAAGCCAAACGGTTGAAGGCGGATCTCATCCTGATGGGATCTCGAGGATTAAGCGACATCAAAGCCTTTCTGCTGGGCAGTACCTCCCGACAAGTGGCGGCGGTCGCCCCCTGCTCGCTCTTGGTGATTAAACAACCTCTCACCAGGTTCAGCCATGTGGCGCTCGCGGTGGATGACTCGAAACCCTCACGGGCCGCCTCCCGCTTTCTCCGAACCCGCATTCTGCCGGAATCCGCAACGGTGTCGATTCTGACATCCGTCGAGAGCCCGGTGACGGACTTAGCCGCCCGCTATCTGTCCGAATCACAAGTGGCATCCCTGACTCAACCGGTCATGGAGCGCGCCACCAACCTCGTCAACGCCTTGCGAGACGACTTCATCAAGGACGGATTCCCTGCGGTGCCTTATGTGCGGATGAATCATGTGATCGACACCATCGTCAAACACATTGAGGCTGAGCACGACGACCTCCTGGTATTCGGCTCTCGCGAAATGAGCAAGACCGAGCGACTGCACCTCGGCAGCGTCTCCGAAACACTTCTGCGCCACGCACCTTGCTCCGTGCTGATCGTACGAGGTGCCCGTGCCTGAGTTCCGGTACCACGATATTGGAGCCCTCGCGATCGACGAGGTCATGAAGCGGCTTGAATCCTCCACCAGCGGTCTTTCGCCGGAAGAGGCACGGCAACGGCTCGTCCAATTCGGCGCCAATCAGCTGACGGAACCTGATCGCTACACCATCCTGCGCGGACTCACCCGCCACTTCACCCACTTCCTCGCTCTGTTGCTCTGGATCGCGTCCGGCCTCGCATTCGCCGCAGACTTCATGAAACCCGGCGAGGGCATGGCCACACTGGGCTGGGCCATTCTCGGTGTCATCGTCATCAATGCCGTGTTCGCCTTCTTTCAAGAGTACAAAGCCGAGCGCGCCGTGCAGGCTCTCCATCGCCTGCTGCCGGACAAGGCCTGGGTCATGCGAGGAGGACAACCGCTCGAACTTCCTCGCAGCGACATCGTACCGGGCGACATCCTCATCCTGGAGGAAGGTGAACGTGTCCCCGCGGATGCGCGGCTGATCGATGCTACCGGGATGCGAGTGGATAATGCCGCCCTGACCGGAGAATCGAACCCGAAACGGCGGACCGCCGATCCCCTGAAAGACGGCAATTGGCTGGATCTTCCCAACCTGGTGTTCGCCGGCACCACCGTCCTCTCCGGCCATGGCCGGGCCGTCGTATTCGCAGTCGGAATGCGCACGGAATTCGGCAAGATCGCCAATCTCACCACCTCGGTTGTCGTCGGTCTCAGTCCGCTCCAACAGGAAATCATCACCGTCACCCGCATCGTGGCCGCCATTTCTCTGGCCATGGGAGCCACGTTCTTTGTCATCGGAATGGGCACCGGACTTGGCTTCTGGGTCAGCGCGATTTTCGGCATCGGCATTATCGTCGCCAATGTGCCGGAGGGACTCCTGCCGACGGTGACGCTGGCCCTGGCCATGAGCAGCCAACGGATGGCGAAGCGCAACGCGTTGATCAAACATTTGTCTTCTGTCGAAACACTCGGTTGCACGACCGTCATCTGCACGGACAAAACCGGCACGCTCACGGAAAATCGGATGAAGGTGGATCGGTTTTACGCCGATAGCCTCGTGATCGAGTCGAGCGAGGGGTGCTTCTTCAGCAGAGGCCGCCTGATCACGACAGCGGATGCCGAGCGCTGGCAGTTCCTGTTCGACGCGCTGCTGAATTGCCACAATGCCAAGCGGGTGCGGGGATCGGACGGACGATTTGTCGTGACCGGCGATCCGACGGAAGTCGCGCTCCTGGAATTCGCCATCGAGCATGGAGTCGCCCACCGCCCTCCGTTGCGGCGCATGGGAGAACTCGCGTTCGATGCCGACCGGAAACGGATGAGCACCCTGCACTGGATGGAAGGCCGGCTCATGGCTTTCACGAAAGGCGCCCCGGAAGCCGTGCTCACGCTCTGCACACAATCATTGGTTCATGGCGAAACCATTGCGATGACGCCGGACGAACGGAAGCGCATCCTTGGCCAAAGCCGGACGTTTGCCGAGCAAGCCTACCGTGTAATGGCGGTGGCCATGCGCGAGGTCGCCCATCAGCCCGAGCATATCGAAATCGAGACCATTGAGGACAACCTGACGTTTCTCGGACTCGTCGCCATGATGGATCCGCCGCACCGGGAAGTGCCGGAGGCGATCGCCACCTGCCGCAACGCCGGCGTGCGTGTGGTCATGATTACGGGGGATCATCCGCTCACTGCCCTGGCGATTGCCCGCAAGATCGGCCTGGCGCCGGAACAGACGCCGCAACAACCGACCGGCTTTGTCCCGGTGATTGAAGGCCCACAGCTCGACGGCATGAGCGATGACGTCCTTCGTCAACTGCTGACTCCCTCTCGTTCGGGAGAACCGGATCCGGTGTTTGCCCGCATGACGCCACGCCACAAGATGCGTATCGTGGCCACGCTCAAGGACATGGGCCACGTGGTGGCCGTTACCGGAGACGGGGTCAACGACGCGCCGGCTCTCAAGAAAGCCGACATCGGCGTGGCCATGGGCATCGCCGGGACGGATGTCGCCAAAGAAACCGCTGATATCATTTTGCTCGACGACAACTTCGCCACGATCGTCAGTGCGATTGAAGAGGGCCGTGCGGTCTATGAAAACATTCGCAAATTCACCAGCTATATCCTGGCCAGCAACGTCCCTGAAATTGTGCCGTTCCTGGGCTATGGCTTCTTCGGTATCCCGCTGGCTCTCACGATTCCGCAAGTATTGGCGGTCGATCTCGGCACCGACATGATTCCGGCGCTGGGTCTCGGCACCGAACGCCCGGTGGCCGACGTCATGGATATTCCGCCGCGTCCGAGGACCGAACGGCTGCTGAATCTCCCGCTCCTGCTCCGCGCCTACCTCTTTCTCGGTCTGATCGAAGCTATCGTGGCGATGAGTGGATTCTTTCTCTATCTCTCTAGCCAGGGATGGACCTGGGGCGCTCAGCTGGATTGGTCATCACCACTCTATAAGGAGGCGACGACCGTGACCTTCGCCGGTATCGTCTTGGCCCAGGTGGCAAATGTCTTCGTCTGCCGTTCCGATCGACTCAGTGCCACCAGGAGTGGCTGGTTCAGCAACCCCCTCATCCTCTGGGGAATTGCCATCGAGCTGACACTACTTGCCATGATCACCTATACACCGATCGGACACGACATCTTTGGAACGAGCCCTGTCCCGGCCTGGATTTTCGGTCCCCTCGCGCTGGGCGCCCTCATGCTGTTATTGGCAGAGGAAGCTCGTAAGATCATTGCAAACCGGCTACATCCCAGACAACACAGCGAAAATGTCCAGAGAGGGAGCGCATCATGACCTCCGACCCTCACGAACCAATTCAGCATATCCCTGTCAGCGAAATCATCCCAAGCCAGGCAGCTTTGCCTCCGTCCGATCCTTCACGGCAGCATGACCGTGCAATGCCTATCACCGTCATTCCCCTTCCTCATCCACGGACGAAGTCACGGCTTCCGTGGCTGATCGGCAGCATAGCGGCGATCGCGCTGATCGGCACAGCGGTATGGTACTGGCTCTATGGGGTAACCCCTCCGGTTCAGTACAAGACGGGCCTGGTCGATCGCGGCCCCATCACCGCCATCGTCACCGCGACCGGTACGGTCAATCCCGTGGTCTCCGTCCAGGTCGGCAGCCAGGTATCGGGCAAGATCGCGAAGCTCTTCGTGGACTACAACAGCGCGGTGACGCAAGGGCAACCGCTGGCCCAGATCGACCAACTCCCGTTCCAATCTCGCGTCAGCCAGGCCCGCGCCGCGGTGAAGAGCGCCGCCGGCAATCTGGCCAAGGCCACGAACATGGGAGCCCAGCGAAAGCGTGAGCGCGACCGGATGGCCACTCTCCTGAAGCAGGCCTTCGTCTCGCAGGCGGACCTCGATCTGGCCGAAACAAACTATCGCGACGCCGAAGCCAACGTGCAGGTGATGCAAGCGCAACTGGACCAAGCGCAGGCGACGCTCGCCTCCACCGAGTTGGATCTCGGCTATACCACCATCTACTCGCCGGTAAACGGCATTGTCATCTCCCGCACTGTGGACGTCGGTCAAACGGTTGTCGCCAGTTTTCAAACACCTACCCTCTTTGTCATTGCGCAGGACCTGATGAAGATGCAGGTGAACGCCAATGTCAGCGAGTCCGACATCGGCGGCGTCGCCGAAGGAAAGACGGCCAGCTTTCGCGTGGATGCGTACCCCAAACACTTTTTCGATGGAACCGTGACCCAAGTGCGGAATGCGCCGATCAGCGTGCAAAACGTGGTGACCTACGACGTCGTGATCACGGTCGACAACAAAGACCTGAAGCTCAAACCGGGCATGACGGCCAACGTGACGATTGTGACGGCTAAGAAGGAAGATCCCCTGCGCGTGCCGAACGGCGCGTTACGGTTCCGGATGCCCAACGTTCCTGTGGACAAGAAGGTGTCGCAAGTCTGGGTGTTCGATCCGGAGAACAAGACCCATCAGGCCGGCGTCACCACCGGCATTGCGGATTCCCTGTTCACGGAAATCACTGAAGGAGCAGTGAAAGAAGGCGACCGGGTAATCCTCGGGATAGAAACACCGGAGGAACTGGCGCAAAAAAAACTGCCGCCAGGGTTCGACTCCAGTCCGAGAATGAGATAAAGGGGACAGACGGGATAGACCGAATAGACCGAATAGACCGTATCACCATGTCTTTTCTTTGGCTCACCATCTTATCCGCCATGCGAATCCTGCGCCGGAATCCGTTGCGCGCCGGACTGACGATGCTCGGCATCATCATCGGCATCGGCGCTCGTGGCGATGGTCAGCCTGGGGCAGGGCGCGACAGCTTCCGTCCAGGCCGAAATCGCCAGCCTCGGCACCAACGTGCTTATCATCATTCCCGGAACCACCACCGTCGGAGGCGTACGCGGCGGGCTCGGCACGATTTCGACCCTGACCGTGGACGACGCCGAAGATATCGAGAAGAAAATAGGCAGCGTCTCCATGGTGATGTATGGATCCCGGTCCGTCCTGCAGGTGATCGGTGAAAACAAAAACTGGAGCACCGTCGTACTAGGCACGACCCCCCAATTTACCGACATTCGCAGCTGGCCGATCGTGCAAGGCAACTTCTTTACCCAGTCGGACATGGAATCGGCGGCGAAGGTCGCGATCCTTGGGAAAACCGTCGCGCAGAACCTGTTCGAGCCAGGGGATGAAGTCGTGGGCAGTCAGATTCGTATCCGCAACGTCCCGCTGCGTGTGATCGGCGTCCTGGCGCCCAAGGGACAATCGATTACCGGACAAGACCAGGATGATCTGGTCTTGCTCCCGTTTACGACCGCCGAACGTAAAGTCCTGGGAACGAAGTTTCTCGGAACCGTCGGGATCATCCTGGTGGCGACGCAGACGCGGCATGATATCCCCGCCGTCGTGGAGGACATCAAGGAACTCTTGCGCGCGAGACATCATGTCCAGCCGTCCGAAGACGACGATTTCACCATCCGCACCATGGAAGACATCGCCAAGACCGTCGCCGGCACGAGCCGGACGATGATGTTCATGCTGATGGGCATTGCCTCCATCTCCCTTGTCGTGGGAGGCATCGGCATCATGAATATCCTCCTGGTTTCAGTCACGGAGCGGACCAAGGAAATCGGGCTGCGCATGGCCGTCGGCGCAAAGCGGATTCACATCCTGCTGCAATTTCTGATCGAAGCCATCATCATGACGACCATCGGGGGAATCATCGGAGTCGGGGCCGGCATCGGCATCTCGCTGCTCCTGACGAAACTGATCGGCTGGCCGACGATTATTTCCATGCCGGCCGTGGCCGCCGCCTTTTTCTTTTCCCTGGTCGTCGGCATCTTCTTTGGCCTCTATCCGGCGAACAAAGCCTCCAAGCTGAATCCCATCGAGGCACTCCACTATGAGTAGCCCCAAGGCAGCGGCATGAATGAGCACCTCCCGGCATTCTGGAGTATTCAAACCGATGAACTGCTGAGCCGTCTACAAACCAGGCCTGAGGGGCTCCGTACGGAGGAGGCCCGGCAGCGCCAAACACAGTACGCGTCTTCCAGACTGAAGCCGCGCCAGGATATCCGCCCCCTGTACGTCCTGCTCACGCAATTTCGCAGCCCGATTATTCTCATTCTGTTGTTTGCCGCCATCATGTCGTTGTTTCTGGCCGACCGTACCGACGCGCTTATCATTCTCACGATTATCCTGGCCAGCGCCTTCCTGGGATTCTGGCAGGAGCACGGCGCCGCCAAAGCCGTCGCCTCGCTCCTCGCCCTCGTGCGAGTCACGACCGAGGTCTGGAGAGACGGGCAGTTGCTCGAAGTACCGCGCGAAGAAATCGTCCCCGGCGACGTGATTAACCTGTCAGCCGGCTCAAGCATTCCCGGTGACGGAATCGTCCTGGAATCCAAAGACCTCTTCGTCGATGAAGCCACCTTGACCGGGGAAACCTATCCCGCTGAGAAATCGGCCTCGGTTGTTTCTGCCACGGCCTCGCTGAACCAGCGGACCAACAGCCTGTTCATGGGCACACATGTCGTCAGCGGAGATGCGAAAGTCGTCATTGCGCAGATCGGCAAGGACACAGAGTTCGGCCGCATCGCCGACCATGTGATGCTCCGCCCGCCGGAAACGGAGTTTGAACGGGGTGTCCGACGCTTCGGCTACTTACTGCTCGAAGTGACCCTTCTTCTCGTCTTCGCCATTTTCGCCATTAACGTCTACCTCCACCGGCCGGTGCTCGATTCCTTTCTCTTCTCCATGGCGCTGGCGGTCGGGCTTACGCCGCAACTGCTCCCGGCAATCATCAGCGTGAACCTCTCGCACGGCGCGAAGCGCATGGCCCGGCAGAAGGTGATCGTGAAGCGGCTCCACTCAATTGAGAACTTCGGCGCCATGAATGTGCTCTGTTCCGATAAGACCGGCACCCTCACCGAAGGCACGATGCGTTTCCATGCGGCTTTGAATCTGGAGGGTACTGCCAGCGAACGCGTCCTGTTCCATGCGGCCCTCAACGCCACCTACGAAACCGGCTTTATCAACCCGCTCGATGAAGCCATCCGGACACAGTGTGTTCGAGATCTCTCGGCATACCGCAAATTAGACGAAGTCCCGTACGACTTCCTACGCAAACGACTCTCCATCCTGGTGGCCTCTCCCGCTACTCACCTCCTGATTACCAAAGGGGCCGTGGAGCCGATGCTGGCAGTCTGCGCCAGCGCGGAATTGCCGGATGGGTCGACGGTCGGCATGGAGACTCGCATCGAGCAGATTCGACAGCAATTTCAGGATATGAACCGGCAAGGTCTCCGAACACTGGGCCTGGCGGTTCGTGACATGGGCGAGACTGCCCGTATCGGCAAGGAACAGGAAGCGGGGATGACGTTTCTCGGGCTGTTAGTCTTCGCCGATCCGGTGAAGCCCGACATGGCTCAGACCATCGCATCCTTACGGCAACTGGGTGTGTCGCTCAAGATCATCACGGGCGATCACCATCTCGTGGCCGCCCACGTCAGCCAGCAGGTTGGAATGGACCACCAACGGCTCTTGACCGGACCGGACCTTCGCCTCATGACCGACGAAGCGTTGAGCCAGCGCGTGAATGACATCGATGTGTTTGCGGAAGTGGAGCCCAATCAGAAGGACCGCATCATTCTGGCATTGAAACGATCCGGCAACGTGGTGGGCTATATCGGCGACGGGATCAACGACGCCCCGGCGCTCCATTCGGCGGACGTGGGCATCTCCGTGGAAAGCGCCGTCGATGTGGCGAAGGACGCGGCGGACATTGTGCTCCTGGAAAAAAATCTGTCCGTTCTCATCCAGGGAGTCCGCGAGGGGCGGATCACGTTTTCGAACACCCTGAAATACGTCTTCATGGCCACCAGCGCGAATTTCGGCAACATGTTCAGCATGGCCGGCGCCTCACTGTTTCTGCCGTTTCTCCCGCTGCTGCCGAAACAAATCCTCCTCACAAACCTGCTCACCGATATTCCTGAAATGACGATTGCCACCGACAGCGTCGATCCTGAACTGATCGACCGGCCGCGACGCTGGGATATCGCTTTCATTCGAAAGTTCATGTTAACTTTTGGACTCGTCAGTTCGGTGTTCGATTACCTGACCTTCGGCGCGCTGCTGTGGATTCTCGACGCCTCACCGCAACAGTTCCGGACTGGCTGGTTCATCGAGTCCGTCATTTCCGCCTCGGCCATTGTGCTGGTCATTCGAACCAGACGGCCGTTTTTCTCCAGCACACCGGGACGCGCCCTCACCCTTGCCACCCTCGCAGTGGCTGCGATCACGCTGTTACTCCCCGTACTCCCTATTGCTGCACCGCTTGGCTTGACACCGATGCCGCTTTCATTCCTCTTTCTCCTCGCCGCCGTCCTCGCAGGGTACATCCTCACCGCCGAGCTGGCCAAGAAATTCTTTTACGCCCATGGTCGGGCCTGACGTCCTTCCAGGCTCGATACACTCTAAGATGTGGAATGGGTACACTAAGAAAAACTGAGGCCCGACAGCAACATGTCTTCCTCTCCGACAGCGCCTGTTCCGAGGGAATTGGCGATACGGTCTAACGAACCCAACCAGTTCTTTTGAATCGCTGCAAATCTCAGACACAGCTCATCAATACTGGCATCACCCTTCGTCATATCCGGTTGGGTCTGCTCCTGGCCGACGCGCCCTTCTCGCTAAGCTTATCTCCTCCTCCGACCACATTTACCTGTCAGAAGGATCACCGTCTGACGGACTGAGTCCAAATCCGCAAACGGTTTGAATGAATCAAAAAATGTACCGGATTGAAGTAAATACCCGGTGCTTCTGTATTCGCTCAATCTGTGGTGGTGGAATCAATTCTGTCGATTCGAACTTCCATATATTGGTCGGAATCGGCTCTCGTCTGATGAAAGAACACCTTGGCACATTTGATCTTTAGAATTTCTTCGTGAATCGGGGTCATGAGATACTCCTGCGCGCCCAGCCCGATCGACGCTCTGAGAAGGTCAATGTCCTGGCGGTGCGCCATCGTCATGATCGGCATCTGCGGATAGTGATGACGAAGCGCCGAGAGCAGAGGCCTGTCGTCAGCGGTTCGCGCACGCACCTCCAGCAGCACCCCGGCAATATGCTTCATCTGAGCCAGACAGTCCAGCGCGGTTTCTCCGTGGCGAACGGTCTGAACCGAGAAACCGAACGAGTGCAGAGCCTCACAGAGCCCGAGAGGATCATCCTCCTGCACGACCAGCAGGTGTAGCTGTGCCGCCGACACAACATCTTTCGAAGGCAAGATAAATTTCGTTGGTAGCCAGTCTGACGGCATACGTGCTCCCGCTTGATATCCCCGCCCTGTGATGGCCGGATACAATCCTAACTATCCCTTCGTTGGCCCCAAAAGACTATGACCATCAGAAATGCAGAAGGCTGGACCTGTCATAGCTGCAAAGATGCGACTCACTCCTCCAGCTTCCTTTGCACGATACGTGAACACCAAAGAAGAGACAACCTCGTGAAACCACTAGGTTCAGGCATACAATTCTCTGGGCCTACGACCACCTAAAGCGAGCGCAGCTTGGGTGCCAGCTATCCAAGCCGCCACCCCCAAGCCAATCGGTCCGCTATGATCATGACGGCTCTGCCAGGCCTAATCTTCAGGAAGCATGTCCTTGTGTATGCAGAGTGCCTGACGGGCTGATAATGCCGCGCACAATCGACAGCACGCTGATCTTCGCTGTGAGCGATCGGCGCTCTCCAGAGCGGAGCCGCCAGCACGATGCCAATTTTAGAGGACCGGTCCGGGGTCATGGTCGGAGCGCCGAAGTTGCCGGAGGGTACCGCACCGATTACCGCGTCTTGACGACCAGGACCGAACAGGGAGCATGCCGTGCCACTCGCCGCGACACACTGCCGAGAAACGCGCCCTTTAAGCCCGTCATGCCCCGCGATCCAAGTATCACCAGGTCAGCATGGCTTCGTGTTGCGGTTCGGATGATTTCCTCTGCGGGATGGCCTTCGGCCAGCACAGGATGGATGGTCAAGCCGCGATACGCCAGAGCCTTCCGCGCAAGCTTTAGCACTTGCCCCCCGCGCTCATTCGTCATGCGAATCACTGCCTGAGCCGACTCACGGAATCTCGGTGCTTTCAGAGTCAGTAATTGGGGAACGCAATCCTCTGGCGGCCCAACAACGTGCAGAATGGTGACCTCCGCTGCCGGTAGTCGCAGTGCTCGGAGCCATCGTGCGGCCGCCAACGCGTGCTCGGATTCGTCTACCGCCACTAGGATTCGGAGGCCTTTGGCAGACCTCTCACCTCGTCGCTTCCCTCGTCCCCGGCTGATCAGGACGGAGCACGGCGCGGCATGGAGCAAGCCCTCGCTCACACTTCCGAGCAAGAAGCGCCTTACGCCGGATAGCCCGCGAGAGCCAACTACGACCAGGTCCGCCTGTTGCTTTTTCAGGGCCTCCAGGATCCCTGTCAGTGGCGAACCCCACTTCACCATCTTACCCACTCGGGTATCGCCAACTTGCAACTGAGCTTCCATGCGTTCCAGGAAGCGTTGAGCCTGTGCGAGCAGCTTCCGCCGTTCTCCCACAAACTGCTTCCACAACTCCGGATGGTAGTGCAGCTGCCAGCCGCCAGAGATCGTGACAATCTCCAGCACATGAAGGAGGGTGAGCGTTGATCCGGTCGGCCAGCACATTTGCTGGAGCACCTGAATCGCCGCACGAGCATGCCGAGACCGATCCAACGCCATCACAATGTTCATCGTGTTATCTCCCTGTTTGACAGACTCCACTCATCTCCTCGTCATAGCCGGTTGTCCTATAAGTCTATCCACCGCCCTGCTGGTGGAGGCAGCCATTCACATCTTCGCTCTTCCGAATGGAACGGGAGGAGCAGAGAACAGGGGGCGGTTACACCAGTGTCCCGACAAGTTCTTCATGACTCGGCGATCCTGTCGCCGTAATGGGAGAGCTTCGTTCCCGCAGCCACGATGGTGACCGCACTCAAGAGAAAGATGATCCAGGCCATTGCGTCTTTAAGATTCCGGACATGAGGTTTCTGAGATCAGGAGATATGCTCCAAGCTCCCGAGCCAAAAGAGCTCATCGTGTTGCGTTACGAATGTGCGGCCTCGCTCTTCCTGCTCACGCCGTATCCCAGCACCCGATTGATCGTGAGGCCCTGCACGAGGATGGAAAACACCACCACCGCGTAGGTGATGGTAACCACGGCGTCGCGCATCGGACCAACCGGCAGCGAGAGCGCCAGCGCTACAGAGATGCCGCCGCGGAGCCCGCCCCAGGTCAAGATCGTGATCGTGCGAGCGCTGAATTCCCGAACGAAGCTGAACGCTTTCACCTGCACCACCACGCTGAGCCATCTCGCGGCCAACACCAGTGGGATCGCGACCAACCCGGCCACCAGGTACGCCCTCTGAAAACTGAGCACCAGCACCTCCAGTCCGATCAAGACGAAGAGCACAGCATTCAACAGTTCATCCAACAGTTCCCAAAAGCTGTCGAGGTGCTCGCGCGTCTTCTCGGACATAGCCCATTGCCGGCCCTGGTTTCCAATAAGCAAGCCCGCGACGACTACCGCAATCGGTCCGGAGGTATGCAGCAGATCTGCCAAGGCGAAACTCCCCATGACGAGTGCGAGCGTGATCAGAATCTCAACCTGATAGTTGTCCACCGACCGGAGCATGCGATAGGCGATATACCCCAGCGCCAGCCCGAGGGCCGCGCCGCCGATGGCTTCTTCAGCGAACAACGCCAGCACATCCGTGGCGGTGAACGAATCTTTCGGCACGAGATTCAAGACCACCAGAAAAATCACGACGCCGACCCCGTCGTTGAACAGCGATTCGCCAACGATTTTCATTTCCAGTGCCTTCGGCAGACGTGCCTGCCGCAATACGCCCATGACCGCGATCGGATCGGTCGGTGAGATCAAGGCGCCGAACAGGAGACAGTACAGAAGCGGCAGTGGAAGGCCGACGAGATCGAACAGCCAATAGCCCAGCAGGCCGGTGATCAGACTCGACAGAATCGTGCCGGCCACCGCCATGGAACCGATCACCCATTTGAGATCCAGCAGCTCGTCCAGCTTGACATGCAACGCGCCGGCAAACAGCAAGAACCCCAGCATGCCATGCATCAGCGCCTCGTTGAAATCAATGGCGCCGATGAACCGTTGGGCCTCAGCCTCCACGCCGAATCCCAACTTGCCGAGCACCAGCAGAATCAGCGAGAACACCAGCGCCACCGCCATCAGCCCGATCGTCATCGGTAATTTCAGCAGCCGGTGGTTCACATAACTGAACAGGGCCGCCAAGCAAATGAGGATCGTGAGCGTGTGAATCAGTGTCACGAGCAGTCTTCCTTTTCGATTTCAGGCTTCCGCATGGTCCTCGCTGTCGGGCAACTCGATGAAGCCGAGGAACGCCTGACCGACGCGTTGACGCTCGCCCGGCGAGAAGCGTCATCCGCGCTCACTGCCGCCACGTTGAACGATCTGGGTATTCTCCACGCCCTACGACACGAAGACGCCGAGGCGCTGGCTTCATTTCATGAAAGTACGACGATTGCGCAGGACACCGGACTTCACATGGTCGCGATTACCGCCAGAATCAACGCCGCGCGCGCGGCGTTGCGGCTCGGCCAGCCACAGGACAGCCGGCTCTGGCTCGATCAATCGCTTGACCAGGCCCGTGAACTATCCCCGTCGTACAACAAGGCCGTCAGCTTGATTAATATCGGGCTGGGCTACGGGCATCTGCGGCCGCTCCTGCCCGCCATCGGCGATGCGCTGCTCATACGCACCGCCGGTGTGCTGCAAGAAGCGGTGGCCCTCTCTGAACGATTGGGAGATGCGCGCACCCTGTCCTATGCGCTCGGCTATCTCGGGCATCTCTACGAAACAGAACGCCGCACCGAGGAAGCGCTGCAGCTGTCCCGGCGCGCGGCGTTCTCCGCGCAATCCGCGGGCGTACCGGAATCCCTCTACCGTTGGCAGTGGCAGGTGGGCCGGCTGCTGGCGTCGAGCGGCCACCTTGACGACGCCATCGCCTCCTACCGGCAGGCCGCCGCCACCTTGCAACCCATTAGACCGGAAGTGGCCCGCGCCTCCTATGAGGCCTCGACTCCGGACCAGGAATCGGTTCGCCCCTTGTTTTTCGAACTGGCCGACCTCCTGCTCCAACGCGCCGGGTTGACTGACGACACCCCCACCGCACAGACCGATCTCCTGACTGCGCGCGACGCGATCGAAGCCTTCAAAGCAGCTGAGCTGCGGGAATACTTCAAGGACGAATGCGTCGACGCCCTGCAGGCCCGCATCACCAAGCCCGACTCGCTCTCACCGACCACGGCGGTGATCTACCCGATCATGTTCGCAGACCGATTGGACATGCTCGTCAGCCTCCCGACCGGGATGACGAGAATCTCTGTGCCCGTTCCTGCCGCGACATTGGCGCAGGAAGTGCGCGCCTTCCGCCGCACGGTCGAGAAGCGGACGACCAGGGAATATCTCCCCCATGCTCAACAGCTCTATGACTGGCTGGTTCGACCGATCGAGGCAGACCTGACCCGCTTGCACATCAATACGCTGGTGTTTGTCCCCGACGGGGCGCTCCGCACCATTCCCCTGGCGGCCTTGCACGATGGGACCAGCTTCCTCATCCAGAAATTTGCGGTGGCCCTAACCCCCGGGCTCAATCTCACGGACCCCCACCCGATTAACCGCGAGACCGTCCGGTTCCTGTCCATCGGACTGACTCATGCCGTCCAGGGGTTCCCGGCGCTCCCGTATGTGGCCGAAGAAATGGGCGCAATCCACGATCTCTATCGAGGCGATCAACTGCTCAATAGCGAGTTTCAGACCACCCGGCTGGAGGAGGAATTGCGGGACGGTCAGTTCGGCGTGCTGCACATTGCCACTCACGGAAAGTTTTCGACGGATGCGAATGAGAGTTTTCTGCTCACGTTCGACGGAAAACTCACCGTGAATCAGCTGGACCGGCTGGTCGGCTTGTACCGGTTCCGGCAGGAGCCGCTCGAACTTCTGACCCTCAGCGCCTGCCAGACCGGTGTCGGCGATGATCGCGCCGCCCTCGGCCTCGCGGGAATCGCCATCAAGGCCGGCGCGAGAAGCGCGATTGCCACGCTGTGGTTTATCAATGATGAAGCCTCAGCCGCGCTGATTTCCGAATTCTATCGGCAGCTCAGGAATCCATCGATTTCCAAAGCGGTCGCATTGCAACAAGCTCAGACAAAGCTGTTGGCCGATCGGGTTTATGAGCATCCGGCTTACTGGTCACCCTTCTTGTTGCTCAATAACTGGCTATAAAGGATCTCGACCATATGCTAGAGTACGATTCATGCATTGAAATTCACCAAAGGGCCTCAGCAAGAGGGGGTGCACGGTGAGACCCACGTTGTTATTTTGCATCATCTGTACAATGCCCCTGGGCCTGACACTGGTGGAGCCGACGCAGGCCACGGCAGGATCCGGGCCGTCCGACGCCCCTCAAATCGCCACCCCTGATGACCCGTCGCTGCCGGTCTATACCCCACCCAGGAAATTTTCACCTCGCGCGCGTGTCGGCGGAGAGATGCGCGGGACAGGCGGCAGCGACCCTGAAATTCAAGCCCTCGTCCCCGATCATGTCGGCCTGACGATCAACCAAACGCCGGTCCTCAATTGGTTTCTTTCGAAGCCGACGGCTTACACGGTTCGCTTTACTCTGGTGGATAATCGCTCGATCAAGCCGGTATATGAAGCTCCCATCCCTTCTCCAAAGAAGGCAGGAATTCAGACGATTAGTCTGAAAGAGATAGGACTGACGCTCGAACCGGACGTGCAGTATCGATGGTACGTCTCGGTGATCCGTAACCCCGACTCGCCGTCGCAGGATATCGTGGCGGGGGGAGTCATTGAGCGCTGTGAGTTCAATGCCTGTCTTGTCGAAGCAGGCCCCCACCTCGCCTGCAGCACACAGAGCGTGCAGGACAATGCCCGCCAGGGATTCTGGTACGACGCGATGGCCTGTCTCTGCGCGCTCATTGATGCCCGCCCCACCGACGCCCCGCTCCGACGCATGCGCGCCGCGCTGCTGAAACAAGTCGGTCTTCACGGAGTGGCCGAGTGGGATCTTCGTTCCCTCACGACGCCGCTCCGATAGCGCTCCTCACCGCAAGTTGAGCGGCAAAGCGTATGAGGTTGGAGGCTGGAGGTATTTCCTCAAACCTCTCACAATTCCCGCACGCCGGCCGGCGAATCCTTTCCGATCCACCTTCGGATCACATTTGATCCACTCTCATCGGCTTTCGCAGTGCCACATCGCCGTGAGGGACGGCTCAGATGCTATTTCCCCAACATTCTCCGGCCACATTCTTCTCACTTAATCAGAGAGGGCCAATGGCATACGGTTTGCGAACTCATCCGGCGGAAACATGATGAGAAACACTCAGGAGGCGCACCGTGACACAGGAATTGATCATCTGGGTGTTGTTGGTAGGGCTGGTAGGAATCTCGTGGTTCATGGTCTTCGCGATTACCGGCGACGGTCGCCGCACCGACAAGGGAGTTCATTCTCATGACTCAACAGATCTCGAAGAAACCGGGGCATCATCGCACCGAGGGATATCGGCCTGACCTGGTTCCAGGCAATCGTCCTCTGCCCCTGTCGCGCCAGACTCCCACCGGTTCTCTTCCCGCAACGCGCCCCACCGGGGTGACCGTACCCGCAGACTCGCCCAATCAGCGCATCACCATCCTTCTCCCGACGACTCTGATCGAGCGCCTCCGCAACGCCATTTACTGGACAGAACAGTGCACGATGGCCCGGGTCATCGCCGAGGCCATCCACGATGCGGTGGCCGAGATGGAGCACACCAACGGCGGCACATTTCCTCCTCGCCTTACCCCGCTGAAGCGAGGACGCCCCCGCCGTGGCCCCCTTCCACAACACCTTCCCCTTACCGAGCCGCTGCTGTAGGCGTCGCGTGTGGACTCGACCGTCAGCGCTCGATACCGAAGTAAGGAAAGGCAATGACCGCAGAGCTGAGACGATCAGCAGCCGGGTGAGGGGCTGGCTGACGGTGAGGTGCTAAATGGTTTCCTTAAGAGGTATATCTCTACTATGCTTGCGCGATTCTCGTTATGATACGGCGCAACACACGAACACTCAGCCTTGGGCAACGGTGAGTCAGCCCGTTTCCGATGACGAAGGCATCACTGACTGAGGGCGCTATGGCCGGCGAAGCCCCTTCATATACCGTGCTCGTCGTGGAAGACAATCCGGATATTGTCGTGAGCCTGCAGGACCTGCTCACCCACGACGGCTATACCGTCCATACCGCCGACTCTTGCGCCGGCGCGCTTGCCCAGCTCGGTGCTTATCACTTTAATGCGGTCTTGCTCGATGTGACCTTGCCGGACGGCGATGGCCTTGAGGTACTCGCCACGATCCAACAGCTGGACCCGCATTTACCCGTGGTCATCGTCACGGCCAGCACGGCGACGGAGAAAACGGTGGGGTCGCTGACACGGGGGGCCTTCGCCTACCTGACCAAACCCTACCATCGCGAAGAACTCCGGCAGACGCTCCGCCGGGCGATCGGCGTCAAGGAACTGGCGGTGAAAGCCCAACGCGCCGAACATCTTCTGACTGAAAGCGAAGACCGCTTCCGCTCACTGGTCGAGTCTGCCAGCGATGCTATCGTGGTCGCTGACGGGCGCGGGACCATCCTCTCGCACAACCACTCAGCGGCCACGCTGTTCGGTTATCAGAACCACGATCTGATCGGACAACCCCTCACCAAATTAATGCCGGCGCGCTATCACGAGCGGCATAACGCCGGCATCGCCCGCCTGGAAGCCGGCGGATCAAGCCGCCTCATCGGATCGATCCTCGAGCTGCAAGGGCTCAAACAGGACGGCACCGAATTTCCGATCGAGCTCTCGCTGGCCACCTGGAAGACCGCTACCGGGAATTACTATAGCGGCATCATCCGCGACGTTTCCCGGCGCAAGGAGACGGAGCGGGCGCTGGATGAGCTGCGCCGCCGCCACACGCTCATCCTGACGCAAGCCGGCGAAGGGATCTACGGCATCGACCGGCAGGGGCTCGCCACCTTCGTCAATCCACGTGCGGCCGCGATGCTCGGGTATTCGGTGGAAGACTTGATCGGACGCCCCATGCATGCGCTCCTGCACCACACCAGAATCGACGGGACCCCGTACCCTGACGACTCTTGTCCGATCTACGCCGCCCTGCACGACGGCGAGATCCATCGCGTCACGCATGAAGTATTCTGGAAGCGTGACGGCACCAGCTTCCCGGTCGAATACGTCAGCTCTCCGCTGTGGGAGGACGACACCGTCGCCGGGGCGGTCGTGGTCTTTCATGACACGACCAAACAGTGGCGCATTGAATCGGGATTGCGGAAACGGGAAGACCGCCTGGAGTATGTCATCCGCGGATCGAGCGACGGATTCTGGGATGGACAGGTCCTGCCCGGACGGCCGTGGCATCATCCCGACACCCCGGTCTGGTGGTCTGCCCGGGTCCGCGAGCTATTGGGCTATACCGAGAATGAATTTCCGGACATCCTGGAGAGCTGGACCTCCAGATTGCATCCGGGCGATCGCGAGCGGGTGCTGGCCGCATTGGCCGCGCACATGGAACGGCGCGAGCCGTACGATACGGAGTACCGGCTGCTGACGAAACACGGCGAATACCAGTGGTTCCGCGCGCGCGGCCTGGCCATCTGGGATGAGCACGGCCACCCCATCCGCATGGCCGGCTCCCTGCAATGCATCACCGACCGCAAACAAATGGAAGAGGCGCTCCACCGCAGCGAACGCCTCTTGAAAGATGTGATCGACAATACCACGGCCGTCATTTACGTGAAGCTGGCGGACGGACGCTTCCTGCTCACAAACCGACGTTTCCAACAGATATTCGATCTGAGCGCCGATCAAATCGTCGGCCGCACCAACCATGATCTCTTCTCTCCCGAGATTGCGGAGGCATTCAGCGCGAACGATCGCCAGGTATTGGAACGCAACGCGGCGATCGAGTATGACGAAGTCGCCCCCCATGCGGACGGGGTCCACGACTATATCTCCATCAAGTTTCCACTCTGCGACGAGACCGGCAGGCCTTACGCCGTCTGCGGAATCTCCACCGACATCACCGAGCGCAAACGTCTTGGGGATTTGCTCCGCGGCAACGAGGAGCGGGTTCAGCTCGCGCTCATGAGTGCGCGCATCGGCATCTGGGACTGGAACCTGCAGACGGACCACTGCTACTGGTCACCGATCGCCAACGATCTGCTCGGCCTGGCGGTCGGCGCTGGCCCCCTCTCCAGGCAGGATTTTCTGGCCAGCGTCTATGCAGACGATCAGGCCTCTGTTCTGGCGGCGCTGCTCACGGCACAACATTCCTCACAGTCTGAGCTCGCCTTTGCTCACCGTGTGTGCCGGGCCGACGGCACTCTCCACTGGCTCTCATGGTCGGGGCATATCGTTCGGAGTGCGACCGGCGCAGCGACACGTATCCTGGGGACCGTTCAATCGACCACACCCGGACAGACGACGCTGTCGGAGCCCGCGCAAGCAGATCGCAGCGCTCTAGAGAAACCGCGGCATGATCATCCGCGATCATGATATGATGATGAAGTCCCTTCGATATCACACAGAGCGCCTCTCTCTCGCCAAAGGCTTCGCGTTTGGCAGGAAGCTAGTGGGATTCGCTCTGCCCCTTATATCCTGTCTCCTCGGATCAGCCAACGCCCTCGCCGGAGAAATTGCGATTCTGAAATCCTCAGACTTGCAGGCCTATACGCAGGCGATTGAGGGATTCAAAGTGACGGCGCCGGCTTCCATGACGTATGCCGAATACGATTTGCGCGGCGATTCTGAACTCGGGAAAAAACTGGCCCGCAAGATCAGGGCCTCCGATGCGTCTCTCGTTCTGGCCGTCGGCCTTAAAGCCGCTCTGGCCGCCCAGGTGGAAATCGTGGATATTCCCATCGTCTACATGATGATCCTGGATCCCACGAAGCATCATCTCACCACGCCGAATATCACCGGCACACTGCTGGATATTCCCGTCGAGCGGCAGTTCAAGATTCTCCGCTCATTTCTGCCGTCCCTCCGCCGACTCGGGGTCCTGTTCAATCCCGCGAAGACCGGGTTTCAAAGTACCGGTACGGCCCGCTCTGCTGCCGCCAGCGGGTTCGAATTGGAGGAATTCCCCGTCGCCAGTGAGAAAGAAGTCCCGCTGCAGTTACGCGCGCTCCTCACCGCCGCCGATGGGCTGTGGCTGGTGCCCGATTCGACGGTCTTGACCGCGGAGTCCGTTGGTTTCATTCTCGAATCAGCCATGGCACGGCATGTCCCGGTCATCGGTTTCTCGCCGGAGATGACCAGGCTCGGAGCGCTCCTCAGCATTTCCGTCTCCTACAGTGATGTCGGCCGGGAAACCGGCCTGCTTGCCAGACGGCTCCTCGATGGAGACCGGAAACTCCCGATGAAACCCATCCCCATCGAACGCCTGAGCATCACCGTGAACCAGAAGACCTCCAACTTCCTGGGCATCAGCTTTCCCAACGACATTGAGCGCCTGATCGATGAGAAATATTAGGACCTGATCGCGATGACAGCTGAACCGCTCTCGCTCCAGAATCCGACACCGCCTTCCGGCGTACCGGCGAAGCCGTTCATCAGCTTGCGCACGAAGTTTGTCGTGTTCTTCAGTCTGATTCTGGTTCTGACCTGTTCAACGCTGAGCTGGTATTTCGTTGAAATACGCCGCGACGCCATGCTGCAGAATCTTCATCGCCTCGGCACCATCCTCCTGACCAATATCGCGCACAACAACCATTTCCGATTTGCCGGCCTGGTCGCGGAAGATCAGACGACCCTGCACCAGTACATCGAAGGCCTCCTCTCCATCGATGAAGTCGTCTATGTGGTCGTCACGGGCTCACACGGCCAGGCTGTCGCCCGGTACAGCAAGGGAGCGCGTGAGTCGTTGACAGATCCACGACGGTCCCCCTCCCGTCCGATCTACCCCCCCACAGACATCGTTCAAAGACTGGCGCAAACGCCGGCGACAGTCCCACAGATTACCCCGCTTGCCGTCTCGGATCAGCTCACGCTCGCTCCTCAGAATCGAGGCTCCTTCATGTCTCAGGTGTTCCCTACACTGTTCGAGACGCTCTATGACTTTGCCTTGCCGGTCCTTCGGGCATCACCCGCACCCATGACCCCGTTTACGCTCGATCCCGAATCCCCCGCCATCGACGGGGCTATGATGAAACGGCCGCCGGTGTACGGCGTCATTCAAATCGGCCTCACCGATGAGCACGTGCGCCAGGCCGTGCTGACCATGATACAGAATGTCTTTGCCCTGACCGCGCTCATTATCGGAGCCGGCATACTCGGCGCTCACCTGCTGACCTCGCGCATTACGACTCCGTTGCGACGCCTGGCCGGTGTGGCCCGCCAGGTGACTGAGGGGACGGCACCGGTTCAACTGTCCCCTTCCACGAACGATGAGGTCGGCCAATTGACCGGGCTCTTCAATGTCATGGCCCGCTCAGTTCAAGAGCGGAATCAGGCTATTACCACCAACCTCGAGACGATCAAACAACAATTCAAGCAGCTGACCACCCTCCATCAAGCCAGCGCCGCCATTGCGAGCACGCTGGACATGAACCATCTCCTCGACACGGTGCTCCAACTCCTGGTCGGCAATCTCGGCTTCCTGCGCATGGTGCTGGTCCTGCGGCTGGAGGAGCGGGATGTGTCGTACATCGCCCGCGTGACGGGAATCTCTCCCGAGATTGCTGAGATCGCCTATAATCTGGAGATCCCCATACGCGACGATGGCAGCATCACCGCTGACCTGTTTCTTCGCCGCGAACCGGTGCTCATCCAGGCGCTCGATGCCTCAGCCCACCGGATCTATCCGCCGGTGATGGAAATACTGCAACGCGCCGGCATCTCGTCGTTTATTGCCGTTCCGCTTCAGAGTCATCACGGAACATTGGGATACATCGCCGGTGATCGAGGCGCCCAGATATGCACGGAAGAAGACCTGCATATTCTTCTGACGATCGCCAGCCATGTGGCCGCCGCGATCGACAACGCCCGCGCCTATGCCCACCTCTCCGAGCTGACCCAGCATCAGGAAGAGCGGATCCGCGAGCGCACGGAGGAACTATCGCGCGCCAATGACCGACTCCAGGCCCACGATCGACGGCGCTCGACCTTCCTCTCGGTCGTGTCCCATGAGTTGCGCACGCCCATGACCGCCATTCGAAGCTTTGCCGAAAACATGCTGGATGGTGTCACCGGTCCATTGACGAGCCAGCAAACGACCTACCTCACGCGAATCGAGCACAACGTGGCGCGGCTGGCCCGTATCATCAACCAGCTGTTGGATTGGTCGCGATTGGATATCCACAAAGATGTGCTTCGGCCTGAACCGGTCTGTATTGCGGAGATCGCGGCCACTGCCGCAGAGGGTTTGCAGACGGTTGCTGCAGAAAAACAGATCGCCCTCCGGATCGAACCGGAACACCCCCTCCCCAGAATTTTCGGCGATCGCGACAAGCTGGAACAAATTCTCTGGAATCTGATCGGCAACGCCATCAAATTTACCCCTCCCGGAGGGGCTGTCACCGTCACGTTCTCCTGTGATGCTGAGGGGATGATCAAGACCTGCGTAGCCGATACCGGATGCGGGATTGATCCGCTCCACTTGCCGAGCGTCTTCAACGAATTTTCAAAAGTGCCGTCGTCGATGCCATCCTCGCAAGGGGCTCAATTGGGCCTGTTCATTACCAAGACCTTGATCACGATGCACCGGGGGGAAATCTGGGCGGAGAGCACGCCCGGCCGCGGAACCTGCATCTGCTTTACGCTGCCGATCGCGCCGCCCCCGGAGACAGAACGGCAGCCCCAATGAGGCGGCACAGGCCGGTCCAATATGAGTCTCCTTGCCCGGAGAGACCGACAATAGACCATGTATTTTTCTCGATGAAGGCACTACACTTCCGAAGCATGAAGACGGGACATACACGCTATGCGCGCCAAAATTCTCCTCGTCGATGATGACCGGGATATCCTGCTCGGTCTGGAAAACCGCATCACATGGATGGGGCATGAACCCCTGACCGCGAGCGACGGGGCAGAGGCGCTGCGACTCATTGAACAGGAGGCACCGGACCTCGTCCTCCTCGATCTGGAACTCCCCCATCGTTCCGGGCTGGAAGTCTTACAACAGGTTCGGGAAGCCGCCACCGTTGCAGCGGGGCCCGACCCGGAGACTCCGCTGCCCACCTATACCACACCGCTGATTATTATCCTGACCGCCTTCGGCACGATCGAGCGCGCCGTGCACGCCATGCACTTAGGGGCCTTCGACTTTCTGACCAAGCCCTTCACGGCCGACCACCTCACGGTCGTGATCAAGAAAGCCCTTGAGACCCTCGCGCTGGATCGCCAGGTCGAGGTCCTGCGCAAGGAAGTCGAGGGACAGTACGATCCTATCGTCGGAACCAACCAGAAAATGGCGGCACAACTCGCCATCGCCAGGCAAGCGGCGGCAGCGCCGGTCACCGTCCTGTTGCTCGGCGAGACAGGCACCGGGAAAGAAGTGATTGCGCGCGCGATTCACCGCTGGAGCCCGCGACGGGACAGGCCGTTCGTCGCGGTGAACTGCGCGGCCTTGCCGGAGACCCTCCTGGAGAATGAGCTGTTTGGACATGAACGAGGGGCTTACACCGGCGCGCTGAAGCGGGAACCCGGCAAAATTGAAATCGCCGAAGGGGGCACCGTCTTCCTGGACGAGATCGGCGATATGCCGCTGCTCATGCAAAGCCACCTGTTGCGCGTGCTTCAGGATCAGACCTTCTATCGGGTGGGCGGCACGCAGCTCATCCGGACCAATGTGCGCTTTATTGCCGCGACGAACAAAGATTTACGGCAGGCTATCCGCCAAGGTACTTTTCGGGAAGACTTGTACTACCGGCTCGCCGTGATCACCAGCACGCTTCCACCATTGCGGGAACGCCTGGATGACCTCGTGGCGCTGTCCGAGTATTTCCTCCGTCGTTCGGCCGCACTCGGCACCCACCGCCAGTACTCGCTGAGCGAACGCGCGCTGACACTCATGCGCCAATATCATTGGCCGGGAAATATCCGCGAGCTGGAGAATGTGCTGACCCGCGCCGTCATCCTTTCCACAGGCGCGACGATTGAGCCATCGCAGCTGTCGCTCATGGCGGTCTCATCGACACCCGATCAGGAATCAGGACTGGACTCGTCGCTGCATGCCTATCATGAAATGATGGAGGCCTACAGCAAGAACATACTGGTGAGAGCCCTCCAGCAGAACGGCTGGAACCAAACGAGAGCCGCTGAAGCGCTGAAACTCCAGCGCACCTATTTCACCAAACTGCTTCGGCAGAAACAGATCTCCGGACATCCTCCCCACACTTGTCCCGACAATGAAGCAGAATAACGTCGGTCATACCTTCCACCCGCGAACCGGTCGAGCTTCGGTGGAAATAGGCGTTCGGCGCTCACGGCCAATTCGGCCGAGTCAGGATAGTTCGCCCTCTGTTGAGGCTCAGCCTCCTGACCCCAATCTATAGAGCGAGCGTCGCGTTGTTTCAGCGCGGAAATGTATCGGCACCCTCGAAAGACACAAGTCCATAGCAAGCCCGAGAGGCATGTGAGCATGGTCTCAACGGACTAGGCTGCTCGCCTGAACGGCACTCTTGCCTCAGGTGGGGCGGACGGCCCGGACGGGCCTTTCATCTCAGTCATATGCCGATGCTCCGCATCGCTTTCTCCCGTCAGCGACCAAGCTAACAGCCACACAAGTGCCCCTATCGTCACCAAACCAATCAGTATGACCATGACATCCCTCACAATCTGCCTGCAGGCTCATCCCGTTTCCACGAGCCAGCCGGCATTCACGGGTGGCTGACACAGGCCCACCCGCGCCAGCCACCCTATTAGGTCCACTCCTTATGCCGCCAGGCGATAGACCCAGCGATCACGATCGCGCCGCAAGTCCGCCTGCACTTTGGCTTCCCGCCCCATGGCGGACAGCCTCAACCCGCTGAAAAACACCAGGGCCATCCCGATCATGGCAGCAAAGAAATACCCGAGCGGAATCCCGGGCCAGGCCATCGTCTGCTCCGGCGCCATCGCCATGGCCCCTGCCGTCGGCGTCACGCTTGCCACCATGATCTGATCAGCCGGTTCCGTCATCGTCGCCGTGCGATCCACCGCCGCCAGCAATGTCCCCAGCTGATATTGGTTCGCGCCCCAAGCCTCTTCCAGCCCGGTCCTGGCCTGAGCCACATGAATAATCGCCGCGCCCAACTGCTCCTGAACTCCGGCCGCCCGGACGGCATAGTCCCGGCCGGCATCCACAATCCATCGACCGAGCAACGGCTGCCATGCCGCCGCGAATGCCCCATGCATGCGCCCGCCCAATTGCTCGGCAGCACCGATCATGTCGCGATTGTAATCAGAGAGATAGTAATCCGCCGACAGGACCCCGCTGCGCACACCACGCCTGGTGCCATTCACAATGGAACGCCCCATAACCGCCTGGACGCGGGCCGTGTGATCATCGGGCATCGTTGCCGCACGGTCCATGATAAATCCGAAGGGACCACCGGGCATGGATTGCAGGCTATAGTGCGCGAGCAACGCCTGATCCCATTCCAATGTCGCCTGAGCCGTGATGCGATCGCTCTGCCGTTGCAGCAACGTGCGCTCGACAATGGCTTGCCCCAGGGCAGGCTGCAGCCACACCATCCCGTTCGCCGAACCGGAGAATTGATCAACCATCGCCGGCGGCGTGGCAACAAGAAAGGCGCCGGTCGTGGCCACGAAGAGGAACAGCGCGCCGAAGACAATGGCGCACATTCCAAACCCGACAATGATGTCGATACCGCTATAGCGATAGGTCATGACAACCTCCTTTCCGCCTCAGGCAATCCGGCAGACGGCAAACGTGCCGCAGGCCCTTGTGCCCGATTCGGATAACGCAATGTGAAGGAGCGACACCGGAAATGGTGCCCGATATGAGAGTCGCTGAATGACCGGTCATTCGCCCCGTTGGGGTATCGTCGACCGCCCGTCTGGTGAAAGGAAAACACCCGGCAGGTCCGGACCGATGGATTGAGGCTCCATGGAGGACCATAACACCACCTACAGAATGAGGCGGCTGCAAGAAGATAGCATTAGCCTACGCCCCGGCGCTGCCTGACGCAAGAGCGGGCGAGTCCGGCCAGTAGCCGATCTGCGCGAAGGCCACCGCCCGTTGATTCATGCGCATACCAGCGTTCGTGCAACCGCAGTCATGTCGATGAGAATCCGAACGCGACCGAACCATGCGTCGGCCATGAAGTCGACCACGAAGATAGCCGCTGCATCGTTAACTGAAGGGTCGCGATCCTGAACAACGACTCCATCGAACACCTCTGTTCGTGGTGAAGAAGGCTTTTCCTGAAAAAATATTTTTCATGAGCCCACATCATCGGACCACGCACGCAACCCGGCCGCACGACCACCTCACCCTCCCCGGAAGCCCTTCGATAGAGAATCGGACGCACCGAATAGCCGGATCAACAACCGTCACCGACAGGCCGCACCTCGCAGCACGAATAACCGAAGAGCTGGAAACTAGCGCCAGCAAACGATCAGCGCCGATCGCATTGCGCGCCGCATGCGCGAGACGATCATCCACAACCTGACTCTCAACGGCTCAACTCGCATACGTCTCCTTGCCCCAACCGACCTTTGCGCCTCACCAGGGAGTGGATTACGGGATATGGGAGCCCCATCCATTTTCCAACCGGCTAACAAAATCCGCGCGGAAGTAATTTACTCGCCGCGCAATCTCTGCTATACCTGTCACATCGAGTCACAACTTTTTACACCGAAGGGGGGTGAAGTACTCATGGCCACGAAGAAAGCAGCAGCGAAGAAGCCTGTAAAAAAGGCTGCCGCGAAGAAGAAGAAGTAGTCGCACCATGAGGAGGCGACGGTCACGTCGCCTCCTCGCCTCTCTCCCCCGCATTCTCTCAATCCCGACTCACGCAATTCCGAAACGCAGTTCGAATCAGATTTCTTCATTCATATTTTCTTCGTCGTGTTTCTGCCGACTCGATCATCGTCCCTTTATCCGATAACATCTCCTCATCAGCAACTCACCCCCCCATCTCCCGTCCGCCTCATTCCAAAATCCCCGACCGATTCAGCATCGAAAACTCTCGACCTGTCTCATCGCACTCGCCAGGGAATCCTGATGCAGTAGAACAGAGAGAGACGGATAGATCCCAAAACCAGATGGACAATCTCACAGATTGGAGAGAAGCCGCCTCTTGCGAGAGAACTGATAGGGACGAAGAAGAGAGGGGCGAGAATGCCACAAGGCAAAAAAAAGGGGAGGTGATGGCCACATCACCTCCCCGACTTCCGACCGCCGGGTGAAGACCCATGGCGACCAAGAAAGCAGCAAGGGGATCTTAGCACGAACAGGCCATAGAAAACACGATAGAAAAATACTTAATTTTTTAGCGTACTTTCAATGAGTTGTATGCACATTGCCGCAAAAAATCCGTCCTGAACACAGGGAAAACACGGGACTGAATCCAGGGTTCGATCTTGGGCGCTGAAGCAGGAATCCGCATCAGGAAAACGCAGACCCAGCTCACCTCAAGGCGGTTCGGAGTAGAATCGCGACGAGATACATGCCTATTCCCGGGAGATCAACTCGATGCTTCTGACGCCGGAAGCTCAACGTCGGAATCAGCGGCAAGCGCTTGCAACCACCCTTCTGGTCGCCGGAGCGGCGGGATGGCTGACCTGGCTCATTCCTCTGCTATGGCCACTGCTCGGACTCAGCCCCTTCACCTACTGGTGGATACGGCGGCCCTGTCTTCGCCGGCTGGAGATAATGCAACAACCGTTTCCTGAAGAACGGGAAGAGATACTTCGTGCACACGTGGCTTTCTTCCTGGCACTCGATGAACCGGGCAAGATCAGGTTCCGGCAACTGATGCAGATCTTTCTCGACGAGGTCCGGATCACCGGCATTCGCACCGGGGTGGACGAGACCATTCGAGTGTTGGTGGCGGCCAGTGCGGTCATCCCGATCTTCGGGTTCCACGACTGGGAATACCATCGACTGCATGAGGTGCTGATCTATCCGGACGCCTTCGACGACGCCTACCGCACCCGTGGCGGGTCGGATGAACACATTCTCGGCATGGTCGGCCTGCATCATTTGAGCGGGGTGATGATTCTCTCGAAGCCGGCGTTGCTGGCAGGATTTTCCCCACAACCCGGCACACAGAATGTGGGAGTACACGAATTTGCGCATCTCGTCGAGAAAGAGGCCGGTGAATATGGGCTGCCGCCGGAAGTCCCCTGGATGGCGGTTCGACAGTGGGTCCGGTACGTGGCGCGGGAACTGGCCCATCCCTCCTCTCGTCGCACCCATGTCAGCAATTACGCCTATACGAACGAACACGAATTCTTTGCGGTGCTGGCGGAGTATTTCTTCACCTCGCCCGATCTGTTGAAACGCCGCGATCCTGCCCTCTATACCCTGCTGCGGGCCCTCTTCCATCAGGACACGGAAGCACTCCTCCCCTCCCTACCCTGGCGGCGCCGTGGGCTCAGCCGCAACGCACCCTGCCCCTGCGGCAGCGGAAAAAAATATAAACACTGTTGCCTGAAAAAAACAGGAACGAACGGCAGGAACGCACAAACCACGGAGAGCGCCACGGGCACACGGGGATAACCGGCTCCCTCTCCCCTTAGAGCACCGGCATGCCCTTCACCACATAATGCGGCACAAAGCGGCTCTGGTTTCCATGGATCAACCCGCGATCCTCCCGCATCCCAATCCCCGCCGGCTCATCGCCGATCACCCAGGATCCGATCACCGGATGCCATCCTTCAAACGCCGGCAACGGCATGTACTGTTGGAAAACCGAGACTCCCGCATCATAAGGGCCGGACGTTGTCAGCACCTGATCTCCGTTCACGATCGAAATATTGGCGCCCTCGCGCGACCAAAACGGTTTCCGGACATAGGCGGTGCAATCTCCCGGCCCTAAAAAGAAGGCGGGCAACAGATTCGGATGATCGGGATACCACTCCCACAGCAACGCCAACAGACCTTTGTGACTGAGCACCTGTTTCCACGCCGGTTCCAGCACCAGCATCGAAGAGCGGGACAGTTGCGCGGCAAACGCGTCCTGACAGAGCCATTCCCAGGGATAGAGCTTGAAGAGCACCGAGATAGGCTCGTTCCGGCGATCCACAAACCGCCGACTGCCCGGCGCCCACCCGATCTGTTCGATCGGCAACGTCTGCACCCGCCACCCGGCCTGATTCGCCGTGTCGGCCAGATAGGTCACCGTCTGCCGGTCTTCGTCACTCTGGTCCAGACAGACCAGATGAAGCAGATCGGACGACGCCTGTTCCCGGATTATTCCCCACTGCCCGATCAACCGCTCATGCAGACTATTAAATTGATCTGCCTCCGGACAGGTCTCTCGCAGCCATCCCCATTGGCCGACCGCCGCTTCAATCAAAGAGGTCGGCGTATCGGCGTTGTACTCCAGCAGTTTCGGCGCCCCCACCCCGTCATACCAGAAATCAAACCGGCCATAGAGCGACGCCTCTTGCCGCTCCCACGACTCAATGATGCGGGGCCGCCATCCTTCTGGAATCCGGAGATCGGCAAAGCGATCGTCGCGAATGATCCGCTCGACCGCATCGACACAGAGCCGATGCAGTGAAGCCGTAGCAGACTCCAGGCAATCGATCTGTGATCCAGAAAACTCATAGGCCACATCCTCGCGCCAGTACCCCCCATCCAGACTGTGATAGGTGAGACCGACCCGGTCGAGTCGCGCCGGCCAATCGGCTCGCGGCTGCATCGCGCGGCGATACATAACTACAGCCCCTCTTCCGGTTTGTAGAATTGAGCGCCCGTCCCACCAAAACCGCCGCGCTCACACTCGTCCGTCGCCCCATTGTCAGGACAACCGTCGGTCTGACCGGAATCCGATATCGCGTTGGATACCAGAGGCGTACCCGACCCGTGCCCGGCGGCAATCCACACCATCTCCCCCATGGCATCGGCCATCGCCGCCAGACTCACCCGCACCTCGGTCGATTGTCGCAGACGAGGAGCCACCAAACCGGGCGAAGGCCCATCCGACAGTTTCATGACCATGGGGACCTTTCACACAAAAAACAGGAGAAAAAGGAAGGGACAGGGAGGCGGGCTGAAGCTCACGGCCTGCCGGAAACGAATGTTCGGACATCTTACACGGATTCCGAGCAGGCAAGGTGAGCCAAATGCACGAACGTGCTGAAGGAGATCGACAGACTCGATAATCCGGTTCTGTCCGGTGCGGGAACCGTTACGAAGCGCCCAACACCTCCCGGAAGACTCCTGCAAGATCGTGGAGCGCTTTCCCCCCGTCGCCGACATAGACCGAGCCGTGCATCGTCGCCAGGGTCTTCGGCTGCAGCGCCGCCAACCGTTTCAACGTCGTATCCATGAACGGGCCGTAGGGAAGATAGTTCGCCAGTGGGCCTTTCTGGTACTCCACCAACACCTCACGGCAGCGCCCCACGACGTCCGACTCCGTCACCGGATCCCCATTTCCCGCTTGATGAAGGAGATCCGAACAGAGGAGCGTCCGCTGCGTCTCTTCAAACAACAGCCCCGCGTCCCAGCAATGCGGCACATGCGGCGTTGACAGAAACCGAAAACGGTACTTGCCCGTCTGCAACACTTCGCCGTCCGTCATCCCCTTGGCGGGCCGGACCGCGAGACAATCATCCACACTCACGAGCTTGCCCACTAGACTACAGACCGCCGTGGCATGCCGGGCCGCCTCCTGCCACTCCGGCAGCGATCCGCACTCGTCAGCCTCAAAATGGCTGAACCCGATCCAGCGCAACGACTGGATATCGATGAGCGCCCCCACGGCCTCCTTCACCGCTGGAAACAGCGCCCGCGGGCCGGTGTGAAAGAGGAGCGGCTCGGCATCGCGCACAAGGAACTGGCTGAACTGCAGATTGAACGGCTCGAGAAATGTCGTGATGCGGAACAGGTCCGGAGCGACTTCAGTAATCTGCGCCATAGGTCCTCCTTGTAGAGTGAGACAGACATCGTACGAGCCCTGTGAGGGCGGGTCAATCCACGCAAATCATTTAAGAAGCAGCGGCAGGTACGGCGAAACTGTGTTGAGATGACGACACCCTCGTCCCTTCGCAAGCCACCGGTTCTCGAATAAACCGCCTTCCCGATCCCATTACTGGTAGGATGACAAGGCTTATACGGTCAGCTTATGCCATCGATAGAAAGGGACTCGTCTTGAATACAACAAAAGTCATCGCATCATGCATCGTAATTGCTCTCATCGGAACTCCGGCCGTCTCCCTGGCAAAAGCCAGAGGCGGATCAGGCGGAGGCTATTCCAGCGGGTCGCGGAGCAGCAGCGCCTCGGGCAACATCGGCAGCCGGGGATCACGCACCTATGACCAGAACGGCGCCCAACCGATTCAGCAATCGACCACCCCGAAGCCGACTACGGCCGCTCCACAATCAGCAGCAACCAGCCCGTCCCCTGCGGCCCAGCCGACACCGGCATCGCAACCGTCATTTTTACAGCGCAATCCCCTCCTGGCCGGGATCGCCGGCGGTCTCGCCGGATCCTGGATCGGTCACATGCTCTTCGGCGCCACCGAGAGCAGCGCAAAAACCAACGAAGCCGGTGAAACAGCTGGCCAGGCAGCCGGCGCATCCAGCAACAGCGGCCTCCTCCTGTTCCTCATGGTCCTGGGAGCCGGCGCCGCCTACTATTTCCTGAAAGTCCGGCGGACGCCCGCCCCGGTGTTGTCCGGCATCTCGCGACGCAGCGCCGTCGCCGGGAGCCTGTTGGCGGAATCCTCCACCGCGACTCTACGGCCCGCGACAACCGATCTCGACATTACTACCGCCGACAAGACAGCCTTTCAGCAGCTCCTGACCGACATTCAGACCGCCTGGAGCAAGCAAGACATGGCAGAATTGAAACGATTCGTCACACCGGAGATGCTGACCTACTTCAAGACCGCTTTGGCAGAGAATGCCAGCCAGGAGATCGAAAACCATGTGGAAGATGTCGTGCTCGGACGGGCGGACGTCCGCGAAGCCTGGACCGAACAAGCGACGCAATACGCCACGGTGGGACTCCACTGGAGCGCCCGCGACTATACCGTTTCAATGAAAAAACAGCGCGGAGAGCCGGGCTATCTGATCGAAGGCAGTGATGAAACGCCGGCCGAGTCGAGCGAAGTCTGGACCTTCATGCGCTTCCAGGATGGGAAGTGGCTGCTGTCGGCGATCCAACAGTAACCAGCAGCGGGAAACGGTACGGCCGGCGGATCAGCCGCCGACCGTGCGCCAGATAAACGGCATCAGATAATAAGCGGCAAAAGACAGGAGCACCCCGATCACCGCGCCGAACAGACTCGCGACGTAGAGCCCGGCGAAGGGAGACAGAAACACGATCAGGATCATCAGCAGGGCAAGAGACCAATGGCCCTCGTAAAACCGCCGGCGGTGCTCAGAGTTGAAGGAATCGATGAGAGAAAGGCCGGAAGGGCTTGGCATAGTCAGAGTATAGAACAACACCCGCAGGCAATGCATGCAGGGCGGAACGCGCTTCCCGGGTAAGAGCCTGCACCGCCGGGAGAGAAGAAAAACCTGCTCGCTGATCGGGCGGCGCGGTCAGCGCACCCAGGGTGGCGTGGCCGGAGGTGGAGGCACAGGCTGATCGAACAGGTCAGAAGGCCGCGGGGATGGTTCCGGAGGCAGCGGCAGTCCCGGCGTAGATCCTGGTCGCCTGAATCGCACCACAAGCCCACCCATCACGTCCCATTCCCGGAAGTTTTTCCGCACCGACTGCGGGTGCTGATTGTGGCACTCGACGCAGGACCGGACCAGCGCCAGATCCGCCGAGACCGCGGTGAAATGATCCCCGTCCGCAAAACTGAGAAAGCTCTGCTGTCGATCCTTCTCCAGCTGAATCAATGCCTTGGTCTCCGCCGGGGTTCTCGGACGGTTCGCCGGATTGATCGGCGTCAGGCTGATCAGGCCGATCTCGACCGACGTTACCTGTCCGGCGGCAGCCTTGACGAACTGCGCGGGAAGCGGAATGAAATGCGCATCCCGCTCCCAGTCCTCACGCGGCTCGGGGCCCGCCCCGCGCGTATGCTCCACCACATGCAGCACATAGGCCGTGCGAAACGCCTTTACCACATCGAGCACATAGCGGGCCGTCTGCTCATATGTCGGATCAGCCCAGGTGACAGACGCCGCAAGAACCATGAAACAACCGGCCAGGCCCGCTGCCAGACCGAGATGACGCGTTGACATCGCACAACCCTCCCGAGAATTCCGACAAAGGACTGGATTAACAGCAGAGGAACTAACTGCTCCGGAAGGAATCAGCTCAAAACAACGAGGCGCCCGATCGAACCCGGTCCGGGTTCACCTCACTCCCGAAAGGCAAACGAAATCATCGGAGTCCAGTGCTCGTTCCCATACCCGTCGATAAAACAGGCCCGCCCTTGCAAGAGTTCCCCCTTCTGACTGACTGGGGGGAGAATCAGCCAATCCGCCCGCCCTTCCGTCAGTCCGCGTGACGGAATATCGGTGTGGCCATACAAATACCCCTGAGCTTGTCGCACGAGGATATTCCCTTCAACCCGATGGGACGTAGGAATGAACCAGTACCGCGACCCATAGACCACCAGGAAAGTCTTCGGCACCAAGACCGGCTCACTGCTGATATTCGTAAAGAAAAACTCTCCGACCACCTGCATGCAGGGCGCGCCGTCCTTCTGCCCCATCTCCCACCACACATTAGCCGCTTGCGCCGGCAAGACCACCAGCGTGTGCTTCGGCACCTTCCAATACACCCGCGCCACGCGCGCGTTGAGCGCATCCAGCCATCCACGCACCCCGAGCTGCCAGAGCCGATATGCGCCGTTGATCACCACAACCAGGCACACGACCGCCCCGATGAAAGCCAGAAATTGATCCAACCCGTCAAACATAACCATGCATCCTAATCGAATGACCCGGCGACCGCTTCACTCAAGCCCGCCACGAAACGGTCGGGGGAGTTTCCATACCAATTCTGTCCGCAACCTGGCAACAACTATTTCGCCGGATGATCACATTCGCGCCGGCCGAGTCTCGCACAAAGCGGGAGCATCCGTCGAACCAGACACGCGCCCCACTCGACGCCCCCTTTAGAGCGGACGCTCGTCTGACAAGAGACGCTGCGCTTGCGTGATGGCCTTCAGCAATGCAGTCCGTTCCTTGTGCCGTTGCTTCGAGGCCGGCACGCCCGCAACAAACCGTTCTGCCGCTGCCGTCAGACTCTGCAGCATCTCGGTCAGATCCTCTGACGCAGGAACCTGCGCCTTCGACGCCGCACGGGCCAGCGCAAGCCGCCTTCTTGGCCCGATATACATCTGCGGCGCAATCGGATTGTCCTTTTCCAACTCAGGTCGTCGAAATACTCCCATGATTCCTCCTCACGGTCAGACGACGAAAATAATCTGCTCACTCTACTCGATTCCTGGCGTGAATTGCATCGGGTCTCAAGCGGCCTAACGCTCCATCACGGCGTTTTGACTCTCCTCATTCATCGACCGCCCCTCGTCATGCTTGGCCGGTTTCACCGTCGACGTATGCTTTCCCGGTTCCGACGGCGCGGCGGGACGAGGGCCGGAGGCCGCGCAGCCGGTCACGGCAAACAGGAACAGGGAAAGGGCGAACGCAGTCATCATCGACATAAAAACCTCCTTGGACCGATGAGCAGGTACCGTGTGAATGAGTCTCGCACGGAAAGGGGGCATCAGTCGAACGTGGGGATGCGCCGCATCAAGAGAGGACCCGGCAGACTCATCCCCCGCTGAAGGTCGGCACCAATCTATCAGCGGTGCGGGAAGATCAGGAAAACAGAGCCTCCGGAACGGCCGGCTATCCGCCGGTCTTGCTCGATCCTATAGCAACCCGATAAAGGGCCGCGCCCGCCAGCGCGACGATCATCAGACCGGGCCAGCCGCCGAACGGAGGCACGTCGAAGAGGGTAAAGGGATCGGCACCGAGGCCTGGCCAGAGCGCAGCCAGCGCAATCGGAACGGCGAGCATGATCCCCATGAGAGCTTCACCGGTAATCAACCCGGCGGCAAAGAGCAGCCCCCGCCGCGAGGGGTCATCACCCCACCCGGCCGCCCGTTTCGCCAGTTCCGCGATTACCCCGCCCGCGAAAATGGCGGCGGAGAGTTTCAGCGGCAGATACACACCCAGCGCCACGGCGAGCACCGGAAGCCGGAAATCGCTGCCGCGCCGTTCCAACAGCCGGTCCGCGAGAATCACCAACGCGCCGATCGCCGCCCCCAGTCCAACCAGGACCCAGGGCAGCCCGGCGCCGAACACGCTCCGCGTGAGGCTCGCCATCAGCGTCGCCTGCGGGGCGCTCAGCGGATGCGGATGCGCGATCGTCGGCTCGCCGATCCCATACTTGGCCTGAAGCAGCGACAGCACCGGCACCAACACGACGGCGCCGGTCACCACGCCGACCACCTGCATCACTTGCTGTTTCCAGGGCGTCGCCCCGACCAGATGCCCCGTTTTCAAATCTTGCAGATTGTCTCCCCCCATCGCGGCGGCACAACAGACGACCGCCCCGATCACCAGCGCCGCTGCCGGTCCGGCCGGATGTCCGGCTCCCATGAACAGCACGAGCAGAAGCGCGGCCAGCATGATCGTCGCGATCGTCACGCCCGACACCGGATTGCTGGAACTTCCCACCAGGCCGGCCATGTAGGCGGCCACCGATGAGAAAAGAAACGCCGCGACCGCCATCACAATCGTCATCAGGACGCCGATCACCGGACTGTTCACGACCGTCGTATAGATCCAGGCCATCGGGATCAGAGACAACCCGAAAGGCACCACGATCCACCAGAGCGACGCATCCTGCTCCGTCCTGGCCACCACCGGTCCGCCGCCGGACGATCGCGACGCCTTGTAACTGGCCCGGAGCGTCTGCAGACTCCGCCACACCGGCTCGCGCAACCGCGTCAGCGTCCAGAGCCCTCCGGTCAGCATCGCCCCGATGCCGACGTAGCGGATCTGTCCGCTCCAGATCGCCATCGCCGCCGCCAGTCCTGTCTTGTCGGGCGGCAGTCCATGCAGCAGCCCATAGGCCGGCATCAAGATCAGCCAGCCCAACACCCCGCCGAGAAACACGACCACCGCCGTCGGCAGGCCGATGATGAACCCCACCGCGAGCAGCGCGGGCGAGAGGTTGATCCCCGCATAGACCACCGTGCGCCCGACCGTGGCGGCTCCTTCCAGAGCCTCCGTCCACAGGCGTACCCCGCTCTCGCCGAATTTCACCGCCCCGCCGAGGAGCGCCGCCGAGAACAGCGCCCGGAAATCGCCGGCCGCATTATCCCGTCCGGTCTGGCCTCGTCCCGCCTCCGCGACTTTCAAGACCTCCGCCGTCGCCACCCCTTCGGGAAACCGCAAGCGCGCCGTCACGATCAGCGCCCGCCGCAACGGAATCGTAAAGAGCACGCCGAGCAATCCCCCGACCGTGGCGATCAGGACCGTCGGCCAATACTCGAAGGTAGACCAATAGCCCACCAGCAACAGCGCGGGAATCGTGAAAATGACCCCGGCCGCCAGCGCCTCGCCGGACGACGCAGCAGTTTGGACGATATTATTTTCGAGAATGTTCGACTGCCGGAACAGGCGCAGAATCGCCATCGAGGCAACCGCAGCGGGAATCGAAGCCGACACCGTCATCCCGGCGAAGAGGCCCAGATAGGCGTTCGCAGCAGCGAGTACGGCCGCGAGGATCACCGAGAGCACGACCGCTTTGAAGGTGATTTCAGGGAGCGACACAGAAGCCGGGACGACGGGCTGATCGTCTTTCATGAGCCAGGTCGAACCGAGAAGACCGCGACCATAGGATGAACCCGCCTGCCGGTGGAAGACTCACTGCCAACCGATGAAACAGCCGCATCATAACCCAGCGCAGGAAAAACGCAACCGGACAAGACGGCTTGTCGGTTAGACTCCGGTCGCGTGGGAGCGAAATCCGCGCCTCAGCGCGCGAGCTTTTTTTTGATAACAGTCAGGTTCTCAGGGGTCGATCGCACCCGGACCGTGAGTCCCTCGGCATCATAGGCTTCGGACAAGATCCGCATCTTGGTGCGGATCTCTGCCATGACCCCTTGAGCCGTAAACGGAATCCGCAAGTCCTCATCGACCATGTCGCTCTCAAAGTACCCCATGATGCGTTCACGTAACGCCTGCAGATCGTCCTTGCTTCTCGTGGAGAGAAAGAAGGCATCGGGATATTCCGCCTTCAGGGCCGCAAGCTCCTCCGGTCCCAGACGATCCCGTTTATTCAACACCAGGAGGCTGGGAACATCCGTGGCGCCGACTTCGGCTAAGACCTTCCGCGTGACCTCGAGTTGGGATCGAAAGGAGGGATCTGAGGCATCGACGACATACAACAACAGCGAGGCGCTGGCCGCTTCATCCAGCGTCGACTTGAACGACGCCACCAGGTCATGCGGGAGCTTTTTGATGAATCCCACCGTATCGCTCATGAGCACTTTGGGACGCGTGTCAGGATACAGGGGCCGGATCGTGGTATCGAGTGTGGCGAACAACTTGTCGGCCACGAGCACATCGATGCCCGTCATCGCGCGCATCAGCGAGGATTTGCCGGCATTGGTGTACCCGACGAGGGCGACCGTCAATTCATGTTCCCGTCTCGCGCGCTGCCTCTTGAAGCAACCGGGAACGGTCAGCTCGCTTCTGTTTGGCAGAGAGAGTCTTTCTTGCCAGCGCACAAGCCACAGCATGTGGGAATGTCTCAAAACAAACTGGGCTCGATGACTGCCATTGTCCGTTAAACAATGGATAGCTAGGCTCGAGGCAGCGGTAGAGATCAGCTCCCTTAACCATCCAGCGATAGAACGGGTGCGCCTCCCCCTTCGCCTGAGATGGTGTAGCAAAGGTATAGAGGCCTTCGGCGGCAAGCGCTCGCTCACAGGGCCGAGCTCGGCCAGTGAGACTCCATCGGCAGGGAGCATCAATGCCAACCACAGAAGCCTTGAGCCTCCGGCACCATGCAACGGCCTCCTGCGCAATACGCGTGGAGAGCTGCTCGCGGTATTGCCCGTCCTGGAGTGCGACGGCATGAAAGCCCTTCCTGGGACCACCGACATCAACTCCGACGACGATGGCACCAGGCTTGCGTTGATTCATATCGATTCAAGCGCAAGACAAGACGCCGGGGACAGGTGCTTGTTCTCCCTCGTCAAGCATGCCGCCCCGTTGCACGACAAGTGTGCATTCACGGATTGAAAAGACTCCCGAGCCCTTTTAATTCGTCCCCTTTAATGCTTTTCGCACGCAACTTTCCACAAGGATTGAGTGATAGCGTCTGGTGGCACTGGTTCCCACTTTCCTTTGATTGAATAGCTGGAGCGGACCTTGCCGTTTCCCATATGGCCAGAGAAACTCGTTGACGCAAGAGCCCGATGGCGGTCTCCTGTGCAGTCATATTCATCTTGCGACCGAGACGACAAATACGACTTCTATACCAGCGGCTGTGATCCTGAAGAAACTTGTGGAGGAAGGGATGACGGTGCCGCCAGGTGCTGTAAACGATTTCTCGATGGTGTCCTCCTCAACCCACCCTTGGCTTATGAGGTAGGTGAGGTTGCTCTGCACCTCAGGTTGGGTCAGGCCGTGCGCAACCTTGAGTTCTTTCTTGACGTCGCTGATTTCGACGGCCGAACCTTTCTTGCCTCGGCTGCTCGTAGCATTCGTGTTACGGTCATAGAAATATTAAAGCATGATGCGACGAATATCATTATTCGACGGCGGGACTCGGGCTGTTTTTCCCTTAGCCATAGCCCAACTCCTTCCCGCCTTCGCTGCCGTTTCGGAGGACAGGCAGGTTGGCGGCGACCAGCTTCTCAGCTTCCGAACCATTCACGATTTTCCCCGGCTTGGCCGTGATGTGCCACTCGATTCTCCGGCCAATTCCGCCTCGATCTCTTCCACCGTCGGCAGCGCCGAGCGCAGCTCCGTCGGCAGCGCCCGTGTCAGTTCATACGTGGAGATACCGATCGGCTTGTCGATGCCGGAAAAACTGTATTCAGCGAGCAGATGATCCTTTGTCTGACACAGAATCAAGCCGATGGTCGGGGCGTCGGTCGCGTGCTTGAGCCGGTCGTTGACGACGTTGCAATAGAAGTTCAGCTTGCCGGCGTACTCGGGTTTGAACTTGCCCTTCTTCAAATCGATGACGATGAAGGCGCGCAGGCGTAGGTGGTAGAAGAGCAGGTCGATGTAGAAGTCTTCGTTGCCCACGTCAAGCCGATATTGCCGGCCGATAAAGGCAAAGCCCTGGCCGAGCTCGAGCAGGAATTTCTCCAGGTGGCGGACGAGTGCGGTTTCGAGTTCGCGTTCGTGGAACGGCTCGGTGAGGGTAAGAAAGTCGAAAATGTAGGGGTCTTTGAGCGTCTGTTGGACGAGATCGGACTGCGGTGTAGGGAGCATCGCGGCGAAGTTGGAAATGGCCTTGCCATGGCGAGCGTGTGCCTGCGCGTCGATTTGCAGGGCGAGGATGTTGCGGCTCCACCCGTTGGCGAGTGTCTGCTCCATGTACCAGCGGCGCGTAGAAATATTTTTGATCTTTTCTATCAGGATAACGTGGTGTGCCCAAGGGACTGCCCAGAACACGCTCTCCTGCAAAAGTGCCACCGGTGGTGGCACTTTTGACTCGGTGTGAATTTGGGCCACAGGCTGTGTCACTTTTGAGGCAGGGGTGATTTGTGTCGCGGCCTGCGGTGAACTCGCAACCTGC
>NEWQ02000012.1:93159-105050 GCA_002869855.2 Nitrospira sp. CG24D
TCATCACGGCCATCGTCGATATCTATGACGCGATGACGAGCGATCGGTGCTACCACAAGGGGCAACCAGCGCATCAAGCCCTTCAGTTGCTCTATCGCCTCTCGCTCGAAGGCCACCTTGACCCGACATTAGTCCAGCAATTCATCCAGGTCGTGGGGGTCTACCCCGTCGGATCGGTCGTGGAATTGAATACAGGCGAAACAGGCATCGTCAAACAGATCAACCATGAAGCGCCATTGACGCCGGTCGTGCTCCTCGTGAAGAGTGCGGGGAATACTCTGCTTTCTCAACCACAGGAGCAAGATCTCTCCCAGCAGGACACGACGCCGCGCCGGAACGTCAAAGCCGTCTTGCATCCTCATCAAACAGGCATAGATCCCACCAATTACCTGGACAGGAAAGCGGCATAAGCACCCTCGTCGCAGGAATACATTCGCAACTGTAGTCATGCAGCTATCAGCACCTATTTCGACCTCTCGTTACAGAGCACCTTCTTATTAAAGACTCCCGACCCCATTTTATAATTCACAGCTGACAACATATTGACGGACTGAGCCCTCTTGCACCGTCAATATTCTGAACATTATCTACCCCGCGTAACTACGTACTTCTCAAATCCTTGCAATACTGACATATGACAATGTGGCGCAGCTTTTGCTTGAGTTCATCATCAGCTGTGAACGCAACCACCCTAGGAGGAATCAATGGAATGTCCAAAGTGTAAAGGGATGCTGATGTTGGAGCGGTTCTCGGATTTCTTTCTCGTCTTTTATGCATGGAAATGCATCAATTGCGGCGCCATGATCGACCGCACCATTTCCAACAATCGAAGAAAGAGCCTGGCTGCTCGAGAGTCCCAGACCGTCGCCATCCGGTAAGCTGGTACCGTTCGGGCTCGGGTTCCGAGCCCGCAGGGACCCAGTGGCAGTCAAGGCTGATCACAAGGATTCTTTCCAACGGTTTACCCAAGTCGTCGGCAACTATCCGGTCGGATCAGTGGTGAAGTTGAATACAGGTAACCTACATCGTCTGATCTAACGACCAAGACAAGGCGTTGCACTATTGCTTCCCGAGAATCTGTACAGTCCCCTCAATCATGGCGCTAAAGAGCCCCGTGACAAAGAACTCTTCAGCACCCGCTGCTGAGATGCTGGCTCGAACTGACTCTCGTCCAGCACGGCAGTGTCAGAGCGATATGTATTGCGTGTGCTGTTAGCCCGATGTGTTCGACGTTGCAGCACCGAGATCACCCGCAATCAAGCGGAACTGCTCGATGGCGGATTCGAGATCGTCCACGATTTCTTGGGCGATGATGTCGGGATTGGGAAGATTGGCGGAGTCTTCTAGGCTGTCGTCTTTGAGCCAGAAGATATCGAGGCTGGCTTTGTCGCGGGCAATGAGTTCGTCATAGTCGTAAGCGCGCCAGCGGCTATCTGGTTTTTTGTCTGACCACGTCGCTTTGCGGGTGTGGCGATTGCCTCCGGCCTGCTTGTCAGGCCGGTCGAGATTGCCGTTGTAGCATTTCACGAACTCGTCGAGGTCTTCGCGCTTGAGCGGATCGGTCTTGAGCGTGAAGTGTTGGTTGGTGCGAAGGTCGTAGATCCAGAGCTTCTTGGTCCAGGGGGTCTCACTCGCGGGCTTCTTGTCGAAGAAGAGCACGTTGGCTTTCACGCCTTGCGCATAGAAGAGACCAGTCGGCAGACGCAAGAGCGTGTGCACATCGCACTCGTGCAGCAGCTTGCGCCGAACGGTTTCTCCTGCCCCACCTTCGAAGAGGACGTTGTCAGGCACCACGACCGCGGCACGGCCATTTTCCTTCAGCAACGTTTTTACATGCTGGACAAAGTTGAGTTGCTTGTTGGAAGTCGTCGCCAAGAAGTCGTCGCGCTCGACGATGTCCCGTTCCTTGGAGACTTGGCCCTCTTCGCCGACGATCATTGTACTGCTCTTCTTCCCAAACGGCGGATTCGTCATCACGATGTCGAACCGATCGCCAGGATCAGCGGCCAAGGAGTCGGCCACGACGATAGGCAGGTCTTTGTCGCTCCCGATCCCGTGGAGCATCAGATTCATTGCGCAGAGCCGTGCCGTGCTTTGGACCAATTCCCATCCCTTGAACGTGCCTTGCTTGAGCTGTCGCTTTTCGTCCTTGGTCAGGTTGGGATAATGCTTCACGATGTAGTCGTGTGCGGCCAAGAAGAATCCGCCGGTTCCGCAAGCCGGGTCGCAGATGGTCTCGCTGGACTTTGGGGCGATGGCTTCCACCATCGCGACAATCAGCGGCCTTGGGGTGAAGTACTGGCCCGCGCCGGACTTGGTGTCTTGCGCGTTCTTCTCCAGTAAGCCCTCGTAGGCATCCCCCTTCACATCGGCACTCATCGTGGACCAGTCTTCTTTATCGATCAGATCGACAATCAACCGCCGAAGCTTGACCGGGTCCTGGAACTTATTCTGAGCCTTCGTAAAGATCAGACCGAGCATGCCCTTCCCTTTTCCGAGCTCTTCCAGGAGATGACGGTAGTGGTCAAACAGGTCGTCGCCGTCCTTCTTGAGGAGGCTGGGCCAACTGTACTTGTCGGGAATCTGGCTGGGCTGGTTGTACGGCGCCTTCGTCCGCTCATCCGCCATCTTGAGGAACAGCAAATACGTCAACTGCTCGACATAATCACCGTAGCTCATCCCATCGTCACGGAGGACGTTGCAGTAGTCTCAGAGTTTTTGAACGATGGCTGAGGGACTCATGTTCAGATAGTTTGGACGTCAGGGAAGACGTTGTTAGCGCCGCACTGGGGTGGAAATCTGATGGAGCCGCCAGCTTAGGTGGACCCAGCTCCCATCCTTATGTTCCCGTCATGAGTTCGGCTTCAAGAGGGTGGTCTTTTTTGAAACGGCTGACGCCGAGGACACTGAATCCCAACACGTGTCCCTGTCCGTCCACACGCTCCATCACGGCCTCGTAAGCCGTGGGACGCGAACCCTGGCGCATCACTGAACTGCACTTCTAGGAAATCGCCTTCAGGATCGAACCAGACCTTTACTTTGTCGGCCATATCGTTTCTCCTGATACGAGGAGCGTTCAAGAAGGGCGCTGTTACGATGCCGACCCAGCCAGCTCGCGCGCATGGGCAATCTCACGCTTGTGAGCCGGACGAACCTGAGCAGCCAAGAGCGTCACAACGGCCACGGTCTCGCCATCCAACGTCGTAAATTCAACCTCGTAGCCTTCGCCGCCCCGATGAACGAGCACGACGGTGCCGATATCGCCACGCCTCAGATCGTGCTTGGGGAGGTCGCACTCCAGAATCACGTCTTCTAACTCCTGAATCATGGCATCCTCCGTTTGAGGGGATAGGCGGTCACAAATCTCGGCACCTGACCACCCTCATCTATAAACCAGACTGTCCGAACTTGCAATTGTCGGCCGTTCGACGCGGCAAGCGGGCCTTCAATTACGTAGCGAGTGCCAAACGGAGTGTCCTCCGAAAGGGTCACAGCGTTGTCCCTTGCCTGTTGTCGCAAAGCGTCTGCCAGTGCTTCCCATGAGGACACCTGAAAACCGAATGCGGAAAAGAACCCCGCCTTTCCCCTACCTGCTCGATGAGTCGAAGAGAGGAGATACTCGACCACCTTGGCTTTAGGAATCTCTAGGCGATCAGCATGGGGCAGTTTCATAACACCACCGAATCAACCATTGAATCACGCTCCATCCATAAGCCATCTGCCATAAGCTATACGCTCCTTATCTATATTCCGCCGTAGCTCATCCCGCCTGCCTGTGCGTCGCACGCAGACAGGTCGTCGCGAATGACGTTGCAGTAGTTCCAGAGTTTTTGGACGATTTGGGAGGTGGGAGACATTCCGCTACTTCCTCATGCGAATGAGCCGTAGAGAACGCGATGAGAAATGACTCCCGGCACCTTTTATTTATTCCGATCACTCTTTTCCATGGGCACTTTCGACAATCGACGGGATATCGGAAATTTTCTTGGCGATGGCAAAATGCCAATGTCCATGTGTGCCGTCCGCATTCACCGCAGCAACCCACCGGTCAGACGCTGCCCGCTTCACCTCTTCAAGGGGATCGTACCCCTTCGTTTCCAAAATCAGGTGACAAGCAGATTTACCAGTAAGTCGAACGATGAAATCCGGCACATAGTCGTGCATCTGCCCATTGTGTAGGTATGGAATCGCGAACCCGAGCCCGGAGTTTTTGACAAATGCCTCGACAGCCCTATCCTTGTCCAGGTAATAGGTCGCCGATTGTTCCCATTGTTTGGTGTCCGCTACCACGTAGTTGAGATGAGACTTATTTACCTCACGCACATCACGGCTCGTCCAAAAATCCACATCCCCGCTAGAGCCTGGTCCTCGAGTCGCTTCGTATCGAGGAATTTCAGGGGCTTCCCCTTGCGTGGTATCAGGTCGAATGGCTTCCAACAACCGTTCAACGACCCACCCGTAGTACGGAGCAAGAAAAAGATCTTTCTTGTCAGACGGTGGTCGCGCCTCGACTTTCGTATCAAGGTACAGCTGGATGATATTCGCAAGCTGGGGGAAAAGTTTGTGCGGCGGAATCGTGCACTGCTTCTGAGCGGCATACTCCCGCGCGACCGTTTTCGCAAGATCAAACGCCAGCTCCTGCATACGGCGCTTCGCGCGAAATTCATCTAGATTGACTTCATCCACTCGGCCGGGGCCACTGAGAGTAAGCTTGCCTCTTGTGGTGGCATGAAGTCCTTTCACCTCTACCTCCGGCGGTATCCGGCCTGGCTCCAAGACGAGGGAGGGAACACTCCCCCAGTCCACCGTCACCCGATTGCGAATTGCTTGGGTATAGCCTTCAACACGCGGGTACTTAATTTCAAACTGTGCCTTCGCCGGGATGGCGTGCACATGATAGCGCTTGACGCGCGGCGGCGGCTGACCTTGTGGATTGGCCTTGAACGGGATCACTTCAAATGGAACACCAAAAACCTTTGCCACTTCCTCGGTGAGTTTGCCATCGGGGCCAACGTCATAGTTGGCTCGTCTCAATCCTCGTCCCACAACCTGCTCGCAGAGTAACTGCGACATGAAAGGACGAAGACCGATGATGTGTGTCACCGTGTTGCAGTCCCATCCTTCCGTAAGCATGCCCACACTGATAATGCACCGCACATCACGCCCTGGTGGATGGTCTGGACGCACCAGTTTGTCGGCCAATTCCTTGAAGCCCTCTGGATAGAGAGGCCGTCCCAGCCGATCCGCCGGCCAAGTAATCTTCCCCACCGTATCGAGCGTGAAGCGCATCCAGCGCACTTCGTCGTTCTTCGCTTCACCGGAATCCGACTCAGCGACCACTTTAGAGTCCACGCGAATCGTGTTCTGACAGCCATTATTCTTAAATCCTTCGATTTTCACAGGCGGAATCCCTGTCGGCGCCTTATCTTCCGCCAGCCACTCATAAAGCACCTTGGCAATCTGAGTGTTCTTACACACCAAAATGAACACTGGCGGGCGGGGATCATCGCGATGGGTGACCCACTCTTCCCGTTCTTTCTCCCATAGACCCCCCAACATCGCGATAGGATGATGTGCGTACTTGAGAATGGCCTCAGGCTTCGGACTCGCCTTTTTCCCACCACGTTCAGCCGGAGTAAGCTGCGGCAAAATCCAGTGCCAGATGTTGAAGTAACCTGGAATCTCTTTGCCGGTCGTATCACGAACAGCAAGCTGGGGAATTTTCACCAAGCCCGACTCAATCGCATCGATAAGTCCGAAGTCGCTCACCACCCACGGGAAGGGCCGATTGGTGTCCTGACCAACTCGACCGAGAAAGTACGGAGTAGCGGAGAGATCTAGGCAGACGTTAATGCCACGCAACTTCTGAATGCGATCCAGCCCATTGATCCAGACCGTCGCCTCATTGAAGAAGTCTTCGGCTTCTTCGTCTTCCCCAAAAAGGTCGTCCTCATTCTCCTCGCGTTCCTCACGCACGATACGATAGGCATGATGCGCCTCATCATTCATCACGAGGATATTCTGCTTCCCTCCTACTTCGCGGCCAAGAACGCGATTCACGAGAGCCGTATCGCTTTCAACATACCGTCTCGATTCGACCGTGACCTTCTTCAGCGTTCCGTCCTTTTCTCGATCTTCTGTAATCACCGTCAACAGGCCGGCAGCAACCTGCCGCTCAAAATCTTCCAACGTGAGATAGCGTGTACCGCGAGCGGTCGTGGTTTTTGAGCTAATGGTGATGGTCTCCCGTGTCCGAACCTCTACTCCTGCCTTGCTCACCCTCCCGCCGACACCGCCCGTTTGAATGGCCTGAGATTCGAATACATGCCAATTGGTGACAAGCACTCGGCCTTGCGAAAGCAGCGGCATCAGGTGAGACGGAACGAGATCGCGAGTGCGATACAGACTCGCTTCGCCTCCTTCAGGAGCCAGCTCCCGAAGCCGGTTACGGATCGTCACGTTGGGACACACCACTAACACCACGTCGGAGAATCGCGCGTCGCTTCGGTCATTGACCTTATTAAGAATGCTCCACGCCGCCAGCATCCCCATCACAGTAGTCTTGCCGGACCCTGTCGCCATCTTGCTCGCATACCGCCGAAACCCCGCGAAGCCTTGTGCGCGTTTCTCGGCACTGATCTCTTCTTGCGGCACATCGATGCCTTGCCGTAAATCTCCACGAGCCTCAATCAGAAAGATGATCGTTTCAACCGCGTCGAGTTGTGCGAAAAACAGACGCTGCGCTCGCCCATCTCGCCGCCACCACTGCAACAGCTCATGGGTCGTTCTTGTCACGCCCGGATAACCATCCGATCGCCACTTCTTCACCTGCGCCCTGATGCGATTGACGAGTTTCAGCTCAATGGCAGTCCCCGCAACGGTGCCATATTCTTTTTCTGGTTTCGCCTTGGGATCGCGATAGAAATACATCGACGGTCGGCGTCCGGGCCGTTGCTCGGGCATTTCTCCCTCGACGATATGCCAATGCTCTTTGGGTTCTTCGAAGGGGGAATTCAGGATGGGCTGTGGGACTTCGTAGGCGCTCATAGACCAAACGCGCGCTGAATGGCGTTAAGCTTCTCTAGGACTTCAAGATGAATCTCCTCCGGTATCATGACGGAGGCAATCTCATTGAACCGAGTATAGGGAAAAGCATGCAGCCCAGCCGCAGCGAGGATCGGAGGAAGCACCTCGGTCCTCGCTTTCCGCTGCTGCAAGTACGCGTCCACTAGAGGATTCGGCTTCAGTGGTTCCTGAAGAAATGCCGGGGTGAAGGTTTCCTCTAAATAGGCTTTCATATCCTTCTTGGCTTCTACAGATTGCGCACCAGCCCCGACTTCTTTTTCCACAAAGCGTTCTAATGTCGCTGGATGAATGAGATAGCTTTCAATCTCATACCGTCGCCATCGGAGCCGTTGTAACCCTTGGCCCGTGATTGGAGTTTCTGGGACCCGCGGGTTGTCATCCCCATCAAGCAACATCAAGCCTGGGAGTCCAGAACGAACAAGTTGAATGGCTTGGTAATGGTCCTCTGCTTTCACACCATGGGCTCCTGGTCGAGGCTCCCACACCGAAGGCCTCCAGAACAGCCTTGTCGTCAACGTCTGGTAAGCCGGGTGGCCGAGAATCTTGGCCCACTCAATGAGTATGTTGATGTCGGTATAACCTTCGACATACAAAATGCCGGGGGCGTCCTGGGCCAGCATAATATCTGTGTGAGTCAGAATACCTAGTGAATCCGCAAGACGTGTGCGCTCGACCACACTGTCGAGTAATCTCGGATGATTCAGGAGCATGCAAAGCTCTCTTGGATCCACAGAATTGATGATGACTTCCGAGTGCGTGGAAATTATCAATTGAGAGCTGGTCTTGGCTGCCACTGATCGGAGTTCACCATAAATTGCATCTTGCAAGATCACATGCAAATGGGCGTCTGGTTCATCGAGCAATAAGGTCGATCCAGGACGGGCATGGAGGAATGTGAGAAGCATCAAGACCTGCTGAAACCCACTGCCGGCATTAGCGATGTCGAGCCGAGGTCCATCAGTTTGAAAACGGTACTCCGCGATGATATCGGCTCCACTCGAATCGGGAGGGAGGATTTCATAGTTGAAAAGACGACGTATAGAATCTTCGATCTTCGTCCATGCAGAAGACTGGTGGGCCTCCGCCAACAGGTTACGAATGACATCGCCGGGCTTCCCCTGGCCTAAAAGCTGATCAACTTTAGGCCGTTGATACACGGGCTCAGCCGTACTGAGACCGGTCATCGGAGGAACAAAGACCGTTTTCAGTTCAGCCTGCCGCACCATTTCCGGATCGGCATCGGGCTTGGGACGAACATAGACCTGCTCGGTACTGTCGGCCATCAACTCCATCGTCACCCACCAACCCTTGGAGTGACGGATTTCGATCTCGATGGAGCCTGAATAGGTACGGTTATTCCAAAGAAGATCAAAGGCTCGTAACGGGACCGCGGTGAATGCTTGTCTCGCGATGGGAGCCTTGGTATAGAACCCTCGGTGGCGCTGATAATCGTGGAGCTGCTTCCAGCGAGTGAGTGCAAGATCCCAGGCCGCGATGGCCTGGAGCATGGTCGTTTTGCCACAATTGTTTGGCCCTGCCAGGACAATATGGCCTGGGAGATCAAACGTCACATCCTGAAAGCGTTTGAATCGTCGGATTGTGACCCGTTCGATCATCGGCTAGACCCGTTAAGCTTCTTCACCACCAATAACTCATTCCCCCGATCGTCGATCACTTTGACGGCAATCTGCTTGTGCTCGCCCGCTTGAAACGGCGCACTCGTCGCGCCTGAAAGATGATCCCATACGGATTCTTCGTACTCGCCCTTGAGGGCTTTCTTCAGATTATCCCAGGCGCTGGTGCGAGGGAAGAAGGCTTGCGAAACATGGAAGCAGAGATCGTTGTAGTCCCTATCGAGAAACCAGGCCGGCACATCGTCACCGCTTCGATGGGTCACGTCCATGGTGATGGGATCGAACACGTCTAGGCCGAGCAGTTCGACTCGATAGAGATCCTCCCCACCTATCACCTTTTCCTTTTCACGTTTCACGTTTATATCCGGTTGCCCGCACACGCTGAAGATTTGACTCGACCGCATATTCTTGAGCAGATCGCCCATCATCAAGTCCGGCGTCGCCTGCACATAGGTCGCAGGCACGCCCATCACATCGGCGCAGTTCTCGATGAGAGTTCGAGCATTCGGCTGAATGGCAAAACCGATCACGTAGAGGTGGGTGTAGTTCTTGGCATGGGCCTCGCGCGCCGCTTCATAGACGAGCTTCTCGCTGACTGCGCCGTTCTCCGGACCGAACACAAAGGCGGCAGGCTTCTCATGGCCGTTGGTCACCAGCGCTTCAGCGGATAGCGACAGCGTCTTCGCCGGTGGGCGGATATTCTTGAACGTAACGGTTTTGTTGCCTTCCAACCGCAGCACCGGACTCTTGCGCAGCACTTCGAGCATCCGATCCACAAAGGACCCGTAGGCTTCGGCAGAACTCGCACCGGAATCCTCAATGCCATCGCCTTCCCAATCCACCGGCGTCGGAATGGTCGCCTCGAAACAGAATGGACCGGTTACGCGGGTGATACCATTCTCCCTCTCTGGTCGATCCACCAGCACTTCTTCAGCTGGCGGCTCATTGTTGGCAATGCTACCAAGCGTGATGTGCGGAACAATGCCACCGACCTCCTCACCCTTCTTGTTCTGCTTGCGCTTGTAGGTGAAGCCTCCGGCCGGACCACGACTGTCGTCTTTCAAGTCGTACCAGGGGAAGGTGGCGGTGAGGAGTCGTTGACGAGCCAATGCTAGCGGCACACGGCTGGTATCAGCCGTGATCCAGCGCCGGCCCCATTGTTCGGCAACATAGGCCGTGGTGCCACTGCCACATGTCGGATCGAGCACGAGATCGCCTGGGTCGGTGGTCATGAGGAGGCAGCGATCAACAACCTTTGTATTTGTTTGAACAACATAAAGCTTGTCCGAAGCAAAGCCCGCGATCCCCGTGTCATCCCAATTATTATCAAGCGGGCTAACAGGAAAATCGTTCCAAAGGCGAACATAATACAATCCAGTTGTTGCTTCGAGGCGGTTCAAACTGACTAGCCGTTTCAGTCCATCAACGGTAGTTTTCCAATTCCTCTCTGCCCCAGGATGGTAGCGTTTCCCCTTGAAGTCGAACTCAACAGTCGTGAATTGTCGAAAACCCTGACTGGTTAGATTGTCTAATCGGTAAAGCTTGGCACCGACTGGCAACAGGGTAAGATCCTCTCGTTCTTCCTTGGTCATCGGTCGTCTGATACCACCGGGAAGTTCAACACGAGAATAGGCACTATCTTCACTACCAGCCGTTGCCTTAGTTTTGAAGAGTTGATGATATTTAGTTCGCTGTCGATCACGGCCATACCAAAGAAGGTAATCGCAAGGAGACCCGAGTAATTCACTCGTTGTTCCGCCTGACTTTTTAAAAACAATTAGCCCACAGAAATTCTCTGATCCGAACACCTCATCCATCACTTCCCGCACATGGTGCAGGTTCTCGTCGCTGATCTGAACAAAGATGCTGCCGCTGGGTGTGAGGAGATCGCGGGCAAGCAAAAGTCGATCACGTAAATAAGTTAGGTACGAATGTAGGCCGAGTTCCCACGTATCCCGATAGGCCTGGACCATCTCCGGTTCACGGGTCATGTCCTCGTCGTCGTTGTGGGACACGTCGCGCTTGCGGACAAACGGCTGGAAGTTGCTGCCGAACTTCACTCCATAGGGAGGGTCCATATAGATCATCTGGACCTGTCCGCCCAACCCTTCGTAATGCAGCAGCGAGTTCATCACGACGAGCGAATCGCCCAAGACCATTCGGTTCGTCCAATTGTCCTGATACTCGTAGGCCTTCAGCACCTGATCGGTGATGGAATGTTGCGGATCGCCGAACAGCGCGAACATATCCTCCTGCTTGTCTGTCTTATGCCCAGACAGCGTTTCGATGATGGCTTTGGTGGAGAGCCGCTCATGAATGAAGAGCGGCAGCGTCGGAACATCGAACGACAGCCGTTCGGCCTTGCCAGCCCAGTTGAGGAAGGGTTTGCTCAGGCTCTTGAGCTTGGATGCGGCGGCCTTCGCTTCTTCCAGGCTCTGGGCATTGAGGACTTGCTTGATGAGCGTCTCGCCCTGCTCGCGCGCGGGACTCTTGGCATCCCAATCGAGCGCGGGCGAGAGCGATGAATCGTATCCGTAGGTCTTCGGCGGTTTCTTCTTCTTAAACTGCGCCTGCGTCCCCACCTCCGGTCGCATGAGGCTCTTGGCTTCAGGATGCTTGTAGGGAGCGGTCTGAGTCGTCTTTGCGGCAGACTTTGTTTTCTTGGCCATTCTTTGAGTCCTAGACAACTGACTGCGGCAACACGATTGCGCCGAAGGATACCCTTTTCCCTCCGACAAATCATCCCCTTTACAGGGATGCCTTTGCGTTTCGCGACCATGACCGGAGGAGCGAGGTATCCGCCGAGGCTGAGCCGGGAAGGAAAGCTGGAACTGACCAAGGCACCACGATCGCTAGACCGTGGCTGCAGGAATTCCAGAAGGTTTCCGCCCGGCGAAGCCCGAGTGGATCGCTCCGGGAGGTCCGTGAGCGAAGCGCGAAGGCACCCCACTCTCCCCCCTTTCCCCTAGAGAAATTACTCCGCCGGTTTGGGAAAGTTCTGAGTGATGAGTTCTGAGTTATCTGATCCACTATGAGATCTAGGAAACGAACTGAGTGGGTTTCTCTGGTCTGTATGGAAGAAGGTGACGGGGAAGGATTGGTCGGATCTGTCTCGTTCGTCTGGTCTGGAGACCAGACAGACTCAATGAGCCAGATGAACGAGAGCAACAT
>NEWQ02000013.1:0-165549 GCA_002869855.2 Nitrospira sp. CG24D
TGGGTCTGTCGGCGGCCCAGGTGACGGTGGATGCCGGTCGTGTGGTCGTGGATGCCGGAATGCGGACATCGCAGCCCCACATCTTTGCCGTCGGAGACGTCACGAATCTCTACAATGTTGTGCACATTGCCATCCAACAGGGAGAGCTGGCCGGGTGGAATGCGTGCCATCCGGACGATCCTCCCAGACATTTCGACGATCGGTTAGTGGCGGAAGTCATCTTTACCGAGCCCCAAGTCGCTGCGGTGGGTCTGACGGAAAAAGCCTGCCGTGCTCGCGGCCTCTCCTATCTCACCGGGACCTATCCGTTTGCCGACCACGGAAAGGCCATGTGTCTCGGGAGCACGCAAGGGTTTGTGAAATTGATGGCAGATCGCGCAAGCGGTACCTTACTGGGCGCCGAGATTGTCGGGCCAGAATCCGGGGAGCTGATTCATGAGATGATAGCGGTGATGTACTATCACGGGACCGTGCACGATCTTCTTCGAATCCCGCACTACCATCCGACGCTGGCCGAGATTGTGACCTATCCGGCCGAATCCATTGTTGAGCAGATGCGAAGGTCATGAGTCGTCGATTCTCAATAAGTGCCTGCATGCTGGCCTTTGCACTGACCTTGATGATCTCCTGTGAACAGCAAACCTGGGAATCGGCGATGGCGGCCGGACAGCGGGCGTTGCAGAAGGGGGACTACTCTGAGGCGGAGCATATCTTTGCCGCGGCTGTGAAAAAAGCCGAGTCCCAGTACGGACTGAAAGATCGGCATGTGGCCGTCGCGCTGTCGAGTGAGGCGCAAGCCTTCACGGCGCAGGGCAAGTATGTGGAAGCGGAACCGGCCTATCTTCAGGCCTTGAAGATTTACCAGGAGGCGCATGGAGAGAATCATGTCGATGTGGCGGCGACGTTGAATAACCTTGGCGTCCTGCATCGGATGCATGGGCAATATACGGAGGCGGAACCATTACTCATGCGGGCGCTTGCGATTAAAGAGCGTCTCCATGGTCCGGACCATCCCGATGTCGCCCTCACCTTGCACAACCTGGGGTTGGTCTATGTGTCGCAAGGGGTTCTGGAGAAGGCGGAGCCGCTCTATCGGCGCGCGTTGGCCATTCGGGAGAAGGCGCTTGGAGAGACGCATCGGGATGTGGAGAAGAGTCTGGGCGAGCTCGTCAGCGTATTGCAGAAATTGCATCGCGAGGCCGACGCGGCGCCGCTGGAGGAACGGTTGTCGGCGATCAAACAACGGCGGAGTTGAAGTCCTCTTCCCCTCCAGTGTAGCGTATACCCATGATCGAGCCGGCACACAAGACGGAGATCAATTGGCGGATGCAGGGCATGATCGCACGAGCGGTCGGTATCGTGGCCATTGCCCTCGGATTTGTGTTTGGGATGGATGGGCTCGACGATCCCGCTTCCCATTGGCTGCACACGGCGTTGGGCCTCCTGACCACCGGCATGCTGGCGCAGGGTTATGCCCTCTATTGCTCGATCAAACGCATGCAACAACTGAATTCCCAATCATGATTCGTTACCGGTCAGCTTTTCGCACCACTACCTGGGGGCTTGTCGTGGCTCTGGCTCTCATGTGTACGGCCTGCGGAGGCCCCTGGCGTGACACCTACTTCAAGAAGGGCGTGGATCGACTGACCCAGGACGATGTGCGCGAGAAGTTGGGCACCCCGCATACAGCCAAGACGCCGGCGTTGGGAGGAGACAGTGTCTGGACGTACCGGGTCTCAATGGGAGACAAAGAGCTGGAGTCCATGGCCTCTCCTGGGCTCAGCGGCGCGGGTGAATCGGTCGGCGCGCTCTTGGGAAAACCGGGAGAGGGGCCGAAACCGACGCTGTATTGTTTTCGGTATACGCTGACGTTCAACGAGCAGAAAGTCTTGAAGTCCTGGAAGCGTGAAGAGTGTGTGCCAGGGACCCGCGAAACGCTGATGGCGCAATAACTGTTCGGGTTCACGCCACGGTCTAGAGTACTCCCGCCAATCGATTGATACTCAGTGTCGTCTGGCCGAAAAATAGCTGGAAGGCGTGGTAATCCTTTTGCTGCACTTGTCGGGGGAGTGGGCCGTTGTCGCAATACAACATGCCAATAGGCCGCGTTCCAACGCGGAGGGGTGCGATAATGGCCGATCCGGTGTTCCACGTTCGGAGAAATTTTGGATTGATGGGGTCACCTAGAGGGACGGTGAAATCTTCGATCCAGACAGCATCGGACCGTTTCATGAGTTGCAAGAAGTGCGGATGCTCTTTGGTCAGCGAGCCGGACAAGCTTTCAATATATGGAGCCGGCTCCTCCACTCCGAGTAACAGGCGCCCCACCAAATGATCGGTATTGTTCGGGTTCAGCAAGGCCAGGGCGACCCGGGCAAAGCCGCCGTCCCGGTGCAGGGCATGCACGAGCGTGCTCAGGAGCGTGTTGATATCTTTCGCTTCGCGCAAGGCAGTTTGCAGGATTTGCAGCGTCTCAAGGGGATTCGTCTCAATCGCACTCGGCCCTCGCTTCTGTGGCGTCGCCGTGACGGTGGGAACTTCCGCCGGAGGCGGCACGGGAATCCGACAGCCGGTTTCATGTCCGACGGGATCTCCCCAGAGATCGAACGAGAGGCCTGCTGAATGGACCAATTGCTTACCCCGATCCAGTGCGCGCGCAAGGGTTTCGCCGAACAGGTGTGACGGCAGGCCGCTTCCTGTAAGGAGCCCCCGCTTGGCGGCCTCCATTGTGGCCGGGGAGGGCGGGCCGGTCATGGCGTCGACCAATGAAGAGCAGCCGATGACGAGCCCCTTAAACATCTCCTGACCGGAGCCCCACCGCTCCTGGCTCTGATGCCCTTCGATTGAAAACAGCTCCACGACAAAAGGCGGCAGCGCCCACATCTGCCCGAGAGCTTGCGCAATCCGTAGGCGTGGGACTCCATAGAGTTGTGTTTCTTCGATGATACGTGCCGCAGGTGTCTTGGCTGTCAGAGGGATTCTGCGGTACGAGACGTAGAGATCCTGGGCTTGACTGGCGATGGCGAGGTCCCCGATTGAATAGAGCAAGGTGGCGCTAAAGAGCTGGCTCAACGATGGATACTCGAGTGCCATGCCCAGTTCATTGGCATGCACAGCGGCGACGAGGGCCCGCGCGATGACTCCGCTGACGATTTGCTGCTGATTCGGCCACTGACTGAGTTGTTCGACAAGCTGGGAGGCGGTGACAATAGAGCGGACCGTATCCAGCCCGAGCCAACTGACGGCGTGGGGAATCGACGTGATGACTTGTTGCGGGCTGTAGGCAATGCTATTCGAAATCTGCAGGACCCGGCAGGACAGGGCCGGATCACGACTGATAATCTGAGCGAGGCGATCGGCTCCGGTGAGTCCTCCGGTCAGACTGAGAATTTTCTGGCAGGTTTTCTCCAGGGCTGGTAAGCAAGGGCTAGCCTGATTGAGCAGTGGCTGCAACGTACTGTGCAGACGGGGACGAAGGGATTCGGCAAGGGCCGACTCCGACGTTGTGGGTGACGATGACATGGAACTCCTTCCCAAAAATCCCACAAGTTGTATCGGATGAATGGCGATGAATCTTAACCGGTACAGAAGAAGAGACTGAGGATGACTGGTATGCAGTTTGGCTGGATGACGGTTGATAGTTCCGTCTTCTTGGATGGGCTCAAGTCATTGATTCTGCTGGTGTCGGTCATTCTGATCCGGACGCTGGTCGTGCGGGGGATCTCGCGCAACCATGCCTTGTCGATGGAGGACAAGCGTCGCTGGGTCGTGACGACCAGAAACTCGATGGTTTTTGTCATCCTGATCGGTTTTATCGTCATCTGGGCGCATGAACTTGAAGCCTTCGCCGTCTCTATTGTGGCGTTGGCGGCTGCGTTGGTCTTGGCGACGAAGGAGTTGATTCTCTGCTTGAGCGGAGCGGCATTACGCATGGGTGGCAAGGTGTACGGCGTTGGTGACCGTATTCAGATTGCCGGACACCGAGGAGTCGTGCTGGATCACGATATGTTTGCCACAAAATTGTTGGAGATCGGCCCCGGCCAATCTTCGCACTTGTATACCGGACGAGTGACCGTGTTTCCGAATAGTCTTCTGTTTACAAATGGGCTCGTCAAAGAAAACCCGGGACAGGAATATGGCCTCTACACACTCGTTGTGCCCTTGAGGTCGGAGGGAGAATGGCAGCGAGCTGAGCAGGCGTTGCTGGCTGCCGCGAAGGCCGAGTGCGGCCCGTTTATGGAAGAAGCTGCGCGCCAGATGAAACTGCTGGAGCAGACCAATCTCTTGGAAGCTCCTTCGCCGGAACCCCGTATCACCATTCAGCTTCCCGAGCCGGGGAAGATTCAGTTGGTGCTTCGATTCCCGGCACCCGATCGAGGTCGCTCGCGAGTGGAACAAGCCATTCTTCGCCGATATCTAGTCGAAATGAATCAGGCGTAGTCTGAAATATCTGAATAATGGAAGGGCCCCGGCGATGGAGCCTCGCGAGGCCCTTCCGAGTCAGCACCGGTCTGCGGATTACTTCGGGAAGGTCTTCGGGGCTATGATCTGCAGCCAGCTTTCGCCGTTCATTTATTTCTGCTCGGTCAGTGCCCTCCAATATCCTGAACCGGCCATCGTGCACACAGGGCGTCGTGCGGGCGATCGACTAGGCGTGTTCGCTTCATGATATCTGCGTTTGACACCCATTTCATTCCAGGGCAGGATGTGAAGAGCCTCGCCTAGGTAACTTCCCTTTTATTCACTTATTTGAACGTGTAGGAGGAATGTGATGCGAAACATAGTATTGGCTGCAATTGCGGCAGTGTATTTGATCGGTGCCGGTTCGTTGGCCCTCGCCGACGATGCGATGAAGAATGAGCTGGGGGCGATGAAAGACCAGGTGAAAGCCGATATGAAGGCGGCTCCTGAAAAAATGAAGGCCGAGAAGGATCAGATGAAGGCTGACATGAAGGCCAAAAAAGACGACATGAAGAGCAAGATGAAGGCGCATCGTGAAGAGGCCAAGGCCAAGCGAGCAGCCATGAAAGATAAGATGAAGGCGAAGCACGAAGAAGTAAAAGGTCAAGGCGATGCGGTGAAAGCCCAAGCGCAGGATATGAAAGCTGCCGGACAGCAAGTGGGTAGCGATGCCAAATCCGCCGGGCAGGAGATGAAGGACGCCGTCGGTGCGGGTAAATAGCCCTCGCTGAAAGCTTCCTGGCCACGACGGCCCCTGGCAACTGCCAGGGGCCGTCTTAGTTCGAGCTCCTTCCAAATCATTCATTGACTCCTCGGATGATGAACGCCCGCGTCCTGTGACTTGGAAGATGGGCCCGCTTGTTCCAGCCCCCCTGCTTCTGCTAGCATCCCCGCCGGTCAATCGATCCATACTATGAAAATCGCAACATTCAACGTGAACTCGCTTCGCAAACGGCTGCCGATCGTGCTGGATTGGCTTGCACAGCAGAAGCCCGACGTGTTGTGTTTACAAGAAACCAAAGTGCAAGACAGCGAGTTTCCGCTGTTGGCTCTGGCCTCCTCTGGTTATCACATCACGTTTCGCGGAATGAAATCCTATAACGGTGTGGCCATCTTGAGCCGGAAACAGCCGGAAGCGGTATTCCACGGATTCGACGATGGCGGTGAATCGGAAGATGCCCGGCTGCTCAGAGTCGTCATCGACGGGATTCCTATCGTCAACACCTATGTGCCGCAGGGCTTTGAAATCGATTCACCCAAGTATCAATACAAGCTGGGGTGGTATGAACGGTTGAGAAAGTATTTCGAGAAACATCTCTCTCCCGGCAAGCCGGCCATCTGGTGCGGCGACATGAACGTGGCGCCACGCCCCATGGACGTGCACAGTCCGGAGAAGCACCTCAAGCATGTCTGTTATCACGAGGATGCGCGGAAGGCCTACGAGAGAACACTGGCGTGGGGATTTCAGGACGTGTTTGTGAAGCTCTATCCGGATCGGCAGCAATATACGTTTTGGGATTACCGGGCGCCGAGTTCGTTAGAGGCGAATAAAGGCTGGCGCATCGATCATATTCTGGCAACGGCATCGTTGGCGGAGAAATGTAAGAGGGTTGACGTGGACGTCGAGCCGCGGCGAGCGAAAGACCCATCAGATCATACGTTTCTCTGGGCAGAGTTTTCGGTCTAACCACATGCGCGACGTCCACACCCGCCCGATCCGGTAGCAGGGCAAGTCCTCCCTACCGCCAGATGGGAGCAGATCAACAGCTCTCGCCTCAAGCAGCCTGCATCAACGAGTCTTTTCTTGGTCGGCTGCTGAGCCGATTTCGTTGTATCAACGGATCCAAGACCAAACCACAATTGATGCACCGATGGACAACGGATTCGGGTGCAAGCTCAGGTCGCTGTTCTTCGATCATCAATCCTTTGCACTTTTGACAATTCATCAATGTGTCCTCCTCTTACTCTTGATAACTCCGAGGGCGAGTGTTTAATCAACGTTCGGGAGGAAACTTAACACCCTCAGATTAATCCCGCGTTAACAGGTAGTTAAAGATGTCTAATCTTTGACAGTAAGTCCTGGAACGAGTTTGCCGCCCAACCCCTTGATCTTGTCATTACGGTCTGTGATCAGGCGGCCGGTGAGGCCTGTCCCATTTTCCCCGGCAAGCCGACCAAACTTCATTGGGGCACGCCCGATCCTGCAAAGGTGCTGGGGAACGAAGCAGACACGCAAGCCGCGTTCGACCGTGCATTCTACTTTCTCAAAGAGCGGATAGAGCAGCTGGTTGCGAGTACAGAGCGTTCAGAATAGGTCCCGGGTCCTTAGCACTCCGGGTTGCGGATTTATTGGCGGCAGCCCGGTGCGCGTACCCGACAGGGTCTCCTCCCGGTCGCTCGACCGGTGTCGTCAATCCTGTTAGAGTTGCCACGCGTGACGATTCCCCTTTGAAATCCATCGGTACTAACCGGTCTACAATATTTCCATGTCCAGTCCAGAAATTAATCCAATGGCCAGGGCCGATATTGCCATCGTCGGCGCCGGCGCAGCCGGTCTCGCCGCCGCAATCTTTTCCGGAGAAGCGGTCGGACCATCCGGCTCACAATCGATCGTCCTCCTTGATGGGGCCAAGACCATCGGAGCAAAAATTCTTGTGTCCGGCGGGGGCCGCTGCAACGTCACGCATGAAGTAGTGGCACCGACCGACTTCTTCGGCAATCGCCGCATGATCAAGAATGTGCTGGCAGCGTTTACTGTTGACTCTACGATCACGTGGTTTGCCTCGATGGGTGTTGAACTCAAGCGAGAAGAGACCGGAAAGTTGTTTCCCGTCACTGATAGGTCACGAACCGTACTGAACGCGCTCGTTGAGCGTTGTCGCGAACTAGGCGTGGCCATTCTTCCAGACCATCGAGTGACCAAGATCGCCCGCATTTCTGATTCGTCGGCGGGATTTGTTGTCCACCATAGTCATGGAGTTCTGAGGGCGAGTCGGGTGATTTTGGCCACTGGAGGCCGATCGATTCCCAAGTCAGGGAGCGACGGGTTTGGCTATGAATTGGCCCGGCGGCTGGGACACCACGTCACACCGACGGTCCCAGCGCTTGCGCCACTCGTGCTGGATGACCGCATGTTTCACAAGAATCTCTCGGGTCTCTCGCAGGAGGTCGAACTCACCACGGTTGCGAAGGGTAAAACGCTCGATGCGCGGACGGGCAGCTTGCTCTGGACGCATTTCGGGATCAGCGGGCCGGTCGTGATGGATGCCAGTCGGTTTTGGTGTTTGGCGCAGGAGCAGGGAGAGCCGGCCGAGGTCTATGGCAACTTTTTGCCTGGGCAGAATCAGGAGCAGGTACGGCGGTGGTTTATGGATCAGACGAGAGAGCATCCCCGTCGCTCACTCGGAAAGACACTTGCCCAGCGGCTACCTCAGCGATTCACCGAATCTCTTATTCAGCATGCCGGTTGCGATAGCCAGACCGCCATTGCGCAACTGCCGAAAAAGGATCGGGACCAGCTTCTGTCTCTACTGACGAAGTTCCTGTTTCCCATCGTACAGGATCGGGGGTGGAACTATGCAGAGGTGACGGCCGGCGGGGTGCCTTTGGAAGAAGTGAATTTTCGCACGATGGAATCGAAGCTGGTGCCGGGTCTCTATCTGGCTGGAGAAATCCTCGATTGCGATGGCCGTATCGGCGGCTTCAACTTTCAATGGGCTTGGGTCACGGGACATCTCGCCGGGCAGGCAGTCTGGCGTCCACAGGTCTAGGAGACCGATATCACCCAACCAAACCGCTATGCGTGAAGCGGTCTGTTTGGAATGTTAGCAGGGTGACACGGTCAGGGTGCGGTCTCAGCCGGAGCGGGAACCGGTAGGGACGCGTCACTCGCAGGATCGGCAGGAGGCAACTGTTCCGCAACGGGGGCAGGTCCTTCGTGTTCCATGGAAGATGGCGTAGGGGATTCCGCCTGAGGCGGAAGGAGTTTTTGCACCGGAGATTGTTTGGCCGGTTTCGTTGTTGGAACAAGAGTCTTCGCCTGTTGCGCTCTGAGAGCAGCCTTCGCAGTTTTGCCTTCCAACTTCTCGAGAAGCGCTGTGAGATTGGAATCACGGTGAATTCGTGCTCTTGCCCGCTTCAGATGCGGAACGGCATCCAGGTGACGTCCCTTGTCTATCAGCAGTTCGGCCAGCGCGAGATGAGGGAACGGGTCATCCGGTACGATCTGCGTGACCCCTTCAAGGAATTGGAGCGTGAGGGATGGATGTCGGAGTCCCCAATAGGCCTGCGTGAGATTCAAGAGGGCGGTTGGATTGCGCGGTGCCAGTGCCACCGCTTGTTTAAAGGCTTTGACTGAGACCACGATCCCGCCGAGTTTTTCCTGTTGCACGCCAAGATTGTTCCACAAGGCCGCCACATAGGCTTTGTCCCGTGCTGGTGCATGCGGCTTTTCGCTCAGTGTGCGCAAGGCCGACTCTCCCAGCTTGTACTCGCCCCGATCAAGGTCATCACGAATCTGTTGGTGGGCGGCACTTGGAGCCTCGCCAAATTCGATGAGCCGGGTCCGAGGGATGTCTTGCGGCGGAGCCGGCTCAACCAGCGCCGGAGGGAAATTGGGCGTGGCATCGATATTCGTCGCGGGCAACGATGCGGGGACGGGCACCGGTGTCGTCGGGGGCTGTGTCCAGATGTGGTAGAAGACAAACGCTCCTAACAGCACAGCCAGGATCCGCAATGTGGATGAAATATCGCGACGGTACACAAACCCTCCTTAGCACGTCTACAATATTTGCATGGGGTATGAAATCGTCCAAGAGTATTTACGATTGTTGATCTCTCTCACCAAAGGGAGGACGAGGGAGGATACCGAACGCGATACAGAGGGGCGGAGGTCAGAGTATGACCCGGCTGTGGAACTTGGCATTCAGCTTGACTGACGACCAAACACATTTATAGTGAGTTGCGAGAGCCTGTGTCTGTTGACGGAGGCCTTCGGGGCAGATGTGATGAGGCGAATGCAGTAAGACGCGCACGCGTTGTCCTCGCTCATATGGCCTCGCACTGTGGGGAAGGGATCGTTTACGATGGCTCGCCAACTCACTTGTCCACAATGCCAGAAGGATACGGTCTTGCGGTTACGCCCACAGTCGCCGCGGGAACATGTCGCGTCATGGATTTGGATTTCGCCTTTTCACTGCCAGGAATGCAGCTATCGGTTCCTAGCGTGCCGGATCGGGCTTGTGGAGCCAAAGCATGCCATCGATCGCCGTGAGCATCTCCGGATTCCGGTACGGCTGTTTCTCTCTTTTTCAGGGGGCAAGGTTCGGGGCGAAGGGATTGTGATGGACCTGTCGATGGGCGGCTGTATCATCAAGAGCGACGCCCAGGTTCACGTCGATGATATCTTCTATCTCGAAATTGCGATCTCGGATCAGGAATCTCCGATCGAAGTAGCGGCGATGGTCCGATCGATCAGTTCCCGCGGCATTGCCTTCAAATTTCTGCGGAAGGCGCAAGACAACAAACTGCTGCTCGCATTCATTCAATCCAACGCCGGGGCGACCTCGACGGTTTTGTCCAAAGCGGTGGCATCTTCGGTCGCTCGCTAACGAATCTCTCCAGCACACCATTATCCAACCGAAGCGTGAGACAGGGAGTGCCTGCTCTACATCGGCGTTTCCCAGGCTGAGGGGAGCGGGTGTTCGTCGACCAACCGGTTGTGTTCGGTGAGATCGTAGGGTTCGACGGCCAGGTCACCTCGATCCATTGGTTCCCCGCACATCGGCGAGCAGAGAAAATCGACAAGAGCCTGGGCCTTCGTTTCCGTAGAAAACCGGCACAGGCCGTATTCTGGCATTCCTGAGGAGGGGTGCCAGAACGCCAACTCGATCGCACTGCCTTGATAGATGCCCAGCGAGCGGTGCCGCACTTGAAACCCGCCCGGTAGATGTGACGACGACTCCAGCGACATCGAAACCTCTTGACTCACATATCTTAATGACTATTGCCATGGTAGCATGATCGCCAGACTGGACTACAGTCCGGACTGAGCCGGGAAAAGGAGGAGCGTATGAGACGTGCGTCTGTGATGAATCTGGCCGTCGGCCTCGTGATTGTGTTCGCAGGATTGACGGCCGGCTGCGGCTATAACGATCTCCAAGGGTCGGACGAAGATACGAAAGCAGCCTGGAGCGAGGTCATCAATCAGTATCAACGCCGGGCCGATCTGATTCCCAACTTGGTCGCGACGGTGAAGGGCTATGCCGAGCATGAAAAAGAGACGCTCGAAGGGGTCGTGAAGGCGCGGGCCCAAGCAACCGGCATCCAGGTCACGCCTGAGACCTTGAAGGATCCGGCCGCATTCGAACAGTTCCAGAAGGCTCAGGCGGGACTCACCACAGCGTTGGGACGGCTCATTGCAATCGCTGAGAACTATCCGAACTTGAAAGCCGATCAAAGTTTCCGGGATTTGCAGAGTCAGTTGGAGGGGACGGAGAACCGCATTACCGTCGCACGCAAGCGTTATATCGATCGGGTGGCGGAGTACAACAAAATGGTCCGCTTTTTCCCGACTAACTTAACGGCGAAGTTCCTTCTCCACATGGAAGAGAAGCCGAATTTCACTGTGGCGGACGAAAAGGCTGTGGCAAAGCCGCCAGAGGTGAAGTTTAACTGAACCCGATCAAAGCGATGAATCTCATCAACATGAGCCGTGTCTGGCGCAAGCCGGCGCGGCTCTTTGTCTTTCTTGCGATGCTCTTGAGCCCCGGGCTGGCCTGGTCGATTGAAGTGCCGCCGCTGATCGGGCGCGTGATGGACCTGGCGCATATCTTATCGGCAAGTGATGTAGATCGGCTGACGGCTGATCTCCAGGCACACGAGACGAGCAGCGGCAATCAAGTCGTCGTGCTTACGCTGCCGTCGCTCGAAGGCGAACCGCTCGAGCCCTTTGCTCACCGAATCGCCACGATGTGGAAACTCGGTCAGAAGGGGACGGACAACGGGGCGTTGCTGCTGGTGGCGTTGAAGGAGCGCAAAGTCCGGATCGAAGTGGGCTATGGACTTGAGGGGACCTTGACTGACGCCAAGTCGGCGCAGATCATTCGCAACGAGATCGTCCCACGTTTTCGTGCCGGGGATCTGCCGGGCGGGATTGTCGCCGGGGTCGCCGCGATTCTGAAGACCATCGAAGGCACCTATCAGGCGCCGGAGAGGCCGCCGGTTCCTGTCAGCGGCGGTGAAGTTGGCCAGATTCTCATGGCCCTGATCGTCGGAGTTGTCTTCGGTCTGGCTTTGTCGAATGTGAATCGCGTGGTCGGCGCCCTAGCTGGTACTGGTCTCTCATTGTGGTTGTCCCCCTGGCTGATCCCGGCCATCGTCACGGGCCTGGTCACCTTGCTGCTTGTGCTGGTGTTAGGAAGCGCAATGTCGGGCCGCCGGGGCCATGGATTTGATGACTGGACATCGTACAGCAGTCGAGGCGGGGGCTGGGGTGGCGGCTCGTTCGGGGGTGATGGTGGCGGGGGATTCAGCGGCGGGGGCGGAGACTTTGGAGGAGGAGGCGCGAGTGGCGACTGGTAAAGAGGCGGCATTGTCCGAAGGAGATCGAGAACGAGTCCGGCAGGCGGTTCATGCAGCCGAGCAGCAGACCAGAGCTGAAATTGTGCCGATGATCGTCGCGCGATCCGGCCTTTATCGCGATGCCCAACATTGGGCGGGGCTGATCACCGCGCTCACGACATTGACCGTGTTACTGACCATCGAGGCTTCCTGGCTTTCCTGGGGATGGCATGCCTCAAATGCTGGGTGGCTGGTTCTTGCCGTCACGCTCGCCTATGTGGGGGGGAGCTGGATCGGAATGTTACCGCCGGTCCTTCGCCTGCTCACCTCGCCCACTCGCATGCGGCACAAGGTCGCGTTACGAGCCGAACGGGCCTTTGCTCAACATGCGATCTCACAGACGCGGGAGCGTACGGGTGTGCTGATCCTGCTGTCGATGTTAGAGAGGCAGATCTACGTCTTACCGGATCGTTCATTAGCGGGGCTGGTGTCGGCAGACCGATGGAAGCAGGTGGTGCAAGCGGCGATTGAGCGCCTGCGAGGCGGCGATATTGCCGAGGGCCTCTCACATGCCATTGCGGCTTGCGGAGCGGTGCTGGCAGATGCCTGCCCAGCAGGCCCTGGCGATAACCCCAACGAATTGCCCGATCAAGTTATCGAAGAACAGTAATTGTTCCCTTGATAGACGCCTTGCCATTGTTCGGCTAGAATCCGCATCCATGTCCGAATCGAGCACACCCGCGACTTCCGCACAATCAGCCTCAAGCGATCAACGCTCGGTGGTGAAAGCCGCCGGTATCATCGGCATCGGCACCTTCGCCAGCCGGATTCTCGGATTTATCCGGGACATGGTCATGGCCCGCCTTTTCGGCGCGACTGCGGCAGCCGATGCCTTTTATGTCGCGTTCCGGGTTCCCAGTCTGTTGCGCGAGCTGTTTGCCGAAGGCTCCATGTCGGCGGCGTTCATTCCCGTCTTCACCGAGTATCACCAACAGAAGACCAAGCGTGAGGCATGGGAATTGGCCAGTGCCGTCTTCACGACGCTCCTGACGATCGTGACGGGGACTGTGCTCATCGGCATTGCAGTAACCCCCGTCATCGTCTGGTATCTCGCGCCGGGGTTTCATAACGATCCGGCCAAACTCACCTTGGCCGTCGTCCTCTCACGCGTGATGTTTCCCTATCTGCTGTTTATCAGTCTCGCTGCGCTGGCCATGGGGATCCTGAATTCGCTGCGGGCTTTCGCGGCTCCCGCGTTCTCGCCGCTGTTTCTGAATGTGTTCATGATCGGATGCGCGCTCTTTCTGTCGCCGCAGCTGCCGGAGCCGATTATCGGCGTGGCCATCGGCGTGGTCGCGGGCGGCGCGGCGCAGTTCGCGATGCAACTACCGGGATTAGCTCGCCGGGGTTTTCTGTTCGGCTGGCGTTTCGAACCGGGACATCCCGGTGTCAGGCGGATCGGTCGCCTGATGATTCCCTCGCTCCTGGGTTTGTCGGTGACGCAAATCAATCTGACCGTGAGCACGATTCTCGCCTCGTTCTTTGTGGGGGGACCCACCTATCTGTTTTATGGGATGAGGTTGATCCAGTTCCCACTCGGCATCTTTAGCGTGGCCCTGGCGACGGCGATTCTTCCGACTCTCTCCGCCCAGGCGGCGCGGGGTGCGATGGACGAATTACGGACGACGTTCGGATTCGGGTTACGGATGATTCTCTTCATTATCCTACCGGCGATGGCCGGCTTGATCCTTTTACGCACCCCGATCGTGCAATTGTTTTTCGAGCATGGGACATTCACGGCCCATGATACGGCGGAGACGGCGCTGGCAGTATTGTGTTATGCCGTCGGCCTTTGGGCGTTCGGCGGGGTGCGAATCATTGTGGCGGCATTCTACTCCATGCAGGATACGAAGCTTCCCGCGATTTCTGCAGCGGTCGCCGTGGCGGCGAACATCCTGCTCTCGCTGGCGCTGATGCCGATGCTGGGCGCGGCAGGCTTGGCTCTGGCGACGGCACTCGCGGCCATGATCAACGGGGGTATTTTGATCATCGTCTTGAATCGCCGGCTGGGCGGCGTGGAGTGGGGATCAGTGGGACGATCGTCTCTCAGAGTTGTGCTGGCCTGTCTTCCGTTGATCGTGGCATGTTTCTGGGCCGCGAGCGCCTCGCTCTGGACCCATCCCGGTGACTGGATTGAAAAGTCGGTGTTACTGACCGTTGCGATCGGGTGCAGCGTGGGAGGCTATTTGGGGGTTCATATCCTGTTGAAGTCCGACGAATTGGATGTGGTGTGGGGAATGGTCCGAAGAAAACTCGGTCGAGTGACCGGCCAGTGAGGATGCGCATGCGACGAACGACCTTGTTCAAATCACGCTGGGGTTGGATGGGGATTACTGAAACCGGCAAAGGGATCGACGGCATCGCGTTGCCGCAGACATCGAAGCAGCGGGCGATCGCCGTTCTCCGCGAGCAGGCTCCCGATGTTCTTGTCATGGAACCGTCTCCACAGCTGGATATGGCGCAGGCGCAGTTGCTTGACTACATCGCAGGCAAACGGCGGACCTTTGATGTGCCATTGGACCTCTCACGGGGTACCACATTTCAACGACAGGTGTGGCGGGCACTCTTGCGGGTCCCCTACGGCAAGCTCCGGTCCTATCAATGGGTCGCGTTGCGCGTCGGGGGCCGGCAGTATGCCCGCGCAGTCGGCAACGCGGTGGGAGCCAACCCCTTGCCTATTATCGTTCCGTGTCATCGCATTGTGGCCCACGACGCGTCGCTGGGCGGGTTCTCCGGCGGACTGCCGACCAAGCGCAAGCTCCTGACCCTTGAAGGAACGCTGGCTCAACTGCAACGCGGGCGGACCTGATCGATGAAGGCGATTGTGCAGCGGGTCACCAGTGCGTCAGTTGAGGTGGACGGGACGGTGGTCGGACAGATCGGAACGGGATTGTTGGTGTTAGTGGGTGTGGCCAAAGGCGATGAGAAAGCGGATTGCCGCTATCTCGTTGAGAAGCTCCGTACGTTTCGGATTTTCTCCGATGAGCAGGGTAAAATGAACCGGTCGCTGGTGGATGTCGGAGGCGCCGTGCTCCTTGTCTCGCAATTTACATTGCTGGGAAGCACCGTCAACGGCCGCCGTCCCAGCTTTGACGGTGCGGCGCCTCCGGACGTTGCGAAGCGCCTGTATGAGCAGGTGGCCGCCGATCTGCGGGCGGCGGGTACTCCGGTCGAAACCGGGGTGTTCGCCGCGCACATGCAGGTGGCCTTGGTGAATGACGGGCCGGTGACTTTCGTGTTGGATAGCTGCGACAAACCTTCTTGATGACGGACACTCAAGTCTGGTACGGCGAAACCGATAGAACAGACAGAAAGCGATCCAGGCAACGACAACTCTGCTATACTGAATTTATGCGTCTTTAGATTGCTCAATGAGGTGGAGATGGGGACGGCGGTTCCTCCACAACATCCTCTCCGACAGCTCTTCGGAGCACTGACCGAGCGGAGCTTCACCGAACGCCTTGGATGGCCCGACATCAACGTGGCCGGTTACGTGTCCAATCTCCTCGTCGATTTCACGCACACTGATAATCTGTATAAAATTCGCACCAGCCAGGATCAGCCGGTTGACACGGTTGTCGATCTGTTATTTGAGTCTGAGGTGATGCTGGATGCCCAATCATTCGACCGCGAGCGGGAGGTGCATCGACATATCGGGGACTTCACCTTGTTTATGGCCGGACTGTTTCCGGAATATTTGCGGCGGCTGAAAACGGCCGGGTTGATCTATCACAAGGATTTTCTCGTGGATTATATGAAAACCGGCAAGCGTTCGTACGGCATCGTAGCCGAATTCGGCGATCACGGGGCCGAGATCGACCCTCCCTTGTTCCGAAAGCTCTCCGATAATTTTGAGCTCTGCGTCACCGGGCTGGGATTTGTCCGGTCCGATCTCGAGCGCATGAGCGATCCCGCCTACCAGCGCGTGAAGGGCCTGTTGCTCAATTGAAACCGTCCCGTCCCGTTCTCCTCGTCCATGGCGGCGCCGGTCTTCGTCGTATGACGTCAGCTCAGGCCGGCTGTCTCACGGCGGCATTGGAAATCGGCTACCATCTTCTCGATCGCGGCGCGCCGGCGCTTACGGTGGTGGAACAGGTCATTGGCCTCCTGGAGCAGAGCGGGCTGTTCAATGCGGGACGCGGCGCGCATGTGCAGCTCGATGGGGTGCGTCGGATGGATGCATCGATCATGGAAGGGCATGAACTACAGGCCGGGGCGGTTGCATCGATTGAAGGGATTGTTCATCCCATTTCAGCGGCGCGATTGGTGATGGAGCAGACGACGCACGTCTTACTCGTCGGGAAGCCTGCATCGGCCTTTGCCCGGCATTGCAAGTTGGAGCGACAGCCGATTCGGCCTTCAGGTCATGCCTTACGCAAAGCGACGATGACGAAGGCCTGGTCCCTGAAAACTTTAGCACTGTATCGGGCGATGATGTCGAGCGGGCCGACGTTGCGGAAGCGAGCCGGGAAAGAAACCGTCGGTGCGGTGGCGCTCGATCAAGCCGGGACGGTCGCGGCCGGCGCATCCACCGGCGGGATCGACCTCATGTTGCCGGGGCGTGTCGGCGACACGCCAATCATCGGCTGCGGAGTCTATGCCGATAACGAGAGCGGCGCCGTATCCATGACCGGGTTGGGTGAGGGTATTATCCGAATCGCGGTGGCAAAAGAAATCTGTGGTCGCCTGGAGCAGGGCGAGCGTCCGGTTTTCGCGGCGACTTATGTCTTGCAGAAACTGGTTCGACGGATCAATGGCGCCGCCGGCTCTCTCGTCCTGGCTCCGAACGGGCGATTCGCCATCACCCATGTCACTCCGCGCATGGCTGCCGGCTGGTGGGATGGGAAGGGGCAGCCCACGGTAAGGGATTGTTTCCGATGAGCCGCAGCCTCTTTCACCTTGCATTTCCCGTTCACGATCTGGTCGCCACCAAACAGTTCTATGTCGAAGGGCTGGGCTGCACGCTCGGGCGCGAATCGGCGAACGCCGTCACGTTGGGGTTGGCCGGGAACCAGCTGATCGGGCATCGTGAGCCGGAGGAGGCTCCGGTGCAGCGAGGGATCTATCCGCGCCATTTTGGACTGGTCTTCCTCGAACAATCAGACTGGGAGGCAGTGGCCGAACGAGCTCGACAGCATGGCCTGTCGTTCTATCAACAGCCGCGCGTGCGATTTCCCGGCACGCGCATCGAGCATCGCACCTTCTTTCTTGAAGACCCCTCGCGGAATTTGCTCGAATTCAAACACTACACCCATGAGTCGGCGATTTTCGGTGAGCGAGATGTCACCGCCGTCGGCGATTCCGAGTAAAGAAGATCTTCACCGGACCCGTCTCAGCCTCGCGTCAGTGCGCCGGGGAAGCGGTGGGAATTCTGTTCATGCTTTTCAGGATTCGTTGATGGCGCTTGCTAAGGAACGCCGTCTTTCGGAGTGGGTCGTAACGGCGCGGAGAAGGCAGGATGGCCGCCAGCCAGGCCGCTTCTTCTGCGGTGAGATCATGAGCTGATTTCCCGAAGTGGTGGCGCGCAGCCGCTTCAGCGCCGTACACGCCGTTTCCCCATTCTGCGACATTGAGATACAGTTCGAGAATCCGCTCCTTGGTCAGGCGGTGTTCCAGTGACCTGGTGATCAGGGCCTCGCGGGCCTTCCGTATGAGTGAGCGCTCGGTCGACAGATACAGATTCTTCGCCAGTTGCTGCGTGATCGTACTGCCGCCCCGTTTCAGTTCTCCGGCTTCGAGGTTGTGGATTGCGGCATCCTTGATCCCTTCCCAGTCAAATCCTTCGTGAATAAAGAAAGACGCATCTTCCGCCGCGATGGCCGCATGTTGCAGATGGCGGGACATGCGGGAGAGGGGAACCCAGGTCCACTGCCGCGGGGCCGGGTATCGTTGATTGTGTGCAAGAGTCTGTCGATGTTCCATCAACGCGGTCGGGCCCGGATTGGTCTTGGCGAGGAGCGCCACATCCGGCAAGGTCAGCAGCCAGGTCAAGGCGAGCAGGCCCAGTGGAATGCCGAGGAGCAAGGCCGTCCAGAGCAGTACCCGGGCGACGGTCTGTTGTTTCTTGGCTTTGGGCATAAGAAGGGGGTGTTACTCGCCCGTCATTCTGCTACTGTGTAGAGGTTAACGTTGGTTGAGTCACGGGGTGCGTCATCACTATGAAAATTCTTTCATCTGAGTTTATCAAAAGTTGCGCGTCGGCAGAACAATTTCCTCAGGGGGAGTTGCTGGAGATTGCCGTCGCGGGACGATCGAATGTCGGGAAGTCCTCGCTGATTAATTCACTGCTCAACAGGAGAGGGCTTGCCAAAGTCAGTCGAACGCCCGGGAAGACGAGGGCGGTGAACCTCTTTCAGATTGCCACCTCAGATCCGGGGTTGGCGAAGTTTTATCTGGTGGATCTTCCGGGCTATGGATTTGCGAAGGTCTCGAAGTCCATTCGCGCGGAATGGGGGCCTCTGATTGAATCCTATGTGGCAGAGCAGCCCTCATTAATCACGGTTGTCTTGTTAGTGGAATGCCGGGTCGTCACGGAACAGGATCGCCAGACGGTGGCCTGGTTGCAATCAATCGGACGTGACCCGGTCATTGTGGCGACCAAGGTCGACAAGCTCAAGCCGAGTGAACGGGTACGAACACTTCGTCAAACCCACCGCGATCTCGGATTACCGGAAGGACAGCAGCTCATTCCCTATTCAGTGGTCACCGGGGAGGGGCGGGATCATCTCTGGGGGGTCTTACGGGATCTCGTCAAAACTTAATTTCGATGTAGGCCTTGTTCTTCAAGTCGACCAGCCAGGATTGAAAAACGTCTTCGCTCTTTTGCTGAAACACCAGCGACTGGATTTCGAATTTTACTTCATCAAATGGACGAAACTGTTTCGGCGTCCGCTCATCGACGCGGACGATATGATAGCCCTCGGAGGTTTCGACGATCTCGGAGATCCCGCCCGGCACCAGCGGTGCGATCGCGCGCTCAATGGCGGGCAGAAGTTCTCCCTGCCTGACCAGCCCGAGCCGGCCGCCGCGCGATGCGTTCGGCCCATCTGAATAGCGCAAGGCGGCATCCTCAAACTTTTCCCCCCGCTTCAATTCCGTCATCACGATCCGGGCTTTTTCCAACGCTTCCGCGGTCCCGTCGGCCGAGCGGGGCTGAATCAAGATCTGACTCAGCGTGTATTCCTCCGGAAGCGCGAAGCGCGTCTGGTGCTCCTTGTAATACCGTTTCATTTCCGCGTCCCCGACCATGACGCCGCTCCGCACTTCCCGGTCGACGACTTTGAGAAGAGTGAGCTGATCGCGTACGTTTCTCAGGCTGAGCGGGTCCTTCTCATTGACCTTCTCGCCCTGTTGCTTCATCTGCTGGATGGCTTGCTTCACTTCCTGATCCGAGACATCCACGCTTTTGGCTTTGGCTTCTTGCAGTTGCAGTCGTCGCTCGATCATTTTCGTCAGCGCCATGTATTCGGCTGTTCTCAGTCGCTGGCCCAATTCCTCGCCGCGATATTGCTGGCGAATTCGTTCTTGTTCGGGGGCCAGCTCGTGTCTGACGTCGGATTGCATGATGAGGTCGGTATTCACCACCGCCACAATTCGATCCTCCAGCTGAGTGGCAGAGAAGGCCGAAGGGGCTGGTCTGAACCAGAGCAGAGAGATCAGCAGTCCGAACGCGACAGAGACGATTGTGCGGGAAACCGGATTGAGATGCACGGGCACGATGCTCCTGGTGAGTGCGGGGCAGACCAGCGGATTGTACACGAAATGAAGGGGTCTTGAGGAGAAGGACGCGTGAGCCCTACGGTTTTCCGGTGTCTTCGGTAATGTAGCGTGACGCATCCGCCAGGCGGACCGTTGCCTTGGTTCGGATATCCGCAATTACTTCTTCGAACTGTTTTCGGCGTTTGTCCGCCAGCAACTCTTGACGCAGCCGCTCCCGGGTGGCGAGATCCGCCTGGATGGTCTCTTTTTCCAGCGGACTGACCTTGACGAGGTAGTAGCCCGCGTCGGTCTTGATGGGTTCACTGATCACGCCGTGCCTGAGGGTCTGGACGATGGCATCGACGTCGGGATTGAGGAGGCCTTTCCGATAGGGGCCGAGGTCGCCGCCTTTGGATTTGGTCTTATCATCGATGGAATACCGCTGGGCGAACTTGGCGAAATCGCCGCCGGCATCGATCTGCTTCTTCAAATCCTTGGCCGCCGGATAATTATTCAGCAACATCTGCGAGACTTGGACTTTGAGCGGAGCCAGCAGCTGGTGGGCGTGCTTTTCGTAGTAGGCATCCAACTCGGCCTGGGAGAGCTCGACTTTTGCCCGGAGACGATCTTTCAGGAGTTCGTCCAGGACAAGCTGTTCTTTGTAGCGTTGTGCGCGATCACGAATCGCGTCGCTCTGATCCAGCCCCTGGCGACGGGCCTCCTGCATCAGCAGTTCGCGGGTGATTAATTCATCAAGAAACCGTCGCTTGCCGCCTTCTTTGTCATACTTGACCCGGGTAGCCTCGGAGAGCTCGTTCCAACGGACATCGAACTCATATTGGGTGATGGCACGCCCGTTGACGAGCGCCAGGACCGGCTCTTCCTGCGGTGGCGTGCAGCCGGGCATGACCCACAGGGAAGCGGACAGCAGGGCGGCAAGGGCGAGTGCAGAGCGAAAGTTGCGCATGAGCGATGTTCTATTTCCAGTCAGTACGAGAGCGCGGCGTGGTTCAGGCGCTCGATTTCGGCTGTGTCGTTGATTTGTTGGTATCACAGTGTCCCAGGCTTTGCAAGGTTGTGTTGAGTTCGGAAAAGGTCGAACCCCAGTCGTCATGCGGCATCTGTATCTCAAAAGCCTGTGGAGAGAGGAAGCGAAGCCGCTTTTTCAGCCGATCCATCATGGCATGGACGGCCGGTTCGGGGATCGCGGCCTTGGGTCCGAGTGTGACGATCGCCGACTGGTGGGTGACGTCGATGGCCGCTATATGGAGTAGCTTGGCCAGCACCCGCAGCTGCATCACTTCCAGGAGCCGCTCCACCGGTTCCGGCGGGATCCCGTACCGGTCCTGGATTTCTCCGTGGAGGAGCGCCAGCTCACCGACTTGCTTGCAGGCGGTCAGGCGCTTGTACCACGAGAGTCGATGGTGCGGATCGTCCACATACGTTTCCGGAATGAAGGCCGAGACCGGTACGCGCAGCGTGGGATCCGGTTCTTCTTCGACCGTATGACCCTTGAGGCGTTGCACGGCTTCCTCAACCATTCTGAGGTAGAGATCCAGGCCGATGGCGGCGATATGGCCGGACTGTGCTTTGCCCAGCAGATTGCCGGCCCCGCGTATTTCAAGGTCCGCTGCGGCGATCCGAAAGCCGGAGCCTAGCTCCGTAAACTGCTGAATTGCCATCAGTCGTTTCTGGGCATCCTCGGTGAGACGGCCTTCATCGGGAATGAGCAGATAGGCATAAGCTTGCTCCCCGCCTCGGCCCACGCGTCCGCGGAGCTGATAGAGCTGGGCCAGGCCGAACGTGTCGGCCCGATTCACGATGATGGTATTGGCGTTCGGCACGTCGATGCCTGACTGAATGATGGCCGAGGCGATGAGCACATCGACCTCGTGCTTGACGAACTTCAGCATCACGGCTTCGAGCAGTTTGGGATCCATCTGTCCGTGGGCCATCACCATCCGCGCCTCCGGAACCAATTGCTGGAGCCAGGCGCCGGTCGCTGACATCGTTTCCACGCGGTTGTGAATAAAGTAAATCTGGCCGCCGCGGCCCAGTTCGCGCAGGATCGCGTCACGTATGGCCTTGTCATTCGACTTGATGACGGATGTGCGAATCGCCAGCCGGCTGGCGGGCGGCGTGTCGATGATCGACAGATCCCGCACGCTGGCCATCGCCATCTGCAGTGTGCGCGGAATCGGTGTGGCGGTGAGGGTGAGCACATCGACCTGCGTCCGCAGTTGCTTCAGTCGTTCCTTATGTTTGACCCCGAACCACTGTTCTTCGTCGATGATGACGAGGCCGAGATTGTGGAAGACCACGCTTTTCTGCAGCAGCCGGTGGGTGCCGATGATGACATCAATGACGCCAGCGGCGAGGTCCTTCAGTGTCGCCTTCGTATCTTTGGGAGGCTGCATACGGGAGAGGACGGCCACTTTCGTCGGGAAGGGCGCGAATCGTTCGGCAAAATTTTCATAATGTTGATGGGCGAGCAGGGTCGTCGGCACGAGGACGGCGACCTGGCGTCCGCTCTCGATCGCCTTGAACGCCGCCCGCATCGCCACTTCCGTCTTGCCGTAGCCGACGTCGCCGCAGACCAGCCGGTCCATCGGCTTCCCCGACTCCAGATCTTTGGCAATATCCTGGATCGCCTTCAGTTGATCCGGCGTTTCTTCGTATTCGAACGCCGCCTCGAATTCGTGGTACAGCGTGCTGGCCCCGCCGTATCCGTCCCGCTTGACCAACTCGCGATTGGCATAGAGATCGATGAGATCCTGGGCCATCTCTTCAATGTCTTTTTTAACCCGCGCCGTGGTTTTCGCCCAGCTGGTGCCTCCCAGGCGATCGAGCCGGGGCACGTGTCCGTCGGCGCCGCTGTAGCGCTGGACCTGGCTGAGGCGGTCGAGCGGGACATAGAGCGTGTCGGCTCCGGCGAATTCCAGGATTAAAAAGTCGCTCTCGAATTCCTGCACGGTCAGCCGTTTGAGGCCGAGGTATCGGCCGATGCCATGCTGCACGTGGACGACATAGTCGCCCACATTCAGATCTTCCAGGGAGGAGAGGAAGGTCGCGGTTTTGCTCTTGGGCTGCGTCTTATGGCGCGTGCCTTTGGCGAAAAGCTCTTCCTCCGTCAGGAGCGCAAGATGAAATGTTTCGGACAACCAGCCGCTCGACAGGTTGCCATATACGACGGCGATCGGCGGTTTCCCGCTCTCACGTTTCGTCCAAGCAGCGGCGGACCATTCCATGGCCGGTAAGTCGTGCTCGCGGAGGAGGGCCAGGAGCCGATCGACTTGTCCTCGGCTGCGTGCGATCAGCACCACGCGATGTCCGTCCCGCAACTGATCGAGTATGGATAGGGTCTGGCTGAACGGGGTTCCGCGAATCCCCAGACCCGCGCTGGCCGGGATCTGTGCCGGGAATGGCACCACCGGAGTCCAGGTGTCGTCCGGCGGAGTCAGCGGCTCTAAGGCGATTGTCGACCAGCCGGCTGCACCGATTTCAATTTCATCCCAGGTTTGGAAGAGTCGCTCGGGACTGGGATAGGGATTGGCCGCGTCCCGTTCACCGTGGCGGAGGTAACCGTCCTCGATTTTGGACCAGAGCGTCGCACAGGTGGCCTGGAGCGTGGCCGGTTGGTCGAAGATGAGAATCGGCTCTTTCGGCAGATAGTCGAACAGGGTTCCCATCTGCGGATAGAGATCCGGTGCACGCCACTCCGCATCCGGGGCGATCGGGGCGTAGGCCTCCGAGCTGTCTTCGGGACGGAGATATTCTCGTGCGGGTAAGATCGTGGCTTCATCGACCTGACGGATCGAGGTCTGTGTGGTGGCGTCGAACAGCCGGAGGGCTTCGATCGAATCCCCAAGAAATTCCACGCGGAGCGGATCAGCGTACGCGGTGGAAAAAATATCCACCAGGCCGCCTCGAATGCTGAACTCACCGGGAATCTCCACGACTGAGACGCGCCGGTAGCCGAGGCGCAGCAGTTTAGCCAGTAGCGTGTCACGCTCGACCGTGCCATTACGCTCCAGCTGGAGCGTGGCGTGGGTCCAGGTGTCCTTCGGCAAGAGGCGATGCATCAAGGCGGCGACGGATGTGACGAGGGTCGTCTCCGGGGTGGATTGCAGGCGATGCAGCGTCTGCATGCGGTGCGCAATCAGCCCGACATGCGGTGCCGTGGCCTCGTACGGCAGCGTTTCCCATTGAGGAAAGAGCGTCAGCCGGTCGTTTGGGGCGCCGATGAGCTGATGGCAGAACTGGAGGTCGTCAAAGAGGCGCTCGGCTGCTTCATTATTGGCCGTGACGATGATCCAGGGACGGTTCCGGTACGAGCTCAGCGAGGGTGCGTGAGTCAGGCTCGTGAGCACAAATGCCGCGGTCGATCCGTGCAAACCCGTGACACAGGGGCGTGCCGAGGTCTGCTTGAGAGCGGACACGAGCGGGGCGAGCCATTCATCTGCGGGAGAGGGTGTGTATGACACGGATTACGCTGAGGCCGAGCGAATACGGTGAATCAATGCCGTTGTGGAGAAACCGGGGACCAGGGGAATGGTTTGCACCCTGCCCCCGCGCGCTTCCACAACGTCCCGACCGATAATGCGATCCAGGGACCAATCCCCGCCTTTGACCAGGACGTCAGGCTGCACGGCCGTGATGAGCGCCTTGGGATCGGATTCGGAGAATACCACGACAAAATCAACGCATCCCAACGCGGCCAGCACTTCCGCCCGTTGCGCCTCCGGCACAATCGGCCGGTCCGGGGCTTTGTCTAAGCTACGGACAGACTGGTCACTATTGACCCCCACCACCAGGAGATCGCCCAGGGCCTTAGCAGCCTGTAAATAGCGGGTATGGCCGACATGCATGAGATCGAAACAGCCGTTCGTGAAGACGATACGGGAACTCCCTGCTCGCAGGGGCTGAAGCAGCTCAACCAGTTGTTCTTTGGTCACAATCTTGTTCGGCATGGGGTCCCATCATACCTGTCGCGTCAGCCGATGGGAAGCCGGACTATCGGGCGCATGGATTTTCCACAGGATTCCTTAAGTTCGTGAAAGAACGACCCGATACAGACGCTAACCAGGAGCAGGGGGAGGTCTGTGCAGAGTAGGCCGCCCCCCCCCAGATATGCGCGACAGTTTGGACACGTGAAGAGGATATCAAGAGGCGCGGGATTGGGAGTGATCGATCACACCACATCGTCCGGCACCGGACCCCAAACGTTTACGCATCGGCACCAGTTCGCGCTGATCGGACTCATTACGTTCGTAACGCTGATCTCGGCCATGGTGGGGGGCCTGTGGTTGGAGCGGAGAACGGTGGCCACGTCCGGGGAAATGGTGTCCATCATGGCGGCAGAAGTAGCCGCGAAACTCGATTTGCTCTTGAACGAACGGGTCGGCGACGTCCAGTTCCTCGCAAACTCCCTGGCCATGAACGGGGGGACATCCACGGCACGAACCCATATCCTCTCCACCTTTCACCAGGCCTACCCCCTGTATCTCTGGATCGGCATTGTCGATCAGGCGGGCCGGATCACGGAAGCCACCATTCCTCAAGCCCGCAGGCTTGATGTCCGGACGACCGGTTGGTTCCAGGCTGTCCAGCAAGGTTCAGGTGGCCTCTACATTGGCGACATCGCGGTCGATGAGGCAGATCGCGGTGCGCAGGTCGTCTCCTTCACGGCTCCGATCGTGGATTATCGGGTTGACGTGGCTCGCCGGTCGTTTCGCGGGGTGGTGACGACCCGGGTGAGCGCCAAGCAGCTGGAGCACCGGGTGACCGATGCGATTCGTTTGTTCCAACAGCAGACGTCGTTCTTTCACACGGTCGAATTCAAGGTGCTGCGGGAAGACGGGGCGGTGTTCATTGACTCGGATCCGGTACGCAAGGGGCAATTGAATCTCGCGCAAGGGAATCTGCCCTCGGTTCACCTTGCAGCCTCGGGAGCGTCCGGCTTCGTCGAAGAACGGCATTTCGTCCGTCAGGTGCCGGTCTTAACGGGCTATGCCCGCACACAGGGATCTGGGAGGCTGGGGGGGCCCAAATGGACGGTCCTGTTACGGGTGGACCGGTCGGAGGTGGCTGAACCGATCTATCGCTTTTTCTGGACCGTCGTGGCCGCCAGCCTTGTGATTGTCGGGCCTCTCATCGGGTTGCTGATCAATGCGACTCGCCGTACCCAGTTGGAGTGGAAGGATACGCTGGAGGAGCGGAGGCATGCGCGAGCGAATGAGCGCAGGTTGCAGACCATCCTCGAAGTGGAGCCGGAGGGGGTGCTGGTGACCGACGCCGGCCGTCGCGTCCTCCAGATCAATCCTGCCGGGTGCGCGCTCTTCGATGCCGGATTTCCGGAGGAGATTCTGGGCCGGGACATCGGCCACTGGGTGCACGAAGACGATCGTCAGGTCTACGAGGATGCTCATGCTGCGGCGCTGCAAGGGCGGAGCGTCTTAAGCAGCGGACGGTTACAGGCACTTTCCGGGCAGTCGCGCTGGTTTGAGATGACGTCGGTGTTGTTGCCGGGAGAGCCCGGCATCCAGCCGTCAGTGTTAAGTGTGACGCGGGACATTACGGATCAGAAACATGCGCAGCGCCGCCAGGCCCTCCAGCATGTCGTGGCGAAAGTTCTCGCCGAAGCCTCGACGGTTGAGCAGGCGATTCCTGAACTGTTGCGAGTCATTGGATCGAGTCTGGAATGGCAGGTCGGCATCTTTTGGCGGGTCCAGGAGAAGACCCGAATCCTCCGCTGTATGAACACGTGGGGCGCCCATCCGTATCCGGTGGAAGAATTCTTGGAAGTCAGTCGCCGCGAGACCTTTTCATCCGGTGTGGGATTTCCCGGTCGCTGTTGGGCGCGGGGCGAGCCGTTATGGGACCCGGATGTCATGCGGGATCATGAATTCGTGAGATCCACCGCGGCGGCGCAGAGCGGGCTGCATGCCGGCTGCGTGTTTCCCGTATGGCTGCGGGCGAGCGTGTTCGGCATCATGGAGTTCTTCAGCCGGGACATCCATCCTCGTGACCCGGATCTCTTGCGAACGCTCGCGACGATCGGGAGCCAGATCGGGCTCTTCCTGGAACGGGCGGAGGTTGAAGCCGCGCTGCGAGAAAATGAGAGCCGGACGCGCCTCATCATCGATACGGCTCTGGATGCGATCGTCACGATGGATCCGGACGGGATGATCACTGAGTGGAACGCGCAAGCGGAGTTGCTTTTCGGATGGCAGGCTCACGAAGCGATCGGCAAAGATCTCGCCGACACCATCATTCCAGCCGACCAGCGAGCCGCGCATCGGACCGGGCTTGCGCGGTATCTGAAGACTGGCCAGGTGAGCATTCTCGGGAAGCTGGTGGAGGTTCAGGCCTGCCATCGTGACGGACGGGTATTCCCGGCTGAGGTCTCCATTGCGCATCTGCGTTTGAATGACACGGTGGTGTTCAGCGCGTTCATTCGGGATATCTCCCGGCGCAAGGAATCGGAGCAAGCCCTGTCGTCCTATGCGCAGCAGTTGGAGCGCAGTAATCACGATCTCGACGAAGCGCTGGGACAGGCGCGCGCCGCCACCGAGGCCAAGTCCTCGTTTCTGGCCACGATGAGTCACGAAATTCGGACGCCGATGAATGGCGTCATCGGTATGACGGGACTGCTGCTGGATACGGATTTGACTTCCGAGCAGCAGGAATACGCCGAGACGGTCCGCAACTGCGGCGACCATCTCCTCACGATCATTAACGATATTCTGGACTTCTCTAAGATCGAAGCAGGGAAGCTGAATCTCGAGATCATCGAATTCGACCTGCGTCATGCCGTCGAAGATTCGTTGGATCTGTTTGCGGAACGGGCCTCATCCAAACAGTTGAATCTGGCCTGCCTGTTTCACGCCGACGTGCCCACGGCGTTGCGCGGCGATCCCGGGCGTATCCGGCAAGTGGTGACTAATCTGGTGGGCAACGCGATCAAGTTTACGGATCGTGGGGATGTCGTGGTTCAGGTGCGACTGATGGCTCAGGAGGACGGAGCGGCGGTGATACGGTTCGATGTGAGGGACAGCGGCATTGGCATCTCAGAGGAGCAGCAGGCCCGGCTGTTCCAAGCCTTTAGTCAGGCCGATGGTTCGACGACGCGGAAGTACGGCGGTACTGGGCTGGGGCTGGCGATCTGTCGGCGGCTGATTGAGATGATGGGGGGCGAGATTGGCGTCACCAGTCAGCCCGGAGCGGGGAGCTGCTTTTGGTTCACGGCTCGTTTTGAACAGGTCCCGGTGCAACCAAGTCTGTCGACCGGTGAAGAGACGGCGTTGCAAGGAGTTCGGGTATTGATCGTGGACGACAAGCCGATCAACTGCCGCATCTTGGAATCGCTGGTGAAGAAGTGGGGCATGAGGGCGACGGTGTTGGGCGGGAGCGCGGCGGTCCTCGATCACCTCTATGAAGAGGCCAGCCGGGGGGACAGGTATGAGCTGGCGATCCTTGATTTCGACATGGCCACTCTTGATGGATTGCAACTGGCGCAGGCGATCATCACTGCGGTATCGCTTCAGCCACCGCAGATTGTCTTGCTGACGTCAGTGGGCCGCCGCGGCGATGCGAAGCTTGCGCAAGCGATGGGCGTCTCCGCCTATTTGACCAAGCCGGTTCGAGAAAGTCAGTTGTCCCGCTGCCTCAGCACGGTGCTCGATCAGCGTCGAATGTCGGATGCCGGACAGATGGTGCGCAGAGAGCAGGAGTTGATCACGCGGCATCGGCTGGCAGAAGCAACCGTTTCAACCGGAATGAAAATTCTGCTCGCCGAAGACAACATCATTAATCAAAAAGTTGCGGTCCGGATGTTCGAGCGACTGGGGCATCGTGTGGATGTCGTGGCCAACGGTCTTGAGGCTGTTGAGGCTCTCTCGCGTATTGCGTATGACCTGGTGTTCATGGATTGCCAGATGCCGGAAATGGACGGCTTCGAAGCGACAGCGGACATTCGTCGGCGCGAGACCGGGGCTCGGCATACCATCGTCATTGCCATGACCGCGAACGCCATGCAAGGCGATCGGGAGCGATGCCTGCAGGCGGGGATGGATGACTATGTGACCAAACCGATCACGACCGAATCGTTGGCGGCGGTGTTTGAGCGCTGGCGGCGGCCGGCTATTCCGGTCCGTGCCCCGGAGGCGTCGACGCATGAGGGCTCCTCGATTGATCCGCTGGTGTTCGACGGGCTCCGCGTCTTGAGCGATGAGGATGACCCGGGATTCTTGACCAGGCTGATCCGTGACTTCCTGGTCGACACCCCGGCCAAACTGGCCCTGCTGGGGACGGCCTGTCGCAAGGGAAGAGCTGAGGACGTGCAGCGTATCGCCCATAGTTTGAAGGGCAGTGCGTCGAATCTGGGCGCGTTGGGCATGGCAAGGATTTGTGACCAGGTCGTTCTGATCGCGCGCGATGAACTGGAGACGGTTCCCGCCCTCTTGGCCGAACTGGAGCTTGAGTTCCAGCGAGTCCGGGGAGAGTTGGAACAGGATCTCAAGGAGGCGGCCTGATGTCGTGTCTTCGGAAGATACGGACGATGGTCTCGAAGGGACCGTTCGCCCTTCTGGCCGTCGTTCTGGGAGCGGCCTTCGTTGGTGCTGTGAGCTTACAGTTGGTGGAGCGGGAGCTCATTACACGGACGGGAGTCAGCTTGGCACTTGGGGCGGCTGAGGTCGCAGGGAAGCTTGAGGTGATGTTTCTCGAACGGGATGGAGATATCCAAGTCCTCGCAGCAGCTCCCCAGGTGCGGGGCGCTGATCCCGTGACGATCCGTGCCCATCTGGAAGCGGTTCAACGAGCCTATCCGGTCTATTCGAGGCTTGCGGTCGTGGACCGGTCGGGACATGTTGTGGCCTCCACGGATGAAGGATTGATCGGCATGGATTTGCACCAGGCCTCGTGGTTCCAGTCGGTATGGCATGTGCCACGAGTGCATGCGGAGACCATCAGCGACTCAGGTCGAAGGGGGGGAGCATTGATGGCGGTGGTGTTTTCAGCTCCGATCAAAGGGGCGGATGGCACATTCCTCGGCGCCGTCATGACCGAGGTTGACCGTGCCCTCTGGTATCGGCTTGTGGAGGAGACGGTCAACCAATTTTCCATGCAGGCGAAAAATTTCGGGACGGTGCACTACCAAGTGTTGAACGCCGAGGGCAGCCTCTTGCTGACGTCGGAACAGGGTGATAGAGGAGAAAATCTTCAGATGGCCGGACTGCAGTCGGCGCTCAAGGTGACCACGGGTCGGTCCGGTTATGTTGAAGAGGAGCATCCGATCAGAAAAGTTCCAATCATTAGCGGCTATGCGCGGATGAGCGGGGCCCGGTCCGTCACTGCCTTACAATGGGGGCTGCTGGTGCGGGCCGACCATGAGGATGTGCTCGCCAGTGTTCGAAGCCTGCTGATAAAGCTAGGGCTTGGCGGGATGGTGGGTTTTCTCCTCATGCTTACCGCGATCTTTTGGGCCGGGGTTAGCCAGCGGAAGGAGCACGAGCGATCAATGCAAGCGGAACGGTCACTTCGTGAAAGCGAGATGCGGGCTGGAAGCGTCATCGAGAGCGCGTTGGATGCCGTGGTGATGATGGATCGGGAGGGACGCATCATCGAATGGAACCGGCCTGCTGAACTGATCTTCGGCTGGTCCCGCCAGGAGGCCCTGGGACGCAACCTTGGTGAGACGATCGTTCCGCCGACTCTGCGTGAAGCCCACGCCAAGGGCGTCAAACATTACCTGGCAACTGGCGAGGGGCCGGTCTTGAATAAGCGGATCGAAATCACCGGATTACGGAAAAACGGTTCGGAGTTTCCGGTGGAATTGACGATCATTCCGATCAAACTCGAAGGAACCACGATTTTCAGCGCTTTTCTTCGTGATATTACCGAGCGCAAGGCGATGGTAAAACAACTGGAGGAAGGGGCTGTCTATTTCCGAATGTTATCCGAGCTGTTGCCGTTGAGCCTCTTCGAGCTGGATGCCCAAGGGCGGTGTCTATACCGCAATCGGGCGTTGCAACGCTTGCTCGGTGAATGGCACGAGGACAGCCTGATAACCGCGGACGGATCGGTGGTCGCTTCTTCCTGGACGGAGTGGATTTGCGATGATGACCGGAAGTCCGTCGCTGAAGCCTGGTCATTTATGCTGGGGACTATGGCGCCGATCCATCTAGAAAGCCGCCTGGCCCTACCTGGATCAGAGCCCTGTTGGGTGCAGCTGTCGGTCTGGCCGCTCGCGACCGATAGTGGTCTGCGCTATTTGGGCGTGATGGAAGATATTACGGTGCGAAAGAAGACCATTGCACATACGATGCAGTTGATGCACCACGGACGGTTTGAATTGAGGACTCTTGGCGAGGCCAGACATCTCGCAGAATTGCTGGCCTATGCTTTCCCGGATCCTTCACGGACGCAACTGGGATTGACAGAACTCCTCGTCAACGGAGTTGAGCACGGGAGCCTGAAACTTTCCTATACGGAGAAGTCGGCGTTGCTCAAAGCTGGCACACTGGATCATGAGATAGCGTCTCGCCTGGCGTTGGCCGACTACGCGCAGAAGCGGGTACGAGTCTCACTGGATCGGACCGAGACAGCCTTGCGGATGTCCATCACCGACGACGGGGAGGGATTTGATTGGAATCAGTATCTCGATCTCGATAGCGCCCGGTCTACCGACCTTCATGGACGTGGGATCGCGATGGCCAAAGCCATCAGTTTTGACAAGCTGGATTTTCAGGGGTGCGGCAATCAGGTGGTGGCATCTGTCTCACTAAAGGGGATCAATGCCGACGCGTGGCCGGAAGGGGTACGCAAGGTCGCCTAGCGGCCGGAGAAGTGCGCGCGAATCGATGCTCCCCAGCCGAGTGAGAGTTGCCCGTTCTCGGACGGCAAGGGCGCAGATGGCAGCGGAGTGATACAGGGGGCCAGCGGCGCGGCCACTGTCCCACGATGTACCACCGGCAATTCCTGCAATGCTCCCCTGCAGGTTCCGCAGAGATGCCGTCGTGGTTGAATGGTCTTGCGTTGACGGCGATAGATCCTTCCGCAGTCTGTGCAGCGCCACGCAAACTGAGCCAGCGCCAGCACTTCTTTGTGCAGCGAGTGGTAGATTGTAATCGCGACCAGCCCGCTCCGGTTCATGTCCGTCATTTTCCGCACAAAATCAGAGCCATGGTTCGGCTTCCGCTTCAGGATGTCGAACTGCCATTGATGAATCATTTCATGGGCCAGGGTGTTCAGCAGTTCCTGCTCGGCGTAGGGGGTTCGTTCAGTTAGGCATGCCATCAGGGGCTCGGACAAGCGTATTTCCCGTTTGGTTCGATTTGGATTCGATTCATCGAATTGCCGCAGGCGGGGGCCTCCACGGCTGGCGAACATGCCGGCCGACGAGGTGAGCCGGCGGCTCCACACCACAGGGATCGGCGGCAGGAGCCCCTCAAAGTAGCGCTCATTCAAGAGGCGCCACTCGGTCTGTAATTGTTCAGCAGAGAGCGTCATGACGATGCGGCTCCGTACGTCGCATGCGAGCCGGTGACGGCTCCGGAAAACCGGTGCTAGCGGATCTGCTCCAGCACCGCCGCGGCCAGTAGCGGCAGCATGATTTCATGGTGACCGGTCAGTGTATACCCCTTGCCGCCTTTTTGAGTCGGGCGTCTCACCACATTCGTCAGGGGCCGGTAGTGCGAGAGAAAATCCATATTCACCGTGGTGATCTTGGTGAGCGGATGACCGAGATTACGCCCCAAGGACACCGTTTTCAAAAACACTTCCGGCAGAATGACGGCCGAGCCCACATTCAGATAGACCCCGCCTTCCATGCCGGCGACCACCGCGGCGAGCCGGCGAAAATCCAATAGAGAAGTGGCTCCGATAGCGGCGCCATCTGCGGCGGGATGCATGTGGATGATATCCGTCCCGATCGCCACGTGTACGGTGACGGGAATGCCGAGCTTTGCGCCGGTGGCGAGAATACTCGTCGCGCGGTTGGGAAACTGGCCTTGATAGCGATTGATGTAGTGCCCGACGGCTTCCCCGAGTCCCTGGCCGTGTTGTGCGCCGAGTGTGATGGCCTCGTTCAAAATGCGTCCGGTGTCTTCGGCCATGCCGAAGCGGCCTTCGTCGATCTCGGCGTCCACTTCTTCCGACGTGTGCCCCATGAGCGCCAGCTCGAAATCGTGAATAATTCCGGCTCCGTTCATGGCCACGGCGGTGACGATGCCGCGTTCCATGAGATCGACGAGGAGCGGCGCGAGGCCCACCTTGATTACATGGGCGCCGATGCCAATGATGACCGGGCGTCGCTGGCGATGGGCCGTCGCGATCGCGGTCGCTACGGCGCGCATTGTCTTCACCGCGAGCAGATCAGGCAGCGATGCGAAGAATTGCTCGAACGACCCTCCGCGTTTCCACGGCCGGGCGAAGTCGGACACCCGCACTTTGCTGTGACGCTTCCTCAGCGGATAGGTCGTCAGATCCGAGACATCGATCGGAGGAATCAGCGGACGCGCGGGGCGTTGAGGGGGAGTCCGGTTAGGACGCGGTGCCAAGGAGTGTTTCCTCTACGAGTTCGCACAGGACATGGCCGAGCGTGATATGGCTTTCCTGGATGCGCGCCGTCACCGTCGAAGGGACAACGAAAGGATGATCGACGAGGCCGGCGAGTTTGCCGCCGGTGCCGCCGGTCCAGGCGATGGTGATCATGCCACATTCGCGGGCGGCCGCGACGCCCTTCAACACGTTCGGCGAATTGCCGCTGGTGCTGATGGCGATGGCGATGTCGCCCTTCTGGCCATGGGCGAGGACTTGCCGGGCGAAGAGTTCGTCGAAGCCATAGTCGTTGGCGATGCAGGTGATGGCGGCGATGTCAGTGGCGAGGGCGATGGCCGGCAACGGCTTGCGCTCGCGTTTATAGCGGCCGACGAATTCTGCTGCGATATGCGCGGCGTCGGTGGCGCTGCCGCCGTTGCCGAACAGCAGGACTTTGCGGCCTTCGCGGAACGCCGTCACCATCAGTGCGGCGACTTGGGTGATGCGGTCGGCGTGGTCGCGCGCAAACTGCTGCTTTACGGTCGCGCTGTCGGAAAAAGCCTTGAGGACAAAATCTTTCATCAGTCGGCGATTCTAGGCAAGCGCGGTGAGACTGTCAAACGCGGCGGCTGTGACGCTAGGCCTTCGGTGTCGGGGTCGGCGAGCCCTGCTTGATGGCGCTCATCGCCAGTGCGATCATCGAGCCCACGTCGGAGACGGTTGCCGGGAGAATGAGCGTATTGTTGGTCCTGGCCAACTCGCCGAATTTGGAGATGTATTGTTCTGCCACACGCAGCTGGACCGCTTCCTGTCCGCCGGGCACTTGAATGGTTTCGGCCACCTTGCGGAGTCCTTCGGCGGTGGCTTGGGCGATCGCGAGAATGGCCGAGGCGGCGCCTTCGGCTTCATTGATCTGCTGCTGCTTCTTCGCTTCCGAGGCCTTGATCACTTGTTGCTTTTCACCCTCGGCTTGATTGATGGCAGCGTCGCGTTCGCCTTCCGATGTGAGGATGACGGCGCGCTTTTCCCGCTCTGCCCGCATCTGCTTTTCCATCGCATTGAGCACGTCTTTCGGCGGCGTGATGTTCTTGATCTCGTAGCGTAGGACTTTGACTCCCCAGGGGTCTGAGGCCTTGTCGAGCTCGTTGACGACCTGGATATTAATGTTGGTCCGTTCCTCGAACGTGCGGTCGAGTTCGATCTTCCCGATCTCGCTTCGCAGAGTGGTTTGGGCCAGCTGGATCAAGGCGAATCCGTAGTCGCTGATGCCATAGGACGCGCGCTGTGGATGCAAGACTTTGAGGTACAGGATGCCGTCCACCGAGACCTGAACGTTGTCGCGGGTGATACAAACCTGCTCGGGGATATCGATCGCGGTTTCTTTGAGCGAATGCTTGTAGCGGATGTTGTCGATGAAGGGGAGCAGGATGTGGAAGCCGGCGTCCAAGGTGGCCGAATACTTTCCCAGCCGCTCGACGACATAGGCGCTTTGCTGCGGGACGACGACCGCCGTCTTTGCGAAGACGTAGATGACGAACAGGGCCAGCAACAGTGTGACCAGGAATCCGCCGCTCATACCACCATCCATAATGTTGTCCTCACGTGAAAGGTTCCTGCTATTCGCCGGTAATCAATAGCGTCAGACCGTCTATGCCGGTGACTTTGCTTCGCTGTCCCTTCATTAACGGGGTGAGGCCGGCATTCTTCGCTGACCAGGTGGTGCCTCTGAGCTCGACTTTTCCGATGGCTCCGACGGCCAGCGTTTCTACGGGAATGGCGATTTCGCCCATCATCGAATCAACGTCGGGATGTTTCACTTCTGCGGCATTGATACGGGCCAGCAGAGGTCCGCGAAACACCAGCAATGACGCGATGGCGATGCCGGAGAAGAGCAGCCATTGGGCGGACTCTCCCGGGACGAGTTCCAGCCACGCGATGGCTCCGACCACCAGGGCGGCAAGGCCGAAGAAGAGAATATAGAACCCGCCGGGGGTCATCATCTCGGCGCCCGACAGGAGCAACCCGAGCAAAAGCCAGTACCACCAGGTCATTGTAGAACCTCGCCTTGTGTGGTGAGCGAGCACAGAGGCATGGATAATGGAGGAAAGTCTAAGCCGGTTTCCGGAGACCGTCAAGCAGAACGGACATTACCCGGCTGAGAATTGATCACCTCTCCGGCCGATGCTATAGTCCGCGCGCAATGGCTCACGAACAACCCACGAAGGTGTTGCTGGTCGCGTTTACCGACAATGCGGCGGCGGCGGTCTATGCCATCAATCGGCTCCAGCCGGAGGCGCTCTGCTTTGTGTTGCCGGAATCCGCGAAGGCATTAGTGGAGTCGGCCGTTCAACCGAACATTGAGCATATGCCCAGGCGCTGGGATTGGGTCGTACTGGCCGATACGATCAATGTGGCAGTCTGCCATCACGCGCTGGCTGGTGCGCTGCCGGACTTGCTGAAGACGTGGGATGTCCACTCCGGCGATCTGGTGCTCGATCTCACCGGCGCCACTCCGGCCATGGCCGGGGCGCTGACGCTGGTGACGCTCCCGATTAGTTCACGAACGGTGGCGCTGCTGCCGTGGAGCGAGGGGGAGGAGAGTGAACCGATTCCCCTCAATGGCCGGTCAATGCGCTGGGCACAGGGCAATCTTTGGGACGATGTGGCGCTGGTCTCACGGCATGAGGCCGCCGAGCTGTTTAATCGAGGAATGTATCAGGCCTCGGCCAGACTGTTTCGCGAGATTGAGGCCAGGGTGAGCGGGGGACAGAAGCCGACCTATCGCGCCTTTGCCGATCTCGCCGAGGGCTATGAATTCTGGGAGCGATTTCACTATCGGCAGGCCTGGGACAAATTGAAGACCGCCACGAAAGCATTAGAAATGGCGTCGCTCTGGGGCGGCCCGCCGGGATTGAAAGCCGTCCTGCCGGGGATCAAAGCCAACGCCGGCTTCCTCGAACGCCTCGTGCTCGATCCCGCTGCGGTCAAAGATTCGCTGAGTCTCGATCTGTTCGCGCACGTGAGTCGTCGCCTCCATATGGCTCATGATCCTGAAGCGGCGATGATCGCTCTGGTGCGCGCACTCGAAGCGTTTGCCCAGCGGCAGCTGTTTAAACAATACAAGATCAAGACGTGGGATGTGCAGCCGGAGCAGCTCCCGCAGATACTTCAAGAAGCCTGCCGGACATCCTGGTTGAACGATGTCGACGGGAAGTACAACATGCCGCGGCAGAGTCAGTTCCGTGCACTCGCGGAACTGGGCGATCCACTGGGCCACGCGTTTGTGCGCGAGTGGCCGACCATGAAACCGCTGCTCGACGCCGCCAATCAGAGCGTGCTCGGCCACGGTTTTGAGCCGGTCAAGGCCGAACGGGTGCAACAGTTATACGACATCGTCTTGAAGTTGACCGGGGTCTCCGAGAGTTCCTTGCCGAAGTTCCCGACGCTCGCGCTCTAATCTACATGGAAGTCAAAATTTACTACGAAGACACAGACTGTGGCGGGGTGGTGTACTACGCCAACTATCTGAAATATTTTGAACGGGCGCGGACGCACTATCTTGAAGAGCGGGGGCTGTCGGTGTCCGGCCTGATGAACCAAGGGACGGTGTTCGTGGTCGTGCATGCGGAGTTAGACTATCGGTCCCCCGCGCGCTATGGCGACACCTTGTTTATCGACACAGTTTTGTCAGACATGAGCGCCGCCTCTTTCACGTTTACACATGTCGTGAAAGAGAAAAGGAGCGGGCGCGTGATCGTGGAAGGGTCTGCTCGACTGGCCTCGACGGATGGCAACGGCAAGGTAAAGCGTCTCGACAAGGCGGTCGTCGCCGTACTACAGTCCGGAGCCGATAAGGAGTCATTGAATGGATAAGCTCGGAACCTGGCTCGCCGTCACCGGCGTCGCCATCGGATTTATCGTCCTCGGCTGGCTGCTGTTTTCAGAGAATCCGTCGGATAAGCATAAAAAGAAGCCGTAACTCAGCGAAGCCGCGCGCTTCTTTGTCCAGCGCCTTCCGCATCACGATTCACGGGTTTGTCTTCCGTAGCAAGAGAAGCACGTTGCTGGGATTCCTGGGGCCATTCGTCCTGGCTCCGTGATGGTCCTAATTTATGCGTTAGGAAGCGGATTTCAGGATACTGTTCGGCCAGATAGCGAAGCAGTGCGTGAATGAAAAGGATGACTCCCGCCATCTCCAGGCTTTCTTCGAGATGGGCGAACAATTGATAGGTCAGATTTTCAAAGCTATGTAATTCGGCCTGTCGCCCGCCAAGCATTTCGATGCCTATGGCCCCACCAAGGTAGAGCGAACCGGCGATCATGAAGGACCACCGTGTGGATGACGGAAGGCGGGAAAGGAATCCCAGGAACAGCAATCCCAGGAGCACCACACCAGCCATCGCAGGAATAATCCAGGCGAAATAGAAAATCCCCAGGTCGCCGTGCCCCAGCAGGCCGCGCACCGGTTCAATCAGCCTCTCATGAAGTGACCAGCCCTCATCCGTTGCCAAGTAGAAAAATCCCCCGGCGAGGATCATCCACTTCGAGACATCAGGGTCTTGACGGTGCCGTTTCAGTAGGGCAATCAGGACCAGCAGGGCGCCTGAGCAGAGCAGGAGCGTCACGGAAAACAGGGTGGAGATGTTCTGTTCGAGATCGACGTGAAAGAGTTGTTCTGTTATGGGTAGCAACCCGTACACGTAGTCATGGCCTAGTCCATATCGGAGGAATTGGCTTGTGAGGCTCAATAACACCAAGCTGGAAGCCACGCTCGCGAGGATGAAAGTGATGCGGCTCGGCTGTAGAAGGATCGAGGCTGGTATCTTGTTGTTGGAAGGATTCTGATTGTCCATCGTGGTTTAGGGAACCTGTTTCACTGATCTCCGTGCGGGGGAAATCAATGTAGGTTTCGATCAAGAAGTGCTTGAAGACGACTGTCTCGTGTGAAGCATAATAAGTCAAGGATAGGCGCAGTTCGTGTTCCTGCGAGACAATGACGGATGAGATTGATTGCGCGAGGCTTCGAGAAGAGAATTTGATCGACAACTATCATATTGCAACAGGCGTTGGAGTTTTCAGAAAGTCTCTCTGATAAGAGGCTCGAAGCCTCCTCATCCACGCTCCCATGAATCTTATGCCATCCGCTCGATGCGCTGGCTAGCGAGTCGCTCCGGTTCCTATAAGTGACGGATTAGCAGCAGTCATCTGAGGACGCCGGCCCAGCGCAGCGTCAATAGCACTAGCCCAAGCACCATCAGGCCACTAAAGAATCTGAACGTAAGTCGTATCGTCCGTTCAGTCAGAATTGTGTCGAAGGCATAGCCGGTCGTAGCGCCATAGCGGACGGCCAGCGCTGTCAACGGACACTTCAGTCCGTTGACGGCGAAGACTGCTGCCTCAACAGCGAGGAGCCCCAGGGCAACCCACAGCCACGAGCCGACGTATCCCGTCGCACCGGCATAGAGCAGGAGAAAGATCGCAGCGACCATGATGATATAGACAGCCGAGTGAACGCCACGGACGACCGCAAGAATCCGGGCATCACTCATGTTGTCTCCGCATTATCATCCGCCCGCCAGTGTCTTCATCATGAGCGATGCGCAAGATGGCAAGACGACACGAAACCGTTGCTCTGTTCTCTACACCGGTGAATGGCCATGGCCTTCCGTTGTCATGGCGATCTTTGTTCATGCGGAATAAGTATTCTAGGAACTGGTTCCGTAAAAGATGACAGGAGCCGTAAGGGGCTGGAGAAGACCCTTGTGGCATCCTGCCAGGATTGGGACCTGAGTCCAAGTGATTTCTTGCGGAGATGAAGTCATCTAGAACTGCGGCTTTGCGAACCCTTCCTGTTTCAGCACCTCCGCCAAGTTCTTCCCATTCACAAACACATCGGCGACGGTGCGGCCGTAGACATCCTGTCCGTGGGGCACGATCCGTATCGGTCCTTCATTGAGGAGTTGCTCCAGCCGCTGCCGGGCTTCTGCCCCGCGTGGCTCGCTCAATTCCGGTGTGTCGATGCCGCGGAGTCTGATGCGTTCCGGTCCCATGCGCAGCGTATCGCCGTCGATGGTGTGGATGGGTTGGCTGGTGGGAATTCTTCTTCCGGAGATCCGGCCCAAGGCCGAGGACTGCGCCTGTTTCTGGTACGGCGCGATTTTGTACCGGCCTTTGGGCAATCGATGGGGTCGGCTCCCTGATGGACGGTGTTGGCGGTGCGGCTGTAGCCTCGAAGGAGGAGATGATTCGTTGATCGAGGGAGACCAGCAGAGATCACAATTCTTCTGGATGGTCGATTCTCCATGGGACGCGGTGAGTCGTGAGGCATGAGCCGGGGTCCACCAGGCAGTTGTTTCACTGAGAACCAAGACCATCATGATGGAAGGTATGATCAGATGCATGGTTCTGTGCTGAAGCATGGCTCATGCCACTCGGTTGACAATGATCAAAACGGCGTGCTGGAATGCCCGCGTTTCACGAACCACGAATCACGGAGGTTTTACGATGGATATGATGGGACGGGTGGGGCTGATCGAGCTTCCAATCTTGATCGCGCCGGATCAAAAAATCTGGTTGGATCGCATGATTAAGGAAAACAAAATCGCCATTCCTCCAGGAGGGACCTTGGAAAAAGGCTCGCTCTATTCGATGTTTATCCGGATGCTCCTGCATAACGCGATGGAAGAGCAGAAGCGGCAGGAAGTGTTGGATATGGAGGACGAGGACGACGAATAGGCGGGTCGATGAAAACAATCGCCGGCGGCGTTCTCACGTCGCTCAAGACTTCAACGTACTAGGAAGTACGCCTCAGTCTTTCGCTCGCTGCGGCCTTGCCGGACGATCGTTTTGATCAACCCGCAAGGCCGTAGCTGTATCGAACCGGTCCGGTTCGTATCCCGCGAGATACGAGCTGATGCTTCACGAGAGAGGGACTATAAGCTCTTGAAGGAGGAATGTGCGGCGCGGATGGTCTTTTCGATGTCTTGGGCTGTGTGGGCGGTGGAGAGAAACGAGGCTTCGAATTGCGACGGAGCGAGATAGATGCCCTGGTCCAGCATCTTGTGAAAGTACTTTCCGTAGCGCGCCGTATCCGCCAGCTTTACGGTATTCCAATCACTGACAGGCGTGGAAGAAAAGAATGCAGTGAGCATGGAGCCCACGCGGGTTTGGATGAGCGGAACGCCCGCTTTCTTCGCCGCTTCGCCGATACCTTTCGCCAGGGCCGCAGATTGCGCCTCGAGTTTCTTGTAGACCCCTTTTTTCTTCAGCTGCTTCAACGTTTCGATCCCTGCAGAGACGGCCAAGGGATTACCTGAGAGGGTGCCTGCTTGATAGACAGGCCCTGACGGGGCGATCAAATCCATAATGTCTTTCCGTCCGCCGTAGGCGCCGACCGGCAGCCCTCCACCGATGATTTTCCCGAGGATCGTGAGATCCGGCGTAATGCCATAGAGCGCCTGCGCGCCTCCGTAGTTCACGCGAAATCCTGAAATCACTTCGTCAAACACGAGAAGGATGTCATTCTCTGCCGTCAGCCGGCGAAGAGCGGAGAGAAATTCCGGCGCCGGAGGCACGACGCCCATATTGCCTGCGATCGGTTCTAGAATAATGCAGGCCAGGTCCTTGCGATGTGCAGCCACCAATCGCCGCACGGCGTCGATGTCATTGTAGGGGGCCGTCAGGGTGTGTTTGGCAAAGTCAGCCGGCACGCCGGGTGAATCGGGAATGCCTAATGTCGCCAGGCCCGAACCGGCTTTGGCGAGCAGATAGTCGCTGTGCCCGTGGTAGCAGCCTTCGAATTTGAGGATGCTGTCCCGCTTGGTGAAGCCGCGGGCGACACGAATGGCGCTCATCACGGCTTCGGTTCCGGAACTGACCAGACGCACTTTCTCCATTGACGGGAAAGCGTCGCGGATCATGCGGGCGAGGGTGATTTCCAATTCCGTGGGTGCGCCATAGCTGGTGCCGTTGTCGGCGGCTTTCTTAATGACCCGGATCACGGCCGGCGCGGCGTGCCCCAGGATCATGGGGCCCCAGGAGAGGACATAGTCGAGATAGGTGTTGCCGTCGACGTCGTAGAGCTTGGCTCCTTTGGCGCGCTTGATAAATCTGGGCTGACCCCCGACGGAGCGGAAGGCTCGAACGGGGCTATTGACCCCACCGGGAATGAGCTGTTGCGCTGCGGCGAAGAGTCGGGCTGATCGAGTGATTTTCATGACGGGGGCGCACCCTAGCATGCTCCTCTGCACCGGTCAAGAAAGCCCTATTGGAGAAGTGGGGCTGCCTTCATCGCCTCATCGAAGGACAAAAAGTGTCTCATGAGATACGGCCCTATCGATTTAGATACGATCGGCCCCGTTCGGTCATAGCCGGAGTGGGGCGAATTACTGGGAAATTCAATAAATAATGGCACGGGACATTCCGGTCCAACTTTTGCTGTTTATTTTGAGTAACGGTGTATCAGAGTAATGAGGAGTGATTATGACGGTGGTGTGTTCGTGGTGCCGGCATGAAGGATTAGCCGGAGTCTTTGGAGAAAAAGCTCCCTTTGAGGATCGGCGTGAGACCCATGGGATCTGTCCGTCACATCGGATCCAGGTTCGTGCCGGGTGGATGGAGGCACGATTCGGCCTGGTCAACGGCACTCAGGAATCAACGGCTCAAGAAGTCGGCGGGTACGTCGTGCGTTCCGCAGCCCACCTCTGGGGCGGACTGCGGAATCTCTCGCGGAAGGCCGGGTTGTAGTTTCCCCAGTCTTAGGTTTTCCACTCGTTTTCTATTTTCCCTGAAACAGCTTCAGCAGTTGATCGAGTCCGCCGACTTCAATCTTTCCGGTCGGCGTCAGTTTGTCGACGAGGTCCGGTAACAGGCCGGCGAGTTGCGCACCGGCTGCCTCGGTCGAGATCCCGGCTTTTGTCGCCAGTTGTTTGAGCAGGTCGCCGCCGAGGCCCTGTTGAATCTGCTGGGGCGTCACAGGAAGATTCTTGCCGGTGCTCACCCAGGAGTTCACGATGTCCCCCAGGCCGTTCTTTTGGAAGGTTTGGACCAGTCCTGCAAGCCCTCCGACCGAACTGTTCTGACCAAGCAACCCGGTCAAAGCCTGCATCAAAGGATTTTGGTTGCTGCTTCCGCCGAGCATGCCGCCGACCGCTTGTCCTAATTGATCCATGAGACTCATTGCGGTGTCCTCCCGTTCTTTGAGGGACGAGACGATCGTCCTTTCGTCGGGGGGTGGAGCTCCGGCATCGGTGCCGGCTCAATCCCCCAATGTTTTCTCTTAGGTGCTTCCTGGTGTGATACCGCGAAGAGCGTATGAAAGGCAATGGCCTTGGGCCCCCCGCCGGCCTGGCCTTTGCTCCAGGCTTCCCCGGCATCGCTCAGAATCTCGAGCAGCGTTTCGTACTCGTCCTCGTTGTCGGCCAAGACGGCTTGTGCATCGGTGAGGAGCAGCACATAGCCCTTGGCCGGCAGCCATTCCAAATCTGCGAGACACTCTTCCATTGCGTCCCAGTTGTGACCGAAATAGTCGGGGAAGCCCAAGGCGCGCGCGAATTCCGTGAACAGACCGGCCGGGGTCGAGCATTTTTTGCCGTGGACCACGCGCAGCGCGAATCCGGCCGGCGCTTTGACCAGAGCGGTGGCTGTCGTGCCGGCCGGAACAACGAGCAAGGACGACCAGGGGGCTATCGGAGTCTGGAGATAACTCATCAAGGTACGTGGTGGTGTCATGGAATTATCAGTGTCCTAGTTGAGAGGTGTGAAGGTTCGGTAATGATCGCCCGTATAGTACGCTTTGCCGGTGCGTTGTTCGATCACCAGCCGCTCTGCATCACGGGACCGACCCCGAATTTTGGGGTTCACGTCATACTCGCGATAGCGGCCGCGCGGCAACCGGCGCTCCCGGTTCTGAAAGTCCCGCCCGCCGATATATCCGGGCAGTGGGGCTCCGTCTCGCTGCTGCAGATGCTTGAGTAGGTCCTGCGCTTTGAGCGGCGCCACTGAGACGGCGCCGTGATCCTGCGTTACCGCTGGCGGTGATTGAATGAGAGGTTCTGCCAGGCCGGTTCCGGCGCTCAGCCAGGCACAGACCACCAGTCCGAGCAGGAGGGCAGCCACAAGACACTGTGAGAAACGCCGGATCAGGGGGAAGGGCATCGCGCGAGTCCTGTTGGTCTGTCGCAAAGATAAATCGACGGTAGCATGCGCATTTCGGGAGGTCAAACCTCCTTCAGCAGGAGAGGGGTGATCGCTTTGCGGTCGCTCTGTGCGTAGGTTAGAATGTGAGCGGATTGTTCACAGCATGAATCCGGGGCAGGTTGTCGTCCGATCGCGATATCAAATCAGAACGATCCGATCCCATTGTGATGCCCATGAGTGACGCATGACAAGCGCCATGCGAGGAGCGAACATTGTGTTGAACCCGCGCGCCATCCGAGAGGAACGCCCGCTCATGCGACGATCATCTGCACTCATCGCTCTGCTTGTCCTGCTCTGTGGTCCCGCGCTGGCGCTCGCCCAGAGCGGATCGCTCGATCAATCTCCGACCGCCATTGTGAAGCGATATGTGGGGCTCGACAAGAAAGGCGCCCGCATGGACGCCATGTCGTTCGAAACGCTGGTGCCCTACATTGACTGGACGGAGGAACCGCTGTGGGGGCGGGTCGTGGTGATTCAAGACGTCACGGTGCCGGAAGATTACAGGAAATGGGACGTGGTGAACCAGCTCGAAGTGGTGATTCCGGCCACGTTTACGGTTCTTGGCTCGGTGTATTTGGAAACGGCGGCGTTTGTGCCTGACGCGATCACCGAGGAAGTCCGGTTTCGCGTGAAGGCCGTTCGAAACAAGTGGCGGATCGTGGAGCCCGTGATTCCCCCGCATATCGGGTTAAAGCGGATGATCGATCTGGTGCGCGAAGCGGAGGTCAAAGAAACCGATGCCGAGAAGCGCGGCATTCTGGCGGCCCTGGGAGAGACATTGCGAAAGGTCAAACCATGACGAAGACCCCGGTTGATTTGTTGATTTTTGATTTGGACGGTACGTTGATCGAGTCGAAGTGGGACATCGCCCACTCGGTGAACCTCACGCTGGTCGAGTTGGGGCTGCCGGAACGGCCGCTTGAAGAAATTTTCGGATTCGTCGGCGACGGAGTCAAGAAACTCCTGCGTCTGGCCGTCGGTGAGAGCAACCGGGTGAGTTTTGACGAGGCCCTCGCCGTCTTCCGCGGCCATTACCTCGAACATTGTCTGGACCGCACGGTCTTCTTTCCCGGGATCGAGCCGATGTTGCAGCATTTTTCCGACAAGCACAAAGCCGTGGCGACGAATAAATCGATTGAATACACGCGTGTCATTCTCAATGGGTTGGGCGCGGAGCATTTCCCCTGGGTCGTCGGGGGAGACAACGGGTTTGGCCTGAAGCCGGAGCCTGGTATGCTGTTGCATCTGCTTGAGCAGGTGCAGGTCCCCAAGGAGCGGGCCATTTTGGTAGGCGACAGCACCAACGACATCAATGGCGGACACAACGCCGGCATTCGGGTTTGCGCCGTCGGCTACGGGATGGGAAATCGGGAGAAGATGGCGGCGTGCCAGCCTGATTGGTTCATCGAACGACCGGAACAACTGATGGAGATATTTACATGAAGACAAGGTCAAGGTTGAGGCTGAGGTTCAGATTGAAAGAGAATGGGAGACACACGCCATGGTGGAGGCCGGCATTCTATATTGCTGTCATCCTCGGCTTTAACCTGAACCTTGACCTGGTGTTCGCCGAGGGACCGAGTCTTGCCGACCGTGTAATCGAACACAAACTGGCGAACGGCCTGACCGTCCTCATGGTTGAGCGCCATCAAACGCCGGTGGTCTCGATCAACATTACATTCGGGGTGGGCGGGGTGAATGAGCAGGTCGGCCAGACCGGCTTGGCCCACCTGTATGAGCACATGGCGTTCAAAGGCACGCGGACCGTCGGGACGAAGGACTATGACAAAGAGAAACTGACGCTCGACGAGCTGTCCCGCGTGGGGACTCTCCTCGATCAGCGGCAGCGCGAGTTGGCCAAGAAAAGCTCTGCGGTGACGCCGGATGAGCAGGCCGCGCTTGACGCCTTGCAGAAGCAGGTCACGGACCTGCAAGCGCAAGCAGGCCAGTATGTGGTCGGCAACGAGATGGCCTTGCTCTATCAGCGCCATGGCGGTGTGGGGCTCAACGCCTCCACCGGAAAAGATCTCACCCGCTATACGATCAACCTCCCGGCCAACCGGTTGCCGGTCTGGGCGGCGATCGAGGCAGACCGGATGGCGAATCCGGTCCTCCGCGAATTCTACAAAGAGCGCGGTGTGGTGATGGAAGAACGCCGCCTGCGCAACGACGACAGTCCGAACGGACTCCTGTTTGAAACCTTCACCTCGGCGGCCTTTCGGGCGCATCCCTATGGCGTGCCGACCATTGGATGGGGATCGGACATCTTGTCGCTGACTCCGGCGGCGACTGAGGCCTTCTTCAAAACCTATTACGGTCCGAATAACGCGACGATCGCCCTCGTGGGGGATATCAACCCGAAAGAGGTCATTGTCTTGATCGAGCGGACGTTCGGGAAAATTCCGGCAGCGAGTGCCACGCCCGAGATCATGACGGTGGAGCCTGAGCAGCGGGGCGAGCGCCGTGTCGAGGTCGAATTCGATGCCGAACCGATTGTCGCGATCGGGTATCACAAACCGGGCCTAGGCCATCCCGACGACGATGTGTTCGACGTGATCGACGAAGTCCTGACCGACGGGCTGACGTCCCGCCTGCAGACCATCCTCGTCAGGGAGAAACGGCTGGCCGCGTCGGTCGGATCCGATGCCAACTACCCCGGCGTCCGCGCCCCGAATCTCTTTATTCTCACCGCCACTCCGCTGGCGCCGCATACGACGGTGGAGGTGGAAGCCGCGATCTATGCGGAATTGGAACGGCTCAAGACCGAGCCGGTGCCGGCGAAAGAGCTACAGAAGATCGTCAACAATCTCGACGCAGATCTGGTGCGGGCCCTGCGCTCGAACAGCGGACTCGCGTCGCAGCTGGCATTGTTTCAGACAGTGGCAGGTGATTGGCGGCATGTCTTGAAATCTCGAGACCGGATCGCCGCAGTCACGCCGGCGGATATTCAGCGGATCGCCAGGCAGTATTTCACGAAGTCCAACCGAACCGTCGGCACGCTCGTCAAGCACGCGCGCGAAAAGAATCTGACGGCAGGGAATGAGGTGGCACGATGAACGGGGCAGGAATCGAGAGACAAGGGACGAGAGGGACAGGAGTGTTGGGGCTTTTCAGCGTGGCGGTATTGCTCGCCTGTTCGGTTACCACCGCCTGCGCTGCCGGTCCGTCTATGAGCGATCCGCGTACGATGACCTTCAAGCCGGTCGAGTTTACCCCGCCGGAGCCGAATCGCGTGGTGCTCGACAACGGCATGGTCGTCTATCTCCTGGAAGACCATGAGCTGCCGCTCATTACGGTGACGGCCACGATGAAAACCGGCACCTGGCTTGATCCGGCAGATAAGATCGGCCTTGCAGCCCTCACGGGCGCCCTCATGCGGACGGGCGGTGGCGGCGGGCTCACGCCGGAACAAGTGGATGAAGAATTAGAGCATTTCGCCGGGGATGTCGGTGTGTCGATCGGGCACGAGTCCGGCTCTGCGTCACTCGATGTGCTGAAGAAGGATCTGAAGCGCGGACTCCAGATTTTCTCCGGTCTGCTCCGGACGCCGGCCTTCGAACCGGCGCGGGTCGAGATTGCAAAATTGCAGGCGCTTGAAGGCATCCGGCGACGGCAGGACAATCCCGGCTCCGTGGTGGGGCGAGAGTTCATGAAGTTGTTGTACGGCCCCGAGCATCCGTCTGCCCGTGAGACATCCATCGCGTCGATCACCGGCATCACCCGTAACGATCTCCTGGCGTTCCATCGAAACACGATTCATCCCAACGGCATCATCCTGGGGGTGACCGGGGATTTCCAGACCGATGACATGCTGGCGGCCTTACGCGAGGTGTTCGGAGATTGGGCCAAGGGAGCCGTGCCGGAACTGAAGATTGCCGATGTGCCGGATAGTCAGAGCGCGACGCCGGCCATCCGGTTCGTCAACAAAGAGACCTCGCAGACGCATATGCGGGTCGGTCATCTCACGATTCGGGAAAATGATCCGGACTACGTGGCCTTGGCAATTGCCAACGATATCCTGGGAGGGAGTTCTTTCCGGAGTCGGCTTTTCAACGACGTGCGCACGAAGCGCGGGCTGGCCTACTCGGTCGGCAGCCGTTTGATGGCGGGCGTGCATGATCAAGGCGTCTGGCTTATGCGGGCGGAGACGAAGCTGGTCTCCACGCAGGAAGTGGTGAGCCGGTTCATCGCCAACATCGAACGGATGCGGACGGAACTGGTCACTGATCAGGAGTTGGCTGAGGCGAAAGAGGCCTACGTGAATTCGTTCGTCTTTTCGTTCAGCAGCCCCTCGGCTGTCGTCAGCCGGTTAGTGGAGCTGGAGAACGATGGATTGCCCAAGGATTTTCTTCAGCAGGTCCGAGAGAAAGTGGTCAAGCTGACCAAGGAAGACGTGCTGGCGGCGGCGAAGAAGCATCTGCATCCCGACCGATTGAAGATCATCGCCGTCGGATCCGGCGAGACGCTGCCGAAAGTGCTCTCGACCTTTGGGGACGTGAAAGAGATCAAGCTGAGCCCTGAAGGGTGAAGAAGGAGTGGTCGGTGGTCGGTGCTCGGTGCATGCGCGGAGTAAGAACGCTCCCCAACACCGGCTTTGGGAGAAATTGGGTGAGAAGGTCTGCAGACGGAGTGATAATTCGACATGCCGCTTGAAGACGAACTCTGCGACATTCTGAAAAAGTCCCGCATCGGCCAGGGAATATCCGTGGTTGATCTGGCGAAGATGACGGGTTTGCCGGGTGGCGATATCACCGCACTGGAGCGCGGGGATCGCCCGCGCGATCGCACGGAAGTGCGGGCTCTGGCTAAGGCCTTAGGCCTGCGGGCCGAACCGCTCGCACAGATTGCGATCGAGCAATGGGAGCCGGTTGGCCGGCGCCAGCCCGTCTGGGTGGAGACAATCCACGGCTCGATCAACGGGTATGGCGTGCAGGGCTATGTCATCCATGACGAAGACGAGGCGCTGCTGATCGATACGGCCTACAATGCGCCGGCGATGATCGAGTTTTTGTCCAAGCATCGCTTGAGTCTCGCTGGGATTTGCCTCACCCATGGGCATGCGGATCATGCCGATGGCATCGAGCAGATTCTCCAGTTCCATCCGGCGCCGGTCTATCTGGGAGCCGAGGATGTCGAGCTTCTCAGCTGGCGGCCGCCTCAGTCGCAGCTGATGACGCCGGTTCACGGTCAGACCATTGCCGTCGGCCGCCTGGGGGTCCATTGTCTGATGACGCCGGGCCATACCGCCGGCGGGATCTGCTACCGGGTGGATGATTCACAGACGCCGGTGTGTTTTGTGGGTGATACGTTGTTCGCGGGCTCGATCGGCCGCTCGAATCCCAGCGAGCTTTATCAGGCCCATCTGGCATCCGTCCGGACCACCGTGCTCGGCCTCCCGCCGGAGTATCGCTTGTTGCCGGGACATGGTCCCGCGACCACCGTCGAAGAAGAATTGGTTCATAACCCCTTCTACGCATCCGCCTAGGAGAACGCATGAACGGCGACCGGCAGGATGTGGACGCCGATGATGCAGATGAATTCGAAGAGTCGACGTTTTCGCGCTACCTCCTTCCGATAGGCCTGTTCTGCCTGACGATTTTTACCACGCTATGGGCCGGCGCCTATCAAGACCATCCCAATCTGTTTCACCCGTTTCGCGGAGCCTGGGAGTTGCTCACCGAGCGGCCCGGTGAACTGGTCAACGGGATTCCCTTTGCGGCCACGCTGCTCCTGATTCTCGTCACCCATGAACTGGCACACTATGTCTACTCGAAGCGGCATCGTGTTCCGGCGTCGCTTCCGTTGTTCATTCCGGGGTTGCCGCTGTTAGTGGGAACCTTTGGAGCGATCATTCGTGTGCGTGGTCAAATCGTAGAGCGGAAGGCCCTCTTCGATATCGGGATCTCCGGACCATTGGCCGGATTTGCCGTCGCGCTTGTGGCGCTCGTCGTCGGATTGCACTGGTCGCAGGTGGAGGTGGGGATCAGTTCGGCCAGTCCCTTCTATGTCGGTCGATCCATCCTCATTGATTGGTGCATCTCCCTTGTCTTAGGGGACCTGCCGAGAGGGGCGAGCGTCAATCTGCACCCGATCGCAGAGGCGGCCTGGTTCGGGCTCTTCGTGACCTGTTTAAACCTGATTCCTATCGGACAACTTGACGGGGGCCATGTTGCCTACGCGCTTTGGGGCGGAAGGCAGCGGACCATCGCCTTATGGGTCATTCCCGTCCTTCTGGTGCTTGGCTATCTCGGCTGGCAGGGCTGGTGGTTGTGGGTATTTCTCTCGACGCTCCTTGGAGTCGGCCATCCGCCGATCCCAGATCCGGCTTCGCCGCTGGGCTCGACGCGAACCTGGCTTGGGCGCGCGACCGTCCTTCTCTTCATCCTCATCTTCACACCGTTCCCCATCGTTGTCCGCTGAGGGAAGGCCGGAATTGGGATCTGGCCTCACGCTGGCGATTTACGGCAAAGTCTTGTCGGATGGTCTGGTTGGCCCTAGCATGCAGACATGGAGTCGATAGAGGCACAGACCGAAGTCTGCCCCAAGTGTCACGCCGATCGATCGGAAGACGAGATGGAGTGTGCCAGGTGCGGAATCATTTTCGCAAAGTACCGCCCTCTGCCCGTTCGTCTATCCGATGCACTTGCCGGCGCGCGTGCCAAACCGGCTGGTTCAGAGTCTACCTGGTGGGTAACGGCCAAACAGTGGTTGATCGAAACCGATGGGGCAGACGATTCCATGACCTTGTACGGGCGGGCGGTCGTCTTTCTGGGGCTACTCTGGTGGGGACGGGTCTTCATCATGACGCCGCTGGAAACCAACTACACCGGCGAATCGTTTCTCCATTTGATCAATCTGCCCTTTCACGAAGCCGGACATCTGATCTTTAGTCCGTTCGGCCGCTTCATGATGATTCTCGGCGGGAGCCTCGGTCAGGTGCTCATGCCGCTGATCTGCCTGGGTACCTTCCTCATCAAGACGCGCGATCCCTTCGGCGCCTCGGTCGCGCTCTGGTGGACGGCCGAAAGCCTTATGGACCTGGCGCCCTATATCAACGATGCGCGTGATTTGGAGCTGATGCTGTTGGGAGGCGTGACCGGCAAAGAAACCGACGGCCACGATTGGAATAATCTGCTGACGATGACGGGTCTGCTGAATTGGGACCACCGCTTGGCCCATCTTGCCTACAACATTGGAATTCTGCTGATGCTCGCGTCTTTTGCCTGGGGTGGCGTCCTATTGGCGCGCCACTATCAGCGACAACGTGGATGAGGCGCGCGTCGTCCTTCCTCACGCGTCTCCATCGTCTTGCGTCTTGCCCGATCAGCTATTTGGCCTTCAGTCTGGACTGATGGAGAAACGGCGGACCCAACGGCACGAGTTGATGGCCGGTGAAGGCCTGCGTCAGGCTGGCGACGGCATGATAGAAGGCCATGAATCCGACCACGATGTGAAGCACTCCCGGAATAGTTTCACCGATGATGTCCAGCCGGGCCAACACGGTCGAGGAAAACGTGATCGTGATGATGACATGGAGGATGCAGAGTGTGGCATTGCGATAGGCGGTGAGATAGGTCATCACTAAGGAGAAGGCCGCATACACAAAATTAATCGGGGCAAAGAGCACCATGTCGAGGTGGAAGGACGTGCCTTCGCTGACCAGTTTGACGATGGAGACCGTGAGCCAGAAGAATCCGTACATCGTCAGCGCGGTGCCGCCGAGTTGCTCGTGATAGCGAATATCGGTAATACCCGCCAGGATCTGCACGATCCCTCCGAAGATCAACGCGATGACCAGTGTGCCGACTTTATTTGAATCGGGGATGCCGCCCAATTGAGCGACACCCAGTGTGAGGGCTCCGACCGCAAGGCCGAACAGGCCGATCGCCAACACGTCGATTCGCCGGTGATGCTCCACGTCGCTCATAGACCGCCTCCTTCGATAGGTTCAACGTCTGACGATCGCTCCGACCGTTCAAAGCGGCCCCCAGCATGCAACAGGGGCTATTGAAAAGACAAGCAGGCTCCGGCAGACTGCTGGAGTCCATGCTATTGAAGTGCCGGGAATTGCGGAGACCTACCATGACGAAGCACGGATCCGTTCCTGCAAGATTGTGGCTCATCGGAGTCGGACTGTCGCTGGCACTCGTGACGGATCAGGGTCTTGCTGAGCAGCGAGAGGCTCGATTTTCACTGGCCCTTGGTGGGGCCGCCGTCAAAGATAGTCAGACCGGATTGATCTGGGAGCAGGAGCCGGATCGGGAGCACGATGTGTGGAGCCGTTCGAACGAACGCTGCCGCACGAAAACCGTCGGCGGACAATCGGGCTGGCGTGGGCCTACGATCGATGAGCTCAAGACCTTGATTGATCTCACCCAGCATGACCCGGCCTTACCGGCCGGACATCCCTTCACCAACATCAAGTCTGGGATCTATTGGACCTCGACTCCGCACCCGACTGAGGACATTGTGGCCTGGCAGGTCAGTTTCTTCAGCGGCGAACCGGTCACCGACCAAAAGTCCGGCACCCGACGCATGTGGTGTGTACTGGGTGAGCCCCGCGGGTAGTGAATCCTGGCCCGATCTCCTTTGGTTCTTCGGGATTCTACGCGGTGTTACAGCCCAGCCTTGATTGGCTAGCCCTATTTTTCTCCGGCCTCCGCTCCAAGCGAATTTTGATCCATTCTTGACGCCCCGCCCCTTGGTTTTAACACCATTTTTACTCGGTCGGTGCTACATCAATCACGAGAAAACACTAGTGGAGAGGTGCGCGTTGGATTTTCTGTATCTCAGCATCATGCTGCTCTTCTTTGCCGTCTCAGGTTGGCTGTTGCACAGCCTGGATCGTCTGTAAGAAGGAGGATGACATGGCAGGGTTTTATCTTCTCGGTGGCATCCTCGCGTTCGGCTTATTGGTCTATCTCATGGTTGCGTTGCTGAAACCGGAGTGGTTCTGATGACGATCAGCGGACTGGTTCAGATCGGACTCTACTTTGTCGTGCTGCTCGCGCTGGTCAAGCCGCTGGGGTGGTATATGGCCCGAGTGTATGAAGGCCAACCCTGCGGGCTCGACCGGGTGGTGAGCCCTCTTGAGCGGCTTATCTATCGCCTCTGCGGAGTGCGTGAAACCGAGGAGATGGACTGGAAGACGTACGGGATCGCGATGCTGTTATTCAACGCGCTAGGACTGGTTGCCTTGCACGCGTTGCAGCGAATCCAAGGATTTCTACCCCTGAATCCGGCGGGGCTAGGAGCCGTCACGAGCGATCTTGCCTTCAACACAGCTGTGAGCTTCGCGACCAATACCAATTGGCAGGCCTACGGAGGCGAAACGACGCTGAGCTATCTGACTCAGATGCTTGGACTCACCGTGCAAAATTTCGTGTCCGCTGCGACCGGGATGGCGATCCTGGTCGCATTGATCAGAGGCCTGGCGCGGCGAAGCGCCATGACCATCGGAAACTTTTGGACGGACCTCGTCCGCGGCACACTCTATATTCTCACGCCGCTGGCCTTGCTCTTGTCTCTGCTGTTGGTGTCGCAAGGCGTCGTCCAGACGTTCGCCTCATACCAGACCGCCACATTGCTCCAGCCGGCCGGGTACGCCAAGCATGTAATGGATGAGAACGGCCAGCCGGTGCTGGATGAACAGGGTCGGCCAAAAACAGAGCCCACGACGGCAGTCGAGCAGATCCTTGCAGTCGGACCGGTAGCCTCTCAGCTTGCGATCAAGCAGCTCGGGACCAATGGCGGAGGTTTCTTCAACGTCAATTCTGCGCATCCGTTCGAGAACCCGACGCCGTTGTCGAACTTCCTCGAGCTTCTCGCGATTCTACTCATTCCGGCGGCGCTCTGTTACACGTTCGGGATGATGGTCGGAGATACGCGCCAGGGTTGGACGTTCCTTGCTGCAATGACGATTCTCCTGCTCTGTGTTATTCCGCTGGGGCTGTGGGCTGAGCAAAGCGGAAATCCGGCTTTCACCGGTCTGGGGATCGATCAGGCTTCCAGCGCAGGACAATCCGGCGGAAACATGGAGGGCAAAGAGACGCGATTCGGTATCGCCAACTCCGTCCTGTGGGCTGCCGCCACCACGGCGGCTTCGAACGGATCGGTAAATTCGATGCACGACTCCTACATGCCCCTGGGAGGGCTGATGCCGCTGGTCCTGATGCAGTTCGGGGAGGTAGTGTTTGGCGGGGTCGGCTCGGGTCTCTATGGCATGATCGTATTCGCCATCATTGCCGTGTTCGTCGCAGGACTGATGGTCGGGAGAACCCCTGAATATCTTGGGAAGAAAATTGAGCCCTATGAAATGAAGATGGTCTCGTTGCTGATCTTGATCATGCCCATGGCCGTGCTTGGGCTGACGGCACTCGCGGTCGGCACCGATGCCGGCACGTCTTCGGTATTGAATCCGGGGGCGCACGGCTTCAGCGAAATACTGTACGCGTACACGTCGATGGGGAATAACAACGGCAGCGCCTTCGGCGGCCTGAACGCCAACACACCCTTCTACAATGTTGAGCGGCCGTCCAATTGTGGAAGGTCCAGCGTGATGACTGGGCAGGAGACTGCGGGTAAAACCGGCGCCCCAAACGATACGATGGCGAGGGGAGTGTCGGCGGAGGTGGTCAGCCAATGAGAGAGGTCGGAAGCTTCGACATAGTCCACCCGCAGGTGGCCGGCGGCTTCGAGCACCCGTTGGTTCGATCGATGTATTCGCAGGGTGTGGCGCTGTCTCATGTCGGCGTCCCGATTGGCTAATTCGGCGCGTTGGCTTGATTGACCGCGTAATCTTTGACTTCGGTGACGGTCGTTCTTGTGCCCTGCTTGCGGCGGCGGGCCACGGCCCAATTTTCTTTCCAATTCAATACGAAAACGATGTAGTACACAACTTTAAAGCAGAAAAGAGGGATGCGCGCTTGCGATTGAGCGAACACATCCCCGGCCAGCAAGGACAGCACCGCCCGCTCGATCTTTGGAGGCCGCCTGGTTGAAACAAACATGGACTGAAAGGCCGGCTGGTTGAATCGATGGATAAACCAGGAAAAGGTCTTGATGCCCCGGCGGACCATGCGCTCGAATTCCTGAAGGTGCGCGGTATATTCAGGCGACTTCCGAAGATAGGCGTCGACGACTTTGGCCCCTCGTGTGCCGCTATTGAGCGCCAGGTGGACTCCGCTGGAGAAGACCGGGTCGATAAAGGCGAACGCATCACCGACCATGAGATAGCCGTCGCCCGACATCGTGTCCCGCCGATAGGAAAAATTCGCGGCGGCATAGGTTTGTGTCAGGGGCTTGGCCCTTTCCATGCGTTGAGCAATCGGAGGGGATTGGCGAAGGGTATCCAGGAGAAATTGATCCAGAGGAACCGTTCTCGATTTAATATAGTCCGGAGGGCAGACGACTCCCACGCTGGTGGTCCCATCCTTGAAAGGAATCAGCCAGCACCAGCCATCATTCAGCCAGCCGGCGGTGATATTGCCTTCATCCTTGCCGGGGAGCCGTCCGACCCCTTCAAAATGGCCGAAGATTGCCGCGCTGCTATGCTGCTGGCTTCGGCGCTTGCCGCCGAGCTGGTTCGAGAGAAAGGTGTCGCGGCCGCTGGCGTCGACGACAAACTTGGCGTTCCAGATTCCCGGCCGGCCTTCGCGATCTTCCGTGTGGATCAGTGAACTCTGACCGGGGCGAAATTCAACCCGCTGGGCTTTGACCCCCTCGTGGACCGTCACGCCTTTGCTGATCGCATTCTTCAAGAGAATGGCATCGAACTCGGACCGCTTCACTTCGAACGCATAGGGCTGGGATTCATCGAAGGCTTTGGAAAAATAATACATATGGGATCGCCCATAACGGTGCGAAATCATCTCGGCGCCGTATTTGATAATGCCGATCTGTTCGACTTCCGTGAGCACTCCCAGTTGTTTCAAGATGGGAAGCGATTGAGGCAGGAGCGACTCCCCGATATGGAAGCGTGGGTGGGGATCTTTCTCGAGAATGTGCACATTCCAGCCTTGCTCTGTCAGCAGCGAGGAGATGGTGGATCCGGCCGGCCCTCCCCCGACCACCAGCACGTCGCAGGTGATGAGAGTCTGTACAGATTCCTTCGTAGTGTGACCCAAAGAAGCACTCCTTCAGCTAGAGACGAATCAGTCGGAGTATACCCAAGATATCAGTGCGTTGCTAGGTTGCACGGCAGTACTCGTGGGAACCGGATTCATTGTCTGTCCCTCGAGTACATGCTAGGTTGAACACATAATTTCTCTGGAATATTGCTACGCGAGGTCCCTATCAGCATCCTCGACCAATTCTTTGTCTACCATCCTGAACCATGGGAAGATCGCGACTGGAGAGGCGCGAGCGGCCTTCCGCTGGAAGACGTGTGGTTTCAGTCGGCTGACGGCACCAAGCTTTTCGGCTGGTATGTCGAAGCGCGCGCGGATACCGGCGTGCTGCTCTGGTGCCATGGCAACGCCGGGAGTGTGATCCACCGTCTTGAAAACCTTCGTGAACTCTATCGGTTGGGACTGTCAATTTTTATCTTCGACTATCGCGGGTATGGACGGAGCCAGGGCAAGCCGTCGGAAGACGGTCTCTATCAAGATGCGATCGGCGCCTACGATTATCTTACTCGGGTGCGGCAGATTCGATCGGAGCGAATTGTCGTCTTCGGCCGGTCGTTGGGCGCCGCCATCGCCGCTGATCTTGTCTCGCAGAAGCCGGCAGCAGGATTGATTCTGGAATCGCCGTTCCCGTCGATTGCCGCAGTCGCGCAGTACCACTATGGCGGAATGCCGGTGCATTGGCTGCTCGGGGCGGAATTCAAACTCATCGATCGTCTTCCGCAGCTGTCCCTCCCCACGCTCGTGATCCATGGCGATCGGGACGATATTATCCCGATCGAGTTCGGCCGTCAGGTGTTTGAGGCCGCCAAGCCGCCGAAATGGTGGTATGCAATAGCCGGTGCGGATCACAACAATACCTATCAAGTCGGCGGGAGTGTGTACTTTCGTCAGTTCGCTGATTTTATTCGGCGCGCCATTACAGCCTAGCCGAACAGCGAGTGCATCCCTGAAATATGCATTTGGTGATTGGTCCCTATATTTGGTACAGTGCGCCGGGCATTGTGCGCGAGGCTAATTCTGGGGCAGTTGAAACGGGGCAACAGGGAATGACGATCAAGATCGACCACAAAACGACCGATCAGAGAGCTATGCAATTTGGTGTTCCCATCGCCGTTGCCTTGCTGTTGCTTTCAGGCTGCGCCGGCCGAACCGGCCCCGCGACTGTGCCGATTGCCATGTCCGAGCGACCCACAGCGCCGGTTCTTCTCGCTGATGCCTCGGCGAAATCGAGTCAGGTCTCTGATGCTACGGAGAAGCCGTCTGATGATCCCTTCGATCCCTTCGCGAAGGCCGGCGAAGAAAGCATCGAGGAATACGATCCGTGGGAGCCCCTCAATACCAAAGTTTTCGAATTCAATCGGCAGGTCGATCGCTGGGTTTTGAAGCCGGTGGCGCAGGGCTACAACTTTGTGGTGCCGAATCCGGTCCAGATCGGGATCAGTAACTTTTTCTACAACCTCCGGTTTCCGCCACGATTCTTCAATAATGTTTTTCAAGGGAAGGCGAAGGGTGCGGGCATTGAGGTGGGCCGCTTTCTGGTCAACTCCACGGCGGGGGTCGGCGGGCTCTTTGATGTGGCTCAACATCTTGATCTGAAAACGCCCGAAGAAGACACCGGCCAGACCCTCGGGTTCTATGGAGTGAAGCCAGGGCCGTATGTGGTCCTCCCGCTGTTGCCTCCGTTCAACCTCCGCGATCTGGTTGGCTATGTGGGCGACATCGCGCTCAATCCGATCAACTGGTTGGTGGCACCGATCATTGAAATCGATGGAGTCCCCTCGGTGATTGCTCATAAGAATCGCATGACCAGCTCGATGGTGCAGCTTGGGGGCCGGGTATTTGAGATAGTGAATGACCGTTCGTTGAACCTCGAAAAATTCCAGGGTGTTGAAGAAGCCACGCTGGATCTGTACGCCGCCGTCCGCAACGCCTATCTCCAGAAGCGGGCCCGCGCGATTCGCGAGTAATCGCAAGTAACTACGTTGAACCGCTCTGTTCTCTGCCGTCGGCTGGTCATGTGCGGCTGGCGCTACTCCTTCTGCCCTTCAGTTTTTCGGCAGATCTCCGACAAGAAGATGCAGGCCTTGTGAGTCAACCCGCAAGGCGGCATCACTCTTATGAATACCCCTGCATTGAGTCAGAGCCCGGGCTTTCCTGCAGCCGTCCATACGGCGCCGCCGGAGGTGTCGGTCTATGACGCTGCGAGGATCATGCATTGGCGGAAAGTCGGGGTCGTGGTCGTTGTGCAGCATCATCGTGCCGTGGGGATCGTCACCGATCGGGATCTGACGACTCGTGTTGTGGCCAACGGACTTGACTCCCGGTCAATCACGCTGGGCCGAATTATGACTGCGCCGGTGGTGACGGCGGCTGCTGACGCGTCCGATGAGCAGGTGCTCAACGCGTTGGCGCAGAGTCGAGTGCGACAGATTCCGCTGATTGACGACGAGGGGAATGTGGCCGGGTTGGCCGCCTGGACTCTCACGGAAGCGGGCGACGGATCGCACGCGTTTGGCGCCAGGCTGGTTCGATCGACTGCGATGGTCCCGATGGTGAAGCGTCGCACGTTCAGGCGGGTGCTCTATGGCGTACAACAAGAGGTCCGTCAGCACGCTGGCTGGATCGGAGCGACGATCGCGCTGGCGGCGATCGGTGCCGTGATCACTCTGGTCGCAGTGGGCTACTGGAACCCGTGGAGTTCGGCCCCCATTGTGTCGCTGCGCATGAGTGAGTCCGGCCGATCGAGCAAGCCATCGACGGTCGCGTTGCCGTCCCCTCATGTGGATCCGAAACCGGCGCCTCCGCCGTTTACCCCGCCCCGATAATACCAATCTTCCTACCAACCTTTTCAAAGGCCGACAGAGTCAAATCGAATTGGGCCTTTGTGTGTGCAGCGGACATCTTTTCCCGAATGCGCGCCTGCCCTTTCGGCAAGACCGAACTGATCGGATCGGATCTACTTCCTTATTCATCGCGAGACATCGTCTGGGGCGAGCCGGGGAACTCGGGACGGATGGATGTGGCCCCCACTGGTATGAACGAGCCGCTGGTAATCGAATCTTCTTGATCAAGCAGTCCTTCGAACAATCCTCCGTTGGCGTCCTCTGTTCCATTCCTACTATAATGCCGGGTACTTGGTGGTTATAAGAGTTGACGACCCTGCCTGATCGATCGACGAGGAGGTCTCGATGCGTCCAGATCTGAGCCTGCGAGGAGCGCTCATCCTGTTATGGACCGGAGCGGTTATCGTGAGCGCTGCGTTGAGTGTGGCGACCACCTCTCAGGCCGCCGGGCCGCCGGTCGCCTCCGCTGCTGCGACTCTGAATATCGTCGCGGGTGACGTCAAGGTGATTTCTCCTGAGGGCGGACCGGCTCGCGCCGCGAAAGACGGCATGAACCTGGCCGTCGGGGCGCATGTGGTGACCGGTCAGAAATCCACGGCGCTGGTGACCTTTCTCGACGGCAGCACGTTGACCGTACAACCCAACTCGGATGCGACGGTCAAGCAGGCCGATCTGGGAAAGAATCAATCGACCGTCAGGATCAAAGTCAATCTGGGTACCGTGTGGGCTCGTGTCGCCAGGCTGGTGGATTCAGGGTCGAGCTTTTCGCTCGAATCCAACAGCGCGACGGCCACTGTCCATGACGGCCTCATCGGCGCCCGGCAAGAGGCCGATGGCACCTTTACCTGCTGGACCCGCGCCGGTACTCTTTTTCTCGTCGACCCGAGCGGCCGCATCATCTCGGAATTGAAGCCCGGTCAAATGGATTCGGTAAAAACAGGGGAGCCGTCCAACCCGCATCCGTTTTTCTCCAATGACAGCGCGTTGCGTGTGACGACGTCGCCGGGGGGATTGCCACTGATTCTGATGGCAGACAAGGCCAGGTTGGCGGGATTTGTTTCTCCCCGATTCGAGGTGAATCAGGTGTTCGGCTCGTTCACCGGGCTGACGGAACAGGGCGGACACATCATCGAAGTCCCGGCCGGTGTCGCGGCGCCTTTCACCCTGATCGTGGAAGGACAAACCAGCGGCCCGTTTGAGGTGACGATTGCAGGGCTGCACCAGGGAGCGCAGGTTTCCCAACAGCGGCTCTCCGGTACGGTCAAAAAGGGAGAGCGGTTGGTGACCACGATCATGTCGCAACTTGATGACGCGACGGCGGGCGATCCGAAGACGGCGAAAATGGTCGGTCTCACGGCGACACCCTTTCAGCCGATGGATGGCCCCCTGCCGGGAATGCTCTTGCTGTCACCCTGGGAGTGAACGGTCTGAAGAAGGAAGCCAACGGCTATTTGGTTTTCAGGATCGTGACCCCGTTCCAATCAGGCGGGGGAGGAGTCACGGCAAACTCCCGGCTGCGGCGCAGGTAGAGAGCGCTCGGGCCGTCTCCCGGATGGCTGGCCAGGAGTCTGAGGAAGAGATCGGACGCATCCGTCCATTGCCCGGCGTGATACAGTTCGATGCCTTTCGCATACAGCTCCAACATCGCCGTCGTTTCAGGATCGAGCTGATTCCGGTAGGACACCACCTCATACACCGCCAGCGGTTCGGTTCGTCCCTTCACTTGGACTCGATCGAGATACCGATACGTGAACGACCCTCCGGCGGCCTTCATCGTCGCCTCGCTGACCAGCACTCTGGTTCCATAGTCTTTGTTGACGCCTTGTAACCGGGATGCAATGTTGACGGCGTCCCCGAGGACCGTATACGCGAGCCGGTCACGCGATCCCATATTGCCCACCACCATCGGGCCGGTGTTGATCCCGATGCCCAGGTCCAGTTGCGGATTCCCCCGTTCTTTCCACTGCGCGCGCAGTTCGTGCAGCCGCTGGACCATATCGAGCGCCGTGGCGCAGGCCCGCGCGGCATGATCGGGCTGATCCATCGGCGCGTTCCAAAACGCCATGATTTCGTCGCCGATGTATTTATCCAGCACGCCGTCGTGCCGGAACACGATCTCCGTCATGGCGCTCATATAGTCGTTCAGGAGCGCCACGAGGGCTTGCGGCTCCATGGCTTGCGAGAGGGTCGTGAATCCGCGAAGGTCGCAGAAGAAAGCGGTCATCGTGCGGGTTTCGCCTCCCAGCGTGAGACGCTCGGGCCGGTTCAGGACCCACTGGCTGACGGAAGGCGAGAGATAGCGCGCCATGACGTCCCGCATCGTCCGTTGCTGCGCTTGTTCAAAGAGGAGGCGATAGATCTGGCTGACCGCAAAGCCGAGCGCCAGCGCCGCGGGCGGATAAATCAGATTCAAGAGCGTCCCCTGATCGAAGAGGATCCCGCCGGCCAGGAGATACAGGAGCAGCAGCCCCAACAATCCCATCGCCGCGCGAATGGGGCGGAGCAGCGCCGCGAGCCAGGTTCCGATCAACGCGGCCGCGCACACGAGCAGGCTCGTCGCCGGTGCGGAGCTCGGCACGAGATAGCGCTGGCCGAGAATCGTCTCGACGATATTAGCCTGGACTTCCACGCCCCACATTCTGGTTTCCGCCGTCGTGGGCGTGGCAAACTCGTCCACGCCGCGAATAGTTAACCCCAGGAGCACGATTTTGTCCCGTACGACGTCGGGTGAGAACGACCCGTTGAGCAGGTCCACAAAGGGAAGAATGGCAAAGGCACCGCCTCGTTCCGGACTCGACGGCGGTCCGAGGAAGTTGATGAGCATGCGGCCGTTGTCGATCAACGGAATGGTCCGCCCGGCTCCATAGGCGGTCTCGTCTGTGGCGTCGGCGTCGAGCACGGCCGGTCGCCGGACATAGCGTGCCACGGTCGCCAGTGCCAGCGCCGGATGCACCTGCCCCTTCGCTTCCAATAACAGCGGCAGACTGCGGATGACCGTATCGCGATCCGTGGTGACGTTGACCGTTCCTTCCGCTACCGCAGCGGACCGGATGGCGGCTGCCGGAGAGACGAATACCTCGAACTCCTGCGCGACACCGGGCCGTGGGTGAAGCGTTTTGGGCCCTTGAGCTTCGAGCGGCGCAATCACGTTGCCCATCTGTTGCATCGCGGCAATCAGATACGGATCGTCCGGTTTGGCCGCGTCGAAGAAGATATCGAGCACTACTACGCGCGCGCCTGCTGCGCGCAAAGCCTCCAGGGCCTGCGCATAGAGCGTGCGAGGCCAGTTCACCAGCGGCCCATATGTCGGGAGGAGTTCGCGGTAGCTGCGTTGATCGATGCCGACGATGACGGTGGTTTGGGATTGTTCGCCGGCTCGGGCGGCAAAGAGAAAATCCGTGCTCTGTGCCTGCGCGGCAGCGAAATACTGTCGATGGTACGCCGTGATCAGCAGTGCGCCGACTACCAGCGCGAGCGCCGTGCTGACGAGGAGTCGCTTCATCAACGTGCCGTTCATGCGGGGAGGATTCTAACAGGACGGTGCAGGACTGTCTTGAACGATCTCAGCAGTCAGCGCGCTTAGATCACGCCAAGTTCTCGACCGACCTTTTGAAAGGCGCCAACGGCCTGCTTCAGTTGCGCTCTCGTATGTGCGGCAGACATCTGCACGCGGATGCGCGCCTGGCCTTTCGGCACGACCGGAAAGCTGAAGCCGACCACGTAGACGCCTTCCCGCAGGAGGCGATCAGCCATGCTGGTGGCAAGCGTGGCGTCGCCCAGCATCACCGGAATAATGGGGTGATTGCCCGGGACAAGCCGGAATCCCAGCGCAGTCAACTGTGAACGAAAGAACGCGGCATTGTCCTGCAGGCGAGTCCGTAAGTCATCGCCTTGTGCGACCAGATTCACCGCCTGCAATGCGGCGGCGGCGATTACGGGAGGCAGCGCGTTGGAGAACAGATAAGGGCGCGACCGCTGACGCAGGAGTTCGACGATTTCCGCCCGCCCCGAGGTGAATCCTCCGGCCGCTCCGCCGAGGCTTTTCCCGAGGGTGCTCGTCACGATATCCACTCGATCCACTACCCCGAAATGCGCGGGCGTTCCGCGCCCGTTCGGACCGAGCACTCCGGTGGCGTGACTGTCGTCGACCATGACAATGGCGTCGTAGCGATCGGCCAGCTCGACGATGTGATCGAGTTTGGCGAGATCACCATCCATGGAAAACACCCCGTCCGTGGCGATCAGGCGCAGCCGATTCCCGCGCGATTCCTGTAGCCGGACTTCCAGCTCAGCCATGTCGGCATGGGCGTATCGAAGGCGTTTCGCCTTACAGAGCCGAATCCCATCGATCACGCTGGCATGATTCAGCGCGTCGCTGATCACGGCGTCCTGTTCATTGAGGAGCACTTCGAACAGGCCGCCGTTGGCGTCGAAGCAGGAGCTATAGAGAATCGTGTTTTCAGTGCCGAGGAAGGTACTGATCGCCTGTTCCAGCTCAATGTGCAGGTCCTGGGTACCGCAAATGAATCGAACCGACGCCATGCCGTATCCGTGCTCGGTGAGTCCGGTGGCGGCGGCCTTTAGGATATCGGGATGATTGGCGAGGCCCAGGTAGTTGTTCGCGCAGAGATTCAGCGCCGGGCCTTGCGCCACGCGGATGTCGGTCCCTTGCGGGCCGAGGAGTTGTCGCTCCTGCTTATAAAGACCGGCTGCGCGGATGTCGGCGAGTTGCTGCGTAATAATCGTTTTGAGAGAGGAGTAGGCCATCGTGAGTGCTCACACGTGTCAGCCCGAACCTGCGCCCTGTCAGCTCAAGGGAACAGGACCACCTTGCCGCACTGGCCGGAATTGATCAACTCAAACCCCTGGGCGTAATCGCTCATCGGGAAGGTATGCGTGACGATCGGCTTGATATTGAGCCCCGCTTTGAAGAGCCCGGCCAGCCGATACCATGTGCTGAAGAGGCGCCGGCCCGTAATGCCATGTACGCGAATCCCTTTGAAGATAATTTCGTTGGCCAGGTCGAACGAGATTGGCCCGGTCGGAATGCCGAAGAGGGTCACCCGTCCGCCGTTTTTGACCGCGCCAAACGCCTGGTGCAAGGCGCTGGGATGACCGGACATTTCCAACGAGGCATCGACGCCTTCTCCGGCGGTGATCTCGCGAATCGCCGCCGCGATCTGCTCGGACGTCTGAGTCTTGGCGTTCAACACATAGTCTGCGCCGACCTGTTTGGCCAGGCCGAGGCGATAGTCACTCACATCTGTGGCAATGATCGTCGCCGCGCCGGCGGTTCGGGCGACGGCGGCCGAGAACAATCCGGTCGGTCCGCAGCCGGTGATCAGGACGGTGTGGCCGGTCAGATCTTCCGCGAGGGCGGCATCAACCGCATTGCCGAGCGGTTCCTGGACCGAGGCGAATTCCGGTGGTATGGACGGGGATGTGTTCCAGAGCACATTGTCGGGCAGCACGACGTATTCGGCAAATGAGCCGTCGCGATCGACTCCGAGAATGCGATAGTTTCGACAGACATGGGCCTGACCGGTGCGGCACTGAAAACATTGGCCGCAGGTAATGTGCGATTCGGCTGCGACATAGTCGCCGATCTTCACCCGGGTGACATCTTTGCCGGTTTCGACGACTTCGCCGCACATTTCATGGCCGATGATGCGAGGCGGCTGAATGCGGCTATGCGCCCAGGGGTCCCAGTTGTAGATATGGGCATCCGTGCCGCAGAGCGAGGTCGCCTTGACCTTCACAATGACATCGTTGGGCCCGGCGCTAGGGTCTGGACAGGTCATGGCCGTCAAACCGGGACCGGCAGATGTTTTCACCAGCGCGCGCATGTCTGCATTCTAACGTAACCCTGTGAAGGAGGCACGTGTTGGTCGAAAAAACGGGTTGCACTCGATCCCGGGGCTGAGTAGGATGATTTTTATGTACCCCCCCGTGCCCAGTCCTCTCGCCTTGCTGGCCGGCGTCCTCGGTCTCTGCCTCCTTCCGTTCAGTCTCGTGCCAGTCAGTCTGGCGGCAGGATCCCCGTCAGAAGCGGCTCCTGCGCCATCCGGAACGCGCTGGGTAAAGATTGACTTGGCGACCACCGATGCGTCCGGCGATATTCAACTAGGGAAGCCGTTCGATCTGTCGATCGCCGTTGGCGGGGTGACCCAAGGCGGTGCCCCACTGGTGGCGATCTGCGAGTCGGTTCTGTTTCAGCGGCACGTCGTCGCATTGGAGCCTGACAACGTCGACATGGTGATGAAGGGATCGGCCACGATGGAGCCGATTCCAGCAGGAAAACTCTCGGTCCCTCCCAAGGCCGCCAGAGTTCAAGTGACCATAGCCCGTGTGAAGAAAGACAAGTTCGAGCGGGTGCTCACGCGCGTCGTGTACGTCACGATGGGGAAACAGGAAGCGGCCAACGAAGGCAGCGATACGCCGCTGCCGAGTTCGGAGGAGCCGCCGGGCGGGGAGTCGGTGCAAGAGGAAGTACAACCGGATGCTTTGCCGATCTCGGGCGGGCTGGTGGTCGAGGAAGATTTACTTCCCATGCCGACGCCGGGACAGGGCAAGGCTTATTGGCAGCAGGTCAGTTACCTGGTGAGCCGCAGTTGGAGCCGCACGGTCCGCCACGTCCGGCATGCGCCGACGAGCGAGACGGTTCGGGTGAAGTTCCGGCTCTACCCCAGCGGGCGTGTGCAGTTGATTCAGATTGAAAAAGGGTCCGGCGCGCGGGAAGTCGATGAGGCGGGGATTTATGCCGTCGTGCATGCGCAGCCCTTCCCTCCGTTCCCGGATAATCTGGAGTCGGAAGCCGTCGAGGTTCATGTACGGATGCGAACGGGGGCGAAGACCGGAGCGCGAGAAGTGCAATCGATTACGAACAAACCAGCTGGCGCGTCAGAGGCCGGTGCCGGATCGTCTAAAAAGTGACGGGACAGAAGTGCGAGTCAGCGTTCTCGGGCAGTTCATCTCATGGAGGGTACATGTATCAACGGACAATTGTGAAAGCCGGTGTCTTGTGTGCGGTATTACTGGCCGGGTGGCCGGTAGGGGCCGGGGCCGAGATGGCGCGATGGGATCTGGATCCCGATCATTCCATCATTGAATTCCGTGTCGCCCACATGGTGGTCTCAAAAACGGCGGGCCGGTTCATGGACTACAGTGGAGTCGTGGAAATGGACGCGGAGGCGCACCAGTTCAAGACGATCGAAGCGACGATCAATACGGGGTCGGTCAACACCAACCACGAGAAGCGTGATGCGCATCTCCGGAACGCGGATTTCTTCGATGTCGAAAAGTTTCCGACGATGACCTACAAAATGAAGAGCTACAAGAAGATGGGTGAGGGCTATACGGCTGTTGGCGATCTGACGCTCCATGGCGTGACGAAAGAGATCACCCTGGCCGGCACATTCAACGGAGTGAGCAAGGATCCCTGGGGGAACACCCGCGCCGGATTTACCGCCGAAGGAAAAGTGAATCGCAAGGACTTCGGCATGGTCTGGAACAAAACGCTCGATACCGGCGGGTTTGTCGTCGGTGACGATGTGAACATCCGGCTCGACATCGAGTGTATCAAGGTAAAGAAGCCGTAGCGCCTTTCCGCTTCCTCTCACATTCCGGCCGCCTCACTGAGTGAGGCGGCCGGCCACTCACCCAGCGCGACTCATCGGAGTGTCTATGAAGGCAATGGTCCTCGACCATGTCGGAGATGTGGCGAGCAGCCCGTTGCAGCTTCGCGACATTCCCATGCCAGTTCCAGGGCCGGGCGATGTGCTGGTGAAGGTGCATGTCTGTGCGGTCTGCCGAACCGATCTGCATGTCATTGAGGGAGAGCTGGCCGGCGTCAAGCAACCGCTCGTGCCGGGCCATCAGGTCGTCGGCACAGTCACGCAACTGGGGGCCGGGGTGCAGGAGATTCACGAGGGAGATCGGGTCGGGATCGCCTGGCTCCAGGGGACCTGTGGCATCTGTGATTTCTGCAAAAGTGCGCGGGAGAATTTGTGTCTGAAAGCGCGATTTACCGGCTATCAAGTTGACGGCGGCTATGCGGAATACGCCGTCGTGCCGTCGCGATTTGCCTATCCCATCCCGCCGGGTTTCACCGATGACGAGGCGGCACCGCTGCTCTGCGCCGGCATCATCGGCTATCGCGCCCTGCGATTGAGCGGCATCAAACCCGGCCAGCGGCTAGGACTCTACGGGTTCGGCGCCTCCGCGCATATCGCGATCCAGATCGCGCGGCATTGGGGTTGCCAAGTGTATGTCAGCTCGCTGAAAGCCGAGCATCAAACCCTTGCGCGCGAGCTGGGGGCTGTGTGGGTCGGGGGCGCGCAGGATTCCCCGCCAGATCGGCTCCATGGGTCCATCATCTTTGCGCCGGCGGGCGAGCTGGTTCCTCCGGCATTGCGTGCATTGGAGAGGGGCGGCACGCTGGCGCTGGCCGGCATCCACATGTCGCCGATTCCGTCGCTGGACTACGATCGCGACATTTTCGGGGAACGTGTCTTACGCAGCGTCACGGCCAATACGCGGCAGGATGGCATCGAACTGCTGCGCGAGGCGGCTGCCATTCCGATCAAACCCCGCACCGTCCGCTTTCCATTGCGGGAAGCCAATCAGGCTCTGCAAGCGTTGAAGGCCGGATCGTTTCAAGGCGCCGCCGTTCTCACCCTCTGACCCGGCGCCATCTAGCATTCGATTGTGCAGATTAGGTAGATTGAGCGGCTATGCGTTACATCATCACAGCGCTGATCGTCACCCTGGGGATCTGCTTGAGCGGAGCCGCCTGGGCCTTGGAGTTTACGGCCGATCGGATTACCAAGATCGACGGCCGCACAGACAAGGCCAACATCTCTTACCGCGACAACATGTGGCGCATCGAGCACCATACGATGGGGCCGGTGAACGTCAGCATCGTGCGAAAAGACAAGCAGGTCGTGTGGATGTTGCTGTCGAGGATGAAGCATTTCAAGACCATACCCTACAGTGCGGATCAGGATTTGTGGGTGACGGAGAAGTTGGACGGGGAGGTGTCCCGCGAGGAGATCGGTCAGGAAACCCGGGAAGGCCATCCCACGATTCTGTATGAAATCATGACCAAGCACGGGGAGCGGACCGAGGTCTATTACCAGTGGCTGGCGACCGATATTCATTTCCCCATGAAGCTGGCGAAGAAGGACGGGAGTTGGATCGTGGAATACCAACATGTGAAGTTACGGACGGTGACGGATTATCTCTTCCAGCTCCCGCTGAACTTTCAGCCATTGGAAGATTTCAATAAAGGGGCGGAGCCGGAGAAGAAAGAGCAGGGAATGTAGCATGCAAGGAGGCCGGACTGTGAAACGCACGAGTGTGATGACGGGGCTGGTGATGGCAGGGTTGTTGGGAACCACCGGGTTAGCCTGGTCGCTGGATGTGGGCGATGTGAAGCAGGAGTGGACCGCCGAGGGACGCAAGCTCGCCGCCGAGCGGGTGAAGCTGCCGGCCTATGACGAGATGGTCCGTATTCCGGCGGGACCGTTCACGATGGGCAGTGACAAGAAAACGGATAAGAATGCCTATCTGGTTGAGATGCCGCAGCGCTCGGTCTATCTCGATGCCTACGAGATCGACAAATACGAGGTGACGACCGTCCAATATTTGAAGTTTGTTCTGGCGACAAATCGACCCCCCCAAGTGGACTGGAAATTCGACGGCGGCAACTTTCAAGACACCATGGTGTCGCATCCCATCATGCATGTGACCTGGTACGAAGCCGACGAGTATTGCAAGTGGGCCGGGAAGCGCCTGCCGACCGAAGCGGAGTGGGAAAAGGCGGCGCGGGGCGAGGCCGATACGCGCATTTATCCCTGGGGCAACGAAATGGCGGGTCTCTCACGGGCGAACTTCGGACGGACCGGTCTGTCCGGTCCGGTGCGCGATCGTCCGGAGCGGCTCTTGCTCTATCCCCCGATCATCTCTGTATTCAAGTACGACAATGCCGCGAGTCCGTATGGCATGTTTCAAATGGCCGGCAATGTCGCCGAGTGGGTGGCCGACTGGTACGACAAGGACTATTACAAGACCGCGCCGGACAAGAATCCTAAGGGACCGGACAAGGGCTCGCAGAAAGCCTTCCGTGGCGGCGGCTGGATCGACAGCACGCCGAGCGTGCGCGTCTCACAGCGTAACGGGACCGACCCCAAGACCTCGATGAACTGGATGGGCGTCCGTTGCGCCCGCGATGCGAAAGACGGCGATGCACCGGCTGCCGCTCCGGCGCAGACGATCGTGACCCCGTAAGCCTCAATTGCTCAGAAAGGCCGGTCCGTTTTCATCGGACCGGCCTTCTCGGATTCATCCACCTGCCCGGTTCCAAGCCCGTCCAGTAAGCAAAATCAAATAGGTCCCCGTTTTAGTACTCCTTGGGCAGGCAGAGAGATGTGCCAGGCTGGTTATCGCCGGCTCCAGGGGGTTGGCTTCATCTGCGATAGATGTCTTGCGCCATGCACCACAGCAAGAATCTGCACAGCGCTTTTTCTCCGCCGGTAGATAATGCGGTAGCTCTCGACAAGCAGTTCCCGAATTTTGGGGTCCGCTGATTCAGGCACGCGGCGACCACTTTCAGGAAATCCTTCAAGCTGATCAACGGAGAGGATCAACCGCTCGACAATCGCGTCGGCATATTCGGCTGAGTCTCTGGCGATATATTCCTGGATATTTTGGAGATCGGTAACGGCGGGTTCGGTCCACTCGACGCGGGTCATTTCTTGAGGAAGCGCTTTTTCACGGCGGTGTGGGATACCACTCGCCCTTCATCGGCGGCGGTGATGCCCGCATCAATCTTTTTCCTGACGTAGATCTCATACATGATGTCGTCCCATGTCGCCTTTTCCGGCAACTTCTTCACCATCGCCAGGGCTTGTTTTTTTGCAGTCGGCATATGCGTTTCCCTCAATACGTGAATTAAAGTCTAGGCCTCACCTGACGGAGAGTCAAGAATACTACGGACGTAGCCGCCTCGGACAATTCCAAGCTTGTCTTCTCCCTCGAAGGTCCCCGTTGGATGCTCTACGCCGTCAAAGGCAAACTCGGTAAAGGCGAAGACCTTGTCCCGGACACGATGCTCCATCTGAAGTCGATGCAGGACGCCGGCGAAGAAATCTACAATGTCCCGGTGTCAGACGAGGAAATGAAGAACGTGGTGGAGTCGGTGTACGGAGAACTGCCGGAAGTGGAGTGAGCGCTGTTTCAGCGCGGGTAAGGACGGTATAACGAGAGAATGATAAAGGCGGCCGATTTCTTTCGTGAAGCAGGAGTTGCCTTCGCCGGTTTCAAGGGCCCGGTTTCACCCGGATAAGATTTCTTGCGCCGGACCGCAATCCTAAAGACCCCGAGAAAGGCTCCCTGAAGGCGTTCGCGGCGGCGGATGGATCGACAGCACCCCGAGTGTGCGCGTCTCACAACGGACACTAAGACTTCGATGAACTGGGTGGGCTTCCGCTACGCGCGCGATGCGAAAGAGCCCGGCGAAGTTCCGGCCGAGAAGCCGCAGTAGACCTGCTTCGATAGCTGAGTCGAACTAATCAAAAAGCCGTACCCGGATGCTTCCGGATACGGCTTTATTACTCGCGGTGAGACAGCTCAAATTCTATTCGTCGCGCTTGGCCCAAGGTGGGATCAGCATCGAAACCAGAAAAGTTGATATAGCTAGAGCCACACGATGCTTCCAAGAAAGCTGAGGCGGTGGTGGTTGGATCTTTTCTATTCCCTCAGCGACCTGGTACCAGCTAAGTTCACCATTAGTGTATCTGCGATATATTTCCTGTTTTTTGAGCGAAAGATCAGAGAATTGATCTTCGGCTGTAGCAAGGTTGGGACTCATGGTTGGCCTCCTTTGGGAGGGAGAGGAGCTGGTGTTTGGATGAGCTTAGATATCACAATAGATCTCTCCGTGCTCACCAAAGCTTCCATGGTTAGTGTAATCAAATGAGCATAGGGTTGTAAACTGTTCTCGAAATCATTTTCCACCTTCCCTGGAGCGAAGGACTCAAAAAAATAGGGCTCAGAGCAATCTATGCTAAGGGCTCCATAGGGTACATCACTTTCAGCTCCAAACAATGGAATTGCAAGGATGCTCTTATATGGCTTGTTCTGCTGTCCTTCTGGATAGGCGTGACTTAACACGCCAACACTTAGTACCTTACGCGTTTGCATAGCTCGACCGCAGAGCATTGTTGCCTTTGGATATCTCGCTGGAATTGGCCGTTGATATTCTGGGGAGTGGGAAAACCTATCTCTGGCTATTACAACCAGATCTGTTCCGTCTTCGAGGAGAAGGTTGGCAAATACACGTGGACGATCATTGCGGAAGTTGCCTCCATGATCACGCACGTGCAAGACAATCACGTCGAGGAGATCGCGTATGATGACGTGAACCTCATCGATGGTCGCCGTCTGGTGAGTAATATGGCGATTAAGTCGCTGGATGATTGCTGCAGTAACTGACTTTCGTTGAGCACGCCAGACTCTTCCTGCGCCAGGACTAAGTATTTTTTGAAGAGTCACGCTCCGATTGATTATATTTGCTCCCATGCCGGCGGCTGTTACGATGACGAAATACAAAATGAAAGCCTGCCAATCGAAGCCCTTCTGACTCGAGTCCCGTGCCCCTTGAGCGAACGCAACTGCAAGAGCTGGAAGGGCGCTATAGAGAACTAACTGGATAAATCCCCGTATACCAACCTCTACTCCAAACATCTTCTTTGTAAGGTAATAGATTTTGACGAGGAATCGCCTCCCATCTTCAAACAGCAGCAGGATGACGAAGGCGAGCACAAGCGCCGCCCCCAAAAAGAGCGCTGCTATGCCCGCTATACCCATAGGAGTGAACATAAAAGATAGTGTTGGCTAGGCCTTAATGCTGTGCAGATGCTAGAAATCCTGTCGGCCACACCGCAAGAGTTTAATCTGTTGACCATAGAAGGTCAAACTATGGAATCCTCCTTGATGTCAGTGAGACTCTATTTCTGCCGTGTTTCTTGATTTTTGTTGGGGTGCATTGGGATAAAGAGGGTAACCCCCTCTTCATCTCTTTTGCAGTTGCAGTGCTTGATTCTAGTGCGATGAAAGTTCGCCCGGGTTAGCTTGGGTCATAAGCCACTTAAGGATGTGTAAGGTGCCAATTCTGGTCGGCACTGAGCAACTTGCGCGTTCTTTATTTCTTAAATATTAATCTCGGCTCCGTCATGTTCCCCATCGAGACGGCTACCAGTTCCCACCCGCTTGATCCGAACTCGTTCAGCTTGGATTGCATATTCTGAGTGTCGGGAAGCACCTCGACGATTTGGTACTGGAACCGCTTCTGTTCTTGCGCCTTCGCGGTGAACGGCTGCCCCATGAGCAGCAGGAGTCCCAATGCACCAAGGCTGATGCCCGCGACCATCCAGGCAAATGACGGATGTATCTTCTGCATAGATCACCTCCATGTACTCGTACGTTAGCGTTAGACCACACCAAGTTGTTTGAACCATTCTCGCAGCCGGTTCCATCCATCTTCTGCCTGTTCTTTGCGATAGCTTGGCCGATAGTCGGCGAAGAAGGCGTGCGGCGTGTCCGGATAGACGACGACGTGGGAAGGACTGTTTGCCGCTTTGAGAGCAGTCTGCATGCGTTCTACTGTGTCGAGCGGAATTCCCTGATCGCTTCCGCCGTAGAGTCCCAGCACCGGCGCATTCACACTCCCTGCGACATCGATCGGATGCTTCGGCTGAAGCTCGCTTGAGTTGCCGACGAGTCGGCCATACCAGGCGACGCCTGCTTTGAGCTGGCGGCTGTGCGCTGCATAGAGCCAGACGATTCGTCCGCCCCAGCAAAACCCTGTGATGCCAAGTTTCTTGATGTTGCCGTCGCCGCTGGCTTTGACCCAGGCGACTGCCGCATCGAGGTCTGCCATGACCTGTGCGTCCGGCACCCGCGAAACGACTTTGCGGATCTCATCGATCCCGGACAGCTTCGAGACGTCGCCCTGCCTGGCATAGAGTTCGGGAGCGATGGCGAGATAGCCCAGCCTGGCGAATCGCCGGCACACATCTTTAATATGTTCATGGACGCCGAAGATTTCCTGGACGACTAACACGACAGGGAACGAACGTCCCTGTGACGGCATGGCGCGATAGGCCGGTATGTCGCCGTCGCCGGTCGGAATGCTGACATCACCGGTAGTCAGACCGCCTGTTTCTGTTGTGATGGTTTCAGCCGTAACGGGACGGACGGCCAGTGCGAATCCTACTGCCAGTGTGGACACCATGAAGCCGCGTCTGGTCATCCCCGGTGCGGATCGCTCATCGCCCTGGTTCTGCTCCATATGCTGTACTCCTACAATTCGTACGCAGAGGAATGTTCAGGGATGCGCCACGCGCCAGTTGTGGCCGGTGCCGAGATCGACTTTGAGCGGGACGGAGAGTTTGGCAAGCAAGGGATCACTATTAGGTAGGTCAAGCGAAGGCTAGCCGGCCTTTAGGTTCAGGAATCGGGCGGCCAAGATCCTTAGCCGTCTCAATCCATTCCTGGATCACAGTTTCAACGTGCGCCAGGGCTTCTTGGTAGGTTGCACCATCGGCCGCACAGCCAGGCAATTCCGGCACTTCGGCAATGAAGGCCTGATCGTCCTTGCTCCAATAGATGATCACTTCGTATTTACTCATCTACCTCGCCTCCCAGCTGATATCGAAGGATGACTTGGCGAACCTGTTTCACTTGATACGGTTTCGCATGAGTGCCTTTGGATTGGAGGTTTAAGATCTCCTCAACCCCGGACCTTGTGTAAATATGATGGCTCCCACGAATCCGCTCTTCAAATCCCAGCCCCAATAATAAATGTCGAAGCCCCCTCGAACGAAATATTGGCGTCCGATGTCCCGCGCAAAATACGTTCGAGTAGTTTGTCTGATCGTGTCACTCGATTGTCTGATTGCGTGAAGAATGGTTCGGCACTCGTCTCGGACGAATTCTATAGCTGTCCTCTCGTCCTGTCAAAATCGGGTTCCCAGAGTCTTCCGGTCACGGCCTACGGATGCGCCACGCGCCAGTTGTGGCCGGTGCCGAGGTCGACTTTGAGCGGCACTGACAAGTGTAGCTCTTTGCCGACGCCTTCCATCTCGTGCTTCACCAGCCGCTTGGCTTCGTCCAGTTCCTTCTCCGATACTTCGAAGATCAATTCGTCATGGACCTGAAGGATCATCTTCGTGTGCGGCATCTCGTGATGCAGTGCTTTGCTCACATTGATCATTGCTACCTTGATCAGGTCAGCGGCTGAGCCCTGGATGGGGCTGTTCACCGCCATGCGCTCGCCGAAGCCGCGCTGCACGGGATCGCCGCTTTGCAGTTCGGGAATCGGCCGCCGCCGTCCCAGGATCGTGGTGGTGAAGCCCTTTTCTTTGCCTTCGGCGATATTCCGATCCATCAGGGCGCGGACACCGGCATACTTTTCAAAATAAGTCTCGATGTATTTCTTGGCTTCCGCCTGCGGGACGCCGATGTTCTGCGAGAGGCCGAAGGGGCTGATGCCGTACACGATGCCGAAGACGACGCTCTTGGCCGCCCTCCGCATCTCGCGCGTGATCTGCGAGGCGGGGAGATGGAAAATGTCCGTGGCGGTCGCCATGTGAATGTCTTCGCCCTTCTCAAACACTTCGAGCAAGCGCGGATCCTGTGAGAGATGCGCGAGGATGCGTGGCTCGATCTGGCTATAGTCGGCGCAGAGCAGCGTATGGCCTTTCGGCGCGATGAAGGCTTCGCGAATGCGCAGGCCGTAGTCGCCCTTCACGGGGATGTTCTGCAGATTGGGATCGGTCGATGAAAGCCGTCCGGTCGCCGCGACGGTTTGATTCAGCGATGTGTGGAGCCGTTTTGTCTCGGGATTTACGAGTTCCGGCAGCGCATCGACATAGGTCGATTTGAGTTTGCTGATGCTGCGATAGGCCAGGATCTGCGCAGGTAAATCGTGCTGGGTCGCGAGCTGCGTGAGAGTGTCTTCGTCGGTCGAATAGCCGGTTTTTGTCTTGCGGCCCGGCTTGAGGCCGAGTTTCTCGAAGAGCACGACGGCCAGTTGCTTCGGCGAATTGATATTGAATTCGCCGCCCGCCAAGCCGGCGATGGTTTCCATCATCTTGTCGAGCTCGTGCTCCAATTCCTTGCTCAATACTCTCAGTCCCTCGACGTCGAGCAGGAAACCGTTCCGTTCGATCTCGGCCAGCACCGGCACGAGAGGCATTTCAATGTCATGAAATAGTTTCAGGCTGCCTTGGGCGGTTAGTCGCTCGATCATGACCGGAGCCAGTTGGGTCAGCACAGTGGCCTGTTCGGCGGCTTCGTCGCGGGAGCCGGTATCTTCATCGAAGAGCGATTGCGGCGCCTTGGCTTCGGGGCGGGACTCGCCCAAGCGATGGCCCACGGCCTCCATGGCGATGGTCGCGAGGCTGTGATCGCGGCGATTGGGATTCAACAGATAGTCCGCGACCATCGTATCGAGATAGGGACCGGAGACGGTGACGCCGATGCGATGGAAGGCGAGCAGCGTGGCTTTCAGGTCGTGCACGACTTTGGTGCGCGTCTGGTCATGCAAGAGCGTCGTGATCGGGCGCATATACGTGTGCACATCGAGCGGGAAGAAGGCGGTGTGGCCTCCCGATGAGAGCGCGAAGCCGAGTACGTCGGCCCGGACGCTGGCCCCTCCTGAGAGGAGACATTGCACCGCGAGCGGACTTCCCACCGGGAGGCTTTTGACGAACCGTTCTGCCGAGGGCTCGTCTTCGATGATCGTGAGTGCCGCTGCCGGAGCCTCAGCCGGCTTGGTTGCAGGTTGCAGCGTTTTCAGCAGGGCGGTGAATTCGAGTTCGCGGAGCAGGTCGGTCAGTTGGTCCTGATGCGGCGGCTTGACCCGGAAGGCCTCCGCGTCGAATTCGACCGGGCTGTTCACGTCGATGGTCGCCAGCTTGCGGCTGAGCCGGGCGTTGTCGGCCTGCTCGATCAGCATCGCCTTGATGCGGGGCGGTGTGACTTCCTCGACGCGGCGGAGCAATTCGTCGATCGTACCGAACTGCGCGATGAGTTTGACGGCCGTTTTTTCACCGATGCCTTTGACGCCGGGGATGTTGTCCGAGGCATCGCCCATGAGACCCATGATCTCAATGACCCGCGCCGGTTCAACGCCGAACTTCTCGACGCAATCGGGTTCGCCGGACCATTTGTCCTTCACGGGATCATAGATGCGCACGTGCGGCGTGATGAGCTGCAGCATATCCTTGTCGCCGGTGACGATCACGACGTCATCGCCGGCGCGCTCCGCTTTGTAGGCGAGCGTGCCGATCAGATCGTCCGCTTCGTAGCCGGCCTGTTTCACGGCGGGAATGTTCAAAGCTTCCACGGCTCGGTGGATATAGGGGATTTGCGCGCTCATGCCCTCGGGCATGGGGGGGCGCTGGGCTTTGTATTCTTTGAACTCCTGCTGTCGCAGCGTCGGTCCCCGCTCATCGAACGCGACGACGATCCCGTCAGGTTTCCGCTCGCGCAGGATTTTCAGCAGCGTGGTCATGAAGCCATAGACCGCGTTCGTCTGGAGGCCCTTGGAATTGTTCAACGCGGGAAGGGCGAAGAAGGCACGATAGATGTAGGCGCTTCCATCGATCAGATAAAGCGTCTTGCGGCTGGAGTCAGTTATCATGGCGGTTTACGAATCGGGCGCGAGGGTCAGGGGTGGTTTGTCGAACTTGGCGCGTATTGCATTGAGGGCCTGCAACACGGTGTGCTGGCCGACGATCTTCGCTTCCAGCTTCCGCTTGCCCGGAAAATCCAGGAGCGAGATGCCGATGAGCATGGTCAGGATCCCCTGGCCTGGAAGAAACAGCATAGCGAGACCGGCCAGCAGAAACACGGCCCCGACCACATTCTTGACGATCAGCCCGGCCAATCGAAGAACCGGGTGGTGATCCTTCATCCAATGCCGAGGCGTGCGCGTGTCGAAGTAATCGGCCGGGAGCCGCACCATGATGAACGGTATGGCGATCAGGGTACCGATAAACCCGACCAGCGAACCTACTGTCAGCCAGATGAGCACGTGGACCGGGACATATTGTGTGACTGTCGCGAGAATGGCATCCATGCGGGGGAGATCCTAGCATGGGGATCCTCTTAACCGGAAGGGCCAGGCGCGCATGGTTTACCTCGGAAAGGGCGGCATCATATAATGGCGGCAGTATTTCCGGAGAGAGCGAATCCTTTATGCGTATGCGGGCTCTCATGACCTGGCGACTGCTGGTATTTTCGGCCTGCTTGGCATTGCCCGGGGTGATGTTGTGTGCGGTTCCCGGGGTTGTGTCGGCCGAGGCGAAAGACGATCTCCAGGTTGAAATTACGAAAAAGGGGCTGGGGAAAGAAGTGGTCATCACCCAGGGCGCGAAAGAATGGTTTATGCTGATTGAAGTGACCCCGGAAAATACGGTGGTGGTCCGACAGGAAAAGGATCACGACAAGTACCTCGTCGATGAAAGCGAAACCCACGACCGGCCGTTGGTGCCTGCCGAAGTCGACGCGGCCATTGCCGACTACATTAATAGCGTGAAGGCCCGCGCCAAGAAGTAACGGCACCATGTCCAAGAAGCCCAAATTCGTCATCTTCGCGCATAACGCCACCTACGATAAGCTGCACCAAGTCGCGACGCTTGGCATGACGGCTGCGGCGATGGGCAAAGACGTGATCGTCGTGCTGTTGTTCTGGACGATCAAGAAGTTGGCCGAAGGGAAGATCGACCAGATCGACTTTCCGCCGGAGTATGCGGACTCTGCCGAGGAAGTCGCTCGCTTGTTGAAAGAGAAGAAGGTGCCGAAGATTTCTGAAATGTTTCAGGATGCCAAGCATGTCGGCCATTTTCGCCTGATCGCCTGCAGCGCCGGCCTGGAATATATGGGCGTGGACGGAAAAGCGGTTGAGGCGAAGGTCGATGAAGTCTTAGGCTTGCCCGCTATATTGAGTCTGACGGCTGAGGCGGAGACGAAGCTCTTCATCTGAATGCGTCGCTCGTGAAGCGTCGTTCGTATCTCGCAAGCGGATTCGTTCCCACAACGATTCACGAGATACGCTTCACGCTTAACGGCTTTTGGGAACTCCCACCCGATCACAATACTCCGTCAGTTTGCACTTGCTGCACCAGGGAGAGACCGGTTGGCAGAGGTTCTGCCCGAAGGGCACGAGCAGATCGTTGAAGGTGATCCAGTACTGCGCAGGGAGTTTCCGGCGCAACGCTTCTTCACTCTCGTCAGGTGTTTTGGTCTTGATGTAGCCCCAGCGGTTGCTGATCCGGTGCACGTGAATATCGACGCAGATGCCCGGTTTGCCGTAGCCGACCGTGACGACCAGGTTGGCAGTCTTTCGTCCTACCCCAGAGAGTGTGACCAGCTCATCGATGGAATTGGGGACGATCCCGCCGTATGTTTCTAGGATCCGCTGACAAATTTTGTGAATGGATTTGGCTTTTGTCCGGTAGAAGCAGACCGGGTAAATGGCCTGTTCAATTTTCTCGAGTGGAAGCGCCAGCATTGTGGCCGGCTCATGCGCCAGGGCAAACAGCCGTTCGCTGGCTTCACCGGTGGTTTTGTCTTTGGTGCGGAGGCTGAGGAGGCAGGAAATCAGAATGCGGAACGGATCGCGGTTCGATTCTCGCGCCACGATCCCCACGACCGGTTCCTGCCATTGACGGATCTCTCGCCTGACGATCCTGATGGCGGCATGGATCTGGTCCTGACGCATCTGGTCCGACTAGCGTAGAGTGGAGGAGCACGCTGACCGAGGAGGGAGCACGAGGAACGCTCAGCCCGAGGCTGTCAGCTACTCAGGCTTCCGCTTGGACAACCACTTCTGACGGCGGCGTTGAGCTTCGCGCAGCTTCGCTTTTTTCCTGACGCTCGGCTTCTCGTAGAAACGGCGACGCTTCAGTTCGCGGAACAAACCTTCGCCTGCCAGCTTCTTCTTGGCAACCTTCAGAGCTTTTTCAACGTTGTTATTGAAAACTTTAATTTCCATCCGGTCCGACTTTCCACTTTCTCAGGCCGTGCCTGGCTACACCCATGACACTACGTACTAGGCGGCGGAGTGTAACATAGCCCCTTGAGTTCCTCAAGACTGTTGGAGATCTTGGTGATTCGCTGAGCATATTCTGCGGCAACTAACGGATTTCGTTGCAGTTTTACATTTGTTTTTGCCGTATGCAGACCGGCTTCGGTCGCGGCGATCGCCAGGATAATTCCAACAGTTAAATCAGATTGCACCGCCGGCGATAGGAACTTTCGAATGGTTGCGATGGTCTGTCCTGCCTCGCAGGCGAGTGCAGCGATCATGAGCGGAACCGCTGTCGCCTGTTCAAGTGCGGTTGCCAGAAGCAGTGGACGGTCTGCGTGATCGACAGAGAGGCGTCGGGCTTGTGAGAGCCCTTCATAAGCTTCGCAGTCCTTCTGCATCAAGGCGGCGAGTCTTTGACCTAGATCGCTGAGGGTTCGCTCGGACTCTGACTGCTTTCCGATGCGAGCTCCCATAGTGCCCAATGACGCCGCGAGGGCTCCAGCCAACGCCGCAGCGCTTCCACCCGCTGGTGTCGGTGTGGCCGAAGCGAGGGCATGAAGATAGGCGGCAATAGTCGGTGTGGCATCGGCGTGAGGCTGAATCGATCCGGCTCCGGCCAATCTTGTTTCCAGAATTTTGGTGGAGTCGAAGCGCCTGATCTGTAAGAACGCCGAAGCGGTTTGGTTTAATGCCGCTTGAGGAACGAGACCGATCAACTCGCTTTCGGCAATCTCCACGCCGGCCTTGGCGGATTCGGTTTGGACTGCACGGAAAGCTGTGGCCATCGAGGTGACACGGTAATCAGTGAGATTCATGGAAACTTGCACGATTCCGCGGCTGGCCAGTGCCACCCCGATGGCTTTCACACAGGGCAAGCCGCCATTGGAGTGTCTGATCGTGCGCGCAATCGTCTTCGCGATATTGAGATCAGGACTGTTCAGATTCACATTGAAAGCGATCAGTGGATACCTGGCGCCGATCACAACGGCTCCTGCGCTGTCATGAAGATGAGCGGGTCCGAAGTCCGGGTGCCAATTCCGGTCGGTCGCCATTCTTGCGGTCAGCCCGGACAGTCCTCCCTGTCGGATCGCCTCCAGCCTTGTCCGGTCCGGATGACCGGCAGCCTGTTCATAGAGAAACACCGGGATTTTCAGTTCAGTCCCCACCCGTTCGCCGAGCCGGCGGGCGAGCTGCGCACAGTCCTCCATCGTCGAACCCTGGATCGGGACAAAAGGGACGACATCGGTCGCTCCGGTGCGTGGATGGACCCCCGCGTGGTTGCGCAGATCGATCAGCTTCGTCGCAAGCTGTATGGCCTGAAACGCGGCTTCCAGGACCGCCTCGGGATCGCCGGCAAAGGTCAGGACGGACCGATGGTGATCGGGATCGCTCGTCCGATCCAGCAGCCGGACGCCCGGGACCGATTCTACCGCCGCGATCAGTGCCTGAATGGTGGCGGGATTCCGACCCTCGCTGAAATTGGGGATGCACTCGATGATTTTTGGCATCGGCGATCTCTAATGGATGGAAACGAAAAAGCCGGAGGTTCACGTTCCCTCCGGCTTTCTGAGGTTTCAGGTGCGAAGCCGTCGTGCGGTTACTTGGTCTTCTTGACGAAGGTTTTGTAGATCCGGCCTGAGGCGGCCTGTTCTTCTTCCATGCCGACCAGTTGATGTCCCGTCGTGTCGCACCAGGCGGGCATATCTTTCTTGATCCCCTCGTCGTCGGACACCACTTCGAGCACCTGCCCGAGGGTGAGTTCCTTGATCTTCTTCGAGGTCAGAATAATCGGCATCGGGCAAAAATATCCGAGTGTATCGAGCTTCACATCAGCCTGCATCGTCGGTATCTCCGTCTGTGGTCGATTTATATGAAGAGGTTCACGCTGCCCTGCTTGGCTTCCGCCAAATAGGTCGTGACCCCGGCGAATTGATCGATCCCCTCAATCAATGTGTCCTTGGTAATGCCCATGAGCCCCATCGTTGTCGTGCAGGCGATGAACCGTACGCCCAGGTCGAGCGCCGTCTCCATCAGCTCGGGGACTCCCGGCATCCGGTTCTGCTTCATGACGAGTTTCATCATGCTGGTGCCCAGTCCGCCGAAGTGGAACCGTGAGAGCGGGAGATTCTCGGCTCCTCCCTTATTCAGCATGCCGAACATGCGGCGCAGCCAGTCTTTGGCCGAGCTGGTGGCTCCTTGCTTGCGAATCGTATTCAATCCCCAGAAGGTGAAGAAGACGGTGACCTGCATGCCCATCGCAGCTGCGCCGGTGGCGATAATGAAGGCAGCCATCGCGCGATCCAGATCGCCGCTTAAGAGGACAATCGTCACTTTGTCCGGTTTCGATTCCTGTAACTGAGCCAACGTGGCGGAGGGCTCTATTTGCGTCATCTGCATGGGTGCCTCAATCTGCGCAATTTGATTGTGCGGTGCGAACTGCCGCTATTTTTAAGGTATTTTGACTATAGTCTCCGTATCTTTTTCTTGTCAAGGCAACGAGCTTGACCGCACTCGTGAGGCTGGCTATAGTCCCTGCCGAATGTATTTTGACAAGCCGTTGGATACTTCAGCCGCATGAGCACATTTCTCGAACAGGATATCGCACCGTTACGCAGTCCTCCGTTGTTGGGTTTCTGGTATGCGGCCGCGACCAGTTCCGATGTGGTTCCGGGTGCCATGAAGGGTGTGGTGCTGCTCAGCACGCCGATTCTCCTCTGCCGCACCAAGGATGGCCGTGTCTCTGCGATGCTCGACCTGTGTCCCCATCGGGGGATGCCCCTGTCCTTCGGGCGGATGGAAGGGGATCGGGTGGAGTGTTACTATCACGGCTGGCAATTTGGGATGGACGGACGTTGCACGGCGATTCCATCCCTGGTGAGCGATTCACCGATCGATCCGAAGAAGATCTGCGTCACATCCTATCCCTGTCAGGACCAGGACGGTTATATCTGGGTGTACATGGCGGACAGCCGCTATCCTGATCGGCCGATTCCTGCGCTGATGCGCCATCCGCTTCCATCAAGCCCCTATCTCATGTTCCAGCATTCACAGCTGCTCTCCAGCACCCTCGATGACGGCGTGGTCGGGTTGATGGATCCGGCGCATGGCCCCTACGTGCATCAGAGCAGTTTGTGGCGGAAGCCGGCCAGTCAGCACGACAAGGCGAAGACGTTTGAACCGATCCCGAATGGATTCCGGATGATCGGCCATGCTCCGTCGAAGAACAGTCCCCCGTATCAATTATTGAAGTGGGTTTCCGGGGGCGAGCTCACGACGACGATCGACTTCGTGCTGCCGAATCAGCGGTATGAGTTTATCCAGTGCGGATCGCTGTGGGTCTCGATTAGGGTGCTGATGACGCCGATTACGGAACATGAAACCCGCATGGACTTCTGTGCGGCATGGAACGCCTTCCGCTGGCTGCCGTTCGGCAAATCGATCTTCAAGTATTTCGCCAAGGGCTTTCTGGCGCAGGATAAGGTGGCGATGGACCGCCAGTCGATCGGGCTCAAGCACAAGCCGCCGTTCCGTCTTGTCGGCGACGCCGATCAGCAGGCCAAGTGGTATCACAAGTTGAAAGCGGCTCATGTGACGTCGCTCCAGACCGGACTACCATTCGATCACCCACTCAAAGGACCTGTTACGTTGCGATGGCGAAGCTAAGGTTCTTCCTCGTTTATCTCGCGCTCTCCCTCAGTCTCGCCTTTCTGTGGTGTCCTCTCCCGGTCGCAGCCCAGGGCTCGCGGGTTGTATCGGTCCCTACGCTGGGCGTGCGTACCGATGGCTTGCCCGGGGTGATCAATCACGTCCTGATCCAGTTTGAGCGTATGGCTGCTCAGAACGGACCCGTCATTGAATTCAATGAAATCAATCTTGGCGGAGGCTCTCTCGTGGGCGAGGAGTGGAAAGACGGAGTACGTCATGCTGTGCAGGCCGTCGCCAGGCTCGTGGGAGAGGACGGACATGATTGGCGGATCACGCTCAAGAATCGGGCCGTGACCGCTGTGACGGACGGCCGAAGTTCGAGCGGCGCCATTGCGGTCGGCATTCTGGCTGCCTATAAAGGCGATGCCCTGAGATCGGACATCGCGGTATCCGGCGTGATTACGCCGGATGGGCGGATCGATGTGGTGGGCGGCTTGCCAAGCAAGCTTGAGGCGGCTGCCGGGGGACAATACCGATCGTTGGTGATTTCGCGCCATCAACCCTATACCTCGGATTGGCCTCAGGGTGAAGAGGCGGCGGCTCGTTTGCGCGTCGCACTGATTCAGGTTCGCACGTTGGCTGAGGCTTACGAGACGATGACGGGGGCGGGCGCTAACGCTCTTTCGATTCTGTGGGCAGGATTAACTCCATCGCCCGCCGGATCTGGTCTCGGGATCCGAGTAAGACCACGACATCGCCGGGGAGCAGTTTGGTTTTCTCCGACGGGTTTGATTCGGTCACCCCCGCTCTGGTCCAGGCAATGACCGAGGCCCCGGTCCGTGGCCGCAGTGACAGTTGGGAAAGCAGTTTTCCGGCTGCCGGTGAGTCTTCTTCAATCCTGCAGGTCTCTACTTCCACATCGCTGAGGGTCCCCCCGCGAAGATGATGCGCCAGTTCCGGCAAGTCGCTCCGGCGCAACAGGGCATATCCTTCCCGGCGCACCTGCTCGGCCTTCCGCATGACGAATTCCTGCGGCATGTTATAGGTGCGGAGCACCAGCGCAAAGATTTCAATCGACGTCTCAAACTCCTCCGGCACCACGTCATCGGCCCCGAGTTGATGGAGCTCTTCCAATTCCCGCAAGTAGCGGGTCCGTACCACGATATGGAGTTTCGGATTCAAGCCTCTGGCGACCTGCACGGTGCGTCTGGCCATGAAGGGATCGGAAATTGCCACGACCAGCACGCGCGCATCTTCGATCTTCACATGGCGAAGCACGTTCGGATTGGTTGCGTCGCCGTAGTACAGCGGGAGTCCATGCCGGGTTTCCCGTTGGACCGTATCGCCATCGAGATCCAGTGCGATATAGGGCACTTCGGTTTCGCCTAACACCCGGGCGAGGTTTCGCCCGTTCAAACCATATCCTACGATGATGACGTGATCCTTGATCCGGAGATGCCGCCCTTCCGCTTCGAGCACATGGGCGGTTGTCCGGCCGGGAAACCAGTGGCGGAGCCGTTGCATCGCTTCGGCCCGGCGGGCGAGGTGCGGGGACCATTGCATGAGGAACGGGGTAATGATCATCGAACACACCGAAACGGCCAGGAACACTTGATAAGGTGCGCCGGTCAACAACTTATTCTCTTGTCCGACTTGTGCGAGGATGAAACTGAACTCGCCGACTTGTGCGAGGGCTACGCCGGCCATGACGGCTGAACGCGGGGGAATGGCGACGGCGAGCACAGCCCCGGCTCCGGTCACAAACTTGATCACGAGGATGGCGGCGAGCAGGCCGGTCACCACGGCAGGATATTCAAGCAAGATCCTCCAGTCCATTAAGATACCGATGGACACAAAGAACAGACTGTTAAAACTGTCCCGAAACGGCAACACCTCCGCCATGGCCTGATGACTGAATTCCGATTCGGAAATGATGAGCCCGGCGATGAAGGCGCCCAGCGCCAGGGAGAGGCCGCCGAGTGAGGTCAGCCAGGCAATACCGAGGCAGAGCACGATGATCGTGAGGAGGAACAGCTCGCGGCTGCGGCTCCGGACAATGTGCTCCAGCAGCTTCGGCACGAGATACCAGGCGGCAGCTACCACGAGACCGACGACCACCACAGACTTTCCCAGCGTGAGGAGGATGGAGAGCGCGGCTCCTTCACTGGGACTGGACAGAATCGGCGCGAGGAGGATCATCGGGACAACGGCCAGGTCCTGGAAGACGAGAATGCCGATCGCCGCGCGTCCATGCAGGGACTCGCTTTCGCCGTTTGCCGCGAGGGCTTTCAAGACGATCGCGGTGCTGCTGAGGGAGAGGAGGAAGCCCCAGAAGATGCCTTGTTGCCACGGCACTCCGGCGAGCGTGGCCCCGCCCCAGACGATCGCGATGACGCCTCCGACTTGAATCGGCGCGGCAATAAAGAGCAGGCGTCGCAGTGAGGCCAGCTGCACGAGCGAAAATTCGATGCCGATCGTGAAGAGCAACAGAACCACGCCGATTTCGGCCAGGACTTGAACCGTGCTCGAGTCGGAGATCAGATTGAACCCGTGGGGGCCGATCAGCGCCCCGGCCACCAGAAATCCCGCAATCGACGGGAGCCGGAATTGATGAAAGACAAACACAACGGCAATAGACACCGTGAAGATGACGAGCAGATTGCTGAGGACGCTGTAGTCAGTCATACGAAAGGCTGCCAGGATTGAATGTGAAGAGTCAGGCGGGGAGATCGGCTCATCCCGTTCACGTCGCGCCTCACGATTCACATGGTATAGAGCGGAGAATACCTCAGCAGAAGGTCCCGAACAAGGTAAAGCTTCTTGTCGGCCTGAGTAGAGATGCGTAGAGTGGACTGGGACGTCATGAAAGGAATCTGAATGCTTCGTGCCATCCTGTTCGATTTTAACGGAGTCATTGCGGACGATGAGACCGCCCATGTGGAGTGTTTCTGTCAGGTGCTCAAAGAATACGGTCTCGCCCTCTCCAAAGCTGAGTATTACGGGACCTATCTCGGGATGGATGAACGGAGCTGTACCGCGCTCCTCCTGACGGCGCGTGATGGAAAGAGTGAGGCCGGGTTGGTCCAGCAGATTCAGGCCCGCAAGGCCGAGTTATTCCGGCTCCATCCCGCTGCACAGAAGCCGGAGCTCTTTCCCGGTGTGATCGAGTTTGTGCAAGCCGCCCGGCCGTTGTGTCGTATGGCGATCGCTTCCGGTGGCCGTCGGGAACAGATTAACCGGGCGCTGCGCGGGACCGTGATCGAACAGGCCGTTGACCTCATCGTGTCGGCCGACGATTGCCCGGTCGGGAAACCTGATCCGGCTATCTATCTCCTGACCTTGCAGCGGCTGAACGACTTCGTGCGCGCTCTCTTGAGGGCCGACGAGTGTCTGGTCATTGAAGATTCAAAGGCGGGTATTCGAGCGGCTCAGGCCGCCGGAATGCCCGTGCTCGCATTGGCGACGACCTACCCGGCGGATGAACTGCGTGAGGCTGACTGCGTCATGCCGTCGTTGGCCGGAGTCGATCCGGAAGCGCTGCTTCGGCAGTTTCACTAAGTGCACTGGTGTGCAATCTCGTGCGTTCGATCACGGCAAATCCGCTCCTGCTCTGCCTTTCCCCCTCCAAAGTGGCATAGACTCTCGTGCCCTCCATTGCGTAGGCTGTCGCTATTACAGCGCGACTCGCATCTTGGTGCTGAAGAGTATCCGGTGCGCGGTCACAATCTTTCCCGGAGGTGCTCCATGGGCCTGAATCAGATACTTTCCGTCATGACGCTGGTCGCGTTGACCGCTGTGAGTCCTGCACATAGCGATACCCCGCCTCCGTCGGAACCGTCACATACGTGGGAATGTCCGCAAGCCGATGGAACATCGGTCTATACGAATAAAGAAAAACCCGGCTGTCGGGCGATGACGTTGAAGCCATTGTCGGTGGTTCCTTCATTGGACAACATGCCGCTCATTCCACGGTCGATCGGCAATCCGCCCTACCAGGCTCCTGTGTCCCAGGGATATGGGCCTGTCAGCGGAGCGCAGAATGTGCCGGATTGGGCCAAAGACTGGCATGCCTCAACGACAGGAAACCGCGGTGACATCTGCGGGATGTTTTGGGAATGGGTCAGGTTGAATGAGAAAACCAGAGGCGGATTTTTCTTTGGTTCGGATCCGTCCTATGGCGGTGACCTGAGCGGACAGAATCAGCGAGGCGCCAGTTATTCGTTCTATGATCAAGCGCGGTATGCCGCGTTGGCAAGAGTATTTGGGTCAGGGTTCGTTCCCGTCGGCTGTCAGTAAGAGCGGGACGACTCAGCCGCGCAGCTTCGCCAGGACCGTGGCGGGATCCCAGTAGGCCCAGAAGGTCTGGATCTCTCCGGCTTCATTGAATTCGAACACATCGATCCCCTTCACTTCGACAGGCTTCCCGTTTTTCCCGATTCCCTGTCCATAAAACAGGACCGCTGCCCGGTTGTGGGAGACGTGTGTTTCCTGTGCGTAGATGGTTACTTCCTGCAGGGCGCTGGCGATGGTGTAAAAAAGCGCTTTGAGCGCCGCATGTCCGTGCACGGGTGTCGCACCGTAGGGTTCATGGCTGATGGCATTGGAGGCGAAACAGGCCGTCCAGGCAGTTGGATCAAGGGCGCGCCAGGCAGCGAAATAGCGGTCGACGCGGTCGCGAATCTCGTCGGGGGAGAGCGGCATCGTCAGTCCTTTCGTGACCATCCGGTCAACAAGGGAAATCGCCCGGCTTAGGCGTTATAGAACTCCCGATACCACTTCACAAAACGCGGAATGCCCTCTTCGATCAGCGTCGCGGGTTTGAACCCCACATCATTGGCCAGGTCGTCGATATCCGCATAAGTGGCTGGCACATCACCAGGCTGCAGGGGCATGAGCTTCTTCTCCGCCTTCTTGCCGAGTGCATTCTCCAAGACTTCGATGAAGTGCAGCAATTCAACCGGCTGATGGTTGCCGATGTTATAGATGCGCGCCGGAGCGGAACTCGTGCCGGGGTCCGGTTGTTCGCCGTTCCAAGCCGGATTCGGCGTCGCTGGATGATCAAGGGTGCGGATGATGCCCTCGACAATATCATCCACATAGGTGAAGTCGCGTTTCATTTTTCCGTGATTGAAGACCTCGATCGGCTTTCCTTCCAGAATCGCTTTGGTGAAAATAAACAGCGCCATATCCGGGCGTCCCCAGGGGCCATACACGGTAAAGAAGCGCAGGCCGGTGCAGGGGAGGCGATACAGATGCGCGTAACAATGGGCCATCAGCTCATTGGCCTTCTTGCTCGCGGCATAGAGCGAGACCGGATGGTCCACGTTATCGTGGATCGAGAACGGCATATGGGTGTTCCCGCCGTAGACGGAGCTGGAGGAGGCGTATACCAGATGGTCGACCTTGGCGTGCCGGCACCCTTCCAGAATGTTCATGAAGCCTTCGATGTTGCTCTCGGTATAGGCGTGGGGATTGATCAGTGAATAGCGGACGCCGGCTTGGGCGGCCAGATGCACCACGCGTTTGATCCCGTGATCGGCAAAGAGCGCCTTCATGCCTGCGCGGTCGGCCAGATTCAGTTTGAGAAATCGATGGCCGCTGGCATTGGCCAGTTGAGCCAGGCGGGCTTCTTTCAAGCGGACATCATAATAATCATTGACGATGTCCAGGCCGATGACCTGTTCACCGCGCGCCAGTAAGCGCTGGGCCACGTGGAAACCGATGAATCCGGCCACGCCGGTGACAAGAATCGGAGATTGTGCTCCAGCCATTCGCATGCACTCCTTCACATGTAGATAAAACGATGATGCTTATGCCCGCCCGCCTGACTTCATGAACGGGGGATCGCCGTGGTCCAGGCGGTGTAAGGCCAGCGGTGTCAGAGACTCACCCGACGAGACCACTTCCATACGGCCATCCTGGTTGGCCCGATAGATGTCGAGCGCTCGAGCGTAATGATACCCGCAACCCTGAGCGTCGAGAAGGTCTTTCAGTTTTTCCGGACGTTCCCAATGGGCCGTGAGCAGCGCGGTTCTGGCAGGATTGCGCTGACTGAACATGAAGGAGAGGTGGTCCGGGTACCAATCCGCTCCTCCTGTGGCGTAGGAGACAAACAGGTTGGCCTGTGCGGCGGTGCAAAGGTCTGCTAGGTAGGCATTCGTAAGATAGCCGTTTTCACCCACGTCCAGCCACTTCCCGGGATGGGACAGCGAGGCATGGGCGGCATAACTCCGTATCTCGAGCAGTTGTTGCTGTGAGGCCAGTACGAGCGAGATCGGTCCGTATTTCACGACCAGTTGCTGAATAATCTGTTCCTTGAGCGCGGAACGGCCGTTATTCGTGGGGCCGCTGTCGGCATGCACGAGGATATTCTGCCCGCGGTCGTGGATCAGATAGCAGTTTCTCGGCATCTCGAGATCGCAGGGATCTTCTCCATAAAACGGCACCGATACGACGGATCCACCGTCGAAGTCCCAGCGCTCGCCATGCGCCAGTTCAACCACTCGTCCGAATCCCATCTCGCGTAGCAGCCCGAGATAATCGTAATGCAGTTTCTTGCGATTGCGCCGGCTGGGCACGATGATCGGCGTTTCCTTGGGAAGATGCAGGAGTGTCCGTGGATCGACGTGATCGTCGTGGTCGTGTGTGAGAAACACGGCCGCCGGTTTCGGCAGCAACGCGCCCCACAACGACGGCGCCGAGGATTCCGCAAACCAGGGAAGCAGCCAGGGATCGAAGAGCAGCATCTGCGATTGCTGGCGGTAGAGCAGCGCCGCATGTCCGAGATGCACGAGATCCCGATCCTGCACGACGTCGAGCCAGCGCTGCCGGACGGTCGGCTGGGCAGTACCGAGCAGACACTCATACTGGTGCAATGACTCAATCAGCTTGAGTAAGAGCGGCTGGGCTTCGCGAGGTGCGGCCATGACGACCGTTTTGATTTCCTCGGCTTGATGCGTGCCGTCCAACATGCCGAGGATTTTGCCCACTGCAGGGCCGAGGAGTCGCTGATCGAATCCGATCGGAATGGCCTGTCGTTTGACCGAATGGAAAATGCGCAGTCCGCCGTTGGTGACCGTCGCTGATTTTGTCGGATCGGTCGGGAACTCCCACTGAAACGTGCCGTCGGGTTTCCGCCCGCAGCGGATATGCTGTTTGAGATAGGGGCGCGAGTTCACCAGTTCCGCATAGGCATCTTCCAGCCGCCGTTGCCGATCGGAATCCTCCAGCGGTGCGCGTTTCGAAAACACGTCGCTGATGGCCGTATCGATGGAGCTGGACAGTAAACTATGGGCTTCGTGCAGACCGGCCACGACTTCAGGAGCGATGCCGGCCACGAAGGGAAACGGACCGGGTGCTTCCCCGCTTTCCAGTTGCACCCAGCACCAGGGGGCGAGGCTCACATATTGTTGCCGTGGAAGCCGGTCCCACACACTGCTCATGATCTATGTCCCGGTTTCCCAGCGGAGTTTGCTGATCGTGGGTTCGTAGAGGGCCTGAATCACATTGCCGTCAGGATCTGAAAAATAAAATGAGTAACTGCCGTCCCGGTGTTGCTTCGGCTGTTTGACGATCGCTCCGCCGAGCTGAGTAATCTTCGGGGAGATGTCGGCATACATCCGATCGACGGCTTGCGGATTGTCGAGTATCACGCCGACGTGATCCAGCAATTGGCCCTGGGGAGGGCGATAGGCGCTGAGTTCGTCTTGGGGAATTTGGTGGAGCGCCAGATTGTCGCTCCCCGAACTGAAATAGACGTTGTCGGCATCCGGCTCCCAGACGACCTTCATGCCGAGCACGTCTTCGTAGAACCGGCGTGACGTGGGAAGATCGGTCACCCGAAGGGCCAGATGACGGAGTCCTCGATGGAGCGGAAGAGACATAGAACCGGTCCTGTCCTTACAAATCAGCCGTTCGGAATGACCGTATAGTAGGGAGGCCTTGCCTCACCCGTCAACGGAAATTCTGCCCCTGCGGAAGGCAGGGTGGCTGTGATACCATGGTCCATTGATCGTTGCACAAAGGAGTGTCGTGGCATGAATGCTCTACGTTCTATGATGCTTGTGGGGATAGTTCTGGTTGCGGCGCCGGTGGTCACACTGGCCGAAGGGCTTGAGAAGGAAGTGAAGGGAAAAGATGGAGCCCCGATGGTGTTAATACCAGAAGGCCCATTCCCGATGGGTGTCCCGCATGGCGACCGCGACGGGGGGCGGGATGAATATCCCCGCCATGACGTATTTGTGAACAATTTCTATATCGACAAATTTGAGTTGACCAATAGTCGTTACCTTGAGTTCGTTAAAGCGGCCAATCACCGCATTCCGCAGAATCCCAAGAACGCCACGAGAAACCTCTGGCAGGGAGAGACCATTACCGAGTCAGTCGCCGACCGGCCCGTCATCAATGTGGACTGGGCCGATGCGAACGCCTATTGCCAGTGGGCCGGCAAACGGTTGCCGACGGAAGCGGAATGGGAAAAAGCGGCCAAGGGGACAGCCGATCGGCGGTTCCCCTGGGGCAACGTCGAGCCGACCAACAAGCATCTGAATTTCAATCAGCAGTGGATCGGTGAAAAGACCCTCATGCCGGTGGGGAGCTATGAGCTCGGTAAAAGCCCCTTCGGCGTCTACGACATGGCGGGCAACGTCTGGGAATGGGTGAACGACTGGTATGACGCCAAGTATTACGAGAAGAGCCCCGCGAAAAATCCCACCGGTCCGGAGTCCGGGACCAAGCGCGTGCTCCGTGGATCAGGCTGGCAGAACGAAACGCCGACCGTCCGCATCTTCACCCGTGTGGACAGCGATCCGACCATCCGTAACGAATCAACCGGGTTCCGCTGTGCGATGGATGTGCGGACGAAGTAGTGTTGCCGATGAGTGAGAAGGGGTTGTCAGGAGTTACCGTCGCCGCATTTGAAAGCCGGATGGCAGTGGAAATGACCCGGCTCATTGAACGATACGGGGGCCGCCCATCGGTGGCCCCCGCCCTCCGTGAACTCCCTATCCAAGATAATCCCACTGCCCTGCGATTTGGAGTCCGGCTCATCGAAGGCCAGGTCGATGTGCTGGTGCTCATGACCGGCGTCGGGACGACGGCGTTATTCGACATTCTTAAAGCCCGCCATCCCCTGTCGTCCATCATGGTCGGGGTCAAACAGACGGCCATCGTTGCGCGCGGGCCGAAGCCTGTGGCGGCGTTGAAAGCGCTGGGAATCACGCCGGCACTCATTGTTCCGGAGCCCAATACGTGGGTCGATGTCGTGTCGACGCTCGATGAGTATCGACCGGTCAAAGGGCTTCGTGTCGCGGTGCAGGAATATGGCAGCTCCAATCCTGAATTCCTGGAAGCGTTGAGAGTGCGTGGCGCCGATGTGTTTCCCGTCCCGGTCTATAAGTGGGGCCTTCCGGAAGATCTGGCTCCGCTCAGGCAGGTCCTGGCAGACGTGGTTGCCGGCGATATCTCTGTGATGCTGATCACGAACGCGGCGCAGATCGATCACGTGATGCAGCTTCTTGAACAGGAGGGCAAAGTTCCTCTGTTTAGAGAAGCTTGTAAGACGATCGTCATCGCCTCCATCGGCCCGACCGCCAGCGAGCGGCTGCGGCACTTTGACCTTCCTGTAGACTTTGAGCCATCGCATGGGAAGATGGGTGTGCTGGTGAAAGAATTGTCAGAACAGGTTGCTCCGCTGCTCGCCTCTAAGCGCCGCTAATCGCCTCGCAGATTCTCGTCCAGACCCTCCTCCCTCGTTCAAACCTGTGCAACGGGTGGATAGATCCCTTCGTCCGGATTTCGGCTATCGTCATCTTTCGCGGGGTTCGGTGCGGCACTTCTCTTGCGGATCTTCGCGGAGCTCTGTCTTCACACCGAGGGTTTCATATGAAAAGGGGGATGCGATGGCAACAACGCTTGACCTGGACAAACAGACGGCTTCTTTCGTGTGGCAGCTGGAAGAGCAACGTAAACTCGAAAAGACGCTGCTGGTTGAGCGGGTCCGCGGAACGAAAGAGGGTGCTGAATCGGTTTTCAACGATATCAAGACTCGGGTGGGGGTGCTTGAGAAGCTGAACGGGTCCGCCAGTGCCACCTGCATTGCGCCGATCGGCTGGAGCAAGCTGATTTTTACCGGTGCGGACAGCGTGTCGGCGCCCAATACGATCGGGTTCGGCGACCGCGATGAAACCCTCTGCAAGCTCGACCAGATTCGCTATTTCGAAGACACCACCTATCTGCGCCTGAGTGCGAATCCCCATTATGTGGAGCATGTGATGCCGAATAAATCAGCCCATGCGCGGGTCGGCGCCAACGCATCGCTCTGGGACACGCTGGGGTATGTGCATGTCGGGTATGTGACGCAACTGGGGATTCCTGCCTCGTTGGAACCGACTACCGTTTCGATCATGTCGCGGCTGAATACGCTTTTCAATTGGGTCGAAGCCAATGCGGTGGGTGACGAATGGTATGCCCACGTCTCGGCGACAGCCAGACTGTGGGTGACCTATGACGGGGAGTTTCGGCAGGCGCCTCCGGCGGTGTTCGTGAACGTTCTGGCGGCACCGTCGCAGATGCGGACCCATCACGATATTCCGTCACCGGCGCCGAGCGCGGCGTTGAGGATGCAGGTCTCGGCCTCGGCCGGCAGCGGCACGACGATCAGCGCATACGAAAGCATCGAGCTGGTCGCAACCACCCCGAACGGGCATGCCTATCTGGACGGCATTTTTTCGTGGGAACCGTTGGCGGTGCAGCTGCGAGAGGGTTAGCGCCCGGCGTCTTTATACAGGGATCGAATGATCTCGGACGTGTTGAAGAGCATGGCGTTTGACCGTGTGTAGGCGGCATGTCCGTAGTAGTGCTCGTGAACATTCGTGGAGTTCGTGCAGTCTTTGTAGTCGACCAGCAGGCAACTGCCTTCGCTGGGGAACCGTACAGCGCGGCGGGCGCATTCCAGCCAGCGTTCGAACCCATCGTAGGGTTCGACCATTTCCCACACGGCTTTGTTGACTGCTTTTGCCGCTTCCGTCGCCGGGACGGCATCGCTTCCTGCGACGGCCAGCTGCTGGACATAGTCTCCGCCCCAGGCGATGGGCATTTCCATCGTGACTTGTGGCAGCTCCATTTTGGAAAGCCAGCTCTTGCCATCCGTCCGGAGATTCCGGTGATTGACGATATGCAACAGGCGTCCTATTCCCGAGAGGTCCCACCCATATCGTACGGGGGTGCCCATGGTGACGACATCGAGGGTTGCGCCGTTCAGCAGGGAATGGTCAGCGAGCAGGGGTTCGATGTGTCGGGCTGTGGCAGCCAGGTCGGTTTGGCCGTTTTGTTCAGCATAGGCGGCCAGCAGGCCCAGGAGTTTCGGCCGTTTCGTAATGGGGCTGGGACAGAGCAGATTGGAGGCCAGAGCAAGGACTAATCCCGCCTGTCCGTGGGCCTGTACGAGGATCCGGTCTTCCTTGCCCAGTTTCTGAGTCTCGCAGAGGGTGTGTAGTTCATGGAGCAACCGGACGGCGGCTGCAGCGCGACCCAGATGATGATGCTCCGAGGTCCAGGGTATGCGCCGGCAGGCGATCGGTTGAGGCAGGCGCTTGTTGATGGCTTGCTGAAAAAGCGCCGTGTATGCATTGGTGAAGTTGCCGGCCTCGCCGACTTGGTCATCAACGATCTTTCCGGTCGCATCATCGTTCAAGAACGGAGGCTTGAGTCCTCCCGAGAGGGTCGGAATTCCGTTTCCTCCTTCTCGCATGGCTGAAAGCAGGGCATCGACACCCGAAACGCCGCGCGAATAGCCTCGCTTCAGCCCGCCGACTTCGTCCAGCCGCTGCATACCGAACACATCGCTTCCGTGGATCGATCCATGGAGGAACACGATGGCGCGAACGTTAGCTTGTGAGAGCGCCGTGCCACATTGGGCCATGCTCTCGAACCAGGCTGGAGATTCAGGTGGCGCGCCGCCGGTCAGTTCGGCGGTCGTCAATCGTTCGCTGGGGCTCTTTCGCGAGAGCTCGTCGTGCTGGAAGTTATTCTCGTTCGGCATGGAGAGTGGTATCTACCGCAAGTAGAAGTGGAAGTGCAACGGCGTTCCTGATCTATCGGGGTGATGAGAAGGTGGAAGCATTGGGGTCGGAGGCTTGCTTCGGCTGTATCGGGCCCTTGAGCATCACCGCGGTGGCGGTGCAGACCTTGTTTGCTTCATCGATCTGGCGATCGACGATCTTCACGCCCGACAGGTATTCTTGAACGATTTCTTCGCGCGTAAGTTCAATATCCTGTTCGGTCTCACGGCCGCTGCGTTCACGGACGCGGTCGACCATATGTTCCTTGACCATCACGCGGATCTGTTTGGCCAGGTCGGTCCGTGCCGAGAGTTCCGAGACGCGCTGACAGACGATCTTGCCCTTCGCTAAATCACCTTGGCCTTTGCCGATCCAATAACGCTCTGATGAATAGGCGCCATGGCTTTCTTCGACCCGCGGATAGGTAGCGCCGACCGATTCAGTCGACCCCTGTGGTTCTTGATGCTGGTTGAGCTGATCGAAGGACTGCTCTACTCGGGTTCTGACCTCGCCTGGCTCGGCCGCATCGGTTCGATAAGGCAGGAGGAGCATGGTACTCCCCAGCGCGAATGCCATAATCGTCTGTCTGACGGGGTTCTTCATGGACTACTTTCCTCGCTTCCCTCCCCCGCTCCCTCCCGACCCTCGAGTTCCCCCTTCGCCTCCTTGTCCATTGCCGCCTGGCATAAGAGGGGCTAATCGATAGGGAGCACGCGGGACTTGGTGGGGTGTGGGAGGATGGATCTGGTTGATGGTTGGGGGCAGGCGTCGGGCGATGGGTGGCTGACTGCTGGAATTGGCGCCTGGCGCTTGGGTGAAGCTGCCATTCTGTTGCAGGAATTGTTGCATGCGTGTGGCGGCACGCGGCGGTAGTTGCTGACCCGCCGAAGGCGGGAGGAACGGATTCAGTTGATGAACGTCGGTTAAGTTGCGGGAGCCCGGCTGATTGCTGATTTGGGGCGGCCCGGTCGGCGTCGTATGGGTAATCTCGTTCAATGTGCGCGGCACGCCCGGAGATCCTGGGCCGGGAACAATCTGATGAGTCGGCATATGGGACGGAATATTGCCGGGTGACGATGGAGTTGGCGGTTGAGGCGGCGCCGGTGGCTGCCTGGTAGTGATGACTTGCTGGGCAACGACCACGTGAGGGCTGTTCGGGTAGAGGCCTCGGGCGACGTTTAAAAGCGCATGCGTCTGCGCCAGGCCGACCCAGGGGTAAGGGTAGACGACCGGCGAGACGATCACCCAGTCAGTCCAGGCCTGCGAGACCATTGCATTCGACTGGACGCGATTGAGAATCTCTTGCCGCTGCTGAAATGCCTGTTGTGTTTGGTCGGGGGTTGACGCGTTCGCCAGGGCTTGGTTTGCCGCATCGAGTTCCTGCTGGAGCTGTTCGTTCTCCTGTTTCAACGCCACCAACTGGACTCGCGCATCTTCGTTTTCCCGCAGCGCGGCAATCGCATGACCGACTTCTTCCGTATCGACTTGGGCGACAAGATCGACCTTGACGACGATGGTGTCACCGTCAATCGTCGTATTGGTTTGCTGGTCCAGCACGAGGACGAGGCCGGCGGTATAGGTCCGGATCTCATCCTTGGTGACATCCATGCCGTCTACGACCGTGATACTTTCGAGATAGGTCGCCACCTGTTCGAGCGCAGTTCGTTTGGCAGATTCCGTGGCCATTCGGATCGCGTCCTCGCGGGTGTCGTGGTCTCCCATCCGATACTCACCTTGTGCAGTCACTACGCGGGTTTCAGCTTGTGCAGGGAGTGCCATCTGGAGCTGGATCGCGATGAGGAGGAGCGAGGACAGCACGATTTGAGGAAGCTGCTGAGAGGGCAGGAGTCCTGCCGGTTGTCCTGACTGAGCCAACATTGCCTTCACCCTCTCCATAAGAGGATTGACAGAGGATTGACGCACCAAGACCCCGTTGATTGACGCAACTCTGTCGGACCGGACGAATTCAGCATAACACCGGGAAACTCGTTTCGCCAGGCGATCTGCGCCTTCCGCAGCCATCTTGCCTTCCAGAAAATTCGCGTGCTAAGGTACGCATCCCCTCAATGGGTGAAAGGAAACGACGCACATCCATGAACCGCTTATCCCGCTATTTGCTTACCGTCATTGTCGGTCTCTCTGTGCTGGGGCTTGAGATCCTGGGAGGGCCGGGTGGCGCTCGTGCTTCGTCGACGCCCCAAGCGAGGGAGTCGGTACAGGGGGCCTCTGAGCATGTCATTCTGTTTGTCCTCGAGGGATTCGGCCAGGATTCCCTCAAGGGCGGTGCTATGCCGGTTATCAGTAAGCTGGTGAAAGATGGCGCAGCAACCTGGTCCGCCACCGGGGTCAATCCGGCCTTACGGTTGCCGACGATGGCATCAATCGTGACCGGGATGCCGGTCGAAAAGCACGGCATCACATGGAATGTGTTCGAATTCAGCCGCGGCTATCCACGCTCGCCCAGCATGTTCGACTATCTGGACTTAAGCGGCGGCCGTGACAGCGCCATTTTCTATATGGACGAGTCGCTCTACCAGCTGGCGAGGCCGGAGGTGTATACCGACTATCAATTATGCGGCGCGTTGCGCCCCGAGTGCCGTTCCGAGAAGATTGTGTCCTATATCCGGCAGTACTTCCAGAAAGCCACGAGCGGCTCCGGCTATGGCCATGCGATTCTCTCGGTCCCGCATCTGCTGGTCGTGCATCTGCCGGAAGCCGGCCGGGCCGGGGTGGCGCACGGGTGGAATTCCAAGGAGTATCGCCAGGCGTTGCAGGCAGTGGACAACGCGATGAAGTCTGTGTTGGACGTGTTCAAAGAGCACAGCCTCTCCAACCGGACCACCGTGCTGGTGACGGCACTCAGCGGTCCCGGTACGGATCTGAGCGGTGAAGCGGCCACCACGGCAGGCACCCCGATGGTGCCGTGGATTGCGTCAGGAGTGGGGATCAAGCATGGGCAGGTCATCCACCAGCCGGTATCGATCATCGATACCGGAGCGACGGTCATGCGCATTCTCGGGCTTGAGACCCATACGGAATGGGAAAGCAAAGCGGTCGAAGAGATTTTTCAATCGGCAGCGGTCGCGCCGGCAGCGGCCTCGTCCAAGAAACAATAGGGCGATTATGAGGAAACGATCTTTTCGTCAATGGTGGGTAGTACTCGCAGGAACAGCGATGTTCGGAGTTCTGGTGTGCGCCTGGCCACTGATTGGGCAAGCCGGCCCGCCGCCGGCTCATCTCAAGGAGCATCCCATTACAATCGACGCGACGCAGTTGGTGCCGGCCTCGTGGTGGCAAGTCCCGGGCGCGACGCCATCGATCTATCACTCTGATCCGGATTCGTTGGATGCGCCGAAGACTTCCGAACGACGGGAATTGCAGCTCAAGCCGGGCAAATACAAATTCATCGCCTTCACGTTCGACTTTCCCTTCGCCGTGAATCTCTCCGGGATGGTGGAGTTTTCGAAGGCGCTGGATCAATGTGTCGAGGGCCGCGGCACCCAGACGCTGGTGATCAAGTGCAAGCGGACGTATCCCCACGGGGGGCAACGCGATCAGTATTACGAACAGAAGCCATAACTACTATGACGCAATCTCTAGAAGATTTGTTGGAAGCGCTCGAGGATGTCGATGATGCGACGCGTGAGGAGGCGGCGAAGGCCCTGGCCGAACTCGGCGATCCCAAGACCATCGACCCCCTGGTGAGTGCTTGCAGTGACGATTTCTGGTCCGTACGAGCCTATGCAGGTTGCGCCGTGGCGAAGATCGGCGGGCCGAAGGCGCTGGAAGCGCTGGTCGGACTGTTCAACGATACCATCATGGAAGTGCGCAATCAGGCTGTCGAGGCGACGGCGAAGATGGGGTCGGCGGTCGTCGATCGCATGATCGCAGCGTTGAAAGACGAGCGATGGCGGGTCCGGGAGCATGCGGCAAAGACCTGCGGAGAGATTCGTGACAAGGCGGCTGTCGATGCGCTTATCGCAGTCTGTCGTGATCGCGATGGCGCGGTGAAGAGTGCTGCGGCCGAAGCCCTGGGGAAGATTCGCGACGCGAAGGCCGTTCCGGGGTTGATCAAGCTGTTCCGGGATTCGTCCAAGATCGTGCGTGAAACTGCCGGGACTGCGCTGATCTGTATCGGGCAGCCGTCGGTCAACCCGCTGGTCGAGGCGCTGAAAGACAAGGATTTCGTCGTGCGGTGCCACGCGGCGCGGGCGCTGGGCGGGATGACCACCGACTATCAAATTGGCCGGACCTGGGTTCGCGATGCCAACGTCGTCGATGCGTTGATTGCCACGTTGAAAGATCCGGATCGGGCCGTTCGTGAGGATGCCACGATTGCCTTAGGCATGATCGGTGACTCACGAGCTATCGATGCCCTGTTGGAAGCCATGAAAGACGGCGTCGTCAAACGTCATGCGATCGCGTCTCTTGGCATGATCGGCGATCCGCGGGCATTGCCGGCCGTCCTGGATGCCTTGAAGGGAAAGGGCATCAAGCAAGAGGGCACTCCGACGCCGGGTTGTATTGTGAGCGAAGATGCCTTCATCAAGGAAGCGGCTGCCACGGCCCTCGGGCAGTTCCGCGATCCGTCGGTCATTCCCGACCTCATTATGTTGTTGAAGGACGGGGTGTTACGAGAAAAAGCCGCTCAAGCCCTCACGGTCATCGGGGACACGGCCATTGAACCGTTGATCGCATTCCTCTATGACCCGAAAGCGTCCGAAGTGGAGGCCGAGGGCGAGCGGGTGCTGTCGTATGCTTCCGTTCGGTTGACGGCCAAAGATGCACTCCGGTTGATCGTCCTTGAAACCTTGGAAACGCTGGGATGGTCACCCCCTGCCGAAGAAGTGCAGATCAGCTCCAGTAAGGCGGACAATCTCCGGGTCGATCGCCCCTTGGGCGATACCGGACGGTTCGGCCCGTCAGGCGATGTGGCCAAGTCTAGTTAGGCATCCTGGAGCTGCTGTCGTCCTTTCTCATCTCCTCGCCAGTGGCGTGCGTGTTCCGTTGACCCTGTAAAAAACCGTATGCTAGGGTTATCGGCTCGATTCAGGAGGTCCAGAGTGGGGGATCCCGTGGCAGAGCAGATTGCAGCCCTCAAAGACGAGGACTGGGCTATTCGAGAGGAAGCCGCCGGCTTGCTCGGGACCTTCAAGGATCCGCGCGCGGTTCAGCCGTTAGTCGCGATCCTTCGCGATGCTGATCGTGCGGTGCGGGAAGCGGCGATCGGGGCACTGACGTCGATCGGCGCGCCCTCGGTAGAGGCCCTTGGCGCCTGCCTCGTCGCCCGCGAATTATCGGTGCAGGAAGCGGCATCTGGAATCCTCGCCTCGATTGCCGATGAACGCGTCTATGGGCCATTAGTGGCTGCGTTGCGGAGTGCCGATTGGATCGTGCGCATGCATGCGGCGAAGGCCTTAGGGCGTGTGAAAAATATGGCGGCGGTCGAGCCGTTGATTCCGCTGCTGCAAGATAAAGTCAAAGCTGTGCGGGAGGAAGTCGCGACCGCCCTGGCCTCGATCGGTGAAGCCGCGATTCCTTCGTTGCTGGAGGCGCTGCAGCATACGGAGTGGCTGGTTCGGCTCCATGCGGTGGAGTCGCTCGGCAAAACGAAATCGCCACGTGCAGTTGAGCCGCTCCTTGCGCTGTTGTTCAACGACCGCGATTCCGCCGTTCGCGAAGATGCGGTGCGGGCCCTGGGGGAAATCGGAGATCCGCAGGCGGTCGAGTTTTTGTTCACAGCGATGCGGGAGCCGGGATTGCGCACCCTGGCGGTTGAAGCCCTCGGACGCATTGGCGACCGGCGGGCGGTGCCGGTGCTCATTGCAGTGGTCGCAGGCACCTGCCCGCCGGATGTGACGCGGGTGGTTGCAGGCTGCGGCGATCAATGGAGCGAAGAAGTCATCACTCAGGCCGCGGCCGCCCGGGCTTTGGGCATGATCGGCGATGACGCCGCGGTCCCTGCGCTGGTGGCCGCGTTGGAGCCGACGTTCACCAGAGCTGAGGCGGCGGCAGCCTTAGCGAAGTTTGGATCGAAAGTGGTTCCGTTCCTCATTCCACTGTTGACCGGTCATCCCGATGAAAATATGCGGTATCACGTGAAGGAAACCTTGGCGTTGGCTGGCTGGCGAGCTGGTCGAGTCTAGACGGATGCTGAAAAAATCCGCCAGCGGCGTTCTCGCGTCGCGCCGAGACTCAACGTACTAAGAAGTACGCCTCGTCCCGTTGCTCGCTGCGGCCTTGCTGGACGGTCTTTTGAGCATCCTAGTAGCGTAATTATAGAGCGTATCAGTATTCATTGTGTGTCCGGTGTTTCTATTGAAAGTATAAATGTCCAAGGAAACGATTGAAACGCTGGTCTCGGAGCTGGTCCATGAAGAAGACTGGCGGCGCATGCGGGCGACGGCGGCCTGTGTCGCCGGCGGACCTCGCGCCGTCCAAGCGCTGGTCGAAGCGCTTCGGACCGGGACGCCCGAGCTGAAGAAAGAAGTGGCGGCGATGTTGTCGCGTATCAAAGATCCGCAGGCCGGCGTGGCGCTGGTCGGTCTTCTGGAAGACGAAGATGAAGTGGTGCGGAAGGCGGGCGCCAATGCGCTAGAGCAGATGGCGGGTGTGCTCGATACGGAGACCGCTGCAGCGCTGGTGGCGTTGCTTCCCAAGTATCAGGAGGGCGAAGCGCGCCAGCTGATGACCCATCTGGTCGGGGCCATTCCGACGGCGGTCATTCCGCTGTGCGACATGTTGAAGCACCCGGATCCGTCCGCACAGGTGACGGCTGCGCTGATGCTCGATCAGCTTCTGGATCCCCGCTCCATCGATGCCTTCATTGATGCGATGGGCCAACCGGCAGTTCAGGATATTGCGGTCAGCACCTTGAAAAAGCTGAGCGCGATCCGCGAACGGATCGATGAGACCTTCAATGCGCTTCGGGATGTGGAAGGGGCGAGCGAACGCGAAGAAGCGCGGATGTCGACGGTGATTTATCTCCTGGGCATCGGGCGGCCGAGCGTGGAGATTTTAATCGAATATCTTGAAGACGACGATTGGCTGGTGCGTGAAGCGGCGGCTGATTTGCTGGGAAAGATTGCGGATGTGCGGGCGGTCGAACCGTTGATGCGGCGACTGGAACGCGATAAGGATACCGGCGTGAAGGAGTTGGCGATCAAGGCGCTGGGATTGATCGGTGACGCCCGTCCGACGCAGCTCTATCTGGAAGCGATTCCGATCCGGCCGCTCCGGGTGTATGCGATGGAGGCGCTGGCCAAGATCAAGGATGTCGAAGTGTTGCGCCCCCATAAGGAGCTCTTTGATCGGCTGCGGACAGACCGCGATGGGCTGGTGGCTTATAATGCGGGGTTGATCGCTGATAAACTTGAAGCCTTAGGCGGAACCGATATCACAGCTCAGGAAGGGAATCACGAGGATGAGTAACGAGACAGAATCTGATCGGATTGATCTCCTCATTTCGGCGTTGCGCGATGAGAATGAAGCCTTGCGCGATCACGCGATCGCGAGCCTCGGGCAGATGGGGTCCGACGCCGTGCCGCGCCTGATCGGGCTGATGGCCGATGAAGATGTGGTCATTCGAGAGGCGGCGACGACGGCGGTGGTACGGATCGGGCCTTCCGTAGTGGAGGCGCTCCTGGATGCGTTGCAGGACGATGAGTGGGCGATTCGCGAACAGGCCGCAGCCGGACTGGGCAAGCTCAAAGACCCCCGCGCGGTCGAACCATTGGTGAAGGCGCTCAAAGATAAAGATGGAGCCGTGCGGACGGCGGCGGTCTGGGCCCTAGAGCGGATCGGCGATGCGCGTGCAGTTCCCGGGCTGGTTGATGTGCTGAGCGACAACACTCTTCGGGAGGATGTCGCCCGTGTCTTGAAGAAAATCGGCGATGCGCGCGCGGTGGATGCGTTGATCGATGGATTGTTAGGCAATAATTGGATGGTGCGACGCCATGCCGCAGAGGCATTGGGGAAGATCGGGGATCACCGCGGGGTCGGCCCGTTGATTGAATCGTTGCAGGACGAAGATTGGCTGGTCAGGCGGAACGCGGCGGAATCGCTGGCGCGGCTTGGGGCGAAGGAGGCGATTCAGCCGCTCTTGCCTCTGCTTGAAGATGAAAATACGATGGTGCAAGAAACCGTTGAAGGCGTACTAGCGAGCTTGGGTTGGACCGCGAAACAGTAATCGCTCCTCTTACCTTATAGACAAGAAGGACACATGTTATGGCTGATGAAGCACCGGTAAAGTTGATTCAGATCGGTCCGAAGGGCGGGGAAAAGAAAGACGGCTTCAACCTGGTGACGGAGCGGGTGGTGGCTATCAACCCCGAAGCCAAACAGCTCGAGGTGGAGTTGCTCGCATACGACGGCAAGACGGTGGTCCTCGAGGTCGCCGAAGAGGCGCTTGAAGATCTCAAGAAGCTCAAAGTCGGCGATGGGGCGACCATCCGGGTCGTCGAAGAGGGTGGGAAACGCGTCGCAAAGAGTTTCCGGATTCGTTCGAAAGATCCGAACGCGGCCAAAGCTGATGCCATGTTGCTGGATCTCAAGGATCCGCACTGGCTCAATCGGAAGTATGCGGCTGAAGTCCTGGGCGAGCTTAAAGATAGCCGCGCGGTGACGCCGCTGGTGGAAGCCTTGGTAGATGAGGTCGGCGATGTGCGGCAGCGTGCCTATGATTCGCTGATCAAGCTCGGCGGGATTTCTGTTTCCTCATTGGTGCCGTTGCTGGTGTCTGAAGAGGATGAAATCCGGCAATCGGCGACGGAGATTATTCGGAAGATCGGCAAGCCTGCCGTGGAGCCGCTGGCGACCGCCTTGACGGATGCCGATGACCGCTTGAAGACCCGGATCATGAAAGTGCTGGATCGGATGGGCTACAAGCCGAAGGTCAAGCAGGAGACCGGTGCTGAATTACCCCGCCTGACTTAAACCGCCACCGGCCGCGGCCTAGGCAGGCCGCGGTTCTCTGGTGGGTCGACCGACCGATACGTGGCGGAACCCGTGTCCCGTCACCCGGTCGGAGTCGTAGACATTGCGCAGATCAAGCAGCAGCCGCTGACGCATGGATTGTTTGAGTCGGTCGAAATCAAGGTTCCGGAACTGGTTCCACTCAGTCATGATGATGAGTCCGTCGGCATTTTCAGCCACATCGTAGGCTTCTTTGCATGGAATCATTCCCGGGATGAGCTTCGTGGCTTCTTCCATCGACACCGGGTCGTAGGCACGCACGGTGGCGCCTTCCTTCATGAGTTCTTTCAGGATCGTCAGAGACGGGGCTTCCCGCATATCATTCGTATTCGGCTTGAACGACAGTCCGAGCACCCCGAGTGTTTTCCCGGCGAGCCCGCCGCACGCTTCGCGGATTTTCGCAACCATTCGGAGGTGCTGCTCGTAGTTCACTTTGGCGGCTGCACCGGCAATTTGGAATGGATAGCCCACGCGCTCACCTGTCTGGACCAGCGCCGCGAGGTCCTTGGGGAAGCAGGACCCACCGAATCCCGGCCCTGCGTGGAGAAACTTGCCGCCGATTCGATGATCCAGCCCCATGCCCTTGGAAACCAGTTGCACGTCCGCGCCGACGCGTTCACACACCGTAGCCATCTCGTTAATGAACGAAATCTTGACGGCGAGAAAGGCGTTTGAGGCGTACTTGATCATTTCCGCTGTGGGGACATCGGTGACGACAAAGGGCGTTTCAAGCAGGTAGAGCGGCCGATAGAGGTCTTTCATGATGGCCGCGGCTTGATCGCTATCGGCGCCGAGCACCACGCGGTTCGGCCGCATGAAGTCTTCAATCGCGGATCCTTCACGCAAGAATTCAGGGTTGGAGACGATGTCAAAATTAATCGGTTTCGTCTGGTGCTTTCGGATGACTTCCCGGAGTCGCTCACCGGTTCCGACGGGGACGGTCGACTTGGTGACGATCACTTTATAGCCGGTCATGTGTGTGGCGATGCCACGGCCGACTTCCTCCACAAACGACAGGTCCGCAGATCCATCGCTCTTCGGGGGAGTGCCCACGGCAATGAAGATGACGAGAGCTTTATCAACGGCTTTGACGACATCTGTCGTGAAGCTCAGCCGGCCTTCTTTGATTCCTTTGGCGACCAATTCAGTAATGCCCGGTTCGAAAAATGGCACCTCTCCTTTTTCGAGCTTTTCAACCCGACGGGCGTCGTTATCCATGCAGGTGACATTGACGCCGAACTCTGCAAAACAGGCCCCTGTGACAAGGCCGACGTAACCGGTTCCGATGACGCTGATATGCATGGGATTGTTTCTCCTTGGTAGCTAGGATACTGATGGGGCAAAGTATAGCAATGGATCGAACGGTGGGCAATTGAATGGCTGAAATCAGCTGTTTAAGGTTTCAGGGAGGTTCCACGGCGTTGACTCTTGGAAAATTGGTTGAGTAGAATCCGGTACGTCTACTAGATGGAGCACTGTTGCCTTGAACCCCGCAGGGATGCAGCGTCCACTTGCAGTTATGATGCGGTCGGTGGCGCAGACGATTTCCCCGGATGCGACAACCTGCGATGCCGCGCGGCAAATGCGCGTAGCAAAAGTCGGAGCGCTCTTGGTTCGGGAGGGCACCTGCTACATCGGGATGATCAGTGAAGCGGATCTGGTTCGAAAGGTTTTGGCAGAATCCCTGGTTCCTGCTCACACTCTTGTGCGGTCAGTCATGAGTGCCCCGCTGATCACGATCGATGTCACTGCGTCGGCCCATGATGCCAGCGAGCTCATGGCGCAGGCTGGCATTCGCCATCTGGCGGTGGTTGAAGGTGGAGACGTGGCTGGAATACTTTCAGTAAGAGATCTGCTGCGTTATTTCAAGAATTGGGGACCTCAATGATCCTTGCGGCTTCTTGTCTCCTTCGACTTGGTCGATACTTGCGCTGCCTCTCGCATGACCGCTGAAGGGATCCCTCCAATCTCGCGTACGTTCCTGCTTTCCACCGCGCTGATTACCGGAGCGGTCGTGATGGCGCTCGAAATTCTCGGCAGCAGACTGTTGGCACCTGTGTTCGGAAATTCTTTGTTTGTGTGGGGGGCGCTGATCGGAGTCATCCTTGCTGCGATGAGCAGCGGCTATGCCTTCGGCGGTTGGGCGTCAGATCGGTATGCAGGGGGGAGCGTGCTCGCGGGACTGCTGCTCTTTTCAGGGTCCTGGACATTTCTAGTTGCCTGGGCCAGCCAGCCGATTCTGTTTCAAGTGGATGTATGGATACAGGATCCACGGTGGGGCCCTTGCCTCGCCGCCACGATTCTCCTGGCCCCGCCTGCGTTTGGATTGAGTGGCGTTTTGCCAGCGATGTTGCGGTTGGCTGTCTCTGATATGGGGCATTTGGGGCGCCACACGGGCCGCATGATCGCCTTGTCAACCGTAGGAAGTCTGATAGGAACCTGGGGAACCGCGTTTTTTCTCCTTTCGTGGATCGGGAGCCAGGCGCTAGTGGCTTGGCTGGGAACCATCCAAGTAGTGCTGGGGTTGTTGTGGCTTTGGCGTGGCGCGAAGGTCGGACTGGTCGGGAAATTGTTTGGGGTGGCTTGCAGTGGCCTGTTTGTCGCATTGGCGCTCCATCCTATTCAGAAATTGAATCCGCCGGTTCATCAGGAGGATAGTCCCTACCAGCAAGTGCGGGTGCGGGATGACCAGCTGTTCCGTTATCTCGTACTTGATCGTACCTTTCACGCGGTGATGTGGAAGGCGGATCCGCTTCCGCTGTTTCTGCCCTACAGCCAGCTCATGGTCGCCTCATTGGCACTAGTGGATCAGCCGCAACGCGGACTGATTCTTGGACATGGAGGAGGATCGCTGGCTAAGTGGCTGGCGCACTACTGGCCCGATCTCGAAATGGACATCATCGAGTTCGATCCGGTGGTGGTGCGAATGGCAGAAGACTATTTTGAGTATCATCCTCCAGCCAATCATCATGTGCGGGTTAAGGATGGGCGGGCGTTCCTGAATACCACCGACCACGTCTATGATGTGATTTGGATCGATGCGTTTGCCCGGCACATGATTCCATTTCATCTGACTACGAAAGAATTCTATGCTGCGGTGCGAACGCATCTGAAACCGGATGGAGTTGTGGCGTTGAATCTGGCGTCATCCGGAGAAGAGCTTGATAACGCACGGGCGGCGGCTGTCGTACAGACGATGCGCGGTGAGTTTCCTGTGATTGAAACATTTGCGGTTAAAGGGCCATGGAAGAGCGGCCAGACCAAAGCGGAGAATTTGATTTTTTTTGCGGGAAGCCCGGTAATGGAACGCGGACATGAAGTCTTCATCGAAAAAGTGACAGCGATGGCCATGAATCGACAATTGCCAAGCGAGGCGGTCACGCTGCTTGGTTCTCATCGGACCGATCCGTGGCCGAGAGGATTTGAGCTGACTGACGATTTTGCTCCCTATGATGTTCTGATAGGGAGAGATGCGTCTGATGTACGGTAGACCGAATAAAATTATTCAAGACATTGAATTTATTATTGTATTTTTCAATTTTCAAGCTGGTTACGAATCAGGCCATCATCGTTGTCTACCTGGAGAAGCTGCTTGCTTCCATTTTGAGCCCTATGCTATAAGTTGCGCCTCGTGATGTAGCACATGTTGGCACAGGGTGTAAGTGTGAGTGTCGGGCAGCATCGGATCAGTCAAGGCTATCAGAGCTTGGCGGAAGTTATTTACCAACCTAATCACATCTCTTCTTCTTTCTTAAGGAGGTAGGTCATGGGCAAGACGATGTTATCGGTCCTCTTTGGCCTCGGGTTGAGCGTCGCTGGAGCCACGGCTGCATTTGCACTCCAGGCCGGTGGTGTTGAAGTCGGCGACCTTGAAACCGGATCAGTCGTGGGCCAGTCGTTCAAGGAACTGGATGTGGATGCGTCATTTTACGCCATCGAAATCGGCGCCATTAAGACCTGGTATCCGCCGACGACCGTGATCGATTTTAAGACGCGGCCCGGCGCCCCGGTGCTGCTGAAGGTGACCAATCTGTCGACTGCAGAGCATGGGTTCCAGCTCACCGCGGCTGTGAATCAATCAGCGCCAACTGTGTTGAACACCAAGTTGGTGCTCAAGCCAGGCGAAACCAAGTATATCGGTGTTCCGACGAGTGACTTGTTCTATGCCGCTGGCAACGTGTTGGAATACCGCTGCCATCTCCATCCGGCGCACGTCGGTGGTAAGTTGGTCATGTTGAAATAGTTCGGTCGTCTTTTATCTGACGCAAGTTGAGATAACAAAGGCCTCGGGGAAGCAATTCTCCGAGGCCTTTGTGTTTCATCTCAAGCCCGCTCGTTGGGAGTGATTCGCTAGGTCTCTTCCCGTTGGCAATCTGCTCCACTCTCTACTGGAATCCGTTGTACGGCAGTCAGCTTTCCTGAGACGATCAACAGCAGGTATCGGTTTTCCAGCGCGACCGGCTGTTGCTTCTCAACAACATAGGTATAGACATCGACGACCATCTCGTCCCCGTCCCATTGGGTGTCATTCACGACCCACATATGACTGGTGGCATCAGGAAAGTGGCGATTAACGAAGCCCTCAATGATCGTTCCCAGTTCGCTTGTGCTGGCGTGGGCCAATCCGGGGGCAGTAAGGGTAAAAAAGAGGAGCGTGCTAAGGAGCCAGAAGCGTGGACGCATGACTGCACCTCCAGGGTGAGAGGGAGAGGCTCAATCGAAGCGTGGCAGTCGATCAGGAGTAGACTGCGACAATAAAATCCTACAGCTGATTCAATTTTTAATCTAGTGGAATGTTGCGGCCGATCTGACCGCGAGAAAAGCAGAGGGCCTTGCGTCTCTATCAACGCAAGGCCCTCTGTTACATGACGAAGCCCTGAGGAGGGCGCTAGTTCCGGACGCCGCTCCAGATCTTGCTCTCATCAATAGCCTTGTCAGGGTTCAACGTCTTGGCCTTTGTCATCAACACGTCCGTTGTTTCCGGATAGGCCGGATCGGAGATGCAGCAATTGTCGACAGGGCAGACGGCCGCGCACTGCGGTTCATCGAAGTGCCCGACGCATTCCGTGCAGCGATCATGGGTGATGATGTAAATATTGTCGCCCACGCCCTGACCGTCGCCAACGTGATGGCCCTTGCCCTCAGCATCGCTCCGGGTTTCGAAAATCGCCTCGTTGGGACATTCAGGCAGGCAAGCCCCACAGGAAATGCATTCGTCGGTAATCAGCAGTGCCATGACCCACGCCTCCTTCTCACTTCTAAGACAACAAACAATATTGACAAGATCGCGCCGCCCCGACCATAGTGCGTGCGCTGTGTGGGGGCCATTCTATTCTGTGATTCTTTTCTAAGTCAACAGAACGGCTTCCGGTCAGAAGGCCTAGAATTCACGGGAATATGGCCCATGAGACCCAGCCCGGCACGCTAATCTTTATTGACACCGAAGGCGAATGTTATGGGTTTGACGCAGTCTCAGGGCAGCGATCGAGAGCAGAAAAAAAAGCGGATCATTATGATGATCCTGCTGGCGATCCTCTTAATGAGTGTGTCTATGTTTCTGGTGCCGCAGAAGGACACCGACATCATCGTGGTGACTTTCCCTCATGGTGAGACGATCGAGGCGGAAGTTGCAGAGACGCCGGAGAAGCTGCTGTTCGGGCTCGCGTTTCGTGATCAGTTGCCGCCCAATACGGGGATGCTTTATATCTTTGAGTCCAATGGGCTCCATCGGGTCCGGACCAAGGAATTTCGATTCCCGGTGGATATGATCTGGGTGGATGAGAGCCATCATGTGGTTCATACCGTTGAGGGAGCGAGCCCCTGCGAAAAGGACCCCTGTCCGTTCTTCGGTCCGCCGCCGGAGCCGGCGCGATACGTGTTGCAAACGGAACCGGGATTAATCCGGCGGCTCGGAGTCGCGAATGGGGACGAGTTGAAGTATTTCCTGCGGATGTAGCGCGTCGCATGGCGTTCCAAGAAGGTCGTGAGGCGGTTTCTCGGGAGTGAAATTAGGAGAGATGGTCATGGAGGGGTTTCAGCGAGTCGCTGGTTTGAACGAAGTGGCTCCCGGGCAATCGAAAGTGGTGAAGGTCAATGACAAGGCCATCGCCCTGTTCAATATCGACGGTAAGTTCTATGCGATTCACAATCTGTGTCCGCATGAAGGTGGACCCCTGAACGAAGGTCGATTGAAAGGATATGTGGTGGCCTGTCCCTGGCACGACCTGGCCTTCGACATTCGAAGCGGGCAGGGAACCGACGGCGGCGGTTATTGCATCGGGAGTTATGAGGTTCGTGTCGAGGATGCCGATATTTTTATCGGTCCCCGTCGAAAGGCGTAGTGGTGGGTTGAGGGGGTACTGTTGTCTATGGAGCTGATGGGCAGTCATGAATAGTGCCGGACAGAATATGTCGGGTTCCTCGGAGGGCCAAGAGAGGCGTGCCATCGAGGCCGTCCTCGGGCAAGCGTTTACCATTCATCTGTGGGAAGACCGTACCCGCGGTGAGCAATGGGTTCCAAGCTACAACACCAAAGCGTTGACCCTTGTGGATGATCAGTTCCTCCGAGTCGCCAGTAATAACGCGGTTGAGAATGGTCAGCGCACGTTCGAATTTCAGGGGGTGCTGCCCGGGACCCATGAATTAGTGTTCGAAAAGCGCATGGGGTGGAAATTTACGGCGGAAGATCGTCGAATATTCCTCATCCAGGTTGCGCCCAGCGGGAAAGGCTGATTGCCGTGCCGGATATTGCCTTTATCAACGGACGATTCCTTCCCTGGCATGAGGCCACTGTACCAATCGAAGATCGTGGATTTCAGTTCGGCGATGGCGTGTACGAAGTCATCAGGACCTATCATGGCCTCCCCTTTGAACTGGATGCGCATCTCAACCGGCTTGACCGCAGCGCGCGTGAACTGAGCCTGACTCAGCCCTATACGAGAGCCCAGTGGATCGAATGGATACAGCAGGGAATTCGAGCGGCTGGATATGCCGAGGCGAAGGTCTATCTCCAGATTACCCGCGGAGTCGCGGCGAGAGATCACGCGTTTCCGTCAAACGTGGCCCCGACTGTGGTGATGACGATTCGAGAATTGGCGCCGTTTCCGGCAAAAATCAGAGAAACCGGCGTCATTGCCAAGACATGTGAGGACTTGCGCTGGGGGCGTTGTGACATCAAGAGCGTGAATTTGTTGGCGAATGTATTGGCGCGTGAAGAGGCGAAGCGGGCCGGCGTGTTTGAGGCGATCCTGGTGAAGAATGGCCTGGTCACGGAAGGGTCGGTCAGCAACGTGATGGCAGTTCAATCGGGAACTGTGGTGACTGCTCCTGAAGGCCCGCGCATTCTCTCAGGGGTAACCCGCACGGTGGTCTTGGAGCTGGCAAGGGCCGCAGGATTTCCGGTGCGTGAAGAGTTCCTGCCGATCGAGTCGCTCTATACCGCCGATGAAGTGTTTCTTACCGGGACGACCGTGGAAGTCCTCGCGGTGGTTCAGGTGGATGGGCGGACGATCGGAGCCGGTCGCCCCGGTCCGGTTGTCGAGGTTCTGGCCACTCGCTGGGCGGCATTGACGGGGGAGTCCCCCTTGCTTTGAGGGGGGGGCCATGTTAAGGTGCCGTCGCTGGAAGTGGGCTCAGGCCCACTTTTTTGTTTGGGCAGATGTACGGCAGTGTCAGAGGATACCGCATTGAGCATTCCGGAGCATGGATCCCGGTCTTCCATTGATCGGATTCAGGACATTCTTTCTCCGATTCTCTGGACACTAGGGTTGGAATTAGTGGACGTGGTGTGTGTTGGGCAAGGTTCACGATCCGTTGTCCGAGTGCTGATCGACAAACCAGGTGGTGTGACCGTTTCTGATTGTGAGCGCGCCCATTTGGCAGTAGGTCCTGCGCTGGATGTTGCCGATCCATTTCCACATACCTATACGCTGGAAGTCTCATCACCCGGGCTTGACCGCCCGTTCAAGCGGCTCCAAGACTATCAGCGTGCGGTCGGGAAGCGGGTGAGCGTAAAGCTGAAGCAGCCGCTTGACGGCCAATGGCGTATTATCGGAGAGTTGGTGCAGGCGGATGAGGACTCGGTCGTCTTGGCGATCGCGTCGAAGGCCGCCACCTCGGACACAGTGAAACTGGATCGCCACTCTGTCGCGGAGGCCCGGTTAGTGATTGAGATGTAGCCGATGGCCAGGAGTGGTTGCAGTCCCGCACGATCGAGCAGGAGCCTAAATTTATGAACCGAGAATTAATCGCAGTCATCGATGAGATCGGCCGCCAGAAAGGCATCGACAAGTCCCGTGTCATCGGGGCTATCGAGTCAGCCCTCCAAACCGCCGCCAAAAAGCGCTTCGGGCAGGCAGAGAATATCCAGGTCGAGATCGACTCCAAGACCGGCGAAATCTCCGTGGTGTCGAAGAAGACGATTGTCGATCACGTGAGCAACCCGAAGGCTGAAATCTCGCTTCAGGAAGCGCGGCAACTCGATAGTGAAGCGGAAGTGGGAGACGAAATCGGCTCGCTCATCGAAATGGACGAGCTTGGTCGTATCGCGGCGCAGACGGCGAAACAGGTTATCTTTCAAAAGGTGCGCGAGGCCGAGTGGGAAGCCGTTCAGAAAGAATATTCGACCAGGCAGGGTGACCTCGTTAACGGCATTATCCTCGGCATGGAACGCCGGAATTATCTGGTGGATCTTGGCAAGACCGAAGCTATTCTTCCGATTCAGGAGCAGATCCCGCGCGAGACGTATCGGCGCGGTGACCGGGTCAAGGCGATGCTGTTGGAAGTCCGTCGCACGCCGAAAGATGTGCAGGTTATTCTGACGCGGAGCCATCCTCAATTCGTCTCGAAGCTGTTTGAGCTGGAAGTGCCTGAAGTCATGGAAAAGATCGTGGAGATCAAGTCGATCGTCAGAGAGCCGGGCGATCGCACGAAGATTGCGGTCACCTCGCGTGAGAAGGCGGTGGATCCGGTCGGCGCCTGCGTCGGCATCAAGGGGTCGCGCGTGCAGGCGGTGGTCCGCGAGTTGCGGGGTGAAAAGATTGATATCATCACCTGGACGCAGGACCCCCGCGTGTTTATTGCGGAGGCGCTGAATCCCGCCACGATCGAAAAAGTCGGCATCGACGACGAGAAGAAATCGGCGTTGGTCGTGGTCGCAGATTCGCAGCTGTCGCTGGCGATCGGGAAGAACGGGCAGAACGTGCGGTTGGCGGCTCGTTTGACCGGATGGAAGATCGATATCATCAGCGCGACGGAATACGAAAAAGAAAAAGTGGAGCGCGATAAAGAAATCAAAGCTGCGATGGCCGACGAGGCCGAAGCGCAGCGATTGCAGGAAGAGGCCCGGCAAGCCGCCAGGGCTGAAGAAAACGAATCGAACTAGAATCGAGTTCAACCAGTGTCTGCAATGCGCGTCTATGAATTAGCGAAGAAGCTAGGGATCGAGAATAAAGATCTCATCCCTGAACTCAAGAAGATGGGTGTGCCTGTCGCCTCTCACAGCAGTGCGCTCGATGACGACACGGTGCAAAAAGCTCTGGACAAACTCAGCCCGAAAGCCAAAGGGGCCAAGGCGAGTGGGAAGGCGTCAGGCGACGATGTGGTCGGAAAAACACGCGACACCGAGATAAAGCACGAGAGTGGGCATGGTGCCAAGGCGTCTGCCTCCAAGGCTGCGATCGTCGAGGAGCCGGCCAAGACGGACAAGCGGCGCATCCTTATCAAGCGCAAAAAAGAAGATGAGCCCGTTGAGACCGGTGGTCTGGTAGCCCCTCCGCCGAGTGAGATCGAGGCATCGGCCGTCGTTGCGACACCCGTTGCGCATCCAGCAGTGAGCGAACCGCCGCCGCCTCCACCTGTGGTTCTACCGGAGTTGCCGGAAATCGGAACGATCCTCGCGCAGCCTCCGCCCCCTCCAGTTGAGAAGGCTGTTGTAAAGCCCGCGGCCGTTTTGCCGGGAGCGGCGCCAGGAGCAGTGCTGACGCCCGAGGCGCTCGCAGCGAAAAAGAAGAGTCTGGCGCTCGAAGCGATTGAAGCGGAAGGGCTCAAGGAAAAGCTCAAAAAGGCTAAAAAGACCGGTCGGCCAAAGGAAGAGCCTGATGTGAAGCATCGTGAAGATGCAGCCCGGTGGCAGGACCTTCGTGCCATTCCGACTGTACAGCGCCGTGATGATCGGTCCCGGCATCTCCATCATAGTGCCCCATCAGAAATTACCAAGCCGCGCAGGAAGAGTGTCAAGGTTACGCTGGGAACGACGGTTAAGGAATTTGCCGAGCTGATCGGACAGCGTCCGGCTGACATCGTGCGAAAGCTGATGGAGATGGGGCAGATGCTCACCTTCAATCAGCCGATGAATATGGATGTGGCATCGATGATTGCCGAGGAAGCCGGCGTCAAAATAGAAATCTCCGTTGAGAAGGCCGGCGATGAGCTCCTGGAGGCCGTGGTGCAGGCGGGAGAAGGCGATGAGCGCCTTGAGCCCAGGCCTCCGGTCGTCACCATCATGGGCCATGTCGATCACGGAAAAACCTCTCTTCTGGATGCGATCAGGCAAACGAAGGTGGCCGAGGGCGAAGCGGGCGGGATTACGCAGCACATCGGTGCCTATACCGTCTCGGTTCATGGGAAGCAGGTCACATTCCTGGATACGCCCGGCCACGAAGCCTTTACTGCCATGCGATCGCGTGGAGCCAAGGTGACGGACATCGTCATTCTTGTGGTGGCTGCCGACGATGGAGTGATGCCGCAGACAATCGAAGCGATCAATCATGCGAAAGCCGCCGGGGTGCCGTTGATCGTGGCTATGAATAAGATCGACAAGCCCGAAGCCAACCCGGATCGGGTGCGGAATGCGCTTTCCGAGCATGGGCTGATTTCCGAAGCATGGGGCGGCGACACCATTATGGTGGAGGTGTCGGCCAAGCAGAAGACCGGTCTCGACACGTTGCTCGAAATGATTTTGCTTCAGTCGGAAGTGCTGGAGCTGAAGGCCGATCCTCACCGTCAGGCCAAGGGAACGGTCGTGGAAGCCAAGCTGGAGCGGGGCCGTGGCCCTGTCGCAACGGTCCTGGTGCAGAACGGCACACTCAAAGTGGGCGATGTCTTTGTGGTCGGAACATTCAGCGGTCGCGTCCGTGCCCTGCTCAACGACCGGGGTGTCAAGACGCAGCAGGCGACGCCGTCGATTCCTGTCGAAGTGATTGGACTGCCGGGCGTGCCTTCCGCCGGTGATGTCTTCCAAGTGGTCTCCGACGAGCGAGTGGCGCGAGAAATTGCCGATGAGCGGGCTCAGAAGGCGCGCACGGCGGATCTCGCGGGCCAGACGAAAGTCTCGCTCGACGATCTCTTTGCCAGAATTAAGGAAGGGTCAGCCAAGGAACTTGCCATCGTCATTAAGGCGGACGTGCAAGGTTCGTCAGAAGCGCTGGCAGCGGCGGTCGAAAAACTTCCAACGCCTGCCGTCAGGATCCGGGTTATTCACAACGGCGTCGGCGGCATCACGGAGTCCGATGTGCTGCTGGCTGCTGCCTCGCGCGCGATTATTATCGGGTTCAATGTCCGTCCTGAACCGAAAGCCGCATCCCTGGCCGAGCAGCAAGGGGTCGACGTTCGTCTGTACACGATTATTTATGAAGCGCTGTCCGATATTAAGGCCGCGATGGAAGGGTTGCTTGACCCCACGCTCAAAGAGCGGTCGTTGGGCCGTGCGGAAGTGCGCCAAGTCTTCACGATTCCCAAGGCTGGTGTGGTGGCCGGTTCCTACGTTGTCGAGGGCACAATCTCTCGAGCGGCTGTGGGAGTCAGACTTATTCGGGACAACGTGGTGGTGTTCGAGGGACGCCTCGGGTCGTTGCGCCGGTTCAAGGATGACGTGCGCGAGGTTCAGCAGGGATACGAGTGCGGTATCAGCATCGAAAACTTTAACGACATCAAGGCCGGCGATGTGATCGAGGCCTATACGATCGATAAGATCGCTGGGAAACTCTAAGTCGCAGAGCCGGTAGGTGTAGTGCGTGGCTGGGATGGTCGTGGGAGTCTGCACCGTCGAGCTGTGGATTCCGGAGAGTCAGTCGCTCAAGGATAAGCGGCAGGTCTTGCATAGCGTGAAGGATCGCCTGCGCGGCAAGTTCAACCTCTCTATTGCCGAAGTGGACGGGCAGGACCTCTGGCAAAAAGCGGTGCTTGGGATGGCCTGTGTGGCGAATGACGGAGGTCACGTCGAACAGGTCCTGGAGCAGGCGCTCAACGTCATCAAGAGCATGCCAACCATTGAAGTTGTTCGTGTGCATCGGGAGCTGCTGTAGCACGCATGCGTGTGAGGCCCGGAAGAAGTAGGCAGGAATGGCGAGCGTGCGACAGGTGGGCGATGTCCAAGACGACCTATAAGCGATCAGACCGAGTGGCCGATCAGATTCGCATGGAGGTGGCGGACATCCTGATGCGCAAGATCAAGGATCCGCGTGTGCGGTCGGTCACGGTGACCGATGTCGAACTGACGGCGGATTTACGGATCGCCTATATCTTCGTCACGACGATGGAAAAAGAGCAGGCTGAGCGCGATGTGTTTGCCGGATTATCGAAGGCCAGCGGCTTTGTTCGTGCTGAGCTGGGTCGACGGCTGGCGTTGCGCTACTTGCCGGAAATCGTCTTTAAGCAAGATGAGACGGGACCGCGCGGTGACAGGGTCATGAAACTACTCGATGAGTTGCAGCCGCATGAGACGGCCGATGAAACGTCCGGTCCGGCTGAATTGATTATTCCCCCGATGAGAACCAAGTGATGGCGCTGGTGACGGAAGGGCGGCAAAAGACTCGTGTGGGCGATGGCGTGCTCATCGTTAACAAAGAGGCTGGCTGGACCTCTCATGACGTCGTAGCGAAAGTGCGGGGCCTGTTGGGCGGGGCTAAGGTCGGTCATGCCGGCACGCTGGATCCCGCGGCGACGGGCGTGTTGCCGTTGCTGATCGGAAAAGCTACGCGAGTGGCGGAATATCTGGTGGGCTGGGACAAAGAGTATCGTGCAGTCTTGCGGTTGGGTGAAACGACGGATACGCAGGATGCCACCGGGACGGTGCTTCAGCAGGTCGAGACGGCGGGAGTGAGCACTGATATCCTTGACGCCGTGGTCGACCGATTTCGCGGGCCGCAAAAGCAAATGCCCCCGATGTATTCGGCGGTGAAGGTGGCCGGGCGACCGTTGTATAAGTCGGCGCGCGCCGGAGAAACCGTTGAGCGGGCAGAGCGGGACATCGTCATTCACGAGCTTGAAGTGACGGCCGTCGATGGACGCGATATCGCATTGCGAATCGTCTGCTCGAAGGGGACGTATATCCGTACGTTGTGCGCCGATATGGGGCAGGCACTGGGCGTCGGTGGACACCTGCTGTCGCTTGAGCGTACGCGAGTCGGGTCGCTGGCTATCGAGCAGGGACTGACGGTCGAACAGATTGCCGCTCATGTGGCGATCGGGTCGGTTGAATCCGTTCTCCTGACGCTGGATAGGGTGTTGGCGCAGCTGCCGCTCGTGACGGTGACGGCCGAGCAAGCCACTCGTGTGTTGCACGGGGCGCCGATCGGGCTACCACATGATCTGCCGCCAACCATGTCGCCCATCCGCCTGAAGGATGAGCAGGGACGGCTGTTGGCGATCGGGACGTATGACGGGCAGGGTAAAGGGGCGGTCAGAATTGACAAAGTGTTAGTGGACAGTGAATCACTCAATTAAAAGGCAGGAGGAGTACGAGTCATGGCCTTGTTGAAGGAAGCAAAGACGGAGTTGATCAAGCAGTATCGCCAGCACGATACGGATTCTGGATCTCCCGAAGTTCAGATCGCGGTGCTGACCAACCGGATTACCTATTTGACCGAGCATTTCAAGCTGCACAAGAAGGATCATCATTCGCGACGTGGTCTTTTGCAGCTGGTCGGGCGGCGGCGCCGGTTGCTCGACTATCTGCGTGGCGTCGATGAAGCGCGCTATCGCGCAGTCATTGAACGACTCGGGATTCGCAAGTAGTCAGAAGAGAGACGGACGCAAGCCGCTGTCGCACAGGGAGTGCGACAGCGCGGAACGCATGTCACACAGGTGAACACGGAGATACGCTCGCGTGCGAGCGTATCTCTGTGGGCATCTGTGGGACCCAACCTGGAGGAAACCATAGATGGTACACGTTGTTGAATTGGAGATTGCAGGCCGCACCTTGCGGCTTGAAACCGGTCGAGTGGCCAAGCAGGCCGACGGCTCGATTTGGGCCACGTACGGAGACACGGTGATATTGGCGACGGCTGTAGCGTCCCAGAATGCCAAGCCCGGCATCGATTTTCTGCCCCTCACGGTCGATTACATTGAAAAAGCCTATGCCGCTGGAAAGATCCCGGGTGGATATTTCAAGCGCGAGGGACGTCCGGCTGAAAAGGAAGTCCTGACCAGCCGCTTGATCGATCGTCCCCTGCGACCGCTCTTCCCTGAAGGCTACTACTTTGAAACACAGGTCATTGCCTCCGTTTTGTCAGCCGACAAGACAGGTTCGACCGATGTGGTCGGCATTACGGCAGCCTCCGCCGCCTTGTCTGTTTCGAATATTCCGTTTCAAGGACCAGTCGCTGGGGTGAAAATCGGCCGGGTGAAGGGCCAATTCGTCGTGAATCCCGATCTGGAGACCCTGGAGACGAGCGACCTGCATTTGGTGGTGGCGGGTACGGCTGATGCCATCATGATGGTCGAAGCGGGCGCCAATGAATTGCCCGAGGCCACGATGCTGGAAGCGCTGGCCTTGGCCCATGCCGAAATTAAGAAAATCGTCGCGAAGATTTCCGAGCTGGCCAAACTGGTCGGAAGCAAGAAACGTGAAGTGAAAGTCGAAGCAGTCGATCCGGCGCTGGCTGCCAAGGTCAAGGCGATGGTCGCGCAGCCGATTCGCGATGCAATCATGATCCCGAACAAGGCTGCGCGTCAGGAGCGGTTGGATCAAGTCATGGCCGAAGCCGTGGAGAAACTCAAGAACCCCGACGTGCCTACCACCGAGCGCCACGTCAAGATCGTCTTTCACGGATTGGAATACACCGAAGTCCGGAACATGATTCTCGAAAAGCGCTCACGAGCCGACGGGCGCGGCCCGGCGGATATCCGGCCGATCACCTGCGAAGTCGGGGCCTTGCCCCGCGCGCACGGGTCCGCCATTTTCACGCGTGGCGAAACACAGAGTCTTGCAGTCGTAACGCTGGGGACGACGGACGACGAACAGCGCATTGATGCGCTGGAGGGCGAGTACACCCGCACCTTCATGCTGCATTATAATTTTCCGCCCTTCAGTGTCGGCGAGGCGCGGCCGCTTCGCACGCCGGGTCGGCGCGAGGTCGGTCACGGCGCACTGGCAGAGCGGGCGTTGAAGCCGGTCATTCCCGGGAAAGACGTGTTTCCCTACACGCTCCGTATCGTCTCTGAAATTCTGGAGTCCAACGGATCGTCGTCGATGGCGACCGTCTGCGGCGGCACCCTGGCGATGCTGGATGCCGGCATTCCAATCAAGGAGCCGGTGGCGGGTATCGCGATGGGCCTGATTAAGGAAGGGGATGGAGTCATCATCCTTTCGGACATTCTGGGCCTCGAAGATCATTTGGGCGATATGGATTTCAAAGTCTGCGGGACCAAGAACGGCGTCACGGCCTTGCAGATGGACATCAAGATCGGCGGGATCACGATGGCCTTGATGCAGCAGGCGCTGGAGCAGGCCCGTACCGGACGCATTCATATCCTTGAGCGGATGGCCTCAGCGTTGACCACGCATCGTACGAACCTATCGCCATTTGCCCCGCGTATCTATACGGTCAAGGTTAAGCAGGATAAGATCCGTGACATCATCGGTCAGGGCGGGAAAACCATCCGCGCCATCCAGGCTGATTGCGGCGTCAAGATTAATATCGAAGACACCGGCATCGTCACCATCGCATCCGCCGACGAGGCCTCGCTGCAGAAGGCGAAGGATATGATCAACCGGCTGACCGAGGAAGTCGAAATCGGCAAGATCTATATGGGTACGGTTCGCAAGATCATGGATTTCGGCGCGTTCGTCGAAGTGTTGCCGGGCACCGATGGATTGGTCCACATTTCGCAGCTGGCGCACCATCGCGTGAAAGCCGTGGCCGACGAAGTCGCAGAAGGCGATCAGATTATGGTGAAGGTCTTGGAGATCGATCGGCAGGGCAAGATCCGGTTGAGCCGGAAAGAGACCATGCCGGCTCCAACAGGGGGCTCACAGGAACCAGCGGCCGAGTAATCCTCGTGTATCGCAAACTCATTCTGGAGAACGGGGTCCGCTTGGTGACCGAGCGGATCCCCACTCTCAAGTCAGTCACCGTCGGCATTTGGGTCAACGCCGGTTCGCGTGACGAACAGCCGGCGCAAGCCGGATATTCTCACTTCATCGAACACATGTTTTTCAAGGGGACGACCAATCGGTCGGCCACTGACATCTCACGCGAGATCGATGCGCTGGGCGGCGAAATGAACGCCTTTACCACGCGCGAGACCACCACGTTCTATGTGAAAGTCCTCGACCAGCATCTGCCGAAGGCCCTCGACCTGCTCTCCGATCTCTTGCATCGTTCCAAGTTCGCTCCCAAGGACATCGAAAAAGAAAAGCAGGTCGTGCTGGAAGAAATCCGCATGGTGCAGGATGATCCGGAAGATCTCGTCCAGGAACTCCATACCGGCCAGGTCATGGGCCGTCATCCGTTGGGCCGTCCGATCCTTGGGCGGGCAGCGACGATCGGGGCATTACGGCGGCAGGATCTCCTTGATTATGTCGGCGCGCGTTACCAGCCGCAGGAGATTGTCGTGGCAGTGGCGGGAAGTTTTGACCAGCGAGCGCTTGAACGGACCATTGCGCGCGAGTTCGGCCGTCGTCGTCCGTCATCGCCGCAGCCTCACGTGCGCCGTGCGCCTGCTCTTCTCGGCGGCGTGGTGATGCAGCGCAAGCGACTGGAGCAGGTCCATCTCTGCATCGGCATGAAGGGGATTTCCGCCGGCCATCAGGATCGGTATGCCGCCTATGTTCTGAATAGTGTGCTGGGCGGGAGCGTGAGTTCGCGCCTGTTTCAGGAGGTCAGGGAAAAGCGGGGGCTCGCCTATTCGATCTATTCCTTTCTTTCTGGCTATTCAGACGGCGGGACTATCACCGTCTATGCGGGAACGCGGCAAAAAGAAGTCGAGCGGGTACTCGATGTCATTCGCCGCGAGATTCGTCGCATGGCTGCCAACGGCATCACCCGGGACGAGCTGAAGCGAACGAAGGATCAAATGAAGGGCAGCCTGATGCTCAGCTTGGAGAGTTCGCATAGTCGGATGAACAAGCTGGCCAAGGACGAGATGATCAAAGGCAAGCACACGACACTCGATGACATGACGCGAGCCATCGACGCCGTGACCTTCACGCAGATGGAGCGAGTCGCACAGGAACTTCTCGACGAAAAATCGATGGCGATCACCGGGCTTGGGCCTCTCTCTACGCGCCAACTTCAGCTTTCGAGATGAGAAGTTTTTAATCGAGCGGTCTTTCGGACGGAGTAAATGACCGATACAATGTTGTCTAACGTGTTGCTATTTATGCGCTATATCTGTGGATTAGAATTTTATTAGAAGCTCAAACATTTCCTTGACACTAATTGACCGTTTCAGTACGATTGCGCCGGTCTAGTGAACCTGAAATTTTAAACGGGGAACAACCGCGAAAGAGAAAGAGGGAAGGGGGTGGCCGAACACTTTCTCCTGAGCGTTGCAGCCTCTGATCATTCGGTAGCAGACGTATTCATCGCTTTCAAAGTGAACGTTCATTAGGTTGTGGGTTTTATTTTTATGAAGGAGGGACTAGGTATGAAGAGGGTCTTAGTTCTAGCCGCCGTTGCAGTGTTCTCAGTGGCTGGCTTGCTATCGGCCGGATTTGCCGTGGCCGCTGATGCTCCAGCTGGAGGTGGTCCTGCCACCGACGTGGTCGGTGGAAAGGTGATGAAGGGCGATGCCGCCAAGACGCTTCAGGGTCGTGTCTGGTCGCAGTGGGCCGACAATCCCGATAGCGAGTTGTTGTTCGGTATTCAGTATTGGAACACCGGTGATCCTGCTTCAGGAACCCCGGCTGGCCGTTCGTCAACCATGATGGACGTCAAGCCTCCGGATCCTTTGGTCACCTGCTGCGGTTGGGGCTTTGTCGGCGGGACCGACAAGAACAACGCCTACGCAGGCTGGTACCATGCCGCCACGACGGTGCGTTTGGCTGTGAAGGACAAGGCGTTGATGGATCAGATCATCAAGGCTGCGCAGGAACTCGTGGCCATGGAAGTGACCTTGGACGGCCGGACCATTACCGGATTCAAGGTTCTCAAGTAATCGATTTCATCACGCTTTCATTCTTTCATGTTGTTGAAGGAGGATTCGATTATGAAGCTTCAGAAGCAAGGCGGGGCCGTGATGGCAGCTGTTGCCCTGGTAGTCGGCATGGCTTCCAGCGCATTGGCCATCGAAGCATTTCAAGAGCGATTTGAGTGGGGCGATCTCAGCAAGCCCACCACGTTGCAGGGTCGTGTGATTATTCTTGATCCCTACGATGAAGCAGTCTGGATCAATGTCGCGGTGTTCGGCGGCAACGCCGAGAGCGGCTTGTTCTGGCAGAAGGTTCACCCGGGCAAGAACCTCAAGTTCTATGCCGACAAGGGTGCCTGGGAAGAATTGAAGAAGATGGGCCGTCCGCATTCCGGACCGGCAGCCGCGAAGGAAGTGCCTCCGGGCAGCACGACCGACCTGGTCGAGTTTGTCGTCACGGAGACCGAGCAGAACCATCGCGTGATCTCTGCTGTGAAGAAGCTTCCGGAAGTCGCTGGCGCACCAGGGAAGACCTTGAGCATCTCTGCCCTTCGTTTGAAGGAATGTGCGGGGAAGAATCAGAATACCGATGCCGGTTGCGCCGCAGCGGTGCAGCAGCTCAATACCTCTCCGAAGTCACCGGATGGAGCCAGCATCCCTCAGCTCTACGATGTGATGGTTCCAGGTGGACATACCCATGGTGGTTTGATCCCCTGGGAAGCCAAGTATAACTTGCCAGGCGGCGGGCACTGATCTAGTTCCCAGTTCGTAATGAAAGGCGGTCGCTCCTCACGGGGCGGCCGCCTTTTTCTTTTCCTGCCGATGCGTTCCTGCTGAGCCGTATTGGGAAGAAGTATGGAATAGAGAGATTGCGACGACCTGGCAACTATCGAGTCAGGAAGAGCAATTGCCCGATAAAGCTCTCTCACCAGCCGTTCCGGAAGATGAGAGATACCCTTCTCAGGCGTTTTGATCGCGGGAGGCATTCCCTGCAAAGAGAACGAGCCCCGCGAGCAGCGCGCTGATCACGACGACAATCGCGCTCATCGTGCGTAGCTGACGTTCTGCGTCATCCCGGACTTCACCCGCTATCTTCGCGACGACTTCCAACAACAGATCCAGTTCAAGCGTCACGGCGATAAATTTGGATCCAGCCCGTTCCACCGCGTTTTCCTCCGCGGCATCCCGCAGGCGTTTCGCCTCGTCCGGTGAAGTGGCCTTCCAGCGTTGTTGGATCAGGCCGATGGTTTGCTCGGAAGTCGCCATATAGTCCGCGAGGCGTGTCTTGACCGCCTGGAGTTCCCGCAGTTCATCGGCGGTTCCGCTTCTCTTGACGGTTGCGCTATTGGCGGCTTTGATGAATCGTTCGATGGGTTGCTCGATCTGGGCGCGTCGTTCCGTTAAGCTGGAGATAATACTCTCAAAGTTCTTTTGTGAATCGGCTTCGATTGCGCGCAGAATCGACGTGCGGTAGCGGATCAGTTTGGCATTGATGTGGCCGAGATCGGTGGTGGCCAGGGTGTACTCCGCATAGATGACACGGAGTTCCTGATCAACCCGGCTGAGAGAGTAGCCGCCCCAGAGACCGGCCGACAGAATGAGCAGGCTAATGACAATAGATCGCACGTCAGAACAATACCCGATCGAGGTAGAGAACACCATCACAGGACGACGTAGGGGCCCGCTTCGCAGTGGCGGTTCGTTCTAATTGAGTCTCATCGTTCGCCCTTCGATCTTGAGATCTCCCAGGAACTTTTTGAAATTCGTTTCAAAGAGATCGGTGATTAGGGCTTGTGCGTCCTCCTCATCAAACCAAAACACCCGATCGCTTCCCGTTCCGGAGACCCGTTCTCGTACGATGCTCTCATCGGTGTGGTTCATGATCTGAAACGCCAGCGCGTTTGTGGCCGTGAGATCGGTATGCATGAAGCCGCTTTTCGCATCGACGGACAGGCTCTGAATTGTCCCGGCAATCGTGATGTCCGCACCGTCGCTCCCCGGCGTGCGTGCCAGCGATGCTTTCCAGCCCCGCCGGTTCAGGTAGTCGACGAGGGCTTGGGCCGCGGCTTTGGCCACCGTCCCGCTCGGTAGGTCAAAATAGCTGACTCCGCCCCAGAGGTGCGATCGTGTTCCGAGATGGGTCTGGTTGGGCCGCTGGTCTTCGAAGGGGAGCACCGCAATCCTGGGTCCTGGGGTGGCGAGAGAGACGGTTCCGCCGGCCGGGATCCCTCCAGGAATAGCAATATCGATTCGCTCGCCTTTGCCGGCACAGCCTCCCAGTGCGAGCATCCCGACACAGATGAGAAGCCGACACGATAGACGATTCACAGTTGCCTCCTTCTCTCGATGGATGGCCCAGGGAAATTAAGCGAGGGAACTTTATTGCACAACGAAATGCGCTCGACGATTGTATCTCCAACAGCCTTCGTTGTGTTCGTTGCAAGCGGGCTTTACTTCACCATAACTGGTGGTGTGAAGGCGGGAGGAAGGAATCCCGAGATTCTCCAGGTATTGCTTGGCGGATTTAGCGCGCTTTTCACCCAACACCAGATTGTAAGCCAGAGTCCCGCGCTCGTCGCAATGACCTTCGATCAATAACGACTTGCCGAAGGCGTTTCTGATCCACTGGCCGTTCCGTTCGAGCACGGCTTGCGCATCTGGGCGAATCCTGTACTGATCGAAATCAAAATAGATATCTCTTAATCCAGTGGAGTCCGGAATCATTACGGAAGCTCTATCCTGCAACAAAGCCGGGCTTTCTGACGGCAGGATGCTCTCTGGTGTCTGGGAGGGAGTCTGATTGGTTCGCGTTTCCTGGGTGCGGGATAGATCACTCTCTGCAGGAGGCTCAATGGAAGCGATCCGATCCGGAAGGACAGTCTCGGCAGGAGTCTGGCCTTTTGTCGTCATGGATTGGTCTCCTGCGCTGGAGGACAAGTGCTTGTTCGCACAGCCAGCCCCGCCAAGTATGAGACCGCTCAGGGATAGGGCAGTCCACAGATACAAGAAAGTTCGGCTCAGGCTTCGGATCATTTGTCACCTCTTGGCTGATTAAGAAGGGGCAGCATACCGGTGAGGCTTCCACCGCCGCTCATCATGAACTCTGCATAGGGCGAGACGGGAAGTCTTGTCGTCACCGGTGAGGTTGCAAGGAGGGCCAGAATCACGAAGATGTCAGGAGAATTCCTGCAGGCTCTCGGGCGTGGCACTTCAGAGGCGAAGAGCTTCGTCATTTCCCGCGTGGTTGATCCTTGAATGCGCGCAGGATAAGTAACACGAAGAGAATCCCGATCACCAGGCTCCCCACGAGAAAGATCATGCCGTCAGTCGACGTAGCGAGAATTTCTATCAATGCTAGTTAACGTCCTTGTCTGTTCGTGAACTCGACGGTTGTATGCTCAGAGGCACATTCCTCTTCTGACCGGATTACACTGTGCGAGGCTAGATCAGACGTTCACGCGACTGAGAAGTGATGGGTTGCAGGAGAGGCCGTTTCCTGCGCGCGCCGTCTCTTCGCTCGTTCCCATCGGACTAATCTGGTGTCTCGATCACCGGGCACACTCATATCGTATTCGTACAACATTGTCGACAGATGGTGTGGCACCACCATACTTGGGAGGCCTTCAGGTTGTGCAGGATGAAAAAACCTGATTGGTCCGTCCATTTTTCTTCGCTGGCCTGTTCTGAAAGACCGTCTTGCACACGATGACAGGTGTCGCACAGCAAGACCACGGGGCAGCTCAGCCATCGTCCCAGCGTGGTGGCCTGTCCGGATTTGTCCTCCAACTGCATGCGCACCGCCTGGCCACAGAAGCCGTTGAGTCATGGCATTCTATACGGGCTTTTGTCGCGGGATGGAACTCGTAGTTCCCGAAGGTGTCAGCTGTATTTTTACGAGGGAGCGCGTCGCGCTGATGGAGCTAGGTGGGAGTGACAAGTCCGTGGGTCAGCGCATATTTGATCAGGTCGGCCGTATTCTCCAGGTGCAAGTGCTCCAGGATTTGTCCCTTATGGAATTCAACGGTTCGGGGAGAAATCTTCAGCACGTTGGCGATGTCCTTGGCGGTGCGTCCTTCGGTGAGAAGCTGGAGGACTTCCTTCTGGCGCACAGTGAGGCCGCCGGTGTCGCTAGGCCTTTCCGACGGTGTGGCGAGAAACACGGTCAGGAGGTCCTTGGTAATGAGTGGGGTAATGTAGGAGTGTCCGGAAAGAACCGCCCGGATCGCCTGCTCCAACTCATCAACCGCTGACCGTTTCAGGACATAGGCCGCAGCGCCGGCTTCAAACGCGGACCGGACATATTCCCTGTCGGCATGCATCGTCACGAAGATCAGCTTGGCCATCGGGCAGAGTTTTTTGAGATGGGCGGCCGCATCGATGCCGTTCAGGAGAGGCATCGACACGTCAAGAATGATAACGTCCGGCTGAAGAGTTTTGGCCGACTCGATCAGTGCACGACCATCGGCGGCGGTGCCGATAAGATCGTACCGGTCTTCTAGAATACGTTTGAAGCCTTCGATGATGAGGGCGTGATCGTCGGCCAGCAGAACGCGAGGCTTATGCACGAGATGCTCCTGTGGTCAGGGGAATTTCAATATGGATGTGGGTGCCATGAGACGGAGTCGAATCGATTTCGAATCGCCCCTTTGTTAGGCCTACCCGTTCTTTCATGCTGAGAAGGCCCAGGTGTGCTCCCGTCTGTGAGAGCTGCGCCCGGTCGAATCCCTTGCCGTTGTCATGGACGGAAAGAGACACGAGATCGTCTTCGCAGATCAACTCGATTTCAACATGGGAGGCGTGGGCATGGCGGACGATGTTGCTCAGACTTTCCTGCACGATCCGGTAGAGACAGATCGCTATTTCTGCAGGGAGCACCGTTGTGGGGTCTCGATGGACATAGGATATCTTGATTTCTGTGCGGGCGGTGAAATCATCGATCTGGCGTCGAATGGCTTTCACGAGTCCAAGATCGTCGAGGATGGAGGGGTGAAATCGATAGGCCATCTGGCGCACGTCATCGGAAATGGCGGTCAGCCGGTCGGAGACCAGGCGAATCGTCGAGCTGAGCGATTGCGCGTCGGAGGGCTCGTTTTTCTCGGCTTGCCGCAAGTCCATTGAGAGCATGGCGAGACGTTGATTGATATCGTCATGGAGGTCCCGTGAAATCCGCCTTCGGTCCTCTTCCTGTGCGGTGAGGAGTTGTCCGGCTAACGCGCGCAATTCTTCACGGCTCTGTCGGAGCTCTTGCTGATTGGCCTGCAGCACCGCTTCGCTGTTCCGAAGCGATCGCTCGGTTTCTGTCCGCTCCGCGATTTCCTTCACCAGGGCGTTGTTCACGTCAGCAAGTTCTTGGGTGCGCTGTTGAACCCGCGCTTCGAGATCATCGTGAGCGCGTTGCAACGCGTCCTCAGCTCTCCGCTGATGTAGAAAGAACAACACCGGCAGCCAGATGGCTGTCAAACTAAAGAGCCGGTTCGTCACTCCCATCCAGAGGGGAACCCCGTCGAGCGTGGGGCTCAGAATCACGTCGGCCATTGTCAGCACCGAGCAGATGAAGGCGGTGATGACCGGCCCGGTCCGATTCGGTAATAGGAACGACAGGATGACCAGTCCGCCGTAGAGAACCCCATTTCCGATCCCGAGCGGGAGATAGAGGTCGAGACAGAATAAGGCGGTCCCCAGACCTATGATCGCCAAGAGGAGTCGTCGATTGGCATCGACTGCCATGAAGCGCCTCGCAGACAGTCATTATCCGACTATTGAGGAAGCGGCATCAAGAGGGAAGGGGCCCTCAGGATGCGGCGTTCTTGGTTGATGGGGTTGCCTTTCGCTGAAGGTCCGCAAGTCGATTGAGAGCATCCAGAGGCGTCATTGAAAATAGATCGATCTGCCGGACCTCCTCGACGAGGGGGTGCGGCTGCGGCAACGGCGGGGCAGCAAGCTCTGTGTGGGCCACCGACTCTTCGATCTGAGCCGACTCCGGCCGCTCCAGCTGCACAAGGACATCCTGGGCTCGCGTGATGACGGATGGCGGCAGCCCTGCCAGTTTCGCGACGTAAATGCCGTAGCTGCGGTCTGCACCTCCGGCGACAATCTTTCTGAGAAAAACCACGTCGCCGTCACGCTCTTGCACTGCCACGCGGAAATTCTTGATCCCGTCGCGCTGTTGTTCCAATTGGGTCATCTCATGATAATGCGTTGCGAATAACGTCCGCGCTCCGAGCGTCCTGCGATCGTGAATATATTCTGCGACGGCCCAGGCAATACTGAGCCCGTCGTAGGTGCTGGTGCCCCGCCCGATTTCGTCGAGCAGGATCAGGCTCCGTACGGTCGCGCTGTGAAGAATGGTGGCCGTTTCCACCATCTCCACCATGAAGGTGCTGTGGCCGCTGGCCAGATTATCCGAGGCTCCGACGCGGGTGAAGATCCGATCGACCACGCCGATCGTCGCGGAGGCGGCCGGGACGAAACTCCCGATCTGCGCGAGCAGTACGATCAGGGCGACCTGGCGAAGGAAGGTGCTCTTCCCTGCCATGTTGGGCCCTGTCAGGATCTGAAGACGCTGTGAGTCCAGGTTCAGTAGCGTATCATTCGGGACGAACGCCATCTCTTCAGTCAGCCGTTCCACGACGGGGTGGCGGCCGCCTCGAATGTCGATCACCCCGCTCTCGTTGATAACAGGTTTTGTGTATTGATTCAGTGCGGCGGTTTCAGCCAGCCCGGCCAGGACGTCGATCAAGGCAAGTTTTCCGGCCATCTCCTGCAGACGGCCTGCATGGCCGGCGAGTGTGGTGCGAAGTTGTGTGAACAGATCCTGCTCCAGTGCCAGCAGTTTTACTTCGGCACCCGTCACGCGCTCTTCAAGTTCTTTCAACTCGGGGGTCATGAACCGCTCGGCGTTGACCAGCGTTTGCTTGCGGATAAAGTCAGCCGGCACGCGGGCCAAGTTGGTCTTGGTGATTTCAATGTAATAGCCGAATACCTGGTTGTAGCGAACTTTCAGGGATTCGATGCCGGTCCGCTCCCGCTCTTTCGTTTCCAATGCGGCAATCCAGTGTTTGCCTTCGGTGTTGGCTTTTCGCAGTTCGTCCACGTCAGCGTGGTATCCGTCGCGGATCACGCCGCCGTCGCGAAGAGACATCGGCGCTTCCGGTTGAAGGGCCTGTTCGATCAGTTCGGCGAGATCCCGCCCGTCATCCCACGCTTCGCGGGCCTCGGCGAGGTGGAGGCTTACGAGCGGAGTCAGCTGAGTCGCGATTTCCGGAAGGGCGGTGAGGGAGTCCTTCAGTGCGAGAAGCTCTCGGGGGCCTGCCACGCCGAGAACAATGCGGCCGCTCAGGCGTGAGAGATCCTGCACCGTTCTGAGTGCCGCGCGCAATGCCACACGCGCCGCGATACAGTCTTTCAATTCTCCGACTGCATCGAGTCTGGCTTGGATCGCCTCACTGTGAATCAACGGCCTGACTAGCCACTGTCTAAGCAGGCGGCTTCCCATGGCGGTCACGGTTCGATCGAGTACGGAGAGCAGCGTGGCAGGTTTCCCGCTATGACTCTCGTCTAACGCTCCCATCGGTTTCAGCAGCTCGAGATTGCGAATGGTGACGCTGTCCAAATGCATCGCGTCCGAGATCCGGCGGACGTGCGGGCGGCGAATGTAATCCAGCGGCGCGGTCGGTTGGGTGTCGCGGAAGTAGCTCAGGACGGCGCCGGCTGCTCCGATTCCCGCCGTCAGGCCCTGACAGCCGAAGGCCTCCAGCGAATGAATGTGAAACTGCTCTTGCAGCAGGCGCGCGGCCCGTTCCGATTCAAACGTCGATGCGTCACGCTCGCACAGGCGTACACCTTTCATCTGATCGAGCCAGGCACTGTTCTGCCGGTCGGCCGCCGGCGCAAACAGAATTTCCCGGGGATCCAGGCGAGCCAGCTCATCCAACGTTTGTGTCTGAGCTTGATCCCCCTGAAATTCGGCAATCCAGAACTCTCCGGTAGAGACTTCGAGCATTGCCAATCCGATCACGGGTTGTGGCTTTGCCGTTGGACTGATGGCAACTGCTGCGAGGAAATTGGATTCGACCGGAGAAAGAAACTCGGTTTCGACGAGCGTGCCGGGCGTATACAGCCGGACGACTTCGCGTCGTACCAGTCCTTTGGCGAGCTTAGGGTCCTCGACCTGCTCGCACAGGGCCACCGTCCGTCCGGCCTTCAGCAGTTTGGCGATATAGCCGGTCGCGGCATGGTAAGGGACGCCACAGAGCGGGACTGGATTCGGACTGTTCTTATCGCGCGAGGTCAGCGCGATGGAAAGAATGCGCGAAGCCTCCTGCGCATCCTGATAAAACATTTCGTAGAAATCACCCACCCGGAAAAACAAGATCGCATGTTCGTAGCCGCGCTTGATCTCCCGGTATTGCCGCATCAGCGGGCTGGCGTCGTGCTCACTCATCGGCGAGATCTCGCACGGGGTTCTTGACGGAGATGGAACGGCCGGCGGCTTATTCGAGCGACCCGTATTGCCGTATCAGCGGACGTGGCGTTGTGCTCACTCATCGACGAGATCTCGCGCGGGCTCGGTGGTCGAACTCGAACGGCCGGTCAGCTTTTCGAGTGATTGGCGCGCGCGCTCCAGATCCACTTCGGCATCTTGCAGTGCTTTGGTCTTGCGCCGGAGTTCAATTCGGCTGCGCACCCACGGGGGGAATAACAGAATGCCGGACACGAGCAGGCCGACAGCGAAGGCCGTGAGGATGGGTTTGTAGATCGGGGTGGAGGCTTCTAGTAAACCGAAGAAGTACCGCAAGGTAACTTCCTGTTCCTGATTCTGGAGAAAGAACGCCAGAGAGAGGAGCAGCAGCATACCGACAAGGATGAGCCGAATCATGATGTGCGGGGTCTCCCTCTCCGGATGGCAGTCTTGGGCGATGACTTGGGTGTGGCCGCCCGCCGGTGTTGTCGTACGGCCCGTTTGAGGGTGGCGAGTAACGTGCGGGCGCGTGGTCCATAGGCGATCATGCGCGCAGTTCTCGTCGTCGGTGTTTTGTGCTGCAGTGTGAGTTCAAACCGATCACTCGGCAATAATTCCGGAAACTTGTCGGCCCATTCGATCGCTGTAACGATATTCCCATGAAAGTACTCCTGAAGGCCGATCCCCTCGGCTTCCGCTACGCTTCGCAGTCGATAGAGATCCACATGAATCAGCGGGAGCCGTCCCTCGTATTCGTGGATCAAGACGAAGGTCGGGCTGGTCACCTGGTTCGATGGCGTGCCCAGGCCTACGGCAATTCCACGCACGAGAGCCGTTTTCCCGGCGCCGAGTTCTCCGGAGAGGGCCAGGGTTTCGCCGCCGGCCAGTGATCGCCCGATGATCCGGCCAAATGCTTCTGTGGCGGTGCGGGAGGGGAGCGCCACCGTCCAGAGAGCAGGCGACGCAGGGCGTGGCCTGCTGGCTGCGTGGGCCTTCCGTGGTGCGGCGGTCGTAGGCCGGCTACGCTGAGCCGATGTTCGTGAGTGCATAGGGAATATGGTCAATGACATCTCTGGCAATTAAACTGGTCTGTCCTATGGTCTCGGCGGCCAGGTCTCCGGCGAGTCCGTGCACATACGTTGCGGCACACGCGGCTTCCCAGGAGGCGACTCCCTGGGCGAGTAATCCGACGATCATACCGGTTAAGACATCGCCGGTTCCAGCCGTGGCCATGCCGGGATTGCCGGTCGGGCAAATGGCCACCATACCGTCAGGTCCGGCAATCACGGTTCTGGCTCCTTTGAGCACCACGTAGCAGCCGCGTGCTCTGGCAAGGCGTGTAGCCGTGCCGATTCGGTCCCCGTTGACCGATTGAGCCGAGGATTCGGTCACCAGTCTGGCCATTTCGCCGGGATGCGGCGTCAGAATAGGGGGGATTGTACACTCGGTTAAGAGCGCGGCGCGACCGGCCAGCGCATTCAACGCATCGGCATCAAGGACCGCCGGTCGATCCAGTTGCCGGACAAGTGCCTGCACCAGCTCAACAGTTTCCGGATGGGTTGAGAGCCCCGGGCCGATCGCGACAGCTGTTCTCGCGGCGATGAAGTTTTTCAGCCGGTTCAACGCAGCGCGGGACAACGTGCGCGCCTTGGTCTCGGGCATCGGGATCGTCATGACTTCCAAGAGCTTGGCCTCCAGGACATCGTTGACGCTCGCCGGGATGGCCACCGTCACCAACCCGGCTCCCATTCGCAAGGCAGCCTGTGCGGCCATCGCGGCTGCCCCGGTCTTGCCTACTGATCCGGCGATGATGCCGGCATGGCCGAAGGTGCCCTTGTGACTGGAGAGCCGACGTGGAGGTAAGGCGGCTCGAACAAACGGGGCAGTGATCAAGTTGATCCGGCCTTCAATGGCATCGACATAGGCCGGTGGAATACCGATATCGACGATCTCTACGCGGCCGGCGTGATCGATGCCTTGATTCTGAAACAGGCCCAGCTTTGGCAGCCCGAAGGTCACGGTCAGATCGGCCTCCACGGCGCAGCCTAACACTGCGCCGGTGTCGGCATGGATACCTGAGGGCAGATCCACGGCCACGGTCAGGCGCTGTGCCTGATTGATGTTGTCGATGGCTTCTGCATATCGCCCGGTGACGGGGGCTGCCAGGCCTGTCCCGAGCAGCGCGTCGATAATCACGTGGCTGTCGCCGAGTATCGTCTGAATCTGACTCGTAGAGGAAAACGGCTTCACGATAGTCTTACCGGCGGTCCGGATGAGTTGCCGGTACATGCGCGCGGCGTCGCGACTCAGGTCCGCGGCCGGAGCCAAGGTGAACACTTGTACCTTGGCCCGTTGCTTGTGCAGTAGGCGCGCTACGACGAATCCGTCGCCGCCGTTATTGCCTTTCCCGCAGAAGATCGTGATGGTTTTTCCGCGCAGGGAACCGATCTGTTGCTCAAGGCTGGTAACGACACCGGCTCCGGCCCGCTCCATCAACGTGGTGCCGGGCACGCCGGCTTCCTCGATCGTCCGACGATCCAGCGCCTGCATCTGTGCGGCGGTGACGATGAGCATCATTGCGGGGCAGGCCCTTTCATCGCCGTACGCTGTTGTGGCGCGGCATGGAGCACGCCGTGCGGTGGGATTGATGAGTGTGGCGTCATGAGATGGTCGACGGTTCCGTAACGGTGAATAGCGTCGACAGGCAGGCTAGCTGAGTAGCGCTTTCATTTCTTTGACTGCCTGGTCGAGGCCGACGAGGACGGCGCGGGCGATGATGCTGTGCCCGATGTTGTACTCCACGATTTCCGGAATATGGGTCAGCCGTGCGACATTGCGATAATCGAGGCCGTGTCCGGCGTTGACGCCCATGCCGAGCTTGTAGGCGAGCTTGGCGGCTTGGGTGATGGCCTCGAATTCCGCATCGGCCTCTTTCGACTTGGTGGCATTGGCATAGCGCCCGGTGTGCAGCTCAACGAAGTCGGCCGAAATCTTGTGCGCCGCTTTGATCTGGTTGAGATCAGGCTCGATGAAGAGACTGACGGGGATCCCGGCATCGTGCAGCATGGAAACGGTGGTCTGGATACGCTCTTTCAATCCTGCCACATCCAGGCCGCCCTCGGTCGTGAGTTCCTGTCGTTTTTCCGGGACCAGGGTGACCAAATCTGGTTTTACGGTCAGGGCAATCTTAACCATGGCTTCATCAGCGGCCATTTCCAGGTCCAGTTTGGTGCGGACGATCTCACGCAAGAGGGTGAGGTCACGGTCCTGAATGTGCCGCCGATCTTCGCGTAAGTGCACGACGAGGCCATCGGCACCGGCGAGTTCCACGAGGACTGCTGCGGCCAAGGGATCCGGATCGGTCCCTCCCCTGGCTTGGCGAAGGGTTGCGATATGATCAATATTGACGCCCAGCCTGGCCATGGCACCTCCAGCCTGTGGGAGACCTACAGGAAAGGAATGAGTGACGGGGGAAACCTGACGCATTAATAGCAGAAGGCGAGGGAGGGAGCAAGATTGGCAGGTGTGCGCCGCTGAAATGGGTTCGGTGCGGGGCCTGAATGTTTGCTGAAACCGAACCCCACAGAATCACAAGGCAAATTGACTCGACAGGGGCCCTCCATTAGAATAGGCCCTTCTTCCAGCCTGTTCATTCCTCTATTCACTGAGGAGCAGCTTGAAGGAGACCAGAATTTAAGAGGTAGAGGACCGTCATGGGTTTGGGCGATGGGTTTTATCGGTTAAAGCGACTTCCGCCATATGTATTTGCTCAGGTGCAGAGCCTCAAGTTAGAAGCGCGACAACGCGGAGAGGATGTTATCGATTTCGGGATGGGCAATCCCGACCAGCCGACTCCGCCTCACATCGTCGACAAACTGATTGAAGCTGCCCGCAAAGGCAAAAACCACCGCTACTCGGCGTCGCGTGGCATCACCAAGCTGCGTCAGGCGATTTGTAGCTGGTATAAGCGAAATTACAATGTTGAATTGGATCCCGAGACTGAAGCCATTGTCACGATCGGCTCCAAGGAAGGGCTGGCTCATCTTGCGCTGGCGATGATCGGTCCTGGTGACGTGGTCCTCACGCCCACGCCGACGTACCCCATCCATATGTACAGCTTCATCATTGCCGGGGGCGAGGTGCGCGGGATCGAACTGCGCCAGGACAGCGATTTTTTTGAGGACTTGCAACGGGTCTATCGGCAGACGATGCCGCGTCCGAAAATCCTGGTCATTAACTTTCCGCACAATCCCACGACTGCGGTGGTCGATATTTCTTTCTTTAAGAAGATTGTCGCGTTTGCCAAAGAGCACAACGTAATCGTCATTCACGATCTGGCCTATGCCGACCTGGTGTTTGATGGATATAAGGCGCCGAGTTTCCTCCAGGTCCCCGGCGCGAAAGATATTGGCGTTGAGTTTTATACCTTGTCGAAGGCCTACAACATGCCCGGTTGGCGGGTGGGGTTTTGTGTAGGGAATCGGGAAGTGGTCGGCGCCTTGGCCAAGATCAAGAGCTATCTCGATTACGGTATTTTTCAGCCGGTCCAGATTGCGAGCGTGATTGCGCTGAACGGGCCTCAGGACTGCGTCAAAGAGACTGTGTTGCGCTATCAGAAACGGCGGGATGTGCTGGTGGGCGGTTTAAACCGGATCGGGTGGCAGGTGACCAAACCGCTGGCGACGATGTTTGTGTGGGCGCAGATTCCCCAGGCCTATCGGCATATGGGGTCGTTGGAATTCTCGAAGTTGTTGCTGCGCGAGGCGAAGGTGGCGGTCTCCCCCGGTATCGGGTTCGGTGAGGGAGGCGATGAGTATGTGCGATTCGGGCTGGTCGAGAACGAGCATCGAACCAGGCAGGCGGTTCGGGGGATTAAGAAGGTGTTGAAGCTCGAAGGGTCGGAGGAATGAAAACCCGCATCGGTGTCGGCTTGATCGGATTCGGAACCGTCGGAACCGGCGTCGCGAAAGTCTTGTTCGAGAACGCGGCCTTGATTCGCCGGCGGGTCGGGGTTCCGGTCGAGCTGTTGCGGATCGCCGATCTCGACATCACCCGTGATCGCGGAGTGGCGGTGCCGCCCGGTGTGTTGACGACGGATGTGAAGCAGGTCCTTGCCGATCCGGCAATCGATATTGTGATCGAGCTGGTCGGCGGCTACGATTTTGCCAAGCGTGTGATGCTCGACGCGATTGCCGCCGGCAAACATGTGGTCACGGCCAATAAAGCGCTCTTGGCGTTGCACGGAGAAGAAATTTTCGCGGCGGCGGAGTCGCAGCATGTGGATCTTGGATTCGAAGCCAGTGTGGGAGGCGGAATCCCGGTCATTCGGGCGCTGACCGAAGGACTGGCAGCGAATCGTATCGAGTCGATCTACGGCATTATCAATGGGACGTCGAATTATATTCTCTCCCGGATGACTCGCGACGGGCATAGTTTTGAGGCGGTCCTCAAAGATGCTCAGCAAGCCGGGTATGCGGAAGCGGATCCCACGTTTGATGTGGCCGGAATTGACTCGGCTCACAAGCTCGCTATTCTAGCGAATCTGGCTTTTGGGACGCCGATCAATTTCAAAGAGATCTACACCGAGGGGATTACGAACATAACGGAGCAGGACATCGCGTACGCGAGGGAGTTTGGCTATACGATCAAGTTACTGGGGATCGCCAAGCTCAATGACGGGGCCGTTGAAGCGCGGGTGCATCCAACTATGGTGCCGTCCGATTCTCCGATCGCCAAAGTCGACGGGGTCTATAACGCGATCCATCTTGTCGGTGATGCGGTGGGCGACGTGATCCTCCATGGCCGAGGCGCGGGCTCCATGCCGACCGGCAGTGCGGTGGTGAGCGACGTCATCGCGATCGGGCGAAATCTGTTGAAGGGTGCTGCAGGGCGTGTCCCGCCGGCTTCGTTTCAGCAAGATCAGCGGCGGCCGATCCGTCTCAAGCCTATGGAAGAAATCAGCTCGTTGTACTATCTCCGATTCATGGTGGTTGATCGACCGGGTGTGTTGGCGCAGATTGCGGGAGAGCTTGGCCGCTGCGGGATCAGTATCTCGTCGATGCTCCAGCAGGGCCGTCGCGAAGGGCAGACGGTTCCGGTGGTGATCAAGACGCATATGGCGAAGGAGCGGGATGTGCAAAAGGCGATGTGTGAAATCAACCGTCAGGCCTTTATTTCTGAGCCCGCCATGTTGATCCGCGTGGAAGGGAAGGATGAGTAGTCGGATGGCTCGTTGGCGCGGCATTATTGAAGAGTATCGAAAGTTTCTTCCGGTGACGGAGGCGACGCCGGTCATCAGTTTGGGGGAAGGCAATACGCCGCTCATTCGCGCGGAGCGTTTGGCGAAGGCGATCGCCCCGGGTGTCGATCTCTACTTAAAATTCGAGGGCGCCAATCCCACCGGCTCCTTCAAAGATCGCGGGATGACGATGGCGATCTCGAAAGCGGTGGAGCAGGGCGCGCGCGCGGTCATGTGCGCATCGACCGGCAATACCTCCGCCTCCGCCGCTGCGTATGGCGCCCGCGCCGGACTGGCTGTCTATGTGCTGATTCCCGCGGGCAAAATTGCGCTCGGGAAATTGTCCCAAGCGATGATGCACCAGGCGACGGTCATTCAAATCGAAGGAAATTTCGACCAGGCGCTCACGATCGTCAAAGATCTCTCAGTCGCGCACCACATTGAGCTGGTCAACTCCATCAATCCCTTTCGAATCGAAGGACAGAAGACGGCTGCGTTTGAAGTGTGTGATCAATTGGGGGATGCGCCGCATCTTCACGTGCTGCCGGTCGGGAATGCCGGGAACATTACGGCCTATTGGAAAGGCTATCGGGAGTATCGGGCCGCGAATCAGACCACCAAACTGCCACGCATGATGGGATTTCAGGCGGCAGGAGCCGCCCCGATGGTATTGGGTCGGGTGGTTGAAGAGCCGCAAACGATTGCCACCGCGATTCGTATCGGGAATCCGGCGAGCTGGGTTGCGGCGTCGACCGCGGTGGAGGAATCCTCCGGTGCGATTGATCTGGTCACCGATGAAGAAATTCTTCAAGCCTATAGGCTGGTGGCGGCCACGGAGGGTGTGTTTTGTGAACCGGCTTCTGCCGCATCAGTCGCAGGAGTGACGAAATTGGGCCGAGCAGGCAAATTGCGGGAAGGGGAGACGGTGGTGTGTACGCTGACCGGGCATGGATTGAAAGATGCCGATACGGCGATCAGCGTGTCGAAACCGCCGTTGACTGTCAAGGCGACATCCTCGGATGTCGCCCGGTTATTAAACGCACGATGAGGGTCTGATCTCAATGAAGTATCTGATTCTCCATGCTGGCGGGTTAGCGGGTCATGTGCAGGATGCTCTGGGGGGACGCACGCCGCTCCAGGCGGCTGCCACGCCTCATCTTGATCGATTGGCACGGATCGGCGAACTCGGGTTGGTCACGATTCCTGAAGAGGGGAATCGTCATGGCGGCGGTCTCAACGGGACTGCGATTCTCGGGTACGACCCCAAGAAATACTATCAAGGTCCCGGGCCGCTTGAGGCCGCGAGTCTCGGCGTGTCTGTGACGGAGCAGGACGTAGTCTATCGTTGTACGATGGTCACGGTGAAGCCGGAAGGTGGGAAAGTCGGCGCTGACATCAAGAAATTAAGCGCCCACGTTGTGTTAGATGATGCGACGGCCGGCCTCATTGACACGGAGGAGGCGCGGGAACTGATCGAGGCGATCAATGAGCAGCTGGGCTCTGAAACGATGCAGTTCTACCCCGGCACGGGCCATCGCCATGTCATGGTGTGGATGAAGGGCAAGCCGCGGGCCGTGTGTGTCGATCCGCAGTCGGTGAGAGGCCGTCTGATCGGGGATGCGCTCCCGACCGGGGATGGCGCCGATATTCTGAGAGAATTGATGGAAACGTCTCATGTCATCTTGCGCGATCATCCCATCAATAAAGAGCGGCTGGCTTCAGGGAAGAATCCGGCCAATTGTATCTGGCTATGGGGAGAGGGGCGGGCGATTCCATGGCCTAGCTTGACGGAACGATTTCACGTCACCGGTGCGGTTGTAGCCTCCAGCGACGTCCACCGGGGAGTTGGCTTGTGCGCCGGGTTGGACGCGTCGGATTCACCAGGGCTCGGTGACGAACACTTTAAGGCGATGACGGCGACGGTACTCGATGAGTTTGCCAAGAAGGATTTTGTCTATGTCCATGCCTCCTTGTCCGATGAAGTGGTGCATGGCAGTGATGTGAACGCGACGGTGCAGGCCATCGAAGAGTTTGACCGGGACCTTGTCGGGCCGATCCTGGAAGGGCTTGCAAAGAAAGGCCCGTATCGGTTTCTCGCGTTGTGTGATCATGGTGAAGGGATGCAGGGACAGGCGTTCGCGGTGTTTGGTGAGGGCCCCGGCAAGGACGGAGCGTCAGGCGATCGTCGATTCACCGAGACTGATGCGCAGGCCTCCAAGGCGCCGGTCCGCGATGCCAGTAAATTTGTGATCAAGCTGTTTGTCAAAGGGTAAGCGGTGGTGTTGCTGGTTCAGAAATACGGCGGGACCTCGATCGACACGATTGAACGGATCCATCGGATGCCCGAGACGGATGCGCCGGCGCCAGTCCGCGAGGCCAATCAGTTTATATTTAAGCTGTTTGCCAAAGGATGAGTTAGTGGCGTTGATTGTTCAGAAATACGGCGGCACGTCGGTCGGCACGATTGAACGGATCCATCGGGTCGCAGAACGGGTCGCGCAGTCCCATCGCGCCGGAGATCAGGTGGTGGTCGTGTTGTCTGCGATGAGCGGCGAGACGGATCGATTGATCAAGCTTGCGCATGAGGCGGCCGCCACGCCCGATGACCGTGAGATGGATATGCTGCTGTCCACGGGTGAACGCGTGACCGTGGCGCTCTTGGCGATGGATCTTCGTGGTCGCGGACTGAATGCCCGGTCCTACACAGGACGGCAAGTCGGCATTATCACCAATAGCGCCCATACCAAGGCCCGGATTGCACGGGTCTCCGCCGACCGGCTTCGCGAGGCGTTGGCAAAAGGCATCATTCCCGTGGTGGCGGGGTTCCAGGGAATCAATGAACAGTCGGATGTTACGACGCTGGGACGTGGCGGATCGGATCTGTCTGCGGTGGCGTTGGCCGCGGCGTTGAAAGCCGATCGGTGCATCATCTTTACCGATGTGGATGGGGTCTACACCTCAGATCCCAATGTGGTGCCTGCGGCGCGGCGCATCGATAAGATTTCCTACGAAGAAATGTTGGAAATGGCCAGCCTCGGCGCCAAGGTGCTGCAGGCCAGATCGGTGGAGTTCGCCGCGAAATTCAACGTCCCGGTTGAGGTGAATTCGAGTTTTAAGGAAGGAAAGGGGACTCTCGTGACACGTGAAGATGCGGATATGGAGGCGGTAGCGGTGGCCGGAGTCACGGGAGACCGGAACCAGGCAAAAATCACGATGGTCGGTGTTCCCGACAAGCCCGGCATCGCGGCAAAAATTTTCGGGCCCGTCGCCCAGGCCAACATCAACGTCGATATGATCATTCAGAATGTCAGTCAGGATGCGTTGACGGACTTGTCGTTCACCGTTCCTCGGGCTGATTTGCGCGCCGCCACCCCGTTGCTTCAAGATGTGGCCAAAGATATCGGGGCCAGAAGTGTGGCGATCACCGAAGCGATTGCCAAGGTCTCGCTCATCGGGGTGGGCATGCGCTCGCATTCGGGTGTCGCGGCGAAGATGTTCGAGGTGTTATCCCGTGAGGGGGTCAACATCATGATGATCAGCACGTCGGAGATCAAAATTTCCTGCGTGATTGCCGAGAAGTATTTGGAACTCGCGATGCGCTCGCTACACACCGCATTCGGGCTCGATCGGGCAGTGCAGGGAGATCAGCCGGCTAAGTAAGACGGGTCTGATTCGGACAGGCTCGACAGATCCTTCCTGCTCCTGTTACTCTTTCACACAATGGCTCGAAAATCCTCACAGGGTCGCCTCGCTCGTCACGCTCCACCGGAGGAGCCTGTCGTCATCCCCGTTCTCACCGTCGACCGAGCCGCCGCTCTGGAAATTTACGATACGACGCTTCGCGACGGCGCGCAGGCTGAGGACGTCAGCTTTTCAGCGGAAGACAAAGTCCGCGTCGCTCAAAAGTTGGACGAACTGGGCGTGCATTACATTGAAGGCGGCTGGCCGGGAGCCAATCCGAAGGACATCGAGTTCTTCCGGATTATGAAGACGACACCGCTCAAGCATGCCTCGGTCATTGCCTTTGGATCAACGCGCAAGGCCAGTAATTCTGTCTATAAAGACCAGAATCTACAGGCCCTTCTCGCGGCGGAAACCAAGACCATCACGCTCTTCGGGAAAACCTGGTCGTTGCATGTGACCGATGCATTAGGGATCTCACTGGCGAAAAATCTCGAATTGATCGGCGATTCCATTGCGCATCTCAAAAGCAAGGGACGGCGGGTGTTTTACGATGCCGAGCATTTCTTCGACGGCTACAAGACGAATCCCGAGTATGCGCTGAAGACGATTCGCAAGGCGGTGGAGGCGGGGGCTGAACGCGTCATTCTCTGCGATACAAACGGCGGGGCGATGCCGTGGGAGATCAGGGCGATCTGCGAAGTGGTTCGCCAGGAAATCAAGGTGCCCTTGGGCATCCATGCCCACAACGATTGTGAAATGGCTGTGGCGAACTCGCTGGTAGCGATCGAGACCGGCATTGTTCAGGTGCAGGGGACGATCAATGGGATCGGTGAGCGGTGTGGAAATGCCAACCTGTGTTCAATCATTCCTAATCTAGAGTTGAAGATGCGGCGCCCGGCACTCGGTGACCGGCTCAGTCATTTGAAAGATGTTTCGGGATTCGTCACGGAAATCGCGAACTTGATGCCCAACAAGCATCAGCCCTATGTCGGCGATTCTGCGTTTGCCCACAAAGGCGGCGTCCACATTCATGCGGTGCTGAAAAATGCGTTGACCTATGAGCACGTCGATCCGACAAAGGTCGGGAATCGCCAGCGGGTGCTGGTGTCGGACTATGCGGGACGGAGCGGTCTGTTAGACAAGATCGAGGCCTACGGCATCAAGCTGTCAAAAGATCACGCGAAGGTGCAAGAGCTGATCGATACGCTCAAAGAGCGTGAAAGTGAAGGCTACCAGTTTGAAGGCGCTGAGGGCTCGTTCGAGTTGCTGATGCGCAAGGCGATGGGAACTCATAAACCGGCGTTCCAGCTACTGGGATTCCGTGTGATTGTTGAAAAGAAACAGGAGGATGGCGCGCCTCTTTCAGAAGCGACCGTGATGGTCAAGGTTGGCGGAGTGGTTGAGCATACTGCAGCGGTCGGAGCCGGGCCGGTAAATGCATTGGATCATGCGCTGCGTAAGTCGTTGGAAAAGTTTTACCCGCAATTGCAAGAGGTGAAGCTGCTTGACTACAAAGTCCGTGTGCTCGCTGCCAATAAAGGCACCGAGTCGAAGGTGCGGGTGCTGATCGAATCCGGCGACCATAAAGATAAGTGGGGAACAGTCGGGGTATCCGAGAACATTATAGAGGCTACCTGGCAAGCCTTAGCCGACAGCATTGAGTACAAGCTTCTTTCGAAGCGTTAGCGGACTCCTGCCGCCTGCCCGCCAATGTTTATTCTTGACAGAACTCGTAACCTCACGTAACTTAAGCAGAACTTTCCGTCTTTAGAGTGCAGCTTCAGCGGAGGTTGCGTGATGGGAAGGCGCAGCGGTTACGGAGGGGGGTGGCATGAGAAAGGCTGATATCGCGAACGAGATCTTCAAGCAGGTTGGAATTTCGAAAAATGAGGCGGCCGATATCGTTGAACTTGTGCTCAATCTCCTCAAGTCGGTGCTGCAAAAAGGGGAGTCAGTCAAAATTGCGGGGTTCGGCAATTTCGTTGTTCGCAGCAAAGGTTCTCGTAAGGGGCGCAATCCTCGCACAGGAGAAGAAATTGGGATTACCCCGCGTCGCGTTGTCACATTCCGCCCAAGCCAAGTCTTTAAGAAGTACGTCAATTCATAGCCATCGCGAGACCCACATCGCGACTACAGCATGAGGGCCGGTCATGGGGATTGAACCCAGGCTGGGGAGTAAAGTTTTCTATAAAATCGGGGAGGTCAGTCAACTGACGAAGCTCCCGGCTTATGTGCTACGTTTTTGGGAGTCTGAGTTTAAGTTCCTGAGTCCGAAGAAGAGTCGTGGGAATCAGCGCCTGTATATTCGTCGGGACATTGAGACTGTCCTTGAAGTTAAGCGGATGCTGTATGAGGAAGGTCACACGCTGGAGGGAGTAAAGCGGTATTGGGCCAGGCGTGGGCGGGCGGCTTCTCGGAAGCTCACCCCTCAAGAGCTGGCCAAGAAGCTGCGCGGGGATCTCCAGGCTATCGTGAAAATCATCGAGGCGCATTCACGTTAGGTTTTCAATAACATCCCCATTGCCTTTCCAGGGTTGCACAAGCGACAATAGGAAACTAAGTATACAGAGAAGATGTCGGGGCGTAGCGCAGCCCGGTAGCGTACTCGCTTGGGGTGCGAGTGGTCGTGGGTTCAAATCCCGCCGCCCCGACCAATCTTTTCAGAGCCCCTTGGTGGCTGAGCACGAGGCAGCGATAGTGGCGCGGCCTCTCGGTCGGCCGCAGGGATGGAGAGAAAGCTGCCTCGCGCAGCTTTTTTTATGACTGGAACCACATGCGAATTTTGGTCACCAATGACGATGGTATCGACTCACCAGGCTTGACGGTATTGGCTGAAACGCTCAAAACGATCGGCGAGGTGTGGGTGGTGGCGCCGGATCGAGAGCGTACCGCTGTGGCTCATGCCGTGACGTTGCATAAGCCTCTCCGCCTGCATCGTCTGGCTCCGCGCACATTTTCCGTGAACGGCACGCCGGTGGATTGTGTGAACTTGGCGCTGCTCAAAGTGATGCCGAAGCCTCCTGCCATTGTAGTGTCCGGAATCAACAAGGGCGTCAATCTTGGAGATGACGTCCTCTATTCGGGAACCGTCTCTGCGGCGATGGAAGGGACGATTCTTGGCATTCCGTCGATCGCCGTCTCGCAGGAGGGGCGAGAGACCTTTCGATTTTCTGTCGCCGCGGACTATGCCGCGCGTATTGTGCGGCAGGTATTGGCGCAAGGGTTGCCGGACGAGACGTTGTTGAATGTGAATGTGCCGAATCGTGCGTTGGGTTCCATCAAGGGAGTACGGGTCACCTGCCTGAGTCGGCGACGCTTTCATAATCCCATCATCGAAAAGATTGATCCGCATGGCAGAAAGTATTACTGGATCGCCGGGACGCGGGTGTCCTGGAGCCGGAGCAAGAACGCCGATCATGAAGCGATCGAGCAGGGACGGGTGTCGGTGACACCGATTCATCTGGACTGCACCAACTACGCAGTGCTTGATCATTTTCGTGCCTGGGAACCGATGATCCAAGGCAAGTCGGTGAACCCCAAGCTACGCGGGCAATCAGTCTCACGACGGAAGGGGTGATCGATGATCGGAGGTTTCATTGAAGCGATTATCGGGGAACTGAGTCGCTTCGTCATCGCCTGCATTTCCCGATTCGGCTATGCCGGAATTCTGTTCACCATGGCTGTCGAGAGCGCCTGCATTCCGTTGCCCAGCGAGATTATTATGCCGTTTTCCGGCTATCTGGTGCTGTCCGGCCAGTTCACGATGATCGGGGTGACGCTGGCCGGAGCGATTGGGAACGTCGTTGGGTCGATCGCTGCCTACTACGCCGGGGTTTGGGGTGGCCGCCCGTTCGTGGAGCGCTATGGCCCGTACTTTCTTGTGTCGCATCGAGACCTCGACATCGCCGATCGCTGGTTTTTGAAACACGGTGAAGCCGCGGTGTTTTTCAGCCGGATGCTTCCGGTGGTACGCACGTTCATCTCTTTACCGGCCGGCATCGCGCGGATGAACTTTCCGCGTTTTGTGCTGTTTACGTTTCTCGGTGCCTTGCCCTGGTGTTATCTCCTCGCGTATATCGGGTTCAAGATGGGAGAGCGCTGGGAAGAGCTTCGCGACTACTTTCACCGGTTTGATATTGTAATCGGCGTGATTCTGGCCATCATCATTGGGCTCTTTGTATGGTCGCACTGGCCGAAGCGGCGAAAAGCACTGCCATAGGTTGATTGTATGCTCAAGATTTACAATACGCTGACGGGAAAGAAGGACGTGTTTGAACCGCTCGTGCCCGGCACCGTGCGCATGTATGTCTGCGGGGTGACGGTCTATGACTATTGCCACATTGGTCATGCGCGCAGTGCGCTGGTGTTCGATGTGGTTCGGCGGTATCTGGAATATTCCGGCTTTCGTGTCGAGTTCGCCAAGAACTTCACCGATGTCGATGACAAGATCATCAAGCGCGCCAATGAACAGCATGTCAGCTGCGACACGATTACCGCGACATACATTCAGGCCTATCACGACGATATGAGGCGATTGGGCGTGCGACCCGCGTCGATCGAACCGAAAGCGACTGAGCATATGGCCGACATCGTCCGGCTGACCGAAACCCTGATCGCGAAGGGTTTGGCGTATCAAGTGGACGGCGATGTCTACTTCGAAGTCGCGAAATATGGGGACTACGGGCGACTATCCAAGCGGAAGATGGAGGATCTCCAAGCCGGGGCACGGGTGGGTGTGGACGAGCGGAAGCGTCACCCGATGGACTTCGCCCTGTGGAAAAGCGCTAAGCCCGGCGAGCCTGCCTGGCCGAGCCCGTGGGGGCAGGGACGGCCGGGGTGGCACATTGAGTGTTCCGCCATGTCTATTCGACATTTGGGTGAGACGTTCGATATTCACGGCGGAGGGATGGACCTGATTTTCCCGCACCACGAAAATGAGATCGCGCAATCGTGCGGTGCGACGGGGAAAGAGTTTGCCCGCTACTGGATGCACAACGGGTTTGTGCAGATCAACCAGGAGAAGATGTCCAAGTCGCTGGGGAATTTCTTCACGATCAGGGAGATCTTTGAAAAGTCGGAGTGGGCGGAAGCGGAAACCGGAGAGATGTTGCGGTATTTCTTGTTGGCGACACAATACCGAGGTCCGTTGGATTTCTCCGATCAAGCTTTGAAAGAAGCGAAGAATGCGGTGAATGGGTTCTATGATCTCTTTGCACGATTGGCTGAGACGGGCGGGAATGCGTCAGGGGATGCAGGGCTAAATCCGGCGATTGAACGATGCACGGTCGCATTTCAGTCGGCTATGGACGATGATATCAATACGCCTGTGGCTATTGCGGCGTTGCAAGGGCTGCGAAGCGACGTGAATAAGTTGTTGGATCAGGGCCTTTCGGCGAAGTCGCGGAAACAAGCAAGAGAAGAGTTCCGGTCGCTTGGCCAATGCTTGGCATTGTTCCAGTTGGACAAGTGGCAGTTCAACCGTCCTAAGAATGTTGTTCCTCTTGCAGGTACAGCGAAGGCGAGTGCCCGGGTGATGTCTGCGCCTCTTATAATGCACAGTGGAGGGGATGAGGAAGAGCAGAGAATTCAACGGTTGGTGGAGGAGCGCTGTGAAGCCAAGAAGAGAAAAGAGTTCAAACGCGCCGATGAAATCAGAACCGAACTTGCTTCACAAGGGATTACGATTGAGGACAAGCCCGATGGTACCAGCCGATGGAAGCGATGACAGCCAGGAGATTCTCTATGGTCTCCATGCGGTCCGTGAAGCACTGAAGGCCGGTAGCAGGCCATTGCAGCGGCTGCATGTGATTCGGACTGACAAGCAGTTTGCCGAGCTGGTGCAGTTGGCGCGGGCGCTGCATGTGCCGGTCCATATTCTGCCGCTGGCGTCTCTCGATCGACTCGCTCCCGGTGGTCGACACCAGGGCATTGTGGCTTTTGCTGCAGCGAAGGCCTACCAGACCGAAGAATCCATTCTTGCCGGCGCTGCCAAACGGAACGAGCCACCATTGCTGGTGATTCTTGATGGGGTGGAAGATCCGCATAATCTCGGCGCGGTACTTCGGACTGCCGAAGGCGCCGGTGTGCACGGTGTGTTTATTCCGGAACGGCGGGCGGCCGGGCTGACCTCGGTCGTGGCGAAAGTGTCGGCCGGGGCTATCGACCATATTCCCGTTGCGCGAGTGACGAACACCAGCCGGCTGCTGGAGTCCTTGAAAGCAGCTGGTGTGTGGATCTATGGCCTGGAACCGACGGCGACGAAACTGTTCACCGAGGTGGATCTTCGAGGCTCTGTCGGGTTGGTCTTTGGGGGAGAGGGTGCGGGGATTCGTCCCGGTGTATTACAGCATTGCGATGAGCGGATTCGCATTCCGATGAAGGGGCATGTGCAGTCGCTGAATGTCTCGGCTTCTGCTGCAGTGACGCTCTTTGAGGCGGTGCGGCAGCGCGGTTTGGCCGCACCAACCCGCTCACGTTAGCGGATCTTCAGCGCTCCGCCTTGAATGGCGTTCTTCAGAAGCTGTGCAGTGTTGGACACCCGCATTTTCTTCATCATGTTTGCACGGTGAGCTTCCACCGTTTTCACGCTGATCTTGAGCTTGGTGCCGATTTCCTTATTCTTAAATCCGGCCCAGATCAATTCCAGAATTTCCTGCTCACGCGCGGTAAGCGACTCCGGCCGTTTCTTGCGGGGAGGAGGCTCAAGGTCTGCAAGGGATTTGCGTACCCGGGGCTTCGTCGTTGCTTTAGCCATAATCGTCGGTTCTCCTTTGAATCGCCGGAGCTTGAGGTATACTGAATTCGCGCGGCTACGCCTCAGGCGCGCTGCGGGCAAAAGTATAGAGACGTTCTTAATGAGTGTAAATGCAAGCACAATGGCCCTAGTAGGGTTACTGAGTACGGAAACCAGAGTATTCGTAACCAGCTAGAGAGAAATTGGAGTTCGTTTCGGTTTCAACAGGGGCGTGGTGCGGTATGTGGCAGCTCTATCTCATCGTGGGACTCTTGGGTGCGCTCATTGGGAGTTTTCTCAACGTGTGCATTTACCGATTGCCTCGCCATGAATCCATTGTCTGGCCGGGATCCCATTGTCCTGCCTGCTCCAAGCCGATTGCTTGGTATGACAACGTGCCGATTCTGGGCTATCTGATGCTTGCCGGTCGATGTCGCGCCTGTTCCGTCAGCATTCCGCTCCACTATCCAGTCGTGGAAGCCTTTAATACTGTTGGGTATCTGGCCATGCTCTGGTTCTTCGGGCCTACGATGGTGGCGGTGGTCTATGCCATCCTTTTTTCTGCCTTGCTCGTGGTGGCGGGTACTGACTTGTCCCATCAGATTATTCCCAATGCGGTCACCTTTCCCGGGATTGCTTTAGGGCTGGTGAGTGCCGCAACCGTCTTGCCGTTGGGATTGCTGGATGGCCTCATCGGGCTCCTGATCGGTGGGGGGATCTTGTGGTTGTTGGCCTGGGCCAGTCCCTATCTATTCGGCAAGGAAGGGATGGGCGGCGGGGATATCAAATTACTGGCAATGATCGGGGCATTTCTGGGGTGGAAGCTGGCATTGATGACGATCATGATTGGATCCCTGGTCGGGTCAGTTGTCGGCGTGTCTCTACTCGCGGCGCAGGTGATCAAGCGCGAGGAATATATTCCATTTGGCCCATTTTTGGTCCTGGGCGCAGTGAGCGCCCTTTTCTTTGGCACCCCTATTCTTGAGTGGTACCAGGGATTGTTGGCGGGCTAACCTCATCCCGTTAAATTCACACTATTCGCTCTCCTCTGTATCTATTCCTTTCCCGGTTGTATCCGCCTCGTCACGCGGTCATGCGCTGCGCGTGGCACGTCCCAATGTCTAGGCTCGCGGCTATTCCATCCAATTCCCGCTGATTTCCCTGGGAGATTCAAAGGGATCGGTACCGTATTCCTATCGGCTCATGTCGAAATGCAGAGCTGTGCGCTACAGGTATGGCTCTTGATATGACACCTGAGTATGAACCGATGCAGCGCAAACAGAACATCAGTTGTGAAGAGTGAGAGCGGGTTCAGCCTCACGGAGGCGCTGACCTCTATGGCTATCGTCGGACTCGTGTCGGCGTTGGCCATCCCCAATCTGATGATGCTGAACGCGCGCATGCAGGCCGATGTATTTGCGCAGCAGGTCTCGTCTGAACTCCGTTGGGCGAGGCAGTGGGCGATCTCGAAGCGAGACCGTGTCCGGCTGGTATTCGATCAAGACCGCCAGGCGATCGTCGCCCAGATCGGTAACGATCGCGTGCAGCATCACCAGTTGTCGTATCAGCACAAAGGGCTCGAGATCGATGAGCCGAGCGCGGGGCCGGATGTCGTGTTTCATCCGAGCGGTCGCTCTGCGACCGCCACCACGATCCAATTCCGCAATGGCCAAGGGCATGCCCGCACCATCACCGTGAGTCTCACGGGCCGGGTTTCGATTCGATGATGCGGCGTCACGACAGAGGCTTCAGTCTGGTGGAGGCGATGATCGCCATGAGTATTTCAACGATCGTCGTGATGGGAGGGATGGCGGCGCTACAGGTGTCTGCCAGGTTGGTTCAACAGGGGACGATAAAGACCAGGGCGTTGACGCTGGCGCAGGGGCGCTTGGAAGCGAAACGGTCCGTGCGGTGGGAGGCGCTTATGCAGGATGATCTCGACCACGATGGCAGAACGGATGTGATCATGGCGGATGATGGGCAGGGAGCCGATGTTTCGGCGGGAGATGGCATTTACTCGGCTCAGTGGGAGCGTGACGGGGTGACCCTGAAATGGACGGTGGCGATGGACCGTCTCGGGCCGCTCAGCACAGCCGGCTTGGTGACGATTCGGGCGGCGGCATCCTATCAGGCGCTCGGTAGTGTGCGGGTGGTGGAGGTGGGAACCGTGCGGGCCAATCCGGCATTTACAGGAGCCCGATGAGTGGATTGAGTCGACATCAGAGGTGGCTGAAAGGCCTGATCTCAGAGTCCGGGGTGTGTTTATCCGAACTGATGGTGGCCTTGGCGATCGGAACGCTGGTATTGGCAGGAAGCCTGGAGGCGTTCAACATCGTGCAGGCTCAGGCAGTTCGACAACAACGCATCATGGCTGCCCAACAAGAGATGCGGGTGGGCTTGGAAGTATTTGAGCAGGAAGTACGCATGGCTTCGTCGTCGACCATTGCCGTTGCCAGGTCTGATCGCTTTGAGTTTTCCGCCAACATCCATGGGCTGGGGACGGTGACAACGGGCCCTGTCGCGGCCGGTCAAACCGTCTTGCCGGTGCAGAACGGCAGTGGATGGGAAGCAGGGAAAACCGTGGTGCTCTGTGGAATGAGTGGGTGCGAATCCCACCGACTGGGGAGCCAAGGCCAGCGCAGCCAACTCCTGCTGAGTGGTCCAGTTGGAGGAGCCTATCCGGCTGGTGCATCGGTAGAGGGGCGGAATCGAGTGACGTACTACACCAGGATTGATGACCGAGATCGCACGCAGCTGATGCGGCAGATCGATGGAGGCGCCGGGGTGCTGATCGGCGATTTGCAGTCGGTGCGCTTGTCGTACTGGGATGAGTGGGGAAAGGCTGGTGCAGAGATAGCTAGGATTATTCGTGTCGTAGTGGAGCTCTTGCCGGTTGTCGGTGACACCAAGGTTGTTCGTGATGTCACGGTGCGTTCCTAGCGCATCAGATGAAAGGAGTCAGGTGCTATGAAGACAGTTCAACCACGCTTATCACAGGAACAGGGCATCGCGCTGTTGGGGGTTATGATCCTTGCTTTGGTGCTGGCGCTGTTGGGTGCTGCACTGCTTGATATGGCAGGGCAAGAGGCGTCGAGCGCCTCGGGAGCAACCGACGTCGCTGTGTCCCAGGCCGTTGCCGATGCGGCACAGGATCTGGTCATTGCCTGGTTTCATAGTCCGCACACCAGCCCATCGGCAGTGGCGGCACTTCTGACCAAGCGGCAGTCGTCATCAGACGGAAGTCCCTCATTTTTCGACCAGGCCGGCCGGTCTCAATTTATCGGGACCAGTGATCATCCCGATCTATTCCTGGATGCTTCACGGAGTGCAGACCCACATCTGTTGAACGATGCAGGTACAGGAATGTTTCGACTCCTGGATGATCTTGGCTCAGTGCAAGAACTGAAGGTGTATGCACCGGGCACACCCGGTTTGCTCTGTACGGTCGACGCAACGGTCACGACGGCGGGTTCCTCCGCGAGACATGCGGTCTCGATGCAACTCGGTGCCCTGGAAATTCCGGCTCTGCGGGCTGGGATCCAGGTTGGAGGAAATCTTGGTCTGCCGCAGGTCGCGCCGGAGTCAGGTGCGCTGGTGCATTGGGGAGATCTGACCATCGGCGGTGATTTGACGGCGCAGCGGGTGGAGGACCTCCCCTCGCAGAGTGACAGCGCACTGGTGACAGGCGTGAGTTATCGCGACATGTCCCATCGCGAAGACCGATGGTTGTCGATGTGGATAGGAGGGCCGGTTCATCTCATGCAACTTTCACCGGGGCAGAGCAGTAGTGTCGTGCTTCCCCTCAATGTCCATGCGAATCGGCATCCGGCTCCCGGGGTGCGGAGAGATCACTGGGGGTACGAACGGCTCAAGCACCTGGCCAAACAACATGGCACCTACTTGGCAATCGATCGAGAGGGCCTCCTGTATGCGAGTGGGTCAGTAGAGCCGGGGCATGGCATGACGCCCGACGACTATCTTCGCTCACGCAGCGTTGGCGATACCCGAGGACTCATCTTCATTGACACGCTGGATCAGAAGGCTCCGCGGGCTGACAATCTTGGGGAGGTTCGGTTGAGTGCGGGTTATCTTGAAGCGGTCCTTGTCGTACAAGGCCATGTCATGGCGGGGCCTGCTGGGTCTGGGCAATCCCTCACTGTATTGAGCCCTCCTGCTGGAGGAAGCGGGGTGGCCGTGAGCCGGTCCTCCGTTCAACTTTCGGACATTCACCTGAACGGGGCGCTCTATGCCGTCGGGAATATCACCCTCGATCGCTCAATGCGGGTATTCGGGGCCGTAGCGGCTGAAGGTACGATTGCGACTACTCATCCTGGGGCGACCATGGAGCTGTGGTACGACTATGAGATGGGGCGTGGGCTGTTTCGCGGGGTTCCAGTTGTCATGCGAGCGCCCGGGACCTGGATGGTCCGATATGAATGACAACGACGCGGCAGAAAGGAGGGGAATGGTGCAGAGCCCAAGCGAAAAGCTTCCCGGCGCGATTCCCCCAGACAACATCGAACTTCCAGCACTCAAGAGCCCGCCCGTTCGTATGGATCGGGATCGTCGTCTCCTTAACGTACTTGTTGCACGGGGTGTCCTTAGTCAGGATGAGATGGAGGCAGCGTATGAAGCTGTACAGGCGCAAGGTGTTGACCTGGAGTCGCTTCTTCTCGACACCTATCACGTTGCCAAGTCCGACTTTGGCGCCGCGCTCAGCGAGTATTTTAGCTGTCCGTTTCTTGCGTACGATGAACGCGCCGTTCTAGAGGTGGCGCTCCTCAAAAATCTGCGCATTGAGTATCTCAGGAAAAGCGCCTGGGTCCCGATCAAGCGGCAAGGAACGGTGGTGGAGATTCTGAGGACGGATCCGCAGGATCTCGATAAAGATCCGGATATCCGGCGGGCCTTCCCACGGCTGACGATTCGAGTTGTTGTCGGGCTACGGCGCGATCTCGACAAGTGGTTGCTTCTGGCCACCGAGCAGTCGGCTCGCGGGGCGATCGCCGACATTCTCGGCGAACTCGTGCATGAGGTCTGGAACGAAGCCGACGGCAACGTGCAGCAGATTACGGAGCACGATTCCGCCATTGTACGATTGGCTAACCAATTGATCGCGGAGGCAGACCGACTTGGGGCCTCGGATATTCATATCGAGCCTTACTCGACCGGACGTGACACCACGGTGCGGTTCCGTGTTGACGGGACCTGTTTCCCCTACATGAAGATTCCCTCCGGCTACCGGCGTGCGGTGGTGTCACGCATCAAGATCATGGCCAATCTGGATATCGCAGAGCGGCGCAAACCGCAGGACGGCAAGATTCGCTATCGTCTCGCAAAGGATCGGGATCTTGAATTGCGTGTGGCGACGCTCCCGACGGCGGGAGAGAACGAAGATGTCACCCTGCGACTCTTAACCGCAAAAACGCCGATGCCGTTGGAGGCCATGGAGTTTATGCCGGGTGTCTTGGTGTGTGTGAAGGAGTTGGTCGAACGTCCGCAGGGCATTCTCCTTTGCGTGGGGCCGACCGGGTCCGGGAAAACGACGACCTTGCATGCCCTGTTGAAGCAGGTAAATACCGATGCCCGCAAGATCGTGACGGCAGAGGATCCGATCGAGCTGACCCAGGAGGGGCTCCGTCAAGTGCAGGTGCACCCTAAGATTGGCTTTACCTTCGCTGCGGCCATGCGGGCGTTTCTGCGGGCCGATCCGGATATCATCATGATCGGGGAGATGCGCGATAAGGAAACGTCCGATATCGCGATTGAGGCGTCACTGACAGGTCATTTGGTGATGAGTACGCTGCACACCAACAGCGCCGTCGAGACCGTGACGCGCCTGTTGGACATGGGGTGCGATGCCTTCAACTTTTCCGATGCAATGCTAGGCGTGTTGGCGCAACGATTGTGCAAGCGCCTCTGTGTGCATTGCAAAGAGGCGTATCATCCGGATCGGCAGGAGTTTGACGATCTGGTCCAGGCCTATGGAGTATGTGACTGGGATCGAGTCGGGGTGATGTATTCGCCAGACCTGAACCTCCATCGCGCGCGTGGGTGTGAGCGATGCAATCAGAGCGGATTCAAAGGCCGAATGGCGCTGCATGAGTTGCTGGTCGGTTCCGACGAGGTAAAGCGGTGTATTCAGTCTCGGGCCCGGACGGCGGAGATGGCTGATATCGCGAGGCGTGAAGGCATGATGACGCTACTTCAACACGGGATTCAGAAAATCTTCGAAGGCGCCACGACCTATAGGCAAGTTCGTGCCGTGGCAGTGAAATAAGAGCGGGTCAGATCTTCTCGCGTCTTCTGTAGTGCCGACAGGCACGTCCCTCACTAAGCAGTTCTCTCATCGCGGGTGGCTTCCCTTTGGCAGCCCGTCCGTGTCGCATCTCCAGTCTTCAATCAACTGCCATTGTATGTAGTAACCGGTTGGACGTTCGTGAGTCTCTTTATCTCAAGCCCTAAGGGGGAGTGCGAGACTGTGCAGGCTCCCGGCCAAAAATTGTCGGCACATTGCGCGAAAAGCGACCATCACATGCTCAGCGTATTCTAGATAAACGTCTATAAATCAAATAGTTAATCAATGGAGAAAGAGCCTCGGTAACGGCATGCCCCTTGCTCGGTTGGGGGTGCCATGATGCACTCTAGACCAAACAGGCTCAGCAAATTTCGTTCACAAGAAGGGGGATTTACCCTTCTTGAAATCATGATCGTGGTCGTCATTGTTGGGATTGCTGCGGCGTTGGCTGTTCCGAATCTGACGTTTATGTATGCCAAGTACGAACTCTACGAAACAACAACGACGCTCTATAACCGACTCCTTATGGCTCGCACTGCGGCAATTAGCCGGAGCGCTATGATTGTGGCTGCTCCTGCCAATGCGCCGTTGAACTTGGACACTGTGGATACGATGACGTTTACGGCTCCCCTTGGGAGTGAGAGACTCCCCCTCAATGTACGATTCGTGCTTCCGCTTCCAGTTAATCCCATCGGATTCACGCCACGTGGATTGAGCACAACGCCTCTAGCGGCCCAGACGATTCAATTGCAAAGCGTACGTAACCCCAGTCTGATTTATACGATCTCACTCGCGCCTTCAGGGAAGGTGACGTGGTGTCGGCAGGCCATCAACCCCTGTGTGTTGAACGCCACATCATGAACGGAGGAGCAGGCGAAACCATCATGAAGGAACGCAACGAAAAGGGCTTCACGCTGGTAGAGGTGCTGATCTCGGCGGCCATTCTCGGTGTGGGTGTGATGGGTATGGCAGCCATGCAGGGCGTGTCTCTCGGTAAGAATGTGGATGCCAATGATTTATCAATTGTGACGAATATTGCGGCCGATATGATGGAGCGAATTCAGAACAACCGGCGGTACTCCTGGGCATACAACAATCTTAATACGACCGGTGCAGGCAACTGTCTTGTCGGAGGATTGCCTGCACCCCCGCCGCTCGGCATCCCACCGATCACCAAGCCGCAGGTGACACAGACGGTTCAGGGAGATTGCACTCAGTGGCGGGCGAGGATTTTGGGCTCAAACCTCGCGAATGGCGCTGGTCTGGTAACCGCGACTCCGGTGGCACCGGCTGGATCCGGCGCAATGCAGGTCATGGTCAGAGTGAACTGGAATGAACGAGGATCGGCACAGCGACCTAGAACGGTAATGTTTCAATCGCTTGTCGTTCCTGAGTAATCAGTGAGCAGCCGGGTTGAGTCGGACGAGAAGGACTAGGTGAACCGATGACGACACAGGCGCAGGTTCGGAATCAGGCCCAAGCCGGCTTCACGCTGACCGAGGTCATGATTGCAGCCGCCATGACAACCGCGATTTTGGCGGCTGGGTTCGGGGCCTTGACCGTGACTCAGAAAGGCGCCAGGGTCAGCGGGCAGGTAGGAAATACGCAAGCCACAGCTCGTAACGCCCTCGATATGATCACGGCCGATCTCAAGCTTGCCGGTTTTGGCATGCAGGGACTCACGACGCCTGTCGGAGGGTGTCATATCAACGGGACTCCGTCGGCGCTCGTCCCTGTGGACAATTTCCCGGCAGGAGCCGATTTCGGGCCTGACTCCATCTCAATGGTTGTTCCGATGACGAATTCGATTACTGCGGTGGGAGCCTTGTGGCAGGTATTTGTGCCGCCGGCCGGGACCATCGGGGGACCGAATGTGCCCATTGCCAACATACCGATGCCGGCGAATGCTACCACGGGGATGGGCAACGCCATTCCTGGCGGGTTTCTCGCGCTGCCGGGAAATGTGGTGTCGATCGGCGGGGTGGCCGGGTCGACTATCCAGGCGGCAAATGTCGGCGGACTAGCCATAAACCCGGCCATTCAGGGTCCGACGACTTTTGGTACCGGAACTCAGGTCTATCTGGTGCAGTGCATTACCTATCAAGTAATTCCGCCGCCTGACGCCCTCAACATTTGCCAGGGGTCGGCGCCTTGTCTCGTTCGTGGGGCGGTACCAGCGGCGCTGGTATTACCGGGTACGCCGCCGAACTGCAATCAGGTCAACGCGAACTGCGTGCCCATTATGGATGGGGTCGAAGACCTTCAATTGGAATATGCGTGCGATGGCTGCAGTCCGATCATCAACTCAGGAAATCCTGATGGGCAGATCGACGACCTGAACGGGAATAACATTTTCGACACCCCAGATTTTCTGACGAACAGAAATTGGTTCGGCACGGCGGCGCCTTTTGGTGCGTCCATGACACCGGCAAAGATCCGTATGGCGCAAGTTACAATCGTCGCTCGGCAAACGCAGTTGGACCAGGGGCTGGGCGAAGGCATCTCGACGAACGTATCGAACAATATCGGTATTACCAACGTGAGCGACCACAATCATGCGACCGGGGTCTTTGCATTTGGCGATAACACTACGCCGGCTCAACAGCAAGCCTATTTGCAGTTTCGCAGACGGGTGCAGACGCGCACGGTTGAGCTCCGAAATCTGAGGTCATAATCATGAGACAAGCTGATGGCATCCATGCTCAAGAATGCAGGCAAGACTCGCTGGGTCTTGATGAACGAGGCACAACGTTCATGACCGTGATGATGATCATGCTGATGGCCGGCACGCTCGGCGTATCCGCGCTCACCATGACCGGCTTGGAAAACTCGATGGCCGGTGCGATCAGAATGGTCGAGGAGGGGACGGATGCCGCGGAGTCCTGTGTGGGCATGTCCGTAAATGTGATTCAAAATTCGGTTGACCCCGGAGTAGTTCCCGCTACGCTCATCGCACCGGCAGGGCCTGTGCCGGCGGCCAATGCCGCCATACTCAGTCAGGAAATCAATGGAGCCCCAGTCTCGATGAGGAACAATCCGGATGTGGCGGTGGGCGCCGGGAATGCCCCCAACATCACGATGGCCGTGAATAACTATCTGGTGAACGGCGACATTGATTTTCTCTACAGCAAGCAACGAGCGGGCAGCGATGAAAACACGAAGGATTTTTTCTATCGTGTCGATTGCACGGCGGCCAATGCAGCGACCGGGGCGACAAGCCGGGTCATTGCGGTATTTGATTGTCTCCATCTGGGGTCCGATACCTGTCAGCGCCGGGCGCTGTAGAACATTGATTCTTGATTGGCGATGCCGCATGGGCAAGGGAGGGATGACGACGATGAGAGTCACGACGCACCAGTCACAAATGCGGACATCCTTAATGGCTCTGGCCCTAGCGAGCGCGCTCGCTGTCGGCTTGTCACTCGCTGTGGGAGCAGAAGATGGGCAGGCTGATCAGTTGCTCCCGGCCATGACGGTCGGGTACCAGAGCGGGAAAATCACGGCCGTCTACGAGAAGACCTTTCAGATCGATGGCAGGACCTATAGCCTCACGTCGGATGCCGTCATTCTCGACGACAGCGGCAATCAAGCGGATGCAGGCATGCTTGCGGTCACTCTTGAGGTCCAGTATCACCTCAAGAAGGAGCAGAACGATAAGATCGACCGCATGATCATCTTTTTGCCGCGTTAAGCCGCCGACAAAGAAGTCTTGAAGAGATTAGAGAGAGGATAAGGGAGGGTGCCATCATGAAGTGCCGAAATCTCGCAGTTCGTGGAGCCATCATGAGCGTGCTCATCGGGACCTTGATCGGCCCTGGTGCGAGCCTCGCCCAAACCATGGACCAGTACTATTCCGTGCCCCCCTTTGTCTCTGAACAGGTGGCGCCGAACATTCTCCTGATCCTCGACAATTCCGGCAGCATGGGGGGGCGGGCCTGCGACGCGACCTGGTGCGGCATCCACTCAGACGGATTGCTCACGCCCATCACCCAAAACTTTGTGGCTGATAGCACCTACAGCGGCTATTTCGGTTCGCTGACTTGTTACACCTACGATGCGACGAACGCTAGGTTTGAGGTCTCAACCGTGAGGGGATCCTTGAGTACGGCTTGTCCCAATACCACAGAGTGGGATGGGAATCTGCTCAACTGGGCAACATTCAGACGGTTTGATGCCCTCAAGAAGTCCATGTCGGGAGGCGATTGCGCCGTGACTCGCAACGCAGATGGGACCTGCCCTCCGACCGGAACACCGGCTAAAATTACCATCAGGGCGCAATCTGTATTCGGGAGTACGGCCTGCTGCCAACATCATACAACAAATGCTGTTCCCAGCGGTGGAGCAAATGGGTATACAGGACGCGTCCCAACCTCAGTGACAACGGGGACTCCGGCCAATCTCTACATTCATCTTCGAGGGGGAACATCCGGGATGCAGGGGACCTTTTGTGTGGACAATGATGCGAGCAGCCCGCCTAGTAATGGAACAGCGTGCAATAGGAACTCGGATAACAGCAGCGATTCGGACGGTTTTATAGAGTCGCAGTACAGTCTTCGTCTTGCCATGGCTACGGAGCCAACCGGCGTGGTCCAACAGATCGGGCCCCAGGCTCGCTTCGGACTCTTTGAGTTCAAAGGAACGGGAGATGGGGCCAGAATGTTGGTCGGGATCGGCTCGCGCCAGTCCATTGACTTCTCTGGGACAGCGGTGGAGACCTTTAATACGAATACGGCAGCCATCCTCGATGGGATCGGAGAATCGTTTCCTGCAACGTGGACACCGCTGTCTGAATCCCTATACGAAGCCACCCGGTATGTCGCACAAGTCAATTCGACGTTTCTCTCCACTGCCTATGTGTATCCCATCGCCTATTCAGGCGGGAACTCGAATGGTGTGGCGTTCGGGGCTACCGGGGTAGGCTCTGTCGGAACGTCTGAAATTACGGCGCTGACGGCTCCTGAAACCTGTCCGGCCGGCTACATCACCAATGCCTGTGGACGGGACCCTTATTTCTTCGGCAGCAACCACACCCCCGCTTGGGCGACGACGTCCACACAGGTGAGCTGCTGCAAAACATTCGTCATACTCGTCACCGACGGTGAGCCGACGCAGGATCTGAATATCCCCGCTGGGCTCCAAGACTTTGCGCATGGGCGACACGGACTTCATTGTGCAGGGGGCAGCGCGACCATCCATACTCCGAACGGGACCTGTAATACCAACGCCGGCACTCCGGCTGCGACCTTGCTTGGTGAGCACAAGACAGACTACGCCAGCAGCGGGACCCATTATCTTGATGACGTGGCCTACTGGGCCCATACCAACGACTTACGGCCTTGCAGTGGAACTGCGGATGGCACAATTGCCGTGCTTGGGGTGACCGGGCATTGCCTCCAGGGATTCCAAAATGTCAACGTCTATACGTTCTTTGCTTTCGGTAATATTGCAGGGCGAGAGATCTTGATGCACACGGCACAGCTTGGCGGATTTGAAGACACCAACGGAAACAATCTTCCAGACCTGGCGTCGGAGTGGGATAAGGTGGTCAATGCCACCGGGGCTCCCGGCACCGATGGCATTCCCGACACCTATTTTGAATCGTCGAATGTAGACGACCTGCAAGAGCGTCTCATGGCCACCATCACGGCGATCATCCGCAAGAGCGCCTCCGGTACGTCGATTTCGGTCTTGGCGACGGCATCCACCGGAGAAGGGTCGATCTATCAGGCCTATTTCTTTACGAGCGACGTCGGACAGGCGGGAGCCAACGTCAAGTGGACGGGCTACACCCATTCCCTGTTCGTCGACGGGTTCGGCAATTTTCGTGAAGACACGATCCAGGACGGGAAATTGGTGTATGAGCAGGATCGGATCATCACCACGCGATACGACAACAATTCCTTAAGTCCGACGTATCAGAAAGTGCTGGTCGATAAGTTCGAGGACCTTAATGGAGACGGGGTGGCAGACAGCGCCACGCCGATTCTCACGTCCGACTTGAAATCCATCATGCCCGTGTGGGAGGCGGGGAAAGAGCTCGCGTACACGACTTCTGGGGCGCGCACCATCCTGACCTGGGTCGACACGAATAATGACGGCGTCGTCAATCCGTCGGAACAGATCGATTTCAATACGGCGAACTGCGCCGCCCTCAAAGACTATCTTCGGTATGCGACCGATACCTGTTCCGGCAGCTCAAACGCTATGAACCTCATCAATTTCATTCGCGGCGACGAAGTGGCGGGCCTGCGGACCAGAATGCTGGAGACGCCGGTCGGGAGCGGGACCTATAAAGTCTGGAAGTTGGGAGATCCGATCCATTCAACGCCGACGATCGTGGGTGCGCCGAAAGCCCGGTACGATTTGAGCTACGGAGATGCCGGCTACAATGCGTTTTATCAGCAATACCGGAATCGTCGACAAGTAGCGTACGTCGGCGCGAATGATGGAATGCTCCATGCGTTCAACGGCGGGTACTACCATAAGGGCGACGATTCAACGACGGCTGGTACTGTTGAGTATGGATGGTACACCAAGAATCCGACCGACAATTCGAGCGGTCCGAATCTTGGGGCAGAAATGTGGTCGTTTATTCCACAAGAATTGCTTCCCCACCTGCAATGGCTGGCGAGAGTAGACTATACCCACGTGTATTACGTCGATCTGAAGCCGACGATCACAGAAGCTCGGGTGTTTACTCCGGATGCCGACCATCCGGGAGGATGGGGGACGATTCTCATTGGCGGGTTCCGCATGGGAGGCAGTTGCGGTCAATGTGTGGCTGGGTCCGGCGCCCCTCCGATGACGGCGATCATCAACGGCGAGGCCACGGCGAGAAACTTTTATAGTGCCTATTTTGCGCTTGATGTGACCAATCCTGAAGTCAGTCCCAAGCTGCTATGGGTATTTACCGATAGCGGGTTGGGATTAACCACGAGCTATCCATCGGTCGTGCGGATGAATCCCAATACCGATGCGATCACCTCAACGGTAAACGAGAAATGGTTTGCGGTGTTCGGGTCTGGACCGAACGGCTACCAGGCCGACCTGCCTTCTGCTCCCTCGCAATCGGCGAAGCTGTATGTGGTGGATCTCAAGAATGGCCCAAAGGTGGCTGCCAGTGGCAGCTTGACGACCATGCCTATCGGAAGCTGGCGATCGTTTATGGGGCACGTGGTATCGATCGATAAGGATCTGGACTGGCGAACGGATGTGGCCTATATGGGGCGAACGATTCACGATGGGGCCCTGCCCTGGCGCGGGAAAATGTACCGCCTCACCATGAATTGTCCTGCCGCTCCCTGTACCCCGGCTACCTGGGGGATTGCGAACGGGGCCAATCGGACTCCGACGGAAGTCATTGATGATTTCTTCGATGCAGGTACAGGCACCACGGTTGAAGTCGGTCCAACGGCCGCTGCGCCGGCGGTGACGATCGATGATACCAACGCCACTTGGGTATTCTTTGGGACGGGTCGGTATTTTGGAAATGCTGATAAGGTCGATAACACCATTCAGCGGCTCTATGGCCTCAAAGACAAGGTCATGAACGGGTCCTGCACGCAAACCTCGACGGTCAACTGTCACAGCGATGATCTGGTCGATGTGACTAGTGCAGTGGTTTGCCTGGTGTGCAGTGGGGCGACGAATCAGGTCACTGATCCGACTAATCCCAGCGTGACAAGCGTTGAGGGCACCGGGGCAAATTCGATGATGGGGCTGGTTGCGAGCAAGGATGGGTGGCGGATCACGCTGCCTGGACCGGTCACGATTTCCACCGTCAACTATTCTGCAGAGCGATCAGTAGTGAATCCGACTCTGATTGCCGGCGTGATTTTCCTGCCGACGTTCGTGCCGACGAACGACTTCTGCGCGTCTGACGGAATCAGCTATCTGTATGTGCTCTTCTATAAGACCGGTACGGCGCCCCCCTATGCTGTGGTGGGGACCACGCCGTCCGGTGCGAATACCAATATCAACACCAAGGTTGATCTCGGAGTCGGTCTGGCCTCGTCAGGATCGATGCACGTCGGGCAGGAAGACGGAAAAATCTGTAACCAAATGAGCGGTGGTAACGCGGTCTGTACGAATACGGCATTGAAAGAGTTCTATAGTCGATTCGTCAGTTGGGTACATCAACGAGACTGATGTTGTCTGAGCGTCGGCGATGGTCAACAACGGGCCATCGTCGGCCCATGATTCTCTAGAATGAGTCGAAAAGACAAGATGATGGTTCGTCACCCCAATAGACAGTTCTTGATTGCCTGTGCGTTGGTCATTCTGAGTGGAACCGCCTGTACTGGCGGAACTGCATCTGAACCGGCAAAGGGGGCTGGAGTTACCGGAAACGGGCCCCCCGTCATGGTGCTGGCGAAGATTCTCCAGAGCCCGATTCCTCTGACGGGACCAGTCGGAGTCCAAGCGCTGGCAGAGGACCCTGAGCGGGAATCTATCACCTATTCCTATCAGTGGTATGTGAATGATGCCTTGGTCTCCGGCCAAACGAATCCGACCTTTCCAGCCGAACTGCTGCGCCGCGGGCAAATGATTTCTGTCGAGATTACACCGTCTGACGGAAAGCAGAAGGGAAAGCCTGTTCGAACTCCGGCGGCACAGGTCGGCAATACCGCCCCCCATATCACCGCAGTGACATTGACCCCCCAGACGGTACAGCCAGGGGGCAAGCTGATGGCAGAGGTGGCTGCGAGCGATCCCGATCACGATCGGGTTGATTTGACCTATCGCTGGTTTAGGAATGACGCGGTCGTCAAGGAGGGGGAAGAGGCGTTCTTTGATACGGCTGGATTGGCTCCACGAGACAAGGTTGTGGTCGAAGTGACGGCGCGAGACTCTCAGGCCTTGGGTAATATGCTGCGCTCCGATGTCGTGACGCTGGGCAACAACGCTCCTACGATTGTGTCGACTCCCCCTGCACCAGTGACGCCGGATCAATATGACTATGCTGTCAGAGCGACGGACTCCGATGGGGATCGCTTGACCTATGAGTTGGAAACGGCTCCTGCCGGGATGACCATTGAGTCTGCTACCGGGCAGATTACCTGGATGATCCCACCGGGCAACCGGGGCGTCTTTCACGTTAAGGTCTTGGCAAAAGATGGCCAGGGTGGCACGGCCTACCAGGAATTTGACCTCGCATTTGGCGTCAGCCTCCCAGGTAAATCAGCGGGGGCGTAGCCCTGCCTGCTCTGTTCCTTACTTCTCCTTGTCTCGCCTTTTCTTCCTCTGCTAGAATCAACCCATCTGACGCTCTAGGAGGGAGACTACCCTGCATTCGTGCGTAAACTAAAACTACGAGAAGGCACGAACACTGCCGTCCTCTTCGGGCACCACGACCGGCACCTCAAACTTATTGAGGACGATCTCGGCGTGCGGCTGTCCGCACGCGGTGAGGAAGTCACTCTCGACGGTCTTCCTGATGCGACCCGCCAAGCTGAACGGATCCTCTTCGAACTCGCAAATCTCACCAACGAAGGCCTCGTGCTTCAGGCGGACGATGTGACGCATGCGCTGACCGCGTTGCGCCGGACGCCGGATGCCTCCGTTAAGGAGGTGTTGACCAACGCCACGTCGATTGTCACAAAGAAGCGATTCGTTGGTCCGAAATCTCCCACGCAGAAGTCCTACATTGAGGCGATTGAGAAACACGACATTGTGATTGCAATCGGACCTGCCGGTACGGGCAAGACCTATTTGGCCATGGCGATGGCGGTCAGTGCTTTGATGAAGAAAGAAGTGAGTCGCATCATTCTGGCGCGGCCTGCGGTCGAGGCCGGCGAGAAGCTCGGCTTTCTTCCCGGCGATATGTATGCAAAGGTGAATCCGTATCTACGCCCGCTCTACGATGCGCTGTTTGACATGATGGATATGGAACGGGCCAATCGTATGATTGAACGTGGGGATATCGAGATCGCGCCGTTGGCATTTATGCGCGGACGGACCTTGAATGATTCGTTCGTTATTTTGGACGAAGCTCAGAATGCCACAGCGGAACAGATGAAGATGTTCCTCACCAGATTGGGATTTCATTCAAAGGTGGTCGTGACCGGAGATATCACGCAGATCGATCTGCCGTCTGAGCGGGTGTCCGGTCTCATCGAAGTAAAAGAAATCTTACGCGATATCGAAGGGATTGCCTTCGTGTATTTCGATGAGAAGGATGTGGTCCGTCATCGGCTGGTGCAGGACATAGTCAGAGCCTACGATCGACATCAGTCTGCAACTGGTGGTGATCCCAGGCTATCCAAGGGGCCGGCCGCGCCGCAATCGTCGCCGTCCGGGTCCAACAAGTGGTCTTCCTCTGGTTCGCCGCCCCGAGGCTCCTCGGGCCAATCTCACTAATGGCTGTCTATCTGCGTGTGCGCCTTATTCGGGTGGCGATGCGCCAGGCCGCGTTGAGGCGCCTGGCAGAGCGTGTGCTCTCGGCCGTCGGAGAAGCACAGTCTGAGCTGAGCATTGATCTGGTGGGTGACGGGCGGATGCGCGGGTTGAACCGCCAATATCGTAAGAAGGATCGAACCACCGACGTCCTGGCGTTTGCCATGCGAGAGTCGGCCAGCCCGGTGTCGGCGCTCCTCGGCGATGTGGTGATCTCGGTGCCGACGGCCCAGCGACAAGCGAAAGAGGGTGGACGATCTCTCAGTGAGGAGCTGGCCTGGTTACTGGTTCATGGAGTGCTGCATCTCTGCGGGTATGACCACGAGCGGAGCGATGCAGAGGCGCGTCGCATGAAACGGCGGGAGCAAGCGGTGTTACATGGGCTGCGGCCGATTCCGACATTGGCGACAGTGCCACGGGTGAGTCGGATTGGTGCTGGAATAACGAAGGCGAGGAGAGGGTAGCGATGGGATGGTTTCAGCGGCTGAGCGACGGGCTCAGCAAGACGCGTCAGGTCGTTCGGCAATCACTGGATCGAGTCTTGGGGCGCACGCCCGATCCGGCGATGCTGGAGGAGTTGGAAGCCGCGTTGCTCACGGCAGACTTGGGTGTGGGGGTAGTCGACCGATTGATGACCCATGTACGGGAGCATGCCAGAGGGGCGGATGCGGCCAATCCTGAGGCGTTGCAGAATGTGTTGAGCCGGACCCTGTATGGTGTTTTGGCGCCGGTGCAAGGGCCGTCGCTGGAACAGCTGATCGAGAAGGGGCCGAAGCCTTTCGTGGTTCTGATGGTCGGGGTGAATGGCGTCGGGAAAACGACGACCATTGCCAAGATGGCGCAACGGTTGGTGCAGGGTGGTCGCCGCCCTCTGCTCGTAGCCGGCGATACCTTTCGAGCGGCGGCGATCGATCAATTGCAAGTGTGGGCGGATCGGGTCGGTGTGGACGTGATCCGGCATCGCCACGGGGCGGATCCGGCGGCCGTGGCGTTTGACGGCATCGTGGCGGCTAAGGCGCGTGCAGCCGATGTCGTGCTCATCGATACGGCCGGTCGGCTGCATACGAAGTCGAACCTGATGGAAGAATTGCGGAAGATCGTTCGGGTGATCGGTCAGGCGCTGCCGGGGGCGCCGCATGAAATTCTACTGGTCCTAGATGCGACGGTCGGACAGAACGCGTTGGCGCAAGCGCGACAGTTCAAGGACGTCGTTGGCATCACCGGATTAGCACTCACCAAGCTTGATGGGACGGCGCGCGGTGGGATTGTGGTGGCCATTGCCGACGAACTGAAACTTCCTGTCCGTTTGATCGGTGTGGGGGAGGCGGTCGAAGATCTGCAGGACTTCAATCAGGAAGCCTTCATTGCCGCGTTATTCGGCCAACCGGCCGCTCGGTCATAACCCGCCATTTTCTTTTCGCTCCGAATCGCCTGTGCTATGGTGGTGACGTATCTCGTTGGAGTTTGTCGCCAATAGAATTCACCCGATTCAGGGGCAGGGGTTTCGAATGATCAAGATCTTAATCGTCGACGATGACCAGATGAACTGCGATCTCCTTCAGGCCGTGTTTATGCGGCACGGGTATCAAGTGATCACCACGACCAGCGGCCGTGAAGGGCTGAATCTGTTTCGCAAACATACCCCGCGCATTACGTTGCTTGATCTGCGTATGCCGGAGATGGACGGATTGACGGTCTTGAAAGAGATTCGGGCCATCGATCCTGAAGCGCCGGTCATTATTCTGGGGGGCGGAGCCACCGAAGTGCAGGAGAATCAGGCCCGCTCCCTGCGAGTCACGGACTTCATCCGGCGCGGGTTGTCGCTCGATATTCTGGTCGAAGCCGTGCACCGGGTGTCTCAGATGCCGGTCAAGGTCAATCCGACGCCAGTCTCTCCGATTCCCCCGTTCGCCGGGCAAGAGACAGCGGAGTCGGTGTTGGTCGTTGATGACGATCCGCTGGTGCGCGATCTGCTCGTACAGTTCCTCAGCCTGCGCGGGTATCGGACGTTGGGTGTGAAGGATGGATATGAAGCGTTGCGGGTCGTTGAAGAAGCGGCGCCGGATCTGTTGTTGCTCGATATGGTGATGCCCGGGTTGTCCGGGATTGATGTGCTCAAAGCACTTCG
>NEWQ02000013.1:165649-244634 GCA_002869855.2 Nitrospira sp. CG24D
TGTAGGGGTCGAACCTACGGCCCGCTGATTAAGAGTCAGCTGCTCTACCAACTGAGCTAACGGCCCACCTAGGTATGTGCGATGCGGATGTCTTTGTGCAGTCGTGATCCTTGTCTGTGCTTGCTGATGGTGCGCCTGACAGGATTTGAACCTGTGGCCCTCAGCTCCGGAGGCTGATGCTCTATCCAGCTGAGCTACAGGCGCTCCCGCAAGCAAGGACTGGGACCTTACCATAGAGCGAAAGTCTCTGTCTAGGCAGAGTGTAGAGGGGGAAGAATGTCTTATTGGGGGAGGAACGCATAGGGGAGCAGGAGTTCTTCTCCCTGGCATTGCCGCTTCAGGCGGAGTGCTGTCAGTTGCTGCGATTCCTCTCCTGCCAGCCGGTCTTCTTCTTCTCGAAATGGAGGAGACAGGCGAATGATCGGGACGGTTGTTTGCACCTCGCAGGCGCCTTCAACGCATCCGTTCTGGTCCGGGGGGATACCCATGGAACGACAGGTGAGCGGGCGAAAGGCATAGACGGCGCAGCTTCCGTCCGAACTGAGAGCGGGGCAGGGCAGGTCCTGGAATTGGTCGCCTATTTGTTCAGTGAGATGGTCGGACCAATCGTCCAGCAATGGTGACGAAGAGAGGCGGGGGAAGCGAGCTTCGATTGCCGCCACCTGATCTTGAGCCTTCTGTTGGATGGCCCGGCGTTGCGCGTCCGGAAGCCGAGCAAGTCCTTCCTGGAGATGCTGCTGGTCGAGGATCGTGACAGGAAAGGTGCCGATGCAGCAATGGCAACAGCCCTGGCGGCAGGGCAGCTGTTCTAAGAGGGCTGCCGCGGCTCGCTCGAACCACTGTGAGGTTTTCTCAGGAAGTGAGGAGAGCCTGGTTGTCGGTGTCGGTCGGTTCGACACAACGGGTTACTCTTCCTGCGGAGCCATATCGACAATGAGGTCGCCCTTAGGTGAGTAAAAGCCCTGGTCGTCGATCTGGACGATCCCGTTGCATTGTTCCTGGTAGAACTCCAGAATCCAACCGTTAAAATCGTAGCCCTCGTCGGTCATGTCGTCTTTTGAAAAACGGGTGGTGAGAATAAATTGTGCGCGATTGACGAATTCAAGGGCGAGCTGGGCTTCAATGTCTTCATAGGCCGTGAGCAGATCCCGGAATTGCGTTTGTTCCTGTCCGAACACGTCCTGATAGGTACCGCGATCGCGTACGCAAAATAATTGGACTGGCTTCCGGTCACGGTGATAGCCCAGGGAAATTTGCACCCAGGCCCACTCATCGAGAGCCGCGTCATCGATGTTGGTCGGGACAATGGGCGTCTGGCCGTGGGCTTTGAGGAAATCGATCAAGAGCCGGAGCGGCGGCGAGTTCTCTTTCTGACAGAATACGCGAGAATATACATAGTTTTCAGCCTGTTCCGTTGAGTCTGCTTGCGCAGACGCGGGAAGAATTGGAAGTTCCCTGCCCATGATGATCCTTTCCCTGGAGCCCGTGTTCCTGAGCTATCCGGCATCTCCGACCTGAGCCGTTGCGCTACTTTACGCCGGGGTCTCCGGGAACTGCAAGAGGGCACTGTAGGTATTTCCCCACGCCTGGCTTGTGTTTTTCTCGTTGACAGCCTGGGGACTCTTGGCTACACTCTCGCGGGTTTTCATGGTGGGAGTGTTGTTGAAGGGCCTTTCGCCAGACGATTCTAAATTCAGAGTGTTGTAAGAGAGGCGAGTCAACATTCGATTTGTGGTTTTTCTTCTTCTCACTTTCAAGGAGGTTCCCGAATGGCAAAATCAATGACGAAGTCGCAGATCGCCGACTACATGGCCCAAAAGGCCGGTTTGACCAAGAAAGCCGCTGTCCAAATGATGGACGATTTCGCCGCCTTGGCCTATCGTGAAGCGAAGAATGTCTTCACGGTGCCCGGTATCGGCAAGTTGGTGTTGGCGAACCGCAAAGCCCGGATGGGCCGGAATCCGCAGACCGGTGAGCCGATCAAGATCCCGGCCAAGCGGGTGGTGAAGTTCCGCGTCGCGAAGGTGGCCAAGGACGCAATCCTCGGAAAGAAGTAATCGAGGTATTTCCGTCCGGCATCGGTGCAGCGCCATGAATTCTCTGGGGCTTCATCCGCTGCAGGTGGCGACAGAAGCAAGGGCTGGTTTTCCCAACGGGAAGCCAGCCCTTCGTATTTTCGCAGCAAAAAACTATTTTTCAGGAATGCGAGGGCGCCAGGCCGCTCCCGCCCATCCCGTCATGGCCGACCAGCCTGATCGCGTCACCGTCTTGCACAAGAGAATCTTCGCTCGCGATCCGCTTATTGATTGTGACCAGCACTTTCTTTTCCCGCAGCAGTTGCAGTAAGTGGCGGAGTTGAAAGCCTTGGCGTTGAATCACCTGACGGACGGTGAGAGAGGTGGGAATCTCGCAGGCCATGTCTCGCTCGCCGTCGGCTGTTTGTAGTTGACCTGTCAGGGTAATGGTGACCATCGGTGCCGCTCCTTCGTTCGCTGGTGTTCAGGTGTTTTTTTGTGTCGCGGGCAGGCGTTGACTCAGTCGCGCCGCACCCCGATAATAGCGCTATCATGCAATCGTTAGACATCTATAACCCGGGTATGCCGGATCTGCAGTTTGTGCTGTTCGTGTCGGCGCTCTGCACGTCCGATCTCCCGATGTTAAATATTCCCCAGCCTGTCAGAGACGAGCTCTTTGAGCGCTGTTGGGCTCTGGTGCATACGGGGCCGCCTCCGGTCTCGAAACGCGAGCGCGTGTTGGATCTTCGCCATGGGAACGATCTCACGCTGGATGCCTGTATGGAAGCGATCCAATCAATCCTGGGCGATGCCGGGATTACGACAATTACCTGGGATCATCCGCCAAGTCCTCCCTCAAGGCCCAGCACTCCGGAGGCTCAGCCGTTGATCGATCGCCTTCAGCAACTGTACCCTGACGCGCCTGACATTGTCGATCCGGATGGCGGGCATGCAGGTTAGCGCGGCGCCGCTGGAAGGCCTGCTGGTGATCGAGACGAAGCTCTGGCGCGATGCGCGCGGGGCCTTCGTGGAGACCTATCATCAGGAGCGCTATCGAGACGCGGGTATCGCTGCGGCGTTTGTACAGGACAATTTTTCCTGGTCGCAAGCGAACGTGTTGCGGGGTTTGCATTACCAGCTCAGCCGCCCCCAGGGGAAGCTGGTGATGGTCGTGGAGGGGCGGGTGTTCGATGTGGCTGTCGACATTCGGAAGGGATCGCCGACCTTTGGACAATGGCATGGCGTCGAACTGTCGGCTGAAAACGGGCGACAGCTCTATATTCCTTCAGGCTACGCGCATGGGTTTTGTGTTTTGAGCGAGCGGGCCGGATTCATGTATCGGTGCACGGACTACTATAATCCATCGGATGAACGGGGCATTCGATGGAATGATCCACAGCTGGCTATCGACTGGCCGGTCGTGAATCCTCTGGTATCCCCCAAAGATCAAGCCTACAAGACGCTGGCCGAGATGCAGGCCGAGCTTCCGCAGTGGATGGCCACGCGATAAGTCAGGGCAGCCGTTGAACCCCACGCGCGAGCTATGTTATACGCCGTACTGTCAATGCAGAAGGTGATCACCGCGAACCATCGTGATTCGTCGCGTGATTCGTCGTCATAGAAGGAGGACTCAATGGGGAAAAGTTTGAAGGGAACCAAGAGCCACGATAATTTGAAGGGCGCATTTGCCGGCGAATCGCAGGCCAATCGTCGCTATCTTTATTTTGCGCGCCGCGCCGACATCGAAGGCTATCCCGACGTCGGTGGCCTGTTCCGTGATACCTCTGAGGCCGAGACCGGCCATGCCTTCGGCCATCTCGATTTCTTGAAGGAAGTCGGGGATCCGGCCACCGGGGTGCCGATCGGCAATACCGAAGCCAACCTCAAGTCGGCGATCGAAGGGGAAACCTACGAATATACCCAGATGTATCCCGGTATGGCTAAGACCGCGCGGGACGAAGGATTTGCCGAACTCGCCGAATGGTTCGAGACGCTGGCCAAGGCCGAGCGTTCGCATGCGAACCGGTTTCAGAAGGGCCTCGACAGTTTGAAGCCGGTCTAATCGGGCAATAGGCAATGGAAGGAAGGGTGGGTCGGGCTACGCCTGATCCACCCTTCGTCTTTTCCGCCTTGTGTTCCATCCGATCAACAGGAGACAATACCCGTCGTGAAAGGCTTAAGTCTGATCCAGCCGGTCGACCCTGCACAGCTTGCGAAGGATACGTTGCGGATCTATGAGATTTGCGACGGGTGTCGCCGCTGTTTCAATCTCTGCCCATCCTTTAACACCCTCCTCGACGGAATTGATCGGCATGACGGCCATGTCGAAAAAGTGATGTCGGCCGAGCACCAGCGGGTGGTGGACGAGTGCTACTACTGCAAGCTCTGTTACAACCACTGTCCCTACACGCCGCCGCATCAGTACGCGCTGGATTTCCCCAAGCTCATGGTGTTGTGGAAACAGCGGTACGCCCTCGAACGGGGGGTGCGCTGGCGGGATTGGCTGCTGATCCAGACTGATTTCATCGGGCGATTCTCGACGATCTCCGCCCGGTTGTCCAATTGGGTGCTGGGACTGAGGGGCGTGCGCCGGGTGATGGAGACGGTGGTGGGAGTCCATCGTGATCGGAAGATCATGCATTTCTCAACCGAGACATTCTCGCGATGGTTTCAGCGACGTCCGATACCGGCTCCGTCGAAGGCGCCCCAGAAGAAAGTGGCGTTGTTTGCCAGTTGTCTGGTGAACTATCAGGCGTCCGATGTCGGGAAGGCGACGGTGCAGGTGTTAGAAAAGAACGGTGTGCGGGTCGTGGTGCCGGAGCAACAATGTTGTGGGATGCCGTCGTTCGATATCGGGGATACCGTCGCCATGCAGAAAGCTGCCCAGGCGAATCTCCGTTCCCTGCTTCCCTGGGTCGAACAGGGGTACGATGTTGTGGTACCCGTGCCGAGTTGCAGCCTGATGCTCAAGCGCGAATATCCCGAATTGCTTGGCGGCGAAGAACCCAAGAAAGTCAGCGCGCGGACGTTCGATGTCTGCGAGTATCTCATGAAGCTCAAACGGGAAGGCGCGCTTGCCACTGACTTTGTGAACAAGCCGGGCCGGGTGGCCTATCAGATTCCCTGCCATCTCCGTGATCAGAACATCGGATTCAAATCAAAAGAGCTGATGGAATGTGCCGGGGCGCAGGTCGAAGTAATTGAAAAATGCTCCGGCCACGACGGATCCTGGTCGGCCAAAACTGAATTTTTCCCGCTCTCGATGACCATCGCCAAGAAAGCCGTGCGGGCTATTGAGCAGGCCCCGGCCGATATCGTGGCCTCCGACTGCCCATTGGCCGGTCTCCAGCTGGATCAGGCCGGCGCGTCGGCGCATGTGGGCGGAAAGGCGACGAAGCACCCGATTCAAATCGTCCGTGATGCCTACGGGCTTCCATCATGAACGCACTGACACCCAGCGACATCATTCCCTATGCTGACTACGAACGGCAACGCGAAGGGTTTCGTGCGCGCATTATCGAATTGAAGCAGCGCCGGCGGATCTCAGTCGGGTCGCTGATCACGCTGGTGTTTGAAAATCGGGAGACGCTTCTGTTTCAGATCCAGGAGATGGTCCGTGTCGAGCAGATCTTTGATCCGGCCAAGGTCCAGGAAGAGCTGGATGTGTACAATGCCTTGCTTCCGGGAACGGGCGAGTTGAGCGCGACACTGTTGATCGAAATCACCGATGACGCCAGAATGAAAGAATGGCTCGATGCCTTCATGGGGCTGGATCATGGGCAGAAGGTGGCCATTGCTGTCGGTGGTGAGCGCCTCTATGCCGAGTTTGAAGGCGGCCATAGCCACGAGACGAAAATCAGCGCTGTGCATTTCGTGCGATTTCTGGTGCCGCCTGCGATGAGGGACTTGCTGGCCGATCTGCGCGTGCCGGTGACGCTATCCGTGCACCATGGCGTGTATCAGGCTGATACGCCGGTTCCCGGCAGTTTGCGTGAAGAATGGCTGAGGGATCTGGAGGGATGATGCCATCAGTTTTACTGACCAAACGAATCGAATTTGCCGCGGCCCATCGCTACATCAAGCCGGAGTGGGACGAGGCGAAAAATCGCGCCGTCTTTGGTCTCTGCTATAACGCGCCCGCGCACGGGCACAATTACATGCTCGAAGTCACCGTGTCTGGCGAGGTGGATCCCAAGACCGGCATGGTCATCAACTTGTTCGATCTCAAGCAAGTGCTGCTTGGGGTGATCGAAGAATTCGATCACATGAATTTCAACCTCGACCTGCCCTATTTCCGTGATCGGATTCCGACGTCAGAAAACATCGCGCGCGTCCTCTGGACCAAACTGGCGGCTCAATCGGAGATCGGCACGCTGGACACGATCCGTCTCTACGAAGATGAAGATCTCTACGCGGAAATCACGGCGGCCGGTGGGCTTGATGTGGCCAGCGTCACCCGGCGCTACTCCTTCACGGCGTTGCTTGATGGCCTTCAGGGGCATACGTGGGACTGCTTCGTGTCGGTTCACGGTTCCATTGATCCGGTCACCGGCATGGTGACGGACATCGGGGCGCTGGACCGTCTCGTGCAGGAGCGGGTCATACGGGTATGCGATCGGCAGGATCTCCGGGAAGTTCTGAAGGCGGCTTCTATCAGCGGGGCGCACCTGGCCGAGTTTATCTGGAGCAGTCTCGTGTCCGGTGTCTCCTCAGGGGCATTGAAGAATATTCGTGTTGTGCAGACTCGCGATCTTTCCTTCGATTACAACGGGTAGAGTTGTATGAGATTGCAGCCGCTGGGGATCATGCTTTTTTCCGGCTCGCTCGGGTGGAGTCTGTCCGCGTGGGCGGGGCAGGATGAAGAGGCTGTTCAGCGCGCGGTCACGCAGGCCGTCGCCGGTACCGCCACCTTTTCAGAGTCGCGGGACAAGCAGGCGGTGTTGGCGTTGTATACGGACGATTATGTGGGGAGCCAGGATGGTCAGGCGGAGACCAAAGCGGCCATCGAACAATGGTTGAGCGATTATGAATCGGAGTTGAAGCAGGGCAATCGATTGCGGTTCATCGGGGCGGTATCGAATCTCAAGACTGGCCTTGCGGGGTCGACGGCCTGGGCGATCTACGATTATGTATTTCAAGCCATCCGGGATGGTGAGATCGAGGGCCAAGACGCCGGCACCTGTACCAGCCTACTGCGGAAAGAGCAGTCAACGTGGCGCATTTTTCATGATCACTGTTCGAAATCGAAGGCTGCGAAGTAGCGGATTTAAGGATGCGTGGTTGCAATAAGAGATCGTAAACTCGTGGGCGTTCTATCTGATCACTCGTTTGATTTCAGGATCTCCTGTACCTTCTCGATCAGCGTGCTAGGCAGGAAGGGTTTCTGGAGAAAGGGAGTGTCCTCGTGGATCCCGCTGGCCTCCAACGTCTCTCCCGCATAGCCTGACATGTAGAGGATTCGAGCTCCCGGCTGCATCACCTTCACTCCTTCTACCAGCACCGTACTCTTCATGCGGGGCATGATCACGTCCGTCACCAGCAGATGGCAGGGGCCTTTGTGCAGTTGGAGTTGCTGCAGGGCTTGAATGCCGTCGCCGGCGGCGAGCACCTGATAGCCCTGGTCTTGGAGCACCGTGGCCATCAGTGTGCGAATGCTGTCATCGTCTTCGACGAGGAGAATGGTTTCCCGTGCGGCGACCGGCGTCATGGCTGTTTGGATGACCGGCAGCACGGCGCCAGGCTGTCCGACGCGAGGAAGGTTTTATCGGTATTCCTGGAAATCCTGCACCAGAACCAATGTCAAAGATAAGGCTCCCGTCTATAAAATTCTCCGCTTTAATAGCTGCGATTGAATCGATGAAATGCTTAATCACGACTTCTTCATCTTTGACGATGCTTGTTAAATTAGTGGTTTTGTTCCACTCTTTAAGCTGTTTCAAATAAATCATAAACTTGCTGACTTGGTCAGCAGTCATATTTATCCCGATCGAAGAAGCTGATCTGGACAATAGCGATTGGATATCTGCTCTCTGTTCCACGTGGAACACATACGTGATTGAAACTGTGAGGTCAAGGGAAAGGTAGGAGGAATTCGATGGTCGCGTCAAACTTCTGCTGGTTGTTGGCCGTGCCGTTTAAATTTCTCTATTGCGACGATGAGAAGTGAAATAGCTGCAGGAGTGACTCCTGCAATTCGTGATGCTTGCCCAATTGTTGCCGGTCTCACGCGTGAGAACTTTTCAAGTACTTCACGTGAGAACCCTTGAATGGCTCCATAATCAAAGGCTAAAGGTATGGCTTTTAGTTCGAGTCTTTTGAATTGTCCAATTTGCTGTAGTTGCCTTCTGATATAGCCTTCATACTTTATTTCCAATTCAACTTCGTCAATAATTTCATCATCTTCTATGGATAAACCATCAAATTTCATCAAGAGATCTCTATATGAATATTCCTGCCTTTTGAGTAGCTGTGCAAATGTTTGGGACGAGTGGCGATCATCAATGGTTGCCCAGTTCAACCGTACGCAAATTTCATCCGTAATTCTTGGCCTGGTTATGCTCAGTCGACCAATTTCGCTGGCAATACCGTCCCGCTTCTTCAGGAGCCGATCGTAACTATGCTGTGAAACCAATCCGACCTGGTGGCCGATATCCATTAAGCGTAGATCAGCATTTCCATGTCTCAGGAGGAGCCGGTATTCGGCTCGCGATGTAAACATACGATATGGCTCACGCGCGTCTTTCGTAATCAAATCGTCGATGAGCACACCGATGTAGGCTTGCGATCGATCAAGAATGAGTGGTTCCAATCCTTGAATCTTCAATACCGCGTTGATTCCAGCCATGACTCCTTGAGCCGCCGCCTCTTCATACCCAGATGTTCCATTGATCTGCCCCGCATGATAGAGCCCGGAAACGTACTTTGTTTCAAGCGTTGGGTGGAGTTGACGTGGAGGAAAATAGTCGTATTCAATCGCATAGCCAGGTTTGAGCATTTTGGCGTGCTCAAGGCCTGGGATGGTGCGAAGTATTTCGCTCTGTACATCAACTGGAAGGCTTGTTGAAATCCCGTTCGGATAAAACTCTTTTGTATCAATGCCTTCCGGCTCAATAAATATTTGATGCCGTTCCCGCTCGGCAAAGCGTACAACTTTGTCTTCAATCGATGGGCAGTAGCGCGGCCCAATTGAGTCGATGACTCCGCTATAGAGCGGAGATCGATCGAGATTCTCACGGATAATATCGTGGGTTTGTTTGTTCGTATAAGTTAAATGGCAGGGAAGCTGAGGCGTGGAAATGCGCTCCGTACGATGGGAAAATGGCGTGGGAGGGTTGTCCCCAGGCTGCGGTACCATGACCGAGAAATCAATCGAATCTCGATCGAGTCGCGGCGGGGTGCCGGTCTTCAGTCGGCCCAGTTCGAACCCCAAATCGCGCATGCAATCGGAAAGGTGTTCTGCGGAGGCTTCTCCAGCGCGCCCGGCCGGAAAGTGGTTCAGGCCGATGTGAATAAGTCCCTTAAGGAAAGTACCTGATGTAAGGACTACCGCGAGCGCGTTGACCGTCACCCCATCTCCTGTCACCACGCCGGTTACGCACGGCCCTGAAGTGAGGAGTCGATCAACAGTACCTTCTTGAATCGTGAGGCAGGACTCAGTAGCTAGGGTCTGTTGCATGGCCATGCGATACAGTTTCTTGTCGCATTGCGCGCGCAACGCTCTGACTGCCGGTCCTTTGCTTGTATTGATAAACCTGAATTGTATGCCGGCTTGATCTGTGTTCCGGCCCATCTCCCCGCCAAGGGCATCGATTTCTTTCACCAGGTGGCCTTTGGCAATTCCCCCGACAGCGGGATTGCAGGACATCTGGGCGATTCGATCCTTTTCCATGGTGAGCAACAGGGTTCGCGCACCCATGCGAGCTGAAGCGAGAGCGGCTTCGCACCCCGCATGTCCCCCACCGACCACGATCACATCGAAGGTCTGACTCATAAATCACCAATTATTTTCCGATACAGAACTGAGAGAAGATTCGATTGAGGACCTCATCTGAGGTAATGGCTCCAGTAATTTCCCCCAGGGCATCCGCGGCGCCTCGTAAATCCACTGCCACGCATTCCGGAGGAGTGCCTGACTCGATCGATTCAAGGGCCTTTGCCAGATAGTCCCGGCATCTGAGAAGAATCTCCTGATGTCGAATATTTGTAATCGTGACACTTTGTGCTGGTTCGAGAATGCGGAGTCCAACTCTGTCTGTGATGATCTCCCGCAATGTCTTGAGCCCTTCACCCGTCACGGTCGATATCGGCAACGATACCACATTAGCTGGCAAAGAGAGGTAGGCAGACAAGCCCTCTACCTGGCCTGAAGTGAGCAGGTCTATCTTGTTCAGCACGACGACAAACTTTCTGCCGTCAAACATGGGGATGTCAAATATTGGGGCAGCCTGGGCCAAATCATTCGCGTCAATCACAATAATAAGAAGGTCGGCATCGCGCACAGCATCTTCCGTACGGCGAATGCCTTCTCGCTCAATTTCATCGCTGGTGTCCCGTAGCCCGGCGGTGTCGACGAGGGAAAGCGTACATCCGTCGAAGTGAACGGTCTCCTCGATCAGGTCGCGTGTCGTCCCGGGAGTATTTGTGACGATTGCTCGACTATCTCCCAGTAATCTATTCAGCAGGCTGGACTTACCGACATTGGGTCGACCCACGATGACGACTCGTGCCCCTTCTCTCAATACACGGCCGGTCCTGGATGAATTCAGTGCGGCTCCGACTACGTCCGCCGTCTCACATAACACCTTCATCAATTCATCACGACCAACGAATTCGATATCTTCTTCAACGAAATCAATCCCCGCTTCAAGCTGCGCCAGCATAGCCAAGAGTCGTGATCTCAATTGATCGACTTCCTGTTTCAGGTCTCCCCGGAGGTGGCGTTGAGCGATGGCCAAGCTCTGCTCGGACGTGGCCTTGATTGTCGCGAGGACACCTTCAGCTTGAGACAAGTCCAAACGGCCATTCAAAAAAGCGCGTTTGGTAAATTCTCCAGGAGTTGCAAGGCGGCATCCTGCCTGTAGGCAAGATTCAGAAATCATGGCCAACACAGCTTGGCTTCCATGCGCGTGAATTTCGATGACATCCTCTGCCGTATACGAGCGCGGAGCTTTCATGTACACCACGAGCGCTTCATCAATGGGAGCTAGGACGCGGAAAGACGCTTCAGATACTGAAACGTTCACAGGCAAGATATCGGCCAGATGGAGACGGTGCGACTCTATTGTGCACAGGGGGATTCCCGAACGAATGCGAATAAACCGGCTGGCAATTGCGAGGGTATCAGGCCCGCTGATTCGTATAATTCCAATCCCCCCTTCGCCCACCGGGGTAGCGACGGCGCAGATCGTATCTCCTGACCCTCCAGCATTTAGCATGGTCGAACTCTATCGTCGATGCCATCCTAGGCTCATCGCAGAACGAATGGCCATCAGTAAAAAGGCCGATGGTTCAAATAACCGGCTTGTTCGCAAAAATCACGCGATCTGTAATCAGCTGCTGGGAAATGGTGAGCACATTATTTGTGAGCCAGTACAGCACAAGGCCCGCCGGGAAATTGATAAATAGAAAAGTCATAAATGCCGGAAGCATCAACATGATCTTCGCTTGGGTCGGATCCATCGTGGTCGGAGTAATCTTCTGCTGAACCACCATGGTGACCCCCATAATGATCGGCAGTACATAGTAGGGGTCCTGTACAGACAAGTCTGTAATCCAAGCCATGAAGGGCGCCTGACGCAGGTCGATGGTCATATAGAGAATATTGAAGAGCGCCACAAAGACCGGCATCTGCAAGACCATCGGGAGGCACCCCCCGACGGGATTCACCTTATGATCCCGATAGAGCTTGATTAACTCCTTGTTCAGCCGGTCCCGGTCCTCCTTAAACTTCTCCTGAATCGCCAAGACTTTCGGCTGGATGACCTGCATTTGTTTCATCGATTTATAGCTCTTGTACTGGAGCGGCACAAAGAGAACCTTGAGCATCATCGTGAGTAGAATAATGGTCACGCCGTAGTTATGGGTATAGTCGTTAATGAAGCGGAGTACATAGAAAATCGGCTTGGCGACAGCTTTCACAACTCCCCAGCTGCCGAAAACAAACCAGCCGAAGTCGATCGTGTCTTCAATTCCAATTTGCATCGCCACGAGGGTGTCGTACTCTTTAGGGCCGGCGTAGAGCTGGAGGTTCAACGGGGAACCAGATGGCTGAACGGGAAAGCGCACGCTTCCGGAAAGCAGTTTGTCGCCTTCTTTCTTGACCACTGTGGACGAGGCCTGCTTCGGGATCAACACGGAAAGAAAATATTTATCTTGCAGCGCGAGCCAGTGCACGGCGCCTTTGCGTTCGATCTCAGAGTCCGGTGCATCTTTATCAACCTTATCATCGACGAAGGAGGCCGAGCCGATTTGGCCAATCAAACCATCGCCCCATTCCACGATTCCGAAATTCGTCCCTAGCCCGATGGTCAGATCACCGTCCAGACCAGTCGATCGAATTGCGATATCGACCAGGTAGCTGTCGACATGGAAGGTCAGGATTTTCTCGAGCAGCAGATTCTTCGAGTCATCACGAAGCTGGAACGTGATGTGGCCAATCGGATGGGAGCTATCGAGGGTGGAGAAATCTCGCGAAACGGTGTAGAGCCCGTTACCCAATGCCTTGGTCAATTCTGCATCGGCCGTGACGACGGCTAATGGCCCGGGAAACTTCGATCCCTGCCTGACCAATTGAACCGGCGCCGAATCGGTTGCGGTCTGTTGATACCGCTTCAATTCCCAGCTCGTTAGGACCGCACCGCGAGTCGAGACTTTCGCGCGATACAGATCAGTCTCAACACTCACAAGCTCTTCCATTGGGGTGAGCGGAGAAGCCGATCCTTCAAGCCCTGGTGAGGGGATTTGGCTTTGTCCTGGCGTCTGTGCCGCGCTCGGGCTAGACGGTGCCGATATCGGTGCGGCGTCAGTTGACGAGGACACCGGTCCCGCCTCAGGTGACATGGAGGCCTCTTGTGTGGGCAAGGGCTGAGGGAGCCAGCCCATCTCTTTCAGCGCATAGTCGTATCCGAAAATAATCGCCAGCGATAACACCAAAAAAACGATGACCCGTTTCTCCATCATCTAGATACGTACCTTCTTCAACAACGTTGAACTATTTTTTAACCGGGTCAAATCCACCGGCATGAAAGGGATGGCATTTCAGTAAGCGGATCACGGTCAGTCCCAGGCCTTCCAAGCAGCCTCGCTGGCGTATGGCATCCATCGCGTATTGGGAGCAGGTCGGATCAAATCGGCATGCTGGGCTCAACCACGGTGAGATCACATATCGGTAGCCTTGAATCAGCCCCACCAGGAGACGGCGCATGCTAGATCGGCCTCGCGATCAGAAGGCGATGTTTGGACAGTGTGGCGGTCCACAATTCCTTTAGGTCGCCGAACGAAAGAGTCAGTGCATCTCGCTTGGGGAATACGAGCAGGTGGTAGCCCGGAATCAAGTCTGGATAGATGGCTCTGACGAGCTCGCGGAAGCGTCGCTTGGACCGATTGCGTTTGACCGCATTGCCAAATCGCCTGCCGACGACGATTCCAACCTGACTCACAGAATCCTCCGTCCGGCTCGCGAGCAAATTGAAACATTGCGTGGAGCTGCGACGCCCGTGCCGCTTCACTTGTTCAATATCTCGACTGACTCGCAAGAACATAGTGCCAGTTCTGGCTTGTGAGCTCATATTGTGACGCCCACCAGTATGTGAGTATGTTCGTCGGCGGCGGTAACCGGCAGGAGTCGAGTAGACAGCCCATCACGTAGGGCGTAAGGAGAAGCAGATCCCTTCTCCAGGCTGCACGCACTGGAACTCATGCGGAGCAAGCTAGGCAAGCCTTCGAATCAAGCCCCTCAACGGCATCTGAGATTGAAACGCTAGACTGCCAGCCGAGCGCGGCCTTTTGCGCGGCGGCGTGCCAGGACCTTCCGTCCGTTCTTTGTGCTCATGCGTTTGCGAAACCCATGCTCGCGCTTCTTTTTCAAGTTTGAAGGCTGCTGAGATGTAAAAGACATAACAATCCCCCTCGGACATCACGTTTCGTTTAGATAATCGAGTTGCGCATTATATTGGCCATGTACTCAGGTGTCAATTTACTCACGGCTTCAAAACGGATTAATTATCGGTGCAATTAATTTCAACAGGAGGCAGGCATCAGACCGTAAGACGTTAATTTCTGAGGCGTTTTTGTATCTTCGCTAGCCAGAGTGCCACAGGGGGCACCTCCTCTGATGTCCCCCTTCCTTCATAAACAGGCGGTTCTCTATATATCCATGCAATAAATAGGTGAAATAAGCGTGGCACTAAGATTGCCAGTAGCTATGAATGAATGATCGCGCTATCGCTTTGACCGCTTGATGGCAGGTCCGATACTTCGGTGAGCATCACACATTCAATCACTTACATTTCAGGAGGTTCACTCACATGGGTAAAATTTTAGCCAGCCTGGTTGCTCTTACAATGAGCGCGGTGTTTTCAACCGGTACCTATCTGCATGCGCAAGAAACCGCTCCGGCCCCAACCACCTCGGCCCCCGTTGCACCTGCCGTGGCTCCTGCTGTTCCTGCCATGAGTGCCCCGGCTGAAACTGAAAAGAAAATGGACGGAGAAAAGGAAAAGAAGAGCAAGAAAGGCAAGAAGGCCGGCAAAGGCAAGAAAAAGGGCAAGGAAAAGAAGAACGGTTAAGTCTTCTCCTCCTTTGCGTCCGAGGCTGAGAAGGTCGCTCATGTTCAGTGAGAGATCTTCTCAGCCGAAGGAGCCCGAAGTGTGCACGGCAGTCCCCCCGCTCGAACCTTAAGGAGAATATGATGAACGTCACAATCAATCGGCTCGCGCCACTGATGCTCGGAGCCATTTTGCTCGCAGGCTGCGCCAAGCCTCCGGCCGAGCAAATCGATGCAGCTGAAAAGGCACTGAAGGAAGCTCAGATGAGCGGAGCGGCAACCTATACCGCACAAGAATATGCCAAGCTCGAAGCGTCCTTGACTGCCATGAAAAAAGAAGTGACGGATCAGGACGGAAAGTTTGCCCTCTTTCGTGACTACGGGAAAGCCGAGCAACTTGCGGCTTCTGCCAAGGCCGACGGTGAACGGGTGAAGGCCGACGCAGTGAAAAAGAAGGAAGAGGCTAAGGCTGGCGCGCTTCAGGCACAGCAAGTCGCTCAGGAAGCGGTGAAGTCGTCAGTTGAACTCGTGGCCAGCGCTCCCGTGGGCAAAGACCGTGCAGCACTTGAGGCCATCAAGAATGATGTCGAGGCCTTGAAAGCGTCGTTGAATCAGATTCAATTGGCGATCGATAAAGAAGACTATCCGGCTGCCCAGACTCAGGCAAAAGCCATCCATGACAAGGGGCAAGCAGTCTCTGCGGAGTTACAGAATGCCTTGGCGAAAGTGGGGAAGGGAAAACCTTCTGCGCATAAGAAAAAGTAAGGTAGTATTGATTGATGGCTACGGTTTTAGTGAAAAATGGTCTGATCGCTCTCGCCCAGGGATTCTTCTTGGCGGGGGCGCTCTCCGCCTGTGTCCAAGCTATTCCGCCTGAACTGGTCAGTGCGATCGATCGGATCGATCAGCAACTGGTCGCGCTCAAAGCACCGGAAATCGCTCCTGAGGAATATGCCCGTTTCGTGCGGCAATGGGTGCCGCTCCGTGCCCGGGTACAGTCGGATGATGATCTGGTGCGATGGCCGTGGGAAACGAATGAGCTTGAAACAGAGCTTCGTCGGCTCCACGAAGAGGGTGGGAGTACCCTCGCGAAGCTGCATGGTGAACGACAAGCACAACAGCACCGTGCTCAACTGAACGTGCGTCGTGTGGAAGAACGGTTACGCGCGCTATCGTCACAAATTGATGCCATTGATGGCCGCATTGTTTTAGGGGGGAAGCCCGTCCAAACCGATTTATTGGTGAAGCAGGCCCGATCCTTCTATGATCAGCATGACTATCAGCGCTCAATTGATGCGGCCGATTTGGCCGGCAAGGCCCTGCACGTGCAGTCGGCTCTTCTTGCTCGCGAGCTTGGGCGGTATGCCGATGAGCAGCATATCCGCAGTTGGCAGGCCGTGGCGCAGCAGACGATCGAGTGGTCTCGCACCCACCGATCAACCGCCATTGTCGTCAGCAAGGCAGAGAGAATTCTGACGCTCTATAGGAACGGGAACAAGGTGGTATCATACCCCGTCCGTTTAGGGTTCAATGGTATTCGTGAAAAACAATTTCAGGGTGACGGTGCGACTCCGGAGGGGCGATACCGCATCACGGATAAGCGCGGAGCGGGCCGGACACAGTTTTACCGGGCGCTGGTCTTAGACTACCCGAATCAGGACGATCGACGTCGATTTGTACAAGGCAAGAAGATGGGGCGTATCCCTGCCGCGAAGCAGATCGGAGGCCAGATCGAAATCCACGGCGTCGAAAATGAATTGATGGCGCAAACACTGGGTTGTGTCATGCTCGACAATGTGCAAATGAGTGCGCTGTTCGAGCGGGTGGAGCCGGGAAGTGTGGTGAGTATCGTCGGCGCATTGACCGGGCGCAACGCAGTCGCAATGGCCTTGGCTCAGTTGGGAGCACACGGAGAAGAAACCTGAGGCTAGTTACATGAAGCGAGTCCTTCTCCTTATAGGTTCGGTCCTCTCCTTCGGCCTGCTCGTGGCCCTGATTCCCTACAGCAGCAGCCAGCTTCAGTCCTCCATAGCCTCGGCCCCTCAGCCTCTCGCCGTGGATCCCGTCGTGCTCCGAGGTTTGCAAAGTCAATACAAGAGCCTCAAGAAACAGCTCGCGCAATTTGCGCCCCATCAACATTATATTCTCGTGGATACCGCGCGAAATCACCTCTATATCAAACGCAGCCAAGAGATCGTGTTGGATGCCCTCGCCTCTACCGGCAGCGGGGTAGTTCTTGATAAGCCGGGCGAAGGCAGTACCCAATGGGTTTTCGATACACCGCGCGGAGAATTTACGGTGCAGTCAAAATTGACGCATCCTGCCTGGGTGAAACCGGATTGGGCGTTTATTGAAGAAGGACTCATGGTTCCCAAGAATCCCGCCGACCGAGTCGAGCAAGGCGTGCTGGGCGACTATGCGCTCGGGTTCGGCAAAGGCTACTTTATTCATGGCACGCTCTATACCCGGCTGCTCGGCAAGAACGTCACCCATGGGTGCATTCGGCTCAATGACGATGACCTAAAAAGTGTCTACCAGCTCGCCCGAGTGGGGACGCCGATCATGATCTTTTAGTTCATGCACCTCGTGCAGATGCTGTTCATGCCTTTATCCATCATTCTTTCCGTGGTTCTTCTTTTTCCGGTTCCCGGTTGGGCTGCCGAAGGCGAGGTATTTCCCGATCTTGATATAAACGATCCTGTGGCTCTACAGGAGGGCTCGCGGGTTCTCGAAGAGGAACTCAAGCTGGCTGCGCGGGCTCAAACCTATCTGCTCATCGATCTTGTGTCAGGTGTCATCCAAATTAAGGCTCGCGGCGTGGATCTTCACCGGCTTCCTGTTGCCGCATGGACGGTCACTGAGCTTCCACGATTGACGGGAACCTTTCGTTTGACTGCCCGCCCCCCGGTGATCCGCCGCAAGATTGATCCGTCTGCGACGACCGAGCAGGAACCGATTTCATTGTCCGACATGCCGACCGAATACCGTCTGTCGTTTACCCCGGCGATGACTATGGACGTAGAGTCCGCCGATTCACAAGGAACGATGGGATGGATTCACGCGACAAGCCGGAAGGCATGGAAACAACTTCGTGCCTGGAAGCAGCGCCTTGCGGGAGTTCAATCACCAGGAGAAGCCTCGACGATCAGCCTGACACTCTCGAGCGAGCAGGCCCAGTCCTTAGCTTGGTCCACGGTGGATGGGATGCCTGTGGTAATCCGACGCCCCTCTGAACCATAGCGAATCACCTCTGTCAGTCCACATTGCGTTTTGGGACATTGATTCCTAAGATACAGCAGCGTGCCGCTTAAAAGCCTTCGGTGAGTCAACCAAGGAGAGCCCCACATGGCAATTCCTTCCAGAGAGCATCTTGCCGAGCCGTATGACGCACTGGTCCGCGATGTAATGCAGTCAGCCATTCGCAATCAAGTCGTGGAGAGGCTGTGGTCCAAAGATCACCGTCTGTGGAAGCCTGAGCCCACTGAAATTGCCAATCGGCTGGGGTGGCTGACCTTGCCCCACGACATGCTTACGCACGTGCAGGCATTGAAGACCTTGACTGTCACGGCGAAGAAAGAAAGGATCAGGGATGTCGTCCTGCTCGGCATGGGCGGCAGCAGCCTCGGCCCCGAAGTCTTTCGTGCGTCATTCGGTTCAAAGAAGGAGGCCCCGCGCCTTTGGGTTCTCGACTCGACCGTGCCGGGATGGATTCGTCTCGTAACCAAGTCGATTCATCCTGCCCGCACACTCTTTCTCGTGGCCAGCAAGTCGGGTGGGACGATCGAGGTCATGTCGCTTTTCGCCCATTTCTGGAAGCTTGTGGCGGGAGCGAAGGGCAATCGTGGCGGCCAGCAGTTCGTTGCTATCACCGATCCGGGCACCGGTCTCGAGACGATGGCACGGGACCACGGCTTTCGGCAGGTCTTTAGCAATCCGCCTGATATCGGAGGGCGTTATTCCGTCCTCTCACTATTTGGGTTAGTCCCGGCGGCCTTGATGGGGTTGGATATTTCTCGCTTGTTGGAACGCGCTGGAAAGATGGCTGGCCGTTGCCAAGAGGGTCGTTCGGTAGAAGCCAACCCGGGTGCCTACCTTGGATTGGCGATGGGGGCACTCGCCAAAGCCGGAAGGGACAAGGTGACCATTCTGGCATCCTCTCCCATTGATACCTTCGGCTTGTGGGCTGAGCAATTAATAGCGGAGAGTACCGGTAAAGAAACCAAAGGGATTGTCCCTGTCGCGCAGGAGCCGGTGCTTGCGCCAGGGATATATGGGTCCGATCGATTGTTTATTTATCTCAGACTGAAGGGCGCAAAAAACCAGGCCTTGGATCGTCAGGTTGAGGCCCTCGCGCGCGCGGGCCATCCCGTTCTCACGTTTGCGCTTCGCGATCCGTACGATCTCGGCGCTGAATTTTTCCGTTGGGAATATGCGACCGCTGTTGCGGGCCATGTCCTCGGTATCCAACCGTTCGATCAGCCCAATGTGCAGGAGAGTAAAGACAACACCAGACGCGTGCTTGACGGCTATCAGGCCACCGGCCGGCTGCCTGAGACTGCGGTGAGTAACCCGGGTGAAGCGGCTGCCGGACTGGCTGGTCATCTCCACGCCAGTTCGTATGTTGCCATCTTGGCGTATACGACGCCTTCAAAGCCTCTCGAAACCGCTATCCGCCGCCTGAGGAAGGCCTTGGTACAGCAGCACCATGTCACGACAACGTTCGGGTACGGCCCCCGCTACTTACATTCGACCGGACAGTTGCACAAGGGCGGACCGGCGAGCGGCGTCTTTCTGGAACTCGTCGATCGCATGACGCCGGATCTCCCGATCCCTGCCCAAACTTTTTCATTCGGCACATTGGCAAAGGCCCAGGCGACCGGCGATCTCGAATCGTTGCAGGCTCACGGCCGTCCCGCGATTCGGGTCATGCTTGGAGCCAACCCGGTGGCCACAGTCAACGCCATAGTAAGCCGGCTCTGCCCTCCTCCGCGACGGCCACGCCGGCAGGCTGTGTCGGTGAAGCGGCAATCGAGCCGTCGCTCTCGGTAACATGGCGACCTCTCCTGAGATCCTGGTGTGTCAGCCTGGTCAGGGTTGGCTCGACAAAGCGTGCGGCCTCTTCCGGGATATCACCGACCAGGCCATTCAGTCACAGGGCTCGAGTGTCATTGCGCTTTCCGGAGGATCGACTCCCAGAGCACTCTATGGAGCTCTGACGTCAATCGAATGGAAGACCCAATGTCAGTGGGATCGAATGATCTTTCTGTTTGGCGATGAGCGCGGCATCCCACCTGATCACCCTGACAGCAATTATGGACTCGCCCTGGAGACATTCTTCCGCCCGTTGGGGATCGGATCGTCACAGGTCCATCGAATGAAAGGCGAATCCGCAGACCTCTCATTGGCTGCGGCGGATTATGAGCGGACGGTCAGGGCTCTCACGCATAGTCCCTCACCGGCGATTCCCCGTCTAGACCTGGTTCTACTTGGTTTGGGCGAGGATGGTCATACGGCCTCACTCTTCCCGGGGACGCCCGCATTGTCAGAGCGGAATCATCTGGTCGCGGTCGGCCTATCACCGAAAGGAATTCCTTCTCGTTTGACCCTCACCCTAGGTGTGATCAACCGGGCGACTGTGGTACTGTTCCTCGTGACTGGCGCCGGGAAGGCGCAGACGGTTCGTGCCGTGCTCCAGCCGCAAACCCAGGCGGACCGGGCACTGCCGGCGGCTCAGGTGAAGCCGGACAGCGGGCGGCTTGTATGGTTGCTCGATGATGCCGCGGCCGCCGCCCTCATACGATAAGACGACGAGAAGGACTGACGATGATTCTGGCAGGCGATATCGGTGGAACCAAAACGAATCTAGCCCTCTATGATTGGCCCGCCGAGCGGGTGGAACCGGTCAGGCTTGAAACATTTCATAGTGCCGACTACAAATCGCTCGAAGAGATTCTGGAAGAATTTCTCACACCGCCGAAGCCGCCGATGCTGTTGGACGATATCGAAGCCGCGGCGTCCGGCGAGGCAGAGGTCGAATCTCTTCCGGAAGAACCCATCAAGCTTGCTGCGGCATGCTTTGGCGTCGCCGGGCCGGTGATCGAGAACCACTCCCAGACCACCAACTTGCCGTGGGTGGTAGATGGGGCGGCGATAGCCAAACGATTCGATATTCCACGCGTGCAATTGCTCAACGATCTTGAGGCGACTGCCTACGGGATCCTGCTCTTGCGGTCTGACGAACTGGAGGTGCTCAATCCCGGCAATCCTCCGAAGAAACGCCAGGCGCTCGCGCTCATCGCGGCGGGAACCGGGCTTGGCGAAGCGATTCTCTTCTGGGACGGCAAGTCCTATCGCCCGATGCCGTCGGAAGGCGGCCATACCGACTTTGCTCCGAACAACGACTACGAGATCGAGCTCTTGCGCTACCTGCGCAGCCAATTCCTCCACGTCAGCTATGAACGAATTCTTTCAGGCCCCGGGCTGAATGCGATCTACGAGTATGTCCGTGACACGAAGAAAAACGAACCGACGTGGCTCGCGGAAAAAATCAAGGCCGGCGATCCGGCTGCCGAAATTGCCGAGGCTGGCCTGAAGGGCCAGGCCGACATTGCCAAACAGACGTTGGATTTGTTTGCTTCTATCTATGGGGCGGAGGCCGGCAATCTGGCGCTCAAAGCGCTGTCGCTCGACGGCGTGTATGTGGCCGGTGGGATGGCCCCGAAACTGATCAAGAAACTCCAGGATGGCACGTTCATGAAAGCCTTTATCAACAAAGGGCGGTACAAACGTTTGCTAGGCAATATGCCGGTGAAAGTTGTGATGAACCAGCAGACCGCGTTGCTCGGTGCGGCATCGGTCGCCGCCGCTCTCTCTCACGCTCCGACGCCATGACCACGCACTTAGATCTCGATCGACTGAAGAAAGCCGCGGCACTGGAAGCCGTCGAGTTCGTTCGCGACGGGATGATCGTCGGGCTCGGCACCGGCTCGACGGCCAAGCATATGGTCGTCGCACTCGGTGAAAAAGTTCGCGCCGGGATGCGGCTGCGCGGAGTGCCGACGTCACACGAGACGGCCGCGCTTGCCAAAGAGGCCGGCATTGTCCTCATCGATGCCGACAATCGGTGGGAAATCGATGTGGCGATCGACGGGGCCGACCAGGTCGATCCCGGACTCAATCTGATCAAAGGCGGCGGCGGCGCTCTCCTGAAGGAAAAGATCGTTGCGGCCTCGGCCAAGCAGTTCATCGTGTTGGTGGATTATACGAAGCAAGTCCCCATGCTGGGCGGCTCGTTCCCGCTTCCCATCGAAATCATTCCGTTCGGGTGGGGCAGTACGGCGCGGGCGATCGAATCCTTGACCAAGAGCCGGGCGGTGCTGAGGGAGCGCAACGGAAGCCCCTTCAAAACCGAAGCCGGCAATCTGATCGTGGATGTGCATATTGCGCGGATTCACCATCCGAAGGATCTAGAAATAGCATTGAACCAGATTCCTGGAGTTGTGGAAACCGGGCTGTTCATCGGTCGAACGAGTATATTGATCGTCGGTTCCCCTCACGGAGTCGACATCCACCATGCGCCGGAGCAATGAGTGAATCCGTCGGCAGGCGTCATCTGTTCACGACGTTGGCTGGACGAGCCCGTGCGCTGTTGGTCCTTCCACTAGCTCCTCTCCTTCTCTCGGCCATCCATCCGGCCGTTGCAACAACCACGACGACACGACCGAAAGGCGAAGACATGAATATCGATGATGCTTCCGGCAGTCTGGATCCCTATCGTTTACCCAGGCACGTTGTGCCGCATCGCTACGAATTACGGTTGGAGCCGGACCTTCACTCTGCGACCTTTTCAGGCCTCGCCGTCATCACCGTCACGGTCACGCAATCGACCAGCACAGTCACCCTGAACGCGGTCGATCTCACGATTTCATCGGCGACGCTCGAAGGGAAAACCGGCGGTCGGCTTGATGCGACGGTCGAGCTTGATCAGGCGATGCAGCGGTGTCGGTTGACGTTTCCCCGTCCTCTTTCAGTGGGAGAGTCGCAGCTTACGCTGGTGTTTCAAGGAACGTTGAACGACCACCTGCGCGGCTTCTATCGCAGTACGTATAAAGATCAGGCTGGCGTGTCTCACACCATGGCGGCCACACAGTTCGAAGCGACTGATGCACGACGAGCCTTCCCCTGCTGGGATGAGCCTGACTTTAAAGCGGTCTTTGCCACGACCCTTGTGATTGATCCGAGTCTCACGGCTGTTTCGAATACGTCCGTCGTGTCCGACTCCGTCCAATCCGGCAAAAGAGTCATGCGGTTTGCTGATAGTATGAAGATGTCCACCTATCTCGTCGCCTTCATTGTCGGGCAACTCGAAGCGACCAAGGCCGTCTATGTCGGCAACACGCCACTGCGCCTCTGGACCGTTCCTGGGAAACAGCCACTCACGCGGTTCGGTCATGAAATCGCTGCGGCGTCGTTGACGTTCTTTGAAGACTACTACGGGATTCCCTATCCGGGAGATAAGCTCGATCTTCTCGCCATTCCCGACTTCGCCTCCGGTGCGATGGAAAACCTCGGCGCCATTACCTTCCGGGAAACCGCCTTGCTGGTCGATGAACAAACCGGGACACATGCGGAGCGGGAGCGGGTGGCCGATGTCGTCGCCCACGAGAACGCCCATATGTGGTTCGGCGATCTCGTCACCATGTCGTGGTGGAACGGGCTCTGGCTGAACGAAGCCTTCGCCACCTTCATGGAAATGCTCGCGGTCGATGCCTGGAAGCCGGAGTGGAAACGCTGGGACGCGTTTGGTGTCTCGCGAGCCGCCGCCTTCTCCGTGGACGGCCTGCTGAGCACGCGCCCGATCGAGTATCCCGTCCGCGCTCCCAAAGACGCCGACGCCATGTTTGACGTGCTGACCTACGAAAAAGGGGCTTCCGTGCTTCGCATGCTCGAACAGCATATCGGGCCGACGGTCTTTCGCGAGGGGGTGCGTCACTATCTTCGTGCCCATGCGTACGGGAACGCCGACACGAACGATCTATGGGTGGCGTTGGGACAGGCGGCGAAGCAAGCGGTTCCTGAACTCATGGACGGCTGGATTTTTCAGCCGGGCTATCCTCTTGTGACGGTGCGGCAGGACAATGAGACGGAGCTCGTGCTCTCGCAGCAACGGTTTACCTATCTCGCGTCTCCCGAATCGACCGAGCAGCGTTGGCAGATTCCCGTTCCACTCCGGATCACCGCCGCCGGAACCACCGAACATCGCCGCCTCCTCTTGACGGATCGGGAGGTGCGTGTGAGCCTTCCGAAAGGAGTCCAGCATTTGTTCGTAAATGAAGAGGGCCACGGGTTCTATCGGGTGCGGTACGACTCTCCGTTGCTGCAGCGGATCCTGGAGGCCGGAGTCGATCACCTCGCACCGAGCGAGCGATTCAATCTGGTCAGCGATGTCTGGGCCACGACGGTCTCGGGGCTCACGCCACTGTCCGATTATCTGCACCTGACCAGCCACTTCACAGGCGAGCGGGACAAGAATGTATGGGCCGTCCTCCTCGACTCCTTTTCGTTCTTGAACCGCATTATCGCGGCCGACGACCGGCCGGTCCTGGAAGCTTTCGTTCGTGCGCGTCTCATGCCTGCCGTGACAGAACTTACGTGGCAGCCGAAGCCCGGCGAGGACGAACTGATCAGACAGTTGCGAGGGGAGCTCATCGGCGCGCTGGGAAAACTCGGCAACGATCCGGCTACTCACGCGCAAGCAGCGGAGCAGTATCGACTGTACAGCGCAGACCATTCCCGTGTTGACCCCAATGTCATCCCCGCGCTCGTCGCTATCCTGGCCCATACCGGCGACGAGGTGCGCTACAACGAGTTCTCCGATCACTCCCGAACTGCCACGACCCCGCAAGAGGAACGGCGGTACTTGTTTGCGCTCGCGGCCTTTCAAACCCCGGCGTTGCTGGCGCGAACACTCGCCCGTACGATCAGCGGTGAGATTCGGACTCAGGATGCGCCATTCGTCGTCAGTGCTGTGTTAGGGAATGTGTATGGACGTGAACAGGCCTGGGAGTTTGTGAAAACAAACTGGGATCAGATGGACCGGCTGTTCCCAAAGCAAGGCCTGCGGCGTATGTGCGGCGGCGTCGTCGCCTTGGCCACTGCTGAGCTTGAGCAGGATGTGCGAGCGTTCTTCCTCTCCCGCAAGATCGATCTCGGCGGCAAAACATTGGACCAATATCTTGAGCAGCTGCGCATCGCCGTGACCTTCCGCGAGCGAGAATGCGATAGATTGCAGACCTATCTCCAATCACAACAACCAGGAGCGTAACCATGATCAAGCACATCGCCTTCACGGTATACCCTGTCACGGACATGCCTCGGGCACGACGGTTCTATGAGGAGGTCCTCGGTCTTCGCATGGCTCGCCGCGAGTCGCACGAGTTTGAATGGGTCGAATATGATCTTGACGGGGGGACGTTCGCCCTCACCAATTTGAAAGAAGGAGGAGCGCCCAGCGCCGATGCAGGCGGCAGCATTGCCTTCGAAGTGCAGAACGTCGATGACGTGATCAAGCAGTTTCGGGCGAAGGGAGTGCGGGTGAAACTCGAACCGCTCTCCACACCTGTCTGCCGCCTCGCTGTGATTCTGGACTCCGAGGGCAACGCCCTTACCCTGCATCAGGTGACGCAACCCTGGTAGGACTTGCGGCAAATGTCCTTCTGGGTTTACGAAGGTGTTCCGCGTGGGTTGCGGCGAAGGTGCGGCGAGATCGTCAATCTGGCTGCGCCGGAACTCGAGCAGAATGTGCGGGCGTTTTTCACGTCAAACAAGATCGATCTTGGCGGATAAACACTGGAACAATATCTGGAGCAGCTGCGTATCGCCGTGATCTTCCGTAACCGTGAGCGCCGGAGCTTGCGCGAATTGTTGCGCCCCTGTTGGCACGTTGGTCGCTGAGACGGTCCGTTAGGTATCCCTCGTCGTTGTCGGCCGTGCTTGTTTCCTTGTACTTATAGGGGGTAGCCGAAGGAGCGCGCGTGCGCGTACGATTATAACCACTCGTCACGGGACAGAAGGGTGGTTCCATGAGGCTGGTGGCGTGCCCGATCTGCGGCACAACAAAAACTCGACTCGCAGTCCGCCGGTCGTTCACGGACAGGCTCTTTGGTTATGTGACGGTCTATCCGTTCCGCTGTCAGCTTTGTGCGCGGCGGTTTCGTTCTTTCCTTGGTCGAGTTGCCACCAATCCCCGCCGCAACTTCGATCGGGTTGCGGTCGATTTTCCCGTGTGGCTGAAGCCTCTGCATGCATCACCGCATGAGTTGGGGGAAGAAGGGATTATCCAGGACTTGTCGATTCGCGGCTGCCGGATTCGTTGTGACCGTCCCGTGGTTCCGGGGACACGGGTGGAACTAGAATTTCAGCACTCCAGCGTGTCTTTCCCCATCACGGTGGAGGAGGCTATTGTCCGGTACTCGTCCCAAGGAGAAATTGGCCTGCGATTTGTCCAGTTGTATCGACAGGACCAACGTCGTATCCGTAGCATTCTGGATCTCTGGTTGCCGGAACCGGTCCTCTCCCGCTAAGTGATCGGCATGCACCATCAAGACGTGGGCGACTCACTCGTATCTGAGGACGGACAACGGCCGTTGTCCCAGTAGGCGGTAGGTGGTGAGAAATCCCACGATGAGCGTGAGAACCATCGTGAGCCCCAGTCCGATGACTAATACGTATGGATGCAGCGCCCAGGCGAGTTCAAACACCCATCGAAGGAGCGCCCAGGACAAGGCGCTAGCTAATCCGACGCCGATCGCGCCACCCACGATACCCAGCAACAAATATTCCATCGCGAACGATCCGATGAGCAACCCCCGGGTGGCGCCCAGGGCTTTCAGCACCGCAGACTCATAGAGGCGGCGATACCGGGTGGCCGCAAGCGCCGCTCCCATGACGAGCCCTCCGGTGAGTACGCAGAAGAGCGCAACGGCTCGAATGGCCAGAGACAGGCGATCGAGGATGCGGGCGAAGCTATCGAGGACATCGCCGATATTGATCGCCGTCACGTTAGGAAATCTTGCGACGATCGCCTGTTGTAACGACACTTCGTCGGAAGGCGGTACCTGAACCGTCGCGACATAGGTGAGGGGCGCTCCATCGAGCGCGCCGGGTGACAGGACCATGTAGAAGTTTGTGGAGAAGTTGCCCCACTCCACTTTGCGAATGCTGCTGACCTCTGCGACCAGTGGTGTGCCCTGAATGTCCAGCTCGATCGTCTGTCCGATGTCCAGCCCCATCGCCTTTGCCGCTTCCTCTTCAATCGAGATCATGGGTAGGGAAAAGGTCTGGCCAGGTGTCCACCACCGGCCTTTGACGATGACGTTGTCCTTCGGCAGCTGATCCAAGAAGGTCAGGACATATTCTCTGGTGAGGTACCACGTCTTCCGACGCTGATCCTTGTCGGCCGCTAGTGCTGTCCGTTCCTCCTCTTCGGATACGGCTTCAGTCTTGACCGGTTGGCCGTTCACGGCCATGAGCCTTGAGCGGACCAGGGGAGTCAGACTTGGCGTGTAGGCGGCGACCCGGTCACGGAGCAGACGGGAGATGCCGTCCACTTGGTCCGGTTGAATATCAATGAAGAAAAACGTTGGGGTATCCACCGGCCGGCTCTCGCCGATCTGCCGGAGCAAGGCTCGTTCAACCAGCGCGACGGTGACGATCACCATGACCCCGATGCCGATGGCGATGGTCATGCTGACGGCCTGACTCCCCGGACGAACGATGTTGCCGATCGCATGGCGAACGGCCAGACGCTTAGGCCGCGCGACTACCGCGAGCGTCCTGATCACAAGCCAGGCGGCGCTTCCTAACAGTGCGAGTGCGATCGAGAAGGCTCCCATGAAGAGCAGCCCAATTCCCCATGATCCGGCTTGCCACATCGACAGCAGGGCGAGCCCTACGGCGATCATCCCAGCGGTGAGCAGCTTCGTTCGATCAAGGCGTGCGATGTGCTGGCGCCATGTCCGGTCAGCAGCGCCCGAGGACGGCTCCGATGCGAGCGCGTCGCGCCGCAACAGCGCGACCGGTTTGACGGATCGAATGGCCAACAACGGCCACAAAGTGAAGAGCAACGTGGTGAGCAGGCCGAGGGCAAGGCCCTTACCTAGCGGCAGGAGTGAGTGCAGGGAGAGCCCTGATGTAAAACTAATTTGACCCAGCATGTCTGAGGCGAACCACGAAGACAGTATCCAAGGCACGGCTTGTTCTAGACTGACGCCGAGCGCCAGCCCTGCGACGCTTCCGGTCAGTCCCAAGAGGAGGGCCTGGGTCGCATAGGTTCGAATGATTGTCGGAGAATCGGCGCCGACGGTTTTCAGAATGGCGATGGTTGCCAGCTTTTCGCGAAGGAAGGCGCGCACGGATGTAGCGACGCCTATGCCGCCGACAAACAGGGCAGTCAGTCCGATGAGCCCGAGATATCGTGTCAATTGTTCCAGAAATTGTTTCAGTTGCGGTTGTGCCTCCCGATACGTCGATACGCGTGCGGAGTCTGCTGCCAAACGGCTCCGCAATTCGTACAGGAGTGGTTCAATCTTGGCGGCGGCCGGGGTTTTTAATAGATAGCGTTCGCGCACACGACTGCCGAGTTTCACCAGCTCTGTGGCGCGGAGTCCATCCTGAGCAATCAACACGCGAGGGCCCAAGCTGAACGCATTCGCCATGCGGTCCGGCTCGGTGCGCACGATCCCGGTAATACGGAAGGTGGCCTGGCCGATGGTGAGGGATTGACCAAGCGTCAACCCCATTCGAATGAGTAGCGACTCCTGAACAACTGCGCCCCAGCAGGGTTGTCCGGGGCAGCCGGCCGACTGGAGTTGCAGCAGTTCCCATAGCGGGCGATCCGGTTCCAAGCGAAGGGTCCCATAAAATGGATAGCGCGAGTCCACTGCCTTGAGTTCGACGATTTGTGACGATTGGCCCGCAGTCGGTATTCCGGGAATGTGTGCTGCCATGCCGATCAACTCGCTCACGTGAGTCATCGCAATCGCTCGGCCTGTCAGCGAAGTGAGAAATGTGAGGCCTGGTTGACTCACCTGGCGGGAGAGGCGAACTTCAAGGTCTCCGCCGAGTAAGCCGCGGGCTTCCTTTGTGACGGCTTGCTCAAGGTGGGCGGAAAACAGTGAGACTCCCACAAGAGCGCCCACTCCCACCGCAATACTGGTGAGAAAATAGAAAAAGTGTCGCCAGGCCGCGCGAGTTTCACGCCACGCCATTTTTAAAATGAAGGTGTTCACGTTAGGCGACCGTCAATTGGTCGGCCTCGATGCGCCCATCGCGTAGCGCGACGATTCGTTGCATTCGACCGGCCAGATCTTGGTCGTGCGTGACGAGGACCAGAGTGGTGCCAAAATCTCGGTGCATGGCCAGGAGAAGGTTGATCACCTGTACTCCTGTCGTGCTATCCAAATTGCCGGTCGGTTCATCGGCGAATAAGAATGGTGGCCGGCACGCAAAGGCCCGGGCGACAGCGACCCGCTGCTGCTCTCCACCGGATAGCTGCACGGGATAATGATCGAGGCGGTCGGCCAGTCCCACGGAGGCCAACAATTCTTCCGCACGCCCATCGCCTCCCCGTTCGCCGCTCAGTTCGAGGGGAACGGTGACATTCTCCAGGGCGGTGAGTGTGGGAATGAGATGGAACGATTGGAAGATGTAGCCGATCTTCGCGCGTCTGAACCTGGCCAGGGCGCTTTCTGCCATCGTCGTTAACTCCGCCCCATCCAACACGATCGAGCCTGCGGTCGGACGATCAAGGCCGGCCATCAATCCGAGGAGCGTCGACTTCCCGCTCCCTGATGGTCCGACAATCGCGACCATTTGTTTGTCCGGAATCTCCAACGAGATGTTGTCCAGAATGGGAACCGCTCGTCCTCCGGCTGCCAGACTCATTGAAAGTTGGGTGATGCGAATCATGGGACAGTGCTTTCCTTCCTCATCGGAGCAGACAACAAGGTGGTATTATACTGCACGAACATGGAACCTCAGTCGAAATTACAATTGCTTCGAATAGGCGCGTATGTCGGATGGCTCCTTCTGACTGGACTTTTAGGCGAGCTCCCTCTCGCTCGGGCTGCGGGACCGCCATCAGTCGATGATCGACCCAGGATCGTGGCGTTTGGGGACAGTCTGACAGCCGGACTCGGCGTTGCTGCGGATGCGACCTATCCGGCGGAGTTGCAACGGCGGTTGGATGCGCTCGGGCTGCGATATCGGGTCATCAACGCCGGGGTCAGCGGAGAGACAACTGCGGGTGGTCTGCGTCGTGTGCCGTGGATCTTGCGGAGCAAACCTGAAATCGTGATCCTTGAATTGGGAGCCAATGACGGTCTAAGAGGCTTGAGAGTGGAAGAGACGAAAGCTAATCTTGAGCACATCATTCAGCAGCTGCAGCAATCCGGCGCGCAAGTGATTCTGGCCGGCATGAAGCTCCCGCCCAATTACGGCAACGATTACCTTTCAGCATTTGAACGCCTGTATCCTGACCTGGCGACACGCTACCGCTTGCCGCTTATCCCATTTTTCCTCGAAGGAGTGGCGGCCTCCAATACGTTAAACCAGGCCGATGGCATCCACCCGACAGCCCGGGGCTATCGCGCGATTGTGGAAATGATGCTTGGACGGTTGCAGCCAGTTCTGAAGGGTAGGGAGAAGATGCACAACGGGGCGAAAAAATAGACTCCCGCCCCGCTGATTTCTCAGCCGGGCAGGAGTCTGTTGTGAACCGGTACTAGGGAGAGGCTACGACTTCTTCAGGAATGTGTCGTACACGCCGTACGCCAGAATTCCTCCGATCATGACATAGTACAAACCGGTGATGCCGCTGTAATCTGGGGGGCCGTCACCATGCGCTTCGTTCGCCAGGACCTGCGGAGCGACTGTTAGTACGACCGCGAGAGCCATACTTCCCGTTTCCAGTAATCTCTTCACCATAATCATTCCTCCCTCAAGGGTATATCGAAAATGAGGAACGCATTTTACAAAAATAACATGGGGCTGCGCAAGATCCTTGCGCATAAACTTAGGAGGGGGATGATCTGCTAGTGGTATTAGCGAATTTACCGTGGAGCAGATTGTTTAGCGATGGAGTTGAGGGCTTCAGCGACTTGCTTGCAAGAACCGGCCATTCGATCGAGCTGGTTCCCCTTGCTGGCAAAATCCTGAGCCATCGACTTCAGTTGACCATCATAGCGGCTGACTTCTCCTGAAAGTTCAGCGACTTTGCTCAAGACGACTTTGTAGGTTGCGACTTCCTGCTGGAGCGCTTGTGTGGTTGCCTGAGCAGCCTTCGCTTCCGCAGTAGAAGCCTGAAGTTGTTGGCTTAATCGGGCAACATAGGCTTCTCGATCCCGCATATCCGATTCCAGCTTCAGTTGGACCTCTTCGCTATCCCGGCGGCGATCTTCCAGATTACGGATGGTCTGGATCCAGTTCGCAACTTCCCCTGGAGCGATTTGGGGAGGTAGCGGCATCGACTGGACCTGCTCAATGGCTTTGATGGCAGGTTGCAGCCACTCCACAAACACCATGACTTCACTGAGCTTGACGTCGGTGGAGGAACTTTGGCCCATAGTCGGTGTTCCGTTTCCATTACTCGGAGATTCAGGTTGCGTAGGTGCTTTGACGTCTGGTGGAATATCTTTGGTCTTCCGGGATTGTCGCGGTTGGGACCACCGATGGTATTCGAGCAAGACGGCGATACAGTGGCGGCAAATCGGTTCTTCGGGAAGGGTGCAGGAACATTTTGAAATTAGGTGCCCGTCTTTCAACCGGATGGTTTGTTCATAGAGCCCCGAGTTTCCTATCACCGCAGAAGAAATTTGCGCGTCGTCGGCTTCCACTATGCGAACCCGATTCTCGGACAAATATTGATGGCCGATCTGAAAGGCGGAAATCTCGACCACCGCCTTGATCATCTGGGGGTCCAGAAGACCGAGTCGGTCGGCGCTGCAGGGAATTTTGTTTCGCATGGTTGCCATGGAGTGTGATCCTAGGTGTGGAGGTAGTCTGCCTCGCTGGTTCGACACTGTCAAGCAGTGAGCGGTTCTGCTCGGTGGCGCGAGGTATTGGTCGGGAAGAATTCTACTTGCAGCGATGCGGCGGGCCTTGCTGACTGATGGGGGTGAGCCATACATAATCTGCGATGCCGTCCTGTACGAGATCTTGAATATCCTCAATGCGTGTGTGATCAAAGGAGGCAAGGTACACCGTTGCTTGGGCGACCTGCCCGTCCATGCGACGGGCCACACGTTTCGGGATGGGTAGATTGAATTGAATATGTCCGCCCCCCGTGTAGCTGAGAATCAAGGTATGGTCCTGCGGCCTTTGGCGAGCGGTGAGAAGCGCCGCCGTCACCGTTTTGGCCATGCCTTCGTCGCGCACCATAGAAGCTTCGTACATCCTGACATAGTCCTCATCGCTCCCCCCTCCATGGCAGCGTTTCAGCTGATCCAGAATCCTGACTCGGTAGGCCTGGTCATCGACAATGTCTTCACGATCCATTCCCCATTCAACCCAATCCTGTCCCTTTCGAGCTTCATCAAGGCCCGCTTTCACGACCTGGCGGATCAGCGGCTTGGGAGGATTCATGGCCCGGAGCGTTATCCGGTGCTCGCGGGAAAAATTTACGAGCGGCTCGTAGTTGTCAAAGGCGCCACCCCAGTTCTGTTTCCAGCGGGCTTGATCAAGAAACAGCTGCCGGTCTTGACCGGGCGTGGAGAGGTAATCATCCAGCGCGGGTTGTCCGTCCCATCCGAACATCTCCATCGTGAGAACCGGACGTCTGCCGTTCGCCAGCACCGCTTGTAGAACGGTTAAAGCGGCACCTATGTGGTGTTGGTTGTAGTGCTCTTCTCCAAGGTACACGATGTCGTAACGAGAGAGTGCCGTGAGGAATGCTGGGAGATCAAGCGATTGCCCCGTCTTCACATCAATAACACGGCCTGTCTGCCAGGAGGTGACAGGTGGCTCTATAGGAATTGCAGGAGTGCCGCCGACACAGGCCGTGAGCAGAACATGTCCGATAACCAGGAACAAAAGAGGGAGGACGCGAGCGGTTGTAACTCGGTGGGCAAGGAAATGAGTCATAGTCATTTCCTAACACAGCAAGTCTGTTGCGACAAGCCTGTTGTCTTGACGGGAGAAGAACTGGACCATTATCCTCGCTCGTTCAGAGTGAACGTGAGAAGCCTGTCACGCGATGCATCCCCGGTAATGAATATGTCTGAGAGCGACATCATTGCAGAGTTCCGTCGAGCCGTGAATCGTGCTGTTGGCGAATCTGAGCAGAAGTGGGAGGATTCCAGGCGCCTCCTTGAGCCCGCTATATTTCCGTCGATTTTAGGACAATTAGTTCAGCAATCTCAGGCGGCTTCGCTGCCACTTCAGGTGAAAGTCGCGCTGGCTAGTGTGTTGGGCCAGGGCCAGGCTCGCCGTGTCCAAGATCTTGATGGCGCCGCACTCAAAACTCTAACAGGGTACCCGCCGTCTAAAGCGTTCCGCTCACTGTGCCTCTGCTTTGGGCTCGTTCAGGGCCGAGCTTCGAAGTGGCCTACCGCAGATCTTCCCAGCGAAGAGGTGGCGCGCGCGCTTCAACCGATGGCCAATCCGTTCGATCTCTTGCTCGCGACGCCTGTTGCCACCGTGCTCGATCTGGGTGCCGGCGATCTTTCGTTTGTCGGCGAACTCGTCGATCACTACCTTCCCATGCTCCTCACACATCAGCGAGAGCTGGTCCTGCATGCGGTGGATCGTCTGGATCCTCGCTCGAAATTGGGTGGGCCACTCCATCCTGGACGAGACCGGATTGCCCAATTGCAAGCGAGACCGGGCCTGACCTTTCGTTTTTACGGTAATCAGGACATGTTCGACCTTCACGAGTTGGATGGGGCCGGTCACCTGGCTGCACGGTACACGATGGCCACTTGTTGGGCTCCTGCGACGCCGACTTTTGCCTATGAGCCGACACGACTTTCCGAGGCGGTCATCCGGGAAGATCTTCGTCGTAGCAAGGGTACGTTTCGACACGTGCGCTATGAGGGCGAGCCTGCGCTCGAAGTTCAACATGGAGAACGAGCCCTGATCTTCCCCTCTTGGAAATTCGACGTTCGCGGGCCTGTGGCCCTTCTGAACCTCATGGCTCGCCGCGGGCTGGTTGGGGTGTTGGGTGCGGTGGATTCCCAGGTATTCTGGGAGATGCTCGCGCAATTGCTAGAAGATGCTCGCTACCGTCCCCGGAATCAGCCGTTCAATCCGGAGAACCTGCCCGTCGTATTTGGTGACATCTATCAACGGCTGATGCAACTGAAGGTGGGAGACATTGTCTCACTCGCCCAGCTCGGTGAATTACGCTCTCGGCTTCCTGGAAATGATGCGACTGACGCTGCGCAGCCCACCTTCGGATTTCGGGATGTGTGGATCCGGCGTGGAGCCGTGTTTCCCGGGGTCCCCGCCAGTAGTACCGCTCGTCAATTCATGCACATGCGCGAAGAAAGTCCCCCCTGGTTTCTGACGCTCGTTCCGGAAGATCAGCGGCCATAGGCCACTTCTCCGTGGGCGCTTGTTGTAGCCCTTTCGCAAGATACCGATGAAAAATTGACCGCCTGTAGACCCTTTGTTAGACTTTCGTCGTGCCTTGCCAGAACTTTCATCTCAATAGGAACGGCCACGCAATCCTATGAAATCTACTCAACTCGTTTCCTCTATTCAGGAGAATATTGCCCGCGTCATTAAAGGCAAATCCAGAGTCATCGAGCTTACTGTCGTGTCGCTCCTGGCTCGCGGACACTTGCTGCTTGAAGACGTGCCAGGGGTCGGGAAAACGACCTTGGCCCATAGTCTGGCTCGCTCGTTGGACTGTTCATTCAAGCGCATTCAATTTACCAGCGATCTCCTTCCGTCCGACATCGTCGGGGTGTCTATCTTCAATCGGCAGAAACAGGGGTTTGAATTTGTGCCGGGGCCAATCTTCGCGAATATCGTGCTGGCCGACGAGATCAATCGAACGACGCCCAAGACCCAAAGCAGTTTGCTGGAGGCCATGAGCGAAGCTCAGATCTCGGTCGACAATCAGACCTATCCCCTTCACCAGCCTTTCATGGTCATTGCCACCCAAAACCCCGCGGAGTATCACGGAACGTTTCCCTTACCGGAGTCCCAGCTCGACCGTTTTTTGATGCGGGTGCAGATTGGATATCCGTCGCCTGAAGAAGAGCGCAAGGTGCTTGAACGACCCCAATCGCTTCACCCGGCAGAGGCACTTCAGCCGGTCGCAACGGCTCAAGATGTGCTCGCATTGCAGCAACAGGTCGATGATGTGCTGATGGAAGACAGTCTGATGGAATATCTACTGGCGATCATTCTTGCGACGCGACAATCGGATTTGCTGTCGCTGGGAGTCAGCACGCGTGGAGCGCTGGCCCTCAGCCGGGCGGCGAAAGCCCTCGCTTTCGTGCGGGGCCGGGCCTATTGCTTGCCGGACGACATTAAAGAGCTAGCTCCTGCTGTGCTGTCTCATCGCATCATGGTGAGCCGCTCGCAGGGTTTGCGCCATCGTAGCTTTGAACAGTCGGAGCAGATTATTCAGGATCTGGTCGAGTCCGTTCCCGTTCCTGTCTAGCGACAACGTACTTTCCTGCTCCATCGGAAGACTGCCGATATGCTCACCAGCGTGCGCCGTCTGTTCAGACATCTTATGCGGCATCGCTCGACTCGGGTGACGACGGAAGGCACGCGGTTTCTCTTTTTCACTTTCGCGGTCGCGGTCGCCGCGATCAATACCGGCAATAATCTGTTCTACCTGCTTCTGGCAATGATGCTGAGCATCATCCTGATGTCCGGCATCATGGCGGAGGCTTGTCTTCGCCGATTGGAATTTCACCGTCACCTTCCCGATCTTGTGTATGCCGGTGAACCGGTGACCGCGACGGTGGTGGTGGCCAACCGCAAGTCCCGTCTCCCGAGCTTTTCTCTGCATCTCTGGGATGTCACGGGTGAGCAAGATATCGATCGCGGCCTCACCCTGTGGCAGTTGATGCCCGGAGCCAGTCAGATCTTATCCTATCCGCTGATTGCGACCAGAAGAGGGCGGTTACGTTTTGACGGAGTCCGTGTCGGAACGTCGTTTCCGTTCGGCCTCTTCCACAAGAAAGCCTATTACCCTCTTGATGCATCAGTCGTGGTGGCTCCGGTCATCCGGCCGGTCGAGAGTACATTCCTGCAAAACTTAGCCGTGCTTGGTCAGGATTTGAGCTTGCCGCGAAAAGGGCATGGAAGTGATCTCTATAATTTGCGCCAATATCACGCGGGTGATGATTCCCGCACGATTCATTGGCTCTCCACAGCCCGTACCTCCAAACTTATGGTTCGGGAAACGGAGGCGGAGGATCAGCGGCGTGTCACGCTCCTGCTTTCACTTCTCGCCCCACTTAGCCATGAGCGGCTGTTTGAGGAAGCCGTCTCACTTACCGCGTCGATGGCGCAGGATCTTGCGGCAAAGGGATATCAGGTCCGACTGGTTGTCGGAGGGATGTCATCTCCGTTTGGCCAAGGTGATGTCCATCTCTTACGGCTCATGGAAGCTTTGGCGCTCTGTGAACGATGGAGTCCCGATGGACCAGAGAGTCAGTCGCCCTCTGATGATGCTTCGTATGATCCTGAAGGGGGAGCCACTATTTTGCTCGCACCGTGGGGGGAGCCGAGGAAGCTCTTCCACGGCGTTCACCCCGATGGCATTGTGACGGAGTCGATGCTCCAAGGTAGGCTCCATGCCGTTTAACCAGGCGTTGTGCTTGTCCTCTGTGTTGCTTGCCGCAGCCGCGTTTATCGGACTGGCGCTTGGGACGAGTCTGCCGGAATGGCTGTTACTCCTCACCGGCACTTCTCTGATTGTGACCCTTCTTCGAGCCCTTGCGGTGGATCGACTTCGCCACCTGCTTGACCGAATCCGGCTGTCGATCACAGCCTGGAACATTCTGACCGTGATGGCGTTCGTCGGGTTCTGGGTTGACTTATTATGGGTATCTGCAGACCTTCTCCCAGCCGGTGTCCACTTTCTCCTGATTCTGATGGTCATCAAGCTATTCAACTTGGATCAGCGGCGAGACTATCTTCATCTCTATGCCATCAGTCTCATGGCAATTCTGGGGTCCGCCGCCTCGACCACGGATCTCTGGTACCTCCCTGTGTTTCTTGCGTACCTCCTGATGGGTGTCTGGACGCTGTTGCTATACCAGCTCACCAAGGAAACCGATCCGGGGCACAATGTTCCGAGTCTGTCTGAGGGATTGGTGACCACTCCCAGAGGACGGCAGCAGATCACCCCTGAGTTATTCTGGCTGGCAAACGGCCTTGCCGTCGGTGCCTTGTGTCTCACTGTACTAATATTCTTTACGATCCCCCGTGTCAGTGCCGGGTTCGGTCAAAAAGGGTCCGGAGAAGGTCTCCGCACATCGGGGTTTTCCGAAACCGTCGATCTCGGCATGATCGGTCCCGTCAAGCGGGACCCAGGAATTGTGATGCGCGTGGAGCTTCCTGACCGAACGGGGCTACAGTTGGACCGGTTCTATTTAAGAGGGATGGCGTATGACCGATACGACGGCAAATCCTGGACAACACGCCTGTCGCATCGACGGGCGTTGGCTGAATCGCCGGCCGGAACGTTTACGGTTCGGCCTGTCTCGGCACGGTCACCCCGTCCTCTAGGCCCGATTATTCGCCAAACAATTCTGCTCGAAGCGCTCGATACGACCGTGCTCTTTGCTGCCCCCTATCCTGAATCTATCAGCGGACAATTCCTGGCGATTCAGTCCGATCCGACCGGCGCTATCTATCTTCCCTTCCCAGCCTCAGCACGTCTTGAGTATACCGTGCATTCTCGTCCCACGCCGATCGCGCCTGCCGACCTTCAATTTCAGCCTGCCGTATACACTGAGGTTTTCGCACAGCATTTTTTGCAACTTCCGGAATCGTCCGAGCGCGTCAGGGTGTTGGCCCAAGAGATCACGCAATCGAAAACGAGTGCCTATGAGAAGGCGCAGGCGATTGAGGCGTACCTCTCCAGAAATTATCGATATAGTCTCGACATTTCTTCTGCGGTGCAAACGCGTCCACTCGAAGAATTTCTGTTTGAGCGGAAAACCGGATACTGCGAACATTATGCAACGGCCATGGTCGTGCTGCTGCGAAATGTAGGCGTTCCCGCACGGTTAGTCACGGGATTTCTTGCGACTGAGTGGAACGAGTATGGCAACTACTATCTGGTGCGACAGCGGGACGCCCACGCGTGGGTGGAGGTCCATCTACCTAATTCCGGCTGGGTCACGATGGATCCCACTCCGGCCGTCAGCGAGACTGTCGGAGATTCACAATGGTTTGCAGTGAGCCGGGTGATCGATACACTCCGTCTGCGCTGGAACCGCTTCTTTGTCCAGTACAACGCAGCCGATCAGCTGGCGGTGGTGCGGGGGCTCAAGGAAGGGACGACGGTTGTTCGTGATCGAGCCTGGAGTTCGTTGTCTTCTCTCTTGGCGCCGGCGGGTGATTTTGCAGGCAAGCTTCTCAGTCGTGTCGGCGAAGGAAACGTACGCCTCACGCTAGGATTTCTGAGCTTCATCGCGCTCGGACTGGGCTTGGTGATATGGCTGGTGCAGCGAAAACCCTGGAACCGGTGGAGGTATTCCAGCGCGAGTCATAGAGAGCATGTCGTCATTACGCAGATTTATCGTAATGTTCTGAAACAGATCGCCCGCTACGGTATCGTCAAGACGGAGCATACTACTCCGAGAGAGTTCTTGCTGGTTGTGGGGAACCAATGGGAAGCCGCAGGTGAATCAGTGTCGACGATCACGGAGTTGTATTGCCGAGGACGATTCGGGAAGGCCATGCTAACCCAGCAAGAGATCGATTTGGCCTATCAGAGTTTAAGGCAGTTGACACTCATCGATCCTCCATCAAGGTAGCAGCCTGGCCCATCGGACGGACGAGTTCATGTCCGTGTGACGGACGGCCAGAATGAATCCAGATCAACATTTCCTCCGGTCAGAATCACCACACCCCGCCGGCCGGCTACCGCAGGTTCTCGCCGCAGGAGAGGAGCTAAAGCCACAGCACTCGATGGCTCTATGGCCAGCTGGAGGTTCTCTTGTGCGAACCGCATTGCACCCAGAATCTCTTCCTCTGAAACCGGAAACACATTCGCAAGATGCCGGCGCAAGGTAGGCAGTGTTCGACTGACAAGACTCGTCCGAAGACCGTCCGCCACCGTGGGGGCGTGGTCATTGGCACAACCTCGTTTTGACAAAGCGATTCAATGACATCTGCCGCTCCGAGTGGATCGCAGGCATACAGCAACAAGCGTAGATTGAGATGGTGGGCCGCTATGCGAAGACCCGATAAGAGCCCTCCTCCCCCGACTGGTTCCCGTACGACATCCAGATTGCTGACCTGTTGGCGCAGCTCCAGCATGATGGCTCCTTGGCCTGCAATCACCTGAGGGTCATTGAATGCATGGATATGCCAGGCGTTCTCATGCGCAAGTGTTTCACGAAGAGCTTGTTCTGCTGGCCGTACGATCTTCGACCACAATCACGTGAGCGCCATGCTGAGCGATGGCCAGCTGCTTTCTCGGGACATACGGCTTCGGGACAATCACGTATGCAGAAAGGTTGAGTAACGAGACTGCTAGAGCAAGGCCTTGTCCGTGATTTCCGGATGAAATAGTGGCAACTGTTCGACCAAGGCCCTTTGCTTCTACTCGCGACGCTGCGTAATAGGCTCCACGAAATTTGAAAGATCCTGTCCGTTGGGCAGTCTCACATTTGAGAAAGACGGTGGCAGACGTCAGGGCATCAAGTTCTACATTCGTCTTGACGGGTGCGACGTAAGAAACGTTGCGGAGTATTTCCCTTGCTCGCAGGATATCTTCGAAAAAGACATCTGCGCCCATAGGTCTTACCAGCAGAATGCGCACACGGAGAATAGAGTCGAACTTTATAGGAAGGGTGGAAGAATTTCCGGAACCATTATGGAGCGGGAAAAGGGATTTGAACCCTCGACCCTCGCCTTGGCAAGGCGATGCTCTACCACTGAGCTATTCCCGCTCTCAAGAGGACTCAAGAAGAGGGGGGATTCTACTGAGACGGGCATGTACTGTCAAGCAGCTCACTCCAAGAATTCTGCAGAGCCAAGAAGCTTTTGAATTGGGCCACAAAAGACTAAGTCGTTACCAAATGGTAGCGCGCGATATTTACAGCATTGATAATATTCAACATACTGTTTTTATGATGTTTTATGCGAGTCTGCCTTATCCATACTTAGGGTCATTGGTACATGAACTACTCATTGATGGCCAGATGCTGAGTTTTGATCCTGTCACGGCAGTAGATAAAATAGCTTTTATATAACAATAGCTTGTATCTTTTATTCCATTGCGATTCTGCGCAAATGCAATGGTTTGGATATTGCGATACAAAGTGCCGTTATGTCCAAGAGCATTCATCAAATGTCTAGCAAGATCAAGAATCACGAGCTTGATTTAGCTAAGCGCGATGGCGGGTTCTTGGGCAGGTCCATCAGGAAGGGGGGTGGTGGAGTTCAGCTGTGCGGAAGTAAGGTTACGCGGGCTCTTTGAGCCCTCAACTTAGGAGGTGTTCACAATGTTTTTGTCACGCAGACAGTTTTTGAAAGTCTCTGCGGGAACCGTCGCCGCGGTGGCGGTGGCAGATAAGGTCCTGGCGTTGACCGCGCTCCAGCCGGTCATCGAAGTCGGGAACCCGCTGGGTGACTACCCGGATCGTTCGTGGGAGCGTGTCTATCACGATCAATACCGGTACGATTCATCCTTTACGTGGTGTTGTTCGCCGAACGATACGCACGCCTGCCGTATTCGGGCCTTCGTCCGGAACGGTGTGGTTATGCGCGTCGAGCAGAACTACGACCACCAAACCTATGAAGACCTCTACGGCAACCGCGGCACGTTCGCACACAATCCGCGCATGTGCTTGAAGGGGTTCACCTTCCATCGCCGCGTATACGGCCCCTATCGTTTGAAGGGTCCGTTGATGCGGAAGGGCTGGAAGGCGTGGATGGACGACGGTTCCCCCGAGCTGACGCCAGACACCAAGCGGAAATACAAGTTTGACAGTCGCTTCCTGGACGACATGCTCCGCGTGTCCTGGGATACGGCTTTCACCTATGCTGCCAAGGCGATGGTAATCATTGCCACGCGGTATAGCGGTGAAGCCGGTGCGCGTCGTCTCCGCGAGCAGGGCTATGCTCCGGAAATGATCGAAATGATGAAGGGCGCAGGTACTCGGTGCTTCAAGCATCGCGCAGGTATGCCGGTGCTCGGTATTCTCGGTAAGATGGGCAACACCCGCATGAACGGTGGTATCAACGCGTTGTTGGACACCTGGATTCGGAAGGTCAGCCCAGAGCAGGCGCAGGGCGGCCGTTATTGGTCGAACTACACCTGGCACGGCGACCAGAACCCAGCCCACCCCTGGTGGTCCGGGGCTCAGGGTTCCGACATCGACCTTTCCGACATGCGCTTCTCCAAGCTGAACACCAGCTGGGGTAAGAACTTCGTCGAAAACAAGATGCCGGAAGCTCACTGGAAGTTGGAATGTATCGAGCGCGGCGCTCGCGTGGTCGTGATCACGCCCGAATACAATCCGACCGCCTATCGTGCCGACTACTGGATGCCGCTGCGTCCGGAGTCAGACGGCGCCCTCTTTCTGGGTGCCATGAAGATCATTGTCGATGAAAACATGCACGACATTGACTTCTTGAAGTCATTCACCGACGCGCCCATCCTGGTGCGTACCGACACCCTCCAGTATCTGGATCCGCGGGATGTGGTGAAGGACTATGCATTCCCCGACTTCTCGAAGAGCTACTCGGGCCGTATGCAATCGTTGAAGCCGGAACAGATCGAACGGCTCGGCGGCATGATGGTCTGGGATCTCAACAAGAAGCAGGCGGTGCCCCTCCATCGTGAACAGGTGGGATGGCACTATACGAACAGCGGTATCGACGCAGCCCTCAACGGAACCTTCCGTGTGAAGCTGCTCAACGGTCGTGAGATCGATGCGATGCCGGTGTGGCAGATGTATCTGGTGCACTTCCAGGACTACGACCTGGATACCACGCATCAGATTTGCCGCACTCCGAAGGACCTCATCGTCCGGTGGGCCCGCGACTCAGGCACGATCAAGCCGGCCGCGATTCACAACGGTGAAGGAACCTGTCACTATTTCCATCAGACCATTAACGCCCGCGGCGCCGCGATGGTGCTCATCATCACCGGTAACGTCGGCAAGTTCGGAACAGGACAGCATACATGGGCCGGTAACTACAAAGCCGGAACATGGACCGCTACGCCTTGGTCCGGCGCTGGTCTGGCCGTGCATACCGGTGAAGATCCGTTCAACATCACGACGGATCCGAACGCGCACGGTAAGGAAATCAAGACCAAGTCGTACTACTACGGCGAAGAGGTCGGTTATTGGAACCACGGTGATACCGCCTTGATCGTCAATACTCCCAAGTATGGACGGAAGGTCTTCACCGGGAAAACCCACATGCCGACCCCGAGCAAGTTCCGTTGGGTGACCAACGTCAACGTGCTCAACAACGCCAAGCACCATTACGACATGGTGCGCAACGTGGATCCGAACATCGAGACCCTGATCACTCAGGACATCGAGATGACCTCGGACGTCAACCACAACGATATCGCCTTTGCCTGTAACTCATGGATGGAGTTCACCTATCCGGAAATGACCGTGACGGTGTCCAATCCCTGGGTGCAGATTTGGAAGGGTGGTATTCGTCCCTTGTACGACACCCGCAACGACCTCGATACCTTCGCAGGCGTGGCGGCGAAATTGTCGGACATGACCGGCGACAAGCGCATGAAAGACTACTTCGCGATGGTATATACCAACCGCGTTGACGTCTATGCGCAGCGTATGCTCGATGCCTCCTCGACCTTCTACGGCTACTCAGCAGACGTCATGCTGAAGTCGGAAAAGGGCTGGATGGTCATGGTCCGTACCTATCCGCGGCACCCCTTCTGGGAAGAGACCAACGAGTCGAAGCCCATGTGGACCCGCAGCGGCAGGTACGAGAACTATCGTATTGAGCCGGAAGCCATCGAGTACGGCGAAAACTTCATCTCTCACCGTGAGGGACCGGAAGCGACACCGTACCTGCCGAACGCCATCTTTACGACGAACCCCTATTGTCGTCCGGATGACTATGGTATTCCGATCACGGCGCAACATCACGATGACAAGACGGTCCGTAACATCAAGCTGTCCTGGCACGAGATCAAGCGTCACAGCAACCCGTTGTGGGAAAAAGGGTACCAGTTCTACTGCGTTACCCCGAAGACCCGTCACCGGGTGCACAGCCAATGGTCGGTAAACGACTGGGTGCAGATCTATGAGTCGAACTTCGGCGATCCGTACCGCATGGACAAGCGGACGCCTGGTGTCGGCGAACACCAGTTGCACATCAACCCACAGGCCGCGAAAGACCGCGGCATCAACGACGGCGACTACGTCTATGTGGACGGAAACCCGGTGGACCGGCCGTACCGCGGCTGGAAGCCTTCGGATCCGTACTACAAGGTGGCGCGGTTGATGATCCGTGCGAAGTACAACCCCTCCTATCCGTACCACGTCACGATGGCGAAACACGCCCCGTACGTGGCGACGCCGAAGTCGGTGAAAGGCCACGAGACACGTCCAGATGGACGCGCCATCGCGGTGGACACCGGTTATCAATCAAACTTCCGGTATGGGGCTCAACAGTCCTTTACCCGGAACTGGTTGATGCCGATGCACCAAACCGACTCACTCCCGGGTAAGCACGCGATTGCCTGGAAGTTCAAGTGGGGCTATCAGGTCGACCACCACGCGATCAACACGGTACCGAAGGAATGTCTCATCCGCATCACCAAGGCGGAAGACGGCGGTATCGGTGCACGTGGTCCGTGGGAACCGGTCCGGACAGGCTTCACGCCGGGTCAGGAAAACGAGTTCATGATCAAGTGGCTCAAAGGCGAACACATCAAGATCAAGGTGTAAGGCTGCGAGTCGGACAACTTGAATGGAAATGTGTCAGTAACAATGAGTCACTACATTCGGATCATGACTACAAGGAGGATTCACAATGCCAGAAGTTTATAACTGGCAACTGGGACGGAAGATGCTGTATCCCTACGAGGAACGGCATCCGAAGTGGCAGTTTGCCTTTGTGTTCAACATCAATCGGTGCTTGGCTTGTCAGACCTGTTCGATGGCCGACAAGTCGACCTGGCTCTTCTCGAAGGGGCAGGAATACATGTGGTGGAACAACGTGGAAACGAAGCCCTACGGCGGATATCCACAGTTCTACGACGTGAAGATCACCCAGCTCATCGAGCAGGTGAACCCGGGTGGACAGGTGTGGAACGTCCGCGTGGGACGCAAACACCATGCGCCATACGGCGTGTTCGAAGGGATGACCATTTTCGACGCAGGCGCCAAAGTCGGCCAGGCGGCGATCGGGTATATTCCGACGGACCAAGAGTGGCGGTTCGTGAACATCTATGAAGATACGGCGACTTCGATGCGCGCCCTCGTGGAAGGCATCGACAAGACCGGATTTTCACGGGACGAACCGTGGAAGATGACGGGCAGCAGTCTGCCGGAGCATGAGACGTTCTTCTTCTATCTCCAGCGGATTTGCAACCACTGCACTTACCCAGGCTGCTTGGCAGCCTGCCCGCGCAAGGCGATCTACAAGCGGCCGGAAGACGGCATTGTGTTGATCGACCAGAATCGTTGCCGCGGGTACAAGAAGTGCGTGGAGCAGTGCCCGTTCAAGAAGCCGATGTATCGTGGAACCACACGCGTGTCTGAAAAGTGCATCGCGTGCTATCCGCGCATCGAAGGTAAGGACCCGTTGACCGGTGGCGAGCCGATGGAAACGCGCTGTATGGCTGCCTGCGTCGGAAAGATCCGCATGCAGAGCCTGGTGCGCATCGGTGAGGACGGTCTCTGGGCGGAAGATCGTTGGCACCCCCTGTACTACACGATTCGTGTGGAGCAGGTGGCGCTCCCGCTGTACCCACAGTGGGGCACCGAGCCCAACGGCTTCTACATCCCACCGCGGCACAGCCCACGTGGCTATGCGCGGCAGATGTTTGGCCCGGGCGTGGACAACGCCATCGAGAAGTATCTCGTGCCCAGCCGCGAACTGTTGGCGGTCCTCCAGCTCTGGAGAGCCAGTCAGCAGATCGTCTTCCGGTACGACGTCATCCCTGGTCCGAAGGTGTTTGAGACTCAGATCCACGGTAAGCGTTTCGAGATGTATAACGATACCGTGCTGGGCTTCAACAAGTCGGGCAAGGAAGTGGCGCGTATTCAGGTCGAAGAGCCGATCTACATTCGGCCGGCCGAGCGCGTAACCTGGCTGTAATCTAAGTCAGGATCGCTTCAGTGAGGGGCGGGGTTCCTTCGGGGGCTCCGCCCCTCACCTATTTGAGCGAAGTCTATGACCTCTATTTGTTTCCTGCTTAGGTCATCGCATATTTAGAGGAGTCACTGCGAGGACAGCCGAAGTAGTACTCTTTGACCCCGCTGCCCATCCCATATCAGCCTTTTGTCCAGGTAACTGGCCCATCTGTACACTTGACGGGTTCCAAGGCCTCACGTACAGTCATAAGATCCTTCCTAGTTTCCGCGATAATCATGGAGGATCTTGGGTGCCTAATCAGTTAAAACCGTCTGTTCCCTTTGCCGCGCAAGCAGTTCCATTCGATGAACTTCTGGCATCGGGGAAAGTCCCGCAAGAGTACGTTGCCACCGAGTATCTTGGCCAGCAGTTCGTTGAACGGCTCGTTCACTATATCCTCAGTGTCCCGGCTGGCAGTTACACCATGGCACAATTGAGCCATTTGCTTGAACAGCTTGATCCGCGCGCTCAGGTCTTTTTCTTCAAACGGCTGAAAGAAACCAGTCCGGATAGCCTGAAAGATTTCGCCCCTCTCTACTACGGCTTTATGAACGAATTTCATTCTCTTCTCTTTACCTAGCCGTCCTGAAAATTTTCCTTGTCGCAAGCAGGTTCTCATGTATAATTGAGAGGTTAAACTTTTTCAGATGAAGGAGCATCATGAACTCAAGCCTGCAGCGAGCCGTCACTAGCTTCTACAACCTCATTTATGAGGCCCAAACCTTTGCGACGGCGATGGCCCGTATCGATACAGCGGAGCAAGAGCACTATGCCGGGCGTATCGAAGGTCTCAACTGGGTGCTCGATCGGTGCCAGGAGCTCGAGGATATGGACACCAATCTGACGCCGTCGTCGCTCCAGCGTGTGCTGGGAGAAGTAAAATCCGATCTCGATCATGAATTGTCGGTGCAGAGGCGTGAAAAAGGACGCCGAGCCGATGGCAGGGAAGAGGCCTTGAATTTCGTGTCGGATTACCTGTCGAGTCTCATCACTGCGACCGAGATCGAGTCCGCCAAGACATCTGTCTAGATCACTGTGCGGGGCGTGTGCTGTCCGGTCACGTTCTCTTTCATCCCCCCTCTAAACAGGCTCGTCGTATGGCCTTGGCTCGAGAGTGGATTATTTTCGCCCTCTGCCTTGGGGCAGGGGGGCATCTTGCGTTAGGCTTTGTGTTACACGCTCCAGACCTCTGGCCATGGAGTCGAGCCGGCCTCTATGGCCTCCTAAGCGGGCTGGTCATCTACGTTCTTGTGCAAGTGGTGCGTTTCCTCTGGTCACGCGTGCATGCCAAAGAATCTGATCTGGAACAGGATGCCGGTGACTAGCAGGGGCAATTGCGTCTTTCTGTTCATCCGGCTAACGATCAAGGGCCCGACGGAATCCATTGACCCTCGGCTCGTCCTTGCATAAAATCAATCCATGTCAGTTCCATCTAAGTGGCCAATGGGCGACTCCCGGCCCTTCGGCATGCCAATGAAAAACGCATGCACCAATGCTCCGAAAAGGGCTGATCAATTCGGCGCGTTTCAAGCGTCGCTCTTGTATTGCCCTCATTGTCGTATTGCCACACCCACGCGAGAGCGGCTTCTGCTGGTCTTGCCGTCAGGCAATCTCTATGAATATCTCTGCCAGCACTGTGGGACTTCAACTGGATCCAAGACCGACACCAACAGCGTCGATCTCGGGATATCGGGTGGCTAACACTGTTTCTGCTTGAAAGGCTGCGAAGGGAAAGGAGGACACATTCTCTTGGGTGAGAGTTCAACAAGCTGAATAGACTGCAACATGACCTGATTGGATCAACTCCGGCAAGAGACTCGAGTTCATCCGATTTGTTCGAGGGGAATCCCTTCCTCGATCAGCATCACTGGAATATTCTCGCGAATGGGGTAGAAGACCTTCGCGTCAGCGCGCACGAGACCGCCGTCTACTCGTTGAGTGACCCCTTGCTTGCCTCTATTCTGTAGCCCGCCACGACCAATCGCCTCGTTGACGCGTTGAATGAGCCCCTCATCTGCCAGCGAGACCGGCTGTTTAGTTTCAGGGCAGCAAAGAATTGCTAACAGATCCTTGTCAATAGCCATAACGGTTTCCCTTCTTCGAGCGCACAACCTGGCGTTGGGCATTTAAACGTTCTTTTAGGATAGTGCACTGCACGCAGTGAGATCAAGAGAACGCGGAGTGCTTCTGTGGCACGGTGGTTTCTGTTACACTTGCAAGCTACAGTTGGCTACCATCATTATTCCGGTGGAGTTTCATGCTACGAGATATCTGGCGGATCTTTGCTACAGGTCTCCTCCTCCTCGTCCCGGCTTGGGCCACATATCTCATCCTCACCACTCTATTCTGGACCCTCGATGAGCTGCTTACCAAAATGGTCGGCGACCGCTTCCCTCTTCGCCTCCCTGGTCTCGGGCTCATCACCATGATTATCCTCGTCATCGCTGTGGGCGCGTTTACGACACACCTGGTCGGTCAACGCATCGTGGCGTACCTTGAGCGCCGGTTGGATCAAATTCCTCTGGTGCGCAGCATCTATCTGACGATGAAGGGCATGACCGACATCTTGAACTTTCGATCGAGATTCGGTCAAAGCACCGTGGTGGCATTTCCTTTCCCTCGGGACGGACTTTGGGCGTTGGGATTTGTTATGGGAACAGCTCCCTCCGTCCTTCAGGTCTCGCCCATCGATCGGCTTTTAATGGTCTTTGTTCCGACAGCCATCCATCCGTTTACCGGTTACCTCGCCTTTGTCCCGGAAGGGGAGGTAACCGCCCTCAATTTGCCAGCCGAAGATGCCATGAAGATGGAATTCTCCGCAGGGCTATTCAAGCCAGCGACTGGCTGGTTACAACCCCCTCACACATCACCACGATAATTATGACGATTCTACAAGAATGGACTATCAGGCTGGGCCGTCTCGATGATATCGAACACCTCGTCGCATTCAGTCAAGCAATGGCCTTGGAAACTGAAGGACGGCGATTAGAGGCGGATCGCCTTCAACGGGGGACGCGGGCTCTGCTGAATTCCACCATTCATGGATTTTTTCTGGTAGCAGAACAGCCACTGACGCACCAGGTTGTAGGCCAACTGATGATCACTTATGAATGGAGTGACTGGCGCAATGCGGCATTTTGGTGGATCCAAAGCGTATACGTCGACCCGGCCTGGCGGCGGAAGGGCGTCTTTCGGAAAATGCACGCGACGGTAATCGAGCGAGCGAAGGCCGATCCTGGTGTTTGCGGCGTGCGTCTCTATGTGGAGTCAGAAAACAGCGTCGCCCAAGACGTGTATCGACGTGTCGGTCTCAAGCCCTCATCCTATTCCGTATTTGAAACTGATTTTGTGCTCGGCCACGCACACAGTTTAAAAGATCGTCCGGATGAAGCATAGGGAGGAAGGTACTATATGTCAGTAAGACGCGTTCTTGGAATCGCACTCTTAGGCCTAATACTCACGCAAGGGTGTGCCTTCAGCCGAGGCACCCTTGGCGACGAAATCAGAGCCGATGCCATCGCCTCCATCAAGAAAGGCACGTCGTCAAAAGCCGAGGTTCTTGCAGCGCTTGGTGCGCCTGATCGATTGCTGCAGGTCAACGGACGAGACGTATTTCAGTATTACCGTTACGATGCTAAAGCGGGAAGTCTCCTGTTGATCCTTGTCAACTTTTCACGCCTCTCTATTAAGAGCGATGATCTGTTTGTGATTCTGAATCGCGAAGGAACGGTCGAGGACGTTATTACTTCCAAGCGTACGGATGGATTGGAGTTTCGATTCTGGCCGTTCGGTGATTGATATGCCCACTCGTCAATTTTGGACTTGCCGTAGCCTCTTGATCGTGATCCTCTGCATCACCGCAGCTGGATGTAATGTCATTCGGATCACTTTAAATACGCCAATTAGTCAGGATGATGTGGTATTCATCGAACCAGGGAAAACAACTCTTGGCGATGTTATCGGAAAGCTCGGTGCGCCGGATTCCATTACCGACTCCTACATTGGAGTCGTGGCGACCTATCGTTTCCTCGACATGAAGTATTCACGGGTAAACTTTGGGTGGTTGGTAAAGCCCTGGTCTCCCGTCGACCCCGACTTGATTATCTCCCGCACCGGTTTCGGGGTTGATGCGTTCGAACTTCTTTGTGACCAGAATTGGGTTGTGACACATCAGAGCTTTCTCCGCCAGCTTTCCGGCCCTCGATTCAATCCGTATCCTTTTTAAGCCCTTGCCCGAGTATGACCGTTTCTCCATTTGCTGCCCCCGACTCCTACGACTATAATGCCGACTATGGGTACGGGATTTCCTGAAGATCATTCCCTCTCCGACGCCATTCTCGCTTCCTCGTCCTATATCCCCGCCGATAAGGACACTGAATTTCTTCAACGAGCTGAGCTTCGCTCCGTCCGCATAGGCCTTGAACTCTTGAAGCCGGAACTCATTCAGAGGGAGCTGGGGATTCAATCCACGATCGTGGTATTCGGGAGCGCCCGATTACAGGAGCCCGTTGCAGCGGAGGCGGCTCTGCTCACGGCCGAACAAGCAGCGGCTCAACATCCGAGCGATCCTGTCCTCCAGCGCCACGTCGCCGTCGCAAAACGCCAACGAGATCTCTCTAAGTATTACGATGTGGCCCGTGAATTTGCCCGGTTAGTATCCAGTTCCTGCCAGATTGACGGGCGATGCGACTATGTCATCGTGACCGGTGGGGGACCGGGTATCATGGAAGCGGCCAATCGTGGAGCGTCAGACGTTCAGGCCAAGTCCATCGGGTTGAACATTACCCTACCGCACGAGCAGCGCCCGAATCCCTACATCACACCGGAGCTGTGTTTCCAATTTCGATATTTTGCGCTCCGCAAGATGCACTTTCTCATTCGCGCGAAAGCCCTGGTCGCATTTCCCGGGGGGTTCGGCACGCTCGACGAATTATTTGAAACGCTGACCCTTATCCAGACAGGAAAAGTGACCGGAGTCAGCGTCGTGCTGGTCGGTCGGGCATTCTGGGAGCGCTTGATCAATTGGGACTTTCTCGTCGAGCAAGGATTGATCGGTCCTCAAGACCTGGGTCTCTTTCACTATGCAGAGACCGCGCAGGAAGCGTGGGATCTGATTGCCCGCAACCATGCTGTGAGGCCGAAGATATGAAGCTCTCTTTTCATGGTGCGGCCCGTTCGGTGACGGGGAGCCGGCATCTGATCGAGACGTCCAGCTGCCGGCTGCTGTTGGATTGCGGCATGTTTCAGGGACGACGGGAAGAAGCGGCGGTGCAGAATCGCGAACTCGGATTCGATCCCAGGTCGCTGTCTACCGTGCTTCTCTCGCATGCCCATATCGATCATTCCGGTGCCTTGCCGATGCTGATGCAGCAGCGCTTTTCCGGGAAAGTCCATCTCACGCGCGCGACGGCGGATCTCACCGCGATCATGTTGCAGGACGCGGCCAGGATTCAGGAGAGCGACTGCCGCTATGTGAATAAGAAAGAGCGGCGAAGGGGCAAGAAGTGCGTGCAGCCTTTATTCGATACCGACGATGTGGAGGGTATCACCCGGCGTTTTGTCGGTGTGCGCTATCACGATGGCATCAAGATCGCCCCGCGAGTCACGGCAACGTTTCACGATGCCGGGCATATTCTTGGGTCGGCCGCCGTTCGCGTGAAGTACACCGTCCGGGGCAATACGACGACCGTTCTTTTCAGCGGCGATCTGGGGCGATCGCACATGCCGATCCTCCGTGACCCGGAGCCGCCGCCTCCCTGCGACGTGCTGATTCTCGAATCGACCTACGGCGACCGGTTGCACGAGCAGGCGGGCGAGGAGATGAAGAAGAAGGCGCAGGATTTGATTGCCCACGCGAAAGCGCACAAGAGCAAGATTATCGTGCCGGCCTTTGCCGTCGGGCGAACGCAGGAACTCGTGATGCGGATTAAAGAACTGGTCGCCGAAGATCGCATCGACCCGATTCCCATCTATATCGATTCGCCGCTTGCATCCAGGGCCACCGAGGTGTTTCGCCAGCACCCGGAATGCTACGACGAAGAAACCTACCGCACGTTTACGGAAGACGGGGATCCCTTTGCGTCGCGCTATATCCGCTTTGTTTCGTCGCCGGACGACAGCAAACGGCTCAATGCGATGAAGGGGCCGATGATCATCATCTCTTCTTCAGGCATGTGTGAAGGCGGGCGGGTACTCCATCACTTGAAGCATGCCATTGAAGACGAGGCGAACATCATTGTCTTCGTCGGTTTTCAAGCCGAGCACACCCTGGGGCGCAAGCTCGTCGAAGGCTGGGACGTGGTCCCGATTTTCGGAGTGCCCACGAAACGGAGGGCGCAAGTCGTCAAATTCAACGGGCTCTCGGCCCATGCCGATCGCAACGATCTCCTGGCCTATGTCCGCGCCATCAATCCGCTTCCCAACAAAGTCTTTATCGTCCATGGTGAAGAAAAGCAGGCTTTGTCCTTGGGTGAAGCGATCAAGAGTGAACATTCCTCCATCGACGTGACGATTCCGCATCGAGGATCGAGCCATGAGATCTAGGTACGCACTGCTGGTGGCTGCGGTTTGCATTGCCTTATGGGGCAGCTGGTCCATTGCCGGTGCGGCGGAAGGGACTGAGCCGCGACAGCGTATCCGTAATATGGGAATCATCATCGGGAACTATGCACCGGGTTTGTACAACGCGATTACGGATGTGCCTGGCGTCAAGGTCGGGCACCAAACACTCATCTCCGGGGAGGGGGCGCTGAAGCCTGGGCAAGGGCCGGTGCGCACGGGCGTGACAGTTATCATTCCGCGCGATGATGTGTGGCATAAGAAGGTAGCGGCCGGCTCGTTTGTTCTCAACGGCACGGGAGAGATGACCGGTCTGGCCTGGGTGTCGGAGTCGGGCTTTCTGGAATATCCCATCGCGTTGACGAACACGCTCAATGTGCCCCGGGTGGCGAATGGCGTGATGAGCTGGATGATCAAGCAATATCCGGCGATCGGCATCGAGGACGACACGCTCACGCCGGTCGTCGCCGAATGTGACGACGGGCGACTGAATGACATTCAAGGCCGACACGTGTCTGAGCAGGATGTCATCGCCGCGCTCGATGGCGCGACCAGTGGCCCGGTCAAAGAAGGAACCGTCGGCGCCGGCACCGGCATGGTCTCGTATGGATTTAAAGGGGGCATCGGAACGGCCTCACGCACCGTGCCTGAAAAAGAAGGCGGCTATACGATTGGCGTGTTGGTCAATGCGAACCACGGCCGGAGACCGGAACTCGTCGTGGGAGGTGTGCCGGTCGGGAAACTGTATGAAGCGCCCAAAGCAGCAGCGGAAGCCCTCTCGCCTGGCCAGAGCGAGGGCTCAATCATTGTCGTCATCGCCACCGATGCGCCGCTCGACGGTCGCCAGCTCACGAGATTAGCCAAGCGTGCCGCCCTTGGCCTCGCCCGCACGGGTTCGACCGCGCGCCATGGCAGCGGCGATTTCATACTCGCCTTCTCCACCGCCAACATGATTCCGCATTATCCCAAAGAACCCACCTATACACTGACTCATCTGGCCGACACCCATCTGAATCCGATGATCGCCGCCACGGTCGAAGCGACCGAAGAAGCGATCCTCAACGCGCTCACCATGGCAACGACCGTGGTTGGCCGCGACGATCATCGTATGGAGGCCATCAATCTGGATCGGCTCAAGGCCTTGGCCTCCGGATCAAGACCCTGATATTTGAGATCAAGGATAGCAGACGGCTTTCCGCGCGCTTTAAAAGGTTGAATGGATCCAGGCGAGCGTGATCCAACTTCCGCACTTCCCAGTCCAGGCTAGTTAGGATGAAACTGTGCGCTTGCAATTCTCGCTGGTGGCTCGTTATCCTGCCATCGAACTGCGGATCCTAGGAGTGCGCTTCGATGAATGAATATCAGATTGGCGGTGGATTGCGTCTTCTGACGGCCGTGGAGAAGACGGAGGCCTTTGCCGAGTTTCTCAAGACGCGGATGACGCGCGCGCTGGAGACGGAAGATCCCACGGAATTGCATTACTTGCTGGCGCAGCTCGACGACTATCACTCGTATCTCTGGCGGTATTATAAAAAACTCGCGAGCGACCGATCCGAACGCATGAATCCCGGCGTGTAACGGTACGACGACCTCCATGCCCAGCTTGTCTCCGACATCCCCCATCCAGGCCGCGACGTTCCAATTCGTATCCGCGGTGTCCCGCAATCCTGATACGGAAGCCGCAGCTCGTGATTTGGTCGATGAGGTGCGCGCCAAATTGGGCGGCGTCACGCCCGATCTTGCGTTCGTGTTCTTTTCCTCTCACCATGTGTCTCGTGCCGACTTGCTCGCCGAGACGATGACCGATGTGCTGGGGGCCAGAGTCTCGCTCGGCTGTAGCGGCGAAGGGGTCATTGCCGGGGCGGAAGAGCTGGAAACATCTCCCGCCGTCACGCTGTGGACGGCGAGCCTTCCCGGTGTCACCCTCACGCCCGTCCGACTCTCATTCTCGCAAACACAGGATCAATTTTCGTTGCCGGGCTGGCCTGAATCCGACGGGCAAGAGGGCACGTTTCTCCTCCTCGCAGATCCGTTCTCCACTCCGATGCAGGACGTCCTGAGTCTTTTGGAAGAACGCTATCCGGGGGCGGCGGCGATCGGAGGATTGGCCGGCGGCGGGCAGGATGCCGGTGAGAATCGGCTGTTTCTCGGCCGCCAAACCTTTGAGAGCGGGTTGGTGGGGGTTCGGATCAGCGGGCCGATTGAGGTGCGACCGGTCATCTCACAAGGGTGCCGTCCGATCGGCGAGCGATATGTGGTCACGAAGGCGGAGCACAATCTCGTGCACGAGATGGGCGGAACGCCGGCATTGACGCGACTTCAAACCGTTTTCGAGTCACTCGGAGGGGACGATCGGCGCCGGGCGCACAGGGCACTCCATGTCGGTATTGTGATCGATGAGCATCGCAACCGTTTTGAACGGGGCGATTTTCTCGTGCGCAATCTGGTCGGTGCCGACCAAACGACCGGTGCGGTGGCCATCGGCGATGTCGTGCAGGAAGGACAGACGGTCCAATTTCATCTTCGCGATGCCAAGTCGGCGAGCGAAGATCTGCATTTGTTGCTGGCGGCCGATCGCTCAAGGCACCCGAACGCGCCGCTCGGGGCCCTCGTGTTCAGCTGCTGCGGGCGCGGTCAGGGGCTGTTCGGGCGGCCGCATCATGATTCGGGCGTGCTGATGGAGCGCTTGGGGCAGATTCCGGTTGCCGGATTTTTTGCACAAGGCGAGATCGGCCCGGTCGGCGGGCGCAACTTTCTTCACGGGTACACCGCCAGCATGGCGCTGTTTGCTCAACCGTCATCCAAGGCAGGGGCGTAATGAATAATCTGTATCGCGGCATCGTGTTCGGCGCAATCGTCGTGATGTGTAGTCCATCTATGGGAGTAGGAGGCAGCATGAGCGGGAGCGAGTCATCGGCATCGGAAGGGAAAGAGATTACGACGTCATCCGGTTTGCAGTACATCGATCAAGTTGTAGGAACCGGTGACACCGCGAAGGCGGGGCAGACGGTCTCCGTTCATTACACCGGCTGGCTGACCAATGGTAAAAAATTCGATAGTTCAGTGGACCGTGGCCAGCCCTTCTCTTTCAAGCTCGGTGTCGGCCAGGTGATCAAGGGTTGGGATGAGGGTGTGCAAGGGATGAAAATCGGCGGGAAGCGCAAGCTAACGATCCCCTCGAACCTCGGCTACGGGGCGCGTGGAGCCGGTGGGCTCATTCCTCCTCATGCCACGCTCGTGTTCGATGTCGAATTACTTGGAGTGCAGTAAACGGATCAATCCGATGAAACAGACGCCACTCATTGCGCAACATCGAACTGCCGGGGCTAAGCTGGTCGATTTTGCCGGCTGGGAGATGCCCATCCAGTATTCAGGCGTACTGGACGAGTACCATACCGTCCGTAGCAAGGCCGGGCTCTTCGACGTGAGCCATATGGGCCGGCTGATGGTATCAGGATCCGGCGCACTGGCGTTTCTCCAAGCGGTCACGACGAATGACGTGGCGAAGCTGGCGGTCGGTCAGGCGCACTATTCCATGGTGTGCAATAACGAGGGTGGAATCAAGGACGACATCTTTGTCTACCGGTTGAAGCCAGCGGATTATCTGCTCTGTGTCAATGCGTCGAATCGCGGCAAGGTGCTGACCTGGCTACAAGCCCACCCGCGTGACGCGAACGTCGTCCTGGAAGACCATTCGGACCAGATGGCCCAAATCGCTCTCCAGGGGCCGATTTCCAAAGACATTATGATCGCCTTGGGTGGCACGGCGGTGACGACACTGAAGCTTCACCACAGCTGCGAGGCGACGCTGGCGTCGATCCCGACTCTCATCGCACGGACCGGTTATACCGGTGAACTTGGGTATGAATTGTATGCCTCAGCTGACCGTATTGGCGTTTTGTGGGAGCGAATCGTTGAAGCTGGAGACTCGAAAGGACTGAAGCCGGCAGGATTGGGCTCGCGCGACCTGTTGCGTCTGGAAATGGGTTATCTCCTCTACGGCAACGACATCGATGAAACGACCACTCCGATCGAAGCGGCCGTCGAGTGGACGGTGAGCGTCGAGAAGGGGGATTTCGCCGGGCGTGCGAAGCTGCTCGCGCAGAAGGACGGCGGGCCAGCCAAGCGGTTTGTTGGATTCGAGTTGTTGGAAAAGGCGGTACCGCGACACGGGTGCAAGATCCTCGATGCCAGTTCGTCTCAACCCATCGGCGAGGTGTCGAGCGGAAACCTTTCGCCGATCCTTCAGAAGGGGATTGGTCTGGGATATGTGCCATTTGCACTGTCGGCCATCGGCACGCGGATCACGATTGATATTCGAGGGAAAGCCGTGCCCGCGCAGATTGTGAAAACGCCGTTCTATCGGAAGCCCAAGAGCACGTAACGGACAGGCCGTGACAAAGCATATCTACAAAGGCCGGGTGGTCACGCTGAACATCGATACGGTCACCCTGCCGAATGGCGTGACGGTCGATCTGGAAACGATTCGCCATCCTGGCGCGGCGGCCGTCGTTCCGATGAAAGAGGATGGTACGGTGGTGCTGATCCGTCAGTTCCGCCACGCAGCTGGCGGATTCATTTATGAGATTCCTGCGGGCAAGCTCAATCCTGGTGAAGATCCGCTGAGCTGTGCGGCGCGAGAGCTGGAAGAAGAGATCGGCTATCGGGCGGCGACGTTCTCGCTACTCTCCAGTATTTTCACAGCCCCTGGCTTTGCCGACGAAGTGATTCACGTCTATAAAGCGACGGGGCTCACGCAGGGAAGGCAACAGCTCGATCGGGATGAAGTGCTGGATGTGATTGAAATGCCGCTGGCCGACGCGATCAGAAAAATTGAGGACGGGACGATCCGGGATGCCAAGACGATTGTGGGATTGCAGGCGGTCTATATCAGGGAGTCGATGCGGTAGGGGAACCGCCCGAGAGGTCTCCCGCGTGAAGCGGGAAACCTCCCAAGCCAGCTAGCCTCGCCAAATGGACGGAAGTTACTTGTCCTTCTTCTCGTCCTTCTTCTTCTCTTCGCCGAACACCACGTGGCCGCCCTTCTTCTCGTCTTTCTTGTCTTTCTTCTCTTCGCCATAGACCATCACGTGGCCACCCTTCTTCTCATCCTTCTTATCCTTCTTCTCTTCGCCGGCGAAGGAAGGGGCGCTGAACGAAACGGCCACTGCCACTGCCATGACTGCCATCAACATGCTCTTCATAGTAAATCCCTCCAGAATGGTTGTTGAGATCCGTGCCGCTAATCGGGCACTGCCCAAGTGTTGAGCAAGCCGCATGCCGAATGTCAATAACGCACTGTTTATCAATGAATTCTGATAGTTGCAGGACTGCTCTAATCCAGCAATGAAGGTGAATTCCTTCTCATTCCTGTGGCAGATTGGCTGAGTCCCCACTAAACTGCCTCAATCAAGATAGGGGGTAACATGGGCGAAGGAGCAAGACTTCCTGACCGTATTCAACCAGGCGTGAGAGTCCTTTTTGTCGGGATCAATCCTGGTCTGCGGTCTGCTCAGATGGGACATCATTTCGCCGGCCCTTCCAATCGCTTCTGGAAGCTGCTCTATGAGTCTCGGTTGGTGACAGAGCCCTTGACGTACCAGGAAGATGAACGACTACCTGAGTGGGGACTTGGACTGACGAATATCGTCGGCCGCCCAAGCCGCGGGATCGAGAGTCTTTCGCCTCAGGAATACCGTGGAGGTATGACGGCCCTGACGAGAAAAGTACGGCGGTATCAGCCACGCATTGTGGCGCTGCTAGGCATCACGATCTATCGCATCATGTACGGGGCAGAACTTTCCTTACCGACGCGGATTCCTTTGGGCCCTACCAGCAGCGACATTGCCGGGGTTCCAATCTTTCTCTTGCCGAACCCCAGCGGTCGCAATGCCCACTACTGTTATGAAGACATGCTCGCCGCGTTTCGTGCGCTTCAATCCCTTGCCGGCCAATCAGCGATTCCTGACATGTAGGATTTTGTCGTTTTATTTGTCAGGATAATCAGCCTCGACTACAGTCGAGGCATGAATGCCGCATCGCTTCTCAAACCGCATCCCATCAGGACCTGTCCGAAGTGCGGAGCCGATCAGCAGGGAGATCTTGAATGTCTCCGGTGTGGAATTGTTTTCGCGAAATACAAGATCCCAGCGTTACCAGTGCAGAATTCCACGGAGATCAGCGATCCAGTCGAAATCGTCTCTCCCCAACGCAATAGGATAGGTCGGCTGTTCCGGGTACTTCCGTGGATCTCCCTGGCGATGACCCTCGGGATGCTGCTCGCAATTCTCCGGCAAGCCCCGGCCTTGCCGATACAATCGGATCCCCAGGCTGCCGACCGAGTCGCCGAGAAGATGGCCATGCTTCAACAGTCGATCCAGACCAATCGCGCGGCCAACATTGCGCTGAGCGAGGCCGAGCTTAATCAATGGATGCGCGACAATCTTGCGATTGCGTCAGCCCATCACGCGCAGCAGGCCGGGCTCTCAGTTCCTCCCGGGAGTGCGGCAACAGTTGAAGAGGTGCAGTCCGCACTGAAAGACGTTCGAATGAATCTAGCCGGCAATCAACTCAAAGCCTACGCCCTGTTTCACATCTACGGGAAAGACATTTCCCTTCAGCTCGATGGGACATTGGAGACCCGCGATGGATATGTGCGTCTGACCCCCACGGCTGGGAAGCTCGGGGCCTTGCCGATTCCGCAAGCCACGCTCGGCCATGTGGTCGCGCAGCTGTTTGAGTCGCCGCAGAATCATGAGAAATTCCAACTCCCTCCACAGATCCAATCGATCCGCGTTGAGAACGGCACCCTCGTCATCACGTCGCGATAGAGTTTGTCTCACCTCTCGCTATTGCATTTTCACCGCAGCCTGCTTTTTCCCTGCCACGGGACGTCTGGAGTTAGACGGAGCCGAATGGTAAAATAAAAGAGGTTCAAATCCTTTTTCTCGCTTATCCCTGGCACCGGCCGTGCTGTATAAAAATCGACGATTTTGCTTCCCGCTCTAGGAGGAGTCATGCAGCGAGTCGGTCTTGTCATCTTCGCATCAATTGCATTTTGGATTGGGAGCACGACTTCCGGTGAGGCCCAGCCGACCACCCAGGACCTCATTGCCGGAGCCCTGCAAGCCTGCCACGACGGGCGGATTGCGCCGGACCGAGCTACTCGATCGGCTCTTTACGAGAAGGGGCAGTCCTTGGGGGAGCAAGCCGTTGCGGCTGACGAGCAGTCTGCCGATGCCCACTTCGCCTTGTTCTGCAATCTCGGGGAATTGATGCGCATCGATGGCGAGATGAGCCTCTCTTCCGTGTTTGGGTTTCGACGCATGATGAAGGAACTCAATCGGGCCCTCGAACTCAAGCCCGATCATCTCGATGCCCTCTCTGCCAGGGGAACGCTGCTGGTACGACTTCCCTCCATGCTGGGCGGTGATCCGGAGAAAGGTGAACAGCTGCTTCGGCATGTCATTCACGAGGTGCCGGAAGCCGTCAACGCGCGGATCAGCCTGGCAAAGAGCTATTGTAAGCGAGGCCGCCATCAGGATGCCGTGACGCTCGCAACAGAAGCGTTGACACTGGCGAAAGCGCAACAACTCGACGACTTTATTCCCGAAGCTTCCAGAGTGGTCGCGCAGCTCCATGCCGTCGGAAACAAAGGAAACTAATCCGCCCGCTCTCCGTCCTCCCTTCTAGAACCGCTCCGCAAATCGTGCTATCTTCAGCCTTCGTTTGCACGGCTTCGGCAATCGTCACATATCAATCGTGATCAGTGGTGGCGTGACGAGGTTCAGGCGTGCTGCGCAGCGGTCGTTTTTTCGTCAAGAGCAAGGAGTACCCACAATTATGTTATTGAGCGGCAAAAAAGGGCTCATCATCGGCGTCGCCAACAAGCACAGCATTGCCTGGGCCATCGCCCAGTCTGCCGCCAGCCAAGGCGCCACACTCATGTTCAATTACCAGAACGAGCGGCTGCGGGAGAATGTTGAGGAACTCGTCGCGACCATGCCTGGCGCGAAGGCGTTTCCCTGTGACGCCGGCGATGATGCGCAGATTGCGACCATGATGCAGAACGTGGGCAATGAAGTCGGCACGCTCGATTTTCTCGTCCATTCGATTGCCTTCGCCCCGCGCGAGGAACTCACAGGGCAATTCGTGAACACCACACGTCAGGGTTTCGCGACGGCCTTGGACGTCAGCGCCTATTCACTCGTTGCCGTCACCCGCGCCGCGTTGCCGCTTATGACCAATGGCGGGTCCGTCGTGACATTGACCTATCTCGGCGCAGAACGTGTCGTGCCGCACTACAATGTTATGGGCGTGGCCAAGGCAGCGCTGGAAGCCACCGTCCGCTATTTGGCGAACGACCTCGGTCCTAAGAACATTCGCGTGAATGCGATTTCTGCCGGGCCGATCAAGACATTGGCGGCCCGCGGAGTATCCGGTATCAGCAAAATGGTCGATCACCATAAAGAGTTTGCCCCCCTGCGCCGTGCAACCGAGCAAGGCGAAGTCGGCGACACCGCGTTGTTTCTCGTCAGTTCATTGGGGCGAGGCATTACCGGCGAGGTGATCTATGTGGACGGCGGATATAACATTCTGGGATCACTGGCATCAGCAGACTGACGGATGTTGAAAAAGGCCGCCAGCGGCGTTCTCGCATCGTTCAGACCCTCAACGTCCGGAGAATATTACTTGAGGCAAGGGGCCTCTCCGCTCGCAGATGATCGAAGCGAGCGGATCAAGCGAAGCTTGGTATGTACCTCCCCGGTCCTTCACTCGCTGCGGCCTTGCTGAACGGCCTTTTTGAACATCCTATGAGGTATCGCTAGCTTCTGGTGTTCCCGTAGATGTAGCTTACTCAATCGTGTTTCTCAGCGCCTTCAGCCGACCCTGCTTCTTTTTACTTTCGATCCGCCTGGTCTGAGAACCCTTCGTCGGCTTCGTGGCTCGTCGTTTCTTGCGCGGGATTGCCACACTCTGAATTAAGAGACAGAGTCGCTCCAGTGCATCCGCCCGATTCCGTTCCTGCGTCCGATGCTGCTGCGCTTTGATCGTAATGATTCCATCCTGCGAGATACGGTGGTCTTTGAGCTTGATCATCTCCTGTTTATAAAACGGAGGCAAAGACGACGCGTTGATGTCGAATTGCAGATGAATCGCGGTCGAGACCTTATTGACGTTCTGCCCGCCAGCCCCTTGCGAACGCATCGCGTGGAGTTGAATCTCGGAATCGGGAATAAGGACGTGGGAGGAGATTTGCAGCATACGAACTGTAGTCTACCGTAGTCAGCTCCCGGTCGTCATGGTCCCTTCGGAGGCATCGCAGGAAAGCTATAGGGAGGGAGGTGCCGAACCCGGTGCTTACTGCAACTCCGGCACGCGGTCGATGATACGAAGTTTGACCTCGTCGCCGAGTTGAATTTGAACCATTTTGGTGGAAAGGTTTTCGCGGACTTGATTCACGTCGTTCACGGTGAAGCGGATCTGCCCACCGCATCGCTCGACGAGGTGATAGAGCAACAGCGTGGTGAGGTAGCTGACTTCTTCATCGTTGGCATGCTCACTGAAGTTCAATATTTGAGGCATGATGGTTTCAACGTCTCCCTGTGGTGAAGAACCTTTATCGCCGAAGCGAGGTCGATCGCACAATGACCCAAAAGAAGGGGAGCGGCAAGCGACAGTTTTGTACAATCGAAGGGGCGTCCGGTGGAGGCAGTTGGTCCAGATGTCCGGGAGTGACAGATCCGTTATGTCGTTCGCAGTGAGGACACTCTTACGGAGACGGTAAGCTGTCTTTGGTCGGGATAAATCGTACCTCATCAGCCAGTTCGTCGAAAAGAGAGCGGCTTGGCTGTGGTTCTTGCTGCGGCCTACCGTGAAGAAAAAGAATTCCCTGCAAATCTGGTCCTATGATCGCCATGCCTCGACCAGTTAACGAGCCTGCCACGTAGGTTGCGGTCAGTTTCTTTCCATGACGCGTCACTTTGCCGGTTGGTTCAAACACCAGTGTGTCGGTAATGGGCTGCGGTTCTCCGAGTAAGGCAAAAAGCTCCTCTTCTGTCTGGTTGAGAATCGCGAAAGCGAGGACAAAACCCGCTTCTTTTTCTGAGACCAGGAGCACGGCGGCCAGGTTGTCCAGCTGTTCGCCGCGCCATCCTGTTGGAATAAGAAAAGAGGCGACGCCGTTTGGCACCCGAACGCGAGTGCCGGCGCGATAGCTCTGCCCGGCTTGCATGTCGACGGTGGTTGTTCGGGTCTGCGGGGATTGTGCCCAACTGCCTGGTACCCCCAGTATAAAACAACACAGAGCAGCCAGGGCTGTGCGAGCGGCGGTCGTGACGATCATTCCGTTTGTAGGTACAGATGAAGATACAAAACCAATGCCACGGATCAGGGGTGGTAGCTGTCCATCGGAGGACAGGTGCAGATCAAATGGCGATCCCCGTAGGCTTCATCGATGCGGCTGACTGCCGGCCAGAACTTGTTGGCTCTGACAGATGGAGTCGGGAATGCCGCCTGCTCCCTCGTATAGGGACGATTCCAGTCCGTGGCAGTGACGGTGGTCGCCGTGTGCGGTGCATTCTTGAGCACATTATTGGTGCGGGGTTGATGCTCGTCGGCGATCGCTTGGATCTCCGCGCGAATGGCGATCATCGCTTCACAGAACCGGTCTAATTCAGCTTTCCCTTCACTCTCTGTCGGTTCAATCATCAAAGTGCCGACGACCGGAAACGACACGGTTGGCGCATGGAAGCCGTAATCCATGAGACGTTTGGCGATATCCATGGCTTCAACGCCGGAGGTTTCTTTAAAGGGGCGCAGATCGAGGATGAATTCATGCGCGACATGCCCCGTCGTTCCCGTATAGACGATGGAGTAGTACTTCTCCAGCCGTTTGGCCATGTAGTTGGCGTTGAGGATGGCGACTTGCGTGGCCTTCTTGAGACCGTCGCGGCCCATGAGGGCGATGTATACCCAGGAGATGGGGAGAATGCTCGCGCTTCCGTACGGAGCTGCGGACACGGGACCGATCGACTCGCGGGTTCCTAGCCCTGTCACAGGGTGACCCGGGAGATAGGGTGCGAGATGCCTGGCGACGCCAATGGGCCCCATGCCAGGGCCGCCTCCGCCGTGCGGGATGCAAAACGTTTTGTGCAAATTCAGATGGCAGACGTCGGCGCCGATGTCGCCCGGCCGGCAGAGCCCGACCTGTGCATTCATGTTGGCACCGTCCATGTAGACTTGGCCGCCATGGGTATGGACGATCTGGCAGATCCGGCGCACGTCCGCTTCGAAGACCCCATGCGTTGAGGGGTAGGTCAGCATCAAGGCCGACAGCTGGTCGCGGTATTGTACGGCTTTCGCTTCCAGGTCGGTCAGATCCACATTTCCCTGCTTGTCGCAGGCGACGACGACGACCGTCATTCCGGCCATCGCCGCACTCGCGGGGTTGGTGCCGTGGGCCGACACAGGGATCAGGCACACATCCCGATGGGGTGCGCCCTGCCCACGGTGGTACGCGCGAATCACCATCAGCCCCGCATATTCACCCTGGGAGCCGGCGTTGGGCTGGAGCGAGATGGCAGCAAATCCCGTAATCTCGGCCAGCCAGGATTCCAGCTGACGGAACAGTTCCTGATAGCCCTGCGTCTGCTCGGCTGGAGCGAACGGATGGAGATGGGCAAATTCCGGCCAGGTAACCGGGAGCATCTCCGCTGTCGCGTTCAACTTCATGGTGCAGGAGCCCAGCGGAATCATCGAGTGCGTCAGCGACAGATCCTTCCCCTGGAGCCGATGCAGGTAGCGCAACATCTCATGCTCGGAATGATACCGATTGAAAATCTCATGGGTGAGATAGGAACTGGTCCGTGCCAACGGATTGGGATAGTCGGTCTCAATAGTGCCGGCGAGGTCGATGACCTGGAAGGGCAGGCGGTCATGGCCGACGAAGAGCTCCAGGAGCGTCCCGATTTCGTGCTCGGTGCTGGCTTCATCCAGTGAGAGCCCCAGGGATCCGTCTTCATGGGTCCGGAGATTGATCTGCCGCTCGTTCGCTCTGATGCGGATCAGATCGACCTGGTTTTTGGGCGCGCGGACGCGCAGCGTATCAAAGAACAATTCCGGGCCCACGTCAAAGCCGAGCCGGCGCAAACCCTCGGCGAGCATCAGTGTCAATCCGTGCACGCGTTGCGCGATGCGGCGCAAGCCCTCTGGCCCGTGATACACCGCGTACATGCTGGCCATGATTGCCAAGAGCACCTGGGCCGTGCAAATGTTGCTCGTCGCTTTTTCCCGTCGGATGTGTTGCTCGCGTGTCTGGAGGGATAACCGGTAGGCCGTATTGCCGGCGGTATCTTTCGAGACCCCGACGATACGGCCGGGCATCTGGCGTTTGAACTCTTCCTTGGTGGTTAAGAACGCGGCATGCGGGCCACCGAATCCCATAGGGATCCCGAATCGCTGGCTGGAGCCCACGGCAATGTCGGCGCCGAACTCTCCCGGGGAGCGCAACAGCGTCAAGGCCAGCAGGTCTGTGGCGACTACCACGAGTATCCCCGCCTCATGAGCGCGAGCGACCAGGCCACTGACGTCCCCGACGTAGCCGTCGCTCGTCGGGTATTGGAGCAACAACCCGCACAAAGTCTTATCCGAGAACTTGATCGACGCATTGGGGCCTGAGCGAATGGTGATACCTAAGGGTTCAGCGCGTGTTTGAAGTACCGCGAGGGTCTGCGGATGGCAGTCCTGCGAGACAAAAAATTCTTTCCGCTCCTCGCCCCGGGATCGAGCGATGGCCAAGCACATGGCCATGGCTTCTGCGGCGGCGGTCGCCTCGTCCAGCAATGACGCATTGGCCAGGGGCAATCCGGTCAGATCCCCGACCATCGTTTGAAAGTTCACCAGCGCTTCAAGGCGGCCTTGGGCGATTTCGGCCTGATAGGGCGTGTATTGGGTGTACCAGCCAGGGTTTTCCAGAATGTTCCGCTGGATCACGCCGGGGGTGATGCAATGGTAATAGCCCATGCCGATGAGTGAGCGGAAGACACGGTTTTTGGCTGCAATCTGCTTGAGCTCAGCCAGCACGGCCTGCTCTCCCCGTTGCGGAGACAGATCCAACGGCTTTCGCAGCTGGATATCCTGGGGAACCGTGACATCGCAGAGATGTTCCAGCGAGGGCATGCCGGCTACGGCTAGCATGTCGCGGATGTCGTCGTCTGACGGGCCGATATGTCGCTGTTGAAAGAGATCGGTCGATTGCAGAAAATCAGGTTGAGGCATGTTCGTTCGATCCGCTCGTAATCAGGTGGTTCGTGAATGGCTAATGAGCCTGAGGAGAGTACCATGGCGCGGTCTCATTTCCAATATCCCGCGGCCTGGCGTCACCGCCGCTTGCCATGTAGATGGATAGTTCTGTAAGTACAAGGGTTAGGGAAGATTTCTTCCATTCCCACGGGGTGTGATGACAGCTCAACGAACCTATCTGCATGACATTCTGATCGTCGGGGCCGGTCTGGCAGGCATGCGAGCGGCTCTTGCCGCGCCGGGGAATCTGGATGTGGCGCTGATCTCAAAAGTCCATCCGGTTCGCAGCCACTCGGTGGCGGCGCAAGGCGGGATCAACGCCGCGCTCGGCGAGAATGATTCCTGGGAAGCCCATGCGTTCGATACAGCGAAGGGGGGGCTGTATCTTGGTGATCAGGATGCCATTGAGGTGATGTGTCGGGAGGCCCCGGAGGACATCCTTGAGCTGGAGCGAATGGGCGTGATCTTCAGTCGTGATGCCCACGGTCGCATCGCCCAGCGACCGTTTGGCGGAGCCGGATTCCCGCGCACGTGCTATGCGGCCGATCGCACCGGCCATGCGCTGCTGCATGCGCTCTATGAGCAAATTCTCAAACGGCGCACCATTGTCTATGAAGAATGGTATGTCACCGCGCTCGTGGTCGAAGCAGGTGTCTGCCGGGGTGTGATTGCCTGGGACATTGTTCATGGCGGTTTACGGCTGATTCAAGCCAAGGCGGTTATCCTTGCGACAGGCGGCAGCGGGCGGGTCTTTCTGACCAGCACGAATGCCGTGATCAATACCGGAGACGGGATGGCCTTAGCCTATCGCGCCGGGGCGCCGCTCATGGACATGGAGTTTGTCCAGTTTCATCCGACCACATTGAAAGACACGGGTATTCTGATTACGGAAGGGGCGCGGGGTGAGGGCGGCTATCTGCTCAACACACTGGGGGAGCGATTTTTGAAGCGGTATGCGCCGGAGCAAATGGAGCTGGCGACCCGCTCAACCGTCTCCCTGGCGATTGGTCAGGAAATTCTTGAAGGTCGGGGTGTGGATGGGTGCGTGCTGCTGGATCTCCGGCATCTCGGGCGGGACAAGATTATGGAACGGCTCCCGCAAATCCGGCAGATTGCGATGGAGTTTGCCGGGCTCGATCCGGTTGAAACGCCGATTCCTATCCGGCCCGGCGCGCACTATCAGATGGGCGGAGTCAGAGCCAACCAATGGGGTGAGACGGCCATACCCGGCCTCTTTGCGGCAGGGGAATGTGCCTGCGTCAGCGTCCATGGGGCGAATCGCCTCGGCGGCAATTCGCTGTTGGAAACAATTGTCTTTGGACGACGGGCCGGAGCGAAAGCCGGTGAGTATGCCGGAACCGCGGGGCATGAGACGCCTGCGCCGCATCATCTCGCTGAAGAGCAAGCCAGAGTCGAGCGGCTGCTTTCTCAGAGCGGGGAAGAGCGTGCCTGGCAGGTGCGGCAGGAACTGGGGGCCACGTTGAGTACGAACCTCGGCATCTTCCGGACAAAGGAGTCGATGACGGCGGCCGGAAGCAAGGTGCGTGAGCTCCAGCAACGCGCGGCGGCGGTCACGGTGCAGGACAAAGGGCAAGTCTTCAACACCGACCTGATCCAGGCGCTGGAGCTGCAATGTTTGGTTGAACTTGCGGAAACCATTGTCGTGGGGGCCCTCGCGCGAGAGGAAAGCCGCGGCGCACACTACCGTTCGGATTTCCCCACGCGCAACGATGAGGCCTGGTTGCGGCATACCATCGTTCACTGGGCGCCCGACGGGGTGCAGGTGTCTTACGCTCCCGTGACGGTGACTCGTTTCACGCCCAAGTAGTCGATTGGAGCCCTTCCCTGGGCGAGGGCGGTCCCTATCGCCTACACGACATCTAGCCGAGAACATCACCCGTAGGTTTGTTATAATCCGTCTGAATGAGGGGTGCGTATGCGTGTGCTCGTTGTCGAAGACGAAACGAAAGTCGGCTGTTTCATCAAGCGCGCGCTTGAGGAAGAAAGTTATGCCGTCGATCTCTGTGAGGACGGGGCCAAGGGGCTCGAGATGGCGCTGGCGACCAATTACGATCTGATCGTCGTGGATCTCATGTTGCCGTCGATGTCGGGGATGGATATTCTCAAAGCCGTGCGGCGCGAACGGATTCAAACACCGGTGATGATTCTGACGGCGCAGTCCCAGGTAGATCAACGGGTGAAAGGCCTCGACGCCGGTGCCGACGATTATCTCACCAAGCCGTTTGCCATCGACGAATTGCTGGCCCGTGTCCGGGCATTGTTGCGCCGGGGGGCGACCGAGAGCCCCGGTATTCTCCAAATCGATGATTTGGTGCTGAATCCGGCGACCCGCGAGGTCGCGCGCGGCGGGCAGCGCATTGAACTCACGCTGAAAGAATATGCGCTGCTGGAATATCTCATGCGGCATACCGGACGGGTGCTGACGAGGCCCATGATTTCGGAACACGTCTGGAACCAGGACTTCGACACCTTCACCAATGTCATCGACGTCTACGTCAATTATCTCCGCAACAAGATCGACCGGGGCCGGTCGAAGAAACTCATCCATACGATCCGTGGCAGCGGCTATATGCTGAAAGTCGACTGATGCCACTGCGACTCCGGCTCACGCTCTGGTACGGGAGCACGCTGGCCCTCGTCCTTATCGTGTTCTCCGTTGTCTTGTACAATGTGACCGCGCGGAGTCTTCGCGATGCGGTGGATCAATCGTTAGAAGAGACCGCTAACACGGCGGTCCGGTCGCTGGAAGAGCGGGGGTTTCTCCCGCTCATCGACGAAGAGGAATTGCTCTCGCAGTTTCCCGAACTCGCCCGGATCGACAAGTTCTTCCAGATCTTCAGCCCTTCCGGAACGATCACGCTCCGTTCTCCCAATATCAAGCAGCATGAAGTCCCGCTCAGCCGCACGGCGCTCGAAACGACGTTCAGCGGGAAATCCATTTTTGAATCGGCAAAGTATCCGAAGGAACCGCCGCTCCGACTGGTTTCCGTGCCGATCATGTATCGCGGAACCTTGCTCTATATTGTGCAAGTCGGGACGTCGATGGAATCGATCGAAGACACGCTGCGCCGGCTGCTGCTGGTGTTGCTGGTGACGATGCCGATTGCGCTGGCGGTGTCGCTGGCCAGCGGATGGTTTCTGGCCGGCCGTGCGCTGCGTCCGGTCGACGCGATCACGCTGGCGGCTCAGCGCATCGCCGCCGGAGATCTCAGCCAGCGGTTGACGGTCTCGACCTCTCCCGACGAGATTGGGCGCCTGGCCAGTATGTTCAACGACATGATCGGCCGGCTCGATGCGTCGTTCCGGCAGATTCGTCAATTTACCAGCGATGCCTCCCATGAACTCCGGACTCCGTTGACCGTCATGAAGGGAGAGACCGAATTGGTGCTCCGGCGCCCCCGCCCGTTAGGTGACTACCAATCCGTGCTCGAAAGCAATTTAGAAGAAATCGATCGCATGACGCGCATCGTCGATGAGCTGCTCTTCCTTTCCCGCGCCGACATGGGAGAGGTGAGAATGGAGACGCTGTCGGTCGGCCTGGAATCACTCGTCGAAGACATCCACCGGCAAGCGACGCTGCTCGGACAGGATCGCAACATCGCTGTCACGCTTGGCACGGTGCAGCCGGCCGTCGTCCAAGGTGACGAACTCCGGCTGCGAGAGTTGCTATTGAATCTGGTGGAGAATGCGATCAAGTATTCTCATCCCAACGGGAAGGTCGAGATCTCGCTCGTCACGGAAGGATCGCGCGCGCGCCTGTCGGTCACAGATCAAGGGATCGGCATAGCGCCCGATGATCTGTCCCGCATCTTCCACCGCTTCTTCCGTACCGATGGTGCCCGGGCCCATACGAAGAAGGGGACAGGACTGGGACTCGCGATTTGCACCTGGATTGCCGAGTCCCACAAGGGTCGTATCGATGTGACGAGTGAGCCGGGTGTCGGGTCGACGTTTACGGTCACGATTCCCCTGGCAGCGCCTTCCGCTTAACGACTTCTAATTCGCTCCTAATCCCCTTCTCATCACCGGCTGGTACGGTCACTCGTACATCAATACGAGAAAGATTCGTTCACCGGCATCATTGTCACGAGGAGGAAACCATGAAGAAGTTGGTTCAGAATGGGGTCGTTGCGAGTCTTGCCATCGCCACGGTGGGAGCGGTGCTGATCTGGGGCGGTCAATCCTTGCCCTCTTCTCACGCCTCCAATGGAATCCAACCCACGGCCGTAGCGCTGCCGGTTGCCCCTGCGGCGAATGGGTTTACGGAGGTGGCCAGGGCGGTCACACCGGCCGTGGTCAACATTACGACGGTCATGGGCGAGAAAGTCTCCGATGGGCGGAAGATCCCCGATGAATTACGCGATCGGATGGAAGAGTTTTTTGGCGGGCCTGGAGGCCCGCGTGGATTCCGTGGGCCACAAGGTCCGGGAGAGCCTGGTGGCCATCGTGGTGGCGGCCAGGGCTCCGGGGTGATCGTCTCTCCGGATGGCTATGTCCTGACCAATAACCATGTGATCGAAGGCGCGCAGGAAGTCACGGTCACATTACCCGATAAACGTGACTTCAAGGGCACGATTGTCGGAACCGATCCCAAGACGGATTTGGCGGTGGTGAAGATCGATGGAAAGGATCTGCCGACGGTTGTGTGGGGCGATGCCACCAAGCTGCAGGTCGGGGAATATGTCTTGGCGGTCGGGAACCCGTTCGGGCTGAATTCGACCGTGACGCTCGGCATCGTGAGCGCGCTGGGTCGTGGTCGGATGGGCATCACGCAGTACGAAGACTTCATTCAGACGGATGCCGCCATCAATCCCGGAAACTCAGGAGGCGCTTTGGTCAATACGCGCGGAGAATTAGTTGGGATCAATACGGCGATCTTCTCACAGACCGGCGGGTATCAGGGCGTGGGGTTTGCCGTACCGACCAGCATGGGCAAGCCGATCTATGAAAGCCTGATCAAGAGCGGGAAGGTCGTGCGTGGATACCTGGGTGTCGGGATTCAGGACCTGAGTCAGGATCTCGCCAAGTCGTTCGGGATTAAGCATGCGAAGGGTGCCCTCGTTAGTGACGTGAAGGAAGAGGGGCCGGCCGGCCAGGCTGGTCTTAAACAGGGCGATGTAATCACTGCGTATCAAGGGACACCCGTTGAGGATGCGGTGGCTCTCCAGCGCCTGGTAACAAGGACGGTGGTCGGGATGAAGGTGCCGGTCAAGGTGATCCGTGATGGCCATGAGAAAGACCTCACGGTGACGATCGGGGAACAAATGGATACGACGAAGGTTGCGAAAGCCGAAGCCGGTGAAGCGGACTACGCCTTTGCCGGAGTGGCAGTCCAGGACCTGGATCGGGAGACCGCGAAGGAATTGGGTATCGAGGGTAAGGCGCAGGGAGTGGTCGTGACGGGCGTCGAGCCCGAGAGCGGCGCCGAGAAGGCCGGTTTGATGACGGGTGATGTCATTCGTGAGATCAACCGCCAGCCGGTCAAGTCGGTCAAGGAGTTCGAGAAGGCCTCATCAGCGATCAAGAAGGGTGACAACGTCCTGATCCTGATCAATCGCCATGGCAATGCGTTATTTCTGACAGCGAAAGTGTAGGTGAGAGATCGGGGGATGGGGCGCCTGCCTCATCCCCCGCCGAGGATTTTTTCAGCATCCTGTCAGTCGAAGACGACCGTCTTTCTGCCATATACCAACACACGATGTTCGATATGCCGCCGCACGGCGCGGGCCAGGACAATCTCTTCCAGGTCACGCCCCTTCCTCACCAGGTCATCGACCGTATCCCGATGGCCGACCCGAATGACGTCCTGCTCGATAATCGGTCCTTCGTCGAGATCTTGCGTCGCATAGTGGGCCGTCGCGCCGATGATCTTCACGCCCCGCTCGTAGGCCTGCCGATAGGGATTCGCGCCGATGAACGCAGGAAGAAACGAGTGATGAATGTTGATCACTGGGCAGCCGATTTGAGCGAGGAAGTCGGCGCTCAGAATTTGCATATAGCGAGCCATGACCACCAGTTCCGCTCGATGAGATTTCAACGCTGAGATGACTTGTTGTTCTTGCTGGGGCTTGGTTTCTTTGGTTACCGGTAAGACCGCAAAAGGGATCTTGAATAGGTGGGCCCACTCCGCGCAGGTGTCATGATTGGAAATGATGACCGGAACATCGATGCGTAACTCGTCCCGGCGGTGCCGTTGGAGGAGGTCCGCCAAACAGTGATCTTGTTTCGAGACGAGCATGCCGACGCGCGTGCGATGGCTGGAGTGATGCACCTCGTAGCGCATCTCAAATATTTTGGCGATGGGGGCGAAGGCGGCGGAGATCTCGCCGGGAGGCATCTGCAAGCCCTCCGTGGCAAACTCCATCCGCATCAGGAAGTCGTTCGTTTCTTCATCGGTATGGTGATCCGAGTCGAGAATGTTGCCGCCGAAGTCGTGAATGAACCCGGACACGCGGGCGACAATGCCCTTTCGGTCTTTGCAGTGAATCAGAATCACCACGGAGTCTTTACGATTGGCTGCCATAGCGGATGCGCCCCTTTCGTCAATGTTCAGCGAGTGTAGCAGATCGCAATTGGGGTGTAGTGAGTGGCTAAGAGACGATGTGGCCGACGAGATCGTAGGTGGCTGCATCCGTGATCTCGACCTTGACGAGATCTCCCGGATTAGCCGAGCCGTCGTTGATATAGACGACCCCGTCGATTTCTGGCGCGAGGCCTTCGTGGCGCCCTTCCAGCAGCAATGGAGTTTCTTCCGATGGTCCCTCGACGAGTACTTCCATGACCGAACCGATGTGGTCCTGCCCGCGCCCGGAGGCAATCCCTTCCTGGATGGCGAGCAACTCGTTCCGTCGTTCCTCCATCACGCTGCGCTCAATCTTGTCGTCCAGCGACACCGCCGTCGTATCTTCCTCGTCCGAGTAGAGAAATGCGGCCACGCGGTCGAAGCCGGACTCTGCCACGTAGGATTTGAGTTCCTGATACGCCTTCTCCGTCTCACCGGGGAATCCCACGATGAAGGCGGTCCGGAACGTCAGGCCGGGAATGCGGGTGCGAATGCGGTCTACGAGTTTCTCGATGGCGGCTCGATTGCCCAGGCGGTGCATGCGCTTCAGCATCCGGTCGTTGATGTGCTGGAGCGGCATGTCTATGTACTTGGTAATCTTTTCCTCGCCTGCATAGAGGTCGAGCAGGTCATCGGTGACTTGTTGGGGGTAAAGATAGAACGGCCTGATCCATCGAATATCAGGAACCTTCACCAGCGCGCGAAGCAGCGAGGTGAGACCGCCGCGCATACCCAGGTCCACGCCGTAGTTGATCGTATCCTGGGAAATGAGGTTGAGCTCTTTCACGCCTTCGCCGGCGAGGCGCTCCGCTTCGGCCACAATGGATTCGATCGATCGGCTCCGTTGTTTCCCGCGCATGATGGGAATGGCGCAGAAGGCGCAATTCCGGTTGCACCCTTCGGCGATCTTTACATAGGCGCTATGCGGTTTGCCGAGTCGTAGGCGCGGGGAGTCCGCGTCGTAGAGATACGGCGGTTCGCTGATCCACAGTCGTTGCTGGCGTTTGGTGGGAGTGAGGAGGTTGCGGCAGATCTCCGCGATCTTCCCGAATTCGCCGGTGCCCACCACGCCGTCCAATTCCGGCAGCTCTTTCAGCAGGTCGCCTTGATAGCGCTGAGCCAGACAGCCTGCGGCAATGAGGACCCGGCAGGCGCCCTTTTTTTTCAATTTGCCGTGCTCGAGAATGGTATTGATCGACTCCTGCTTGGCTTCTTCGATAAAGCCGCAGGTATTGATGATGACGACTTCAGCTTTCTTGGGGTTATCGGTCAGTTGGAAACCGTCGTGAACGAGCGTGCCCAGCATGAGCTCCGAGTCCACCTGGTTTTTTGAGCAGCCCAGATTGACAAAACCGACGGTGGTTTTTCCGGGGGCAACAGCTGCTTTCGCATGGGCGGCCTTCTTGGCGGTTTTTTTGCGGTCGAGCTGGATCAGGGGTGTAGACATGGCTGGCAGTCTACGGGAGGGTTGAAAAGGCTGTCAACGCGTCGCGGTCTTGAAATCCAGGACATGCTTCGCCTACAGTGCGGTCCGTGATCCGAACATTCCAAGGCCTCAAGCCCACCGTTCCAGACTCCTGCTTCATCGAAGACACCGCTGTCGTCATCGGCGATGTGGTGATGGGGGAGGATTGCAGCGTCTGGTTCAATGCCGTGATCCGGGGCGACGTCAATCATATCCGCATCGGAAACCGGACGAATGTGCAGGATCTCTGCATGCTGCACGTGACGCACGATACCCATCCCTTGATCATCGGGAACGAGGTGACCATCGGACATAGCGTGGTGCTGCACGGCTGTACGATCAAGGATCGGGTGCTGGTGGGGATGGGTGCGATCGTCATGGACGGCGCCGTGATCGGAGAGGACTCGGTCGTGGGCGCCGGCGCGTTGGTGGTGGAAGGGACGGTGGTTCCGCCGAAGAGTGTCATCCTCGGCTCGCCAGGCCGGGTGCGGCGTGGGGTCTCGGATGCCGAACTCGCCTGGATCAAAGAGTCGGCCGCAAACTACATGAAGTATTCCAGCCAGTATCTCAAGGACTCGTCGAAGCGAACCGGATTTAAGATCTAGTTCGTCGTGCGGTTCGAGTTCTCGCTGCTGCCACTCCAATTTTCATAAAGCAGACCGGATCTCCCACCAGGGGGGTCGGAAATTGCTCTCGTTCAACGAGGTACGGGATATTCTTGCGATGGCACCAGTCGGCGATCCACACCACTTCTTCTGTTGAGGTGGTCACCAACCCCGGCAGGCTCAGTTTCGGCATGACGCGATCGACGATCGAACGCACGATGCGGCGCTGCTGTTCAAATTGACGCGGGTCGAATGTCACCGGATCGGCAGTTCCATATGACAACGGTGCCAGGTGAGGGAATCGCTCCGGATCATTGAGCACGCTCACCATCCAGAGATGATCGAAGTGTCCCTTGGCCTTCACCGCATCACGACTCTGAAAGTGAACCGGCAGTGATCGACAGGCTTGATTGATGGCAGTGACCTCGGTTCGGCGAAGATTGTACGGCTCGACTTCCCGTTGGAGGTCAAGGGCCTCCATGAAGAGCGGGGGGAGTTCCGCGACGCCGGCTCCCACATAGAGGCTCCGTCCATGCGGAACGAGACGATCGGCCAGCGCCCGGGCAATCCGGCTTCCGAGTCGTTCACAGGGTTTTTGCTTGGCCTGCCAGAACTCATCACCACCTTCGTAGCAATAGACCGGGCCGAGTTTTTTATAGTCCAAATGGCCAAAGAGCTGGGAGATGGCAGTTCGTGTCGACCGGCTGAGTGGTTTGGGCATCATGGTCTTTCCGGCATGGCGGCGACCGCCAGCACCGCATTCGTGACGGCATCAGCCACGGATGCGAGGAATTTCAGGTTGAGTGTGTCGACCGTATCGGTCGATCGATGATAGTGCGGATTTCTGAAGTTGGCGGTATCGGTCACCATCACGGCCGGGAAGCCTTGTTCCCAAAAGGCCGTATGGTCGCTCCGTCTGGTATCAGGGAGTTGTTCCCCATTGCCCGGCACGGTCAGGGGGACGATGGAGATCAGGGGAGCCATGGCTTGTGATAATGCCGCTGTCAGCGAGGCCGATGTCTGGTTGCCGATCAGGGCGAGAAAGTTTCCGACAGAAGGTACGGCGACGGGAATACCGGGGGGTGTTCGTTGCGAGCCGTCCTGCTCGCTGGCATACCCGACACATTCAAGGACGATCGCTCCATAGACGGACTGGGCGGTCTTGGTTAGATGGGTCACATAGGCGCGGCTGCCCAACAAGTTCTCTTCTTCGAGGCAGAAAGCAATGAATTGGACCGGTCGCGTAAGGGCGCGCTGCTTGAGTCGTCGGGCGACTTCGAGAAGCACTGTGAGGCTGCTGGCATTGTCATCGGCCCCGGGCGACCCTGATACCGTATCGTAGTGGGCGGCGAGAATCAGCGGTGCAGCAGCAGTGCCGTTTTCTGCCGGCTTGGTTCCGATCACGTTGTCGTAAGTCTGTCCCAAGGCCTCGAATCGGTGGATGGTGACGGCAAGGCTGGAACGGGTGAACTGTTGAGACAGGTAGGATGCCGTCTCCCTCAACGCGACTGGTGAGGTGTCGGGATGGCGCTCGCGGACCAGCGCAGCGAGATGGGTCGTGAATTCGTCAGTCACGCGATTGGCTCTTGTGCCCGGAAGGGGTTACGACACAATCTCGGTGCCGATGCCTTTGCGGGTGAAAATTTCGAGCAGGAGGGCATGGGGAATACGCCCGTCGATAATGTGAGCTTTTCCGGTTCCTCCGGCCAGCGCGTCGAGGCAGGCGTGCACTTTCGGTAACATGCCTTCGCCGATCACACCCTTCTTCACCATCCGCTGCACGTCTTTCCGTGAGACCGTCGAGAGGTGACGGCTGTTGGCATCGCGGATTCCCTTGACGTCGGTCATCATCACGAGCTTTTCCGCATGGAGCGAGGCGGCAATGGCGCCGGCCACGAGGTCGGCGTTGATGTTGTAGGTGTTGCCTTCCTTGTCTGTCCCGATCGGCGCGATGACCGGAATGTAGTGGTCCTGTTGGAGCTTCAGGACGAGGCTGGGATCGACGGACTGCACTTCGCCGACCAGCCCGAAGTCACCCTCGTCATCACCTTCCAAAGCCTTGCCTATACTCTTTGCCCATGATTTGGCGGTAAGCGGATGCGCCATAAGCAGCCCGCCGTCTTTTCCACTCAGGCCCACGGACCTTCCTCCATGGCGATTCAGGAGTTCCACGATTTCCATATTGATCTTGCCGGCCAGGACCATCTCTACGATCTCCATGGTGGCTTCGTCGGTGATCCGGACGCCGTGGCGGAACTTGGCTTCGATGCCGAGTCTGGTCAACATCTTGTCGATCTGCGGGCCACCGCCATGCACGATGACCGGATTGAGGCCGACGTATTTAAGCAGGACGATGTCTTCCGCGAACCGCTCCTTCAGTGCCGTCTCGGTCATGGCATGACCGCCGTACTTAATGACCACCGTTTTGCCCCGGAAGGTGCGGATGTAGGGGAGCGCCTCAATGAGGACATTGGCTTTCTTAATCAGTCGATTCATGGGCAGCTCCTAGTTCTCCGAGAATATCCTGGACCACGTTCCGCTCCCTTAGCGCGGCGCGCACCGGCTTGCGGGCCGTGACTATATCAATTTCATCCAGAAACACAATCCCGTTGTGCTTGAAGTGGCAGGGGTGCCCGCACCATGTGGGTGTCATATCGGACTGAATTGATAGCGGTTGAGCCGCTGCTCATCTTGCGGGACGGTCTTTTCTGTTCGGAGGGGTCTTTCCGGCTTTCGCCCGAGGGTGAGCGCGGTCATAAACGGCCAACAGCTGGTCGGTCGCCAGGTGCGTATATTTCTGCGTGGTGCTGAGCGAGGCGTGTCCTAACATTTCTTGAATAGAACGAAGGTCCGCGCCTTCGTCGAGGAGGTGGGTCGCATAGGAGTGGCGGAGCGCATGGGGACTGATCGCGCCGCCTGCCAGGCGGCTGGAGTAGCGGGAGACGAGACGGGCGACGCTGCGCGCGGTCAAACGGCCACCCCGGTGGTTGAGAAACAGGGGCGTCGCAGGTCGATTATCCGCGGTCGCCTGCTTCAACGAGGCGCGATAGGTCTGTATCGCCTGGAGCGCGACATCGCCGATCGGAACAATTCGCTCCTTCCGGCCTTTCCCGCGAAGGTGGACGAGCCCGTCGGATTGGTTGAGATCACCGAGATTCAGCCCGACGGCTTCACTGACGCGTGCGCCGGTGGAATAGAGCGTTTCCAGGATGGCCCGGTCTCGCAGTGGCAACGCGGTATCCCCTTCAGGAAACTCCATCAAGCCATTCGCATCGTCTTTCGTCAGGACCCGCGGCAGATTCTTGGGGAGCTTCGGGCTTCTGATGTCCGCGGCCGGATTCTTTGCGACCGTCCCTTCGCGGACATGGAATCGGTAGAAGCTTCTTAGGCAGGCGAGCTTGCGCGCGAGTGAAGAGGCTTTTTCTCCCTTGCGGTCAAGCCAGTGTAAATAGGCGCGCAAGGACTCCGTGGTTATATCGCTGATCGGGAGCGAGCGTTGGGTTTGGGGCGTCGGCTGGGCTTGAGTGAGAAAGGCCGTCAGCTGTCGGAGATCTGAATGGTAATTGCGGATGGTTTCCGGCGATGCCTGACGCTCGACAGCGAGAAAGGTCATGAAAGCGCGGATTGCGTCATCCATCTCTCAAAATCCTCACGGGCCCGCTGGGCAATGAGTTGCCGTTTCTTTTCTTTGTCCCTGGTCGGTTGGGCGAGAGGCGGGAAGAGGCCGTAATTCGTATTCATCGGCTGGAAATGTTTCGGGTCGGATGAGGCTACATGGCCGACCAGGCACCCGTGGGCCGTGGTGGCAGGCGGCGTGACCAAGGGCAGTCCGGCGAGGGCTCGCGCCGCATTGATACCTGCAAACCCTCCCATGGCGGCGGATTCGGTATAGCCTTCCACGCCGACCAATTGGCCGGCAAAGAATAAGGTGCCGCGCGATTTGAACTGCAACGTGTTCAAGAGCAACTGGGGAGAATTGATAAAGGTATTCCGATGGAGACTGCCGTAGCGGAGAAACTCTGCCTGCTCCAGGCCGGGGATCATGCGAAACACGCGCTTCTGTTCCGGGTAGGTGAGCTTCGTCTGAAAGCCGACCATGTTGTAGCAGGTCCGATGCACGTTTTCGGTCCGGAGCTGAATGACGGCGGTCGGTCTTTTCCCGGTTCGGGGATCTTCCAGCCCGACCGGTTTAAGGGGGCCGAAGAGCATGGTTTGCCGGCCCCGTTCCGCCATGACTTCAATGGGGATGCAGGCTTCAAAATAGGGCGTCTTCTCAAATTCTTTCGGCTGCACTTTTTCGGCCGCCATCAGCGCATCGTAAAACGCGTTGTATTGCGCGTCGTCCATCGGACAGTTCAGGTAGTCGGCGCCCCCCTTGTCGTAACGCGAGGCGGCGAAGACGATATCCATATTGATCGACTCCGCGTCGATAATCGGAGAGATGGCATCGAAGAAATACAAATGGTGTGATTGCGTCACGGCGCGGATTGCCGCCGACAGTTTGTCCGACGTCAAGGGACCTGTGGCAATGATGCAGAGGCAATCTGTCGGGATCTCGGTAATCTCCTCATGCAGGATGCGGACGTTCGGATGGCTTTCCAGCGCTTGAGTAATTTTGAGGGAAAATTGATCACGATCGACGGCAAGCGCCGAGCCAGCCGGAACTCTGGCCTGCTCGGCCGAGGCAATAATCAACGACCCCAGCCGCCGCATTTCTTCTTTGAGAATGCCGGGGGCGTTCAAGGGATCAGCTGACCCGAGTGAGTTGGAGCAGACCAACTCAGCCAAGCCGCCGGTCTTATGCGCTTTCGTCATCTCCTTGGGACGCATCTCATAGAGCGTCACCTTTGCGCCCCGGTTAGCCGCCTGCCAGGCTGCTTCGGATCCGGCCAGACCACCCCCTATGATGACGATGTCATCTCTCGTGCCCACACATACTCCTCTCAGGGAAAATGGGAAGGACGCATTCTAGAAACCGAGTTTCGGGTAAGTCAAGGCGGCCGACGCTAACCATATGCCAAAGGCTCGCATCATTCTCTATCCTTGCAATTGAACCCACGAATTGCTCCGTGTTAGACTTGGCCCGCATGGGCGATTGGCTCAGTGGTAGAGCGCTTCCTTCACACGGAAGAGGCCACAGGT
>NEWQ02000014.1 GCA_002869855.2 Nitrospira sp. CG24D
AGGACCGTATCTTTATCCTCCGGCGTCACCTTTCCAGCACCAGCTTGCTTCTTCTTCAACTCCGGTGGATCTTCCAGGAGCATCTCGTGGTTGCAGCCTCCAGCCGGGATCATCGGATAACAATTCTCATAGGGATAGGTCGGCACATCCACGATGACAGGTTTATCGGTCGCCATCGCTTCTTTCAGGACGGCATCGAGATCGCCGACTTTCTTGACCCGCAATCCCACCGCACCATAGGCTTCCGCCAGTTTCACGAAATCCGGCGTCGTGCCAAGATCGCTCGACGCGTAGCGCCCTTCGTAGAATAGATCCTGCCATTGGCGGACCATGCCGTGAAAGCCATTGTTCAAGATGATGATCTTCACCGGCAACTTACTCACGATCGCCGTGGCCATTTCCTGCATATTCATCTGAATGCTGCCGTCTCCCGCAATACACAAGACCAGTCGGTTCCGGAACGCGGCTTGAGCCCCCATTGCGGCAGGAAATCCGAACCCCATCGTGCCAAGCCCGCCCGAGGTCAACCATCGATTTGGCTTTGCCAACTTGAAATACTGTGCGGCCCACATCTGATGTTGTCCGACATCAGTTGCCACAATCGGATCTCGATCCCTCGTCAATTCATAGAGCCGCTTCACCACCTGCTGCGGCGGCATCGTCGTTGGCGGGGACCGATGCCAACAATGACGGGGTGCGCGACGATGTCGAGTCCTATATCGACACGACCTATCCGGTTCCTGCCAATATCGATATCAATAAGGCCTTGCGGCAGTATGCCAAGGCGGCACAGTCGTCTATTCTGGATGCGGATGATGCGGCTAAGTCTATTACGCACGTGACCGAGCGATTTCGCGCGCTGGAATGCCTGATGGCTCGTCGTCCGACGGATTTTCATCCCGTTTTTGTCGAATTGCGCGCGAGAATGTTGGATACCAACCCACGATCCGAAGCCTATCTGAAAGCAGACAGTCAGGCTACGTCGGAGAGCCTTCCATTACTCCCGGCTGATCAATGGGTGGGAGCATGCATATGAATGGAGTGTCTCTGAAGCTGAGTCTGTTGGCGGCGTTGGTGTTGTGGACAACGCCGAGTTGGGGGCAATTTGCGCCTCAGTCTGCTTGCCAGAATGGAGCCGCTCCACGCACGTCTATCTACTATGTGAATGGCGTAACCACGACGCTCGATGAAGCGAGACTGAACGGCGGGAAGCTGGAGTTGGAGTTCTTGACTCGATTGCCTGCGATGCCAGCAGCCATTCAATCCACTTGTTATCTCTTCTTCCTAAACTATAACCCCACGTCAGGAACAGTCAAAGATTTCACGGAGGCCGGACAGCAGCGGTTGGGTGTTAACCCGTCCGATATGTGGCGGAAGCTGGAGACATTCGCCTCACTTGGTCCGACGATGGTGTCGCTGTTGCAGGGGCCCATGACACAGGCGAACCAGATTGATCAGGCGGCGGTGCAGCGTCACGCGGCAGCCTATCGAGCACAGATGACACCGCCGTTGTGTCGACGCGTGGTTGTCGTGCCGCATTCTCAGGGGAATCTTTATGCCAATGCTGCGTATGATGCGGCGGTGGGACCATCGCCGGCACCGGCTCCTGCTGCTGGGGCGCTGAAGATCGTCGGGGTGGCTACGCCGGATACCTTAGTGAAGGGAAATGGCCGGTATCAGACATCGACCGGGGATCTGCTGATCGGAGCGATTGACGTACTGTTGCCTTCTACCCTAGATGCGAATACCAACTGGGGGACGAACATTCTTACGTCGTTCATACCTTTGTACTCCGGCGGCCACAGCTTTATGGGATATTTGTCGTTCGACGACAGTCGGAGCCAGATTTTGAGTGATATCCAATCCTCGCTCAGTGAAGTCAATGCTGTTACGGTCTGCCCGTAGCGAGTCGAGCCAGAGCCGTTCAAATCGCCTGGTCAGCCCCTCGGTTCTTTCTTCACCCTGAAGTAATCTCCCCCTTTGACGAATTCGTCGTCACTCCCCCAGGCGATGTGCTTATCCAAGCGCTTCATGAGCGGCACGTGCTTGGAACAATGGACATAGGCTTCCTCGACGTTCACCAGGATCCAGGCTTCCGGGCGTCGGCCGCCTTTAATTTGCATGGACTCGAGAATGCCCGCAGGGAGATGCGGCATGCCTTCCATCTCGCCCGGAGTCAGTATGTGCGCTTTACCGTTGACGTGGAGGCCCATCGTGGTCAGATAGTAATCGAGAAAGATCATGCCGATGTGGGGGTTCTCCATGATGTTGCCCACACTGGCCAGCACGCCGTTGCCCCGATATTCCGGATAGACGAGCGTCTTCTCGTCCAGCACGGCAACGAATCCCCTGGTGCCGGCACGAAAGGAGCAGTCACAGGCGCCACTGGCGCTGGCCGTGGCAATGAAGGCCATCTCCTGCCGTGCGATGAACTGCTGCATCGGACCATTCAAATGATCTAGGACTTGATTTGCTTGAAACGCGGCGGCTCGGTTGGTGGTGCCGAACTGTTCTTGTGCCCGCTGTTCCCCTGAGATGTCCGACCGGTTCATAGGCGAGGCTCCTTGCCCATAGGGCTGTGAGACGAGAGGATGGAGCCATTCTCTATCAGCCAGGGGGCGATTGTCGATCTGGATCGATAGGAGTCAGAATGAATACGCAGGTGGAAGCCTGTGACGCAGGATGATTTGCCGTCAATTGTCAGGGAGAGGGTGATGGTGTCTGGTCGTAAACGTGGGAGCGTGCCGCAGTGTCGGGCGAGCGTCTGCCTTAGTTCGTAGGCCGGCGGATCTCGATGAGGAGATCCCTGAGCTGAGATTCGTCGTGAGTGTCGATCGAGGTAAACTTGAGACCGTAGGTATTGTCTTCAATCCAGCGAACGACCGCGGCTTCGACCGGAATGGGAGGGCGCTCAACTGAGATTTGCAGAATCAAGTGGTATTCCAGGCCAAGGGCGAGCGGGGTCTCGCTGAGGAGACGGCATCCTCCGAGTGAGAGATCGATCAGGGCGCCTTCACCCTCGATATCATCCAGGAGTTGGGCTGGAACGACAAGTTGCTTAAATGAAAAGAGAGCGCTGGACGGCGTGATAATGCGTTGGTGTTTTCGCAGCTCAATGATGCGTTTAGGCTGTGCGTTGGGCTGCGGCATCGGTTCTCCAAAACTCTCTGGCATCATAAGAAACGATCGGCTGGTTGCCAAGGGAATTGATGTTTTGGCTTGGTGCTCAGTCCAGGCTCAGCGAGTGGTCTGCCTATGATTGGTGAGCGGAGTTATCGAGACGAGGGGAGCAGGAGGTGGTTGGGAAGCAAGCTATTTGTCGATGGCGAACTTCTTCAGTTTGGCCAGCAGCGTTTTGTAATCGATGTCCAAGGTCTTGGCGGCGGATGTTTTATTGCCTCCGCTTGCGTCGAGCACGCGCAGGATATGTCGCCGTTCGATGTCATCCAGCGTCAGTTCTGCGGGATCGTCTGTTTGGGGAGCGCTTGTGGACTTCGGCAGCACATGCTCGACCTCAGCGTGGGTGATGGGTCCGGTTCCAGTGCTCATCAAGATCATCCGTTCGATCACATTCCTCAGCTCACGCACGTTGCCAGGCCAGGCATAGGTGGCCAGACGCTGCAACGCGTCTTTGGCAACGGTTCGTTTGGTGGCTCCGGGGATCCGAAGCGTCTGAAGAATGTGGTCGATCAGCGCAGGCAGATCCTCGGTCCGTTCACGTAACGGCGGTACGCGGAGCGTCACCGTATTGATGCGATAGAGGAGGTCGTCGCGGAAGCGGCCTTGATGGACGAGTTCCTGAATGTCCTGATTCGTGGCTCCGACGATACGCACGTCCGCTTGAAGGGTTCGGGTACTACCGACCGGGCGATACTCGTTGCGATCGAGAAAGCGAAGAAGACTGACCTGCATCGGGCCCGGCATCTCGCCGAGTTCATCGAGAAAGAGCGTGCCTCCTTCTGCGGCGGCGATCAGGCCGATCTTGGTTCCGGTGGCGCCGGTGAAGGCGCCTTTTTCATGGCCGAACAGTTCGCTTTCAAGTAACTCGCGGCTGATCGCGCCGCAATTGATGGCGAGAAATGGACCTGTAGCTCGCCGGCTGAAATCATGGAGCAGCCGGGCGGCGACTTCCTTTCCAGAACCGGTCTCCCCCTGAATGAGTACTGGCGCGTTGGAAGGCGCGACCTGCGCGATCTGAGTTTTGAGGATGCGCCAGGCTTTGCTGGGGCCTTCCACGATCACGTCACGAGTGAAGCCGCCATGGCGGGCAGCCACATTCTCTTTTCTTAACGCGCGGACGGTTTTGAGCTTGCTCAACGCCGCTTTCACTACGCCGGCATCAAAGGGGGTCTCTTTTACGAGGAAATCCCAGGCGCCGTGTTTGATCGCATCGACCGCATCTTTCACGTCGCCGTGACCGGTCAGCATGAGTACGTCGACATCGGGCTGATGTTCGGCGATCCACTTCAGCACCGCCCGCCCGTCCATGCCGGGCATCCGCAGATCCGTAATCACACAATCGAAAGGTGCGGCTTGCAAGGCGTCGATGCCGGCCTGCCCCTGTTTCACGGCCGTGACCCGGCAGCCTTCTTCACGCAGGGCTTGCTCGAGCACCATGCGGACGTACTCTTCGTCGTCGATGATGAGTGTGCGCATCAGTGCACCTGGTTGGGAAAGGCAATGAAGAAGGTGCTGCCTTGACCGACGGTGGATTCCGCCCAGACTCGTCCGCCGTGCTTTTCCAGTACCAGTTTGACGATGGCGAGGCCGACGCCGGTGCCTTCATATTCGCCGGGACTGTGAAGTCGCTCGAAGAGGCCGAAAATTTTGTCGGCCTGGCCGGCGTCGAATCCGATGCCGTTGTCGCGAATCCAAAGAATGTGTTCTGTCGTTGATTGTTGCCCCCCGATGGCGATGGCCGGCGCCGCGGTGTGGCGGGAAAACTTCAGCGCGTTGTCCAGGAGATTCGTGATGGCCTGGCGCACACTGACCGGTTCGCCGTACAGGTCTGAATACGGCAGGTTGACCGTGATCTTCGCTTTGGTTCCCGTCAGGAGCTGCTGCCGATCGACCAGCAGGCTGGAGATCATCTCCATGACGTTGAAGCGAAGGCGGGGAAGGTCCTGTTGTTCCAGGCGCGAGTACTTCAACAGGGCGTCAATCATGTGGGTGAGGCGGAGGGCAGAGCTGCGGATGATGCCGATGTGATGCTGGAGCTGTGCGTCATGCGAATCGGCAAACTGCTTTTCGAGCAGAGAAGAGAATCCTTCGATTTCGCGCAGGGGCCCTTTGAGGTCGTGGGCGATCGAATAAGTGAAGGCTTCCAGTTCTTTGGTTTTTCGCATGAGCGCGGTACTGTGATCCCGCAAACTTGTGAGCATGGTGGTGAGCGAACCGGCGAGGGCGCCGACTTCGTCCCGGCTGGGCCAGGGCTCGAATTGCGCGGCAAGGTCATGATGAGCGACACGATCGGCGGTGGCTGCCAGACGTCTGAGCGGGTTGGCCACCTGGCGTTTCATGATCGCATAGATCGTCAGGATCAGGAGCCCGAGCACACCGAGAATGCCGACTACCATGGTCCTGGCTTGATCGACCAATCTGTCGCCCTCGATCTTCATTTCCATGTCGATTTTTCGGTGCACTTCGATCAAGGACGCAAGGGCATCCTGTGTGCGCGCAGCAGCTTGTTCGTAGGTGGCTTCTGTGGCGGTCGGTTCGGCGAGTTTTGGGTCGAGCGTTGCCGCCAGATCTTCCCGCTGTGCGCGCAGCGAGGTTAATCCATCGGCGATGGCGACGATCGCCTGGTTTTCCTGCTCGGCCAGGTCGATCCGGCCATGTTGTTCAAGCATGCCGTAGAGGATCGGATGGGTGCGGGCGGCGTGGGTCGCTTGATAGGTATCGAGGGCCGCCAGAGTACGTCGTTCGATTCCGGCAATCGCCTCAAAGCCGGCGGTGCGGTCCGTACCGGAAAGATGTTCCCGCACATGATGCATGCGGGTTTCGATTTCGCCGACGTTGCGGAGCATCTCCGAGGCGGTAACGACACCGGGAATCGTGATGCGCTGGTGTCGATCCACGTAGCTGTTCACGCGGGATAGATAGACGAGCGTCGCGGAGAAGCTGCCGATGAGGAGCAGCAGGATCAGTCCGAACGCAACGGCGAGTTTCTTGCCGATGGAAAGGCGCGCGATGAAGCCGGGAGGTGCGGATGACATGGCGTACGGTACCACAGCACACAGGGCACTGCTAGATCAGTGTCGGTCTCGTCGCTAGCGCATCACGATCTTTCCGCTCTTATCCCAGAACCAGAACACGGAGACGTTCGGGTAAATTGCGTTCATCGCATTTTGTCCGGCGACGGTGAACAAACACCCTGCTGCGACCATCCAGTTCTGTGAGAAGTTCCACTGCAGGGCGGGTTCTACGCCGACGATCGAAAAGCCTTTCAATTGGCCGGAGTTGATCTGGTGCCCGTCTGCGCGCCAGGTCGTGCCGTGCAATGTGCTGAGTTCGATGTTGTATCCAAACCCATTCTTCGGATCGACGATATGCTCGAAGATGAGGCGTGTATTGATGATATCTCCTGAGTACGTCGTTCCTCCTCCGCTCTCTCCTGGCAAGGCGTAGGTATAGAACACGGCAGCACTAATTCGGATGGGTTCGAAGTTCTTGCGTGTCATGATGCCCTGAGTAATGCCGTATTCTCCAAATCGCGTGCTGGGGAGGCGGCCGAGCGGGGAGAATCCTCCGGGTGGACGTTCTGCGCCGGTCCATCGGCTGGTGGGAAGGACAATCTGAGTAAAATGGGTAATTGAGGGGCGCCAACTGTCCGGATCCTGGATGATGGGACGGTACTTCATGACAAGCGAGACGTCGCCGAAGCTCGTGTCCGATGTGCGAGTTCCATTCTGATTGGCCCAGAAGGTGTTCATCGATAGGGCAGCTCCCATCTCGACGTGATTGCTAATTCCGTAGGCTGCATTGATGGATGGCGAGATTTGATAGAGGTGCACCGGGCCGTTCTTGCTGTCAGTTGCAAAACGAAGCTGGTTCCCGAAGCTGCTCTCACCGATTTGAGAAAAGAAGAATTCACGGACGGACAGTTGCCCTTTTGGCTGTGTATCGACTGACTGGAGAAGTATCGGTCCATGTGACAGGGGATTCCAGCTCTGGCGGTACTTCTTGATTTCCTCGTCAGTGGGCACCCAGTCGAATGAGTGGGCAAAGGGAGTTATGGCCATGAGAAGAGAGAACGTTAGGGCGGCGCGAAGGATGGTTATTCGGGACATTTCTCTATTGGTTCCTCCCACACAATTTAACTATCAGTAAGTCGATCGAGATTGAGTATTATTTAAATACAGTAAGTAGAGCTATATTGTCAACAATGATATTTTGGTAATGATTATGTCAGGTGACAAGTAGTTTTCTAGATTCATGATTGTCTTATTTATGAGTTACTGAGGAATATATAGTTGACAAAAAGCAAGTATAGTTGCTATTTGATTCAGCATGTCTCGTCAAAGCTCGGTCTCAAGAGTCCCTTCTACTTTTCTAAATCGACTCAAGGAAGTCCGTACCGCTAGAGGCCTCTCGCAGGGAGAGTTGGCGGCTCGTGCGGATATTACCCGCCAGGCTATTTCTTCAATTGAAGCCAATCGGTATCTCCCCACCACGGTCGTGGCGCTTCAGCTCGCGCGGGTGCTGAATACATCGGTTGAAGACCTGTTCTCTCTGCAATCCGCAGGTGAAGTGATTGAAGCCAGATTGATTGACGCTCCCGGATCGGCATCTTCTGCCGGTTCACTGCCTCGTGTGAAAGTTGTCAAAGTGAATGGCCGGTACTGTGCGCGACCCGTGACGGGACTTGGCGAAGTGTTGAGTTATACGGTTGCGGCCGATGGATTTCTTGAACTCCAGGAGGCGAGTCGGCGCGGGCGTTCATCAGATGTTCCCGTCGTGCGAGTGCGGCTTTCACGTGATCGGCAAGCAATTGAGCAGGAAATTGCTGTGGCGGGGTGCGATCCGGCGATTTTCCTGGCGGGGGAGCATCTGCGCCGCCGGAAGGATCAGACCAGTGTGGTCGGTTGGACGATGGGAAGTACCGCTGCGCTTCAGGCCTTACAGCGGGGCGAGGTGCACGTAGCGGGAATTCATCTGACGGACGATTCGACGGGTGAAAGTAATCTGCCGTTCCTTCGCCGTCACTTGAAGGCAGGCGCTTACGAAGTGATTACGTTTGCCACCTGGGAAGAAGGATTACTAGTACGTCCCGGCAATCCCAAGCAGGTGCAGACGGTCGCCGATTTTCTGCGTGGTGATGTGACGGTGATCAATCGGGAAGAGGGTGCAGGCGCGCGCTTGCTGCTCGATCAGCGGCTACGTGCGGCGGGTCTAGTCGGTTCGCAGGTGAAGGGGTACGAGCGTACGGCGGCATCCCACCTCCATGTCGCCCGTCTGGTTGCGGAAGGGCAGGCGGATGTGGGGGTGGGAATCAGATCCGCCGCGCAATCTTATGGTCTCGACTTCATTCCGCTACAGTCAGCGCGCTACGACTTGGTGGTGCCGAAAGCCTATCTCTCCAGTCACCCGTCTTTGAATCATCTCTTCGACACGCTGGCCAGCCGGCCGTTCCGGTCTGAGATCGCCGCCATCGGCGGATACGACACGACGGACACGGGCAAGCTCCAGGCACTGTAATGATGAGGACCTGAATTTCATGAGAGTTCGAAGGATGAGTGCTGCGACGGTGGGCGGCTGTGTGTTGGTCTACACGCTCGCGGCTACCGTGAGCTGTGCCCCGGTACAAAGTCCGGTTCGAGAGCCGGGAGCGGCTCGGGTGCTGGTCATCGCCACGTCGCCTGCCGTGTCGGAGGCTATGACGCAACTAGGACAGGCGTTCGAGATGAGCCATCCGGGGGTGCACGTCCGGCTTTCCATCGATACGTCGCTCGATCTTCGACGGACCGTTGCCGCGATGGAGAATCGAGGCAAGTCCTTTATTGGATCAGGGCCGATCCACCTTGTCGCGCCGGGTGGCGATGAGGTCATCACGCGCATGGAGCAGAAATATTATCTGCTGCCGGAGACGAAAGTCCGGTATGCGACGGAACGGCTGGTGCTCGTCGCGCCGGAATCTCTCAGCGAGGCTCCCGAGTCGTTTGAAGCATTGGCCAAGATGTCGACAGTGCGAATCGCGATCGCCGATCAGAAGACGCGACTAGGTGTGGAAACCAGTCGGCTGCTGTCCGCTTTGGGACTCAACAGTGCGGAGGGGGCCCGCATCGATCTCGCTAACGATCAGGCGGGGATTCTCGATCATGTATTGAGCGGGCAGGCCGATGTCGGAATCATGTTCGGCCAGGATGCCACGCGATTCCAGCAGCGGGTGCGCATCGTAGCTACGGCTCCGACCGGCCTGTACAAGCCGGTTCCGCATTCCATTGGCATGGAGCGGTATTGCCCGGATCGTCCGCTCTGCGAGGAGTTTTTGAGGTTTGTGACGAGTCCGGACGGGCAGTCGGTGCTGAAACGGTTGGGGTATGGACCGGGGAAATCGCCCGAATCCCCGGTGCGCGTTCCTATTCTCTAGGCTGGCGGTAAGGTCAGATCATCGTCAGCAGCGTCTTCTTTTATATCAACGGAGTGGAGGGTATGCGTCATCAATCCCGTGTCTTCATATATTGGCGGATGGTTCTCTGCGTAGTTGTCATGGGCTTGTCCTCTTCCTGTGCGCGTCTGCCGTACACCACCAAAGTCGTGCATGAAGACGCTCGCGTGGTCGTCGCGCTTCAACAGGAAGTTGAGGCCGTGGCCTATTCGCATCCGGCGCAACTGACACCGGGGGAACTGACGAACATCTTGCAGGGTTTCTCTTTCCGGCCCAAGCAGCGCATGCCGTTGCGCTGGTTTGCGGAAGAAAATCCACCCAAGCCGGTCTTTCGTCCCGATGAATTGGATGGGTTGGTCGGTCGCCTCTCGGAAGGACTCCGTGCTGCGGGGCCGGGGGAGCGGGTACATTTTGAATTGCGTGCGCCGGGCCTCAATCCCACGGTCCGTCGCGATGTCGTGGGTGGATGGGTGGCGGTCCGTGAACCCTATCTCTATCTCACGCTTGAATATGTGCATGTGCAGATTCCGACGAGAAAGGCCGATCTCTACGATTATAACTATCCCACCCCGCCGCCACCGCCTGCCGAGTACCTGCTGTACTTTGAACCAGGTCGTTTTTGGGCCGTTGATCAGCAGGGCGTTTCGGCGCTGGACTATCGCGCGTTCTTGAACGCGCCGAAAGTCGGATCGTCTCCGGGGCCGTAACCATCATTTTCATCGCTGTCGCCGTCATTCATTCTCTATCTTCTATTCGTGTTGCTTGAGGGGATTGTCGCCATGTCGCATCGCGCTCGATGGTTCGTTGCCGGGGCTCTGATTCTACTGGGGCTGTGCATAAATCCGGCTTGGGCTGCGGATACCGGGAAGCTGGTCGAGAAAGACGGGCGCTATGTGTTTGTGGAAAGCATGGATCCGGCCACCAAGCTGTTGCTCCAGCGGGCGGTCAAGCAGGGCACGATTACGCAGGAAGAGTATGACAACGTGGTCAGGGAGTCGCAGGACAGGACCTATCTGCTGCAGCCCAGCTTCAAGGCCTGGTACGACCGGGGCTTTAACTTCTCGATGAACGATAACGACTTCTTTTTGAAAATCCGCGGCCGGTTTGCCACCCGGTTTACCCAGCGCTATCGTAACGACGCCTATCGGGAGTCCGGAGATTCGAAGAACTATCCTGAGCTTCTCGGAGTCTTCGGCGACTATCGAGCAAGTCGATCCATCAATGAGTCCTCAACGTTCAATTTGAGAACGGCGCGGATTTATTTCATGGGACACCTATTCAATCCTGACTTGAAGTATTACATGCAGTTAGCCGGTGAGACTGCTGAAAATGCTCAGGCGCCAGGGGCAATCACGATGCTGGATCTCAATGTGACGAGTACTCATATTCCCTGGCTCAATGTGCAGGTGGGGCAATACAAAGTCTATTTCAACCGGTCGCAGATCAACTCCACCGCCTCGATGCAGTTTGCGAGTCGAGCGCAGGTTATGGAAGCCTTTACGGCCAGTGGGCTGAACCGGCGTGATGTCGGCATCACGATCATGAACGATGAAGAGATATACCCGGTCAATTACTATTTCGGCGTGTTTAATGGCTCAGGTCCGCTGGTGAACCGGTTTGTGCAGTTTTCGAGCGAGGAACCTACGGTCGGTTGCCCCGGCGGTCAAACCGGTGGAAATCCTTTTCCATCCCCGGGCGGTTGTCAGCCTAATCAACGCAATCTCAATGGCAATCTCAGGACCAGCGTCAATCAATTGATGTATGTGGCCAGGCTCCAGGCCAATCTTATGGGGCGCGCGGGATATGGCGAAGGAGATCTGGCTTATTCGGAAACGCCTCAAATGGCCGTCGGCGGCGGGTATGCCTACAATCCGGCAATCGATACGAGCACCAACAATGCCTTTGTTGGTATCGACCTGGCGAATCTGACGGTTCGTCGCGCACTCGCGCAATACGGCAACGGACGGATGTTGGGGCAGGGGGTGGTCGATTTTTCCACCTGGACGCTGGACTATGCGTTCAAGTACCGTGGATTCTCGTTGCAGGCCGAATACTGGTTCAGAAATGTGATTAGGCATAACAAGGAACTGCCCTGTATGCAGACGGCGGTGGTCGGAGGGCCTTGTACGGTCTTCGCCCCGGGTCAGTTCGGCAATACAACCGGTTGGTATGTCCAATCGGGGTATTATTTGATCCCGCGGAAAGTCGAAGTGGCCGCGCGGTATGCCTGGTGGGATCCCGACACCAGGTCGGGCGGAGATCTCATCAAGCAAGTTGATCTGTCGTTGAACTGGTTCCTGAACGGAACCTACGATCACCAGATCATGGTGACCTATAGCAATATTGCGATGGGGCAAGGGGGATTTGCGATCGGGCGCAGCGCGCCGCTGCCGGCTGTCGGAGCCACGTTCCCGTCTGGAACAGTACCCCTCGACGCACGTGCGGGCACGTTGATCGAGAACGCCATTCGCGTCCAATATCAAATATTCTTTTAAGGAGTCCGCGCCATGCTTCGAATCATCGCTCTTATCTGGGCACTCATTTTCGCAGGTGCGAACCAGGCCGGTGCAGAAGAGATTACCATTGCGGCGGCCTCGGATCTGAATTTCGCGTTCAAGGAACTCGTCGTCGAGTATGAAAAGACCACGGGCAACCATGTGAAGCTGTCGTTAGGATCATCGGGAAACTTTTATGCGCAGATTCAGAACGGCGCGCCCTTCGATCTCTATTTCTCCGCCGATATCGGGTACCCCAGGAAGCTGGAAGAAGCCGGGCTCGCCGTGTCAGGATCGCTCTATCGATACGCGGTGGGACGAATCGTCTTGTGGGCCGGTACCGCGTCGCGCCTTGATGTGTCTAAGGGATTTGATGTCTTGCGGGAGCCTGGTATCAGGAAGATTGCGATTGCGAATCCCAAACATGCTCCGTATGGTCGCGCGGCGGTGGCGGCGATGGAATCGTTCAAGGTCTATGAATCGGTCAAAGACAAACTGATCCTTGGGGAGAATATTTCGCAAACCGCGCAGTTCATCGAATCCGGGGCCTGCGAGATCGGGGTCATCGCCCTGTCGCTGGCCGTGGCGCCTGCTATGAGCGGGAAAGGCGTATACTGGGAAATTCCGGTTGAGGCCTATCCTTCGCTGGAGCAGGGAGCGGTGATTTTGAAACAATCCAAGAATCAGGAGGCGGCGCGGCGTTTCCTGGACTTTCTACAAAGCTCGCAGGGGCAAGACATCATGAGGCGATATGGATTTACGTTGCCGAAGTAATGCGGTTCATGCGGTGTTGGCTGTGGCGCTGCTGTGTGCCACCGCCGGATGTTCCGATGCGGTTACGCTGGTCAAAGAGACGGCGACAAGCGGCGTCGTGACCTACCTCTTCAAAGAAGAGCGCGGCGGGCCGATGGGGTCGCCCCATCGGAAGGGCGCACTGAAGGTGATGGAGAAGAAGTGCCCGTCCGGGTATGTCCTGCTGAAGGAAGGTGAAGTGCAAGGATACGGCAGCATGTCCAGCGTGGAAGGGCAGGAGGGAGAGGCGACCGGCCGGCGCTGGGGGATGCAGTTCATATGCAAGTAGGACGCTCCCTTAGATGAACTGGATCGCGATCTGGGTCACCTTCAAATTAGCGAGCCTCACGGCCGCCGCGTTGTTGGTGATTGGACTCCCGATTGCCTATTGGCTGGCCTATTCCACCTGGCGATGGAAATTTGTCGTCGAATCGATCGTCGCGTTGCCGCTGGTCTTGCCGCCGACCGTGCTTGGTTTCTACATTCTGGTGGCCATCGGCCCGCATAGCCCGATCGGCCGGTTCTATGCAGATCTTGTCGGTCATCCGTTGCCCTTCACCTTTGAAGGTCTCCTCCTCGCGTCGATCTTGTACAGCCTTCCCTTTGCCGTCCAACCGTTTGCTACCGCGTTCGAGCAGGTCGATCGGAAATTGATCGAAGCCTCGTGGACCTTGGGTCTGTCGAAGGTGAGGACGTTCTTCAAGCTCATTCTGCCGTTGTCGACGGCGGGACTCATTACCGGCGCGGTCTTGAGTTTCGCCCATACGTTGGGAGAGTTTGGGGTGGTGCTGATGGTGGGCGGCAATATCGAAGGAGTCACGCGCACCGTCTCGATCGATATCTATGATGAGGTGCAGGCGCTCAATTACGCCGGGGCGGCAAAGACCGCTGCGTTCCTCCTCGTGATTTCCTATCTCGTTCTGTTGCTGGTCTATGCCATGAATCGAAAGGTCTGGGCGGTATGGCCGCAGAAATAATCGTCGAGGTGACGAAGACCTTTTCCGGAAGAACACCCATTCGCGCCGGCTTTCGTTATCCGGTTGAGGCCTCGACCGTGTTGATCCTGTTTGGTCCGTCCGGGTCCGGCAAGACGACGATTCTGCGTTCGGTGGCAGGTCTGGAGTGGCCGGAGGAAGGGACGATTCAGTTTGTCTCCAGAGTCTGGCTGGATACGCGCTCGCGCATCAAAGTATCGCCGCAAGAGCGGCATATCAGCTATATGGCGCAGGACTATGCGTTGTTCCCCAATTATTCCGTAGCCGGGAACATTGCCTATGGATTGGGAGAGCTCACGCTTGTCGAGCGACAGAAGCGGGTGCAGGAAATGGTGGAGCTGTTTCATCTGACCGGGCTTGAGGATGCCAAGCCGCGTGAGCTGTCCGGTGGGCAGCAGCAACGCGTGGCGCTGGCTCGAGCGGTGGCGCCCCGGCCGCAGTTGCTATTGCTGGATGAACCGCTCTCTGCGTTGGATGCGCCCACGCGCGCACAACTGCGTGGAGAACTGAGAGGGTTGCTGAAGCAATTGGCGCTCCCTTCAATTATTGTCACGCACGATTGGGCCGAAGCCCTGACGCTGGGCGATGTCATGGCCGTGATGCATGAGGGGGCTATTCTACAGGTGGGAGCACCCCAAGAAGTATTCAGCCGGCCGGCTAATGCGGATGTCGCGCGAGTCGTCGGCGTTGAAACGGTGGTGCAGGGGACGTTGATCGAGGCGCGCGAAGGGCTGGCGACGGTGCGAGTGGGGGAAATTTCCCTGACGGCGGTGGCCGTCGAGAACGTCGGTTCCGACGTGTTCGTTTGTATCAGGGCCGAAGATGTGACGCTCGAACCGGCAGGCGCCGGGCTCACCAGCGCGCGCAATCATCTCGTAGGTACGGTGAGCGCCATCACTTCGCTCGGTGCGCTGGCGCGGGTCACGATCGAATGTGGGTTTCCTCTCGTTGCAGTCATTACGCGGTCGGCTCTCACGGAGCTTGGATTGACCGTTGGCGCATCAGTCCGAGCGTCTTTTAAAGCCGGTTCCGCGCATCTGATTTCGCGTCAGTGACGGGACTCTTCCACTCTCATTTATCCTCCTTGTCGATCTCCCCAGCTTCTGTGGATAAGTCTGTTCACAACATTGCCTTTGCTGCCTGATGGGCTTGAATCCACCATTCAGCTGACAACTTGCCTAGTTTTTAGTCATTGAATCAGGACGTCGGCCTACCACTAGATGTTGGGTCTTTCAGCCGACTTGTCTGAAAATCATCCAATCCTGGATTAGAGTCTGAAATCTTGTGGCGGCCTACGCCTATTGCTGCCATTGGCGCGTGAGTTATGCACAGGAGGCTCAAATTTCTGAGGGAAATGCCTCGATTTTCCTGCTTGACAGCGGTGATTCTTCTGTGTAACCATTGGTTACATCATGAAATCGAATGATCTGAAGCGGATTCGAGAAGGATTAGGGCTGACGCAGCAGCAATTGGCTGAGGCGTTGAGCACGACCCGTGTGTCGGTGGCGCGTTACGAAGCGGGGATGCGACGGATTCCCGGCATGGTGCATGTGGCGTTAGAGCAGCTTCAGCGCCGAGCCGAAATTCCCATGGCGGGAATTGTGGCGGCCGGGTCTCCGATAGAGCCCGTGCCGCAGTCCGATCTCGTCGATGTCCCGCCGAGCATGTTGCGCGGGGGCGATACCTTTGCGCTGCGCGTGAAAGGGGAGTCGATGAAAGATGACGGCATTCTACCCGGTGATCTGGTGATCGTGCGCAAGCAGGAGCATGCCCGCAACGGACAGACCGTCGTTGCTCTGGTGAATCAGGAAGCGACGATCAAAACCTATTTTAAGAAAGAGACGCATATCGAACTGCATCCGGCCAATGCGGCGATGCAACCGATCATGGTCGGGCCGAACGATCAGTTCCATATTGAAGGACTGTTGATCGGCGTGATTCGGCATTGTGCGATTTAGTTCAACCAAGGAGGGGACCATGCTGACAGACGGACGAATGCTGGTGACGGAGCGGTTAGTCTCTCTTGAGCGGACGATTGATTCATTGAACGGGCAGCTTCGGGAAGTGCGATGGGAACTCGGGCATGCGAAGGCGGAGCCGTTGCCGATCAGGTTGTGGCGCAATCTGGTGGGGAGCAGATCCGAACAGGAATATATGTCGACGGTGTGTAATCGCAACGTGCGCCCGAACACAAAGGTGGTGTCTCATGGTGGCTCAAGAGCGTAATGTTGATCGTGCTGTGATCGGGTCCTGTGCAGACTGTGGCGCGCTCGTCGATCAGCGCATGGCCTGTGTCGATGTCGCCACCCATTCGACCGTGGAGCTCTGTGCGACGTGCTGGAATGCCTATCGACAGCGGCAGGTGTTTAGCGCGGGCTGTTGCGGGTAACGGAGAGGGAGAGGGAAATGCCGGCGACTGCATCAAGTCTATTGCTGTTTCCTGATGGGCTGGATAATCCGTTGACGTGTCGGGAACGGACCGATGCATCCAGTGAATGGCTCCTGGCGCTGCGCCATGCGCAGATCCCTTTTCAAACCGATCACAGCTTGATGGTCTTGCATGGCCATCCGTTGGTGTTGCGACTCGGGCTGCATGCGGCTGCGGATCGTGCGCTGGCCGGAGAGCCGGTGGTGTATCTTGACGGGGCTAACACGTTCGACCCCTTTGTGATTGGACGATTAGCCAGAGCGCATCGCCAGGTTCCCCGAAAGATTCTCTCTCTGGTTCACGTTGCCCGCGCGTTTACCTGTCATCAAATGGAGCGGTTGGTGTCGGATTGCCTGGAAGAGGCGCTGATGCGGTATCAGGCCAGAATCGCCGTTGTCTCCGGGCTGTTTGAAACGTTTTACGATGAGGCCGTGCCGTCTCAGGAAGTCGCGCGGCTGGCTGGTCGAATGATGCGGCACCTGCGTCGGATGGCCCAACGGGGCTATGTGCTCGTGTGTCTCTGTCCTCCGGTCCCGGCGGTCATGTCTTCACGGCATCGGTTCATCGACCAACTCTGTGGCCAGGCGGATCGTGGCATTCGTGTTGGCGAGGCGCCGGGCCAGGGGATCATCAGGCTTGAGGAAGAGCCGAATGGCCGAGAGGCCGGCCAGGTATGGGAGGTCGCCCGGACGGTATTGGAGTCCCGGTAGTTTCATGGGACGGACACTGACGACCTTCACTCAACTGGTGCAGCAAGAGATCGCCTCCTGGCGGCGATACCGGCGCGCGTTGCGGGCGGAAGATCAGCAGGCGCTGGATGAATTGTTCGCGGCGGCGCGGCGTCATTCTGCCGCCGGGGCCTATCTCGCCCGCGATACACCGTTCGAGGTGATGTTGCTGTCGATGATGCTGGAACAACAGAAACAATTACAACGGTTATCGCAGGCGGTTGCCGACCATGATGTCCGGTCTTCCCTCCCACCGTCTGGCGGGGTGGCTCCTTGATGCCTATCCTGTCCACGCCGGCATGGCGATTTGGATTCTCGACGACGAGGGAATCCGCTGCCGTCTGGTCGATCCCTATCGTCCGTCGTTCTACCTTGCCGGGTCATCAGCCGATCTTGCCGTAGCCTGGCGCCTCCTCACGAGCCAGCGAATCTCTTTTCAGGTGAACCGCGTCCAGCGCCGCGAGCTATGGTCGGCGGACACGATTCCGGTCTGCGCCGTGTCGATTCTGCAACCGACCAGATTCCAGGAGGCGGTGAAATGGCTCATGACGGATGTGCCGCAACTCCGTTTCTACCATGCCGATATCGCGCTGCCGCAGCGCTATTTCTATGACCGCGGACTCTTTCCTCTCTGTCGTTGCGAGGTCGAGGTCACCGCCGATGCAGTCGTGCGGACGATCGCCGCGAGCGAGTCGCCATGGGAGACGGACTATCGTCTTCCGCCCCTTCGGATCATGGAGTTTCTGTTGGAAGGCGCCTCGCCGAATCCGAATCATGGGGGGGTGGTCCAATTGGCTATACGGATCGAGGGCGAGGAGCGAGTCCTTAATGGAGACGATCCAGCGGAATTTCTCCAGACAGTCGAGGCTCTCTTACAGCGGCATGATCCGGATATCCTACTGACCGATTGGGGGGACTCCTACATTCTGCCCCGTCTGCTGCGGATGTCCGCGCAGATGCGCGTGCCGCTGAGATTGAACCGTGATCCGGCTCATGCGATCGGCACTCGCGCGCCGCGTTCCTATGTGTCGTACGGACGGGTGCTGGCTCACGCCGGCGAGCGGACGCTCTATGGCCGGCTCCATCTCGATCGGCGGAACTCCTTCGCCTTGTCGGAGACCGGCCTGGCCGGACTGTTCGAGCAATCGCGCGTCACGAAAGTGCCGATCCAGCAGATGGCCCGCACAACCACTGGGACCGGGATTACGTCCATGCAACTCGAGCAAGCCCATCGGGCGGGAATTCTCATTCCCTATCGCAAACAGCAGGTGGAGGAATTTAAGACCGGGGTGGAGTTCCTGGAGACGGATCAAGGGGGACTGACCTATGCGCCGATCTCCGGTTATCACGAAGACGTCGGCGAGCTGGATTTTGCCTCGATGTATCCCACGATCATGACCCGCTTCAATGTGTCGCCGGAGACCGTCAATTGTCGATGTTGCGCGGATAACCCTGCTGCGCGCGTGCCGGAGATCGCCCATCACACCTGCCGGCTTTCGCGGGGATTGATTCCCCGGACGCTGGCCCCGCTCCTTGCCAAACGGGCGCAGTATAAACAGCAGCTCAAGACGGCGTCCGATGACGCGGTGCGGCAGATCATCGATCAGCGCCAGACGGCGCTGAAGTGGCTGCTGGTCGTGTCGTTCGGCTATCTCGGGTACAAGAATGCGCGTTTTGGGAGAATCGAAGCGCATGAGGCGGTCACGGCATATAGCCGCGAGGTGCTGCTGCGCGCCAAAGACACCGCCGTCTTCGATCAGATAGACCTCTCGCGCACCGGCCAATTCGGCTGAGTCACGAACCGCCCGTTGCTCTACCTGGGTGATGCGTGAAGGGACGCCGATGATGATCCGGGGCCGCACGAAGGCGCTTCGGTTATGCGCCTTGCGGATGAAATGCTTGAGCATCTGCTCGGCCATCTCGAAGTCGGCAATCACGCCCTCTTTCATCGGCCGGACGGCGACAATGTTCCCGGGGGTTCGGCCAAGCATCTTTTTCGCATCTGCACCGACCGCCAGGACCTTCTCGGTTTTCTTTTCCACCGCCACCACCGAGGGCTCGTTCAGGACGATGCCTTTCCCATGCACATACACCAGCGTCGTCGCTGTCCCCAAATCGATCGCAAGATCGTTGGAAAACCATCCGAATACATCTCCCGTGAACCCCACGGCACTCTCCCTTCGTCATGAACTCGCTGTGCGCTGCGCGAGTCCCTCGCTATTCATAAATTTAGTCGGGTACCGCTAACTGTCCTGCGTCCAGCACCTGAGTACGCGCAACCTCGTCCCCGAGGCGCCGTCCATGCTCATTTCCTACAATCAAAACACTCTCAAATGCCAACACTGCCGCAGACCCGATCCACCCGACATACGGCACCGCAAACAGCAATTGGGCTAAGCCTAACGGCAAATTCCGAATAATCGATTCCCGAAATCCGGCCGTCTCACGAACATCGAGACGCATGGTCTGCAAACCCACCAGCCGCTTCCCGATACTTCTCCCACCCGCAAAACCATCCGCAATCAGAATGTAGGCCAATCCGGAAAGAAACCCGACCGGCGGCGCAACCTCATCAGCGGCCACGACAATGAACAAATCAATGAGCTTCGCAATAAACCGATTGAGCACGTACGCCTTGGGATAGACCGCTCCATCGATGAGCTTCGCAACTGGGCCTACCCCTATCAAGGAATCTCCTTCTAATTAATGACAAAGTATAACAAAATCAAACAACTTGCACAAACAAACAGCATTCCTTTCTCATGCTTGTACAATTTCTCTTCGAAACGACCATGCGGAAGCCAATAGGGATAATACGTGGGCGGATACGGAGACTGATTCGTCCATCAATCGACCCCTCACGAACCCATCGCTCTCCGCTAGACCCTTCACGATCAATGGCCACTCATGATCTTGCCTTCAGCCCCAGCGCCAAGTACAATCTCCGAACCATTTTGCGACTGAGAGGATTTGCATGATCAAGGTAATGCGGGACGCATCGCACAACCATCCCTGGCTGTTAAAATCAATCATGGGCATCCTGGCTATTGCCTTTGTGATTACCATGGGCTGGTGGGGATTCGGGGACCAGCCGGGAAACACTGTCGCCACCGTGGGCGATTTGGCCGTCACGCGCGATGAGTTCCGGCGCGCCTACGAAAATATGTACCGCTTCTACAAAGAAAAAGTGCCGGGAGAGTTCAAGGATGAAACGATCAAGCAATTCGTGATTGAACAACTCGTCGACAACCGCCTCTGGCTGATGGCCGCGAAAGATATGGGCATCACCGTATCCGACGGTGACCTGCGCGAAATGATCGTGCGAGTCCCTGAGTTTCAAAAAAACGGAGCGTTCGATCCGGAGCTCTACCAGCGACTCCTGGCCGCGAATCATCTCACCCCCAAAGTCTTTGAAGAGGCGCAGGCCAAGGAAATCGTCGGCAATAAAGCGAGAATGTTTGTCCGGGATGCCGTCGCCCTCACGCCGTCAGAAATCTCCGAAGGACAGGCACTGATGACCAGGCAACCGGACGCTGATCCCACGAAAGCCACCGCGGCAAAGGATCGCGTCCTGGAAGATATGCTCTTCCAAAAGCAACAACGCGCGTTGGTGGCGTTTCAGGAAGCACTCAAAGGCAAAATCCCTGTCAAGGTTCATCGGGAACTGCTGTAACACTGATCGCGTCTAGTCTGACCACTCGCTCCAGACCGCCTGCTCAGAGAATCAGCATCGCATCGCCATAACTATAAAAGCGGTAGCGCTGCTCCACCGCTTCGGCATAGGCTTTCCGCATCATCTCCACGCCGGCGAGCGCAGAGACGAGCATCAGGAGCGTCGTGCGAGGCAGATGAAAATTCGTCATGAGGGCATCGACCACGTTGAAGTGAAATCCGGGCGAGATGAACAACCGGCTCTCACCGACGGCCGTCTGAAGCCCTCCGGCCTGCTGCGCAGCTGTTTCGAGCGCGCGGACCGCGGTGGTCCCAACCGCGATAACTCGTCCTCCCGCTCGTTTCGTCTTGAAGATTGCCTCTACCGTCCGCTCACTCACTTCAAACCACTCCGATCCCATCTGATGATCTTCAATACGCTCAACGACCACCGGCTTAAAGGTCCCAGGTCCCACATGTAGCGTAACCACAGCTGTTTCAACTCCCCGATCCCGCAACCGGACCATAAGCTCGGGCGTAAAATGCAGACCGGCCGTCGGAGCCGCGATCGCACCCTCTCGATCCGCGAAACAGGTTTGGTACCAGACTTGGTCCTCCGGCTGCGCGGAGCGCTTGATATAGGGAGGAAGCGGCATACGCCCGTGAGCCCGCAGGAAGTCGACAACCGGAACCGGGCTCACAACCTTGATTTTTGTGCCGTGCTCATCACGCTGAACGACCGTCGCGCTGGCTCCCCCGTCGAAGAGGATCGTCTGCCCCACGCGAAAATGACCTTTGAGCATGACCTCCCAGACCGCATCACCACAGTCCTTGACGAACAGTACATCCACAACCGTACCCGTCGGCTGTTTACGTCCGGACAGACGAGCGGCCAATACCTTCGTGTCGTTCACCACCAGCAGATCCCCCGGCGCCAACAGCTCCGGGAGGTCGGCCACCTGCCGATTCGACAAGATCCCTATCCGTGGATCGAGACACAGCAAGCGCGCCGCATGGCGCGGCAGAACCGGCTCGGAGGCGATCAGCGCGGAATCGAACGGAAAATCGAATTCAGAGAGGTTCATCTAGGAAGTAGGAACCGGTGGCATTTTCGTCAATGCCACATTCTGCAACTCAGTGCCGGGATAGTAGTACCGTAGGATTGAGGAGAAGGAATACCCTAGCTCGGCCAGCTCCTTCGCACCCCACTGACAAAGCCCTACGGCATGCCCGGCGCCGTATCCTGCCAACACGATGTCCTGGCCCATAGACTCGATGGTGAACTGCGTACTCGGCACAACGGTGTACCCGATCGCCTTCCGGAGATCTTCACCGCGCAGAATGAGTTCGCCCTTGGAATGCAGAATGCGTAACTTGGAAACACGCCCGGCACGACTAAAGCCCACCGGCGTCATCGTGGCGATCGTCCCCACCGAAAATCCCTGATGCCTGAGATTGCGCTCCAGCGTGGTTACTCTGAAGGAAGCCTTCCACTGGTAGTACGGGGACTCCACGTCGAAGGGACATTCCACGCCTTTCAGATACGGTAGATCCTTCGACCAGACCACCATCGCATCCTCGGTGATCCCTGCCGCAGTCGAGGAAAACGCGGCGTAGATCGGCGCACCATCATGCGTCACCACCAGACCACGGGTCGATTCCACCGCTTCTTGCACACGCGCGTCCACGCCCTGGCGCCCTCGATAGACCTGATCTTGAATACTCGCCGCCACATCATAGTCACGCGACGCACTGAGCATGTGCTGATAGAGCGCATAGGTTCGAGCCGCGACGGCCTGTACCTTAAGCATTTCAGCGTGCCAGGTTGAATTCACTTCAGCCGGCACCACCCCTTTCACATACTCCTCAAGATCAACCTGGTTGATCACGAGCAGCCCTTTCCCGCGCCGGACTAAGTGTACGAGTCCGCTCACGTGGAGGGCACCCCGCTCATCGGCGGGCTGTAGCGTGGCGCCATGGTTCCCGCTGGATACACGGGGTAACCAGAGCTTTAAATCATGCTCGCCCGCACGCAGCGTAAGCTGCTCCCCCGCCACCCGTGTCCCGTTGACTAAGAGCGCCGCCCCGCGCAACTCGATATGCAACACAGTGCTGTATGAATGCGACCGACTCTGCCCATCAGTGAGCCACACCACACTCTCGGCGCGCACATCAAGTCGATGGACATCGGACGCCATTAAGACACGAATGGACTCAGCCGCCTGAACCGGCGTGCTGAGAGCGAAGACAACCCCGAACACCGCCCAGAGGCCTGCCAGCCGTCGAAGATGTCCTAGCGTCTGAACAGCCATGATAAAAGATAGAATAGCAGACTTAGTACGATGCTGAGCACCACACTGGTCCCGAGGGGGACATAAAAGGAGAAATGATCGCGCTTAATTGAAATGTCGCCCGGCAGTTTCCCGATCCATCCAAACCATCCGCTCAACCCGGGAATCCGGTCGCTCAGGACGAACAGCGACCCCACTACGACCAATCCGCATCCGGCTGCAATCAAGAGCTTCCCGAAGGCGCTCCATTCGCCCATCAGTCTCGCACCAGGCACTCGGCAATTTGGACGGCATTCAATGCGGCGCCCTTGCGAAGATTGTCGGATACGACCCACAGATTGAGCCCGTTCGTCACCGAGGCATCTTCACGGATGCGGCCAACGTAGACTTCGTCTTTCCCCGTCGCGTCCAGGGGCATGGGATAGAGCTTCTTCAACGGGTCGTCGTAGACCAGCACTCCCGGCATCGCCGCCAGCGCCGCGCGAGCCTCATTGGGGCTCAACGGTTTCTCCAACTCCACATTGATGGACTCGGAATGGCAGCGCAACACCGGCACCCGCACCGTGGTGGAGGTCACCCGCATGTTCGGCGCATCCAAAATCTTTCTCGTTTCCCTGACAATCTTGATCTCTTCAGAGCATTCGCCACCCTCGGAAAACGACCCGATATGCGGCAACAGATTGAAGGCAATCTGGTAGGGATAGACTTCTGCCTTCACCTCGCGAAAGGCCATCAACGCCCGGGTCTGGTCCAGCAGTTCGTCCATCGCTGCGGCGCCGGTCCCTGAAACCGATTGGAATGTCGTTACCACCACTCGCTTCACCCCTACCGCATCATGCAATGGCTTAAGCGCCATCACCAACGGGGTCGTTGTGCAGTTGGGAATAGCCACAATCCCCCGGGGAAGCGATCGCAATGCGGCGGCATTCACTTCCGGCACCACCAGCGGCACTTGCGGATCCATCCGGAACACACCGCTGTCGTCGATCACCACGACCCCTGCCGCGCCCAACCGTGGGCCATACTCCTTACTGATCGCATCCGTCGCGGAGATGAAGGCGAAATCAACGCCGGCAAAAGAAGAGGACTCGGTCAATTCCTCGACGGTCCACTCCTTGCCCTGACAGGTCATGACCTCGCCGGCTGATCGTTTCGACGCAAATAGCCGCAGTGCAGCCAGCGGGAAATTCCGCTCTTCGAGAATTTCCAGACTTTCTTTGCCGACGGCTCCGGTCGCTCCAAGAATGGCCACGGTGTAGGCTGACTTTTTCTTAAGCATGTGCAGGATCCTATTCCAGCGAGAGGGCACGAATGCGGTGATTAAAGGTATCGGCGACCAAGAGCGTCCGCTCGCCATCCGCGACAATGCCGAAGGGATAACAGAGTCCTGCCTCCAACGCCCTCCCACTGTCACCAACAGATGAGGCAGACCCGGTACCGGCAATTCGCGTCAAGAGACCCGTCGTGCGGTCCCATCGACGAATCAGGTGGCTATCCGAATCCGTCAGGAACAGATTACCTTCTCGATCCAGTGCAATCCCTGAGGGCCGGGAGACACTTGAAGACGGCGGATCATCGGGCGACTGATAGCGATAGCTCCCTCCGTCGCCGACCGCCGTCGCAATCATACCGGTTACAAGATCAACGGATCGGATGCGACTATTGAACGTATCTGCAATATAGAGCGTCCCGGCCGCGACCGCTAACCCGCCGGGCCCGGCTAGGCTCGATTCCGCCGCCGGCTTTCCGTCTCCATCATAGGCTGCCGATCCCATTCCTGCGACCGTGCGAATGATCCCGGTCTTCAGGTCGACGGCCCGCACACGGTTATTACTCTGATCGGCGATATACAGCTGTCCCTGCGCATCGACCGCCAAGGCGGCCGGTTCGTTGAGCGCCGCACGATCAGCCGGCCCGCCGTCGCCGGAAAACCGTGCCTGCCCGGTGCCGGCAACCGTCGTGATGATCCCGGTCTGAGTATCCACCCGGCGCACCCGATGGTTCATCGTATCGGCAATATAGAGGTGGCCCTGCGCATCGACTGCGACTGCTGTGGGAAAATTGAGCAGCGCCTCGGTGGCAGGCCCGCCATCTCCCCCGTACCGTTTTGGCGCTGCTGCCCCGACGAGATAGCGCACCGTCCCGCTCAGATCCGTCTGTTGGGTAAACTGCTCTGTCGTCTTCTGGCTCGTCTCGGCTAAGGGATCAACTTCTTCCTCAGGGACGACATCGCCTCCGCCTGATTGAGGGGACGGCGCGACTTCTTCAGATGCGCAGCCGACAACAGTAGAAATCAGACCGGTGACGCGATCCACCCGCCTCACGACGTGGTTTTCAGAGTCTGCAACAAAGAGATTTCCCTGGCCGTCGATCGCCAGGCCCTTCGGCTCATTCAGGCACGCCTGCAAAGCCGGCCTGCCGTCACCGCTAAACCCGGGCTCGCCAATGCCAGCCCGCGTCGCAAGAGTCCAAGATGTAAACAGAGGTGCCATACAGAATTCCGCCTCAGTTCAAATTGCGAAGAATCGCGTCGCCCATCTCGGTCGTGCCGACGACTCTGGTTCCCGGACTCTGAATATCCTTGGTGCGGTACCCCATATCGAGCGTTTTGACGATCGCCTGCTCGATGGCCTCGGCTTCTTTCTCGAGCTTGAACGCGTAGGACAACATCATACCCGCAGAGGCGATCGTCGCGATGGGATTCGCAATGTTCTTTCCGGCGATATCCGGAGCGCTGCCATGAATCGGCTCAAACAATCCGACCTTGGCGCCGATACTGGCCGACGGCAACATGCCGATGGATCCGGTCAGCATGGCCGCTTCGTCGCTGAGAATATCGCCGAAGATATTGTTGCACACCATGACATCGAACTGGCGCGGGTTGCGGACCAGTTGCATCGCGGCATTGTCGACATAGATGTGATGCAATTCGACGTCCGGATAACTCTTCTGCACCTCGATCATCACCCGGCGCCACAACTCGGACGACTCCAGCACATTCGCCTTGTCGACCGACGTGACCTTTTTTCGCCGCTTGCGCGCCGCTTCGAACGCCACCTTGCCGATCCGGCGAATCTCTTCGGTCGTATAGACTTCGGTGTTCACCCCGCGCTCTTCACCATTCGGCAGCTTTTCAATCCCCTTCGGTTTCCCGAAATAGATTCCACCAGTCAGTTCACGCACGACGAGAATATCGATCCCTTCGATCACTTCGCGCTTCAACGTCGAGGCGTCAACCAGATTGGGATACACCTTGGCCGGACGTAAGTTGGCATAGAGGCCCAAGGCTTCACGGATACCGAGCAGCGCCCGCTCAGGACGGAGGCTGTACTCCAACCCTTCCCATTTGGGGCCACCGACGGCGCCCAGCAGGACCGCGTCGCTTTGCTTGGCCAAGGCCAAGGTCTCTTGCGGCAGCGGCACACCCACTTTGTCGATCGCCTGCCCGCCGATGTCGGCCGAGGCGAATTCAAATGTGTGCAGATATTTTTCCCCGATAGCCTGTAACACTTTGACCGCTTCAGGAACGATCTCGCGCCCGACTCCATCACCTGCCAAGACTGCAATCTTCGCTTTCACGTCACGCCACTCCTTCCGCGAACAGACTGGACTCTCTACTCCGCGACCTGCTCATCTTCACTTCGCCAGGCCGGATCAACGATACACAGAAATTCGATTTCCGTCGTGCCGGTATTTTCCAACGACTGATTTTCTCCAGGCGGCACATACACAACGGATCCGCCTTCGACGAGCTGAGTCTCACTCCCGATACTGAACCGGCCCTGCCCGGCGATGAAGTAGTACACCTCTGAGGACACCAGCTTGTGCCACTTGGACCGGCGGCCGGGAGCCAATCGGCCATGCGCAAGACTGTAACCCAACTGCACCGGCTGTTTGGCCGGATGCAACAGTTCACGAAGAACCGTGTGGTCTCCGGCAAGAAATTCGGGGCATTCCAAGAGAGTGCGCTTGAGCATGGGAGACAGCCCCAACGTGTCCGCACCGTACCCACACCACTTGCGGACACCAGGGGCCGTCACTCTAGCGTGGCGGGAACGGTCAAATCAAGCGGACTTTCTGCTCCCCCTCCGCCTGTTTCGAGGCCATATACGCCAGTCGATTCAACGCATTGAGGTACGCTCGGGCCGCGGCCATGATGATATCTGTATCCGCCCCATGACCAGAGACCGTGCGACCATCCTCCTCCACGCGCACGGAGACTTCTCCCTGCGCGTCTGTCCCACCCGTAATGGCGTTGACGCCGAACATCAACAGCTTACTCTTCGTCTTCGTGATGGCAGCAATCGTCCGATAGACCGCATCGACCGGCCCGTCGCCGGTGCCTGATTCCTTGATTACCTGACCGTCAATGTTCAATTCCACCGTTGCCGTCGGCACGAGATTCGTCCCGCTTTCGACATGGAATGACTTCAACACAATCCGCTCGGTCATCTTGGCCAACTCTTCCGACACGATCACTTCCAAATCCTCTTCAAAAATTTCCTTCTTTTGATCGGCCAGCTTCTTGAAACGCTCAAAGGCGTGGTTGAGCTCCTCCTCGCTGAGCTTATACCCCAAATCTTCCAATCGCTGCCGGAATGCGTGACGCCCGGACAACTTGCCCATGACCATCTTGCTTTCGACCAGTCCGATGGATTCCGGCCGCATGATTTCGTAGGTGGTCTTATCCTTCAACAACCCGTCCTGGTGAATGCCGGACGTGTGCGCAAACGCATTCGCTCCGACGATCGCCTTGTTCGGCTGCACGACCATCCCGGTGATCTTGCTCACCAACCGGCTCGTCTTGGCGATCTCTTCCGTCCGGATGCCCGTATCAGCGTGATAAAAGTCCTTCCGGGTCCGAAGCCCCATGACGATTTCTTCCAGCGACGTGTTGCCGGCCCGTTCGCCGATCCCGTTGATCGTGCACTCGACCTGACCAGCCCCGTTAACGATCGCCGCCAAACTGTTCGCGACGGCGACACCCAGGTCGTTATGGCAGTGGACCGAAATCACGGCCTGCTTCGCATTGGGCACTTTGTCGAAAATCCCTTTGATCAACGCGCCGAACTCTTGCGGCACGGCATAGCCGACCGTATCGGGAATATTGATCGTTCCTGCCCCCGCGGCAATCACCGCTTCAATGACCTCATAGACATAGGCTTGGTCCGAGCGGCTCGCATCCATCAGCGAAAATTCCACGTCGGGCATATAGCTCCGCGCGCGCTGCACCATCTCGACCGCGCGCTTCTTGGCCTCCTCTCGCGTCATCCTGAACTGATGCTTTAAGTGGATGTCGGACGTCGAGAGGAACGTATGAATCCTGGCCTTCGGCGCTCCCTTGAGCGCCTCCCAGGCCCGATCGATGTCTTCCGGACGAGCCCGCGCCAGACTGCAAACCGTCGGCCCCTCGACCTCCAGCGCAATCCGACGAACCGCCTCAAAATCACCGGGCGAACTGTAGGCAAAGCCGGCTTCGATGATATCAACGCCGAGCCGCGCCAGCTGCTTCGCCACCATGACTTTCTCTTCCACGTTCATGCTGGCGCCGGGCGATTGCTCGCCATCGCGCAACGTCGTATCGAAAATTCGAATCATCCGTTCCATGGTTTCTCCTCCTTCACGCTTCCATCAGGATGCTCAAACAAGCCCCCGTTCTCACCCCTCCCAGCCCCGGCGCGCCGAGACGCGCCATTCCACGGGCAAGGCCGCAGGGAGGGCGATCCCTGAGGCGTACTCCCACAGTACGTCGAAGGGGTCGAACGACCGAGAACGCTGCGAGGGATCTTTTTCAGCAGCCTCAAATAGAAAAAGCCTTCGCCCCCCCATTACGGTCAGGGACGAAGGCTTCGTGCGCTTCGTGGTACCACCCTGGTTCGGCAACGAATGACACCGGGTCATCCATCACCCTTCATTGGCCCCTTACGAGGGCGATGCGGAATCCATTACTCGATGTTCATGGATTCGGCTCGGAGGCGAGTTCGGCGATACACAGACCGGCTTGCACCACCCGCCGGCTCTCTCGAATCTGTGCGGATCGCGTACTACTCCTCGTCGTCGCCTTACGATTTGGTTTCTATCACAGGCTGATCGGACTTGGGAAGAGGTTTCTTCCCAACCGTTTTTGCCACCAGCCAGAACACTCGCTCAGTCGGTCCCATCAACGCGTAACCGGAAAACACCACAAATAACATCACCTCCGGCCAGGCCGCGATCATCATGAGCGCAAGAATACCCCACACCAGATAGGTAATCTGCTGGCGGCCTTTGAACTTCATATCCTTAAAGCTGCGATACTTCACGGTACTGACCATGAGGAACGAAAGGGCGAGCGTGATGATCAGCACTAAGACCGGCTTCACTTCCGTCCCCATCCGCACAATATGATGATCGAGAATGACCAGCGATGCGACCACCCCGGCAGCCGCGGGAATCGCCAACCCGGTGAAGTACTTGCTGTCAGCCAGCGCAACCGTGGAATTGAAGCGCGCGAGCCGCACGGCTCCCATCGCGACATACGCAAACATCACAGCGACACCGAACATGCCCTGTCCGCTCAACGCCCAGGAATAAATCAGAAGACCAGGGGCAACTCCGAACGACACCACATCTGACAGGGAATCATATTCCAGTCCAAAATGGCTCGTGCTATTCGTCAGACGGGCCGACTTTCCATCCAGCACATCAAAAATCATCGCGACCAAAATGGCAATCGCTGCCGCCATATAGTTGGCGTTGAAGACGGACAGGATGGCATAGACACCACAAAAGAGATTCCCCGTCGTGAAAAGATTGGGAATCAAATGCATGGCCTGACGCTTTCGTGCTTCCTTCCCCACTGTTTGTCGCAAGCCGTTTCCCTTCATTATAGGTCTCCCAAGATGGTTGCTCCGCCTTTCACTCGATCTCCCACGGCCACTCTCAACTTCGTACCGATGGGAAGAAATGTGTCCATCCGTGAACCAAATCGGATCAAACCAAACCGTTCTCCCAGCCTAGCCCGGTCCTTGGGGGACACCCAGCAGACAATGCGCCGGGCAATAAGCCCTGCCACCTGCACACACAATACCTTTGCACCGCCGGCCGCTTGAATCATCAACGCGTTCTGTTCATTCTTTATCGTCGCCTCCGGCTTGCTGGCGACCAAAAAGAGCCCCGGCTGGTACTGGACATCTTCAATGACCCCTTCGCAGGGAATCCGGTTGATGTGGACATCAAACACGTTCAGAAAAATCGTGACCCGGAGGCTGCGCTCTTTGAGATACCGCGGCTCAAACTCTTCTTCGATGGCGATGACTTTCCCATCGCCGGGCGCCACGACCAGTCCGGGACCTTCCGGAATCACCCGCGCGGGGTTGCGGAAAAACCACGACACGAAGAGTGTCAGGCCAGCCGCCACCACGGCAACCGGCGTCCACCCCAACCAACCAGAAAATAGTGTAACGCCCGCTGCCGCTCCGATGAAGGGAAATCCCTCTTTGGCAAACGGGACACCGACGGCACGATCAGCCACAGGGCTCGCCCCTTCTAGTTCTTGGTCTTATCGACCAGCTGATCTTTCTTCAGCCAGGGCATCATTGCCCGGAGCTTGGCCCCTACGGCCTCGATGGGATGCGCTTCGCCTTTGGCAAGCAACGCATTGTAGACAGGACGATTGGCTTGATTCTCAAGCACCCACTCTTTGGCAAACTGACCGGTCTGAATTTCGCCGAGAATCTTCTTCATTTCCTGCTTGGTCTGCTCGGTCACCACTCTGGGCCCCCGGGTGATATCCCCGTACTTGGCTGTGGTGCTAATCGAATAGCGCATATTGGCAATCCCGCCCTGATAGATCAGATCGACGATCAACTTCACTTCATGCAGACACTCGAAATACGCCATCTCGGGCGAATAGCCCGCTTCGGTCAGCGTTTCATAGCCCGCCTGGATCAGCGACGTCAGTCCGCCGCACAACACGGCCTGCTCACCGAACAGATCGGTTTCGGTCTCTTCACGGAAATTGGTTTCAATGATGCCGGCGCGGCCGCCTCCGACGGCGCTCGCATAGGCCAAACCCACCTCCCGCGTCGTCCCGCTCGGATCCTGGTGAACAGCGAGCAAACACGGCACGCCGCTCCCTTTGGTGTATTCCGACCGAACCAAGTGTCCAGGCCCTTTGGGAGCAACCATGAATACATTGATGTTCGCAGGAGGAACAATTTGGCCGAAATGAATGTTGAACCCGTGCCCGAACGCGAGGTATGAACCAGGCTTCAGGTTCGGCGCAATATCTTGGCGATAGATAGCGGCCTGCATTTCATCAGGCGCCAGGATCATCACCACATCGGACGCCTTCACCCCATCGGCGACCGGCATGACCTTGAGTCCGCTCTGCTCAGCCTTTTTCCACGACGCCCCTTCGCGCACACCGATCACCACATTGACGCCGCTCTCCTTCATGTTCAGGGCATGCGCATGACCCTGGCTGCCGTAACCGATCACGGCGACCTTCTTATTGCGAATCTGCTGAATGTCGGCATCTTTGTCGTAGTAAATCTTCATCATGAACTCCTCAGAAACGCCCTGTTTCAGAAATAGTTACTGCCGTGAACTCCAGACTACTCGCGCGCTACTTTTTTGGGCTGCACCGCACTGGCTCGAATCGGCTCCCGCGCCACGGCCACTCGCCCGGTACGAGTCAGCTCCTTGATCCCAAGCGGCTGCAACAGATTGATGATCGCTTCGATTTTTTTCGGATCGCCCGTGACCTCGATGGTATAGGTAGCCGGGGTCGAATCGATGACGTTGGCCCGGAAAATATCCGCGATTCTGAGTGCCTCTGCCCGATCTTCGGCCTTGGTATGCACCTTGATCAAGGCCGTCTCGCGCGACACAAATTCACTCTCATTCAGATCAACGACCTTGATCACGTCGATGAGCTTATTGAGATGCTTCACAATCTGCTCGATGATGCGATCGTCGCCCGAGGTGACAATCGTCATCTGCGACATCGAGGGATCCAGCGTCGGCGCCACCGACAAACTCTCGATATTGAACCCCCGTCCGCTGAACAGCCCGGCGACGCGGGACAACACTCCAAACTTATTCTCGACCGTGACGGAAATAATGTGTTCCATATTCCAGTACCTTACGCGGTCAGGACGGTATCATTTCCGTCCGGCGTTACTTTGGATATGCCTGCCTGCTTTGTTTTCAACTCCGGCGGATCCTCCAAAATCATCTCGTGGTTACACCCTCCGGCCGGAATCATCGGATACACGTTTTCAAACCGATACGTCGGCACATCCACAATCACCGGCCCATTCACCGCAATGGCTTCCTTGAGCACCGCGTCAAGATCACCCACCTTATTCGCCCGCAGACCGACGGCCCCATAGGCTTCCGCCAACTTCACAAAATCTGGCGTATTCTCAAGATCGCTGGATGCATAGCGGCCCTGGTAGAACAAATCCTGCCACTGCCGCACCATCCCATGAAACCGATTATTCAACACAATGATCTTCACCGGGAGCTTGCTTACCACGGCAGTAGCCATCTCCTGCATATTCATCTGAATGCTGCCGTCCCCCGCAATGCAGAGCACCAACCGTCCTGGAAATGCCGCCTGAGCGCCCATCGCCGCGGGAAACCCAAAGCCCATGGTCCCCAATCCACCGGAGGTCAACCAGCGATTCGGCTTGGCCAGCTTAAAATATTGCGCGGCCCACATCTGATGCTGGCCCACATCGGTTGAGACAATCGGGTCACGGTCCTTGGTGAGTTCGTACAGACGCTTCACCACATACTGCGGCTTGATCGGTCCATCCGCATCCTGCTGATACGACAACGGGTGAGCGGCTTCCCACTCCCGAATCTGCTTCCACCAGGGCTTCCGTAGTTCCTTCTGCTCCCCGTTGACCGACGCGCGAAGAATCTGATTCAACTCGCGCAGGACGGTCTTGCAGTCACCGACGATCGGAATATCGACGTGGATGTTCTTCCTGATCGACGTCGGATCGATATCGACATGAATGACCTTGGCATGGGGACAAAACTCAGACACCTTCCCCGTGACCCGGTCATCAAAACGCGCCCCGATCGCGATCACAAGATCAGAGTAGTGCATCGCCATGTTGGCCTGATAGGTGCCGTGCATGCCCAGCATCCCCAAGGACAACTGGTGTTCTCCCGGAAATGCCCCGAGCCCCATGAGGGTCATATCGACCGGGATCTGCGTCAGTTCCGCTAGCTCGATCAACTCTGCCGAGGCGCCTGAAAATACGACGCCGCCACCGACGTAGAGAATCGGCTTCTTGGCCTTCATGATGGCTTCGGCCGCCTGCTTAATCTGCCACTTGTTGCCGTCGTACGTCGGGTTATACCCGCGAATCGAGACGGAGGTGGGGTAGACAAATTCGGTTGTGGCCATCGACACGTCTTTGGGAATATCAACCAGGACGGGACCCGGACGGCCTGTCGTGGCAATGTAAAATGCCTCTTTGATGGTCATCGCGAGATCGTTGACATCCTTCACGAGGAAGTTGTACTTCGTGCACGGTCGGCTGAGCCCAATGTTGTCGGCCTCCTGAAAGGCATCGTTGCCGATCAGGCTCGTGGGCACCTGGCCGCTGAAACATACCAGCGGAACGGAGTCCATATAGGCATCAGCCAACGCGGTAATGACATTGGTCATACCGGGACCTGACGTCACCAAACAGACCCCCGCTTTCCCCGTCGCCTTGGCATAACCCTCGGCCATGTGGCCGGCACCCTGTTCATGCCGCGTCAAGATGACGTCTAAGTCTTTCTGCTGATGAAGCATGTCGAAAATCTTGAGGACCACGCCACCGGGAAGCGCGAAGATCGTTTTGACCCCCTCCCGCTTGAGACACTCGATTAATATCTCAGACCCGTTGAGCTTCATATCGTTTCCCTCCCCCGGATGCCCGGAGTACTGTTTTCAAGAACGTGCAGCCCTTCACGAAATGGCCAGCATAGAACCGCTGGCCAATCCACACAGAAATTTGTGCAATATCAATAGGAAAGAATGCGAGATCCTAACACCACGCCAGATGAGGGTCAAGAGCCTCCAAGGCCATCCCCCTCATCAGCAAGACCGGGTAGAGAAATTGAAGCACCGCAAAAATAGAAAAAAGCGCGAGCGAGGAAACCTATAAGCCGGATTCTGTCCCGCATGAACCGGAGTTCATGCCTGGGTGATCATTTCTCTGGGATTCGAGTTACCCCGAACCTCAAGCGACCTACCCGAAGACCCCGACCGGGCCAGTCGTTGTGCCGCGCCCTTGCGAGCGCCACACGTGTCTTCCTATTTGGCCTTGCACCGGGCGACGCTTACCGTGCCAGCGATGTCACCATCCCTGCGGTGGGCTCTTACCCCGCCGTTTCACCCTTACCTGATCCGTAGCGACTAGATAGGATCCCGTCGCCTTGGCCATCGGCGGTTTGTTTTCTGTGGTGCAGGTGTCGGATTGCTCCGCCTGGGAGTTACCCAGCGCCCCGCCCATGGAGTCCGGACTTTCCTCCCGGCACACAAGGTGCCGAGCGATCACCCAGTCTCCTCTCTCGCGCCCTTGTACTATAGGGCTGGAGTCCCCCGGCTTTCAAGGGCAGCGGTTCAATAGAATGTCCGCTATGGCGCCACGGGCAAGAGGGCTGCAGGTACCGGCTGTCGCGTCTGATAAATAGCCATGGCTTCAGGCATCCATTGCTTCAACTGTTCAATGCGCGTCTCGTGACCGGGATGGGTGGACATAAATTCTGCGGGACCACCGCCGCCGGACAACTGTGCCATCCGCTCCCACAAACCCACTGACTCGCGCGGATCATACCCTGCGTCCGCCGCCAGGAGAATCCCGATATAGTCGGCCTCAGACTCATGCTTACGGCTAAAGGGCAGCAAGACTCCGACCTGAGCGCCGACACCAAGCGCCGCCATCGCCGCTTGCGACATGAGCCCACCGCCACCGCTGGCGCCGGCCGCTGCTCCCGCCACCTGAAGGGCGGCGTTCGTCAATTGTCCCTGGCTCATTCGCTCCGCCCCGTGACGAGCCAGGGCATGAACCACTTCATGGCCCATCACCGCCGCAAGGCCGGCCTCCGTTTTGGCAACTGAAAATATTCCGGTATAGACCGCCATCTTTCCACCCGGCAGCGCAAACGCGTTCAGCGTTTTATCGTCCTTAATCACCGTCACTTCCCACTGAAACTGCTGCGCCATGTCTCCGTACTTCGACCGTTTGGCTGCTTCAACAATCCGCGCCGCCACGCGTTTAACCGGTTCGATCTCTCGCGGATCCTGCGACTGGCGCATCTTCGGGTCGCTCTTCACCTGGCTATAGGCCTGCGCGCCCATCTGCATCTCCTCGGCCACTGACGTCATTAGGAGCTGTTGGCGGCCCGTATAGGGATTGGTTTCACACCCGCCGATCCCCAACAACGTCCCTAATAACACTCCGACCGCGACCGGCCGCATATTCCGTATCCTGGCAATCATAGACTCTCCCTTACGCATCACTCGTCGATGAGACTTGTGATTCAATTGACCACCCCCGCTTCAATTCGTTAGATTACCGCGCCCTAGATAATATTTCTACCGGGAGCACGTAGTGGCAGCCACCCATACATCGGTCGAGCGCATAGGCATCGACGAATCGGGGAAAGGCGACTACTTCGGCCCACTCGTCATCGCCGCGGTTTTTGTGGACGCCATCACCCAAGGCGAACTCGCGCTGATGCGAGTGCGCGACAGCAAAAAGATAGCCGACAGTCGGATCCTCGAAATGGCGCCGGACATCAAAACGATCTGTCCCCACAGTATCGTTGCGATCGGCCCGCAGAAATATAATGAACTGTATGCGAAAATAAAGAACTTGAATCGCTTGCTAGCTTGGGGTCATGCCCGTGCCCTGGAAAACCTGCTCGACAAGGTGTCGTGCGCCCGGGCGATTGCGGATCAATTCGGAGACGAGCGGCTGATTCTGAACGCGCTCCAAGCCAAGGGCCGCACGATCGTGTTGGAACAGCGACCGAAAGCCGAGTCCGACATGGCCGTCGCCGCGGCGTCGATCCTCGCGCGCGCAGAGTTTTTGATTCGACTTAAAAGATTATCGGATGAGGTGGGCACGTCACTTCCGAAAGGAGCCTCATCTACCGTTGAACTGGCCGCTCGAATGGTGATGAAAAAGCACGGCCGGGAACGGCTTGAACACGTCGCAAAGATGCACTTCAAAACCACCCAAGCCGTACTGGCAGGACTTACCTAAACCGACTCGCCGACTTCCAGGTCATTCTTCCTGGCCACACTCAGCGCTGAAGCGGATTCGGTTGGAATCTCGCCTTCCCAATAGAGCATCCGGCGGCAATACGGACATACATGGAGATCGTCGGATCGTCTGACTTGCGCAATCAGCTGCGGCGGGATCTGGAGTCGACATCCGGCGCACATTCCTTCACGCACGGCGGCAATCGCCCCATCTTTCCGGGACTGTTTGATGTGCGTGTAGCGCGCGAGCAAGTTTGGCTCGATCTGTTTCGCCGCCTCACGCTGCTGGCCCTCCAGCTGTGCCAGCTCCGTCGCGAGTTCCTTGTCCGTCGCATCAAGCGCGTGCTTTTCCTTGGCAAACACGGCCTGTGCCGCATTCACTTTTTCCTGCAGTTCTTTGATCGTCCCTTGCAGCTGGTCGATCTTATCCATCGAAACCAGGATTTTCTCCTCGAACTCTCCACGCTTTTTGTTCGCCAATTCAATTTCGAACAGGTGCGCTTGATATTCCTTATTCGTCTTCAAGCTGGCCGCGTGCGATTTCATTTTCTCGGTCTGCGCTTCGTGGGATTCAAGATCTTTTTCGTGCGTACGCCGCTCTTTTACCAAGCCGTCGACCGAGGTTTTGGTGCCAGTAAGAAGTTGCGTGTGTTCACGAAGCGGGGCTTCTGCGACATTCAACCGCTCAGGGATTTTCCGACGCTGTTCAGTAATCTCCAGAATGCGGAGATCCAGTTTTTGCAGAGCGAGCAGAGGAGAAAGTTTCTGGCTCAACGGACTCCTTAACACGACATTCGTAGTGACAGGACTCGGGGGCAATGGGCCACGTCAGATGTGGTGGGCCCACTAGGACTTGAACCTAGGACCAGCTGATTATGAGTCAGCCGCTCTAACCACCTGAGCTATGGGCCCGATCGGGTGAACCGGCGATTCACCCACTATCCGCTCACCCGACACAGGTCGGATGATTCTAGGCCGCGCCTCCCATGGAGTCAAATGACTCACGGACGGCCTGGCTTTACACGCTTTCGACAAAGCTTCGCAGTTTCTTGCTCCGGCTCGGATGCCGCAACTTGCGCAGCGCTTTAGCCTCGATTTGCCGGATGCGCTCACGGGTCACTTCAAAGTCCTGCCCGACTTCTTCCAGGGTGTGGTCGGTGGCTTCGCCGATCCCAAACCGCTTCCGCAAGACTTTTTCTTCTCGCGGGGTCAGCGTTTCCAGCGCACTGTTGATCTGGCGCTGCAAATCGTACCGAATCGCGGCTTCCAACGGAGAGACCGCCTTCTTATCTTCGATGAAATCACCCAAATGACTGTCTTCTTCTTCACCGATCGGCGTCTCCAGAGAAATCGGCTCACGCGCGATCTTGAGAATCTTCCGAACCTTATCGAGCGGCAAGTCCATCCGTTCGGCAATTTCCTCCGGTAACGGCTCCCGTCCAAGTTTCTGAACCAGATGGCGTGATGTCCGGATCAGCTTATTGATTGTTTCAATCATATGCACCGGAATGCGGATCGTACGCGCCTGGTCCGCAATGGCCCGAGTGATCGCCTGCCGGATCCACCACGTGGCGTAGGTGCTGAACTTGTACCCGCGCTGATACTCAAACTTATCCACCGCCTTCATTAACCCGATATTGCCTTCCTGAATCAGATCCAGAAACTGCAATCCGCGATTCGTATACTTCTTGGCAATGCTCACCACAAGACGCAGATTGGCCTCGACCAGTTCCGCCTTCCCACGCTTCACCTTGTCCTCGGCGACATCCAGATGCTTCACGGCATCTTTGATTTCCTCCGCCGGCACCAAGGCCTCTTCCGTTTCCAACTGCTTAATCCGCGCCTTCGCCGCCTGATAGATTTTTTTGATGTCCGACAGGGTCTCCTCGGAGACTCCGGCCTTTCGTCTGACCGCCAGAAAATCCGGCCTCGTCCGGCACATTTTCCTGAGCTGCTCGGCGCCGGCCTCGCCGCCGATTCCAATGCGCCGCTGACAGCTGGCCACCTCTCGCTCCGCCATACGGAACTGGACGGCCAAATCACGCACCCGCTGCACCATGCGATCCTTCAGCACGCCGTGCAGATTCACCGACTCAATTTTATCGACGACCTGCTGACGCGCCAGATCGAACTGTTTCTTGTATTGTTTTTGCTTCGCAGGATCACTCCCGATAGACTTTTCTTTCTCGACGAGGGCCTTCAGCGATAACGAGACCTTTCGGACCGTGTTCAAAGCCTCAAGCGTTTTCACGCGCAGCTCTTCATAATCCCGTTCAATCGGCTGCTGCTCCTCTTCGAGCTCTTCTTCCGTTTCCTTCACAGGCACGATCTCGCGCACATCAATCTTTCCGTCCTTGAGCTGATCGCGCAGGGCCAGCACAAACTCGATGGTCATCGGCAAGCCGTAGATCACCGACGCCACTTCCTTCTTTCCTTCTTCGATCCGCTTGGCGATCTCGATTTCCCCTTCGCGGCTCAGCAGCGCCACACTACCCATTTCCTTCAAATACAGGCGAACGGGGTCATCCGTACGGCTGAGGGCACCGGGCGTGAGGTCGATCGGCTTTTCGTTTTCTTCCTCGGCTTCCGCCTCAGTCTCGGTCTCGGCTTCCTCCGCATCGTCGGCAGCCTCACCCCGCTCCGTGCGCTTCTGCGTCCGCTCGCCATCCGGCGCATCTACAATCTCAATGTCCAATTCGCCGAACATCGTCATGATGCTGCCGAACTGGTCGGAGGACACCACCTCCGCCGGCAGGGTGTTATTCAACTCATCATAGGTCAGGAATCCTTTTTCCTTCCCCATCGTAATGAGTTTTTTCACCTCGCCGAGCAACTCTTGCTTCGCCATAGCTACTCCTTCACCAATGAGACTGTGCCGGCGACTGGCGTGCCGGCTTTCCGCATTTGCAATTCATTCACCTGCAGATTGATCGACTGCACGTCTTCCCAACGTCCTTCACGTTCAGCCCCTTTGAGGCGTGAGATGAGCTCGCGCATGGCTGCCTCGGAACGTTTCCGGTCCAGCTGATCCAGGCAGCCCTTGATATGCTCAGAGAGATCATCGAAATGGTCGTCCCGCAGCGAGAACTCGGTGGCCAACGATCCACAGTCGGGATCTTCCATCGCCGCATCAAGGAACGCTCGCACTTCAACACGTCCGTCCGTTCCCAGATGCTCCAACGCACAGGCCACGAGCTTCTGGCAGGCCGGGATTGAAAAAATCTCCGGCTTCAACCGGCGAATATCCGCCGGAGATAACTTCCCCTGTAACAGCAAAAATACGAGATCCCGCTCCTCGGGAACACCTTTAAAAGCCGGTACGGGTTTCGGTGACGGGGTCGGTGAACCGGCGGGTTTCCGCTGCTCAGCTATCAACGCCGGATACCGTTCAATCAATCGCTGCTGGTTGATGTCCAAGCGCTCCGCAACCACTCGCAGCCGTTCTTCCCGTTCGATCGGATGTTCGCTCTTCTGAAGAATGCGTAAGATTTCATCCACGCTTCTGATCCGGCCTTCGAGCGATCCGGACTCGGCCTCTTTCACGCTATGCTCCAACGCATAGTCTAACAGGCTGGGAGCCGCCGCCTCGAGTCGCGCAAACGCCTCCGCTCCGGCTTTCCGAACATATGTGTCGGGGTCGTCTCCGTCCGGCAGCGTCACCACCTTGACCCCGAGACCACTATTCACAAACAAATCCAACCCGCGCAACGCCGCCCGCACACCGGCAGCATCCGGATCGAACAACAACACGACATTCGTCGCAAACCGCCGGAGGGCTTGAATATGCTCCGCCGTCAACGCCGTGCCCAGCGTCGCCACGGTATGGGTGATCCCGGCCTGATGCAACGCAATCGCATCGAAATAGCCTTCCACCACGATCACGGTCTTCGTGCGAGCGATCGCCTCGCGCGCCTGATCGAAGGCAAACAGCGTCTGCCCCTTTTTGAATAACGGCGTATCAGGAGAATTCAAATACTTAGGCGTGCCGTCTCCGAGCGTCCGTCCGCCGAATCCCACCACGCGCTTGCGCAAATCGACGATCGGAAACATGACGCGGGCCCGAAATCGATCGTAGAAACCCGTGGCCCCTTTCCCCGCCTGCTCCCGCGCAATGGTCAACCCGGCCGCCGCTAGATCACCTGCCGTAAACCCTTGATGCGTCAATGCCTTGATCAACCCTTCCCATTCCCCCAATGCCACCCCGATCGCAAATCGCGTGATCGTCGCTGGCTCAATTCCCCGCTCCACGAGATAGGCCCGTACGGCCTCACCAGCTTGTGCATCCAGTAGATTCTTGTGAAACCACGAAGACGCAGCCTGGTTCACTTGCTCAATACGCCCGAACTGAGCGGCCTGCGGATTGAACCCAGCCGACTCCTGAACTTCGATCCCGACCTTTCGACCGAGATCACGCACGACTTCAGGAAAACTGGCTCCGGTAATCCGCGTCAAAAACGAAAACACATTGCCGCCGGCCCCGCAGCCGAAACAATGAAAAATCTGCCGCGACGGACTCACCGTAAACGATGGACTTTTTTCCTGATGGAATGGACACAATCCTTTCAGATTCTGTCCAGCTCTGGTGAGCGAGACATGGTGGCCGACGATATCCGCGATATCGACCCGGTCACGAATCTGGTTGATGATGTCGTCAGAAATCAGGCCTCGGCCCACGAGAGTCCTGGCTCCTTTGCACCCGTCATGGTCGACCGACGAGCTAGCCTGTAAATGATCGGAAAATTTGACTGGTCAGGGTATCAGACCGCTTGAAACCCTGTCAATTATGAGGGAGACCGGCTAGCCCGGAGGCCAGCCCAGATGACGCCCCCCAAGCACGTGGAAATGCAGGTGAAAAACAGACTGGCCTCCATCCCGACCGGTATTGGCCACAATCCGATAACCCGGCTCGGCCAGTCCCTTGTCCGTGGCGACCTTTCGGCAGGTAAGGAGCAACCGGCCAAGTAACGCTTGATCGGACTCGCCGAGATCCTGAATCGCTGAGACATGCCGCTTTGGAATCACTAGCGTATGGACAGGCGCTTGAGGGCTGACATCGTCGAACGCCAACGTGTGCTCGTCCTGATACACTACTTTCGCGGGAATGCTGCCATCGACGATACGGCAAAAAATGCAGGTACTCACCGTGCCCTCCCTGGCTATCGTTCCGCTCTAAGACCGGACTTCCCGAAACGCGTCGCCAATTCCTGATAGATCACGGATAAGGGGATATCGTGATACCCCAAGACCATGAGCATATGAAAAAACAGATCGGCAATCTCGTACACGATCTCCTCTTTCTTCCCGCCCTTGGACGCCAGCAGCACCTCGCCTGCTTCTTCTGCCACTTTTTTGAGGATCTTGTCGTGCCCTCCGTCGAAGAGCTTCGTCGTGTAGGACCCAGGCTGGGGATTAGCACGACGTGCCTCGATTGTCCGCAACACCGCCTCGAGAATCCCGCCTGCAGCCTCGTCGGATTTGCCTGTGCCCACGGCACCTGACTCATCCATGGTCGTAAAAAAACAGGCCCGTTCTCCGGTATGACAAGTCGGCCCAACTGGCTGCGCCTTCACGAGAATGGTGTCGCGATCGCAATCCACAAAGAGGGTTTTCACATGGAGCTTGTTCCCGGATGTCTCACCCTTCTCCCAGAGCTTCTGGCGCGACCGGCTCCAGAAGTGAACTGTTTTGGTGACCACCGTTTGATTCAACGCATCCTGGTTCATATACCCAACCATCAGAATCGTTCCGTCCAGCCAGTCCTGCACAACGGCGGGAATCAATCCTTGCTCATCGAACTTTAACAACTGTGTCCTGTCGCCTTGTCCCATGATGTCACGCAACCGGTGCGGCTTGATCAAGCCGCACCGGCACGCCTTTCTCACGTAAATATTCTTTGGCCTGCGGAATCGTATACGTCCGGAAATGGAAAATCGACGCAGCCAACACCGCATCGGCCTTCCCCTTCGTAAACCCGTCATAGAGATGCTCCAGCGTCCCCACTCCGCCTGAAGCAATCACAGGGATCGAGACGGTTTCTGACACCGCCGCCGTCAGCCCTAAATCATAGCCGCTTTGCTGGCCGTCTTGATCCATACTCGTCAGCAGGATCTCTCCCGCCCCGTAGGTTTCCATCCGCTTCGCCCACTCCACCGCATCGAGCCCGGTGGGTTTTCGGCCGCCATGCGTAAAGACTTCCCATCGGCCAGGCGTGATGCTCCGCTTCGCATCGATCGCGACGACGATACACTGAGTCCCGAATTTCTGCGCCGCCTCTCGCACAAACTCCGGCCGTTGAACCGCCGCCGTATTGATACTCACCTTATCAGCGCCGGCATTGAGCAACGCTCGGATATCCTCAAGCGTCCGAACCCCCCCGCCGACGGTCACGGGCATGAACACGCGTGCGGCAGTTTGTTCGACCACATCAATAATGGTCTTTCGATTTTCATGCGACGCGGTGATATCGAGAAAACACAGCTCGTCCGCTCCTTCGCGATCGTAGACCGCGGCCACTTCCACCGGATCGCCCGCATCACGAAGGTTGACGAAGCTGACGCCCTTCACCACCCGGCCGTCTTTCACATCGAGGCAAGGGATGATACGTTTCGTCAGCATCGTGCGCCCAAAGCCGCTACCGCTGCCGCATAATCCAACTTCCCGTCATACAGTGCCTTTCCCACGATCGCGCCTTCGATGCGAGGACCGAGCGCATGCACAGCTTGCAGATCCTCCACCCGAGTGATGCCGCCCGAGGCAATGACGGGGAAGGCTGAATGTTCGACCACCTCTTGCAACGCTGGAATGTTGGGCCCGCTCAGCATGCCATCGCGCGAAATGTCGGTATAGATCACCGCGCTGATCGCGAGCCCGGCAAGGTCTTTGAGCAGATCGATCGCCTTCGTGTCCGATACGGCCGTCCACCCCTTCACCGCCACCTTGCCATCACGCGCATCGAGCCCGAGCAGAATGCGCTGCGGGAACTCCCGGCAAGCCTGTTCAAGAAACGCGCGATCCGTGAGCGCCGCGGTCCCGAGCACCACGCGCGAGACGCCGGCATTGAGATAGCGGCGTACCGTCTCGATTGTGCGAATTCCTCCGCCAACCTGCACTTTCACACTCACCGTCTTCATCACCGCTTCGATCTGCGGAAGATTCCTGGGTTCCCCGTCGACCGCGCCGTTCAAATCGACGACATGAATGAGGCCGGCCCCGCCCTGTTGCCATTTCCGAGCTACCGCCGGGACATCCTCCGAGTACACCGTCTCTGCGGCCATATCGCCCTGGCGCAACCGCACACAACGCCCGTCTTTCAAATCGATAGCTGGAATCACAAGCACGTTACTTCTCTCCCCCTGCTCCGAATGGAAATTCTTTCATCACTTCATCCACGCCGTACTCCGCCAGCTCGTCCGCGGTGACGAACGCCCAGCGATGAATGAACCCCATAAAGTCTTCGGTCATCGGCCGTTGCCGTTCATAGTAGTTGCCGACCCACAACACCTGCCCGTCCGCTGCCACCACTTTGACCTCAAACCCGACAGAGGCCGGAGGGTTCGCCCCGAGCCGACTGCCCACTCGCTCCTGATAGACCAACACCTGCCCGATCAGAGCGGCGTCCTGCTTCAGTTTCTTGGCCACGGCCGCCGCCGCCATGTCAGGCGTGGTCTTCAGCGGATCTCCGCCAAGCGAGGCCGCGGCTTTCCCCGTATCGCCCGGTGACGAGACGACGACACCGGCGCGATTCCGTAACCGGGTCCAGAAGAGCTGCGTCACCTTCTCTGCCGCAGCAGCCGGTACAATGACAGTCTGCCGAGGCGGAGGCTCCACATTTGACGGCACCCCGACCGAAATATCCGACCGGCGGACGCTTTGCGGCGTCGACATGAACAGATCTCCCTGATCACGGACCTGCGGCGTGGCGATCGTCGTGAACGGGACTAAGGCCATGGTCTTCACCTGATACCTCGGCAGCTCATTCGACGCCTTCGTCGTCACCTTCGACCCGCTGCACCCCGCTCCGGCCAAGACAGCTCCGGTCAGGCACACCAAGCCTATCCTCCAAACATGTGACGTCGCGGCGCTCACGTCCAGGCCCCGAAATTCTTAATCAGTTGCAGGCCAACAGCCTGACTCTTCTCAGGGTGAAACTGGCAGGCCACGACGTTGTCCTTCCAAATGCTCGAGGCAAAGGGAATTCCATAGGTCGTCGTCGTAGCCGCAATCTGTTTCTCCACCGGATCGACGAAATACGAATGGACAAAATACCAATTCGCACCGTTCGGGATGCCGGCAAACACCGGGCAGGCGCGCTCCACATTCACTTGATTCCATCCCATATGGGGAACTTTCAACGTGGGATCGGCAGCAAACCTCCGCACCTTGCCGGGGATAATGCCCAACCCCTTGTGCATACCGAACTCTTCACTTTCGGTAAACAGCAATTGAAGCCCCAGACAAATTCCCAGGAACGGTTTACCCGATTGAATCGTCATGCGAACGGGATCAACCAGCCCATACTGTTCAAGGTTTGCCATGCAATCGCCGAATGCCCCGACCCCGGGCAACACGACATGGCTGGCGCTCTTGATCATACCCACATCGCGCGTCACCACCGCTTGATGACCAACGGCCTCAAACGCCTTATGAACACTGCGCAAATTTCCCATGCCGTAGTCGATGATTGCGATCATAAGTCCGTCCAATTCCCGGAAAGCCGTAACAATACCGCAACCGGCGGCAACCTGCCACTCCCGTCTATGGAAATAAAAAGGGGGCAGCTCTGCAGAGCTGCCCCCTTCACGCCTTTCAGCCAAAGGATTCGCGCTAACTTATAGCAGTCCCTTCGTCGAGAGGACTTTTCCCGCCAGCCGCTCTTCCGGCATGGTGGCCTGATCGAGGGCCTTGGCCAAGCCTTTGAAAATGGCTTCCATAATGTGATGCGGGTTCCGGCCATACATAAGATTCACGTGCAAATTGAGCCCGCCGTGGGTCACGAAGGCCTGAAAAAAGTCCTCGAACAACCCTAGGTCAAATGCCTTGATCTTCCGATCCGGCAATGCCACGTTGTAGACGAGATACGGCCTGCCGCTCAGATCTACGGTGATTTGCGCAAGCGTTTCGTCGAGCGGCGCTGAAGCAAACCCGAATCGCTTGATTCCCGCCTTCTCGCCCAGCGCTTGGTGCAACGCCTTGCCCATCACGATCCCAACATCTTCAACCGTGTGGTGCTCATCGATATCGATGTCGCCTTTGGCTTTCACCGTCAGGTCGAAGAACCCGTGTTTCGCCAGCAGTTCGAGCATGTGATCGAAGAACCGGATGCCCGTCTCGATCTTCCCCTGCCCGCTGCCATCGATCGTCCACTCGACGGAAATATCGGTTTCTTTCGTGGCGCGGTGAATCGATGCCTGCCGCGCTGCCGATCCGCGCTTCTTCATGAGAACCTGCTTTCAGCCGACTTGGCATGCGCATCGAATCCTTCGATATGCGCAAGACGCACTAGATGATCTTTCACCTTCCTCAGCTCCTCTTTCGTGTAGTGCACGATATTGCTGGTCTTCACATAGTCATGGACGGATAAGGCCGAGAAAAACCGCGCGGACCCGCCGGTCGGCAATACGTGATTCGGCCCGGCAATGTAATCCGCTACAGACGGCGGTGTATACCGGCCTAGGAATAAGGCCCCCGCGTGGCGGACCTTCTCCAAATAGTCGAAGGGATTGTCCACGGAGAGCGTCAAGTGTTCGGCTGCAATCTCATTCGCCACCTCGATAGCCTCGTCCATAGTCGTGACCACAAAGGCCACCGCATGCCGCGCAATCGACTTCGAAGCGATTTTCTCCCGTTGGAGCCCTTTTAACTGACTCTCGATCAATTTCGACACGTCTTTGGCCAACCGTTCAGAAGTCGTCACCAGAAAGACTTGCGCATCTTCATCATGCTCGGCTTCGCAGAGCAGATCCGCAGCGACATGGGCAGGCGTCGCATCGGCATCGGCAACCACCAGCAATTCGCTTGGACCGGCGATCATGTCGATGCCGACCGTTCCGTAGAGCAAACGCTTCGCCGTCGCCACATAGATATTACCCGGCCCGACAATTTTGTCGACCTTCGCAATCGTCTTGGTGCCATAGGCGAGGGCCGCGACCGCCTGCACCCCGCCAACACGATAGATTTCGGTCACACCGGCAATATCCGCCGCCACCAGCAAATAGGGATTGATTGGGCCCTTCTGTGGCGGCGTAACCATCACAATCCGCTCGACACCGGCGACTTTGGCCGGAATGGCGCACATGAGCACCGACGAGGGATAGACGGCTTTGCCGCCTGGGACATAGACTCCCACCGCATCCACCGGCGTAACCACCTGCCCCAACGTGGCCGTATCATCCTGATACATCCAGGTCTTCGTGCGCTGGCGCTCGTGAAACGCGGTGACCCTTTGCGCAGCGAACCGTAGGGCATCGCCTTCGTCTTTGCGGATATGGTGATAGGCTTCTTTAACTTCTTCGGGGGAGACTCTGAGCGCCTCGGCCTTGAGCGCGACGCGATCAAACTGTTTCGTATAGCGCAAGACAGCGCGATCGCCGCCCCGCTGCACCGCCTGGAGAATCGTCCGGACGGTTTTTTCAACCGCACTGCTCTGGATGCTCCCGCGCGAGGCGACCTTCTTCAGCGTCGCGGCAAATGATCGATCAGCCTGCGTGAGAATTTTCATGCGCGATCCTTCGCTGAGGTGGAGGCTCGTTTCGGCGCTGACTTGCCGCCCGCCATCACGGGCGCTTTCTGAGATGCCGCCACGGCCTTCCGCAGTCGGCGAATCATATCCATCAGTGGTGCATGTTTGAGCTTGAGACTTGCCCGGTTTGCGATGAAACGTGCGGTTGACTGGGCAATCAGATCCACTTCAACAAGATCGTGCGCCTTGAGCGTACTCCCGGTCTCGACGAGATCGACGATCCGGTCTGCCAGTCCCACGACCGGCGCCAACTCAATTGAGCCGTACAGCTTGATGATTTCGACCGGGATCCCGCGCTGGTTGAAAAAGCGCTCGGTAATCCTGGGGTATTTCGTCGCGACGCGAACCTTGGACGAAAGCCGATCGCATGCGACCTCGGCCCGGAGCGCAGCGACGGAGATTCTACACGCTCCGAATAGTAAATCCAACGGCTCATAGACGTCGCTGTCCTGCTCCATCAACACGTCTTTCCCGACGATTCCCGCGTCGGCGCCACCATATTCCACATAGGTCGGGACGTCGCTCGGCCGCACGATTAAGAACGTGGTGTCGATCTCAGGGCAAGGAAAGATCAACCGCCGGCTTTCCCCCACCAGCGCAGCACTTTCATAGCCCGCCAGACGGAACAGTTCCAGCGTCGGCTCGATCAACTTCCCCTTTGAGAGCGCAATCGTCAGCATAAATTCCTCTAACGAACTCCTGTGGTGGGGCTTGCCTTCCGGCGCTCGATGTTCGCCCCGACCGCCCGCAGTTTTTCCTCAATACGTTCATAGCCTCGATCAAGGTGATACACCCGCTGCACTTCGGTTTCACCCTCGGCGGCCAAACCGGCCAGAATGAGCCCTGCGCTGGCACGAAGGTCCGAGGCCATGACCGGCGCCCCTGTCAGCGTGGGGCGCCCCGTGACGATCAAGCGATTACCTTCGACTCGAATATCCGCGCCCATCCGCCGCAATTCTTCTACATGCATAAAGCGGCTTTCAAAGACCGTCTCTGTCACGACGCTTGTGCCTTCCGTGAGCGCCATGAGCGCGACCATCTGCGCCTGCATATCCGTCGGAAACCCTGGGAACGGTAAGGTCCGGACATCCGTCCCCTTCAGCCGGCCGTTCCGTTTGATCCGCACCGTCTGGGCCTCAACCTGAATATCCGCACCCGCTTCCCGCAACTTCATCAGGACCGCTTCAAGATGAACCGGACGGCAATGGGTAATCGTGATATCTCCATCCGTAATCGCCCCGGCAACGAGGTGTGTGCCGGCTTCAATACGATCGGGGATCACCTCATGATCGGCACCGTGCAGTTCCCGCACCCCTTCAATCGTGAGCACGTCTGTCCCGGCCCCGGTAATACGGGCACCGCGTTTGATCAGAAACTCAGCGAGATCTACGATTTCAGGCTCTTTCGCCGCATTTTCGATGACGCTCGTCCCCTCGGCGAGGGAGGCGGCCATCATCAAATTTTCCGTCCCAGTCACCGTCGTGGTGTCGCAATAGATCCGCGCCCCCTTCAACCGCTTGGCCCTCGCGGTGATATACCCATGCTCGATGGAAATGTCAGCTCCTAATTTCGCCAAGCCCGCCAGATGGAGATTCACCGGCCGCGACCCGATCGCACAGCCGCCGGGTAACGAGACCTTCGCTTCGCCCCAACGCGCGAGCAACGGCCCCAACACCAGCACCGAAGCCCGCATGGTTTTCACCAGGTCGTACGGCGCCTCCGTGGAATGAATCACATCGGCCTTAATGACGGCGCGGTTTGCCTCGTGGGAAACTTGCGCCCCAAGAATCCCGAGGAGCTTTCCCATTGTCAGCACATCAACGACGCGAGGGACATTCGTAATGACACATTCACCGCCACCTAAGATGGTCGAGGCCAGAATGGGAAGAGCCGAGTTCTTCGCTCCGCTGATCCGGACTTCCCCGCGCAACCGATTTCCACCCGTAATGACAATCTCATCCATCGACGTTGTGCTTCCTATTTGAGTCGCTGAGCCATGACGACCCGTTCAATCCCTGCCGCATCTTGGATAATCCGAAGCGCTGCATACCCGCCAATCTGTTCTGCCAACTGCCGGACTGTTGTGGCTTGGCCCGCACCCATTTCCATGACAAGCAACCCGCCTGGGACGAGAAACTCCCGGGACTCACGCAGCAAACGCTCGTGAAATTCCGTTCCCCGCTCTCCCCCGACCAATGCCATCCGTGGCTCAAATACCCGCACCTCCGGCTCCAGACCAGCCCAATCAGACTCGGAAATGTAGGGAGGATTCGAGACAATGATGTCGACTGAGTCGGCTCCCTCTCGTTCTCGGAGCGGCGCCAAGAGATCCCCCTCCAACCATTCAATCCGGTCACGCACTCCATGCCTCATTGCGTTGACTTGTGCAACCCCCAGCGCCTCCGGAGATCGGTCGATCGCGAGGATACGCCGGCCACTTAATCGAGCGGCCAATGTGATGGCGACACAGCCAGAGCCCGTTCCCACATCAACAATAGTGGCATCAGAAAGAGTTTGGACATGGTCGACGACGTGATGAATAAGCAATTCCGTCTCAGGGCGGGGAATCAGCACGGCGGGACTGACAGAAAACTCAAGTCCGCAAAACTCTTGCGTGCCAAGCAGATATTGTAGCGGTTCGCGGGCTACACGACGCGCGACCAGGGACTCCACCTGATTCCGTGCATCAGGAGAAACCAGCCGGTCCGTCTGACTCACCAACTGGTGGCTTCGCACCGCAAGCGCGTGCTCCAACAGCCACATCGCCTCCTGCGCCCCGTTACTCACCCCCGCTTGGACCAAAGACTGCCGGGCCCACGTAACGAGGGCACCCACCGTCCTCAGCTCTGGCATGACAAGGGCCGCCATAGTCCCCTACACGTTGGCTGTGTCGATCTGCTGCTGTTGCGCTTTCAACGCCTGGACAAATTCATCCAGATCGCCTTCCATCACCAATTCAAGCTTGTGCAACGTCATGCCGACCCGATGGTCGGTGACACGATTCTGAGGAAAGTTGTAGGTACGGATCTTCTCGCTCCGCTCGCCGGTCCCGACCTGGGATTTTCTATTCTGTGCGATCTCTGCGTCGTGCTTTTCCCGCTCCGCCTCAACAATTCGCGCACGCAAGGTCCGCATGGCTTTCGTGCGATTCTTCAGTTGCGACCGTTCATCCTGGCAACTCACCACAACCCCGGTGGGGATATGGGTGATCCGCACCGCGGATTTGGTCGTATTGACGCTCTGCCCGCCGGCGCCGGAGGAGCAGAAGGTATCGATTCGAAGATCTCCCGGATCGATCTTGACGTCGATTTCGTCGACTTCCGGCATGACCGCCACCGTCACGGTGGACGTGTGGATTCGACCGGCCGCTTCCGTCACCGGCACACGCTGCACGCGGTGCACGCCGGCTTCGTACTTGAAATGGCTGTAGGCTCCCTTGCCCTCGATCAATGCCGTGATGTTCTTATACCCGCCTATGCCGGTTTCTGTGGCCTCGACGGTATCGACCTTGAACCCTTTCTGCTCTGCATACTTGCTGTAGAGGCGGAAGAGTTCTCCGGCGAATAAGGCGGCTTCATCGCCACCGGTCCCGGCACGGATTTCCAACAACAGGCTCTTCTCATCCCGTGGATCTTTCGGAATCAAGAACTCCTTGGCCTGCTCTTCCATAGTCGCTTGCTGCCGCTGCAACTCATTTGTTTCATCCGCCGCCATCTTATGCATGTCACTACCGGCTGAGGGGTCAGCGAGAATCTGCGCCGCCTCTTCAAGCTGTCGAACGTTGCCGCGGTAGGTCTCAAACATCTGGGCCGCCGGTTCCAGATCCATCCGTTCCTTACTCAGCTTGTGCAACTGACTCGGCTGGCTGACGACAGAGGGGTCCATGAGTTGATCGGTCAACTCTTGGAATCGTGACGCCACAGATTCCCATTTTTTGAGTAGAGCGGCTTCCATCGTTCTCGTTCCTAGCAGGATGCTGAAAAAGTCCGCCAACGGCGTTCTTGCTTCGTTCAGACCCTCAACGTACCCCAGATGGTACGCCTCGGTCCTTCACTCGCTGCGGCCTTGCTGGACGGCCTTTTTGAGCATCCTAACGTTCGATCAGGCCATAAAAACAAAGAGACCCTGCTCCAAGGCGAAGCAGGGTCTCTTCTATGACACGTAGAGTGGCTACTTGTCCTTCTTCGCGTACTTCTTCTTAAATCGTTCGACCCGTCCTTCGGTGTCGATAATTTTTTGCGTGCCGGTAAAGAACGGATGACAGGCACCGCAAATATCGACGCTGATTTCCCCGATGGTCGTGCGCGTCTTAAATGAGTTGCCACAGGCGCAATGGACGGTGGCTTCCCGATACATTGGATGAATACCCTTTTGCATGACCTACGACTCCTTGCCAAACATTCGCTCAAGTTCCTGGCCCCACGCCAGGAGCGGTATACTCTATCCGAACCACAGGGGCAGAAACAAGCGTCTCTTACCGATTCATGGATTGCAGGAATTCCTGATTGGTTTTGGTCCCGCCGATCTTGTCCATGAGGAACTCCATCGCTTCCATCGTCCCCAATGGACTGAGGACCTTGCGCAGGATCCACATCTTGTTGAGCCGATCCTTATCCACCAGCAACTCTTCTTTTCTGGTTCCGGACTTGCTGATATCGATCGCCGGGAAGAGGCGCTTGTCGGCCAGTCGACGATCCAGATGGACTTCCATGTTGCCGGTTCCTTTGAACTCTTCGAAGATCACGTCATCCATACGGCTGCCGGTGTCGACGAGCGCGGAGGCCATGATCGTCAAGCTCCCGCCATGTTCGATGTTGCGGGCGGCACCGAAGAACCGCTTCGGCCGCTGCAGCGCGTTTGAATCGAGACCGCCGGACAGCACCTTGCCGCTGGGCGGGGCGATGGTATTGTAGGCGCGCGCCAGACGCGTAATGCTATCCAGGAGAATCACCACGTCCTTCTTGTGCTCGACCAACCGCTTGGCCTTTTCCAGCACCATTTCAGCGACCTGAGCATGGCGCTGCGCCGGTTCGTCGAACGTCGAGCTGATGACTTCAGCCTTGACCTGTCGTTGCCAGTCGGTGACTTCTTCCGGACGCTCGTCGATCAACAGAACGATCAGAGTCACTTCCTTATGATTCTTGAGAATGGCCCGCGCGAGGGCCTGGAGCAACATCGTCTTACCGGTGCGAGGAGCGGCCACGATCAATCCGCGCTGGCCCTTCCCGATCGGAGTCGTTAAGTCCATGACGCGGGTACAGTACTCTTCGCGATCAAATTCCAGATTGAGTCGTTCCTCGGGATAGAGCGGAGTCAGGTTGTCAAAAAGGATCTTGTCGCGAGAGACTTCTGGATCTTCGTAATTGACCTTCTCGACTTTGAGCAGGGCAAAGTAGCGCTCGCTCTCTTTCGGGGGCCTGATCTGCCCTGAGACAGTGTCACCGGTACGCAGGTTAAACCGGCGAATTTGTGACGGCGAAATATAGATATCGTCGGGGCCTGGAAGATAATTGGAGTCCGGAGCGCGCAGAAAACCAAAGCCGTCAGGAAGGGTCTCCAAAACGCCTTCTCCATAGACCACTCCGTTCTTTTCTGTCTGGCCTTGGAGAATAGCGAAGATCAGCTCCTGCTTTCGCAGGTTAGCCGAGCCTTCGATCTTGAGGTCACGCGCCACCTCGTTCAGATCGGCGATGGATTTCTGCTTCAACTCCGCCAAATACATGACCTCTCCCTTAGCAGCTTGCATAGCACTCCTATCGAGCCATCGGCTCTGTTGTCATGAACAAGAACTCACTAGATTGATTGACCATTCGTCGGAACAGATGTGTGTTTGTGTTTGAATCAGCGATATCGTAGTTTTTGGAGAGGACGATTCGTACGATGTCTTGGCTACGCACGTTTCTTAGTTATGAAGATTCAGCCCCGAGTCTCCGAAACGTCTGAGAAATTGACCGTGATTAATGGCTGTTGTTGGCGTTCGCCTTCTACTTCGATACTGAACAACTCAGTGTGGTTTCGATTCGAGAAAAATTCCGGAGGTTGAAGTTACGGTGGAGAGCGATTCACATCAAATGTGAATACTATGGCGGATGATACGCACGGCTCCCTCCATTGTCAACAGAACAAAACGTTTTTCTCCCTCTTCCGGCAGTCTACCCCAAAGCACCCCCTCCCATTGAATCGGGGAAAGGGCTGTGATAGACAGCCTCAAGGAGTACCGACCACCATGGCTGATGATCGAGATGAAGACAGTCTGGGACGAGTATTTACGCTATTCGAGGCGAATCAACTCATTCCGCAGCTCCAGACTCACCTGGAGACCGTCAAACAATTCAAGTCCGTCCTCGTCCAGACTCGCGACGAGGTCCGAAAAGCCTCAGAACAAGCCCTCTATGGGGGCGGAACTCCTGCGGGAGCCCAATACGTCGTCAGCCTGCAAACGATTAGTTCCAACCTTCACGCCATCCATGAATTGGGCGTCCACGTGAAAGATATTGATCTGGGCCTGTGCGACTTTCCTCACGCCCGTGACGGGCGAATAGTCTATCTCTGCTGGAAGCTTGGAGAAACCGAAGTCCGTTGGTGGCATGAAGTGACACACGGCTACAAAGACCGGTGCCCCCTGGAAGACTCGGTCTAGGCCCCCTTCATACCAACATCCGTGAGCCAGACCTACTCGCGAGGAAAGATCTACGATGAAATTTGTGATTCTTGGTTACGACGGCCCCGAAGGGGAAGCGAAACGGAAAATCCATCGCCCAGCCCATCTCGCCAATCTTGAGCCATTAGCGCAACAAGGCCGCGTTATTCTTGCCGGTCCGCTCACAGACAAGGCCGGCAGTTTGATGGTACTGGAGTTCGAATCACAGGCTGAGGCCGAGCAATTCGCCTACCAGGATCCTTATATGGTGAATGGCGTCTTTGAGCGGGTTGAAATTCACCCATTCATGCAAGTATTGCCCAAATAAGTTCAGTACTTCTGTACTTCTTGATATTTCGCAACCATTCTTCCCTGCTCCCGTCTTCCCTGCTCCCGTCTTCCCTGCTCCCGCGAAGATCCAAGTAGCAGCCCATACCTTAGGTGCATTGTCCGGCCAGACATCGCGCGGTATAGTTGCATTATGAATCGTGCGACTTTGCTGCTGCTCACACGTACTACCCTGTCGCTATTCATCCTCTTGCTCGTTTCCTCTAGTGCCACCGCAACCGAAACCTCGGTTGTGGTCGAAGGTCAATATGTTATGGCTGACGGCGACACGTTGGCTATGGCGGAAGAAAAGGTCCTGCAACGGGCCCAGCGCAAAGCCGTTGAGGAGGCCGGAATTTATCTCGAATCAACTTTCCACGATTACGAATCGGTTCGTAACGGAAAAAGCACGCAAGTCAGCTCCCTAGAGATTCGAACGCTCGCTGCGGCCATTACCAAGACGGACGTGCAGGAATCTCGGCGCAGCTTTGAGCGCGATCGACCGGTTTTTACCATTCGCATTCGAGCCGTTGTGAATTTGGATCATCTCCAAGAAGCTGTTCGCCGATGGCGATCCGAAGAACAATTGGCCGCACATTTCAGACAGTTACAAGAGGAAAACGCCAAGCTCAAGGCACAACTCCGCGAGACCCATACGCCGCCCTCAGGCGTTCGCACACTTGTCATCGAGCCACCAGGACGCACGGGACCACAGGGACAGGCACGCCACCTTCTGGAAACAGCCCTCCACTCACACAACCTTCGCCAGAAAATCGACCTGACGTCACAAGCCGCAGCGCTGGATCCTCAGTTCGTAGATGCGTTGATTGTCAGGGGACAGACCTATCTAAAGATGGTTTCTTTGGCCTTTTCCAACAAATCTCGACCGAGTGAATACTCTGAGTACATCGACTATGCCCGAATGGATTTTGACCGCGCCCTCCTTATGGACGCCAGAAATCCCTGGGCACTCCTCGGCCAAGGGGATGCGCGTACGTGGCTGAATCAGCCGGAAGCGGCCGAAAGTGCTTACACGCAAGCCCTGGAAATCGATCCGTTTTTCGACATCGCCCGCCAGCGACTCATTCGCGTGACTACAACTCAGGCTCGCAAACTGACATCTACTAAACAATGGGATTCTGCGATGACGACCCTCAATCGGATGCTCAACTCATCGGTCTCTGAGAGCTGGATCCCGTCTCAAAAAGAGGCCTACCTCCTCCGAGGCGAACTCCATCAAAAACTGAATCAGTCTACACAAGCTATTGATGATTTGAGCGTCGTCATCGACATAGACCCTACCCACGTCCAGGCTCTTTTGATGCGCGGCAAACTCTACCGGGAACAACTCCAAGGTCGTCTCGCCAAAGAGGACTTTGAGCAGGCCTGTATTCTCGGTGCTCCAGCCGCCTGTGAGCAGCTCCCCTGACGCATCAATTAGGACACGAGAACACGGGTAACTACTACATTTTGACGCGGTGCCATTTAGATCAGAGTCTGCCATATCGTGTTTGACAAGGAAAAAGTCTGCCCCCTATAATGTCGGCCAATTTGGAGTCAAAATCACACGCCCGAGCACACAGTTGGTAGTCCCTAAAGGCCTAATCGCACTCTGCCTTTATAGCCCAAAAGCTCCGGGAGGTGGGCCTTCTGTGAGGTTGCAGAAGGTGTGGAGAAAAGCTTAGAGTGTTGACAGGATTCAAGAGTCAGAACTAAGTCGTTGCTGAGGACCTTCACCCTTTTGCCCGGAGAGTAAGGCGTAATGAGTCAATACCGCGTGCTTCCAGGACCAGAACACTTTCTGCCCCCCGCTGCCGCCAGTATGGGCATTCGATTACCGAACCCGGGCGAAGCCCACATCAACGGCGTCATTGTCTCCGAAGAAAAGGCCTATGAAGAAGCTGCCAAGCAATTCTTGATGGCCAAAGTGCCGACCCTCTTCCCTGGCCCCTTGGTGCTTTGGGCTTGGAATGAAAAGGCTGCCAAGAAGGCCACGGCAATCCGCCATCTGTACAACACCCTGAAGGAATGTGTGCAGCCAGGCCAAAAGCCCATGCTGATTCCCATGCCTGACTATCGCCCCAAGTACCCCAAGATCAATCCTGAAGTTGAAATCAATCCCAACCATCCCAATCTGACGATCTGGCACAACAAGATTGATTGCTGCATGTTCATCGGTGTGCACTGCCACCAGGCGAACCTGTCGCTCAAGATTATTCGGGGCGGGACCTCATGCTACACGATTGCGATGTGCGCTCAGGCCGGCCATGAAGACGCGATGCTCTCATTCCGTGATGCATCCGTCGAAAAAATCATGACCCTGGCAGACTGGGTGAGAAAGTTGAAAGGGACAGTCCAACCACGGCTGACGTCAGCCAAGAGCGGGGCGTCAAACTAAACCGTTTGAAACTCCCTGTGCAGTGAAAGGAGGCTAGGTCCATGGCAGATAATAAATCCCTCATCGGGACAAAGAATAAAAAAGGACAGACCTTTACCGATACCTGGACAATGATGAACGACGCCCCGCGTACCCCGTCGTTCTATACAGGCAGCGAGGTCATTAAGGAGGCGTTGCGACGCGCCAGTTGCGACGTCATGATTGCCTATCCGATCACCCCCCAGAGCGAAGCAGCGGCTTTGATCGGCGAATTGTTCGCGGAAGGCTACATCGGTGACTACTTCCGCGGTGAGAGCGAGTTCGCCGTCATGTCCCAATGCGCTGGCGCCGCATTCGGTGGCGCTCGCGTCTTTACGACGACGGCAGGCCCCGGCACGATGCGCGCCATGGAAAACTTTCCCATGTGGTCCGGCGCACGGTTGCCGATTCAGATGATCGTCACGTGCCGCGGCATCAACTCGCCGCTCTCCATTCAACCGGACACACTCGAAATCGCGTATCTCTTGAATACCGGCATGCTCGTCTGGCATGCAGAAACTGCCCAAGACTTCTTTGATTGGATTCTCAAGGGCTACATGGTATCGGAAGAACCGGACGTGCACTTGCCTCTCGCGCTCTGCTGCGACGGATTCTTTGTCACGCACACGAAAGACGTTGTGAACCTCACACCGGCCGACATGTGCTTGCCGCCATACGATCCGTACCGCTCACCGGTTCCCTGCATGGACATGGAATGCCCACCGGTCCGGATGATGCGCGACCCCTTCGTCATGAAGAGCAATTACATCAGCTACGCCACCCATGCCAGCTGGCAGCAGGAAATCTGGGCTGCGGTTGAACGCTCAAGAAAACATACCATCAAGTGGATCAACGGATTGATCGATACCGAGAATATCGATGCGGACATCATGATCGTGGCCTCAGGGACAGCCGTCTCGCAGGGGCGCGAAGCCATCCGACTTTTAGAGGACGAAGGAATCCGCTGCGGACTTGTAAAAGTAAAGTCCTTACGCCCCTGGCCGGAAGAGGAAATTCGGGAAGCCACGAAAAACGCGAAGCACATCTTCGTGCCGGAGTTTAACGTCACCGGATGGCTTGCGAAAGAAATCAAAGCGACGGTTCCCAATCACCATCGGGTCCATGCCGGTCCGCGTGTGTGCGGAGGCATGACGATGCCGCCGGAAATCATCGTTCAGGAAATAAAAACAGTCCTCGGGATGAAGACTGTATCCCTCGCTGGTCGTGGGAGCTGAGCAATCAATACGCCATCTAACTGTGAACGAGACGCCTTGAGGAGGCATATATGAGCAAAGAACGTATTCAGATTTCAGAAGCCCTCTACGACATCATGCCGTCCGATTATCAGGACCTGGTCAAGAGCGCGACCTACGGCAAAGAAGACCGTGGATGGAAAGATATCGGTAACAGCAAGGAACTCATCGAGCAGCACTCACTCTGCGCCGGCTGCCCGGAGTCCATGGCATTTCGCTATATCCTGGCCTCGCTCCCCAATCCGGAAGACACCGTGATGGTCGGTTCAACCGGCTGCACCAGTCTGGTATTCCCGATGGTGGCTGTCCACAACATTCACTCCCTCTTCGGCAACCAGAACGCCATCGCGTCCGGGTTGAAGCGCGCCCTGAGCGTCCGCTTCCCGGGCCGGACAAAGGATGTGGTTGTCCTTGCCGGCGACGGTGCAACCGTTGACATCGGTCTCGACATGACCCTCCAAGCCTGGTTCCGCCAAGAAAAGTTCACCACTATCTGTTTCGACAACGAACTCTACGCCAACACCGGCGGTCAGGAGAGCGGACTGATGCAGAAGGGCTTCGTCGCCAAGATGGCTCCGGTCGGCAAGCTATTCGACAAAGTCCGACTCCCTGAAATCGCCCGCGAATCAGGCTGCCACTATGTCGTGAATTGCACGGTCAGCAAGCCCTCCCTGGTTGAGAAAGTCATTCGTAACGCGGTGCACATCGCTCGCGAGATCGGACCGACCTATCTCCAGCTCTATACGCCCTGCATTCTGGAAATCGGCAAGAACAGTATGGAAGGCCTCCAGGAGATGCGTGACTCCGAAAAGCCGACCGAGCGGTTCGCGTACAAGGAATACGTCAGCGAGCCGGCCAAGCAATTGCTGGCCGAACTAGCGGCGAAGGATAAAGAACGGAAAGCGGCCGCCAAGCAATTGGCCGGGCAAGCCTAACGAAACCGGAGGTTGTCCATGATTAAGAAGAGACTCAATATCCGGATGTCAGGTTTAGGCGGACAGGGCGCGGTCACCGCAGCCCATGTTTTGGCCATGGCCGCAAACCGGGACGGAAAGTTTTCGATCTCCAATCCATTTTTTGGAGCGGAGAAGCGGATGGCTCCGGCGGAGAGCTATTGCCGCATCGGGATCGAACGGATCTATGACCGTGGTGAATTGGTGTTCCCGGACGTGATTCAGGTATTTCACCCTCAGGTCATCACGATGGGCAAGAGCTATACGATGCCATTCTATTCCGGCGTGAAGGAAGGCGGCGTCGTGGTTATTAACTCCGCTCAGCCCCTGCTGTCGGAAGAAGACATTCAGCGGCTCAAAGATTTGAACGTCGCCCTGTTTTATATCGCCGGGACTGAGCTCGCCATTGAAGTCGCAGGCACCGAACTGTCCACAAACATGGCCATGATCGGGTCTGTGGCGGGCATTACCAAGTGCGTCTCGATGGAAGCCTTGGACGGTGCGCTTCAGGAGCGGTTTGGAAAGAAATTCGTCGCCTCCGGTGGTACGGCATCACTGGATGAAGCGATCAAGAAGAAGTTCGCCAAGAAAGAAATGCTGCTAGCCAAGAATCTGGCCACTGTGAAGGCCGCGTATGAGATCGCCAGCGAATGGGCGGATAAGAACAAAATCGAGTTACGAGTCGGCAATCCTGCCGTAGCCGCGTAAGAGAAGGAACTACGTCGCATGTATAACGTAGCGCAAGTCATCGATGAGAAATGCACTGCCAAGAAGGGCTGCCGCCTCTGTATCATGTATTGCCCGGAAGCCAACTGTCTGGACCTGAACTCCAGCAAGATGGTCGCCGAGGTCAATATTGATCGCTGTAAGGGGTGCGAACTGTGCGTAGTCGTTTGCGACGCCGCAAAACACAATGCGATTGAGATGCAGGCCGTGAGCGCCACCGGTCAGCTGATGGCGAAAAAAGGCGAGTCCGCAGCTCTGGGACAAGCCTACCAAGGCTAATCCATTACGATGTGAATAACGGGAAACCCCATGGCGTCCGCGCTATGGGGTTTTTTGTTGAGAGAAGAGGGACCCATGGACACTGAAGACAACGTCATCAATGAGCTCCTCGCAGAAATCTCCGGTCTGATCACGCAATACCCCAAGGCGATTGAGCGGCGCGCGGCGCAAATCCAAGCCTCGGGGAAAGATCCTGAACTCGTCGATAAGCTCGTAAAAGCAGCCGATACGATGCGGGATAGCGGGAATCTCTATCTGACCTGGGCGAAACACTATGCCGCGTTAGCCGACGGCAATACAGATGCCTCTTCCGACGAAGATGAAACCGAGGACTTTGACGTCTAAAAAAGACTCCCCCTCCGCAAGAAGTTTTGCTAGAATGGGTCCCGCTTCCAGTGCACTCTACGTTCCCCGGTAGCTCAGTTGGTAGAGCAGCCGGCTGTTAACCGGCTGGTCGCAGG
>NEWQ02000015.1:0-32357 GCA_002869855.2 Nitrospira sp. CG24D
AAGCCCGACGGCTGGTGATTCAAGGCGGCGTGGAGTTTGATCAGAAGAAACAGAGCGACGCCAATGCGGTCGTAACGCTCGTGGCCGGCCGTCAGTACCAAATGAAAATCGGTCGACGCAAGTTTGCTCTAGTGGAACGAGCCAAGTAGGGCGGCCTTTCTTGACTTGGAATCGTTGCCCGCGTAGGATGCACCACAGCGAGCGGGCGTAGCTCAGTGGTAGAGTCCTTGCTTCCCAAGCAAGTTGTCGTGGGTTCAAATCCCATCGCCCGCTCCAAATTAAGACGTCACACCTAAGGACTTGGACGGCACGCGCTTCCAAGTCCTTTTTTGTCTCTTCTGCCGGTGCGGTGATGGAACGGGCCAGTGTCCTCTTTATAGAGCGCATCAGAATACACACGAGTGATAGAGGAGGGACGTGACATGAAGATGAGGCAACCGCTGGTGATTGTGATTGCTGCATTTCTTGGTGGCATCGTCGGAGGCGTGCTGAGTGATCAGCTCTTTTCCGGCAGGACCGTTCATGCGCAGAAGGCAAACGGTGTGAATGCCGAAGAGTTCTTATTATTGGATCAGGCGGGGAAAGCCAGAGCCGGACTCGGGTTGGACGCCAATGGTGAAGTCGGACTTGTCCTGACGAGCAAAGACGGCAGCAGGACTCTCACGCTGTCGGCTGATGACCCACGGGCGATCAAGCTGACCGAGCGCGGAGGCCGAGTGCTGCTCTCAATGCCGTGAGGATTGAATGGGAGCGGAGAAGGGACCTAGACGGCCTTCTTGACCAGTCCTGAGCGAAGGCAACGGGTGCACACGCGAATCTTTTTGTTTGCTCCGTCTACAACTGCGCGAACAGTCTGAATATTGGGGTTAAATACCCGCTTGGTCTTGTTGTTCGCGTGACTGACGTTGTTTCCGGATTTCGGCTTTTTCTGACAGAGATCGCAAGAGAATGCCACGGTAGTGCTCCTTCTGAGTGATCGAGCTAATGATTAGCTCGATAAAATAGCACATTAGGGCGAACTGTGACAAGTGTCTGGACAGGTGCCGGTGGTTGTCTTAAGAATCGGTTGGGAAGGGGTGGAATGGAGACTGCTAATTGGATCGGATTTGTCGCCGGGACACTCACAACTATCGCGTTCTTGCCACAACTACAGCGGACCTGGACGACAAAGTCTGCCGATGATATGTCGCTGGCGATGTTGTTGACCTTTACAACCGGAGTCTTTCTGTGGCTGGTCTACGGTCTGTATCTGACGGCGTGGCCGATCGTCGTCACAAACGTCATCACTTTTATACTGACACTCACGATCTTGGTCCTCAAGCTCAAGTATCAGAAGCCGCGTTGACACTGTGGGCGGGTTGCTCTTGCGAACTGGTGGGCGCCTCTTTCTAAGAGGTCGGTGACGGTGCTGCGAAGGCAGGCGGAAGCGGCACGCTGATGTCGAAGCTTGGATCCCCCCCGTCGTCGAGTCGGTCTTTCCCAACACTATAGAGTTTCTTTTGCGTTGGGCTCCAGAGCATGGGGAGTCCGGTGAAGGGGTCGAAGTACATCGAGCCGACTTCTGCCAGTCGAGTCGGGATGGTTACGGTAGCGGTGGGTTTGCGCATCAGGATTTGCAGTGAGACCAGTCGCAGCCGCGCATCTGTTTCAACCAAGTGTTGACTGAAGGGTTCCCATTGCGGCTCGAATTCCATCGGGTCAGCCAGCCGATCCAGAAACGTCCGTGGCGACTGTTTCGCGATGTCCTGCAGGCGAGGAAGCGGGCTGTGAATCGTTTCAGCCGCTTTAATTGTTGCGTCGTAATAGCTTGAATAGGCGTCCCAGGTGCGTTGGCCGGATGAGGATAGCCCAAATCCCGTGAGGCTTCCGGGGTGCGCCACTTGTTGAAATGCGTTGGATGGTAGATGTGCCAAAGCGGCGACCGTCGCCTGGACTTGGGAGCCGGTGTCAGCCAGCTGAGGCCCGTGTGCGAGTTCCAGGCGGCTACGTTGGTATCCCAGCATGAATTCATTTTGAATCGGCCAGCGAAGTGAGTATTCGGTTGGAGTCAGGGGCTGGAGTAAATGAAGACCTTGTGTCAGCACGTGTTTGTCGACCGTGCTTTGACTCAGCATGCGCGACAAGAGTTCGACATTGTCTTCGATCATCACGGACGCCAGTATTTTCACCGGGAGGGTTCGGGCATCCCGTAGGACGCTACGCCACTTGGCTACGTCAAGCGTGAGTCGATCCAGACCGGTTCCTACCTGTTCGCCGAATCCGATTGCCACAAACAGGCGATGGGCCCCCATGAGCTCCTCGATGCGGGGGGTGCCAGTATGCCCGTATCCCCAATCTTCAAACTTCATACGGAGAAATTGTTCGTAGCGTGTCACGAGTGGCGCGTAGAGCGGAGCCGACGACCGAAACGAAGCCTCTTTGTTTTGGAATTCCGACAACGGGTCATTGGTATGCCATTCGGGAACGACACGGTCGTAGGCGACCGGCAGACGAAGCTCTGTACGTCCCGGTTTGTCTAAGTCATAGCCACGTTCAGTCGGTCGCGCCCCGGTTTCACTCCAGATGTCGTATCCGGTTTGGACGGGGTCCGTTCCATCTGCGGCGGCCATCCCCAGCAGAAGGAAGTAGCCATTGTCGAGCGGACGTTCGATGCTGTGGGCCGGTGGGGTCGACAGTCTGACAAATCCCTCGCTAGGCTTGTCCTTTTTCGCTGACCAGATCAGGCCTGATAGTTCAAGGAAGAGTCCGATAATACAGATGCTGATAACGATGTTCCGCATGGATTTCTGCTACCTCATTGTTCCGGGCATGGTCAGTCGGTCACTATGTACGTGGGATTTCAATAGAGCGGGATCAGCAAGGCCTATGCCGACTGGGCAGTTCTTCTAACCTCGCATTGATAGACAGTTCTCCGGGTTACATTAGAAGAGCAGATGTACTGAATCCTGCGATTGTCGCGCGCACTCCCGGCCATTAATGAACTTGACAAAAATCAGCAGGGTCTCCTATTGTGCCTCCATAAATATGATTCTTGGGTTAGGGAAGAGGGTGCAAATCCCTCGCGGTCCCGCCGCTGTGAATGGGGACGAAACCCGGTATTGCCACTGTCCACCTGGTGGATGGGAAGGCGCGGGAAGTAGGATGAACCATGAGCCAGAAGACCTGCCCAATGAATTGACCATCGTTCCCTCGAGGGCTGGGGAACAGGCGAGGATGAAGAACCGGGTGCAATCCTCAAGGTCTCTGTCAGGCCTTGGGGATTTTTTATTTGGATTCGCGTGGCCGTTGGATTCTGATTGGTGTGGCGTTGGCTGTTGCCATCGTGGCGGGTGGCTCCGTCGTTTGGGCCTGCGGTGAGGGGGGCTGTGCGGATATGACGCGGCGTCAGCAGGGAATTCTGACCGGTATGCCGTTTATGGCCCACGTGTCGTCCCGGTCGTTTGTCGACGATGCCGGCCGGAAGATGTATTTGGCCAAGACGCCGTCGCGCATCGTCTCACTGGCGCCGAGTGTCACCGAAATGTTGTTTGCCATCGGCGCCGGGGAGCAACTCGTCGGGGTAACCGACTTTTGTGACTATCCACCGGAAGCCTCAACGAAGCCGAAGCTCGGGTATGCCAATCCAAACCTGGAATCCTTGATGGCCCTCCAGCCGGACCTCGTCTTGGCGCCGCAGGAGTTTCTGAAACCCGACGTCATTCTCAAGCTGGAGCAGTTAAAGGTTTCGGTCTTCATCCTATCCGCCATAACGGTAGAGGACATTTTAGGGCATCTTCAAACGCTGGGGCGCATGCTTGACCGCTCGGTGCGGGCTAATGAAATCGCCATGAGCTTGCGCCAGGACGTGGCCGCTGTGCGGTTGAGGACACAGAACGTGTCTCCCGTGCGGGTGCTCTATGTGCTCAACAGCCAGCCGTTGATTACTGTGGGGCCGGGAAGTTTCATCGATCAACTGCTTCGAATCGCCGGAGGTACCAACGTCGCCGCCCAGAGCCAGCTGCCGTATCCGCGGCTGAGTTTAGAGGTTGTATTGCACCAGGATCCGGAAGTGCTGCTCTTCCCTATCGGAAAAGCCGAAGGGATTCCGGATAGTGAACAGCAGACCTGGCGGCAATGGCAGACCATGACAGCGGTCCGGCGGGGGCGGCTGCACCAGATCCCTGCCGATCTCTTGAACCGGCCAGGACCTCGAATCGGCCAGGCGCTGACGATGCTGGTGAATATTCTTCACCCTGAGATTGCGGCTGGATCATCGTCCCAACCGTAGCAAAGAATCTATGACGCCCGTATCCCCTCAGCTGCTGACTTCCAAACCGCCAACCCTCGCCTCGAACAGACACGATGGAGGGACTGCGGGGCATCGGGATGAGTGGCGGCGCACGGGTACGACCCTGACGCACCGCCGGTGGCTTGGAATCATGGGGGCATTGGTCGCGGCCAGCGTCGCAATAGGCATCCTCTGTCTCCAGTTTGGAGCGACGCGCGTCGATCTTGCGACACTGCTGGTAGTCGCGAAGCAGTGGCTGGGTCTGGGGAGCGTGGAGGGTGACGGGGGGGGCACAGCGGCCATCATCATGATGCACATCCGGTTGCCGCGTGTGCTGATGGGATTTGTCGTCGGCGGCAGCCTTGCCGCAGTCGGTGTGACCTTGCAGGCGTTGCTGAGAAATCCATTGGCCGATCCCTATGTGCTCGGTGTCTCAAGCGGCGCTGCCTTAGGCGCGGCGCTGGCCATGCTTCTGGGTATCGGGGCCTCGATGATTTTGCTGCCCGTTCTCCCTTTGTGCGGTTTTGCCGGCGGGTTGCTGGCGCTGCTCTTGATCTATCGTTTGGCACAGTCGCAAGGACGCTTGCCCGTGCATAGTCTCTTGCTGGCCGGTGTGATTCTGAACGCGATTCTCACAGCGCTGATCATGTTCATTACGTCGATCATGGAACCGAACCGGTCCGCGGGCCTGATGGCTTGGCTGATGGGGTCGCTCACGGCGCCCGGCTATCCGGCATTGGGCGTTCTTGTCGGGTATGCGGTGTTGGTGTTGACGATCGTGATGCACCAGGCGCATGCGCTGAATGTGCTGACTCTGGGGGAGGAAACGGCTCGCTCGCTGGGCATTGAGACGGAGCGACTCAAGAAGCAGCTGTTTGTCCTGACGGCCTTGCTGACCGGAGCAGTGGTGTCGGTGAGCGGGATGATCGGATTTGTGGGGATGGTCGTGCCGCATGCCGTTCGCCTGGTGGTGGGGTCTGATCACCGACTCTTGCTTCCTGCGTCGGCCTTGGTCGGCGGCATGTTTCTCGTCATCTCCGACACGATTGCGCGGACCATTTTGGCGCCGGCGGAAATCCCCGTCGGGATCGTGACGGCGCTCGCCGGCGGTCCATTTTTTCTATATCTCCTGCTCTGGCGCAAAGATCGGATGTTGTGACGTGGATATGCCATTGACAGGGGAATCCATGTCCGTTGCGTGCTCTTCAGGTACAGCCCTGCGGGTGGACCGGGTCTCGTTTCGCTATCGGAATGATCAAGCGGGGAGACCCTGGACAGTCGAGGACCTCTCATTCGATGTGCGAGCGGGAGAAGTCTTGGGCATTGTGGGACCCAACGGCTCTGGGAAGTCGTCGCTATTGAAGCTGTTGGCCGGGCTCTTACGGCCGAGTTCCGGCCAGATTCGGCTCGGAAGCCAGTGGATCGGACACATTGCTCCACATCTTCTTGCGCGTTCCATTGCCGTAGTTCCGCAAGAATATGTGCAGGTGTTTCCCTTTACGGTGGCAGAAACAGTCCTCATGGGACGTTTTCCGCATCGCCGTGGGTCCTGGTGGGGGATGGGCATTGGTGAGGAGTCTGAACATGATCTACGGCAAGCGCATCAGGCGATGGTCGAGACGGATGTGGTGGCGTTGGCCGGTCGCCTCGTGTCCGACCTCTCGGGTGGCGAGCGTCAGCGAGTGATGATTGCACGGGCGTTGGCGCAGGAACCCGCCGTTCTCTTGCTGGATGAACCGATGGCCTTTCTCGACATCAATCACCAGATTGAGATTTGCGCGCTTATCCGTCGGCTGCAACGTGAACGGCAGCTCACGGTCGTGCTGGTCTCGCATGATTTGAATGTCGCCAGTCAGTCGTGCGATCGGGTGATGATGTTAAAGGATGGGCGGATCGTCCAGATCGGTTCGCCCATGGAGACGATCACGCCGGAGAGCTTGCGCGCAGTGTATGGCTGCGATGTCGTTGTCGATGCGCATCCGCATAGCGGTCGTCCGCGCGTCACGATGCCGGCTTGAGCAATTTGCTGGAATGCAATTCCGCACGGTGATGTCCCCGACCGTGACGGGCTGGTGTGAGGGGGGACGATCATTTTAACGTGAAAGGGCGTTTTGTAGAAACGACGCGGGGGACGGGGAAGATGGTGCAAATCCATCACGGTGCCGCCACTGTCAGCGGGGAGTAAGTCTGCATCATGCCACTGTGTGCTTCGGCACATGGGAAGGCGCAGAGACGCGACGATCCGCAAGTCAGGAGACCCAGCCCGCAGTTGATTCGACTGAACCCTTCGAGCACAAGGGAGCTGTAGCATGTTGTTGTCTGTCCTTCGATGGGTCGTATGTGCGTGCGTATTGTGTGTGCTGTGTCCCACCCGTCCGGCGCTAGCCGAACCCGGACCCGAACCCGAACCTGCTCCGGCCGATCAAGCGGATATCATTGAGACCCCCGAGGTCGTTGTCAGCGCTACGAAGACGCCGATTCCCGTTACTCGGGTCACGAGTGCGGTCGAGGTGATCACAGCCGAGGATATGAAAAGGCAGAATTTGCGAAGTGTGGTCGATGCGCTCCGCTTGGCTCAAGGCGTGGCGGCATTTTCCAGCGGTGGCCCAGGGACCGACGTGAGTGTCAGAATCCGGGGAGGCAGTTCGGCCCAAACGCTGGTGCTTATCGATGGAGCGATCGTCAACAGCGCGACGACGGGCAGTTACAATTTTGCCAATCTGACGACCGACAACATCGAACGGATCGAGATTCTTCGAGGCGCACAGAGCATGCTGTACGGGTCTGATGCAATGGGCGGTGTCATCAATATCACGACGAAGAAGGGGCAGGGGCCGCCGACCGTGGGCGCCTTCCTTGAGTACGGCTCGTTTGCCACTGTGCGTGAAGGCGGGACGGTGTCCGGGAAGCAAGGGATCGTAGACTACAGTCTGGCGCTATCCCGATGGGATACCTCCAGCTTTTCAGCGGTCAATTACCGGCGCGGCGCCACCGAGCGAGATTCCTATCGCAATTGGACGGGATCCGCTCGCGTGGGTGTGGATTTGCCGAAAGACGGACGTCTGGACTTCAATTTCAGATGGACCAATTCCGATGTGGCCCTCGACAGCGTGTCGGCGACGTCTCCAAGCGATGTCTTCGGATCGAAAAGCAGAGGCCAGGAGTATGTGTTCAGCGGAAGCTATCAGCAGCCATTGACGGAATGGTGGTCGCAGAAACTGACGCTCTCACGCGCGCAGGAGGCGTCGTTATTCTTGCCAGGTACGTTACAACGAAACCTCGTCACCGGCGCGTTCAGCACTCCCTTTGGCACGCCGAATGAGATACGGGTGTTATCCAATCGGATCGAATGGCAGCATGACTTTCGAATCACTGAGATGCTCTTGCTCAGCGGGGGTTATCAGTTCCGGGAGCAGCAGGGTGAAAATGATACCGGTCTGACCAACCGGATCTTGAGTTCGAATGCGGGATTTGCCCAGGCTCAGGTCAATCTCTGGGATCGCCTCTTTGGAACGGCGGGAGTTCGGTACGACAGCTATAACGTGTTCGGCAATGCCACGACCTATCGATTGACCGGTGGCTACTATAGCAAGGAGACCGACACGAAACTCCGCACCAGCTATTCAACGGGTTTCCGTGCACCGAGCATGAATGAGTTGTACTTTCCTAATTTTGGCAATTCTCAACTCGGGCCTGAGAAGAGTCAAAGCATGGATGTGGGGATCGATCAGTTTTTTCTCTCCAAGTCTCTGAAGCTCAGCGGAGGGTTTTTCTGGAACCGCTACCGCAATCTGATCGTGACGACGAACGATCCGGTGTTTTGTGCGCCCTTTAGCACCTTCGGGTTTTGTCCGCAGCAACTTGGTGACGCCTCGACGAAGGGATGGGAGGCCAGTTTGTCTTACGCCTATACCAGCGAACGGATGTTTCTTCGAGGCCTGACCTTCCAGGCGCAGTATACGAATACTTTGACCAGGGATCTGGATACGGCGGCACGTCTCCCGCGTTGGCCGGTCGATCAATGGAGTATGGTATTGGGGTATCAACCCATCGAACCGATGTGGATCACCGTCACGGGCCGTTATGTAGGCTCGCGGTTCAATACCACGGGAAACAATCAAAGCCTTCGCGCGTTCGATGTCTGGTCACTGGCGGCAACGTATGACGTCACCAAGCAGGTACAGGTCTATCTACGGGCAGAAAATCTCTTCAATGAAAAGTACGAGGAGATTGCCAGTGCGGGTGTCCCGATTCGTTCGATATTCGGCGGAGTACGCGTCGCATTTAGTGCCAAGCCATGAGGATGAGTAAATGAACTATCCGCGACTGGTCATTGCCGGCACTTCTAGTGGTGTCGGCAAGACGACGGTCACATTGGCCATCCTGGCGGCTCTGCGACAGCGGGGCCGCCGGGTGCAGCCGTTCAAGGCAGGGCCTGATTTTATCGATCCCGGCCATCATACGGCGGCCACCGGTCGTGCCTCTCGCAACCTGGACGGCTGGATGTTGGGGGTGGACCTCAATCGAGCACTCTTTGCGAAGGCCGCTGCCGATGCGGAGATCTCGATCATCGAAGGGATGATGGGATTGTTCGATGGCAGTTCGCCGGTGAACGAGATCGGCAGCACGGCTGAAATCGCTAAGCAATTGGATGCGCCGGTCCTTCTTGTCATCGACGGCAGTGCGATGGCGCGTTCCGCTGCGGCGATGGTGTCGGGGTATGCGCAGTTCGATCCGGCGTTGAGGGTCGTGGGTGTTTTGTTTAATCGGGTCAACAGCGAGGGGCACTACCAGCTGCTCAAGGAGGCGGTCGAGCAGCACACGAATGTAGCGGTGGTGGGTTATTTGCGTCAGGATCAGGCCGTGACAATCTCCGATCGTCACCTCGGACTGGTGACCGCGATGGAGCAAGGCACCGGCGAACTCTATGACCGACTGGCGAAGGCTGCGGCTGATACCATCGATCTGGATCGAATCGAATCCCTGGCTGGTTCGTGCGGTGTATTGGCAGCGTCGCCTCAGCTTGTGAAGCAGAACCGGCAGCATACGGTTCGCATCGGTGTCGCGCAGGACCAGGCCTTTTGCTTCTACTATCCTGAGAATCTTGAACTGCTGGAAGCGGAGGGGGCCGAGCTGGTTCCATTTTCTCCACTTACAGACCACGCCATACCTGATGATGTGGCCATGCTGTATCTCGGTGGTGGCTATCCTGAGCTGCACGGCGTGGCGTTGGCGGAAAATATCACCATGCGAACGTCCATTAGAGAATTTGCCGGGAGGGGCGGAACGATCTATGCGGAATGCGGCGGCATGATGTACCTCACGCAGGCGATTCGTGACTTCGAGGGGCGATCACATGAGATGGTCGGGTTGTTTCCTGCCGAAGCGGTCATGCGGAAGCCAGGCTTGACGCTGGGATACCGTACGGTGACTCTCGCGCGGCCCTGTATTCTTGGCGCAGCAGGTCTGACGGCGCGGGGCCACGAATTTCATTATTCCACATTGGTTCTGAAAGAGCCGTTGACCCATGCCTGTGGACTGACGGATGTTCAAGGAGAATCGAAGGGGCCGGATGGGTTATCCATTAGTAATGTGGTAGCGCTCTACACGCATCTTCACTTTTCCAGTCAGCCACAGGTCGCAGCTTCGTTGGTGGCGTCTGCTCGCGGAACGAAGGGTTGGAATTCGGTCTGGCAGGGAGGGACGCGATGACGGAGCAGGATGAGCATAAAGCAAAGATGGAGCGGCTCAAAGCCTCGGTCGATCGGCGCATTGAGGCAGCGCAAGAAGAGAAGGGTCTGCTGATGATTTATACCGGCGCAGGAAAGGGCAAAACGACTGCTGCGCTAGGGATGGCTCTTCGATGTATCGGTCACGGGATGAAGGTGGCAGTCGTTCAATTCATCAAAGGGGCTATCGATACCGCGGAAGAGCGGGCGTTGAAATCGTTCGGCGATCGCGTCACGTTTCTCCGAATGGGGGAAGGCTATACCTGGGAAACGCAGGATCGTGAACGAGATACGAAATTCGCTCAAGAAGCCTGGAAGACCGTTTGCGGATTCCTGCGCGATCCGTCCTATGCGATGGTGATTCTCGACGAGTTCAATATCGCGCTGCAGCAGGATTATGTGGACGTGGCGGAGGTGGTGACTGCGCTGCGTGCTCGCCCTCCGATGCAGCATGTGGTGCTGACGGGCCGTGGGGCGAAAGACGCTTTAATAGAAGAAGCCGACCTCGTCACCGAGATGAAGCAGATCAAGCATCCGTTTCGCAAAGGCATTAAGGCGCAGCCGGGGGTGGAATTTTAGCAGGATGCTGAAAAATCCCGCCAGCCGCGTTCTCGCAGCGTTCAGACCCTCAACGTACCCCAGAGGGTACGCCTCGGCTTTTCACTCGCTGCGGCCTTGCTGGACGGTCTTTTTGAGCAGCCTGCGAGACAAAGAAGGGAGTGTTTCTCGCCAATGAGAGGGCCGGTCATCAAGACGTGTGAAGCTTGCGGCGTGGCATTCTCGTGCGGCGGGTATCAATGTTGGTGCGGGAAGGTCGGCATCACCGAGGCACAGATGGATTGGATTGCCGCCCATTATAAAGATTGTCTTTGTCCCGGCTGCTTGGGGAAGGTTGTCGCCGGCGAACTGGGGCCGCAGATATCGCAGAGTAATCAGCGTGCCACGTGAGCCGTGTGCGTGATGAACATATTCAGAGTCGGATATCCAACAACTCGCTAGGAGGGACCATATGATGTGTATAAATTCTCCCCGGACGCAGATCGTCATCGGTATTGCTCTGGCCACGCTGATGGCCGTCACGCGCGGCCACCATTTCGGCACGCTCGAACATCTACCGAGCGCCTCCTGGGCTGTCTTCTTTCTTGCCGGACACTATCTCTCCTCTCGCTGGGTTTTTCCGGCGTTGCTGGCTGAAGCGGCATTGCTCGATGTTGCGGCGGTGACATGGGGCGGCGTGGATAACTTCTGTGTCAGTCCCGCCTATGGTTTCTTGTTGCCGGCCTATGGTGTGTTGTGGGGAGCCGGCCGCTGGTATGCAGCGCGTCACCGGGAGAATGTCGTGACGCTGCTCCCGCTGGCGGTGAGTCTCGTGCTCGGCGCGGCTCTGTGTGAAGTGATTTCAAGCGGCGGCTTTTACTTTTTCTCCGGCCGTTTTGAGCAGACGAATCTAACCCAGTTTGCCACGCGTCTTGTGGAGTATTTTCCAGGAGCCTTCTCGGCAGTGTTGTTCTATGTCGGCATTGCCGGTGGTATTCATACATTATTTAGCGTGGCCGGTGGGGTAATGGCACGGACCGAGCGATTCAGGACTTCGAGTTAGCTGAGACGGGACCACAGGGTGATTGAGCGGATACTTCCATTCGATCGTTCAATGGGAGGCCGGTGTCGTCGGTTGATGCCATGTGAAGGAGACGTATGGCTCGGGAAACGGGTGTTCACAGGGTCATACGATCCGGCCGCGATGGAGCAGCTCCACGGGCGAGCGTGACGCAAGAAGGCCATGGGCCGCGCCATGAGTTTAGCTTGCCAGAGCGGGAGGCGGTCTATCGGGCGATCTTTGAGCGGCGCGATGTCCGCCGGAACTTTCTGCCGACGCCGATTCCAGACCAGATCTTGACGCGCGTGCTGACCGCGGCCCACCATGCCGGGTCGGTGGGATTCATGCAGCCATGGGATTTTGTAGTGGTTCGCAATCGTGCGACCAAGGGCGCGGTGAAAGAGCTCTTTCAACAGGCCAATACCGACGCCGCGACACGCTATCGCGGAGAGCGGGCCGCGCTCTACCGGAGCCTCAAGCTGGAGGGGATCGAGGAAGCCCCGATCAATATCGGCGTGACGTGCAGCCGCCAGCGAGGCGGCCCTCACGTGCTGGGCCGTTCGACGGTGCGCGATACGGATCTGTATAGCACCTGCTGTGCCATTCAAAACCTCTGGCTGGCCGCACGCGCGGAGGGCATCGGGGTCGGATGGGTCAGCATTCTCGATCATGGCGCCTTGAAGCGGGTGCTCGGGGTGCCCAAGCCGGTCAAAGTGCTGGCCTATCTCTGTCTCGGGTACGTGTCGGACTTTGCGACGAAGCCGGACTTGGAATCAGCCGGGTGGCGCGCGAGGATTCCGGTGGAAGAACTCATTCACTACGAGTCGTGGGGCAATACCGCGACCGGATCTGAGGGGAAACCGTGATGCGGATTACCAAGGTCTATACCAGGACAGGCGACGCGGGGAAAACGCGTCTTGCGGGAGGGCAGCAGGTCTGGAAAGACAGTCTGCGAGTGGAGGCCTATGGGACAGTCGATGAGCTGAACGCCTCAATCGGAGTCGTGCGCGCCATGAATGCCGACATGCTGGATGAGTATTCGGCGGCAGCCATTCTCGAAGAGGAATTGCGTTGGGTGCAGAATAAATTGTTCGATGTCGGGAGTATTCTTGCCACGGCGCCGGGACAGACGTTTAAGAACATGCCGCAAGTAGCAGCGAAAGATGTGACTCGGCTGGAAAAACTGATCGATCGTTGCCAGAAAGATCTGGAGCCGCTCAAGGAATTTATTCTTCCAGGCGGCGGGAAAGTCTCCAGCTTTTTGCATCAAGCCCGAACGGTCTGTCGGCGCGCTGAACGGCTCTGTGTGGCCTTGTCGAAAGTTGAGTCGGTGGATTCGGCGATCATCAAGTATGTGAATCGGTTGAGCGACACGTTGTTTGTGCTTGCGCGCTGGGTGGCCAAGACGCAGGGTGAGCCGGAATTCTTGTGGGAACGGGATGTCGCCAAGAAAGCGGAGTAGCTCCATTCGGTCGAAATCGGCGAGCCGGATCATCTTCGTGCTCGGTGGGTCGGCGTCGGGGAAGAGCGAGATTGCTCTGCGGCTTGCTGGATCGAAGGGACCGAGAGCCTTTGTCGCGACCGGGCAGGGTCTCGATGCTGAGATGTCGGCAAGGATTGCACGACATCAGGCCACACGTGCCGCGGATTGGGAGACGGCAGAAATTCCACTCGAACTTGCGGCCTGGTTTACGCGCGCAGGGAGCCGCTATCAGACGATTGTTGTTGATTGTGTGACGCTCTGGCTCAGCAATCTGCAGGGCAACGGGATAAAAGAGCCACTGGTGCTCAAGCGAGTGGCCGGCTTGCTGGACGCGATGCGGAAGACGAAGGCGAGGATCGTGATCGTGAGCAACGAGTTGGGGCTGGGGCTCGTGCCGGCGGAACCAACGGTTCGGGCCTTTCGAGATCTGGCCGGGCGGGTGAACCAATTGCTCGCTGCAGGTGCCGATGAGGCGCACCTGGCCGTGAGCGGGATTCCGCTTCGATTGAAATGAAGAGGGGGAATGGGAATGTCGTTACAAGCTGTGTGTGACCGGATTCAATCACCCGATCCCCAGTTACTGGCAAAAGCCCAGGCACGACTGGATCGCCTCACGAAGCCTCAAGGCAGTTTAGGGCGATTGGAGGAAGTCGCGGCGCGCTATGTGATGGTGACCGGGGAACTGAAACCGGCGATCCCTCGTGGTGTCGTCTTTACCTTTGCGGCGGATCATGGAGTAACCCGGGAAGGTGTGAGTGCCTATCCCAGAGAAGTCACGCCACAGATGGTGTTGAACTTCCTGCGTGGCGGAGCGGGTGTGAATGTGTTGGCCCGTCATGCCGGCGTGGGCGTGCGCGTGGTGGACATCGGCGTCGATCATGATTTCGGAACGATGCCGGATCTGATCTCGAAGAAAGTGATGCGGGGGACGCGCAATTTATTTGTCGAGCCGGCGATGACTCGTGCTGAAGCGGAGCAGTCCGTCTTGATTGGAGTGGAGCTTGCGACGCAGGCGGCACAGGAAGGCATTGGCCTCATCGGGACCGGCGATATGGGAATCGGGAACACGACGCCGAGCGCGGCGATCACGGCGGTGATGATTGGACGGCCGGTTTCTGAAGTGACCGGGCGTGGAACCGGAATCGACGATGCGGGGCATGCGAGGAAGGTGTCGGTGATCCAGCAGGCGCTCGATCTGCATCGCCCTGATCGAGCCGATGCACTAGACGTGTTGGCCAAAGTGGGCGGGTTGGAAATCGGCGGGCTGGCCGGCTTGATCCTCGGTGCCTCGGCCGAGCGCGTACCGGTGGTGCTGGATGGATTCATTGCCGGAGCCGCGGCATTGATTGCCGTCGGTCTTCAGCCTCGTTGCCGCGAGTATCTCATCGCGTCGCATCGTTCCGTTGAACGGGGCCATGCGGCGATCTTCGATCATCTCGGCGTGAAGCCGTTGCTGGATCTCGATCTGCGTCTCGGTGAAGGCACCGGCGCCTGTTTGGGCATGAGCCTGGTCTGTGCGGCGCTTAAGATCTACACTGAAATGGCAACATTCGGTGAAGCCGGCGTGTCGGAGAAAGCCTAAGTCCCATGGGGACGCTCGTTCGTCCATTCGTATTTGCCTGGCACTTCCTGACCGGGATTCCGTTGAGCCATGCCTTGCATGAACCGACCGCTGTCGAGCTGGCGAGGTCAATGGCCTGGTATCCGGTGGTTGGCTTGCTGATCGGTGGTGGGTTGGCTCTCGCGGACATGGGGTTGTCAAGGTTGTTCATCCCTGCCGTGGGGAATGTCCTACTGATTGTCCTGCTGGTGATGCTCACACGCGGATTACACCAGGATGGATTGGCCGACACATTGGATGGGTTGGCAGGGGGGAAGACTCCGGCTGAGCGGCTCCCCATCATGCGCGATCCGCGTATCGGTGCCATCGGCGCGACGGGACTCTTTCTCTCATTGCTGCTGCGTTATGCGGGACTCATGGCACTGCCTCAGGCGATGCGAGTTCCTGCGCTCCTCTGCATGCCGGCCATTGGGCGGTGGGCGATGGTGACCGTAGCCTGGGCCTCTCCCTATGCGCGGGCTGAAGGGGGATTGGCCGCTTCGTTTCTGACGCATCTGTCCTGGCACCATGTCGTAGTCTCAACGGGGATTCTCGCCGCAGGACTGGGATGGGGATTCGGGTTGTTGGGTACGCTGGTCATTCTGTTGGCAGGATCTATTGTGGTGATTGTGGCGTGGGCTGGTTGCCGTTCCTGGTTTGGCGGGATTACGGGAGATACTCTCGGCGCGACGAACGAGGTAGTCGAAATCCTGTTCCTGCTGCTTATTCCGTCACTGCTGTTACTCTTATGACGGGGAGTGAATTGGTGCTCGCGGCAGGCCTGGATCTGATCATGGGCGATCCCCGCCGGCTTCCTCATCCTGTTCGTGCGATGGGTCAGGTCATTGGATGGTACGACAACCGAGTGAGAGGAATTTGTCGGAGTCCTCTCGCGCTGCGCCTCGCAGGAGGGGTCCTTGCCTTGGGGCTGCCGGCACTGGTTTATCTGTTGGTGCATTGGATGGTGGTGGAAGCTGGAGCCGTGGCTGAATGGCTCGGGCTCGTTGTGACAATCGGTCTGGCCTCAAGCACGCTTGCCGGACGTGATCTGTGGGATCATGTGCAGGCAGTGAAGAAGCCGTTGCAGCGGGGAGATATTGTCGGTGCGCGTCAGGCTGTGGCGATGATTGTCGGCCGAGATACGCAAGAGCTGTCTGAATCAGAAGTCGTTCGTGCGACTGTCGAGACAGTGGCGGAGAGCACAGCGGACGGAGTGATCGCGCCGCTGTTCTATCTTATGCTCGGCGGGCCGCCGTTAGCCTTGGCCTACAAGGCGGTGAATACGCTGGATTCCGTGGTTGGCCATCGGGATGAACGGCATATCGATTTTGGCTGGGCCTCAGCTCGACTCGATGATCTGGTCAATTGGATTCCCGCTCGGTTAGCCGCGGTGCTGCTGCTCCTTGCTACATGTCTGGTTACGCTCAAGCTGAATCGTATGATATGCGGTTGGCAGGTGTTGCGACGCGATGGTGGCAATCACCCCAGTCCGAATAGCGGGCGGCCGGAGGCGGCGATGGCCGGTGCGCTTGGCGTGCAGCTGGGCGGGACTAACTATTATGATGGGATGGCGAATGAACGTCCGATCCTTGGCGGTGGCCGGCGAAACTTGGTCGTAGGGGACATCACGCTCGCGGCTCAATTGATGGGGGTGGCGAGTCTGTTGGGTGTGATGATCGGAGCGGGAGTATTGTGGCTCCAGTAAAGAAACCTGTTCACGGCGGCGATGTGTACGCGGCGTCGCGCGAGCTCGGGCGGGATGTCACCGAGCTTATCGATTTCAGCGCCAGTATCAATCCACTGGGGCCTTCTCCGAAAGTCTGGCGCGCCATCACCAGGGCGCGTCATCTCGTCCCTCATTATCCCGACCCGGAGTGCTGGGATCTTCGTCAGGCACTGGCCACTCGGTGGCACGTCAAACCTGGACAGATTCTGGTGGGGAACGGCTCGATAGAATTGATCTATGCCCTTCCGCGGGCGCTCAAGATCAATCACCTATTGCTGGTCCAACCGACATTCTCCGAGTATGCCGCGTCGATGGCGCAAGCCGGCGGGTGTGTCACGACGGTGTGTGCAGATCGAGATGAACAGTATGCGTTGCCCATCGATCGTCTGTGCCGGTTACTCGAACGGCCGACAAAAGGATCTCGGGCGTTCGATGGGATCCTGTTGTGCAATCCCAATAGTCCGACGGGGCAGGCGTGCGGGGCTGATGATGTGATGAGGCTGGCGCGCGCCGCGCAGCGACGGGGCGTCTGGTTGATTGTCGATGAAACGTTCGCAGACTATTGCCCGGAACGGTCTATCCTTCCGGTGGCGTCATCATGGTCCAGGGTGGTGGTGTTACGGAGCCTGACAAAATTCTATGGATTGCCGGGATTGCGGGTTGGGTATGCGGTCGCGGCTCCTACCGTTATCCAACAATTGCGCAGCGAATTACCGCCCTGGTCCGTCAACGCCATGGGACAGGTGGCCGCATTGGCTGCGCTGCACGATACGGCTCATGCGAAGAAGAGCTTCCAGTTCGTCTTGAAAGAGCGGGCACGAATGGCCAAAGAACTTGTCGGATTGCCGGGATGCGCCCTGTTTCCGGCACACGCAAATTTCCTCTTTATGGAATTGCCGCGCGGATGGCATGGGGGAAAGCTGACTGAACAGTTGAGGCGTGAGGGATTACTCATTCGAGATTGTTCGTCTGTTCCAGGCGCGAATCGTCGCTCGATCAGAATTGCGGTCAGGTCTCGAGAGGATAACGATCGGTTGTTGAAATCCCTCTCTCGTGTGTTGAGTGAGAGCCGGTCATGACGCAAGCACAATCCTTACGCATGCAGGCTCGGTATCGAGTGACGGAGCAGACGCTGATCATTGATCTCGGTGGCAAGAGGCGAGTGCTCTCTTCCGCACCACAAGGCGGCGGACTCACCTCTGCGTCGTATATTCTGAATCACCAGGTGGAGCCGAATCCGATCTCGAATACGCATCCTCAATCTCACAGTGACCCTGCTCGGGCACTCCGGCGGCTCGCTATCAGGCTGGGAGTAATGCAGAGAACAGTTGGGCTCATGACGGCCGTCCCGATGAAACAGTTAGTCACGGCCAGGGTCTCGTCTGGGGTTGTTTGGGTTGAGTGCTTTGCCACTGTCGGCGTGACGAATGCGGTGCGAGCGGGAGAGCGGCCGGAGCCCGACGGTCATCGAAGCAAGTCCGCCGGACCGGGAACGATCAATCTTATCGTTGTGACGAATGCATGCCTGTCGAGTGCGGCGATGGTCGGGGCGGTGCAAGTTGTGACGGAGAGTAAGACCGGTGTCTTGAGAGATCATGCCGTCCCGAGTTGGACTGGCCAGGCTGGTGCCACCGGGACCGGGACTGACGCGGTGGTGATTGCCTGCCGGCTACGTGGAGAGGGCCCGTGGCATGCCTATAGTGGTACTCATACCATGATTGGTGCGCTGATCGGGCATGTCGTCACTCGATGTGTGACTCGGGGGGTAGCGAAAGCGAAGCAATGGCAGGAGCGGCACGCATGAAAGCACGCGCACTCGCTGTGCTTGGAACGGGATCGGATGTCGGGAAGAGTCTGATCACGGCTGGGCTATGCCGGCTCTTTCACCGAGCCGGGGTCAAGGTAGCACCCTTTAAAGCGCAGAACATGTCGAATAATTCATTTGTGACGCCGGACGGGAAAGAAATTGGGCGTGCCCAGGCGTTGCAGGCGCAGGCCTGTGGTCTCGATCCCGACGCCGATATGAACCCGATATTGATGAAGCCGGAATCGGATCGCAGTGCGCAGATTGTCGTGCAAGGGAAGGCGTGGGGCAAGGCGGAAGCCAGAACCTATTTTGAGCAGCGGGCGGAACTGGCCGAGCGCGTGCGGGAGAGCTACGAACGACTGGCTGGTCAGTACGATGTGATGATCATTGAGGGAGCCGGGAGCGCTGCCGAAATGAATTTAAGAGACCGTGATTTGGCAAATTGGTCGGCCGTCGAACTGGCGGATGCGCGAGTCGTCCTGGTGGCGGACATCGATCGCGGCGGCGTGTTTGCGCAGGTCATTGGCACTTTGGATTTGCTGGTACCCCATGAGCGCGCGCGGGTGATCGGGATCATCATTAATAAGTTTCGGGGCGATCCTGCCTTGTTTGAAGATGGAGTGGCGTTCATCGAGCAGCGCAGCGGCTTGCCTGTCCTCGGGGTTGTGCCGATGTTGCGCGGCCTCCTATTAGATCAGGAGGATAGCGTTGACATCGAGCGCCATCGCCATGCCGTGTTCGCCAAGGACCGAGTCAACATCGCGGTGGTCTTGCTGCCGCGAATGAGCAATTTTACCGATTTCAATCCGTTGATCGTAGAGCCTGATGTAGTGGTTCGCTATGTCGCAACATCCGCAGATCTTGAAGGGGCTGATGTGATTGTGATTCCAGGGAGTAAGAACACGATTGATGATCTTGCGTACATCCGTCAGTCCGGGATGGCGGAGTCTATTGATTGCCATGCGAGTGACGGGGCTGAGGTCGTTGGCATCTGTGGCGGGTATCAGATGCTGGGTCGGAGCATTGCGGATCCTGATGGAGTGGAAGCTGGGGGTGAGGTTGAAGGGTTTGGGTTGCTGGCTGTCACGACACGGCGCGCTGTAGCTAACCAGTACTAATCGGTCGTGCGGTTTAACATCCTTTGCTCCTGATAGACATGGTCTCACCACGATACGAAGAACGTATTGTGGAGTGCTAAAGAAAAGTTCTGAGCTCTGTGCTATGAGCTTCAGGCTCAAAACGAAGCACACAAGACAGATTCAGTGACGAATGTTCCCGGTGGCCATACCGGAGGGGCCCCACCCGTTCCCATACCGAACACGGAAGTTAAGCCCTCCAAGGCCGATGTTACTGCTGCCGCGAGGCAGTGGGAAAGTAGGACGCTGCCGGGTTACAAAAAGAAGCCTGCTGGTGAAAGCCAGCAGGCTTTCTTATTTGTTAGCGGTGCAGCGTCGTAAACAAGGCCGTTTGGTTTTCTTCTCCGCCAGTGGGGAACGATAACGCATGTGATCGCTGGCGACCCGGATAAAGTGACGGGGGACCTCTTGCTGAAGATAAGCCTGCTGGTGAATGCCAGCGGGTTTTTTTATGCCAAAAATGCCACAGCGGTCATGAAGATTTTAGGAGAGAGCGGCTTCGAGGCTGTTCGGTAGTCAGGCCTTAGGGCCCGTCGGTACCGGTCTGTCCCGTGAGGTGAGGTGGGAGACGGGGGAGGAATATGAGTTTTCCTGGGGGAGATGACGAAGGTGTCGCCTGTGTCTCAGGATGTGGTTTGTCCGGGAGCGCCAGCGTAAAGGTGGTTCCTTGGCCGACCGTGCTGCGGGCTTCCACTTTCCCGGCATGTTCCTGAATGATCTGGTGGACGATGGACAGGCCGAGTCCGGTGCCCGCGTGCTCGGTGCTTTCGTGTTTCGTGGTGAAAAATGGATCAAAGATGTAGGGGAGATCTTCAGGGGTGATCCCGCAGCCGGTATCCGATATTTCGATCTGAATCCATTGCGTGGCGTCGAGGCGGGTCAGGTGGCGCGTCACGACCGTCAATCGTCCTCCGTGCACCTTCATGGCGTCCATGGCGTTCAGAATCAGATTCATCAACACCTGCTTCATCTGCTGCCGGTCCACCATGATCGGAGCCAGCGGATCGGCCAGATGTTTCTCGATCGTCACGTCCAGCGTCGCCGCCTTCACTTCGATGAAGTGCAGGCAGGATGTAACAATGTCGTTCAGCGATTCCATTGAGAACTTGGGCTGCATGTAGCGGGCATAGTCCAGAATTTCTTCGATGAGACGCTCGATGCGTGCCAGATCGTCCGCCACCACTGCACTGAACGAGTTCATGAAATCCGCGTCATCCCGCCGCGACGGCGCCAGCTGGATGAACGTCTTGATCGAGGTCAGCGGGTTCCGGACCTCGTGGGCGAATCCCCCGGCGATGGTTTCGAGCGAGCGCAGGCGGTCTGCACGCCGAATGAGGAGCTGGGATTGTTTCCAGTCCTCGTAGAGCATCGCATTGTCGAGCGCGATGGCCGCACTGTCGGCCAGTGAGCGGAGGAGGTTCAGCTCATCCAGAGAATAGAAATCCAGAGATGGCTTGTGTCCCAGATTCACAAATCCGATGAGGCGGGTCATATTGACCAGCGGCAGGCAGACCTCCGAGTCCATCTTTGTCAGCGTGTCGAGCAGTTCAGGCGGCAAGACGCTGTCCTGCCCCGGGTCCTGATGCTGCAATTCTTCCTTGATGATCGGCTGGTTGCGTTCCAGAAGCACGCGCGCGAAGGATTCATGGCTCGTGAGCCGGACGGAGTCGGCCAGGGCCTTATCCACCCCGTGTGACGCCTTCAGCGCGTAGCGCCCCAGCTCTTTGTCGAAGAGAAACAGCGAGATGTTCTCGATCCGCATCACGGTCTGCAGCGTGCGCACAATCTCCTCCTGCAAATTGACCAGATCGAGATTCATGACCATGGCGTGGCTGAAGCGTGTCAACGTGTTATATGCGTCATATCGGCTGGGGAACAGCGCTTTGTTGAGCGCCGATTGCAGCCACGGCTGGAAAGAGACGTAGAGGGCAGTGAACGCCACGGTTGCGCCGACGAGAACGCTGGCCAGCGTGACGGGAGAGAGATCGCTCAGTCCCTGCGCGAGCAGGGCGAGCGCGAGCGTGAACGGAACCAGCGGGAGATAAGTCGCGCTCATCGACACGAAGAGGGCCGCATCCAGCAGGTGGTAGCGGAGAATGGCGATCGTCACCACCACGGTCAGCAGGAAAATCGGCACGTAGCCGAAGGGATATAGGTCGTAGCCGAACGCCGGAAAGAAATCCACGGAGCCCAAGTAGGCGATTACGAAGGCGATCAAGACAAACTTGATCTGCTGGCGTCTGATGGGAGTCGTGACGGTGCGGTACGCGCGGACGTAGTCGGTGAAGGCCGCGGCCATGTAGGCGAAGAACACGAGAAAGAACGGAGCGCTCGCCGGGCCCCACTGCGGGAAATACCCCCACCGGTAGAGACGGACGCCCGCCACGAAGTCGTCGAGGAAGAGGACGGCCAGGGCCAGCAGGGAGGCAAGCCCATAACCAAGCCAGATGGACCGGGGGCGGGACAGCCGAAGAAATTCCGCGGAGAAAGCGTAAAACGCGACGGAAATGAACATGACGCCGACGTTGTCGAGCCGGAACCAGCCCAACGCCCGCTCCGGAGTGGTTGCGCAGAGCCCGATGCTGGTGGCGCCGAGCCACAAGGCGATCCCAGCGCAGAGCGCGAGGAAATGGCGATGGGCAGCGGACCGTCGGTTTGACCGGTAGACGAGCAGCCCCAGCACCAGTGTGACCAGCCCCACGAGCAGCATGGGAATCGCATGCACGTTGATCGCATAGTCTGCGGTGGGCATAGGGTGTTACGTCGTCCTGGCCCGGGCAATGGTTTGGAGTTGCTCGCCGGTGATATAGCCGGTGGAATTGCGAAATTTCGCCAGGTGGAACCCTAGGGCCCGCCCCGAGGCGATCATGTGCGCGGCCAACGACGGGTCGGCTTTGCCGAGGGAGTAATGTCCGTGCCATCCGATGGCCGTCAGAATCATCGTTTCGGAGAGGCACCCGAGCGCCTCGCCAGGGGCGAGATCGAGGTCGAAGTGCACATCGATACCGGGTGTTTGCACCACGGCGGACTCAATGACAATCACGTCGGGCCGCTGGCGCGGGATCTCCTCGGAGACATTTTTAGGCTGTGCCGCATCGATGACGATTGCGCCCGGCTTCAAGTGGGCCGCCGTCAGCAGAATATACGGGTTGTTTGTGGCGGCGATCACGATATCGGCCTCGCGAACGCGATCGAGATTCGAGGTGCCCTCCACGGCAGCCGGCTGGCCGGCGAGGTCCGTAACGAGCGTCTGAAGCGCGTCCTTCTTGATGTCGATGACCACCAGCCTGGCCACGAGCCGGGCCAGCGTTTTCGCGCAGGCAGAGCCGACCGAGCCGGCGCCGCCTACGATCGCGGCCGTCGCATGCGGCAGACTGAGATTGGTCAGCGCCGCGGCCTCCAGCACATTTTGCACGGCGATCGCGGCCGAATGGGGGTTGCCCGTCGTCAACCCGAGATGCACCTTGCCTTCGAGATCCCGGCCATCGCGTGTGACGATCGACGTAAAGGCGCCTAGTCCCGCGATCCTGGCACCCATCTTTTCGGCGAGGTGGACTGTTTCCAGCACGCGCTGCCGGGCCAGGCGTGGGTTGCGAATCATCTGCTCCGTCGTCAGCGGAGAGATGAGCATCGCCCCTGTCGTCGGCGTTCCGTCCGTCATCGTCAGGCCCGTGATATAGGATGCGACGAACGGCCATTGATAACGGAACCACCGGTCCACCACATGCGCGGGCAGGAGGCGGGCAAAGGGAAACTTTCTCGGAACATCTTCCAGCGTGCGGGGATGCCCGATAAAGGCAAATGTAATCGGCGTCACGAAGAGGCGCGCCACCGGGCCGGGCAGGAAGCGGATCGCCAGATCGCGCAGCAGTTGGGCGGTCAGTCTCAAGCCTTCCCCCACCAGACTCCATGAAAAGTTCTCCGCGCCTGTCGCACGGATCGGAGCTGCGACCGGTACCTGCTCCGACGGCGAGGTCGCCGATGGGAGCGGTACTGAGCCGGCCGGCTGAGCGGAAGCGCGTGGCGCTCCGTCGGCGACGAACGGCAGATGATAAGGGAGCGCATAGGGATTATCGCTGATAAACAACGAGAGAATGGATCGGGGGTTGGCCGTGACCAGTTCGGCGCGGGCCGCCGTGCGTGCCGCGTCGCCGGAGGCGCCGAGACTATCCAGATAGGAGGCCAGTTCCTGAAAGGCGGATTCGAGGACGCGCCGCTCGGTGTCGCTGAGCGACGGCAGATCGATGTCGATACGAAACTGGGCGGGTGAGATGTCGGCATCCTCGGTCACGGCCGTGACCCGGCCGGCCAGCGGCATATAGGCGACACTCCGGCCGAAGTGGAAGAGCACCGACAGCGACGTGCCGACCGGCGAGGGAGTGTCGGTCACAAAGGACAGACAGGTAGGGCCGAGGTCCTGAGTAACCCCCCTCGACAAGGTGCCTTGAAAATCAGCGATGACGGGAACACTGATGGCGAGTCGGTCTGTGATCGTGTGAACCATGGTTTCCCTCTCCTTCTCGGTCCAAAACACCGTCAGTGCTCGCGGGACTGATGCGGTCGGGCACGCAAAGTCCCCGGACGGGAAGCCGCCATGGCGGCGGGACAGAGACAGCAGAGACGTAAGCGCTACTATTCCCCGCGAGGCCTTCTTTGTCAACTAACCGCACGCTCTCTGTCAACGACGCAAGCGGCCCCAGTCCTCGTCGGATGGCCAGGCTAAACGGATCTAAGAGACTAAGGTCGTCTGCCGCGTGGCTGCGCGAGGTCTGACGGTCAGGCGCAATGATCGTCCCGGTTCGGGGTGCGTTTGGGGGGCGAAACAGGTATGCTGCCGCGACCCACAAGAGACCACTATGCATACGTCTTTGCGCGGGATGCCGCCGCTCTATACGCAAGTTCTCATTGCCGTCACCTGTGGCGCGCTGCTTGGCGCGATCTTCGGTGTGGAGCCCTATCTCGGCGGCCTGCGCAACGAGCAGCTGGGCAAACTCGGCCTCTTCGTCGTCACCCTCCTAAAGACGCTGGCTATCCCGCTGATCTTCTTTGCGATTCTCGATGCCCTCATTCGCACCACCATTCCGCTCCGTCAGGGGGGGAAGTTGCTCGCCATTTGTTTGGTGAATGTCTCCGTCGCCATGACCCTCGGCCTGGCCATCATGAATATTTGGCAGCCGGGCCTGGCCTGGCTGGGCCATGTCGATGAGCTGCTCCACCTCGTGCCCGGCACCACGCTCTCGTCGTCAGCGCTGGCCACGGTGCAGGCCGGCTCGCAGAGCCCGATCGAGTATCTGGCCTCCTATATTCCCCGCACCGTCGCGGATCCCTTTTCCAGTAACAACATCATCGGCGTCGTCCTTCTCGCCCTGGTCCTTGGCGCCACCCTGCGGTACCTGCAGGGCAAGTCAGGCCAGGCGGGTGGGGCGGTTTCGGTGGTCGTGGGAATCATCGAGCGTATCTATGGTTGGCTTGTGCAGATTCTCGGCTGGATCATCCTGGCTGTGCCGCTCGCCGTTTTCGGCGTCGTCGCGCAGGTCGTGGGCAAGTCCGGCGTCGGCGTCTTCTCCGTCCTCTGGATCTTCCTCGTCGCCATGCTCGCGGGACTGGCGATTCACTCGCTCATCTACTATCCGCTGGTCGCCTGGCTGGTGGGGAAGAAGTCGCCCAAGATCTATATAGGGCAGGGGGCCGATGCGATCATGACGGCCGTGTCCTGCAACAGCAGCCTGGCCACCGTGCCCGTCACCCTCCGGTGTCTGGAGCGCATGAATGTCTCGCCGCAGTCCTCCCGTCTCGCGGCCTGCGTCGGGACGAACCTCAACAACGACGGCATCACGCTCTATGAAGCCATGGCCGCGCTTTTTCTCGCCCAGGCGCTGGGTTATGACCTGCCGATGGCCAAACAGATCTTGATCGTGCTCGCCTCGATCATCGCTGGGGCGGGCGTCGCCGGCATTCCGGAAGCGGGATTGATTGTGTTGCCGCTCGTGTTGGCCGCCGCCGGCTTGCCGGATCACGTCATCATCGCGGCGATCCCGCTCATCATGACGGTGGATTGGATCATCGCCCGCGCCCGCTCCGGGGTAAACGTCATGAGCGACATGCTCGTCGCCATCCTCCTCGATGTCGGGCAGGTGACTCCAGTCACAGTGTCGGCAACGGTGTCCCAACAATCCGAGGCCGCATCCTCCGCGAAATCTCAGTTGTCCTGAGGACGAGCTTCCTTCTCGCCGTTTGCTCTTCTCGGCATCGTCAGAATACAGAGAAGTCACGCGATCTGTTACATGCCTTTCTGCGTATTGCATCCATTCTATATTCTTGTGCGTTGATTTCGTAAGGCAAACGAGGTAATTCATTCATTGTGTGCGGCAGTGCACAGTTCGCTGGGAGGTCGTATGAGCATTGTCATACCTCATGAGCAGATTGAGCAGACAATCTTCCTGATCCGTGGGCATCGAGTTATGTTGAGCACCGACCTGGCCGAGCTGTATATGGTTGAGCCGCGTGTCTTGATGCAGGCGGTGAAGCGGAACAAGGACCGATTTCCCGCGGACTTCATGTTTCAATTAACGGAGCCGGAATTTCATCACTTGAAATCACAATTTGTGATTTCAAGTTGGGGCGGTCTTCGGAGAGCATATCCCTATGCGTTCACTGAGCAAGGAGTGGCCATGTTGTCAAGTGTGTTACGCAGCAAGCGGGCCATCCCAAGTCAATATCGCCATTATGCGGGCGTTTGTTCAGCTTCGAGAGATGATCGGCGCGAACAAAGCATTGGCGAAGCGCCTGAACGAACTGGAAAAGAAATATGACGGCCAGTTTCGGATCGTCTTCGAAGCCATTCGTAAGCTCATGACAGAACCCGCATCCAAATCCCGCCGCATCGGATTCAAAGTCTGACGGAGCGTCCTGGACATTTGTTCGGCTCCGTCGTAGATTGCCCGCCGTGGCAAAGACTCCTCCCAAATACTTCTTGATGATCCGCCAGTTTCACCTGGCCGACTTCCTCACGCTGGCCAACGGGGCCTGCGGGCTTGCGGCCGTATTGTTGAGCATGCGGTACATGGGCAACCAATCGGCGTCCCATTTCCTCGCCGCCACGGCCCTGGCGCCGGCGGCCCTGCTCTTTGACTGGCTCGACGGCCGAGTCGCCCGATGGCGCCACATGCAATCGCCGCTCGGGCGTGAGTTGGATTCGCTGGCGGACGTCATCTCCTTCGGGGTTGCGCCGGCGGCGCTCGGATATGCCGCAGGTTTGCAGGGCGGGTGGGACTGGATCGCGCTCACCTATTTCGTGTGTTGCGGAGTCAGCCGGCTGGCCCGGTACAACGTGACCGCCGAAACCCTCTCCGCAGGGAAGGACAAGGTGGCCTATTTCGAAGGCACGCCCATTCCCACCACCGTGGTGCTGACCGGTGTCCTGGCTCTGGCCGCCTGGCAGGACCGGCTGGGCGAACAGCTTTACTGGGGCGTCTTGACCGTCGGGCCCTGCGACCTGCACCCCTTATCTCTCCTGTTCGTCCTCTCCGGAAGCATGATGATCAGCACCATCCGCATCCCCAAACTGTAGCGACCCCAAGCGTTCCGTCCCTAGCCCGAGAGGGACGCATTGCTGGAGTTCCCGGCGGGTTTTGGCTACACTACATTGTAGAGATGCATATCTGGTTTGCGGAAGTCTGGGCTAAAGGAGGAACGCGCGATGAAAGCCGACGCGAAAAAAATCCTGGACGAGGCCATGCAGTTAGAACCCGCGACCCGCGCCTTCATCGCCGAAGCACTACTCGAAGGTCTCGACTTTGAGCAAGACTTCGAAGTCTCCTCCTCATGGAGCGCAGAGATTCAGCGTCGCTGTGAAGAAATTGATCGAGGCACGGCCAAGCTGGTTGAGTCCGATACGGTCATCGCCGAATTGAGGAAGAAGTACACCTGATGCACGTCCGGTGGCATCCGGAAGCAACGGGAGAAGCTGCTGAGGCGGCACAGTTTTACTGGGAGAGACAGCCGGGTTTAGAACAGCGGTTTCTCGACATTCTCGAAGATGCCCTCCACAGAATTCTCCGTCGTCCCCAGCAGTATCCGAAGGTTGTTGGCGATATCCACAAATGTAAGCTCCCTCGCTTTCCCTATGGTCTGATCTATAGAGCGAAGCCGGACGCCGTCGAAGTCCTTGCCGTTATGCACCTGCGACGGGAACCGGGATATTGGAAGCAGCGGTCAAAATAAGTCTCCGTTCCGTCCCCCGAGGTCGTTCGTACGCAATGAATCCTCTACTCGCGAGATAGGCCTCACAAGATTAGGCTATTCTCTCTAACCATCAGTTCTTATCTGTGCTTCTGACGGATCCCCCTAAGGCCCATCATCGGCTCGCCCGCATGCTGCTCTCCTGAAAATGATTCGGCAGCAGCATGATGCAGTTGGGATTGAATCCTTGCGCTTTCAAGGTGTCGATGCTCCCCAGGACTTTGTCGCTCTTCAGGTCGATCACCGTGATGGACCCGTCGCTCATGCCTTCAAGATTGAGCAGGCTGTTCTGGACGAAGAGGTATCGTTCATCGGGCGACAGCACGCTATGATGAGCGCCGGCAGCGGCTGGAATCGTTTTGAGGAACTTCGGCTGCCGCGGATCGGTATTGTCATACAGATTCACATACCCCGGCTTGGCCGTGGTGACGAACAAGCGGTCCCCTTTCGCGTTATAGAGTATTTCCAGCGGCATCCCTTGTTCCCGTGGACCGAAGTCATCGATCTGATGGAACGAAAACGCCTTGCTCTTCGGATCCCAGACTCCGGCCCACAGCGTGCCTTCCATCATATTGGTGATGTGTACCACGGGCGGATCAGCCTTCGGGCTGAACATGACTTCGACGGGAGCCGATTTGGCAGGAGCCGGCTTCGATCCGATTTTGTGCGTCGAGAGCACGTTCCCGGTACTGGCTTCCAGCACCGTGACCGAATCACCCGCCTCGGACATATCCGGCTTCACGGTGCTGGTCACGAGCACCCGGTCGATACCGTTGTGAATCGCAATCCCGTGCGGATACAGAATCGTCGCCGCCGCCGGTGCCGCCGCGCTCACCGTTTTGATCGGCTTATCACTGCGCGCGTCGCCCATAATCACGTTGCTGGAACCCATGCAGGTGAGATACCAGGTCCGGTTATCTTCCGAGACGACGAGATCCTCGCCGACCTGGCAGTCCGGCACAGCAATCGCGCGCAGGCGATAGGGGAAATGGGTGAGGTCCACGACGTGCAAAATGCTTTTCCCCAAGGCCGTGATGTAGGCCTTGCTCCGATCGCGATTGAAGAAGATGTGGTGCGCGACGAGGTCGGGTGGAAGCGGAATCTCCATCAGGATCTTCCCGAAATCCGCAGAGTCGGGATCGATGTCCATGATGGCGATGCCTTCGCGCCGCACCGGCTGGCCCGGCTTACTCTCATAGTTCAAGAGAGCCAGAATTTCAGCCGACGCCAGGGCCGTAGAGGAGAGGAGCAGCAGAACCGTCAAGAAGAAGAGCCGGAAGCGTGTCATGATAGCCTCCTTTCTGGTGGGAATAGTGAAAACGGTACTCCTCTACCAGTCACGAATCAATGGGGGAATACTCTGGGGCCGACCCGCCCTAGTCCCGCCCTCTATCACTCGGCACTCTTCCCAGTTGCCTTGCCCGTCACGGTTCACCTGTGACGGTTCATGCCTCAGATTCCGCCAGTAGCTCTTCCTTCTCCAATTCAGCACCCAGGAATTCTTTAAGAGGCCCTAGTAACCCTACGGGGTTTCTCCTCGTTCTTTACCTCAGCAGCGAGGACGTCCAAACCCCTCTTCCGGACTGATGCTTTCGCTCAGGGAAACGGGTATTCTTCTGCGAAAATTCCGTGAATGCCCGACAACTTCGTGGAGCGCCCTTGCATGTTTGAACAAGCCTTTCGGAACATCGACGACGTACTCAGGAAAGAGGCCGGCTGCACCACTGAGCTGGACTATACCGAGCAAACTTCCTGGCTCCTCTTCCTGAAGTATCTCGATGGGTTGGAACAGGACAAGGCAGACGAAGCCAAGCTGGAGGGCAAGAAATATAGTTTCATCCTCGATAAGCCGTACCGCTGGGAAAGTTGGGCTGCGCCCAAGGGGAAAGACGGCAAGCTCGACCACAACGCCGCTATGACCGGCAGTGACCTGAGCGAGTTCGTCAACCTGAAGCTCTTTTCCTACCTACACGGCTTCACGCAGAAGGCGACCGGGCCGAACACCATCGAATATAAAATCGGGCAAATCTTCGGGGAGATCAAAAACAAGATCCAAAGCGGCTACAATCTGCGCGAGATCATCGACCACATCGACGAACTGCGCTTCCGCTCGCAGACCGAGAAGCACGAGCTGTCGCACCTCTACGAAGCCAAGATCAAGAACATGGGCAACGCCGGGCGCAACGGCGGTGAGTATTACACCCCGCGCCCGCTCATTCGCGCCATGGTGCAAGTGGTCAAGCCCAAGATTGGTGAGAAGGTTTACGACGGGGCCTGCGGTTCAGCAGGGTTCTTGTGCGAGTCGTTCGATTATTTGAAGTCCAAGGGCAATCTGACCACGAAAGACCTTACTACGCTCCAGTCTTGCACCTTTTATGGGAAAGAGAAGAAGTCGCTCGCCTACGTCATCGCGATCATGAACATGATCCTGCATGGCATTGAGGCTCCGAACATCATCCATACCAACACCCTTACCGAAAACCTCGCCGACATTCAGGAGAAAGACCGCTACGAGGTGGTGCTCGCCAATCCGCCCTTCGGCGGCAAGGAGCGGAAGGAAGTGCAGCAAAACTTCCCCGTCCGCACCGGCGAGACGGCCTTTCTCTTTCTCCAGCACTTTATCAAAATGCTCAGGGCGGGCGGACGCGGCGGCGTGGTCATCAAGAACACCTTTCTGTCCAACAGCGACAACGCCTCGGTGAGCCTGCGCAAGCTGCTGCTGGAAAGCTGCAACCTGCACACGGTGCTCGACTGTCCCGGCGGCACGTTCCAGGGCGCAGGCGTGAAGACCGTGGTGCTGTTCTTCGAGAAGGGTGCGCCGACACGCAAGGTCTGGTTCTACCAACTCGATCCAGGCCGCAACATGGGCAAGACTAACCCGCTGAACGACGCCGACCTCGCCGAGTTTATTAAATTGCAAAAGACCTTCGCCGACTCGCCCAAGTCGTGGACCGTAGACGCCAAGAGCATCGACCAGACCACCTTCGATCTCTCCGTGAAGAATCCGAACGGCGGCGAGGTGGTGACGCATCGTAGTCCGCAAGAGATCATGGACGAGATCGCCGTGCTCGATGCCGAGAGCGCGGAGGTGCTGGGGAATATCAAGGCGCTGCTATGAAAGTGGGATGGGAAGTCAAAACGCTTGGCGACATTGCTGATGTCAAGGGAGGCAAACGAGTACCAAGAGGCTACAAGCTGCAATCAGAGCCAACAAAACATCCCTACATAACAGTTTCAGATTTTACCGACGACGGAACAATTGACACATCCAACATTCGTTATGTCAGCAGCGAGGTTTTCGATCAAATCAAAAGATATACGATTTCGTCAAATAATCTTTATCTGAGCATCGCAGGCACGATTGGCAAAACGGGCTACGTGCCGTCTGAGTTAGATGGCGCGAGTCTCACGGAAAATGCATGCAAGCTGGTGCTGCGTCCGGGTATCGACCGAGACTTTATCTACTACTTTACGAAGAGCGACGACTTTGCTCGACAGGCGGGAACCAATACTCGAATCGCAGCCCAGCCAAAGCTTGCCCTTGAGCGATTGAAGACTATCAAACTTCCGATTCCATCTTCTCTCCCCGAACAGCAGCGGATCGTCGGCCTGCTCGACGAAGCGTTTGAGGGCATCGCCACTGCCACAGCCAACGCCGAAAAGAACCTCAAAAATGCCCGTGCCCTGTTTGAGAGCCACCTCCAATCCGTTTTCACCCAGCGCGGCTTGGGGTGGGAGGAGAAGTTGCTCGGGGACGTGTGCGAATTTGAGAACGGTGACCGCGGAAAGAACTATCCGCACCGAAGCGAATACGTCGAATCCGGAATACCATGGATCAACACAGGACACATTCAGCGGGACGGAACGCTTTCTGAGACCGAAATGAATTTCATCTCTCGGGAAAAGTATGAATCACTTCGGAGCGGGAAGATTCAACCGGGAGATTTGGTCTATTGCTTGCGGGGAGCGACGCTAGGCAAAACTGCATTGGTCGATCCACTCACTGAGGGTGCAGTGGCATCCTCTCTGGTCATACTTCGCCCGAGCAGTGTTTTGGATAGCCGGTATCTCTACTCCTTTCTAACCAGCCCGCTCGGACAGGGGCTCATTAAAGGATATGAAAACGGCGCTGCCCAACCAAACCTTGGAGCGAAGAGCGTTGCGAAGTATCCGATTTCATTTCCTCCGATTGCCGAACAAAAACAACTCGTCGCCAAGCTCGATGACCTCCACGAAGAAACCCAACGCCTCGAATCCATCTACCAGCAGAAGCTCGCCGCGCTGAATGCGTTGAAGAAGTCGCTGCTGCATCAGGCGTTCAATGGAGAATTGACAGGGGGCAATTGACAGTGAAAAGTATTTCTTCAGTTTTTGTCCATTGTCCATTCTCAATTGTAAATTGATTTTGAAGGATGTTGTGGAACTGCTGAAGCTTCTGACCAGCATTATTAATTCCAGCAAGCGCAGGGTGTCTTCATGATCGTTGTCCATTTTCCATTGTCCATTCTCCATTATTCCCATGTCTGACGATTCGTTGCCGCAATCCAGCATCATCCTCTACCAGACGGAGGACGGGCGGACGCGCGTGGACGTGCAATTCAAGGGCGAGACGGCGTGGCTTTCGCTTAACCAGATGGCGGAGTTGTTCCAGCGAGACAAGTCGGTCATCTCCAAGCACATCAAGAACGCGTTCGCTGAAGGCGAACTGCGCGCGGAGGCAACTGTTGCAAAATTTGCAACAGTTCAAACCGAGGGCGGGCGGACGGTCAGC
>NEWQ02000015.1:32457-173595 GCA_002869855.2 Nitrospira sp. CG24D
TGATCGCGGCTATGAATCCCTGTCCTTGTGGTTACTATGGAGACCGGTCGCGGCCCTGTGTCTGTACCGTGCCGCAGATCCGTCGCTATCGCGCCAAGCTCTCCGGCCCCTTGCTCGACCGGCTGGATCTGCATTTGGAAGTACCGCCGGTGCCGATTCGTGAGTTGCGCCATGAACAGCCTCCCACGGAAAGCTCCGCGGCGATTCGCGCGCGTGTGCTGGCCGCGCGCGGGCGGCAGCAGGTGCGATATCGTGACGACGGCATCTATACGAATGCCCAGTTGAAGCCCAGACTCGTGAAGCGGTATTGTGGGCTTGCGGCCGGGCCTCAAGAACTATTGGAGCAGGCGATGGCGAGGCTCAATCTGTCAGCCCGCGCCCATGGACGGATTTTACGTGTCGCGAGGACCATTGCTGATTTAGCGGACTCTGATAAGATCGAGATCGTTCATGTCGCGGAAGCTATTCAGTATCGGGCGCTCGATCGGGCGATTGAGGTGTGACGGGCCGTGCTCATGACAATGAAAGTCTTTCTCTGGTGGTTCGTCGTTGGAGCGACGATGGCACTCTCGGTGCTGATGCTGCAAGGCGGCATCCGTGATGTCATGCAGGCTCAGGGGTCGGTCTGGACACTCAAGCTGGCGGAACTGCTGACGACCATTATCGGCGGGGGGCTGCTCGGCGGCTGCATCGCCTTAATTCTCGATCGCATCAAGAAGTCATAACGGCGCCATATCTTTTTACTGACGGTGGGTCACACGAGGGGAAACATGGATCTTGAAGTCGGATCGAATGTCTATCGTAATACAGACGGGACGATTGAAGTTGAGGGCGTGCCGCTCATACAAGTCGCGCAACATCCGTCGACCGGATCGATACTGCTGAACTTCGCCTTGTTCGACCCGACCGGTCGAATGCTCGTGAAACTGGTGGATAGTACCATCATGTTCAACGAGCGGCGCGCGTACGATGTAACGAAAACCCCCAAGACGGTCACCTTGAAAGAATCGGCCTCGGGGAAAGTCCTGCTCCAGTTCGACGTCAAAGCGCCGAACGTAGTGGTGTTTTCCAAGGGTGAGTTTCCCACGATGAAGGGGCATCTCTTGGAAGTGTCTTCGAAGGAATGGAAAATCGACAAGCTCCGAGCCAGCGGCACGACGCAGGACGTCAACGGCGGCGCGGTCAAACTCGGGTAGCGCAAGTCCGACGGTCAATCGGCGATCAGCCCTCCGTCGTCACCGTCGGGATAATTACCAGCGCGTTCTCTTTCCGGTCTATCGACGCGGTCTCACCGTCGCGCAATTCCCCCTTCACTAAAAGCCGTGCAAGAGGCGTTTCCAGCTCCTGCTGAATGAGCCGCTTAAGCGGACGCGCGCCGTAGACCGGATCGTAGCCGCGTTCTCCCAGATAGGCGAGCGCCGCCGGGGTAATAGCCAGCTCAATGCGCCGTTCGGCAAGTCGCCCTCGCAACCGTTCCAGCTGAATCTCCACAATCTTCACGAGCTGCTCGGTGGCCAGGGGATGGAACACGACGGTTTCGTCCACGCGATTCAGGAACTCCGGACGGAAATGCTGCCGGAGTTCTCCCAAGACGACAGATCGCATCTCATCATAGGAGGCACCGGTCTGCTGGGCCTCGAGGATCTGCGGACTGCCGATATTCGACGTCATGATCAGAACGGTATTCTTGAAGTCGACTGTCCGGCCTTGGGAATCCGTCAGCCGGCCATCGTCCAGGATCTGTAAGAAAACGTTGAAGACGTCATGGTGGGCTTTTTCGATCTCATCGAACAGCACGACGGAGAACGGGTGACGGCGCACCGCTTCGGTCAACTGACCGCCTTCCTCAAAGCCCACATAGCCCGGAGGCGCCCCGATCAGGCGGGCGACCGTGTGTTTCTCCATATATTCAGACATGTCGATACGAATGAGGTTGCTCTCATCGTCGAACAGCACGGTTGCCAGCGCACGAGCCAGCTCGGTTTTCCCCACTCCGGTCGGACCGAGAAAGAGGAACGATCCGATGGGCCGGTTGGGATCTTTGATGCCGGATCGCGCCCGCAATACCGCATCGGCCACCGCGCGTACGCCTTCATCCTGCCCGATGACTCGCTGATGCAGCAGATCTTCGAGCTTCAGCAGTTTGTCTGATTCGCCTTCCATCAACCGCGAGACAGGGATCCCAGTCCATCGGCTCACGACGGCGGCAATCTCATCCTCATCGACTTCCTCCTTGAGCAGCCGGTTCTGATCCTGCTTTTTCCCCAAGGACGTTTGTTCGATGGCGAGTTCCCGTTCCAGACGGGGAAGATCTCCATAGCGGAGTTCCGCAACCCGATTGAGATCGTAGGCTCGCTCAGCCTGTTCAATTTTCAGCTTCACTTCTTCAATGGCTTCTCTGGTCTTCCGGAGACGTCCGACCGAGGCCTTCTCTGAATCCCACTGCGTCTTGAGGACCTGAGCGGCACTCTGCTTTTCGGCCAGTTCCGTTTCGAGCGTGGCCAATCGAGCGGCACTCGCCTGATCCTTTTCTTTCCGGAGCGCTTCACGCTCGATCTCCAGTTGGAGTACTTTGCGGGAGACTTCGTCCAGCTCAGCCGGCAGACTGTCGATTTCCGTCCTCAACCGCGCCGCGGCCTCATCGACGAGGTCGATGGCTTTGTCGGGCAGGAAGCGATCGGCGATATAACGGTTCGATAGCTTTGCCGCTGCCACCAGGGCGCCGTCCTTAATGCGCACGCCATGGTGAACCTCGTAACGCTCTTTCAGGCCGCGCAGGATCGAGATCGTATCCTCGACCGACGGTTGATCCACCAGGACGGTCTGGAACCGCCGTTCGAGCGCGGCATCTTTTTCGATATGTTTGCGGTATTCATCGAGCGTGGTGGCTCCGATGAGGTGCAACTCACCGCGCGCAAGCATGGGCTTGAGCAAGTTTGCCGCATCCATCGAACCCTCGGCAGCGCCGGCTCCGACGACCGTGTGCAGCTCGTCGATGAATAACAATATTTGCCCCTGGGAAGATTGGATTTCCTTGAGTACGGCCTTGAGCCGTTCTTCGAATTCACCGCGAAATTTCGCGCCGGCGACCAGCGATCCCATATCTAATGTGATGACACGTTTCTGTTTCAGCCCTTCAGGGACATCCCCCTTGATAATCCGGATAGCCAATCCTTCGACAATGGCCGTCTTACCCACGCCGGGCTCGCCGATCAGGACGGGATTGTTCTTAGTACGTCGAGAAAGAATTTGAATCACCCGGCGGATTTCGTCGTCCCGTCCGATCACCGGGTCGAGCTTTCCCTGGCCCGCGGCCCGAGTCAAGTCACGGCCATACTTTTCGAGCGATTGATAGGTGCTTTCGGGATCTTGTGTGGTCACTCGTTGGTTGCCGCGCACTTGCTGTAAACCGGATAGAAGACGATCCCGCGTCACGCCCAGCTTCTTGAAGATGCCGCCTTCTTGAACCATGGCGAGCAAGACGTGCTCGACGCTGAGATAGTCATCCTTCAATGCCGTTTTTTCATCTTCGGCTTTGCTGAGCACCTGGCTCAGACGATTGGTGACATGCACCTGTCCCGGCCCACCGCTCGCACCCTGTACCTGAGGCAATTTACCGAGCGCCTGATCGGTGGCCTGACGAACGGCGGAGAGCGCCACCCCGGCCTGTTCCAGTAATGTGGACGTGGTTCCGCCTTCCTGATCAAGGAGCGCGAGCAACAGGTGCTCTACGTCGATACCCTGGTGACTACGGCGCATGGCATGGGATGAAGCCGTTTGCAGAGCTTCCTGGAGTTTCATGGTCATTGTGTTCATATCCACGGGAATCCCTCCTCGACAGGTGCGCGAGTTGCTGATGAAACTCTAATAATCATCGGTCAGCACGTGTCAAGCCATGAGAGGGGAGATTCTCTCCTCTCCGGTCCGTTCTTGACCAACCAACCGTTCCGGATTATGGTGCAACCCCGTGCAGTCGTGTGTTCATCGAATAGTCGATGCGGCCGGCAAGGCCAGTCTGTCCGCAAGGTAGAAGTAGGATGAGGCGGTAATAGTTAGAGATGCCCAGCCACGTTTCCTCACTGATTGAACTTTATCGGCAAGCGATTCGGTCTACGGGGCGTTCGCTCCGTCATGGCTGGATCGCCATGCTCGCATTGGTGGGATTTGCACTGCTGTTTGTCGGAGTATCGCAGGTGGCCGGCTTATTGGGGCTCGCCGGCGGCTTTCTGCTCGGGGCCCTCAATGCGCTGCTGGTGGGAGCGACACTCTCGTTGATCGAGCGCTCGCTTGGCGGCGCCCGCTCTCTTCAACTGCAGGACATCCAGGAGAGCCTCGGCTGCTACTTTTGGGAAGTCATCGGAGTGGGATTTGTCTTGTGGCTCCCCATCATGGCGCTCGATATGGGGACTCAAGCCAATCCCTATGGCCAATTTCTCTCATCGGCGGCGCTTCTTTTGCTGTTTATTCTGCTGAATCCGGCGCCCGAGGTTATTTACCAGGTGCGGCAGGATTCTCCGCTGGACGTGCTGAAGACCTGCTACGAGTTTGTACTGGAAAATTGGATCGAATGGTTTTTGCCGTTTGGACTCTTGATACTTCCAGTGGTGATATCGCCGTCCGGGCTTGAACAGTTTGTCCGGTTGTCCAGTCGTCTTGGTCGAGGAGCCGGACTCGATTTTTTCCAACTCTTGATTCTGCCGTTCACCGTGCTCGGCGGGTGGTTTAGCTATCTGGGGCTCCCGTCCGACGCCTACTGGATTTTGGCGATTCTTCTCACTCCTCCTGTGGCCATGAGCATCCTCCTGTTCCGCGGCCATCTCTTTGCATTGCTCCATGGCTCATCTCACCGCCAGCGCGAGTTCGCCCGTCGATTTGATGACGGTCGATAGCTGGTCGGATTGCGATTGCCGGCGCGGAACTCCCGCCGATTCCATGGTTGGGACGGTTCGGGAGCTTGAAACTTCATAAAATATTCTGGAATTCACAGGAAACAGCAACGCAACGGTTGTGACAGAGAGTGAAGTAATGTATGGTTTTACCTACACTCGGTAATTGAGCGCCTCCAGCTCATCAGACGAAGGCTTCTAAGCTCATGAGACTTTCCATATTTTGGCGGTTGGTTCTCACATGTCTTGTGATTATTGTGGTTATGGCAGGGGTAAATCTCTATGCCTTGTTCCAGCTTCGCCAGCTCACGGCTCTCAGTACGGAAATGGCTTCGTTTCACTACCCCGCAGTGGAGGCAGCCAAGCGATTACAGGAATCGTTGTTTGCGCAACTCAACAGCGAAAAAAAATACCTTGCGACGAAAGATGGGACGTTCCTGACGAATTTTAATGAAGAGGTTGAAGAATTTCAGCGGAACCTTCAGCATCTCCGTGATCAAGAAATTGCTCCTCATGCGATCACACTGCTGCAAGAGGCCGGGCAGCTGCTCCAAGAGCGCCTGGTCCTTTTTCATGATGAATTCGAGCAACCCGGCGATCGGGTCGGCGGCCATGAGGTAGGATACGAGAATCGTCGAGATGCCATCATGGATCGGATGTCCGCGACGATTCAAAGTTATATCGATGTGCATGAAGCTCGCGTGAGTGTGGGGGTCAGCGAATCCCGCGCCAGCGCGGCGCGGGCGGAAGCCGTCACGGAGCAGTTAGTGTTGGTTGCCTTGGTCTTCGGGCTTGGCCTCGCGGGAATTGCCAGTTACAGTATTCTACGGCCGCTTCGTCAGTTGCAGGGACATATCAAGCTGATCGGGCAAGGAAAATTCGGGACGCCCTTGGAGATTACCGCACCCTCGGAGCTTCGCGATCTGGTGGACACCGTGAACTGGATGGGGGGGAAGCTCCAAGAGCTGGACGACATGAAGTCGGAATTTCTCGCTCACGTATCACACGAACTGCGCACGCCGATGGCCTCAATTCAGGAAGGGACGCATCTGCTCCTTGATGAAATTCCAGGACCGCTCGTTCAAGAGCAGCGGACCACGCTTCGGATTATGGCCGACAGTAGTCGACGGCTGATTCACCTCATCTCGACGATTCTCGATCTTTCCAAGATGGAAGCCGGGATGATGGAATATCGCATTGTCCCGATCGATCTGAATAGGATAGCGGATATTTCAGTCAATAAGGTGAGGCTCCTGGCTGATTCCAAACACGTTCAGCTCCTGACGGAGCACCCGAAAGAGCGGTTGTGGGTGAAGGCCGACGCATTGCGCATTGAACAAGTGTTGGATAATCTCTTGTCGAACGCCTTGAAATTCAGTCCCGAAGGAGGCATCGTCAAGTTGCACATGGCTCCCGATCCCAAGGCGGGAGTCTTAGAGATATCAGTCTCCGATGCCGGACCAGGTATCGATTCGGAAGATCTTCCTCATATCTTTGAACGGTTTTATCAGGGAAGAAATAAGGCCAAGAATGCCTCCGCAGGGAGTGGACTTGGATTGGCGCTGGCAAAGAAAATTGTGGAAGCCCATAGTGGGCGGATCTGGATTGAAGGTGAGGCTGGAAAGGGGACGACTGTACGGTTTATCCTACGGTTGACCAAACCTGGCGGGACAAGCTGAGGGTGACTATGAAGAGTGTCGTATTGTGGATCCTTTCTATAGTAGTAAGCGGATGTGCGAGTTGGGCTTCGCCATTGCCGCTGAATCAGCCTTTTTTCCATGTTGATTCAGGAGAATCCAAGCTCTATCAGACACTTGCAAAGAAGCAGGACGCTATAGTCCAGAAATGCAACGAAACAAGTTCGTGCGATCATGCCTACTTCACCCGTGGCCTCTTAGGATTGTACGAAAGCCGCGAAGTTGCTGAAAAATACTTTGGGAAAGTCCTCGCCGTTGCGCCCAAAAGTCAGTTAGCCGCCTCCAGTAAAGCCTGGCTAAAACTGCTGCAGGATGGGAATGGCTCAAAGGACCCATCCTGGGTGCAGGCGGTGTTAACGGCTCCCGCCATGGCCGATGCGAATAGCGCTTTAAATCAAGCGGTAGACCGCCTGGTGCGAGACTTGCTTGATCGTGAAGTAATCATGCAGCAACTTCGCGGGATGAAGGATGCCGATGCGCAAGCGATTGAAGCGCTACAACGGCAGATTGCCGACCAGGAACGGAAGATCGAGACGTTGACATCGAAGAAGGACAAAGACGGTCCGAAAACGGCGTCCGAGCAAGGCTCAGTCCAAACATTTCAGAAACAAGTCATGGAACGGGATAAGAAGATCGAAGAGCTATCAAGCCAATTGGAGGCGCTGAAGCGAATCGACCAAGAGATGCGAGAGAAGGTTCGACCGATTCGCCCGCCATCAGCGAGTGCGCCTGTTCCCGTGCCGGAACCCGCACCAGCGCAGTAAGGAGCCTATGGACAAGGAACAAATCTTAGTAGTCGATGACGATGAAGGATTGCTGCATCTGTTGAAGATGCGACTCTCCGCAGAGGGATTTGCCGTGACCTCCTGCACCACCGGGCATGAAGCTCTGGTGGAGGCGAAAAAGAAGATGTTCGATCTGGCCATTACGGACTTGCGCCTTCGCGGGGAAGATGGCCTGGATGTGACGGAGGAACTGCTGCGGGTTCATCCTCAGTTGCCGGTGATTATCCTGACTGCGCACGGCAGTATTCCGAATGCCGTCGAAGCGATGCAGCGTGGCGCATTCGGGTATCTGACGAAGCCGTTCGATGACAAAGAGCTGAAAGCCACGATCGAAAAGGCGCTGGCGCAACAGCGCATGAGCAAGGAAATTCAACGGCTCAAGTCTTTGGTCAAGGAACTCTACGGCCTTGAAAATGTCGTGGCGCGCAGCCCGGCGATGCAACGGCTCTTTCAGCAGATTGCCCAAGTGGCGGATTCCGATGCCACCATTCTTCTGTTCGGCGAAACCGGCACCGGTAAGGAAGTGATGGCTCGGGTGGCGCACACTAACAGCCGCCGGAGCAAAGGGCCCTTTGTCGCGCTCAACTGCGCCGCTATTCCTGAAACCCTATTCGAAAGCGAACTCTTCGGGCATGTGCGCGGGGCCTTCACCAGCGCGCATGGCGCTAAAAAAGGACTCTTCCAAAGCGCCAATGGCGGGACGATTTTCCTCGATGAAATCGGGGAAATGCCGTTATCGATGCAGGTCAAGTTACTGCGTGCCGTTCAAGAGCGGGAGGTCCGCGAAGTCGGATCTGAACTCTCGACTAAGATTGATGTACGCATCATTGCTGCGACGAACAAAGATCTCGGCGAAGCGGTCAAGAACGGCAGCTTCCGCAACGATCTCTATTACCGGATTTCCGTGGTGCCGCTCTTCATTCCGCCACTGCGCGACCGTCGCGACGATATCCCGTTACTCGCCCAGCATTTCCTCAAGATCAGCAACCAGCGGGCGAATAAAGATGTCCGTGGGTTTACACCAACAGCGTTGCATCGCTTGATGGTGAATCCGTGGCCGGGCAATGTGCGCGAGCTGGAAAATGCTATCGAGAAAGCCGTGGTGATGACCCGGCAGGATATGATTACGCCGGACCTCCTGCCGTCCGTGGGAGTGTCTCCGGATACGCCGCTGAAGCCCTTGACCGAGGCGAAGGAAGAATTCGAACGGACATATCTGAAGAATGTGCTCCAGTTGACCGGCGGGAATATCTCCCGCGCCGCACAGTTTGCAGGCCGGTATCGGGCAGACTTTTATAAGATGTTGCGGAAATACGGATTGCACCCCTCGACCACGAAGGGAAAGATCGAGGCTGATATCGAAGAGCTGGAAGATGAATCGACTCTGATGGAAGCTGATCGATAGAACACGAGAGTGGCCTGATATCCAGATCGGCCGGCACCACTGTAGAACAGGTGGAGCCGGCGAGAGGAATTGAACCATCCAACCGTCGCCGGGTCGGCCCTGAAGCTTGCCTCTCCGGCTCCTGCAGAGGGGGCCAGCCCCCTCGCACACTCCCCACGAAGGAGACTCATCCCCTTCGAAACCCCTAGGTCGGAGGTTCAATGTTTTGGAGCCGGCGAGAGGAATTGAACCTCCAACCTGTTGTTTACAAGCTCGACCTCGCCCAATTTGACCCGACCCACGAAGAGCTAATCCCACGAAAACTGACTATTCGGTAAGCCCATCCTCCGATGCAGGGGGTGGGTTAGCCTGTTCAGGTAGCCGAGTACCGGAGGTGTCATGTATGAACTCAGATACTATCCCCCGCAATGGAGACCGGGCGAAGATTTGGGAATGAATCGATTACGGGACCATACTGACCGTGGCCGGCCTCTAGCATTTGTTGGCAAGCTTGCAATGTGATAGGACAATGGTCGGGTAATCTGCGGATAGTTAACACAGATGCCTGGTGGATGCTGATGGATTTTTCCAATCCGAAAGCGGAGTCTAACCATTATGGACATTGACAAAAAAGAATCCTCTGAAGAGCTGCGCGATAACACCGACAAGAGCTTAGAGGAGGAGCGGGACAAAACTAACGAATATCTCGACCAAAGTATTGCAATGGTCGAACAAAAGACTAGTGAGAAAGTCGATTCCATTCGGCTGGCCACTGATAAAGCTGTCGAAAGTCAACGGGACGAAGTGGATCTCAGCAAAGAACATCAGCGTGAAGTAACTGGCATCCCACCTTCACAATTGACCGAGAAACTTTTAGTTCAAGAGCGCGAAATGTCGGACAAATCTCAGGCCCTTGAACGGGAAGCAGAAGATCGTGCTCGGACCGATGAACGGAAACAGAAACAAGTGATTGCCGAGGCTCTCCTTGAACGGGAGCGTAAGAAAACGGACAACACTCTGCTCGAGGAACGGCTCCACGGCGATTTAGAGTTGACTACGCGGGATCAATTTCTCGCAATTGTCAGTCACGACTTGAAGAATTCCATCGTCGCGATTGCGATCGGCGCTCGTTTGATGCGGGGGGGTCTTTCCAAAGGCGCGGTGGAGGCAGGCAGTGTGCTCGAACACCTTAGATTAATCGAGCAGGCCGCCGCGGGCATGGACCGGATGATCAGCGATCTCCTTGATGTGGAGCAATTCTCACACGCCAAGCTAATACTTAAGCCTGAACAGGTCGACGTTCGCGCTTTGTTAGAAGAGTGCAAAGGCCTATTTGCTCCGATCGTTTCAAGTAAGTCATTTTCAATGACCATTCACACAGCTCCTGAGCCGATATTCGCCGATTTGGATCACGGCAGAATTCATCAGGTGTTGTCTAACCTGATCGGCAATTCACTGAAGTTCACGCCCAATGGAGGCACCATCGAGCTGTCTGCGCAGAAACAGGATACTCAAGTGGTAATTTCAGTAACCGATAATGGGCCTGGGATTCCCGAAGGCGAGAAGGAGCAGATTTTTGAAAGGTTCTCGCAGCTTAAAAGGAACGACCGCCGTGGCCTGGGTCTGGGACTGTTTATCGCCAAGTGGATCGTGGAGGCCCATGGGGGACGTATTTGGGTGGTGTCTGAAATGGGAAAGGGAAGCACATTCAGCTTCAGCCTTCCATTAACGGTAAAGCCCTAAAGTTGCCTGTGTTTGGTTACACATGCGAAAGTGGAAGGGGAAAGCAGTAGTTCTGTAAGCTGCAAAGAGGTTGATTCGTCAGCGGAGTTTATGGAGCTGGCGAGAGGAATTGAACCTCCAACCTGCGGTTTACAAAACCGCTGCTCTGCCATTGAGCTACGCCAGCCATAGGAAAGTGCCCTGAAGCAACAGGGCCAGTTACCACGCGCACCCTAGCAACTCGCCAAATATTCTGTCAAGGAATAGGTCAAGAAACATGCGGCTTGGCGATCCAGCCCGTGAGGCTTCGTCATGCTTGCATTGATGGCACAGGATCTTTATTCTATGCGCGATAACACTGTCCTCACCTCGGAATAAACACCTGATGACTGCTCCTCATGTTTTAGTCATTGATGACGACCAGGCGGTGCGTGACATCCTGCAGGAGACCCTATCTTCTGAAGGATATACCGTCTCAGTCGCCGCCGATGCCACGACGGGCATGCAAGTCGTCAAAGAGCATCCCGTTCAGATTCTGGTCACGGACTTCCAGCTGCCTGATTTTAACGGTCTCGAAGTCATTGAACGTGTGACGAGGATCGACTCGAAAATCCTTCCCATTGTCATGACCGGATTTGGAACCGTCGAGTGCGCGGTCCAGGCGATGAAAGCCGGCGCCTTCGACTTTGTGACGAAGCCCTTCGATCCCGATACCGTCGTGGTCGTTGTGAAAAAGGCCATCGAGTTTCAACGACTCCGCCAGGAAAACCATCTTCTCCGGAAAGCCGTGCGCGAGCAGTACCGTCTGGAGCAATTGATCGGCGTCAGCGAACCGATGCAGCAGGTATTAGACTTTGTGCAAAAAGTCGCCGACAGCGACAGCACCGTCTTGATTCAGGGAGAAAGCGGAACGGGAAAAGAACTGGTTGCACGCATGCTCCACTTCAATAGTTCCCGCAAAGATCGCCCCATGGTGCCGGTCAACTGCGGCGCCATTCCGGAAACGTTGCTCGAATCAGAACTGTTCGGGCATGAGAAGGGCGCCTTCACCGGCGCAGCCCAGACGCGAATGGGACGATTCGAACTCGCCAATGGCGGAACGATCTTTCTCGACGAAGTCGGCGAGATGAGTCTCTCCCTTCAGGTCAAACTTTTGAGAGTGATACAAGAACGATCCTTTGAGCGGGTGGGGGGGAGTCGGACGATTCAGGTCGATGTTCGAATTGTCGCGGCCACCAACCAGGACTTGGAGAAAATGGTCGAGGAGAAGCGATTCCGGGAAGACCTCTTTTATCGCCTCAACGTGATTCCGATCGTTACCCCGCCGTTGCGCGACCGGCAAAGCGATATTCCATTGCTGATTGAACATTTCCTGAAGCGGTTCAATCATATGAAGCAAACCGCCATCACAGGGTTTGCCCCTGAGGCGTTGGAGCTGTTGACGACCTTTCACTGGCCCGGGAACATTCGCGAGTTGGAAAATATGATCGAGCGCCTGGTCGTGCTCAAGAAACAGGGGCTCTTGACCGTTGCCGACTTGCCCGAGAAGCTGCACAAGAAAACGGTAAGTCAGCCCGAGATGAAGGAACAGTTCATCCATTTTACCGAAGACGGGATTCATCTGTCCAATGAAGTGGAGCAATACGAGAATCAGTTGATCGGAGAAGCCATGCGGAAGGCGAACGGCGTCACCGCACGCGCGGCGCAGCTGCTCCATGTCAATCGCACTACACTCGTTGAGAAATTGAAGCGCAGGGGGATAGAGGCCAAACCCCGCATCGACGCGTTGCCGAATTAGTGCCTCCGATGTCGTCAATTCATTGACGACCCTCACGCATCCCTGTCGACCAATTTGACGGTCGATCTATCCCGGCAGCTGAATCCGCTCTATCCGGCCCGATATTCAAACAAATCCGCACGGCTGAGCTAAAGGCACGGTCTTTGCTGAAGTTGCCTTGCCGTGTACTCATCACACCGATCTTGGACACAACTGACCCTGTTTCTCCTCGCGTGGTTTTGCCTGCGCCCGCTGGCGCCCGGCGACCTCGCCCTGGTTCATGCTGGTCCGACGCCGGCAGCGCCTTCCGCTTCGACTTACACCTCTGACTCGACGGAACTCGCATTCTCTATCTTGCCGGATGACGGACCGCGGCTCGAAGGGCAATCGCAAGGAATGGATGCGTTGGCCTTGCAGGAAGGCATGAACGCCTATGGCAAAGGGGAGTGGTCTCAGGCCCGCCGGCTTTTTGAAAAAGTGGTTTCGCAACAACCGGAAAGCGCGCTGACTCCCACGGCCATGACCTTTCTCGCAGAGACTGCCTTGAAGGAAAATACGTCGAATGGCAATCGACTGGAAGCGCTTGATCGATACAAGACGCTGCTGCGGGATTATCCCCAATCACTGAACGCAAAACGTGCGGAATGGCGCATGGCCGATGTCTATCTCTCACAAGGATGGCATCAGGAGGCCCAATCGCTGTACGAGCGGGCGCTGTCGCATAATGCTCAAACGCCGGACGGGGAGCGGGCATTGTTAGGCATCGGCTATACCGCGTTGGCCCTGGGTAAATGGAGGGATGCAGAGCTGACGTTTGAGGATTTGCGGAAGCGAAGCAGCCACGATCACATTCTTCTGCATGCCACAGTAGGGCTCGCCTCTTCATTCTTTCGTCAGCGACGGGCTCAAGATGCGTCGGCCATGTATGACCTGGCGTATCGCCGCTGGCCAAAGTCCATGCGAATGAATCCGCTCGCGCTGGGACGTTATGCCTCGATTCAACTGGATCTGCACCATGAGGTGATCGGCCGGGGCCTGTTGCTGCAGTTTTATAATCTCTACCCCGCGCACCAGGACGCGTCGGTCCTGCTCTTGCGGTTGGCTGATAGTCTTCAGTCCTCGAAATACTTGCCCAGCGCAGAACTGTTTTATGGATTTATTGCTGCTCATTACGCGGACAGCCCGCAAGCGGCGTTAGCGGCGGTGCGTCTGGCCACTCTGAGAATGGAGCAGAAGGTCGAAGCCGGCGGCAGGCCTGTGGTGAGAACTCCTGCAGGGCTTATGTATGACCATCCCTCTCCGGATCAAAGCGTGGACGACTATCTCAAACAAATGCAGGCGATTGCCGCACAACACGACCACGATATGATCGGGAGTGAGGCCTTGTATGAAGTAGCCGCGCGTCTGGAGCAATCTGAAGAGATTGCTCCGGCCCTGATCGCCTATAAGCTCGTGGCCGACCGGAACAGTGCGGGGCCAGATGATCCCTGGCCGGCCAAAGCCGGTGATCGACTGGCCACTATCTTGCGTCCTTGGATGGAAGCCGCCGTCCGATCGCACGACGATTTGACGCTGACGACGCTCTTTCATCGTCATGGGCCCGCTGCTGAACGGCACTATCTGGCTTCTCCGCTCCTGCTCGAAATTGCCGAAGCTCACGATCGTCTGGGATTTACTACGGAAGCCGGTCGCCTCTACCAACTGATGGCCAAAGGGACCAAACGCCCTCTGGTCACTGAACAGGCGCTCATAGGTTTGGCGAAGGTCTATCTCTCGCAGCGGGATACGGCGGCAGCCAGAAAGGTGCTCGAGCGCTATCGCTTGGAGTATCCCATCGGCCGCTCTGAGCAGGAAGCGCTCCATCTGCTTGTCCAGACGATGGCGGAAGAGGGTGATCTGGCCGGCCTCCTGCATTTCTGTCGGGCCTGGATGCTCCATCATCCCAAACACCCGGAGCGGCCCTGGATGTATCAGCAGATGGCCACGGTATTTCTGCGCCTCAATAAACATGAGGAAGCCGTGATTGCGACAGAAGAAGCCTTTAAAGCGGGGGCGCCGAAGACCATCGTCGCACTGCTCGCCTATGCCGATCTGCTGGCGCAGATGAAGCGGTATCAAGAGGCCATCGACGTCTACCACACCGTCGTCGAGAAAAAGCCCGATCAGGCTCAGCTCCAATGGGCCCGGCTTCAGATTGTCCGTGGCTGGCAGGCCTTGAAACAACATGATCGCGCCACGGTGGCGCTCGCCGAACTCGGACAGACGGACGACGCGCTGGTGACCCGCTTTTCAAGCTCAATCCATGAAAGCATCAAACAAGAGCGGCAGTTGCCGCAGGAGGGACTATGACCACATCGACCGCACTGCACCCGGCTGAACGAGACTTGCTTCAGGAAGCCTTTCACACCTTTGACCAAGCGGCTCATACGTTGCAGCAGTCCTATTCCACGCTGACGGACCGTATCGAACAGATGGATGTGGAGCTTTCGCAGAGTAATGCCGCCTTACGGCAGCAGCTTCAGGACAATGAAGCGATGCGGACACACCTAAGCGGAATTTTGGACTCCCTGACGACCGGGGTTTTGGTCCTTGATCTCGGCGGTCGTGTGACGAGAGTGAATGCGGCGGCCAGTCTATTACTGGGTCGCCCCGCCGATGCGCTTCGGGGGCAATCCGCGACCGCGCTCATGGCCGAGCTTCACCTCACCGTGAGTGAACAGCCTCAGCGGCACGAGTCCCATGTGCTGACCATTGCCCAGCGCTCATTGGAGGCCTCTCCGGGGCAGTCTTCCGGCCAGCTGATCCTCATTCACGATGTCACGCAGATGTGTCAATTGGAGGAACGCCTGCAACGCCAGCATCGCTTCGTCGCGATGGGTGAAATGGTCGGGCGCATCGCCCATGAGATTCGCAACCCCCTGGGCAGCATTGAACTGTTCGCCTCGATGCTGCGGCGCGATCTGCAGGACAGCCCCTCAAGCCTGACCTATGCCGAACAGATCTCTCAGGCGGTCCATGGCCTCGATCGGTTGCTGTCGAATTTGTTGATCTATACGCAACCCGAGCGATCGGCGCGCGGGTGGCAGACCGTTGAAACGCTGGTGTTGGATGCCTTGACCCTCGCGGCCCACGCCATTACTAAGACCCCTGTGGATATACGGCTTGATCTTGATCCCCGTATTCCGGCGATCTGGTGCAACGAAGGACAGTTCAAACAGGTGGTATTGAATCTGATCCTGAACGCCATTCAAGCCATGCCCGCCGGAGGTGTTCTGACCGTCAAGCTTGTGAAAGCGGACGATCAGTCCCTTGGGGCAGGCGCGATCTGTATGACGATCACCGATAACGGCCCCGGGATCGATCCCGCCCATCGGTCCAGAATATTTGACCCGTTTTTTACGACGAAGGATGAGGGAACCGGGTTAGGCCTCGCGATTGTGCATGCAATTATCGATGCGCATCATGGGCGGATCGATGTCGAGAGCCGGCTGGGGGAAGGCACGACCTTTACGATCCTGCTGCCTCATCCAATGGAACCCCTTATGGCAGATGAAGGAACTGATGGATGGAATGGTGAGGAGGAGAGACCGTCTCCCGATCCGGAGTCTGTCGCCGATGTTGAGATGATGGAGGAACGCGCACATGAATGACCGTGAGACCACCATAGAAGGCTCTGAGAGCCATGATCGCATTCTCATTGTCGACGATGAACCGTCGATGCGTACGGCGCTCATGGAGTCCGTGCGCCGACTGGGATATGAGGTACAAGGGGCGATCGATGGATCCGATGCGTTGGAACGGGTGACGCGCTTCCGTCCCTGGCTGGTCATTACCGACCTGAAAATGCCGCGCATTACCGGATTGGATCTCATTAAAGACATTAAGGCGCGCGCCCCACAGACCGTGATCGTCTTGATGACGGCCTACGGGACCGTGGAGACGGCGGTAGATGCGATGAAGTTCGGAGCGAGTGACTATTTACTCAAGCCGTTCTCGATGGATTTGCTTGAACGGGTCATCACCAACCTCAAAGAAGGACGGGATCTTGAATCTCCCGGGACTTCGACGGCCGTCGAAGGGCGTGCGATTCTGACGCAAGACCCGGGGATGATCCGGTTGCTCAGCACCGTCGAGGGTGTGGCCGCCAGTCAAGCCACCGTCTTGATCAATGGAGAGAGCGGCACCGGAAAGGAATTGCTGGCCCGGTTCATCCATACGCGCAGCCCGCGTGCCCACCGGCCGTTCATTGCGGTGAATTGCGCCGCCCTGCCGGATGGCTTGCTGGAAAGCGAACTCTTCGGCCATGAGCGAGGCGCGTTTACCGGTGCCATGATGAAGAAGATAGGTAAGTTTGAAATGGCGCATACCGGAACCATTCTTCTGGATGAAATCAGCGAAATGAACTTGGGCTTGCAGGCCAAGCTCTTGCGGGTCTTGCAGGAGCGGGAGGTCGACCGTATTGGCGGACGCGATCCCGTGGCCGTCAACATTCGGGTCATCGCGACTACGAACCGTAACCTGTATCGCGAAGTGGAACAGGGGCGTTTTCGGGAAGACTTGTATTACCGGCTCAACGTGTTTCCCATCACCGTCCCGCCGCTGAGAGAACGGCCGGCCGATATTGCCTTGCTGGCGCGTCATTTTACTGGCGCCTCCGCCGTCAGAAATGGCGTCGCTCAACCGGCCTTGTCCGAGGCTGCCGTGGCGCATCTCCAGACTCTGCCGTGGAAAGGGAACGTGCGAGAACTCGAAAATGTCATGGAACGGGGCGTCTTGCTCGCAGGGCAGGGAACCATTCTCCCGATGCACCTTCCCGAGGCCCGTCAGGACCAGGCGGCACCCGCGAGCCCGGCTCCTGCCGCCGCGCCGGCACCGGTGAACGGATCGCTCTGGGAAATGGAGCGGGAGCTGATTTTCAAGACTTTATCGCGGGTGAAGGATAACCGGACCCATGCGGCGAAAGAACTGGGAATCAGTATCCGAACCTTGAGGAATAAACTTCGGGAGTATCGTGAGACGGAACTGCCGCTGACGATGTCCGAGAACTAATGAGTGACAGATCTTCCCATAGGTATCTTGTGACTCGGCAAGCTTTGCCGGGTCCGGTGAATTGACCGGGCGGCGGGCGGTGCATTCTTAGGCATCGACGTTGCTATAGAACGTGAGATGGGTATTTACACAGGAGGAGGCGGCCATGGAACTGCTCGATAAGACCATGCAGTTGCTGCATCGGAGTCTCGATCTCCACAGCGCCAGGCAGCGGGTCATTGCATCCAACCTGGCCAACGAGGAAACGCCGGGGTATCGCGCATCCGATCTGCAGTTCGCTCAACAACTGCAAGCGGCGCACAAGGGTCGCCTGCCGCTTACGATGATAGCGACGCAAGGAGGCCATTTCGGATTGCAGGGGCAGCAGGGGTATCAGGCCGTCACGGGAAAACTGGCTGAAGTGCCCGCCGGCGATCTGCCTCTGGATGCGAACTCCGTCAATCTTGAACTGGAAATGGCGAAGTCTTCCGACAACGCCATGCAATACAACGCGGCGGCGAGTATCACCGCGCAACGGTTTCGCCAGCTCCTCAGTGCGATTCGCGACGCCCGCTGACGGCGAAAGGAGACACGACGATGGATATGTCTGATTCGATGGCGGTTTCGGTATCCGGTCTGGACGCCCAACGGCGACGGCTGAACGTTATTGCGAGCAATCTGGCCAATGCCCAATCCACACGCACACCCGGTGGCGGGCCCTACAAACGGCGGGACGTGGTGTTTCATTCGGCTCCGGTGCTCAGTGCGTTCCAAAAAGCGTTTCGACAGGTGGCCATGGGCACGACGGCGCACGCTCTGGAAGGGGTGTCGGTCGCGCGCATCGTGGAAGATCAGAAGCCGGGACAGTTGATCTATGATCCTCATCATCCTGACGCCGATCCCAAAGGCTTTGTCCGTTTGCCCAACGTGAATGTGATGGAAGAGATGGTCAACATGATCGGCGCCTCGCGGGCCTATGAGGCAAACGTGCAGGCCATCAATGCAACTCGCGGCATGTGGAACAAAGCTCTAGAAATCGGAAGGTAATCCATGACACCCATTGACGTGCACGTGCAGGATATCAAGGCAAGTCGCGGTATGCGGATCAAAGCATTGGAGATCGGGAGGTAGACCATGACACCCATTCAAGGCATCTCGCCGGTTATTCCTACCATTGCGGACAGGATCGCTCCGGTCGGAGCGTCTGAAGCATCCGGACCCGGCGGGTTCATGGATACGCTCAAGAACGCCATCGGGAAGGCGAATGACGTGCAGGTGCAGGCCAATCAGGCCGTCGATGCTCTGGTGACGGGTCAATCGCAGGACCTCCATCGTACGATGGTGGCCTTACAGCAGGCCGATGTGTCGTTCCAACTGATGATGCAGATTCGCAACAAGCTTGTGACGGCGTACGAAGAAATTCAACGGATGCAAGTGTGACCGGAGCCTTTTGAGGCGGATGAGGTAAACCAGCTGTATGTTTGGGAAATTCTCGATCAATCAACGCATGATCATCCTGGTTGCGCTGGCGGGATCCGTCGCCGGCCTGATTGCGCTCGCCCTCTGGACGCAACAGCCGGATATGCAGGTGCTCTTCACGAATCTCAATAGTGAAGATGCCTCGTCGATTATCGATAAATTGAAGGAATCGAAGACACCCTACGACACGACGGGCGGAGGAGCCACGATTCTTGTTCCCACCTCGCAAGTCCATGACCTTCGCCTGACGCTGGCCAGCCAAGGGATTCCCAAGGGCGGCGGCGTCGGCTATGAGATTTTCGACCGCACCTCTATCGGCATGTCTGAATTCGTTCAAAAACTGAATTATCGTCGCGCTCTCCAAGGTGAGCTGGCTCGCACGATTGCGCAGATGCCTGAAGTAGAGCGCGCGCGCGTCCATTTGGCGATTCCGGAACGGCGGTTGTTTGCCGCGGAACAGGAGCGGCCGCGTGCCTCCGTGGTGGTCTCACTCAGAAATGCCCAAGCGCTGAGCAAGGGGCAGGTCCAGGGCGTCGTGCATCTTGTCGCCAGCAGCGTAGAAGGGTTGCAGGCCCGTGATATCACCGTCGTCGATGGCCACGGCCATCTCCTGTCCTCAACGGCGCAGGACGAAACGGCCGGCCTGACTAACACGCAGCTCGAATATCAGCGCACGATTGAAAAAGACATCGAAGGCCGGATTCAATCGATGCTCGAACGCATCGTCGGATTGAACAAGGCTGAAGTCAGAGTCTCCGGCCTGATCGACTTCAGGAAAGTCGAGACGACCGAAGAGCGGTATGACCCCAACGGACAAGTTGTCCGAAGCGAACAGCGCGGCCAGGAAAAGGCCAACGGCGTGAACGGCGTCTCCGGCGGTGTGCCGGGGGTTCAATCTAATGTGCCTCCGGGGACGGAAGCGGAGTCGACGCCAACAAGTTCGAATGCGACCCAAACGAAAAACGAAACGGTGAATTACGAAATCAGTCGGACTGTCTCTCGTATCGTGGAGCCCATCGGCTCGATCAAAAAACTGTCGGTGGCGGTCCTGGTAGATGGGACCTATGAAGTGCCCAAAGCCGGGGAAGGGGAACCGGCCGACAAGCCGACAGGTGACGTCATCAAGAAGTATATTCCTCGCAGTGAGGAAGACCTCAAGCGGATCGAAGACATCGTCAAGAAAGCGATGGGCTATTCAACCGAGCGCCAGGATCAGGTTCAGGTCGTCAATGTCCAATTTGGATTTGGCCCTGAAGAGCCGGCCACGGCGACCGTCGAAGCCGTCGCAGAGACCACGCAACCCTGGATGCCGTACATGAGGTACGGAGTCGGCGCGTTGTTATTCCTGCTCATTCTCTTCTTTGTCGTCCGCCCCCTCATTGCAATGCTGGGTGTCTCGGCGATTGAAACAGCAACGGCGGAGACCGCCGCGCCGGCCTTGCCCGCTTCCGTCAGCGCGGTGGAAGCCTCGCTGGAATCCAGCGCGAATCGCGCTCAAATCGTCGATATGGCCAGAAAGAATCCTGATGGGACCGCGGTGGTCGTGAAACAGTGGTTGAAAGGTAATGCCTAGCCATGGCCGGTGAGCCTAAACAGATGTCCGGTGAACAGAAAGCGGCGATTCTGCTGCGCGCCATTGGGGAAGAAGCGGCTGCTCAGGTCATGAAGCAGCTTGACCCCAAGGAGATCAAGAAGTTAGGGCATTACATGAACGGCACCGCGCAAATCTCAAAGGAAGATGAAGAGGTCGTGATTTCTGAATTTGAAAGCGCGAGCGCGACGGGAGACGTGCAGTTTAAGGGCAATGAATATATCCGCAGTGTCCTGATCAAAGCGCTGGGCCCGGAAAAGGCCAAAGCCATCATCGAATCGATGACGCGGAAATCCTATCCCGGCCTGGAAGCCTTGAAGTGGGTCGACGCGAAATCATTAGCGGGAATGATCAAAGTCGAACATCCGCAAACGATTGCCGTCATTCTGGCGCATTTAGAGAGTGAACAGGCCAGCCAGTTGTTGGCCCAACTGCCGGAATTCCTGCGAGGCGATGTCGCGTTGCGACTGGCCACGATGGAAGAGGTGCAACCCGATGTCTTGGAAGAACTCAGCAACACGATGCAGGAGGCGTTGCTGTCGAACACCGGCATGCGTGCTCAGTCGCTTGGTGGAACGGAGATGATGGCGGATATCATGACCCGGCTCGACAAGAATACCGAAGGCAACATCATGGCCAAGATCGCGGAGAAGAGTCAGCCGTTGGCCGATGCCATCCGGGCCCTGATGTTCGTCTTCGACGACCTGATCAAGCTGGACGACCGTGGCATGCAGGAATTGATGAAGGAAATCAGTAAAGAAGATCTGCCCCTGGCGCTCCGCGGGGCCAACCCCAATATTAAGGATAAATTCTTCAAGAACATGTCGAGCCGGGCGGCCGAGATGCTCAAGGACGATATGGAGTCCAAGGGACCGGTCAAGATTACGGATGTGGAGCGATCTCAGCAGAACATCCTCAAAGTGTGCCGCAAGCTGGAGGAAGAAGGCCGCATTGTGGTGGCCGGCGCCGGAGAGGAAATGTTGTAAATGGCCACGAGCGCATCACTTCCGGCGAGACTTTCCGCTCCGGCATCGTCTGGAGCTCCGAAACTGCATGGATCGATCCTCGTCGTCGATGATGATGAGATTATCCGGAATCTCTTTATCGAACTCTTTCGATCGGAGGGAGTGGCCATTCGTGTTGCCGGGACCGCCCAAGAAGCGCTGGCGATGGTGAAACAAGCCTCACCTGCTCTCCTGATGGTGGATGTGACGCTGCCGGATCTGGATGGGATTTTGCTATTGGAGCAGGTCCAGGCCTGCGATCAGCGAGTGATCAGCGTCGTGATGACCGGATCACCGAGTGTCGAGCTGGCCGTTCGAGCCATGAAGGCCGGGGCCGCGGAATTCTTTATGAAGCCGATTCAGAACGATGTCGTGCTGATGACCGCTCGACGGTTGCTCGAACTGCATGCGTTACGCGCGGAAAACACGGTACTGAAACATGCCGTGGTCCGTGCCGGCGGGTTGCGCGTGCAAAGCATGGTGCTGCAATCATTCGGCGAAGACGGTGTAACGCGCGGGCAAGACGGACTGACTGAATTGGAACGCGGTATTGCCGAAGGCGAGCGACGCGCCTGTGCCCGGGACGAAGAGCGCCGGCGCCATGAACGGGCTGTACTCTCGAATGCCGTGAGAAAGTTCGATCAAGCCTGGCTGGCCTTGCATCAGACCGTGGAAGAAGAAGTGGTGAGTCTGGCCTTCCAGATTGCCACCAAAGTGCTGCACGACCGGGCTGACCAGGTCAAAGAACAAGTGGCGGCGCAAGCCAAAACGGCGCTGGCGGCCTTGAAAGAGTCCGGCCGAGTGACGATTACGGTGCATCCCGCCGACGCCGGAACGCTCGAAGCGCTGCGCGGCGAATTGAGCCAGGTCGGCGATCTCACGCTCTCGCTCCATATTGAGCCGGATATCACGCTGTCGAGAGGAGGATGTATCGTGCAGACCGTCAACCGAGTGGTCGACGCGTCGCTCGATACGCAATTAACCAGACTGGGCGAAGCGCTTCGCGCAAGAGGAACACATGTCGCTCAGTGATCTCCTTGATCAGGTCGAACCATTGGACATTACCGGACGTGTGGCGCAAGCCGTCGGTCTGGTTATTGAAGGCACCGGCGCGCGCTCGACGGTCGGCGATATCTGTCACATCACAAGAGAAGACGGTAAAGGGGTGATTCCTGCGGAAGTTGTGGGATTTCGAGGTGATCGTGTTTTGCTGATGCCGCTTGGGGAAATGCAAGGGATCGGGCCTTCGAGCCGCATCGCAATGACCGGTCAAGCGGCCGGACTTGCAGTCGGTCCCGCTCTGCTCGGGCGAGTCTTAAATGGGTTGGGGGAGCCCTTAGACGGCAAAGGACCCCTCGCCGCGCAGACACACTATCCGCTCCGGACGAGTCCACCGAATCCATTGTCGCGGAACCGTATCACGACCCCATTGGATCTTGGCGTCCGGGCGATCAACGGCTTCTTGACCTGTGGGCGCGGACAGAAAGTCGGGATCTTCGCCGGATCAGGAGTCGGTAAAAGTGTCTTGCTCGGAATGATCAGCCGCTATACACAAGCGGACGTCAACGTCATTGCGCTGATCGGCGAACGCGGACGTGAAGTGAATGAGTTTCTGGAACGCGATCTGGGCCCTGAAGCCTTGAAGCGATCGGTCGTCATTGTGGCCACGTCGGATCAACCGCCGATGGTCCGGTTGCGTGCATCTCTGGTGGCAACCTGTATTGCCGAATACTTTCGCGACCAGGGACGTCAAGTGCTCTTGATGATGGACTCGTTGACCCGGTTGGCCTACAGCCAACGAGAAGTGGGGTTGGCGATCGGTGAACCTCCCACGACCAAAGGTTATACGCCGTCGGTGTTCGCCATGCTGCCCAAGCTGCTGGAACGAGTGGGAACCGGACCCGGGGTCGGCACGATTACGGGGTTGTATACGGTGCTCGTGGACGGCGATGATCTGTCCGACCCGATTGCCGATACGGTGCGTTCTATTCTGGATGGACATATCGTCCTCTCGCGCGCCCTCGCGGCGCAAAACCACTTCCCGGCGATCGATCTGCTCCAAAGTACCAGCCGGGTTATGCGCGATATTGTCACGCGGGAGCATGAGACCGCGGCACGCCAAACGATCGAATTGCTGGCGCGGTATCGACAATCCGAAGATCTCATTCTCCTCGGCGCTTATAAGCAGGGGATGAATGCGGCTCTGGATCGAGCGGTGCGCGGACAAGACGCCATTAATGGATTTCTCCGTCAGGCGGTTGAACAGCCCGCTGACTTTGCCTCATCGCGACAGGACCTTCTCACCTTGGCACAACAGACATGAGCGTACAGTCACTGCAGCATTATCGTATTCAGGTCGAGGAGCAGCTCAAGATGGAGCTGGCTGAGGTTACCCAGCAACTACTCCAGGCTGAGCAATCCATTGCGCGCTTGGCGGACGATCAGCGGCAGCAGGAGGAACGGTACCGTGAAGAGACCCGCCAAGGCTTGACGATTGAGCAATTGCTGCAGTGGCAATCGCACTTTGAAGCGCAGGCATCCGCAACGGAGCAGGCCCGGCGAACCATGGCGCATTGGCAACTGCAATGGGATGAGGCACGAACCAAGCTGGTGGCGGCGAGCCAGGATCGCCGGACATTGGATCGACTGATCGCGCGGTATCGGGAGGCGGCACTGACGGAAATGCGTCGCCGCGAGCAACTGGCGACAGATGAGTCTGCCCATCATCGATTTGCCGGGCAGGGAGATGCGCTGTCATGAAGCCTAGACACACTCCTCACGTCTCCGATCGTATTACATTACGGCATGCCGTGAGACCTCAACCTTCATTGACACGGTCAGCGCGGCGCTCCCATCTCTGGACGTTGGCCGGAGGAGTCACCGGATCGGTCTTTCTGCTGTGGGTGATGGTACAACTGGGCCAGGCCTCATCTGAGCCGCAGCCGAAGCCAACCAAGCCGGTGGTTGCGGCCGCGCCGTCAACCACGTCGGGACCTGCCGGGAGCGCCGAAACGGCTGCTGACACAACCACCGTACCGGCCACGCAAGGACCGGCCATTGAGACGCCACGAGAAGTCATTGAGATGTTAGATCAGCGTAAGAAGGATCTCGATCGCCGTGAAGTGGCCGTTCGGCAAGAAGAAGAGCGTCTCCTCGCCCTCAAGACGGAACTGGAAGGACTTCTCACCAGAAATGAAGCCATGCAGAAGAAGCTTGAGGAGTCTCGGCGGCTGCATCAGAAACAAACGACGGAACAGAAAGCCCAGCAGGACCAGTTTATCGCTGATCGGAAAGCCATGTACTCCAAGCACGCACAGGATCAGAAGAGTCAGAGTCAGGCGCAACTCGCAAAGATGTATGAATCCATGCCGTCTGAAGAGGCCGCGGCCAGACTCGAAAAGCTGCCTGAACACAAAGCAATCGAAATTCTTCGCATCGTCAAGCCGAAAACCGCCGGCGCGATTCTCGCTCAAGTCCGTGTCGAACGGGCCGCAAAGCTCACCGAACAGTTGCTCGTTCAAGCCCCCTAAGCCTGTCCGCAGTGCAGGGTGGATCCATCTTGCCTACGGGATAGGAAGTTCTTTCCACCTCCATTAATTCTGCTGATACCGCGTCGTTCATTTCCATCAATTGGCGCAGAGTTTGCGGTTAGGCGACCTGGCACGAGGCTTGAACTATGCCGGTGCGTGTCATCCGATAATCATTGGGAATCCTGAGGCCATGATGGACGTTCAACTACCTCATCTCGCATCAGCAGGTACTTCCAGCGCGACAAGCTCTCAGAGCACTCCTCGCCCCGGACAAGGCGGAGGCAGACGAGAGTCGGCCGGATCCGGCAAATCATTTTCGTCCGAATTGCATGCCGCTAATACAGTAAAGGAACCGCGTCACGAGATAGGACATAGCCAAACAGAGGGTGATGAGCACGATGCCCCGACGTCTTCGGACGAATCTACGCCCACAGCAACAGCTGAAACCTCTTCCGGCGCAATCAGGGTTGAACAAACGAGCGACAGAGCAGGCGAACCTTCCCGGCATGACTCCGACACCGTCACAGCGTCGCCGTTGCCCGATGTGACGACGCAAAGCGTGTTGCTCGCGCTGATCGCTCAGCCCATTGTCAGCACAGATGCTCAGGCCCTGACGCAGACCTTATCTGATGAACAGACGAACACCGCAATGGGGTCCGTGATGTCTTCTGTCATGGAGGACGGGACATCGTTGCCGGTCACGGCGGCGGACTCCTCCACATATTCGCAGGTAGATAGCAAAGAGAGCACTGCCAAGTCCACAGATGCCACGGCAGCCATTCCATCAGGAGCAGTCCTTACCGCTGCGGTCGATACCGCGATACAGCAGAATTCATCCCTTGACCAAGATACGACTCTGGGCAGTCAGGCGCAGCTAACTCCCGAAGAGCTCCGCACTCTTCAACAGGAGAAATCGACATTCCCGCTCACGGATGAGGAAGGGCCGCATATCTCAGTGGAGGTTGAGGCGAAGAATGAGTCGATAGTCACGCCAAATGATCTGCGGTCTCAAGTACGGGAAGAACTCAAGGCCGTCGCGGCTCTGACAGCCGAGCCGGTCCAGCGGCCAGAAGATAATCGGCCGGTACTCATGGAGCGCCCGGTTCCAGCACAAGAGATCCCGGGACCGAATGAAGACGTGGCGCCTCGCCAGCCATCCGTTGCCCCGATCGCGTGGCAAGAACCCACGAACCAGGAGGCCGAGAGCGGGATGGAATGGTCCGGCCGCGACCATCGCGAGCGCCCATCCGGAGATCAGGTCCTGGCGCAGTCCACCATGCCGGACGTCTCCGCGCCTGCCACACCGTCGAATTCCACGCTATTGAACAATGGTATAGATCACCGCGTATTTTCTTCTGCTCCTTCAGACAAGCTTCCTGTTGACGCTCAACCGGCTGCTTCTGCACTTCCTGTTCAGCCGACCGATTGGATGCCGGGAACTTCTGCGAATCAGACCAAGTCGATGGTGCTTGAGCTTTCTCAAGCTGATTTGGGGCGGGTGAATATTCGTGTCGCGGTCAATCAGGATACCGTACACACGCATTTCTCATCCGAGCGGAACGAGTTAGGACAGTATCTCGTGAATGGGCAAGACCGATTGCAATCAGCGTTGAACGCGTCAGGATTGGATCTGGGGCGATTCCAGGTTGACATTGACCGCCAGAGCGCCGGGCGGTCCTTCCAACAGCCGGCGTCCCAGGGACAGTCACAGGGGCATACGCCGCAGGGAGAGAGTCAGAACCCAGGACAGGGGCGTGAAGAAGTGATGCGTGACAACAAGCCGCGTCGCGGCATGTTGAATCTGGTGGCATAAAGATAGGGGAATCGGATTATGGCAACAATTAGTTCCGCGACATCACAGACGACCCCCGGTGTCACGACTCCAGCGAGCGGCGGGATCTCCGGCGCGTTGAGTGGCAACCAACAATTGGGTCAGAACGACTTTCTCAAGCTGCTGGTCACGCAACTCAAGAATCAGGATCCATTGAAGCCGATGGATAACACCGCATTTGTTGCCGAGCTGGCCCAATTCAGCCAGTTGGACCAGAGCACCAAGCAAGTCCAGCTGTTGGAAAAGAGTATCGCCCAACAAACGGATTCGATGCAGTACACCTTGCTGCCGATGATAGGGCGAAACGTCCAGGTCGAAGGCTCGCTCATCGATCTGAACAACGGACCGGCAAAACTCACGTATGCGTTGGAGCATGAAGCGGCCACCGTACGGGTCACCATCCAGGACAAACAAGGAAAGGCCATTCGCGTCCTGGAATTGGGGACACAGAGTGCCGGGAAGCAGGAAGTACAGTGGGATGGACGCAATCAAAACGGTCTCTTGATGCCGAACGGAACCTATCAGTATCAAGTCCTGGCAAAGGACGCGAAGGGTGCAGCCGTCATAGCCGCCCCGAGTTCCGTCTTAACGGTTTCCGGCGTGCGGATGGTGGATGGAACCCCGCAACTCGCCGCCGGCGAGTATGTGATCGACCGCAAAGACATTGTCGAACTGCGATAAATTGAATGAGAAAGCATTTGCTACAAAGGAGGGTGTGATCCATGGGTATTCTGTCGTCCCTATTTGCCGGAGTGAGCGGGCTCAATGCCAACGGCACGGCGCTGTCGGTCATCGGTAACAACATTGCCAATCTCAGCACGGTCGGGTTCAAGGGGAGTCGCGCCACCTTCGCCGACTTGATCAGCTCCTCGATCTCGGGAGGGTCCGGTTCAGTGCAAACCGGAATCGGCGTGGCTCTTACCTCGGTGCAAGGGGATTTCACCCAGGGATCGCTGGCCACCTCCTCGAACGTGCTCGATCTGGCCATCGACGGCAACGGATTTTTTGTCATGAAGGATGCGCAGAACGGCACGTTCTACGGCCGCAATGGCCTCTTCCGTTTGAATCAAAACAGCGTGGTCGTGGACCCGACAGGATTCAAGTTGCAGGGATTCCTTGCTGATACCACCGGGACCATCACGGGAAATATCGGCGACATTGCCTTGCCGACGACGACCGCGGCGCCGAATCCCACCACGACCGCGCTATTGGCCGCCAACCTGAACTCCGGCACCTCGACGACCGGAGTCCGCGGCAATGTGATTGCATCTGCCGCTTCGGTCACGACCTCGGCAGCCGGCAATAATGCCTTTACCATCAATCTGAATGGGGATGGCGCTCAGACGGTCACGGTTGCGAACGGCCTTACCGGATCAACGCTCTCCAGCGCGATCCAGAGCGCGGTACGAAGTTTGACTGCGGCCAACCCATACTTGCAGTCGGCTTATGATGGTTTTGAAGCGACGGTGGGGGCCAGCAACATTTTCACCTTCCGATCAGGCATCTCGGGCACAACGAACGATGCAGCGACCAATGACGGTGCTGTGGTGGTCGCAGCCAGCGGTGCCAATACCCTGGCCTCAACGCTGAACATGCTGGCCGGCACCTCGACCACCGGCACAGATTTCGATATCACTGATCCGGTCGGGACCTCGAACTTTACCACCTCCCTGACGGTCTATGATACGTTGGGAAATGATCACCTATTGACCACCTATTTCACGAAGGTTGGATCGAATACCTGGAACTATAACGTTGTGTCGAGCACCGCCGACGTGAATACCGCCAACTATCATTCGAGCAATATCGATACGACGCTTGGAATTGTGCGAGTCGGCGCCGGCACCCTCACATTCGGAACGGATGGGACGCTGCAGCGTGAAGGGCCGGTGATTCGATTCGATACGAATACGGCAGCGGGAACGGTGGGAACGACGGCGGGAGAACTGCAGATCGACTTTGTCGGCGCTACGCAAGATCAGCTCATTGAGTTCAATTTCGGCGATAGTGTGATTAGCGACGGTGGGAACGGGCTGACCGGATCGACGCAATTCGGCTCCACCTCTGCGTTGGTCCAGCAAACCCAAGACGGCTATGCCGCCGGTTCGCTCCAGGCCTTCAGTGTCGATACGAATGGCGTCATCAGCGGCCGGTTCTCTAACGGGCAACTGCGCGCCTTGGCTCAGGTGGTTCTCGCGAGATTCCCGGATCCGATCGGCTTGACCAGGACCGGCAAGAACACCTTTGCCGAATCAGGAAATTCCGGTCAGCCGGTCACAGGCTCTCCGGATAGTGCGGGCCTGGGACGGGTGCTCGCGAATTCACTGGAGCTTTCGAACGTCGATCTCGGCCAGAGCTTCATCGATATGATCGCCGCACAACGGGGTTTCCAGGCCAACTCCCGTGTCATCACGACATCAGACGAAATCCTTCAGGAACTGGTGAATTTGAAACGGTAAGTAACACGCATCTGCCGGGGTGAGTTCCTACAAACACTCACCCCGGCTTCCCTTCCTCTCTTTCCATACTCGATCCGCCAGTAGATCAACCGCCGTTACGTCTCTCTAGAGTGACCTCACCGTCAGATTTCTGACAGCGTCAAGGGACCGGCTCTCCACAGGCGGTCTTCTTCCTATTCTTAACATTTGCCCCCTTCCTCACGTTCATTTGGCGTGTAGTTGTCTGCCAACTCAATGACAGTCGAGACAATCTGAGATGGCATATCCATTGCACAAACCCCCGGTGACGGCAATTGTGCGTGCGAATTGAGGAGGTCTCCATGTCAGACGAAGCAGCAGCAACTCCAGAGACAGGCAAAACCGCGGCACCAGCTCCCGCGCTTCCTATTAAGCTTCTCATCATTGTAGTCGCCGCGGCGCTCGTAGCCGGACTCGGTGGCGCCTTTGTGATTGTGAAACTCATGGGGGGCCACAGTAGCGGAGGAGGAGAGGCGGGGGACGAACATAAGGCCGAAGCCGTCGCGAAGTCGGAGGGGCATGGCGAATCCGCTGGAAAGGCAGCCGCAGGCGTGGTGTTTGATCTGGACCCGTTCATTGTCAATCTCGCCGACGCGCCGGACATTCGTTACCTCAAGATGACCATCAAGTTAGAAGTGGAGAATGAAGGGGTTTCGGCGAATCTTTCCGCGCGCATTCCTCAACTCCGTGACACCATCCTGGTGTTGCTCTCCAGTAAAGACTCCGCCGCGATTCGGTCCCCACAAGGAAAATTTCAACTCCGGGATGAGATCACTCAGCGGATCAACGGCCTGCTGCCCAAGCCGGGGGTGAAGACCGCCTATTTTACGGATTTCGTCGTTCAGTAGTCCGAAACCGATGGAAAAGATTCTTTCACAGGATGAGATCGATGCGCTGTTGAATGGCGTGGTCTCCGGTGAGGTCGAAACGGCGCCGGCGGCGGAAGCCGCGGCTGAAGCGACGACCGGCGTGAAGGGGTACGATCTCCTCAATCAGGAGCGGATTATCAGGGGACGCATGCCGACCCTGGAGATGATTAACGATCGCTTTGTACGACGCCAGGCGGTGGCGTGGACCGGGGTGCTGCGAGAAGCGATTGAATTTGTAGTGGTCGGAACACAGGTCATCAAATTCGGTGAATTTCTAAAAAAGATTCCGATGCCATCCTCACTCAACGTTTTCCACATGGCCCCCCTGCGCGGCAGCGGCCTTTTTGTGATGGATGCCTTTCTCGTCTATCTCCTGGTCGATTACTTTTTCGGAGGGAAGGGACAAACCCATGTGAAGCCGGAAGGGCGGGATTTCACGGCCGTCCAAGTCCGCATGATCAAGAAGCTGCTCATGCTGGCGCTCGCGGATCTGGAAAAGGCCTGGCAGGCGATTCTTCCGGTGAAAGTAGACTATGTGCGCTCCGAGAGTAATCCCCAATTTGCCATGGTTGTGACAGCCTCAGAGGTCGTCATCGTGGTGACATTGCAAGTCATCATCGGGGAGACCACTCGGGATCTGTTCGTCGTGTATCCCTATTCGATGCTTGAGCCTATTAAGGAAAAGCTCTACTCCGGGCTGGTGTCGGATCAGTTGGAACAGGATGGGTCCTGGAACAGCAAATTCCGCGACTTGATCCATGAGTGCGAATTGCCCATTTCTGTGAAGCTCGGTTCCACCACAGTCACCGTCCAGGATGTGCTGAATTTTGCGCCCGGCGATGTGGTGATGCTGGATCAGCGTCCCGGTGATCCGCTGGAATGTTATGTCGAGGACTATCTCAAGTTTCTGGGAAGCCCTGGGGTATTTAAAGGGAATCACGCCTGTCGTGTCACGAAGGTGCTGACTTAACTCACAGGTAGGGGAGATGACCGTATGGCTGACGACGATGCCAATCAAGCTGCCGAAACCACGACTCATGAGTCTGTCGCCGCGACGCCGGCCTCGTTTCCGCCGGTGACGAATACCGCGGTTGCGGAACAGACGAAGAATATCGATTTCATTCTCGATATCCCGATGAAGGTTTCTATCTACGTCGGCTCGACGAAGATGGCCATTCGAGACCTCTTGCAGCTTGCGCAAGGATCGGTGATCGAGCTCGATAAATTGGCCGGCGAACCGATGGAAGTCATGGTGAACAATAAGCTGGTGGCCAAAGGCGAAGTGGTGGTCGTGAATGAAAAGTTCGGGATCAGGCTCACCGATGTGGTGAGCGCTGCGGAACGTGTCAAGCAACTGGCCTAAACAATAGGGGAGCGATACCGTGGTTGACGTGTGGGACAGTATGGGCCGAACACTTTTGGCATTGGGGACGGTCCTGCTTCTGATGGGAGCCGTCGCCTGGGTTGCCCGGCGCGTATTATCACAACGCATCGGCATGTCCGGTGGCACACCCCTTATCCAGGTCGTGGCGAACAGTTACCTGGCCCCGCGACAATCAATCGCCCTCGTCGCCATTGCCGGTCAATACTTCGCCGTCGGTCTGACGGCAGACACGCTCATTCCTCTCGGGCGTATCGAAGCCACAGAACATCTGGCGACGCTTGTATCATCCTCCGGTCAGACCAATGCTCCGTGCGGGATTTCCCCTCGTAGCCTGCTTTCAACTGAATGGTGGCAGGATGTGACCAAAGCCTTCGGGCAGGGTAAACAAGGCGGACCGCATGCATAGCGTGAAGCGCGTGGCCGCACCATGGACCAGGTTCGTTCTAATTGGAGTTCTGCTCCTTATTGGCCTGGGGATGGCGACGCCTGAGCCGGTGTGGGCTGCCGGGCCGTCGGTCAGTATCGATCTGGGATCGGATTCACCCAAGCAGACGGCCGTCGTCATTCAGATTCTGATCCTGTTGACGGTGCTTTCTCTGGCGCCGGCGCTCTTTATCATGGTGACGTCGTTCACGCGGATTGTGATCGTCCTCTCGTTTCTCCGCCAAGCTCTCGGGACGCAATCGGTGCCACCGAATCAAGTCTTGCTGGCGCTCGCCTTGTTTCTCACGATGTTCATCATGGCCCCTGTCGGACAACAAGTGTACGGCGACGCGCTGCAACCGCTGTTGGCCGAACAGCTGTCGTATGAAGATGCCTGGAAGAAGGGTATCGAGCCGGTGAGAGGATTCATGTTGCGCCAGCTCCGGGACAAGGATCTAGAACTCTTTATCACGCTCAGTAAGATCCCTAAACCGGACAAGATTGCCGATGTGCCGACTCATGTGGTGATCCCGGCCTTTATTCTGAGCGAGCTGCGCATCTCCTTTCAGATCGGTTTCTTGATCTACATCCCATTTTTGATTGTGGACATGGTGGTGGCCAGCATTCTGATGTCGATGGGCATGATGCTCTTGCCGCCGGCCGTCATTTCATTGCCGTTTAAACTCATTTTGTTTGTGCTGGCCGACGGATGGTATCTCGTCGTCGGTTCGATGGTAAGGAGCTTTCAGTAATTCTATGACACCGGAAATGGTCACCGAACTCGGACGGCAAGCCTTGGAAACGACCCTCTTAGTCTCAGCGCCCATCTTAGGTTTGAGCCTGCTCGTGGGCTTGGTAGTGAGTGCCTTTCAAGCGATGACACAATTGAATGAGCCGACCCTGAGCTTTGTGCCGAAGGTCTTAACTCTCTTCGGCGCCATTCTCGTATTTTTGCCCTGGATGTTGGGCGTCATGACCAGTTTCATGACCAATCTCCTCACCAATATTCCTGACTACATTCGCTAGGACCGGCATGGGACTGACGCAAAACATTCACATCCTTCTCCCGCAATTCGAGGCCTTTCTTGTCCTGGTGTCGCGCATTGGAGGCCTGCTGGCCGCGCTGCCGGTCTTCAGCGGACGGACGATCCCCATCAAGGTCAAGCTCGGTTTAGTCTTGGCGTTGAGTCTGATGCTGGCTCCGTCGATTCCGATGCCCAGCGTGTCACTGGATCCGGTGATCTTGGCAGGCGGCATGCTGAGCGAGATGACCATTGGCGTCACTATCGGCTTAGCGGTTCGCTTGATGTTTGGCGCGTTGGAAGTGGCCGGCGAGTTGTTGGGTATACAAATGGGATTCGGCGCGGTCCATCTGTTCGACCCGACGACCTCACAACAAACCCCGATGGTCGCACAGTTCTTCACCATGCTGGCTTCGTTGATCTTCCTCTCGCTGAATGCGCATCTGTTTGCCATGGCGACCATCATTCACAGTTATGAGGCGATCCCCGCATTCGGCGCCCATCTGTCCTCGCACCTGGGAGAAGAGATTCTCCTGCTGTCGCAGCGGATGTTTACGATCGGCCTGAAGTTGTCCGCGCCGGTGTTGATTGCCATTTTGCTCATCAATGTCCTCATGGCCTTGCTCGGACGCGCCGTCCCGCAAGTCCAGGTCTTTGTCTTAAGTTTTCCCATTACGATTGCCGGTGGATTGCTCGTCCTCAGCCTCGGAATGCCGTTTACCGTGGCCTTGATCGGATCGGAGTTCGAACAGCTCCAACTCACGATTGAAGCGTTGCTCAGGAGTCTAGGACGTGGCTGAGTCAGAGTCAGACAAGAGCAGTCGGACAGAGGAAGCGACTGAAAAGCGGAAGGCAGAGGCACGACGCGATGGACAGGTTGCGATCAGCCGCGATGTCAGCACCGCGGCGGTCCTTATCGGAGGGGTCGGCTTCCTGGCCATCGGAGTGCCGATCGGACTGCGGCAGTTGACCGATGTCACGCGGCGCGGGTTGTCATTGTCATTCGACGAGACTTTCTGGAAAGCGCTGACGGTGGAACATATCCACACGATTATCGTGCAGATCAGTGTGACGACGATAGTCCTGATTCTTCCCGTTCTCGCCGTCATTCTGTTCATGGGGACCGGCGCATCGCTGGCGCAAACGGGATTTCTGTGGAGACCGAACGCGCTGCAGCCCAACTTCAGCAAGCTCAATCCGCTTAAAGGCTTGGGACAACTGTTCTCCACCAGATCCGTAATGGAGCTCGTCAAGGGCCTCGTAAAGATTGCCATCATCATGGCGGTCGGACTCTTTACCGCACGTCACGATCTGCTCATGGTGCCGGGACTGATGGACTACGATCTGCCGGCTTCGGTCGAAATGGCCGGGCACCTCACTCTCAAAGTGGCAATGGGCGTCGTGGGCGCGTTGGCGGTCCTCGCGGCCGTGGACTACATATATCAGCGCTTTGAGTGGTCCCGTGATCTGCGCATGACCAAAGAAGAAGTAAAGGAAGAACACAAGGCGTCGGAGGGCGACCCGTTAGTTCGTGGCCGTATCCGTTCCGCGCAACGCGATCTCGCCAAGAAACGCATGATGGCGGCAGTGAAGACCGCCGATGTCGTGGTGACCAATCCAACTCACCTGGCGGTCGCCCTGAAGTATGACGCCACACAGAAAGCCGCACCGTTCGTGGTGGCCAAGGGCGCCGGATTCGTCGCGGAGCGTATTCGCGAGCTGGCTCGTCACCATGGGGTGGCGGTGGTCGAGAATAAGCTGGTCGCTCGAACGCTCTACCGGCTGGTCGATATTGGGAAGGAAATTCCGTCGAACCTGTATCGCGCTGTTGCTGAAATCCTGGCATTTGTGTACCGGGCCAGGGGAGTGAACCCCGGACAGTTATAAGAAGGGCTGTATCACATGGCATCCACGACAACCGTTACTCCAATCGAACATCCTCCGCTGCTCAAGCATCCGGACATTGTCATGTCCGTGGGTGTGGTCGGCGTGCTCATGGTCATGTTGCTGCCGCTCCCGCGGTTCTTACTGGACCTGTTGCTCAGTTTCGACATCACGATTTCCATCATCATTTTGTTGGTGGGATTACAAGTACGCCGGCCGATGGATTTTTCGGTATTCCCCTCGATTCTCCTGATGGTCACGCTTCTCCGGCTGTCCCTGAATATTGCATCGACCCGCCTGATTCTATTGCATGGGAATGAAGGAGCGGCGGCGGCAGGGGAGGTCATCCGAACGTTCGGCAACTTTGTTGTCGGCGGGAATTACACCGTCGGTCTCGTGGTATTTGCGATCCTGGTGATCATCAATTTCGTGGTGGTGACCAAGGGCGCCGGCCGCGTGGCTGAAGTCGCCGCCCGCTTCACATTGGATGCGATGCCGGGTAAGCAGATGGCGATCGATGCCGACTTGAACGCGGGCCTCATCAAAGAAGATGAAGCCCGGCGGCGCCGGAAGGATATCGCGGAAGAGGCCGACTTTTACGGCGCCATGGACGGTGCCAGCAAGTTTGTTCGAGGCGACGCGGTCGCGGCGGTCATCATCGTCGTGGTGAATATCGTCGGGGGACTGACCATCGGCATTCTACAGCAGGGCATGAGCCCCGGCCTGGCGGCGCAAACCTATACGCTTTTGACCGTCGGTGAAGGCCTGGTCGCCCAAATTCCTGCGCTGATCGTCTCGACCGCCACCGGTATGATTGTGACGCGCGCTGCCTCAGAAAACGACCTTGGCGCGGAAATGACGCAGCAACTCCTCAATTCCCACAGGGCCGTCGGGACGGCAGGCGGAATCCTGCTGGCACTCGGCTTGGTGCCGGGTTTGCCGCATCTGGCCTTCCTGGTGCTCGGAGCCGGCGTGTCCTGGATCGCCTACCATCTCTATCAGCGGGAACAGGCGCCTGAGACTCAGACTCCTCCGCCGGTGACCGCCAAAGTTGACGAGCCGGTCGCCCACATTGCCCCGCTCGATCTGATGGAAGTGCAAGTGGGATATGGGCTGATCAATCTCGTGGAGGGCACACAGGGGAATGCGCTCCTGGATCGGATCAAGGGTTTGCGGAGACAGTTTGCCGAATCCATGGGGTTTGTCGTCCCTCCCATTCATATCCGGGACAATCTGCAACTGCGTCCGAATGAATACGCGATCATGCTGAAGGGGGTCGAGGTTGCCAAGGCCGAAGTCCTCCCCGGCCATGTGCTGGCGATCGATCCCGGCACGGCGCAGCGCGGGATGGTGCAAGGCATTCCCACCAAAGAACCGGCATTTGGATTGCCGGCATTGTGGGTCGCTGAGGACCAACGTGAGCAGGCACAGATGGCCGGCTATACCGTCGTCGATGCCAGTTCGGCCATTACCACGCATCTCTCTGAAATCATCAAACGTCACGGGCACGAATTATTGGGCCGGCAGGAAGCGCAAGCCTTGCTCGACGAAGTCGGCAAGACGCATCCGAAACTGGTGGAAGAACTCGTTCCGACCATGGTCTCGCTGGGTACAGTGGTTCGGATTTTGGGAAATCTCCTTAAAGAGGGCATTCCTATCAGGGATATTCGCTCCATCCTGGAAGCCATCGCCGATCATGCGATGACGACCAAGGATGCCGAACTCTTGACGGAAATGGCTCGTCAATCATTAGCCCGGACCATTACAAAGCAGTACCAGGCGCCGGATGGCTCGCTCCCGGTCATTACGCTTGATCCGCGCCTCGATCGCACGCTTGCTGAGCAAGCGTCAACATTGCCGCAGGGAGCCATGCTGAATCTGGATCCCGCGCTGTCGCACAAACTTCTGACGGCACTCAAGCAATCAGCGGAACGCGTGGCTGCGCGAGGCCAGCAGCCGATTCTGCTCTGTTCTCCGGCCGTGCGCCGACACCTGCGCCGGTTGACGGACCGGCTCTTGCATTCTGTGCCGGTCGTTGGCCTGAATGAAATCGATGCCATGGTGAGATTGCAGTCACTCGATACCATCCGGCTGGACTCAGAACTTCCGCAACCGTCGTGAGGTGAACAATGAAAGTCAAAACTTTTCATGCCTTGACCATGCAGGATGCGATTCGAGCGATCAAAGAAGAGTTGGGTCCGGATGCCGTCATCCTTTCGTCCAAGGAAGTGCATCAAGGCGGCCGGCTGATGAGTTATTTCAATAAGCCCGTGTTGGAGGTCATGGCAGCGGCCGAATATGATCCGTTGCCGCCGATCAAGCCGTCGCGGGACACGTCAGCCCCGAGCGAGCCACGGAAAGCTCCACAGGCGCCATCTTCTGCCAGCACATGGACGCAGCCGATTGGATCAGAAGTTTTTCGTGACACCTTGCAAGGAATGTTAGCGAAACCAGCAACTCCATCTCAGGCTCATGGAATAAAGCAACCTCCTGTGTCTTCGCCCGCTCCTCGGCCCGCGCGCCCGTCAGCGCCGCGGTCATCGGATATCCAACAGGGTCGCTTACACGATCTACGCAAAGAGTTGCGCGAATTGACCCGTGAGATCGGCGCATCATTGCCGGCGGCATCACAATCCTTAAGCCATCATGCGGAGCCGGCCATCGCTTGGTTATGCCGCAATCTTGTAGCACAAGGACTGCGTCCGTCGAGCGCAGACCGTATTGGACGGTCGTTGGGCGTGGAACTGGCTCGTCGCAACTCGACGGACCCGCACGACCTCCAGAATGCGTTGGCGAAGTGTCTGGCGCAAGACATTCGCGTGAGCGGATCACTGCTCTCCGGCGCAGGAGATCGGACGATCGCCATGATGATTGGCACAAACGGAGCCGGAAAGACAGCGGCCATTACCAAGCTCGCGGCACACTATCAATTAGAAGAGAAGAAGTCCGTCGCCATTGTCTCGTTGGACACCTATCGATTAGCTTCGGTCGAACAACTGCGGATGTATGCCGACGTGTTGGGCATCCCCTGCGAATCGGCGATGTCTGCCAAACAGGCCGCGGCATATGTCCACAAGCATGCCGAGGCCGACCTGATTCTGATCGATACGGCCGGTTTCGGAGAAAAGGATCTGGCCTTGGTGCACACCCTGCATCAGCTCCTGAAGGCCGAACCGGAAGTGCAAACGCATGTCGTGGTCTCGGCCTCGACACGTGAGCAGGATTTGCAGCGCCAGGTGGCGAAGATTCATGCGCTCCCGCTATTGCGATTGTTGTTTAGCAAGCTCGATGAAACAGATTCATTCGGGGCACTCTACGAATTGAGTCATCAATCAGGCATTCCGCTGTCCTATTGGAGCGCCGGTCAGCGGGTTCCAGAGGATCTTGAGGTCGCCACCGCGCCACGGCTGGCCGAGCTTCTTGTCGGACGCCGGTACACCGTCCCGTTCCGATCGTCACTGGGCGCTCACGCGTCGACGGATCGGGCTTCATCAGTTAGCGCATACGAAGACACCATGAACACTGTTACACGGTAGGAGGAACGAACATGCAGAGCGGATCGTTGATATCTATGACAGGGGACGTATCGGAGCGAGTCTCGTCTCTGCCCCACGTCATCGCCGTGGCCAGCGGTAAAGGTGGCGTTGGAAAAACGAACATCGTGGCCAATATGGCGGTGGGATTGAGTAAAGCCGGCCAGCGTGTGCTGGTGTTGGATGCGGATCTTGGGTTGGGCAATCTGGATATCTTACTGGGATTGGTGCCTGAGTATACCATTGAGCATGTGTTAGCCGGGACCCACACGTTGGATGACGTCATTGTCGATGGCCCGGAAGGCATCCGGATCTTGCCTGCCAGCTCGGGTGTTCCACAGCTGACCTCGCTGAGTGAATCGCAGCAAATGTTGCTCTTGGAGCAATTGGAGGCGCTCTCGCAGGACGTTGACGTGCTCCTGATCGATACGGGGGCCGGGATTTCTCCGAATGTGACCTTCTTCGCATCGGCGGCGCAGGATACCATTGTCGTGGTATCCCCTGAACCCACGTCCCTCACAGACGCCTACGCACTCATCAAGGTGTTGACCAGACAATATCGGGAACGTCGATTCAAGGTCCTGGTCAACATGGCAAAGAGCCCGCGAGAAGCGGCAGAGGTGTTCAGAAAACTCGACACCGCTGCGGATCGTTTCCTGCATGTTGTGCTCGAATATGTCGGCTATATTCCCCAGGATGATTATGTTCCGCTGGCTGTGATGCGGCAAAAGGCGCTGCTGGAGCTGTTTCCAGCCTCGCCGGCGGCTCAAGCTCTGATGCGGCTCGCTGGGCAAGTTTTGCAGTGGCCGAAGCAGACTTTTCCTAAGAGTGCCGTGCAGCTTTTGTGGCAACGCTTACTTCATACCACCGCAGTCATGTGATGGAGTCAAAGGCATATTTATTATGAGTAAAACGGCAGTTCATCGTGTCCATCAAGCGATTCCCAGCGGCGATGCGCATCGGGAACAACTGATCAAAGAGTTTGCGCATGTGATTCGGGCTATGGCCCACCGCCTGGCCTTTCGATTACCCGCATACCTGGATGCCGAGGATCTGATCTCCGTCGGGACCATCGGCCTCATGGATGCGATGGAGAAATACGATCCCAATCGAGAAGCGAAATTCAAGACCTATGCAGAGTTCAGGATTCGCGGCGCCATGCTGGACGAAATTCGCTCGATGGATTGGATTCCACGTTCCGTGCATGAACGAATCGGTTTGCTGCAAAAGACCCATATCACGTTGTTGAATCGACTGGGACGCCCTCCGCTGGATGAAGAAGTGGCATCCGAGCTCAAGATGCCTCTGGATGAACTCGATGACTTTATCTCGCGGGCTCGTGGGGCCGTCATGATCAGTATCGACGACTTGGGGCTTCAAGAGCCGGATGGGCACAAAGTCGTCAAGATGCTCGCCGATACGCATCACCCGGACCCCTTGTCCACCTTAGTGAATGAGCGAGAGCGCGAAGCGATCGGCGATGCCATTCAAGGATTGCCTGAAAAGGAACGGCTGGTTCTGACCCTCTACTATTATGAAGAACTCACGATGAAAGAAATTGGGGAGCTCTTAAAAGTCACGGAATCCCGTGTGTGCCAGATTCACACAAAAGCCATCCTCCGACTGAAAGCCTTTCTGCATGCCGACGGGTAGAGCTCGGCACAGGCCGACTTGATGCGAATTGCTCGCCGCCTGAGTCGGCCTTACCGTGATGGTTTGTGGCGGTTTCTGCCGAATTGAGTGTTTCTCATACGTGCTCTTCAGTTCTCTCGCTGAACAGCCGAGACAGAGGCATCACCTGGAAGGATGTCTCCGCCTCTCGGTCATGGATAGAAAACAGCCTACATCGACTAGCTCAACGCCCCCCACCTCCCCAGACGGATATCGTGGGCCGTTCACCCTGGGTCTCTCCCGCCTCGGTCGCTCTCGCTTACGAGTCGGCGCATCGTCTCGCAAGAAAGCGCTCAGCTGTTTTGCGGTTGCTCTCATGACCGGCCTCTTCGCGGCCCACTGGATCCTGAGTGTACCGGCGAGAGCTCCGATCGGCACGAGCATTGGCAGCACACTGGGTAGTACATCTCTCGCCGCTCCCGAATCACTCGTTGGCGGAATGGGTCTTCTCATAAGCGTCAGTTTCAGTCTTGCCGGATTATGGTTTTGGCCGTTTGCCCAGAGAAGCAGAATCCAACCCCGCGAAGAAAGCCTGGCGGCATACGACCATGTGACAGGCTTGCCCACGTTGCGCCTCTTCACCGTGCTCCTTGAACAAGGGCTCACTCGGGCGTCACACCTGGGCCGCAGTATCGGCGTGCTTGTCGCAGATCTTCATCAGTTTTGTCCGCTTCCGACCTCAGTGACGACTCCCAATATCTCGTTGATCGTGCGAGTGCAGGCTGCCCGCATTAAGAGCGCGTTGCCCTCGAACAATACCGTTGCAAGGATCGGGGACCGTCGGTTCGCGATTCTGATTGAAAACGTGCTCGCACGGGATCAGATCGATACCCTCGCACAAAATATTTACCGCACCATGTCGCTTCCCCTCATGATTGAAGGACAGGAGGTATTGTTGACCTGTCAGATTGGAGGAGCCATGTATGCCTCCTCTGCCGCATCAGGAGAAGCCCTGTTGAGTCAGGCCGTGAAATCTCTGGCCCTTGCGACCTCTGAGAATCCCATCCGCTTCTCTGATTCCGTCAGTGACACTCCCAGCACCTCTTCCATGGCCATGCATTCGGCCGCCGCCGAATCCCTTCTGCGCTAGGCAACTATTTCTTCATCAGTGGAACTATTCGCCGATCCAAAACAATAGGGTGGCCTGTTCTGTTTCTATCGGACCGTCGGTTAATTGACAGCCTGTCATATTCCCCCGCATTTCTCTCTTCCCTCATCGAACAGACCTACGCCGTCTGAATATCACGGTCTGGCATGCAGGTTGCTGTCTCCTCTTGCGAAACGAACGATCAAGGAGACAAGACCGTGAATCGAGGTATCTATCCAATCCTGTCCGGCGCCCTTGCCCATGAGCGGCGGATGCAAGTGTTTGCGAACAACATGGCGAACGTGAATACCGCCGGGTTTAAGCAGGATGAGCAGACCTTCAAGGCGGTATTCCCCAAGGCGCATCTTGCTATTCCATCAACGCCAGGAACCGTCTCCCTCGCCAACCAAATCGTGGCCAAACCCTTCGGCCCGACGGAGCGCGTGTATACGGCTCCGAATGCTGTCAAAACAACATACGACGCAGGACGAATTCGCCTCACCGGAAACCCCCTCGATGTTGCCATCCAAGGCCGTGGGTTTTTGGAAGTCAAAACACCTCACGGCACGCGCTTTACCCGTAACGGAATGCTCTCTCTCGATAATCAACGCCGGCTTGTCACCAATCTCGGATATCCGGTGATGGGGACGAAGGGGGAGCTGAAGATTCCCGTCGGGAAAATGGATATTTCCAATCAGGGAGAAATTAAAGTCGACGGCAATCCCGTCGGCACCATCAAGGTGATGGATTTCCCCGATGCCAACATGCCGCAGAAATACGCGGAAGGCATGTTCATCTCCGATAAGGGGTTCCCTGCCAAAACGCCCCAAGTCCAGGTCGGACATATCGAAGATTCCAACGTCAATTCCATTGGTGAAATGGTCAAGATGATCGAGGGCATGCGCGGGTATGAATCGGCTCAGAAGTTGATTCAGACCCTGGACCGGATGGCTGAAACAGCCATTCAAGAAGTCGGACGAGTGGCTTAGGAGGCGATTATGATTCGGGCAATGTGGACAGCCGCCACCGGAATGACGGCACAACAGATCAATGTGGATACGGTGGCCCACAACCTGGCCAACGTCAACACCAACTCGTTCAAGCGCAGTCGGGCGGAGTTTGCCGATCTGCTCTATCAAATCCAGCGCTTACCAGGCACCAGCGCATCCAACGTCGGCGTCTTTCCCGTCGGTATTCAAGTCGGCGCCGGTGTCCGCCCGACAACGGTTTCGAAGGAATGGCTCCAGGGCAACATGCGCCAGACTAATAACGATCTGGATGTCGCTATTGATGGACCCGGGTTCTTCCAAGTGTCCAGACCGGATGGAACCATCATGTACACCAGGAACGGATCGTTCAAACGCGACAACGTCGGCAACTTGGTCACCGGCGACGGCGACTTATTGAATCCCGTGATTACGATTCCATCCGGCGCGCTGAAGATGGACATCGGTCAGGATGGCACAGTATCCGTTCTGCTCCCTGGCGTGACTCAGGCTTCCCAGATCGGCCAAATTCAGCTCACACGATTCGATAATCCAGCCGGGCTGGTCGCAATGGGAAACAATCTGTTCATCGACAGCTTTGCATCGGGCCCTCCGACCCAAGGAACCGGCGGATTCTCCACCGGATTCGGGACCATCCAGCAGGGATTCCTGGAAAGTTCAAACGTCAACCTCGCTGAGGAAATGGTCAATATGATCATTGCGCAGCGGAGCTACGAAATTAACTCTAAAACGATTCAAGCGTCTGACGAAATGATGTCCATCGCGAACAATCTCAGACGATAAGGAAGACGTTATGACCAGCATTCGCATCATCGCCGTTGCTTGTATGCTCGCCGCTGGGGTCAACCAGGCCATCGGCGCCACGTCGGAGAAGCTGGCCAAGCCGGTATCGATCGGAGGACAGGGGGCCAACGGACCGGCCCTCAGCAAGTTGGATTCGACTCGGCCGACGATGCGGGAGCTGCATTTTGAGCAGATCCAGAAGACCATTCAGAAATATCTCGAAGGTGAATGGGGGACCCGGGTGAAATCGGTGCAAGTCACTCTTCTGGAGCCACTGGATCCGATCAAGATTCCGGTTGGGGTGATTGAGCTGCAAATCCCTTCCGTTGCCGGAGGCTCTACGACAATGGGACGCAGAAGCTTTGCCATCCAGGTCATGGTCAATGGAAATCCTTGGAAGACTGTTGATGCACTCGCTGATATTGCAGCCATGATTGATGTGGTGGTACCGGCGCGGTTTTTGAAGGCTGAAGAAACGATCGAACCGGAAGATCTGACGACAGCACGTATCGTCACCTACGATGTGAAGCATCCCTTCATCACGGATCCGGAGGCCGTCATTGGAAAGAGCACAGCTCGTCCGTTGCAGCCAAACACTCCGTTGCGTCCGACCTTCCTGAAAAAGCCGTTTATGGTGAAAAAGGGAGATCACGTCATGATTGAAGCGCGGCGTGGCAACTTCTCCGTTCAAACCTCAGGAGTGACGAAGGGGAGCGGACAAGTAGGGCAGACCGTGATGGTAGCCAACCTTGATTCGGGACGAGAGCTGCGCGCGAAGATTGTCGCCCCAGGTCTCGTGCAAGTGGAGTTTTAGGATCACGCATGCGCAGTGCAATGATTAGAACATGGGGTGTGGTGATAGTCGGCGTGATGCTGAGCGCCTGTAGCCTTATGCCCACAGCCTCGACTTCAACCAAGTTGACCGTCCCGTCATTGCCTCCTCCTAAGACTATTGGATCGTTGTGGCAAGAAGAGAATGGCCGGGCCTACCTCTACGAAGATCTGCGCGCCATGAGGGTGGGGGATATCCTCACGGTCAAAATTGTCGAAAAGCACAAAGGGTCAAAGTCGGCGGATACTGCGGCACAACGAGATTCCACTCTCTCGAACTCCCTGGCAGGATCCGGAGTGGGATATTTTGGAATCCCCGGTTTCAGAATCAGCGATGAAGCCAGGCGAGGTCTTGGAGTTGATGCGAGTGCCAGCAATAAATTCAGCGGAAAGGGCGCCACCAGCCGGGAGGGAACATTAACCGGTACGATCTCGGTCATCGTGATGGAAGTGCTTCCGAACGGAGATTTACGAGTTGAGGGACGCCGGGAAGTGACGGTCAACAGTGAAAAACAATTGATGACCATTGCCGGCATCGTACGCCGGGTGGATGTCGACACGAAAAATACGGTGCTGTCGTCGGCTATTGCCGATGCCAAAATCGAATACGCCGGGTTAGGGGTCCTCGACGATGTGCAACGACCAGGGTGGCTGGTCCGCATTCTTGATTGGGTCTACCCATTTTAACGAAGGATGTTCCTTGTGAAAACGATTGTTAAACGGAAAGTTTCGGTGAAGTGGGAGCTCTGGCGAGGCGCGGTCTCGCTCCAGTCGTTGCAAATGATGGTGATGAGCGGTGTGGTGCGGCGAGCGGACTTAGACCCGCCTCAGGATCCCGGTCGAACCGGCTATTGGCACAGCGGAAAAAACAGAGTCAACATTCCGCAAGAGTCGGCCTCGGAGCAGGGATGGATTTCGAGAATGCTCTTGGGGCGTAAGTCGCACATTCAGTCAGCGCAGAAGTTGTAACACAAAAGGATTACGGCTGAAATGAGAACACGTTGGGCCAGGTCATTGATGGTAGGGCTATTCATCGGGGCCTTGGGCCTGCCGCTCTCAGCGGAGGCGGTCAGGATCAAGGACATCGGGGCCATTGAAGGCGTTCGAGAAAATCAGCTCATCGGATATGGATTGGTGGTCGGGCTCGATCGAACGGGCGATCAAGTCATCGGTGGCCAGTTTACGATCCAGGCCATGATGTCCATGCTGAATAAAATGGGCATCAATCTGGTCATCGATCCGATTCAGCTACTCACAAAAAATATTGCCTCCGTGATGGTCACGACCAAGCTGCCCCCGTTTGCCAAGCCGGGTCAAGCCCTCGATGTCGTCGTGTCTTCGATGGCCAATGCGAAAAGTTTGCAAGGCGGGACTCTCTTGCTGACTCCTCTCAAAGCGGCCAATCAACAAGTCTTTGCCGTGGCACAGGGACCTGTCTCGGTGGGAGGGTTTCTGGGCGGGACAGGCGGGCCTGGAGGAGCCACGGTCACCAAGAATCATCAGGCAGCCGGGGTGGTGCCAGCGGGAGCGATTATCGAAAAGGAGTTGGTGGTCAATATCGATGCCTGGGAGACCGTGTCGGTTCTGCTGCGCCAGCCGGATTTCACCACGGCGATTCGGACGGCAGAAGCGATCAATGGCGTGTTCGGGAAGGGAAGTGCTGCGCCCGTGAACGCCGGTCTTGTCAAAGCCACGATTCCATCAGCTTTCCATGGTCGCGTCGTTGAATATATCGCCTCAATTGAAGGGCTCGATGTCTCGGTGGATATGGCCGCCAAAGTCGTGGTGAACGAACGGACGGGTACGGTCGTACTCGGCGAGCATGTGCGAATCTCGACCTGTGCGATTTCTCATGGCAATCTCACGATATCCGTGAAGAATACGCTCAATGTCTCTCAGCCAAATGCGCCGCTCATTGGAGCGGCCAGCAATCAACCAGCGACGGTGACGGAAGATGTGCAGACGGAGGTGAAGGAGCAAGAGTCTCGTTTGATTGTGGTCGACGAGACCGTCACGCTAGGTGAGGTTGTTAGGGCGCTCAATGCTGTGGGGGTTACGCCTAGGGATCTCGTGTCGATTCTCTCGGCGTTGCGGTCTGCAGGGGCACTTCAAGCGAATCTTGAGATCATCTAGTCAAGGCACTGATGGATCTTGCTATTATTCATCATAATAAGACAGTCCTTCCCTGTTGTATTACAAGAGAGTCCCTATGAATATTCATGATTCGACACAAGCGCAGTTTCTTTCATCTCCGGTCTTCACTGATCCACTGGGGAACCAGATTGACGCCAACCAATTGAAAGTAAAGGGAAGTCCAGATGATCAGAAAGAGCTGATCAAGGCCTCCAAGCAGTATGAAGCATTCTTTGTGTCCTATCTGATGAAAGTCATGCGGGAAACCGTCCATGAATCAGAGATGTCCGGCAAGATGGGCTCATACTTTTACTCCTTTTATGACCAAGAGATCGGGAATAGGGCATCCGAGTCAGGGGGCATCGGAATTACCCAAATGGTCCAGGAATATATCGAAAAGAATTATCCTCCAACCCCTAAAGTTCCAGACAGTGAAGACCGATAAGGTGTGCGACAGGGTTTGAAGCAACCGAGAGGGAAAAGCCCCGGTTGGCTCAGCCGTTTCCCAGAAGAAGGAGAGAGATATGCAGATCTCAGGTTCAGGTCGTTCCGATCAACTGGCCAAGATTCTCTTAGGCACACAGGAGACGAAGGGTCCGTCGACGCAACGGCAACCGTCTCAGAAAGAGACGGGAAATGACCGGGTCCAGATTTCGGATCAGGCCAAAGAGCTGCAGCGCATTCGCGCGCTGGGCCAGAGCCCCGATCACGAACGGGCCGCTCGTGTGGATCAAATTAAGAATGCCATCGAAAACGGCACGTACGATGTGAGCGGCCGCAAAGTCGGCGACGCGCTCATCAAGCAAGTGCTGACCGACGCAGTGTTGTAGCAGTCACGGTCCACATCGACACGCAGCCAGGATGGCTGCGTCATGTCCGAAGCAAGTTCGCAGGGAGCGCGTATGCCTTCGGTTTCAACGGCACTGTCAGCACAATTAGTGACGATCCTTCTCCGGGAGCTGGCCTCCTGCCAGTCCCTCCTTGAAACGGTCGAGGCGGAACGTCACGCAATCAAGACACTCGCCATCGGCGACTTCCACCCCATCAATGTTCGCCGCCTTGCGATACTCGAACAACTCCAATCCATTGCGGATGCGCGCGACCAGGCGGTCCGCCAGATTGCCGCCGCCTTGTCGTGGCCTGATTCGATCGCGTCGTTGCACAGCCTGCTTGATCGCTGGCACGGTTCGGAAGCCACGACCGTCCGCCATCATCACGAGAAGCTCCTGGCCACCGCCAAACATGTGCGTGAAGAGATCAAGCAGAACGTGGTCCTCATCGATGGCATTCGTGGGTTTGTCGAACATGCCTTGACCGCCGGAGCGACCGCTCTGACGGACGGCAACGCATACAGCCGGACGGGAAAGCCTGCTCTGACACACCCATTATCAGCTGTACTCTACCAGCAGGGATAGCCTATGGTCGGCTTAAATTCCCTCTTTGACATTGCCCGGACTGCCCTGGCGACCTCTCAGCAAGCGCTGACGGTCAGCGGGCATAACATATCCAACGTCAATACTCCGGGCTTTTCACGACAGGAAGCCGTGTTGACGGAGCGGCCGCCGATCAACGGCCAACCCGGCATGACGGGAACCGGAGTGCAAGCTACCTCTATCCGACGCCATGTCGATCGCTTTATCGAACAACAGCTCACGGTCTCCGATCAAACACTCGGGCGGCTTTCCGTATCCCGCGACGAACTCTTTCGATTGCAAAATATATTCGGCGATAGTAACGACCTGGGCATCGGGGCCGCCCTCAGCGAGTTCTTTCAGGGACTGCAGGATGTCTCGACGTCGCCGGGCGAGTCGACGGCACGGTCGGTCTTGTTGGGGAAAGCGGCTCAACTGACGTCGAGTCTCAACCAAGCGGCGTCAGATCTCACGAACGCTCGCTCTTCGTTGAATTTCCAGGTCTCCCAAACCATTACCGAGATCAATAGCCTCACGACGCAGCTGGCCGAGCTGAACGGGAAAATTATCACGGCGGAAGTGACGGGACAGAATGCCAACGACCTCAGGGACCAGCGCCAGCTCGCGCTCAATGAGTTGGCCCAGCGCATCGATATCACTAGTATTGAAAACGGCACCGGAGGGCTAACGATATTCGCGGCTCGTGGGCAGGTTGTCGTGGAAGGCGATACGCATCGCGACCTGGAGGCGGTCGCCTCGGCGGACAATGAGGGGCTCTTTGAAGTCGGATATTCGACAGGCGGAACCAGGACCGTCAGTCTCGACCGGCAGATCACCAGTGGCCGGATTCGTGCCTTACTTGATCTGCGCGACACTACGGTCCAGGGGCTACAAGATCAATTTGACCGGATGGCCGCGACACTCTCAAATGCGGTCAATCTGATTCATCGTCAGGGCTATGGTCTTGATGGGTCAACAGGACGAGACTTTTTCACTCCGCCCACGATCACGACTCAGGCGGATTCCAGCAATCAGGGAACGGCGGCGATCGCCACCGGAACCGTGACCGCCAACAGCTTGCTGACATTTCACGACTACGAAATCCAGTTTACCTCTGCAACGGCGTACTCCATTGTGGACACCACCACTGGAGCGACGATTCGAGGCAACTATACCGGCACCGCCATAACGGCCCCTTCGAGTCCTGCGCCACTCTCCATCATCACCGGAACCAACGACACCTTGACCGTCTCAGTCGATGGGGTCACATCCGGCACGATCACGCTGACAGGAGCCGCGTCACCGGGCCAGTCCTATACCTCCGGCGCGGCGCTGGCCCAGGAAGTTCAGGCGCAAATTAATGCCGATGCGACACTGCAAGCCGCAGGACTGACGGTATCGGCCACATTTGACACGATCACCAACAGGCTGGTGCTGACATCCAACGGGACCGGCGCCTCCTCGGCAGTGAATGTCACGGGCGGCACCGCCAGAACCAGCCTTGGCCTGCTGGCCGGAACCAGCACCGCTGCCTCCGGCACCTATAGCGATCCCTCCACCTTCATCTTTGATGGCATCAGCGTCACACTTTCCGGCGCCCCTGCCGCCAATGACGTGTTTCGAGTGAACTCCTATCGCGACAGCGCCGGTAACCTCGCCGTAGCACTTACGGATCCGGCCACGGTAGCAGCCTCTTCCACGCGCGCCGGCATCCCGGGCAACAATGCCACATTGCTTCAACTGGTGGCGCTCCAGCAGCAACACTTCGCCAGTTTGAATAACAACACGTTGCATGACGCCTATCGCAGCACCGCGGCCAATCTCGGGGTATCCGCACAAACGGCCGATCGCGAACAAACCGCACAGGAAATCCTCCGCGATCAAATCGACACCTTCCGCGCGCAGGTCTCAGGCGTCTCGATCGATGAGGAACTCGTCAATCTCGTCAAGTTTCAACGAGGATTTGAAGCAGCTGCGCGCTTGATCCGTGTCACCGACGAGATGTTCGATACCTTGTTGAGCCTGAAACGCTAGAAGGGATGAGTTTCCATGCGTGTCACTGAGCAACAAACGTTCGGCGTATTGGTCAATAATCTGGAACGCTCTCGCGCACGGTCCTTGGAACTCCAACAGCAGGTGTCGACGGGAAAGAAAGTGCGCAAACCGTCCGACGATCCCAGTGCCTTCAACCATATCAGTCTCGATAAGGCTTCAGTCGCGTCGATTGAGCAACGCCTACGCAATATTTCCTTCGGCAGGACGCGCCTCGATCTGAGCGACAAGCTCCTGAGCAGTACGACGGACACCCTCAGCCGGGTCCAAGAACTTGCAGTCCAGTTCGGCAGTGATACGAACGGCCCGGCGGAACGCGTCATCGGCTCCAGCGAAGTCCGGCAGCTCTATTCATTGGTTCAGCAATATGCCAATGCCGAGTTGAACGGACAGGCGGTATTTACCGGCACCAGCACCCACGGCCGGACAACGGGGCTTGCGATTACCACGCCTGTTACGCTGACCAACGGCACCAATGATAGTCTCGTGGTCTCGGTCGATGGAGTGACATCCGGCACAATCGATCTGACCTCAGCGACCGGAAGTTTGACCGGGGCCGCCCTCGCAGCGCGTGTCCAAACCCAGATCAATGCCGATACCGCACTGACTGCAGCCGGCAAACATGTCACCGTGACGTTTGAGACGGATCATCTTGTCATTGCGTCCGATGCGCATGGATCGGACTCAACTGTGACGGTAACCGGAGGCACGTCTCGCGCCACATTGGGGCTTGTGGGGGGAAGCCGGACTACCGGAGATAAACCCTTTGCCCTCACGGCCACTACCAGCCCGGGATCGACCAATACGGGTGGCGCGGTGATCAACCAAGGAACCGTCGTAGATGATAATCTCGTCACGCTGGATGATTACGTAGTCCGATTTTCGTCGGCGACACAGTACGACGTTTTCGATGTGACGGTTCCTGTGAATGTGACGAAGAACGGCGCCAATACAGGGGGAGCCGCCGCGTCTGATGCCGGGATTATTGGACCGGCCAATTTGACTCTCAATTCCTATGCGATCCAGTTCACCTCAAGTACGCAGTACAACATCGTCAACACCACGACGAGTGCCACGGTGTCTTCCGGAAACACCTACGTGTCAGGTAACGCCATTGAGTTTGACGGGCTCCGGATTGTCCTCACCAATAGCGATCGCGGCGGACCGCAAAGCGGTGATGCCTATGCGGTGAGTCTCACTCCACGAACAGTGTTGGCCAATCAAACATACAGCACGGGAAGCGATATCAGCTTCGACGGAATCCGGCTGCAGCTCTCCACGGGAAGTGGCGCTCCGGCAACGGGTGATCGGTTTGCCGTGGTCACAGGGTTGCAATATCAAGGCGATGCCGGCGTCCATCAGATGGAGGTGGGCAATAATCAAGTGGTGCCCACCAACGTGTCCGGGGATCGCGTGTTTAGCGGTCCCAATATCGACTTATTTGCCTCGATCAAGACTCTCATGACCTCGCTCAGAACAAACTACCGCGGAGGGATTCGCGACACGATCGGGGATGTCGGCACGGGGCTCAGCCAAGCCGGCGCCGTCCTGGGAGAAGTCGGGGCCTTGTCGAATCGGTTGACGGGCAGCGCCGGCCGACTCGATGAATTCAAGACCTTCTTTACCCAAACGCTCTCGGAAACTGAGGATGTGGATCTCGCCAAAGCGATTTCCGACCTCACGTTGCAGCAATACGCGATCGAAGCCGCCAGTCGAACCCTGAATCAACTGTTCGGAAACTCCCTCCTGAAATATCTGCAATAAGTACGGGCAGGGGACTTAAGGTTTCAGCAGAAAGACCGATAGACTCGTAGGGAGTATCGGTTCAACAGCCACGGAAGGCGTTCATGCTGGTCCTGACACGAAGACGCGGTGAAGGTGTGACCATCGGTCCGGATATCCGGGTCATCGTCCTCGGGATGAAGGGCGGGCAGGTTCGCCTGGGGATCGAAGCCCCTCACACGATCGAGGTGCATCGTGATGAAGTGTATGCGCGCATTCAGGACGAGAATCAGCTGGCGTCTAAGACGCAAGTCATTCCGCTCGACGCCTTTCGCCATTTAGTGCTGCCGAAACGGCGGATCGCTCCATAAGGATAGATGATGCAATGTCGTTCAACCCGATTCGGTACCTGTGATGTTCTACCTGACGCCGTGCTGACATTTCCGAGCGGCATCCTGGGGTTCCCCGACTGTCGCCGCTATGTCATTCTCGATCACGATACGGACGCGCCGTTCAAATGGCTGCAGTCACTCGACGAACCGGGATTGGCCTTTGTCATTCTCGATCCGGCCACGTTCCACCCTGAATATGACGTCCAGGTTCCCCATGAAGCTCTCCTTGAGGTGGACGGCAAGGATGACGACGAGTTGATCCTGTCCGTGCTGCTCACCATTCCTTCCAACGACCCGACAGGCATCACGGCAAATCTGCGGGGGCCGCTCCTTATGAACCCTCGCACAAAGCTCTGCAAACAGCTGATCCTCTCCGACAGCTATCCCACGCGTTTCCCGCTGTTCTCACACAAGCCCTCATCTGAGACTCTTGCCCACAAGCCAGTGATAGCGGCGGTCTGCTCCGCCTGATCATTTGTTAAGACAGCATCACGCTGAAACAATACAGATGTCAGGCGGCAACCTGTGTCATGACACCGCTCGCTCCACGATACTCTCTGAGAACTTGGACCAAGCGAAGCATCTCCATTTCGAGGTGTGCATAGACGGCCGGAGCATCGTGCAGCGTTCCCAGCCGACCGACGGCTTCTAGGCGCCCAGCTGCCAGTGCTACCTCCGGAGCGCAGAGATTGCCGGCCGTTCCCTTGAGCGTATGAGCCGCGCGCTCGACCGTCAGGGCATCTCCAAGAGACAATGATTGCCGAATCTGACTCATCATGTCGGCCTGGCGTTCAAGGAAGAGGTCAACGAGTTGGAGCAAGAGATCCTGATCGCCTCCGATATTCTGGAGCATTTGGGACGGATCGAAAATCGCCCGTCCCTCGGACACCGGCCCCAAGCTCTTCACCCCGCCTTTGTCCGTTTCTTCTGAAGCAGGGAGCATGACCCACCGTGCCAGCGTGGTCCGCATATCTTCCAGCTTAATAGGCTTGGCAAGGTAGGCATCCATGCCGGCGGCCAGGCAGCGCTCACGGTCACCTTGCATCGCATTGGCCGTCACCGCGATGATCGGCAAATGACCGGCGCTGACATAGCGCTTTCCCGCCGCTTCCTGCCGACGAATCGCCGCCGTGGCCTCAAATCCATCCATGACCGGCATCTGGCAATCCATGAGGACCGCGTCATACCCCCCCGCGTCGAGGGCGGCTAATGCTTCCTGCCCATTCTCGACGAGATCGGGCCGGTACCCGAGTTTCTCCAGCATCCGTATAGCGAGCTTCTGATTGACGCTGTTATCTTCAACGACCAACACCTTTCGGCGCGTGGCATGTTCTGCCAATGTGTGTCGCGTAACCAAACGGGGCGTCGTAGGATCGTCCGTCTCCGGCGTCTCAGCCGAAGCATGCGCCATACCGAGCACCGTACGCAGGCAATCACGCAATTCATCATGTCGGACGGGCTTGGTGAGATAGCCCTTGGCTCCGACCTTGCGGGCACGCTCGGCATGTCCCCGTTGCAAGAGAGAGGTCATGACGACGATACGCAGTGAGGCGGCACAGGAAAGCCTTTGGAGTTCAGCCGCCAACTGCAGACCATCTTTACCGGGCATCACCACATCGACAATCGCGCAATCGAATGGAGTCCCACGACGGGATGCCTCCTCAATGTGTGCTATGGCACTTGCCGCATCTTCTGCAAGCACATCCTGCATACCCCAGCCGGAGACCAGATGATGCAAAATGAGCCGGTTGGACTCATTGTCATCCACGATGAGCACACGGTGACTTTGAAGATCCGCCATAGGAAGAATAGCCGAGACCGACGAAGGCTGTTTCGCAAAGCGGGTCGTACACCAAAACGTGCTGCCACGATCAGGCGCACTCTTCACGCCGATCTGTCCGCCCATCAATTCAATCAATTGCTTGGATATAGACAAGCCGAGTCCTGTTCCGCCATACCGCCTGGTCATGGTCGAGTCCGCTTGGACAAATGGCTGAAAGAGCTTACCCTGAGTATCCTGGCTGATGCCGATGCCACTGTCCGTCACGTCAAATCGGAGCAGAGCGTCTCCTTCGGTCTCTTCTTCGAGATATACCTGTAGGGTGACATCTCCCTGTTGGGTAAACTTAATGGCGTTCCCGACGAGATTCGTCAGGACCTGGCGGAGCCGGCCGGGGTCGCCTCGCAATCCGGTCGGCACGGCCGCATGAATGAGGCCGGTCAATTCCAAACCTTTGGATTCTGCGCGTTCGGCGAACTGCTTGAGCACATCCTCCACGGTGGTCCGAAGATTAAATTCGATCGATTCCAGTTCGAGCTTGCCCGCTTCAATCTTGCTGCACTCCAGGACATCGTTGATCAAATGCAAGAGCGCTTCCCCACATTGGCGAATGGTCTCGGCATACGAACGCTGTTCGGGAGCGAGTGGAGTGTCCATTAACAAGCTCGTCATTCCGATGACCCCATTCATAGGGGTGCGCAGTTCATGACTGATTGTGGCGAGAAACGCCGCCTTAGTATGAGTGGCGGCTTGCGCCTCCTGAAGCGCCCGATCCAACCGGAGGTTCTGCGCGGTCAGTTCCTCAGCCGAGGCATGGAGCGCCTCTTTCGCGCGCTGAGTTTCTGTCAGATCTACGGCATACCCGCGGACGTGGCGATCGGCCTTCACCGGACAAAACACCCACGCATAGCGTGCGTCGGGAAGGCGGGAAGCGATTTCCTGGACAGGCGCGTCCGAATCCAAACAACGCCGCACCAGATCCGGCAAGTCCTGTGGAGCCACTTGTGGGAATCCGTCAGGTCCATAGCCGAATCGAGTCAAGAGTCCGCTCATCACCGGGTTGGCATAGATCAGGCTGGCCTGATCGTCGAGCTCAAGAATCGGGTACGGACTCTCGTCGGCAATCGATGCCAGACGATTACGATCGTGCGTGAGTTCCTGCTCCCGAGACGTATCTTTGAGGCTAACGGAGACTCCGAGTTGTTGATCAAAGCTGGCCGGCATACAGGTCCACTCAACCGGAGTCGCACAGTCCGGGCCTTGCCGTATGATCACCTGAGCTGGTTGCCTGGGTTGCTTCTCGCGGTGAACCTGCTGAATGAGCTGTCTGGTGACGTGACACTTCCGCCCCGTCAATTGCTCCCACAGCTCCGGAAAGGAAGCCCCGATATATCCAGCCGCAGCCCCCCCGCACAACCGGGCGCCTTCGGCATTCATCGCGGAGATGACCCCGTCCGGACTCAACAGGAGGACGCCAATCGGCAGTCCGTCCAAGAGTCCTTCGTATGACTGCGGCGACCTCTTCTTGGTAGGCCGAGTCGCCGCCGAGCGCCGCCGTTGGGGAACCTGCTTCATTAGGCTGCCTGATCCATGCCATCGCCCAGGTACATGGCAATATTGACGCGCTCTTGGACGGGATCCAACACGCGTAAGACCGTGCGTGACACCTTATCCTGCGAAGGAAGAGAGAGGTCGACTTGTTCAGGGTTGGGATAGGACTCTCCGTGCGGCCCTCCGGTAATCTTTACTTGAGGTTTTAAGCGCTGTTCCGGATTGACACCGACCACCACCGCCTGCTCTCCGGTATTCAAACGAACCAGGCTTCCGACGGGGTACACGCCGATACTTCGGATGACGGCCTCAACTAACGGTTTGGGATATTGCCCGCGTTCTCCAACCAAAAACAATTGACGGACCGCATCATGAGGAATCATCGCCGGTCGGCCCCCACGGCGGCTGACCATCTTGTCGTAGAGATCCACGATCCCGACAATTTGGGCAAGCGGGGAGATCTCTTGGGCCTTCACCTTCCTCGGATACCCGCTTCCATCGCAACGCTCGTGATGCTCCACAACAACTTGACAGACCTCCTGGTGAAAACCGGATTGCTCCCCCAGCACGGTGACGCCCAATTGAGCATGCTGCTCTAAGAGGCGTTGTTCAGAATCAGTGCACTCATCTCGTTTGCGGACAAGATTGCGGGGGAGGCGGACGTACCCGACATCATGCAGAAGCGCTCCCATCCCGAGATGTTCGTAGAGGGACGGATCGACGCCGCTCTCGACTGCGACGACCAGCGACAAAATAGCCGTATCCAGCGCATGGGCGCCCAGTGAACGATCGAACTGTTTCACCTTGAGAAAAGTACTGTGCAGCAGGAGTGCGCTGCGGTCCTGCAACACCTGGTTGATGACACCCCCGACGATCACCTTGGTCGCGGCCGGCGTCGGCGGCACTCCGCGTTCTAGATCGGCAAAGATGCGCTCCACGGCCTCTTGCGCTTCTCCATACACAGCTGCAACCTGGGACTCACCTCCGTCCATAGGTAGTGAACCTGGTTTCTGCGGGACCTCATCGGCCGCTTCTTTAGCGTCCGACGCGCCTGCAGAAGTCTCCGAATTCACGGGCGGCGTGTGTGCAGGCGCCTGCACGTCCAGTCCCTTGGTCGTATCAATGGTGACGTGTTGGACACCATGCTGTTTCATCACGCCAATCGTTTCCACATCACGAATCAGGCGCTTATGGAAAAGAAAGGGCGTGCGATACCAAGGAAGGTCCATCTCCACGACGAACATGCCCGGTATCAGTTGCTCAATGGAAATCTGCTTCGTCCCACTCATGAATTCGTATCTCCTCGATTGCCAAGCTCCGAATACTCATATCCACTTCGAGAGGATCTCACATGTCCTATCGGTTCCCGGGGGAACGATCTTAACGACTGGGAGGACGCCTCATCCTGGCTATAGACCATTCACGGTGCCCTGCGCCGTGTTATGAGATCTCCCTCAAGAATTTCTGTACTTTTTCCGATACAGAAGCAAGCGTCGATCTGCGCGCCACTCGACCGGATACCCGCAGCCGTCATTCATGGCCACACGCATTCACATCACCCAGCTTCGTCCCGGCATGCGCATCGAGAAACTCGATTGTTCCTGGTTTGCAACGCCCTTTTTCCGTCACCGCATGGCGGTGACATCGATGGAGCAGGTGGAGCAACTCAAAGCCTGCGGCGTGGAAACGCTCGACATTTCAGGAGAGCTGGAAACTGACGCCCCCGCAACCGGGGAGGGCATCCGAGAGTCTTCCGAAACCAAGCTTACCCCTCCCATCCTCACCGGCCCCCCAGTAGTGACCGATATGTCCTTTGAAGAGGAACTGCCGGCCGCAAAGCTCGTGTATACGGCGGCCAAAAATGTGATCGAACAGGCCATGCTCGATGTCCGTATGGGCCGCGACATCAATATGGATGCGGTCAATCAGGTGGTATCGGAGATGGCTGACAGCGTCCTCCGGAATCCCGACGCGCTCACGAGTCTCTCTCGCTTAAAGCATTTTGACGAATATACGTTCTTTCATTCGGTCAACACCTCGCTGCTGGCCTTATCGCTCGGGCGTAATCTGGGGGTCAACGAAGCCTTGCTGCATCAACTCGGTGTCGGCACCTTGCTCCATGATATCGGGAAGACGAAAGTCCCTTTGGAGATTTTGAATAAGCCGGGCAAATACGAAGCCCATGAATTTGAAATCATGAAGCAACATGTGATGCGGGGCGCCGAAGTCTTGTCAGGCACGACCGGGTTGACAGACAACTATCTGAAGCCGGCGCTGGAACATCACGAACGGGTAGACGGGACCGGCTACCCCTATCAGCGTCAGAAGTGCGACCTCAGCCAGTTCGGGATGATGGCTGCCGTCGTGGATATCTACGATGCCATCACGAGCGATCGCTGCTATCACAAAGCCAAACCGGCGCATGAAGCTCTGCAATTCCTTTATCTCATCTCGCAAAAGGGGCATCTTGAACATACCCTCGTCCAACGGTTTATCCAGGTCGTCGGAGTCTATCCGGTCGGCTCAGTCGTCCGGCTCAATACAGGGGAGGTAGCGGTCGTCAGCCGTATCAATCGGCCCACGCCCCTTGAGCCCGAGGTCATTGTGGTCAAAAGCGCCGGAAGTACGCTGGTGTCGCATCCCGAGACGGTTGATCTTGCTCAAACTCAAGGGCCGACGCGACGAGCCATTGTAGCGGTCACAGATCCCGTGAGCACCGGTATCAATCCCACTGTCTATCTCGACCAGGAGCCCTCATGAACGATGTGACCACGATACTACCCACGCCGACATCCTTTCTCACGGTTGGCCTCTCTCTCAAACTGTCCTTCACGCTCAACGGGCAGAAGGGAATGTACGGGTCAACACTCCTAGGCTGGAAAGACTATGCATGGCTGGTCTGTGAATGGCCATTGCAGGTCGGCCATGGGACGGAGATTCCACGGGGAACCCCCTGTACGGTCAGCTATCTCCATGACGGAAAGCTGGTCGGGTATCGAACCGAAATTCGCGACATGTTGAGCGCGCCGGTCCCGCTCCTCTTCATTGCATTTCCGCAAACCGTGGAGGAAATGCATTTGCGTAAACATGCCCGCGTGTCCTCCTGTGAGCCGATCGTCCTTGAGCGGGCGGATCGCGCCGCGGTGGGCGGAGCGCCCTCGGCGGCGATCGTCGGCGGGCTTCTTCAAAATCTGAGTATCGGCGGCTGTAGTGTGATCGTCCCGCACGCTCCGGCATGGCTGCGGGCAGGAACCGCACTGCGCATGGAGTTTGAGCTGGCCGGACTCGGTCACGTCACAAATTTGACAGGGCTTGTCAAAAGTGCCGAGGCCATAGAGGGCACCTGGACACTTGGTATCGCATTTCGTTTTCAAGAAATGGAATACATCGAATACCGCGGGTGGGGTGGATCCGTTCATCAGGCCATCGAACAATGGACCACGCAGAAAGTACACGATTCGATTCCACTGCAATAGTCTGGCTTTTCACGCGTTCGCCTTCAGCGTCTTCTCCTGTCCTTTCTTTCCTCCTTGCACGGCACATCTTGCCGAGTGAATCACACGCCCTTCCGCTGTGTCGTGACAAGTCGTCAGATCCCATGACGAAACCAATGGCATATAACTTGTACTAACCTCTTCCGCCGGACTAAACCCATCGAGATTACGATCGAGGAGAGTAGCCATGGAAGGCCGTCATTCAGTGCAGCAGACTATAAACCCGCGATGGTGTCTTGCGTACGACACGATCGATCGCCAGGACATCAATCGATTGGTGGAATGGCTGCAGACTTATCCTCGCTTGACGAAAGGCCCCATCACCGTCGACTTCGAGTCGCGTTGGTCACAATGGCTGGGGGCCTCCCACTCCGTCTTTTGTAATTCGGGATCGTCGGCCAATTTACTCATGTATTACGCCCTCCTGGCTTCCGGACGCCTGAGGAATAAGAAGGTCATTGTCCCCAGTGTGGGCTGGGTGACGTCGATCGCGCCGGCCATTCAATTCGGCTTTGAACCCATCATGTGTGAGGCCGATCCGGATACATTTGGTCTTGATCTGAATCACCTTGAAGCGCTCTTGAAGCAGCATCAACCTCAGACGGTCATGCTCGTTCAGGTCTTGGGTGTCCCGCATAAGATGCGGGAAATGATGGCCCTGAAAGAACGCTATGGATTCGTCCTACTCGAAGACGCCTGTGCCGCGATCGGCGCGAGCTACGAAGGGCGGAAAGTCGGCTCATTCGGAGATATGGCCAGTTTCTCCTTCTATTTCGGCCATCAGATGTCGACCATCGAAGGCGGCATGGTCTCCACGAACGACAAAGGCCTCGCGGATCTTCTTCTGATGCTCCGGAGTCACGGGTGGAGCAAAGATCTGGACACTGAGACCCATCGTGCGCTAGTCACCCAGCACCTGATCGATGATTTTCATTCGCCGTTCGTCTTCTACGAACCGGGATTCAATCTCCGATCGACCGATCTGAATGCCTTTATTGGAATTGGGCAAGTGGAGAAGCTAGATTGGATGACCGAACAGCGTCGGGCTAACCATGGGCGTTATCTCGATCGCCTCAGTTCAAGTTTCTATGTCCAACGTCCCCCGAAGAACAGTCAGGTCGCCAGCATTTCGGTCGGCTTGTTAGCGGAGTCGCGCCAGCAGCGCCAGCGGATCGTTCAGGCGCTCGTAGCGCGAGGGATTGAAACCCGCATTTTCTCAGCCGGCAACCTGGGGCTCCATCCATTCTGGACAAACCGGTATGGCACGACGAGTTTCCCGGTGGCCGATCGTATTCACCACTGCGGCTTCTTCCTGCCAAACCATGCAGCGCTGACACCGGACGATGTCGCCGCCATTTCGCAGGTCGTTCTGGAGGCCGCATGACAGGCCCACTACTGGTGACTGGTGGAACCGGCCTGTTGGGATCGGCCGTTCGGAAGATTCGGCCTGACGCGATCTTCCTATCGCGCGCAGACGGAGACCTCCGTGACCGCAGCGTTGCGCAACGGCTGCTAGAAGACATTCGGCCAGGGCAAATCCTTCATCTGGCCGGTTTGGTCGGGGGCGTGAAGGCCAATGCGGCGAACAATAGCCGCTTCTTTGAGGATAATGCGCTCATCAATACGGCGGTGCTATCCGCCGCTCGTTCCCTTGAAATACAAAGAGTTGTATCGCTTCTCTCTAGTTGTGCCTTTCCTCTCTTCTCTGATCGGCCGACGACTGAAAACGATCTCCAGGCCGCACTTCCATATGACGGCAATGCGGGGTACGGCTATGCCAAGCGGATGCTGGACCTTCACACTTGCCTCGTGGCGAAAGAAGAGGGCTGGAAGTGGACCACGCTGACACCGGTCACGATCTATGGTCCCCAGGATTCGTTTGACCCCGAGAGTGGTCATGTGGTGGGTTCGCTGATCAGCCGTTGCTGGGCAGCCAAAACAACCGGCACTCCGTTGGTCGTATGGGGAAGCGGACGTGCGGTGCGCCAATTCGTTTTTGTCGACGACGTCGCCAAGATCGCCGTCGATGCGGTACAGCGCAACCTTGATTCAATCACGACCATCATTGCCCCGGATGCCGGCATCACCATTCAAAGCTTGGCCGAAACCATCGCGGCAGTCATGGGCTATGCGGGCCCGATTGTATTTGACCGTACTCAACCGGAAGGCGTGCTGGTCAAGCGCTTGCGCAGCCTGACGTTCTCCGAGCGGTTTGCTGATTGCCGGTTCACTAGCCTGAGAAGCGGTCTCGAAGCGACAGTGCGTTGGTTCATCGATCACTCATTAGCAGGGAAAGGGATACCGAGCCGGTCCCTTCCACTTTGTCATCAGTCCTAAGGAGTCGCCATCTCAATGACTACAAAACAGACACACGTACTGGTGACCGGGGGAGCGGGCTATATCGGATCGGTGCTGTGCAAACAGCTTCTTGACCGGGGCCATCGCGTCACCGTCCTCGACAGTTTCCTGTATCGACAAAACAGCCTGTTGGATTGCTGCGCATTCGAGACCTTCCGTGTCGTACGCGGGGATTGCCGGGATGAACGAATCATCACGGATCTCCTGCGTGACGCGGATGTCATCATTCCGCTCGCTGCGCTGGTGGGAGCGCCGTTGTGCAATCGAGATCGGGTCGGCGCCTACACGATCAATTTCGAAGCGGTGCAGATGTTGGCCAAGCTCACCTCGCAACAGCAGCAGATCATCTTCCCGGTCACGAACAGCGGGTATGGCATCGGGCAACCGGGCGTTGCCTGCACAGAAGATTCGCCGTTACGGCCCATCAGCTTGTATGGCGAGACGAAGGTCAAAGCCGAGCGCGTCGTACTGGATCGCGGCAACGCGATCACCCTCCGGCTGGCCACCGTCTTTGGCGCGTCTCCTCGAATGCGGATGGACCTCCTGGTCAACGATTTCGTGTGGCGCGCGGTGCACGATCGCGCCGTCGTGGTGTTCGAGGGCCACTGCAAACGGAACTACATTCATATCAGAGACGTCGTGAAGGCCTTTCTCCACGCCATGGATCACTTTGAGAGCATGAAGAATCGCGCCTACAACGTCGGTCTGGACGACGCCAATCTCTCGAAGCTGGAATTGTGCCGGGAGATCCAACGACACATTCCTCAGTTTGTCTTTTTTGAAGCGCCGATCGGAGAAGATCCCGACAAACGGGACTACATCGTCTCGAATGAACGGGTTCTCTCGACCGGGTTCAAGCCGGACTGGTCGTTAGAACGCGGCATCCAGGAATTGACCAAGTGCTACACCATCGTGACCGGAATGGGATACGGCAATGTCTAGCGCCGGCATCCAACGGATAGAAGGAGGGGCTCGATGATCATCAGCCGCACACCCTTTCGCATCTCCTTCTTCGGAGGCGGAACCGACTACCCCGTGTGGTTTAAAGAACACGGCGGCGCCGTTCTCGCCACCACGATCGACAAATATTGCTATATCAGTTGCCGGTATCTGCCTCCGTTCTTTGAACATCGTACACGGATTGCCTATTCCCGCATCGAGCAGGCCAAGACCAACGCCGACATCGAACATCCGGCCGTCCGCGGCGTACTTCAGCATCTCAACATTTCTCACGGACTGGAGATCCATCACGACGGCGACCTGCCCGCAAGAACCGGATTGGGTTCAAGCTCTTCATTTACCGTCGGCTTGCTCCACGCGCTCTATGCCTTGCAGCACACCATGCCGAGCAAAACGGAACTGGCTCATGCAGCCATCCATGTCGAACAGAATATCCTCCAGGAATCCGTCGGCTGCCAGGACCAAGTTATGGCAGCACATGGGGGGCTCTGTCGGCTGCAGTTCTTTCAAAACGGCGAAATCGGGTATACCCCGCTGGTCATGAAGCCCGAACGGCTGTCCGCATTCCAAGACCACCTACTCCTGTATTTCACCGGGTTTTCACGAACCGCCTCGGAAATTGCCAAAGAGCAAATCGCGAAGACCAAGCAGCGGCGGGTTGAGCTCTTTGCCATGCTGCAAATGGTGCAGGAGGGCGTCTCCATCTTGTCCGGAGATCGGGACCTCGCGGACTTCGGCGAGCTGCTCCATGAAGCCTGGATGGTCAAACGCAGCCTCACGTCGAAAATCACCACACCGATGATCGATGACATCTATGAGGCGGCAAGGGGAGCCGGGGCCCTCGGCGGCAAACTGTTGGGAGCGGGCGGGGGCGGATTCATGCTCTTCTTTGCACGGCCGGAGACGCATGCCCAAATACGAGCGGCCCTGCCGGGGCTGCTGGAAGTCCCCTTTCGCTTTGAAGGTCTCGGCAGCCAGATCGTGTTTTACCAGCAGGAAAGCCCGATCATTCGCGACGTGTCGTGGGGCGAGGAGAGACACACCGTCGACATTCACGCCTCAACGCCGTTCGGAAAGGTGGCATGACCGGCACAGCACTCCAGAGCTGCGACCTCCTCGTGCTATGCGGGGGCCAAGGCACCAGACTTCGGTCAGTGGTCCACGATCGCCCTAAACCCATGGCTCCGGTCGGCGATCGCCCCTTTCTCGAGTTTGTCATTGCCCCGTTGGTAGCACAGGGCATTCGGCGTGTCATTCTCTGCACCGGATACATGAGCCGGCAGGTAGAGCAATGGTTTCTCGCACAGGAGCATGACTACGAACTGTTGTTTTCCCGTGAGGCCCGTCCAATGGGAACCGCCGGAGCTCTTGCACAAGCCGCACATCTCGTACAGAGCAACGCGTTGATCGTCGTCAATGGCGATTCAGTTTGTGACGTGCATTTGGCCGGGCTGTGGGATCATCACCGCGCGACCGGCGCATGCGCGACGGTCACATTGACTCCGGCCACAGCTCGAACTGACGCAGGGTGTGTTGAGATGAACGCGGACACTCGGCTGACAGGCTTTCAGGAAAAAGGTTCCGCTCAGCGAGGCTCCTTCCATAACGCCGGTATCTATGTCTTCGACCGGTCCGTCCTGAACCGGATCCCGGCCGAACGCCCCTCTTCCATTGAAACGGATCTCCTTCCCGCGTTGCTTTATCAGGGTGTGTATGGATTTGTAACCGATGCCCCATTATTTGATATCGGTACACCGGAGCGGTTATCCCAGTTTCGCACTCATGTCGAATCGCTTACCCCGGCCGCCATGGCCGGAGCATCGGCCTCGCCGGACCGGAGGCGGCCTCGATCATGACGACGCCACAGATTGTCAGCACCCTGCCTTTTTCACAACGCGGTGATCGACTGATCGGCCAGGAAATGTTTAAAGTCATGGACCGCGCCCAAGCGCTCGAGCGCCAAGGTCATCGAGTCTGCCATCTTGAACTCGGCAATCCCCGGATTGCTCCGCCTCAGGAGATCATTGAGGCGACAGTGGCCGCCATCGAGGCCAAGCAACTCGGCTATGCCCCGATGGCAGGACTTCTGGAACTGCGCACGGCGCTGGCGGATCGCTATGCACGCATCGCCAATCGCGCGATCGACGAGCATCAGGTCGTGATCAGCCCGGCCAATCTAATCATCAGCCAGTTTCTCGACCTGACCTGCAACGCTGGAGACCGCATCGCGCTGTTCACGCCGACCTTTCCTTCCTACTGGGCGGCGGCGGCGCATATCGGACTCGAGGTCATCCCGGTCCCTCTGAGCCAGGACAATGGATTCCACTTGGCCGAGTCGCATATTGAGGCAGCGTTGGCCCTCCATCCCAGAGCCATCATCGTCAACTCGGCCAATAACCCGACGGGAGCTGTCTATACCCAACTTATGTTGGAGCGGTTAGCCCGGCGGTGCGAAGAGGAACAGGTCTGGCTCCTGAGCGACGAAACCTACGGCGATCTGTCTTTCGGCTGGCCGTTTTTCAGCCTGGCCTCTTGTGCCTCTCCGCAACTGGTTGTGATGTCGTCATTTTCAAAAGTGTTTTCCATCCCGGGCTATCGCGTCGGCTATGCCATTGCCCATCCGTCTGTGGCTGACAAACTGGCGCTTTCGACATCCACACTGATTTCCTGTCTGCCGGCCTTTACGCAACTCGGTTGCCTGGCCGGCCTCTCCGTCCTTGATCGCTATGCCACCCATGTGCGGTCGCATTGCAACCGGGTGACCAGTACCTGCGCATCGATGATCAATCGATCGGGCGTGCTGCGGTGCGTCTCGCCCGAATCTGGATTCTATCTCTTCGTGGATATACAACAGACCGGGCTCACCGATACGTCCTTCAGCACCCACCTCCTCGATGAGCAGCATACGGCGGTCACGCCGGGAAGCAGTTTTGGGTCAGACTGCGCGTCGTTTATTCGCATTGCGACCTGCGGACAGGAGGCGGATGTGTTGGACGGCGTTCAGCGAGTCATTCAATGTGCTCGGCAGCTGCGAGGAGCTCATGCCAAAGCCGCTTGATGTGTTATTCGTAACGCCCCCAAGCCGGGTCCAGGTTTACCAGGACCTGAGCCGTGATCTGGCGGCCATCGAACCGCCGGTGTGGTCGGGATTGTTGACGACCTTTATCCGGAACAACGGATACGAGGCGACCATCCTTGACGCGGAAGCTCAAGGTTTCAACCATCGACAGACGGCGGAAGCCATTGTCGCGGCCAATCCGCGGCTGGCCGTGTTTGTAATCTATGGGCAGCAACCCTCTGCCTCCACTCAATGTATGCCGGCCGGTCGCACAGTCTGCGATATACTGAACCGCCTGTCGGATATTCCCTCGCTGGTCATGGGCACCCACGCCTCCGCGCTGCCGAAACGAACGCTCCTCGACGAGCCTTACACCTACGTCTGCCAGGGAGAAGGGCCGCACACGATTCTCGGCCTGCTCCGCGTCCTGAACGGTTCACAGTCCTCACTGGCGAGCGTACCAGGTCTCTGGTACCGGCAGGACGGACAAGCGGCTTCCAACCAGACGGCGCCACCGATTGGGGATCTCGATGCCGTGCTCCCGGAGCAGGCCTGGAATGTCCTCGATATGACCCGCTACCGCGCGCACAACTGGCATTGCTTCAATAATTTGGATGCGCGCCAGCCTTACGCATCACTGCAAACCAGCCTCGGCTGCCCCTTCAAATGTTCCTTCTGTTGCATCAATGCCCCATTTGAAGTGCCGATGCTGAGAACCTGGAGTCCCGACAATGTGATCAGCCAGATCGACCGGCTTGTCCGGGTCTACGGCGTGACCAATATCAAGATTCCCGACGAGATGTTCGTCCTGAATCGTCGCCATGTGATCGGCATTTGCGATCGCATCATCGAGCGCGGCTACCGTCTCAATATCTGGGCCTATGCGCGCGTCGATACCGTCCAGGATCACGTGCTCGAAAAACTCAAAGCGGCAGGGTTTCATTGGCTGGGTCTGGGTATCGAATCCGGCAGTCAGCATGTACGTGACGGCGTCGAGAAGGGACGCTTCGGGGAGCCGGAGATCGTGAATACCGTCAAGAAAATCCAGGCGCACGGTATCCATGTCGCCGCCAACTACATCTTCGGCCTTCCAGACGACACAGTCGATAGCATGCAGGGAACACTGGATCTCGCGCTCGCCCTCAATACCGAATGGGCCAACTTTTATTGCGCCATGGCCTATCCGGGGTCGCCGTTGTATGCCCAGGCAAGAGAGAAAGGCTGGTCATTGCCGGACGATGCCGGCGGACCCGGCTGGATCGGCTACTCGCAGCACGCCTACGACACGCTTCCGCTCCCGACCGACAAGCTGGCAGCGACTCAGGTGTTAGATTTTAGAGACCGGGCATTCCAGCAGTATTTTCAGAACCCCGGCTATCTCTCGATGCTCGACCGGACCTTCGGACCTCGCGTCGTACAGCATGTCACGGACATGTGCGCGCACAACGTGCGCCGTCGCCACCACGATCTGGCGGCGGCCCCGGCAGCCTAACCACGATCCTAGGGAGAGAAGGCATGATCAAAGTTGCGGATTACATCATCAATACACTGGCTGAGCGTGGCATCGATAAGATGTTTGTCGTGTATGGCGCCGCCAACGGCGATTTGATCGACGCCTTCACACGAACGGCGGCCACCGAATACGTCGCCGTCATGCATGAACAGGCCGGGGGATTTGCCGCGGAAGCGTACGCCAAAGTCAAAGGTGTGCCGGGAGTCGCGATTGCCACCAGCGGGCCGGGAGGCATGAACCTGCTGACGGCGATGGGCAATTGTTTTTACGATTCCATTCCTTGTGTCTTTATGACCGGGCAGATCAATTCGCGCTTCCTCCGTCCGGATCCGTCTATCCGCCAAATCGGGTTTCAAGAAACGGACATTGTGGCGATGGCGGCGCCGGTGACGAAATACGCCAAGATGATTCTGAAACCGGAGGATGTCCGGTATGAACTGGAAAAAGCCTTGTGGCTTTGCCAGAACGGCCGTCCCGGTCCGGTGCTGCTCGATATTCCGCTGGATGTCCAGAAAACGACGATCGACGCGAAACAGCTGATCGGGTTCGAAGCGCCGGCGGCGGCCAGTTTTGATGTCGAAGTCGTGGATTCACAGATTCAGCGCTTGCTGGCCGATCTGCGGTCGGCGGAGCGACCGGTCATGTTGATCGGAGGGGGTGTTCGACTCGCTGATGCGCAGGATGAAGTGCGCGAACTCGGCCGGCGCTTACACATGCCCTGCTTTCCCACCTGGAATGCGTTGGACGTCATTTCTTCCGACTACGAATATTACGGCGGCCGTGTCGGAACCTATGGCGGCGCCGGACGCAATTTCGGCATCCAGAATAGCGACCTCTTGCTCTCGATCGGCAGCCGCATTTCAGGCCGCATCACCGGCGGGAATGTCCAGAGCTTTGCCCGCCACGCCAAGAAGTATCTCGTGGAAATCGATCCGGCCATGGTGCAGCGGAAATTCCAGCAGGTGCCGTTCGACGTCAATATTCTCTGCGATGCCAAGGTGTTCACGCGCCGGCTGTTCGCCGCACTGGATCGCAGCAAGAAGGGGTGCGGCAACTGGGCGGGATGGACGGATCAAGTCATGGAGTGGAAGCAGAAGTACGATCCCGTCCGGCCGGAGTTCTTTGCCCAACGAGAGCGCGTTCACCCCTATGCCTTCATGCGGCGTCTGTCTGAAAAGATGGGTGCGACGGATATTCTTGTCGGCGATTGCGGAGGCAATATCGTCGTCAGCAACCATGCCTTCGAGACCAAGTATGGCCAACGGAACCTGACGAACAACGGCAATTCCCCCATGGGCTTCTCATTTGCCGGTGCCATGGGCGCCTGGTTTGCCGATCCGTCACGCCAAGTCGTCTGCACGATCGGCGATGGGGGGTTCAACATGAATCCTCAAGAACTGCAGACCTTCGTGAATTACGGAGTAAAGGTCAAAACCTTCATCCTGAATAATCATATTTACGGCATCACCAAAGCCTACCAGGAAACAAATTTCCAGGGCCGCGCCGAGGCCTGCGGACCCAAGGGCTACCGGCCTCCGGACTTCATGAAACTCACGCAGGCCTATGGCATCAAGACCGTGACCATCGCCAATCACGCCGAGATGGATGCCAAGATCGAAGAAGTGCTGCAATTCGATGGACCGGTCGTCTGCGATGTGGACATGCACGAGTATCACACCTATGAGCCGAGAATCTTCGGATGGAAGACACCCATCGAAGATATGTATCCCTATCTCCCGCGCGATGAGTTCCGCAAGAACATGACGATCGAACCGGCCGAGGGATGGATGAATCCGGAATATCCCGACGTCGTGAAAGCGCAGCAGCCGTGATCAGAATGACGGTGATGACTATCCTAGCTGAACCGATGCGAGGTGCCCGATGAAGGTGCTCTTACTCTACCCCTCCTGGACCGGTGTTTATGGGTTATTCGGTCACTTTGCGCGGCGTAATTCAACCTGGCCGCCGCTGAATCTTGCCTTACTGGCCGCGATTGCCGAACAGCATGGTCACGATGTGACGATCATGGACGGGGAGGCCGAGCAGATTACTCTGGACGCCATGGTCCAGCGTGCCGTGGCGCTGAAGCCTGATGTGATTGGATTCACCGCAACGAGCCCGTTCTTCCATATCAGCAAAGCCGTGGCCGAAGGCATCAAGCGTATCGCGCCTCAGATTCCTATCGTCGTCGGCGGGCCGCATATCACCATCATGAAGGAAGAAGCATTGCTCCCGGCATTCGATTACGCCTTTGTCGGCGAAGCCGAGGAGTCATGGCCGCAGTTTTTGAACCAGCTCGGGCAGGGCGGGGATCTCTCGAACGTCGCCGGGATCATTTTCAGGCGAAACGGCGAACTGGTGTCGACCGGTCAACCGGCAGACATCACAGACCTGGATGCCTTGCCGGCGCCGGCCCGGCATCGGCTGGACATGTCACGCTATAAACTCGGCACCTTGCGGGGACGCTTGCCGTTCACCTCTATCCAAACCATGCGCGGCTGTCCGTGGAAATGCATCTTCTGTGCATCGGAAGCTCTGAAAACCACCGAGATGCGAGTCCGGTCGCCGCGCTCCGTCGTCAATGAGATGAAGCAGGTCGTTGAACAGTTCGGCACCCGCCACTTCTACATCGTCGACGATGTCATGACGTTGTGGAAGGAACACATTCTCGAAATTGCCGAGCTCATCACCCAGGAGAAGCTGGAGATTACCTTTGAAGGAAGCACCAGAGCCAATCTAGTTGAGGCTGAGGTCATTGCCCGTCTGGTGAAGAGTGGATTGATCCGGCTGTCGTTCGGGTTGGAAACGGTCGATCCGGAAATCCGCAGGACGATGAAGAAGCAAGTACCGCTCGAACATTACGTCAAGGCAAATGGCATCTGTAATAAGTACGGAGTCGAAGCGCTGAACTCCGTCATGATCGGCCTCCCGGGTGAAACGAGGGACACTGTCATGGCGACGTTAACCTTCTTGCGGAACGCGCGGGAAGTCAAACAAGCCAACTTTGCGATTGCCGTTCCCTATCCGGGCACTGAATTTCATGAACTCGCCGTGAAGGGTGACAAGGGCGTGAAGCTCATGACGAAAGACTTCTCGGAATATCGCCGTTACGGGTCAGCCGTCACAACGGTCGGAGACCTCTCGCCCCGCGATCTTATTGATCTGCAGAACGAAGGGTTTGTGAGTATTTACTCGGCCCCGTGGCGCTGGATTCCCATGCTGCAGAAGCATGGGGTTATCGGCGGAACGCTCATGCTGATTCGCGTCGCGCGGCTGCTTTCCCAAAAGCTGTTCAAACGATCTGGGAAACAGGTCGGGGAGCAGCTGGTCAGCCTCGGCGACGGCGGATTCAGCATCGTGGAGGGCCCGGAACTCACGACAGCCGCTGGATTCTCAGGTTCGACCGGGTCAGGAGTCCAAGGAACGGCTGCAATGCCCTTGTTGCAGATTGCCTCACGATCGAGAACCACTCCGGCACCGGCCGGGCACTACGGCACACCCGGCAGTCCTAATGGCTAGCATTGTCTCAATAATATTGACGGAATAGACACCGTGACACGATCACAACCACACATCCTCCTCATTCAACTCGAATTTCCAGACTGGGCACAGGCTCGTGCCTGGACATACCCGGCCTGCTTCGGAGTCGCTGAAGGCTTGCGCGCCAACGGCGCCACCTGCACGACGATTCCGCTCATGGCCAACGCCTCGTTCTCGACAGAATCCTGGCTGACCCATGCAAGACAAGCCGTCGCCGGCCGGCAATTCGATCAAGTGTGGGTGTGGCTCGTCCATTCGCCGCTCGATCCCACAGTCCTTGAATGGATCACCGGCTTGGCACCCGTTCGCGTGGGCATTGTCATGGAGTCGCTCGTCTATGAAGAAGAGGACTATGCCTGGGCCAGCCATCTTCGAACCAGGCAGGGTCTCGTAGACAAACAACTGCTGGCGTTTACGCACGCGCTGCTTCCTGACGAACGGGATGTGGAGAGTCTCGCCTCGCGCATGCCTATTCAGACGCTATGGTGGCCCACCATGGTGCCTACACGGTTCATCTCATCTCCTGAACGTCCCCCTGTGCACCGGCGCGGCGTGTTTCACGGGCAGCCCTATGGACCACGCAAGCAATGGGTGACTCATGATACCCTCCAGAAACACTTGAGCTTTGTCAGCCCGGCGTCGCCTCAGACCCGTCCACAGCAACAGTTTGATCAGTTGCAAAGGACGATGTCCGAAAGGCTGTCCAGTCATAACCCCATCACGCGGGGACAGATGTCAGAGTATGCCGATACTTTAAGACTTATCCGCGAAACTGAGTTCACCCAGTGGATGGCTCAGCTCCCACAGTGGGCGGCCATTGTCAATTTACCGAGTCTGGCAAAGTTTTTCGGTGGTCGCGTCTATGAAGGGATGGCAGCAGGACGCCCTGTGTTGTCCTACGCCGTCCCGCACCACCCGCTGAATAACGCCCTGTTTACCGAAGGAGAAGACATTCTATTCTTTTCTCCTGATAGTCCGGATTCCCTCAGAGACCTGCTCGACCGGGTTATCCACGACGATACATTCGCAGGCGCCATCGCGCGGAAGGCCCAACGGAAGCTCCGGGCATACCACACCAGTGAGCACCGGATGGCTCAGACTCTAAGCTGGATTGAGACGGGGCAACAGCCGGACTATGGCATCGGATACTCATCCGGAATGGGCGCGGCCCATTTCAAGAGAACCGCCGCCGGCGATTCCCCCTCCCAGCCGGAGATTCTCTCCGAGCCACTCAGCGGAGAGTCACGTTCTTCTTCCTCCACACCATCAACAACGGTATTCGTACTGACCGTAGACGACCCGGCCTTTCAATCATGCATGGAAGCACTCGACAAACAGGAAGGTCATCCATTCAAGTTGGAGATTATCCGCAATGTGAGTCCCTTCAGTGCCGCCGCTCAGGAAATGATTACTCGCTGTATGACCCCCTTCTTCATTCAAGTCGATGAAGACATGGTCCTGCATCCGGACGCGGTCAGCCGAATGGAACGCCAGATCGTCCAAGCGCCGCCTGAAGTCGGCATGATCTGTTTCCATCTGTTTGACGAGGACCGGGAATGCCCGATCCAAGGCATCAAGATCTACCGGACCGAGTTGTTGAAGCGGGTGTCGTTCCAGGATCTGAAGGCCAGTGAAATGAACCTGCTGGATCAAATGGGAGAGCAGGGGATTCGCTGGATCCTACATCCCGACATCCTTGGACGGCACGGCACCACGTACACGCCCGAAAGCATCTACCGCCGCTACAAAACGATGTACGAAAAGGACATTCGGCAGTGGAATCTATTGACCTCGGATATTCACCGCAAAGCCGATAAGTTTCGCGAGACCGGCGACATTCTGCAATTATTTGCCCTCCTCGGAGCTGCGCATGGAATCATCGATGCCCCGAGGGTGCCAGACCGGGAAAAAGACGCACGTGCGTACAATTTGAAAGAGCTGGAGATCTTCGGGCGACTCTTCAAAAATACCCCGCCGGTGTCCCAAACTTATGATCCCGGCCTCACTGCAGCCCCGCTGCACAACCCGCCGATTCCTTTTGAGCAAGTCCGGTGGACTCGTGCGTCAGTGCCCGCCCAGCCCTCTGTAGCAGCACCGGCCGCTCGACAGCAGGGTCAGCCCCAAGCCAAGATGCCGCCGCAGCACCCCGATTCACCAAGCCAGGTGCTGATCGTGACGCCATATTTCTGGCCGTCGGTCGGTGGCGTCGAAACGGTAGCGGAGGATCTGGGAGCGGGTTTGATTGCCGCAGGATTCCATGTGCAAGTCGCCTGCTATGAACAGACTGACCGAACGATGGATAGCTATCGGGGCATCGACATCATCCAGCTTGCCCCCTCGGAACAGATGACGAACGGTATTCCTACCGCAGCCAACCAGGTGAAGCACCTGGTTGGGTCGAATCGCTACGACGCCTGTATCTTGCTGGGCTCCCCCATCAATGCGTTGTTCTACGCCATCCTAGAGCTACAGGACCTAAAGAACCGGCGCATCGTGTTCCAGCCCACCATCAACCAGGAGGGTTACGACTTTATCCAGCAACGCCCAGTCGTCGCCTCACTTTTAAAACAACTGATGGAACAGACGACGGCTATCATCGCACTCGGGCATGAGACGCTCGATGCCCGCTTCTGTCGGGAGACGGGGATTCCGGCCACCATCATCCCGAACGGCACAACCACGCTGAGGCCGTCTTTTGATTTTAGACAGAAATACCACATCGGAACAGATCGTTTCCTCATCGTGCACGTGGCCAATCTGTATCGAATCAAGAATCATCTTGGCCTGATCAACTCGCTTGAACAATTGCCGCCACGAACCATGTTGGTCGTCGTGGGCCATCCGACACACGAAACCGACTATGTCGCAGAAGTACAACAGGCCTTCTCGACTCGACCGGACATCCTCTATATCCCAGGACTGAATCGGGAGGGAGTCGCCGCAGCATTGCAGGCAGCAGACCTTGTGGTCCTGTCATCCGATGCAGAAGTCTCACCGCTATGCCTCTTGGAAGCAATGAGCCTGCGGCGCCCCTGGCTCGCCACCCCCGGCTGTGGCACGGCCAAGGAGCAGGCGGGAGGTTTGATTCTTCCTCTGCAGGAGTTCCGGAAAGCCGTCGAAGTGTTGATGGCCCATCCGGAATATCGCGCACAGTTAGCGCAGTCTGGCTACGACCACTGGAAAGCCTGCTACCAGTGGGAGTCGGTTCTGGCCGGGTGGGTAGAGTTGATTCGCAACGGACGCCTGACCACATCCTTCGAGACTCCAGACGCGATTGCCCGTACACGCGACGCCCTGCGGGCCCGCTTCCGTTCGCTCATGGCCGCGGTATCGGCACCGTCGCTTCAGAGCAATGCCAACGCTTCGGCCTCATCACTACCGAATACACAGTCGGGCACCCCTTCTGACACACCACTCCCAATGCACACCCGTGCCACACCAGCACAAGAGGACCGAATGGATCAGGATCAGTTTTATGTGAACATGTTTGTCAAGAGCCAGGCGTGGTCAACGCCCGAACCCAATCAGGACGAAGCCGCACGGTGGTCGAAGATCGCCAGCTTCATGGAATACATCCTCCGTCGGTTCAAGACCGCTCATCCAGATGGGACCCTCCGCATACTGGAGGTCGGCTGCGGACGAGGATGGCTGAGCAATCTGGCATCACAATACGGGATCGTTGAGGGCGTAGAGCCGGTGGCAGGAGTCATCGATCATGCCCGCAAGATGTTCCCTCACATTCGCTTCGAGGCAGGCACAGCCGAGACGGTCCTCACGCGACCAGACTTTGCCCCTTATGATGTCGTGCTCTGCTCCGAGGTGATTGAACATGTGCCGGATCCACAGAAACGGGCCTTTCTGAACGAGCTAAAACAACTGCTGACCCCGGAGGGGTATGTCATCCTCACCACTCCCCGGGGAGAAATGTGGGAACGATGGAAGACCATCTCGCCCCCTTGCCAGCCGGTCGAAGACTGGATTACTGAACAGCACCTCGAGGAACATTTTATAGCTCAGGGTCTGACTCCGTTGGGGCTGGAACGGATCTACGTTGAGATCCCAAATCTTCGCTACATTCCAGCACCCACCCCGCATGATCTGAAGACGATGAACCTGCTGCCGATCTACCAGGTTTGGGTGGCGCAGCGGGAGGCGGAGGACTCGCTTGTCCAGCGCCAGGCGGTGAATCGCACGCCAAAGGTCAGCGTGATCATCCCCACGTACAATCGGCCTGATCGACTCCGGACTGCGCTGGCCAGTGTCCTCGCTCAGGATTTCAGAGACTTCCAGATCATTGTGGTCAACGACGGCGCCACGCCGGTGGAACCGGTCATCGCCGCATTCAATCATGACGGACGCATCACACTGATCAATCATGATCGTAACCGAGGCCTGGCTGCCTCACGCAACACCGGCCTCCGCCACGCCACGGGTACGTATGTCTGCTACCTCGATGACGACGACCGCTTTCTTCCGGATCATCTCCGCACACTGGTCGCTCAATTAGAGACCGGTGATTGCAAAGTGGCCTACACCGATGCCTGGCGGGTCCATGAACAGATCGTCGGCGAGACAATCTCGGAAATCGCCCGTGACCAGCCCTATGCAGACGAATTTAATCCCCACCAGCTCCTCATCGGCAATTACATTCCCGTCCTCTGTGTCATGCATGCGCGGGCATGCCTGGATGAAGTCGGCTGTTTCGACGAGAGTCTCTTTGTGCATGAGGATTGGGATCTCTGGATCCGTATGGCCACCCGCTATCCTTTTACTCATATTCCCAAGACCACGGCCAAATTCACGTGGCGCGTCGACGGCTCCTCGATGACCAGCCAATCGCGGGAAGCCTTTTTGAGAACCACTGAAATAATCTATCGCAAGTATGCGCCCTATGCAGCCAAATACCCCGCCGTGTTCGAAGGACAGCAGAACCGCCTCCGGGACCTCAAGCGTACCCAAGCCCCAAAACGCTTTACCTGTTCCATCATCATCCCCGTGTGGAATAAGGCCGAACTGACTCAGCAGTGTCTGGTCGCCCTTGGTCCGGCGACGGAGGATGTTTCGTTTGAACTGATCGTCGTCGATAATCATTCGACCGACAGCACGCCTCAGCTTCTCTCGTCGTTGGGTGGCGATGTCCGGACCATCACCAACAACGAGAACCTGGGTTTTGCCAAGGCCTGCAACCAGGGAGCGGCTATCGCCACAGGCGAGTATCTCGTGTTTCTGAACAACGATACGATTCCACTCGCAGGTTGGTTGAGCGCGTTAGTCGATGAGGTACGAACACACTCAGACGTCACCGTTGTCGGCAGCAAACTGCTGTATCAGGACGGCACAACACAGCATGCCGGCGTGGCAATCGACCGCAATAATCTCACGCCCTACCATATCTATAATGGCTTCGCGGCCGATCATCCAGCCGTGAATAAACGGCGAGAATTGAACGCCGTGACCGCTGCCTGTCTCCTGATCCGCCGCTCTGTCTTTGCTGAACTCGGCGGGTTCGATGAAGGCTTCCTGAATGGATTTGAAGATGTCGATCTCTGCCTGAGAGTACGGGAGAAACAAGGCCGCATTGTCTACCAGCCTCGCAGCGTCTTGTATCACCTGGAAAGTCAAACGCCGGGCCGCAAAGAACACGACCAGGCGAATGCACACCGCTTGCAGCAGCGTTGGGGGCACTGTTGGTGGCTGGTCGATGACGACAGCATCTACGCAGGGGACGGCTACAAAGCCGTCGGAGAGGATCAGAATGGAATCACTTCGTATAAGCTCCATCTGATCGACAGCACTCAAGAGCGACAGGCCTGGGATCTCGTCTCATCCATGCAACGGGCGGCGCATGACCAGGACTGGACAACAGTTGAGGCAGTACTGAAACGGTATGCGGAGTGGCCGGCCGACCCGTCCATTCTGCAATGGGCGGCATCTGTGGCAAAGGCCATGAAACTGCCACGCGTTGCCGAGGAGTATCGACGCCGGGTTGAAAGCCTGAATGATCCGGCATTTCGCGAGCTGGAGGAGATTCGTGCCGCACTAGCCGGCGGTCAACTCGCGATGGCTTCAAGCCGTGTTGATGCGTTGCTCAAGCAATATCCCACCCATGCTGAGGCACTGCTCCTTCGCGCTATTCTCCATATGCAGCGGGAACAATACCGCGAAGCTGAAATTGCCTTTACCACGGCGCTCAATCAGGGAGCCAATCGCAAGAAGTGCCTCATGGGAATTGGCATGGCGTCGATGGGACGCGCCTATCCGCAGGGAGCATGGCAGACCTTCCTGCGGGTCCTCGCGGAAAACCCTGACGACGCCAACGTGATTCATTGGTTGCTGCGGGCGGGCACCGCACAAAACCGCTGGCGTGAGTTAAGCGTTCAGCTTCACAACTATCTCGCGCGGAACCCCAGTGATTTGTCGGTCCGATTCGCTTACGCCGGAGTCTTACTGCGGGCTGATCAGGTGGACGCGTCGCGTCAGGAATATGACCAGCTACGCGCGTTGGCTCCCACGTACGAGGGATTGGTTGAACTAGGACAGGCCATAGCCGCCCAAGAGAGTGTGTTGGCGATGAATGTGTCCAACGCCTAGGAAAGTATGTCCAGAACGCTTGTCATACAGCTGGCGCGACTCGGCGATCTCGTGCAAACGATGCCGATGATTACCGCGTTGCGAAAGCAATCTCCTCGCGACACCATCGACCTTCTCTGTCCTGAGCCGCTTCGGGACCTTGGGACCCTGATTCCAGGGCTCGATCGAGTGATCGGATGGGACGGATCCCGATGGCATCGCTGGGCGGCTCGTGCCACACAAGGCATCCAGCCGGACCAGCGGGAAGAGATCGAACATGAGCTCGGCGCCCTCTGTCCTCACATCTACGATCGGGCGTTCGTTCTCAATCAGCACACCCGGGCCATCGTAGCTGGTGCGCTGCTGGCAAAAGAGTGTGTCGGACCGCTCGCCCAGGGACCGCTGAGTGAGCAGCTGACACCCTGGGCCGCCTATATCCGGGAGATTGCGCGGACTCGCCGATCAAATCGGATTCATTTATCGGATGCGTTTTGCGGCATGTGCGGCCTCATCCCTCCGGGAACGCCTCCGCGCTGTTTGACGCCACTCGTCTCACCCTCGCGCAATCTGGAAGAAATCGGGCGAGGCGGCGGGCCATGGATTGGGATCATTGTCGGAGCAGGGGATCCGGCCCGCCTAGTACCTGTTGACGTCTGGCGTACATGGATTGTGCGGTTCCTGGCGGTGCTCCCAAGAGGACGTGTCGTCTTGATCGGCCACGGAGCGGAATGTGAGCGCGCGCGGGACATCCAGCAGACGCTACCACCATCGATTCTAGGGCGCATCTGGGACATCACCGGACAGACAACCATTCATGAGCTCGCGCAAACGCTCACCCGTTGTCATCACGTCATTGGTTCAGATACAGGGCCCGTGCACCTGGCCGCCGCGGTCGGCACGCCGACCCTTGGATGGTATTTCGCACAAGCCCGGGTGCACGAGACCGGCCCGTATGGCTCAGGCCACCGCATTTGGCAAGCCCAGAGCGAAGATGGTGGCCCCGTAGTCCCGACCACGTGGCCCATCGAGCCGACTCTGGATGTGCTCTTGAACGAGTCCCCTCGAACACAGACCCAATGGTCACAATGGACCAGTCACACCGATGAGTGGGGCACCTACTACAGCGAAGCCGGGGAATCCTCGGCACCGCCCCGGGAACGTGAAGCCCTGTGGCATGAGCTGTCGCACGCCATGCCGGTATGAGGAGCGCATGAATCTTCTACAGACACATCTCGACGGCATTCGAAAGACCTTCCCGGATCTGGTTTCGGCAGTGACAGAAAACGCTGGAGGGGTACTCACCATCGCACCGTCCCGAGAGGGCAGCCCGTCTGCCACGCAAGACGGACAATGGATTCACAGTGCCTACGACCCGAGAAAGGAAGCTCAGTCATGGGCCGCTTTGCAAGCCAAAGAATGGCACGCCGGAGAACTAGGCGTGGTGCTTGGCGTAGGACTGCTGTATCACGTCGAGGCCTTAGTCGCATCGAAGCCTGCTGGAGCGCGACTGGCCGTCGTGATCGCCGACATTGCGGCCTTCAAGGATGCACTGGCCGTCCGCCCTTTGGGTCCCTGGTTTAACGCCATTGAATGGATTTGGGGCAGCGCCGATGAAATGGCGACGCAACTCGCGTCCAAATCAGCCCCGTTCCGCTTCTTCACCTATGCCCCGGCGGCGCGTCCCTATGCGGCACAACACCAGGCTCTCGATGTTGAACTGCGCCGGCTCCTGGCGACACGCCAGCATGGACGTCTGCATGTGGCTGTCGTAGGGCCGATCTATGGGGGCTCATTGCCGATCACGCAGTATGTCGTGCGGGCCCTTGAATCCCTCGGTCATCGGGTGAGTTGGGTGGACCACAGTATCCATCACGCCAGCTATGAGCGCTTCAATACGTTCCGCGATCCCCGTCATCGTCTCTCGATGCAGAGCCGGTTTGCCGATGTGCTCAGCATGGGAACGCTGACTGAGCTCTCGGAGGATCCTCCGGATCTCGTCCTGGCTATGGCCCAAGCCCCCATGTCACTCGGGGCGCTGGAGCATCTGCGCCGGAAGAAGTTCATAACGGCCATGTGGTTCGTCGAAAACTATCGCCACTTGACGTACTGGCAGCAACTCGCTCCCGGATACGATTATTGGTTCACCATCCAACAGAAAGACTGTCACGAGGCCCTCCGGCGGGCCGGCGCGCCTCATGTCAGCTACCTGCCCATGGCCGCGGATCCGTCCGTCCATCGCCCTCTCACCTTGGCGACGAACGACCAACTGGAATTCGGATCGGATCTGTCATTTGTCGGGGCCGGATACGCCAATCGCCGAGCGGTACTCCCTCGTTGGATCAGCAAGGACTGGACATTCAAGGTGTGGGGGAATGAATGGGAGGGCGCCGATGCGATGGCGTCTGTCTTACAGCGAAACGGTGCGCGGATCGACACCGATACATGTCTCAAAGTGTTTAACGCCACGGCAATCAACTTGAATCTCCACTCGAATACCGGTGATGGCCTGGACCCTGCGGCAGACTTTGTGAATCCCCGAACATTTGAACTAGCCGCGGCCGGCGCCTTCCAGCTCGTCGATCAACGGGCACTTCTTCCCGAGTGCTTTACCGAAGACGAGATGGTCAGTTTCGAAGGCACCGACGAAGTGCCTTCCCTGATCAGGACCTGGCTTCGAGATCCGGTTGGTCGCCGTACCATTGCCGACGCGGCTCGCCAGCGGGTCTTGCGGCAGCATACCTACGTACATCGCATGAAGGACCTGCTGGCCGAATTGGGCATGCGGGAACCCGATCGATTGGGTTCGATCCTTCGAGGGGAGCGGACTGCGGAAGTTCTCGCCGCACAGACGACCACGCCGTCTGAACTGACGCCGATGCTGCGGCAATTCTCGCCCGATCAGCGGGTCGAGCTGAAGGATCTGGCCGCACAGATTCGCGCCCGCGGGCCTCGCACAGAACTCAGCCGTGAAGACCTGCTCATTCTCATGCTGGAAAGTTATCGGACTGAAACCCGGGACATGGTATGAACCGTCAGGTGTTGATCCTAAATATCACGCGGATGGGCGACCTGGTCCAAATGGGGACCTTGCTGTCCCGGCTGCAAGAAGAATGGCCGGGCGTCGCGGTCGATGTGATCATAGATCGCCGGTTTGCCGCCGTCGCGTCCTTGCTGCCTGGGCTCCGGGACATTATCACCTACGACTTCCATGCCCTGATTGATGACAGCCGCGCGGCCGTCAAAAGTGTCACCGCGCTCTATGCCGACCTCGCCGCCTGGGCTCGCCCATTGGTGGACAGACGCTACAATCGCATCATCAACCTCACCTTCAATCGTCCGAGCGCGTTGTTGGCTTCGTACATCGGCGCGCCGGATATCCGCGGGGCCCGATGCGCCTGGGACGGGGAGAGCGTGATCGAGAATCCCTGGATGGCGTATTTCACCGACATGCATCATTTCCGCGCCATGAATCGATTCAACCTTGTCGATGTCTATGCCTTGGGAGGAAGCGGGCCGGGAACCTATGCGCCATTGTCGGTGCAAGTGACGACCGCCACTCGTGAATGGGCGCAACGCTTCCTCGCCGCTGCGCCGGAAACGTCTCAAGAGTGGATTGCGGTGCAAGCCGGAGCGAGTGACGTCATGAAAGCCTGGCGGCCCGAGCATTTCGGGCGCACGCTGGCACACCTGAGCGCACGATGGAAGGGCGGAATCGTCCTCGTTGGAACACCGGCCGAACAAGACACGATCGCACAGGTCGTACGAGTCTATCGGGAGGCCGGAGGACTCAATCCCGTCCTGAATGCGGCAGGACTCACGACACTGGAGCAGTTGGTGGGTTTGCTCGCGGAGTGCCGTCTTCTGCTAACCAACGACACAGGGCCGATGCATCTGGCCGTCGGTGTTCAGGTGCCGGTGATTGATCTCTCCGTCGGTCACGTGGATTTTCGAGAGACCGGTCCCTATGGAGCAGGGCATTGGGTCGTGCAGCCGGAGCTTGAATGCGCCCCCTGCGGATTTGACCAGGTGTGCGCCCATCAAAGCTGTAAGGATCGTCTTCCAGTAACCATGGTGGCGGATTTGCTCTTGCATGTGCTGGACAATGGAGAGTGCCCCTCGGCGGCGCCCGGCTACCGGCTTTATCGCTCGTCCGTCGACGAAGATCAGTTGGGCGGCTATTGCGCGGTAGGAACCGAAGAGTCCTCAGACCTCGACTGGTACAGCCGGTATTGGAGACGTTACTGGTATGAAACCCTGACCCATACCGCCAGCCGCATCCCGGTGGACTCGACCGTGCCTCAGAATGCCGCCGCTGCGGCACGACACCTGGCAGGCATGATGCCGGACATAGACCGACTCTGCCGCCAAGCAGATGCCATTGTGCAGGCAGCCACACAGGTTGCTCAATCACCCGGTTCGCTGCAGGCTCTTCAACGGGAGCAAACCGCGCTGCGTGAACGCGTCGTACACCTGGGAATGGCCCATGTCGCCAGTTCCCCGGTGACGACCTCGTTCGTGCGCTCCATTCACCATGATCATGTCAGGGGACTCGATCGTATGGCCCGGCATCATGCCTTGGCGTACCGGCAATGGAGGCGGCATCTCACAGAAATACATCGATATCTGACTCAGAGTCCCTCGAAGTCCACACCGAGGCGATTAGCAATGTTCACTGATTCGCCAGTTGCCCATTCAGGATAGTGGCCGGATTGCTCCAGCCTATCTCGTGTAGTCAAGAAGGAGAGACGTTATGCATGTCATGCTCGATCAAGACCAGTGGGAAGTCGTCAAAGCACTCAGCCTTGGCGACGTGTTGGCAGATATCAGCGAAAAAGCTCATGCCCGCTCACGCCTGATCACGTCCTTGACCGTAGATCAGCGCACAATTACAGATCGCGATTTGGATTCGGTCTTCTTAGGTGAGCCGATCGCGCGCTTTACACACCTCCAAGCCATTTCCCAAACCATGGATGAGGTGATGCGCGGTGCCGCGTCAACCATTCAGCACTACGCTAAGCTCCTCCGCAATGAGGCACAGGAGCTTGCCTCGCATATCCGCATGGGAGACGAACGGCTCACGTCATTGGATGCTTGGCTTGGCAAACTCGCGGACTATCTCGAACTGGTGGAATCCAAGCCAGCACAAACGCATCCTGATCGTGCCATGACCCCCTGGGTGCAGGCTTTATTGGATGCGCGAGCCCAACGAGACCTCATTCGCGTGGCCGATCTCCTTGAATATGAACTCGCGCCCAGGTTGGAGTCTTAGGATGATCGATGTGTTCATTACGTTCGGTTTCTGTCGACGCGTGGTGTTCACCGCAGTTGCTTCGGGCCTCTCAAGTCTTAGGGGTATCCTCCGATAAGGGATGCAACCGCTCTCTAGGCGTAGAGGGGTAAGACGCTTCTGCACGGACGCGGAAGCGAGGCACGTACAGCACAGCAGTCGGCAAGGAGGAAGCATCCATGGCACTAATTATCAACAACAACCCGGCATCAATTTCCGCCCAGCGGAATTTGTCGGTCAGCACCAACCAATTGGGACGCTCGGTCGAGCGTCTCTCATCCGGCCTTCGGATTACGCGAGCCGCGGACGATGCCGCCGGCCTCGGACTGTCCGAATCCTTGCGGGCGCAGATCCGCAGCATCAACCAATCCGTCCGGAACTCCTCGGACGGTATCAGCTTGACGCAGATCGCCGACGGCGCCGCCTCGACCATCGGAAACCTCCTGTCTCGGCTTCGGGAATTATCCTCTCAGTCGGCCAGCGGTACGGTCGGCAACACGGAGCGGTCGTATATCGATCAGGAATTCGTGGCGTTGCGGTCGGAAATCGACCGTATCGCGCAGGTCACCGAATTCAACGGTCAGGCCCTGACCAGCGGCAGCACCATCAGCTTCTCGATCGCCATTGGGTTCAGAAGCGGATCAGGCAACACGCTCAGCCTCGATCTCAATGACATCACCACCTCGTCATTGGGGATCAGCTCAGTGAACGTGTCCACGTCAGCCAATGCCACGAGCGCGCTGGCCAACATCGATAACGCGATCAGCGCCATCGCAACCGCCCGCGCCGAATACGGTTCAATTCAGAACCGCTTCGAGGCGACCATTGCGAACCTGCAGGTGACGAGCGAAAACCTCACCGCCGCCGAGTCGCGCATCCGCGATGCGGATATCGCCCATGAAACGTCGGTATTCACCAAGAACCAGATCCTGGTGCAAACCGGCATCTCGGTTTTGGCGCAGGCCAACAACCTCCCGCAACAGGCCTTGGCCTTGCTGCAGAGGTAGTAATCGCCGGGGGCGGCCGCTCCTCATGAGCGGCCGCCCCCACCCTAGGTTCACACGGAGGCTGCCATGATTACATCAGTAACCGGCAAAGCAGATCTCCTGACCACACCCGCCCGCGGGGGTGAACCGGATCATGCAGCGGCCAAACAGCCGACTGCCGCACGGACGCAATCTGATACCGACAACCAGTCAACCGCCCCGATCGATCGGACGACCCTCGAACAGGCGGTGGCTAAGGTCAGTGAAGATATCCAGGCACACGATACGAATCTGAAGTTTGAAATCGATGAGTCGACTGATCGGGTGATCGTCAAAGTCATCGAAAAAGATTCCGGAGAAGTCATCCGCCAGTTCCCGCCGAAAGAAGTGCTTGAACTGGCGAAATTCTTCAACAGCTCAAAGGGCATCCTGCTCAAGGAGCAGGCCTGAGCCTGTGAGGGACACGAGACATGGCGACCATCAGCTTCGGCGGGCTGGGGAATGGGCTTGATTTCGGGAAAGTGGTTGAACAACTGGTCAAGGTCGCACACCTGCCGGTTGACAGCCTGACCGAAAAAAAAGGCGCCCTCGGCTCAAAGTCGACCGATTACGCGACGCTGAGCACCAAACTGATCGGCCTCCAGAGCGCCGCGGATAAGCTGCGGCTCTCGACCTCGTTTGACCGGACGACGACGAGCGTGTCCGATACCAGTGCGTTGAGCGCCGTCGGCTCCTCCACTGCCACATCGGGCACGTACTCGCTCAAGATCACCCAACTCGCGCAGTCCAATCAAATCACGAACAAAGCCGCCAAAACCGTCGCCACGACGACGACCGATATCGTCGGAGGGGCGTCAGGTACCTTTACATTCAAAGTCGGCAGCGGAGCCGACCAAACGGTGACACTCAGCGACACGGCGACACTGGAAGACCTCAAAAGTTCGATTAATGACCTCGGCGCCGGCGCGACGGCATCGCTTATCAATACCGGAACGGATACCACTCCGGCCTATCGGCTCGTCCTCACGTCCTCGACCACCGGAGCCTCCAACGGCATCACCCTCGTGGCCGACAATACGACTCTGGATTTCATCAATGGCAGCGGAACCGGCGGCATCGATACGCTGCAAGCCGCTCAAGATGCCATTGCCATTATCGGAGACCCTGCGCTGAACCCCGTCACGGTGACACGAAGCACCAATGCCATCTCCGACGCCATCGCCGGCGTCACCCTCACCTTGCTGGAGACAACCGGGACGTCAACCGTTCAAGTCAATGTCAGCCGTGATGTGACCGCGGTGAAAGAGAATATCAAAGGGCTGGCGACCGCCTATAACGAAGTCCTGAAGTATATCAACGAGCGGACGACGTACGATGTAGCGACAAAAAAGGGCGGCAACTTTTTTGGAGAACCCACCGCTCGCGGCGTCATCTCCCAGATTCGTACGGCCTTGTCTTCCTCTATAGCCGGTGCGGGCTCCCTGAATACCCTCGGAGCACTGGGATTCAAGACGGACCGAGAGGGGACTGTCACCGTTGATGAAGCGAAGCTGGATACCGCCTTGAGTGCGAGTTACAGCAATGTCCGAACCCTCTTTATCAATCAGACCGGGAGTGCCGGGATCGCGCAGTTGCTCAATACAGCGGTGGACTCGTTGACCAATGTCGCATCCGGTCAATTGACATTGCGTAAAAATGGACTCGCCAAGCAAATTACCAGTCTGTCCGCAGACATACTGAGAAAAGAAGATGCCGTCACCAAATACGAAGACCGGCTCAAGGCACAATATGCGGCGCTGGATGGTCTCCTCAGACGTCTCCAGAGCCAAAGCAGTTCACTCCAATCCAATTCCTCGAGTGGGAACTGAGCTCATCACGCAGTAGGGGATACACACACCTATGGTCGCACAATACGCCCAGCAGTATCAGCAAACCCAGATCCTCACCTCTTCACGGGTACAGATCGTGGTCTTACTCTATGATGCCGCCATCCAATCTATCGAATTGACGCGTCGCGCCATTGAAACCAACAACTTGTCGGACAAAGCGCGATTCATAGGCCGGGCTATCTCAATTATTGGGGAGCTCGACAGCGTGTTGGATTACGAGCAGGGGGGAGACATTGCAAAGTCGTTGCATCGCCTCTACGACTACATGCTAAGCGAGCTTGTCGAAGCCAATGCCAAACATATGAGCACTCGGCTCGATGGGCCCGCGCGTTGTCTCACAACCCTGCGGGAAGCCTGGAGAGAGGTCGCAGCGCAACAGCAGGCCCCATTGGCGTTGGCCCGTTAATCACATGGAACCAGCCTCCGACAAGGATCTGCATACGATCAAGGCTGTCACCGAGGCGGCGGGATTGGCAGCAACGCGAGGGGAATGGAATAGGGTGGAGCACTACCTTCAATTACGAGAGCATCTCCTCTCCCAAGAAGCCCTCTCCCCCGAGCATAGGACATATGTGCTGACAGTCGATCGCACGATTGCAGAACAGATTACGGTAGCCCAGGCAGGCTTGGCTTCACTGCTTGATGAAGCCGCCAAGACACGCCAACGGCTACAAGGATTGCGCCGATGGAATGGCGCGTTCTCCTCGGACTCAGGGACGATTGAGCGGCACATCTAACCAATCGCGCCCGGGAGACTCATATGGGAATCGCAGTCCATCAGATACATAACCTGGTCCGGACGTATCAACGAGCGCTGCAGCCGGCCTCATCGGATACATCTCCCGCACCAAGCACCCGCCAAGCCGACCGCGTCTCTGTATCAGCGAAAGCTCGTGAACTGCATGAGCAAGTCGCCGCACTTCCAGAACATGACCGCGACAACACAAAGAGGTCCAGGTGAGCACACAACCGCACGACGGTCTTTCGCGCATTCTTCTCGTCGGAACCCAGGTTCTCCATCGGGATATGCGCTGGATTCAACTCGCGCGACATGGATTTACATTTGTGCCCGTCGCAAAACGACATTGCACACTCGACACCGACAGCACCGCAGACATCCAAGCCATCATCTATCAGGTGGGTACCCGAACGACGGACACTCTGGCTTTTCTCGAAACCGTCGCAAACCGACAGAGCGACCTGTGTATCATTCTCGTCGGACAGAACCAAAAACCAGACACGGTCGCACAGTATCTCCGCAAGGGCGCCTTCGACTATGTGAATTGGCCCTGTTCCCTGTCACGTCTGACCGACTCTCTGATCAGCGGACTCAACAACCGCCAGACTTTCTTGGAAGTCCGCAACCTCTCCGGCGATCTGGCCACTGCCAATCAGTCCCTCGCCCATGAGCGAGATACGCTCAAGCAATTCAATCAGCGCTTGGCCGGCCTCAATCAGTTGACGCAGGCGCTGGCCAGATCACTGAAGCCTGAGGATGTCGTTCAAGCCCTCTTCACCGGTGTTCCATCACTCACCGGGGCCGAGCTCATTGGCTTAGTTCGCACAACTCCTGAGCAAGTCTGGACCTGGTCGAAAGCGGGACACCAGGAACGGGAAAATACGCTGAAGGCACAACTCCTCGGACGGCTCGGACGATCGCCGCAGCGAATCACATCAGGAGCGACCACCTTACGCTTGGTCGGCGCCCGCTCCATACCGCTGATGAGAAGTGAAGACGCGATACCCGCGCACCCACAGCAAGAAGCTCATGCGATGCACGATATTCCGCTGGCGATCGGACCTCACGCCATTGGGGTTCTCCACGTTCAACGAGATAAGTCTCAGCCCTTCACAGAAGACGAACAGCAGTTGCTGGCCACCATTGGCACATCGCTGTCACTCACGTTACGGAATGCCGACGCCCACCAAGATCTCCACAACATGGCATTGCGGGACCCTCTGACCGGCGTATTCAACCGCCGCGCCCTTGATGAACCACTCAGGCGTGAATTGAAGGCCGGCCTCCGCTACGGGGCACCGGCCTGCTTGATGATCCTGGACCTCGACTACTTTAAAACCGTGAATGACCGTTTGGGACACACGGCCGGCGATCTCGTTTTGCGAGACCTCGCCTCGCTGATGACGGACACCGTGCGCGATGTCGATACCGTCGGACGGTATGGGGGAGAGGAGTTTGCCATCATTCTGCCGCACACGTCGATCGAGCAGGCCCAGCCCTTAGCCGAACGCCTCCGCAGCCTGATTGAAACCCATGCGTTTGATGTCGAGGATGGCACCGTTCGACTGACGGCCAGCATCGGGATCGCCGAGGTGTGCAATCCTGCCATAGCTTCGGTCGAGGATTGGGTGAATGCGGCCGATACAGCACTCTACGACGCGAAAGCGCAGGGGCGTAATCGCGTGGTCGTGCATGCGCCGATTCCACTGGCTCCGGTTCTGGCGGCCACGCTCTGCGTCGCCGCCTAGGGCAAGCAAGAAAGAGTCAGGCCTACGATGAGTCAGATACAGCCGCTTCGAGAATCTTCCATCGCCGTCGATGAACGCCGGGAGTGGATCCGTGTCGATGATCACCTTCTGATGGAGTATCGCCTGACGAGCGAGTCAGCCGACACTCCCCAGCCTGGCATGCCGCCGCTGACCGATGAGATGATAGAGGCCGCCGTCGGCAAACCGACCGCCGATCTGCTTGCGCGCTCCGGTGATACGCTGGCGACGTCCCCCTTCCTTCCTTGGATTATGAAAGTCGATTGGTTGATGGAGGTGCTGCTGCGAGGCATGGCGCATATTCAGCCGGAGAGTATCACCATCGCGCGACTGACCGAGGTCAATATCAGCGGGGGAGGAATCAGTTTCGTCTCACCGCGTCCCTTTCAAGCATCAGAATTGTTGACGCTGAAACTGATTCTTCCGCCCTTTACTCCCGTCAACACCACCGCGAAGGTCATTCGCACGTCACCGTTGACCGGCGCGCCAGGCTATCTCATCGCGACACAGTACGTCGAGCTGTCTCCGGATGATCAAGAGCACATTATCCGCCATATTATTCAGACACAGGCAGAACGCCTCCGGGCCAGACGTAATACCGGAGGGTGACCAGAACAATCTCTGGTCATCGCCCCTCTCAAGCAACGCCTCTCACCCAGAACTTTCACGCTTTTCGGGCTACGCTTCACACGAGACGAACTGCGGACTATGCGGCTTGCGCTGGAGAACCAGCAATCCGCTGGAGGAGAGTGTCGGCAATGTGTCCGAGCGCCACCGCGGCTGGAGCCGTTGGCTCCAGCTCGGTCACCGGCAGATACCTGCGCACAGCCCGTTCCATGGCAGGGTCGTCAGGAATTTCCCCCAGGAGAGTCAGGTCTCCGCCGACATATTCCTTCAAGAGTTTCCGAAGCTGCAACACATTGACGCGTGAGCGGCCGGCGACGCGATTGAGGATCAACGCGGGTTGAAACGTGCGCAGCGATGTCTCGGCGATCCCGCGTCCCGCTTCATCAGTCTTTCCTGCGACATCCAATACTTCTTCGACACTACTGAAGTCGCGGTCCGACAACGCCTCAGCCATCGCGTCACGGGCAAGAAATGAGGAGAGCACGCGGCGGATCGCCGCCAGCTTGATGAAGCGATAGAGATCCAAGACTGAGGTGGGGTCCGGTGTGGCCACGGCGACATGGTGATCCGCCATGAGGAAGAAATCGAGAGCATGATAGCTGGTCCCGGCGCCGATATCCGCGACAATGATGTCGGTGTCCAACTCCTGAAAATTGCGGATGAGCCGTTTTTTCTTAGAATAGGACATGTTGGCCGTCGCCAGCGTATCACCGGTGCCCGGAATAATGCGCAGATTCTTATGAACAGATAAGGGTTGGGCTATCTCCGATAGCGTCGCCACGCGGCGATTCAGAAAATCGGTCAACGTCAGCGGAGGATTTAACAGACCGAAGAGAATATGACTATCCGCGCCGCCCACATCGAGGTCGGCCAGCACTACGCGTTGCCCGCGCTTGGCCATTAAGAGAGCGAGGTTCGCCGACACCACACTCTTACCGACTCCTCCCTTTCCCGACGCGATCGAGATGATCGTGGTCATTGCGCAAAGTTCCTGATGGTTGGCGATGGATATCGAGTACTTCATCGGCTGTAGAGCCACCAAACCTAAGCGCGACCGGGTTCGAAGACTCATCACCCGCACCAGCCGACACCGCCGAGAATCTCCTTGCGCTATTCGACGCCAGTGCGCCCTCAAGTTTTCTATCGGGCACACCGATAACTCACTCACTATGAATAATCCTATGACCGCATCAATCGTGACCCAGGCAAACACAACGGATGGCGAGATCTTGACGGTCCAGGAAGTGGCGCGGTTTCTCCGCGTACCCAAGTCCACCGTCTATAAGCTCGCGCGTGTCGGCGAATTGCCGGCCTCGAAAATCGGAAAGCATTGGCGCTTTCTCCGACGCGACATCCATGACTGGATGCACAGCCGCTCGCAAGCCGCGTAGATCGCCCCCGGCTCGCTGGTCGGTTGAAAAGAGTACTGACACTCGAGGCGCGCGACGCGCAGACGAGCGTCACGATATTGTCCGGAACCCGCTCGCGGGCAAAGGAGTTTCATGGGCAGTCCCGTCACAAAAGCAGAAGCAGAACAGACCAAGCGAGGCATGGATGCCGAGACCTTCAAGCTCCTGCGAGAGTTTATCTACGAGCAGACGGGGATCACATTCCAGGAGAATCAGAAATATCTCCTGGAGAGCCGGCTCGTGTCACGTCTCAAGGAACACAAACTCGCGACCTATGCCGACTACGTCAACTATCTCCGCTTCGATACCTTTCGCGACAGGGAACTCGTCTCGCTGTATGGACTGATCACAACGAACGAGACCTATTTCTATCGGGATCAACCACAGCTCGACTCCTTCATCAATACTGTCATTCCGGCCGTCATGGAAGCCAACAAAGCTACCCGCCAGATACGGATCTGGAGCGCCGCCTGCTCATCGGGTGATGAGCCCTATACCCTGGCGCTCATACTGTCCGACTACGCGCCGCTGGTGAACTGGAACATTGAAATCCTGGCCACAGACATCAGCGAACCGATCCTGAAGTTAGCGAAGGCCGGAGCCTACACCGCCCACGCCTTGCGCCATGTCCCCCCTCACCTCAAGACCAGACATTTCAATGCGCAAGGGGAGAAGTTCGCGATCTCCTCGACGATCAAAAGCCGGGTCAAGTTCATGAACCTGAATCTCTACGACCGCCCGCGCCTGAAGCTGGTTCGAGGCATCGACATCGTCTTTTGCCGAAACTGCCTGATCTATTTCGACGACAAAGCGAAGCATCAAATTGTGACCGATCTCGCAGGCGCATTAAAGCCCAACGGCTACCTCATCATCGGCTTCTCAGAGTCCCTGACCAAGATGAGCGATGTGCTTCGATCGCAACACGTAGGCCGATCAGTCGTGTACCAGAAACTGTAAGACACCAGAGGAGGACCCATGCCAGCAGATCTCAATATGAAGATTCTCGTCGTCGATGACATGTCCACCATGCGCCGCATCGTGAAGAACATTCTCAAGCAACTCGGCTTCTCTAATATGGAAGAAGCCGAGAACGGCCAGGAAGCGTTGCAGAAACTCAAGGCGGATACATACGGGTTCGTCGTGTCCGATTGGAACATGCCGGTCATGCCCGGCATCGAAATGCTCCGCGCCATCCGGGCCGATGAAAAGCTGAAACATATCCCGGTGCTCATGGTGACAGCCGAAGCCCAGAAAGAGAATCTGATCGAAGCCATCCAGGCGGGCGTGAACAGCTATGTCGTCAAGCCGTTCACCGCTGAAACCATGCAGGAGAAGATCAACAAGATCTTCAATAAATAGGAAGGACCTGAGTCATGATTTCAGGAGCCAACGTGAGTGCCAGCGCTTCCTCGAAGGGCCTGGACGACGATATTGACGCCGAGAATCCCGATACCGCTCTCTATGAGAAGCTCGGTGAACTGACCCGTTTCATCGACAAGACGATCAAGACCATCTCACAGTTCAGCGCCCCAATGAGCGCGACGTCCGAACAGCTGCCTGACGCAACCGCGCATCTACGCGACCTACGCAAGCTGACAGAAGACGGCACGCATAAAGTCATGCAGCTCGTCGAAACGGTAGAGGACAATCACAAGCGCGTCTTCGCTCAACTGGATGCCCTTGCCCAGCATCTGACCGGCGATGAGGCGGCAGCCCTTGCATCCATCCGCGCCGGATTGAAGAAAGACGATAAGCCGCTCATCGATATCATCACCGCCTTGTCGTTCCAAGACCTCGTGGCGCAACGCGTCAACAAGCTCGTGACCATCGTCGAGGAGGTCGAGCACAAGCTGCTCGAACTGGTCGTCGTCTTCGGCCCCTACACCAAAGGAGCGGGAAAAGAAGAGGCCGGGAAGGCCTCGGAAATGCTGAAGCAGTTGGAAGCGTCGAAGAATACTTCGATGAATCAGGATGTAGCCGATGAAATCCTGAAACAGTTCGGCTTTAACTGATCGAGTGATCGGTGAAGAGTGATGAGTGAGCTGCGGGTCCTCCAATACGCATCACTAATCACTCATCACACATCACGCGTTCCATCCGGAGGGTGCCATGGACGATGAGACTCAGGAAATCCTCAACGACTTTCTGACCGAAACGACGGAAATGATCGACGGACTCGATCAGAAGTTCGTCGAGCTGGAAACGCAGCCGGACAATAAAGATCTCCTCAATGAGATCTTCCGGGCCATGCACAGCATGAAAGGCTCGGCCGGCTTCCTGGGATTCAATCATCTCGTCGATGTCACCCATCGAGCCGAAAGCATTCTAAATAAGCTTCGGCAAGGAGAAATGGCGGTCGTTCCGGAAATCATCACGGTCATTCTGGAAACCGTCGATACCGTCAAGCTCATCATGACCGAGATTCGGGCGTCCGGGACTGACGTGAAAATTCCCGTCGAGGCCATGTCCCAGAAACTCGACGATATTCTCGCAGGTAAACTCAGTGGGACAGCAACCGCACCGAAGCCTCCTGTCACACCAGCGCCCGTCGCCACGCCAGAACTCTCACAGCCCACCGCTCCGCCGCCTCCCCAGTTGGGAGAAATTCTCGTCAACGAGGGGCTTGCGACCAAGGAGCAGGTCTTCGATGCCTTGACGGAACAATCCAAACAGTCTGACCCCAAACAACCGCTCGGGGAATTGCTCATTCAGGCGAAAGCCATCTCAGAAAAAGCGCTCGATCAAGCCTTACAGAAGCAAGAAAAGCATCCCAAGGCCGAAGAGGATGCCACCATCCGAGTGGAAACGAGACGACTCGACTCCGTCATGAATCTCGTCGGTGAATTGGTCCTCGGGAGAAACCGCCTGATAAAGATCGGCGGGGTACTTGAGCAAACCCACGAAACGGACCCTCAGGTCCGTGCGCTCAGCGAAACACTCACACAGCTGAATCTCGTGACGACAGACCTGCAACTCGCCGTCATGAAGACCCGCATGCTGCCAATCAAAAAAGTGATGGCCAAGTTGCCCCGCATGGTGCGAGACCTGTCTTCGAAGCTTGGCAAGCAGGTCAGATTGGAAACCCATGGAGAAGAAACGGAGCTCGATAAGTCGGTAGCCGACGAAATCGGCGATCCGCTCGTGCACCTGGTCCGCAATGCCATCGATCACGGCATCGAAATGCCGACGGAGCGGCATGCAGCCAGAAAACCCAGCGAGGGCCTGCTGCGCATAGCCGCCAGCCAGGAAGGCAACAGCATCGTCATCCGCATCCAGGACGACGGAAAAGGCATCGCACTCAGCAAGATCAAAGCCAAAGCTCTGCAGAAGGGACTCATCAGCGAGGCGGAGTTGGCTGGCCTGGAACCGCGCGAAGTGGTCAATCTGATCTTCCTGCCGGGCTTCAGCACGGCCGAGAAAGTCACGGATGTCTCAGGCCGCGGAGTCGGCATGGATGTCGTCCGAACCAACATCCGCAAGATGAACGGGACGGTGGAGATAGAATCCGAAGAAGGCAAGGGCAGTCTCATCACGATCAAGCTGCCGCTGACCATCGCCATCATTCAGGCGCTCATGGTTGAAGTGGAACGGGCGACCTTTGCCATTCCCTTGAGTTCGGTCATCGAGGCGGTGCGTATTTCTAAATCTGAAATCAAGACCATCAATGGACGGGAGGTCTTGCACCTCCGCGATCGGGTCCTCCCGTTGCTGCGTCTGGCAAAAGAGTTTGCAATTCCGACAGACAAGGAACGGGACCGGTTCTACGTGGTGGTCGCAGCACTCGGGGATCGGCGCATCGGCGTCGTCGTCGATGAATTACGGTCGCAGGAAGAAGTCGTCATCAAGTCCATTTGGGAGTACCTGGACAGCATCAAGGGCATTTCCGGCGCCACGATTACCGGCGAAGGAAAGGTGGTGCTCATTCTGGATATTTCAGAACTCGTAGAGAACGCCCAAGCCTGGCATGCCTCCGCCATGGTGGCCTAGGACTACGGGCAGGGGTCGTAAAGGAGTTCGCAGATGTCTACGCTGATTAATGAAATCGATGCGCGCACGAGATTGGCCGGCGCCAATCAGATGGAGCTCCTCCTGTTCCACCTTGGAACCGGCGAGGTCTTTGGCATCAACGTCTTTAAAGTCCGGGAGGTGATGAAATTACCTTCCCTGACCAGAGTACCGGAGGCCGATAGCCGTGTTCTGGGCATGGCCAATATCAGAGGCACGATGGTGCCGGTCATTGCCCTGCGACGAGCCCTCGGACTGGGCGAGCAGGATGTCGATCTCGCAAAGCCTGAGTGCAAGGAAAACGGCATTCTAATCATCACCGAATACAACGCGAGCTTGCAGGCCTTTCACGTCGCGGCGGTAGACCGCATCATTCGGACCTCCTGGTCCCAAATTAAAACGCCGCCCGCCCTGGTTCGTGAAAACAACAAGGGGGCCGTCACCGCCGTCACCATGCTCAATGATAGCCGCATGGTGTTGATCCTGGATGTCGAGAAGGTGTTAAGCGATATTTGCCCAAGACCAGACGATGAAGTCTATGCCGGCCTAGATGTGCGGCCTGAGCTGAAGTCGAAATGCATCCTCTTCGCCGACGATTCTTCTGTGGCCCGAACGCAAATTCGCAAGGCCCTCGAAAAACTGGGCATTGCCTATATTCAAACAACCACCGGCAAGGAAGCCTGGGACTACCTCACGGAACTGGCCGAAGAAGCGGTCAAGCAGGGGTTGCCGCAGGTCAATCGCATTCAGCTGATCCTCAGTGACATTGAAATGCCGGACATGGATGGCTTTACCCTGACCAAACACATTCGGTCCGACCCGAGACTGGCGCATCTTCCCGTCGTGCTTCACTCCTCCTTGACGGGCTCCTGCAATCAGGAAAAAGGCGCGCAGGTCGGCGCCACCGATTACGTGACGAAATTCGACCCGAAGGAGTTTTCTCAGAAATTGACCCGCTATATCCTCTAGGGGTTGGTGCAACCTGCTGTAGCGAGACCAAGAAGGGCGTACCTAGTTATGGCCAAAACCATCCAAGTCCTTGTTGTCGATGACTCGACCTTCATGAGAAAGAGTCTGTCCGCGATGCTGACTAGCGACTCCCGCATTACGGTCGCCGGTATGGCGCGGAACGGTGAGGAAGCGATTCAACAGGTCAAGGCCTTGAAGCCTGACGTCCTGACCATGGACGTGGAAATGCCCGGCATGAATGGCATTGAGGCGGTCAGGCGCATCATGGCGGAATGCCCCGTCCCGATCGTGATGGTCAGTTCCCTCACGACGGAAGGCGCCAACGATACGCTGAAAGCCCTGGAGTATGGGGCGGTCGACTACATTCCCAAGCAGCTTGGCGATGTCGTCATTAGAATTTTCGATATCAGAACCGAATTGGTCGCCAAGATCATTACCGCCAGCCAGGCGACTGGCAAATTAGCCATCCGCCGGCTCAGCCAACCCATGGCCCCGATCGTGAAGCCCGTTGGCGGCGCATTGTCTGCTTATTCGGTCAGTGTCACACGCAGCAATCGCATCGTGGCAATCGGCTGCTCGACGGGGGGGCCACAGGCACTCATGGAAGTCTTGCCGATGCTGCCGGCCGACTTTCCCGCCGGCATTGTCATCGTCCAGCATATGCCGAAGTCGTTCACCAAGCCCTTTGCCGATCGTATGAATCAGATTTGTTCCCTGGAAGTAAAGGAAGCGGTCGAAGGAGATGAGGTCAAAGCCGGCCGCGTGCTGATCGCGCCGGGTGGTCTGCAGTTCAGAGTCAAGAAGAAGTCCATCACCACCAATGTAGTGTCGCTCAGCCCGAACTATGAAAACCACCTGCATGCGCCGGCCGCCGACATCATGTTGCAATCCGTCGCTGCCCTCTACGGAGAACGCGGCATCGGCGTGATCCTCACCGGCATGGGCCATGACGGGTTGGAGGGAATGAAAGCGATAAAGGCCTCTAAGGGCCGAACCATCGTTCAGGACGAGAAGACCTGCATCGTCTATGGGATGCCAAAGGCCATAGTGGAAGCGGGTTGTGCCGACAAAGTGGTGCCCTTGCCCCACATCGTCGGTGAAATCTTGAACATGGTGTAGAGAAGCTCAACGCAACGGACAGGGCACAGCAATAGATTAATCACAAAGGAGCGCTAGGAGAAACTATGAACCAGCTGACGAAGAACATGAATATCGGGCCTAAATTCGCACTCGCTATCAGCCTTGCCGCTATGATCGTCATGGCAGGGGGATATGTCATTCTTAGCCAGAAGGCTGATGCCAACTTGGATGAACTGTTGTCCCAGCGCCTGAAGCAGATCGAGGCGGTGGTGCAGACATCCCGGGCCTACATCGCCACCAACTACGTTGCGAAGATTAAGAAAAGCAAGGCCGGCAGCGAGATTGTGACGTCGAAGGAACATGCTAATAATCCAGACGCCATTCCCTTTCCCGCCACAGCGGCGCGTGAAATCGGCGAAGAGCTGATGAAAAGCGGGACGATGAACTTCAGGTATGTCTCGCAGAGCCCCATCAACTCAGGCAATCTTCCCAAGGACGGTTTTGAAACTGAGGCGATCAAGGCGCTCTCGGCCGGAGCGGACAGCTTTAGTCGCCGCGAAGACATGAACGGCACATTGACATTCCGTCGGGCCGTTCCGGACAAGGCCACGTCTGCTGCTTGCATCAGCTGCCACACAGAAAAGCAAGTGGGAGACACCCTGGGCGTACTGGTCATTAACAGTCGGATGTCCATCGCAAAGGAGAACTCAGATAAGACCTTGATGCAGACCGTCGGCCTGATGGCGGGCATGGTCCTGCTCATCGTCGGGCTGACGTATGCACTTCTCCGTGCCATCGTACTGAAACCTATCAATGAGATGGCAGCCATCTCGAAAGATATTGCGCAGGGCGAAGGCGACTTGACGAAGCGTGTACCGATGCACGGCACTGATGAAATCGCCACGCTCGGCGGCTACTTCAATCAATTCATCGAAAAACTGCAAGGCATGATCAGCAAAGTGGCTCACGTGACCGACAAAGTTGCTTCCGCCTCAGTGGAGTTGTCCGCAACAGCCGAAGAAATTTCCAAAGGCACCGATACCCTTACGTCCCGCGCGTCACAAACAGCGGCGGCGGTGGAAGAGATGAACGCCACGGTCAGCCAGGTGGCCCAGAACTCCGGCAAGGCCGCAACCCTCGCCCAGGAGACGGTCAAGACCGCCAAGGACGGCGGTTCAGTAGTGTCCGACACGATCTCAGGGATGCAGCAGCTCTCCGACGCCGTGTCCAGCTCGGCCACGATCATCTCGGAACTCGGCAAGTCGTCCGATCAGATCGGCGAAATCGTCCGGGTCATCGAAGACATCGCCGACCAGACCAATTTGCTGGCCTTGAACGCCGCCATCGAAGCGGCTCGGGCCGGTGAGCAGGGAAGGGGATTCGCGGTTGTCGCCGATGAAGTCAGAAAGCTGGCCGAACGGACGACGAAAGCTACCAAGGAAATCGGCGACATGATCCGCCAGATCCAACAGGATACCCGCGGCGCCGTCGAGTCGATGCAGCAGGGGACCGTCAAGGTCACGAGCGGCGTCGATCTGGTGAACAAGACCGGCGAAGCCTTGGCGCGCATCGTCGAAATGGTGTCCGAGAGCGCCGACATGATTCGACAGATTGCCGTCGCTTCAGAAGAACAATCGGTCGCGACTCAGCAAATCGCCAACGACATCGAAAATGTCGCGAAGGTCACCAAAGAATCGGCCTCCGGCGCGAACGAGTCGGCAAAGGCCAGTCATGACCTGAGCCAGTTGGCCACCGAACTCCAAGGCATTGTCGGGTCCTTTAAGCTCTAAGGAAGAGCAGGAAAGGAGTCGCTGATGATTGTCGAAGAGAAAGTGCCGGGCCAGGTTCAGCAGGGAGCCGGGCCCAGCGGCACCGGCAAGAGCGGGGACGACCTGGTGCAATTCGTCACCTGCCGGATCGCCCATGAAGAATTCGCGCTCGACGTGCTGAGCGTGCAGGAAATCAACCGGATGGTGGAGGTCACGCGCGTTCCCAAAGCGCCGTACTTCGTCGAAGGAGTCATCAATTTGCGCGGCCGGATCATTCCCGTGCTGGATCTCCGTCGGCGTTTCGGGCTCTCGGCCATCGAACGGACGGACGACTCCCGCATCATGGTCGTCCTCGTCCGTCAGCGGATGGTGGGCTTGATCGTGGATGAAGTGGTGGAAGTCTTACGGCTTCCGAAAGTGATGATCGAGCCGCCGCCGTCGGTCGGGAGTACGGCCGGAGCCGAGTTCACCCAGGGAGTCGGACGCATCGACGATCGGCTCTTGATCGTCCTGGACTTGAACCGGTTGCTGCTCCCTCATGAACAGAATGCAATGGAGGCGGCCACCCGCTAAGAAAGGGAGTTATTCGGGGGATTCTCCGGAGGGCTTTGGCGATGTGTCTCAAGGACGCGCTCAAGCAGGTTGAGGGAGTCGCTCAGCAGATCGGACGCGCAATGCATCGTGGTCTGGAACTGCTGCATAGCCTCGGCCCACTTGCCTTCCTTCTGGAGCGCCTGAAACCGGCGGTGCTGTTCCTCCAGGATGGCTTGTTTAGCATCAAGCATCAAACTGTCCGACGAATCCATGCGCAGGCTCCTTCTGTTGGGTAGCGCACCGTAACAGACGCGGATTTCCTGGCGCAATAGTTCAAAAGTAGGCATCAGTTATCACCTGATGCATGTCAGACAAGCCTGTTCGTTGTAAGGGAATATTGACTCGTGGATATAGCGACCATACTCGGAATCGTACTCTCAATCGGATCGATCATCGGCGGGCAGGCCCTGGAAGGCGGCCACTTGAGCTCCATCATGCAGCTCACGGCCTTCATCATCGTGGCCGGAGGCACGATCGGCGCCTGTTGCGTACAAAATCCGCTGTCGGTCGTGCTCAAGTCCATCGGATCGCTCGGCTTGGTGTTCGGCAATACCCCCATCGATACCAAAAGCACAATCAAGTTGATTCTGGATCTGGCCACCGTGTCGCGCAAACAGGGATTACTGGCGCTGGAAGGCAAACTCAAGGAAATCAAGGATCCGTTCTTCAAGAAGGGCGTGCAGCTCATCGTGGACGGGACCGACCCGAAAGCCGTGCACGAAATCCTTGAAATCGAAGTCGAGCATCACGAGGAGGCCGGCGTCAAGGCGGCCAAGGTATGGGAAGCCGCGGGCGGCTACGCTCCGACCGTCGGCATCTTGGGCGCGGTCTTGGGACTGATCCACGTGATGGAAAATCTGGCGGACCCCTCCAAGCTGGGCGGCGGTATCGCGGTGGCCTTCGTCGCCACGGTGTACGGCGTCGGTCTCGCGAACCTGTTTTTCCTGCCCTTCGCGAACAAGATCAAGATGAAGCTGAAGGAAGAGTCCGGGGCGCGCAACATCATCATCATGGGGCTGGTCGGCCTGGCCCAAGGCGAGAATCCCCGGTTGCTTCAGGAAAAACTGGAAAGCTTCCTGCCCCACGAGGAACGCTCGAAGGAGGCAAAGAAGTGAAGCGTCCTTCGTGAAGCGTATCTCGTTCTGAACTCGGACGCTTCACGTTTCGCGCTTCACCCTTCACGGATTTAAATGGCCAAACATAAACACGAAGAACACGAGAATCATGAACGCTGGCTGGTGTCGTACGCCGACTTCATCACGTTGCTGTTTGCCTTTTTCGTCGTGATGTACTCGGTGTCATCCGTAAATGAGGGTAAGTACCGCACAGTCAGCGATTCGATCAAGGCCGCCTTGCACCCCATTTCCGCTCCTCCGGCCTCATCCATGGCGTTTACCCTCGGGCAACAGCGGCCCACATTGATGACGCAAAACCTCCCCGGCAACAAAGAGGTCGCGATCAGAAAGATGCGCGAGCTGGTCAAGAACATGAAGGCGAACTCCCAGTTCGACTTCATGCATCTGCAGGAAAAACTGAACGGGGACATCGTTATTACCATTCCGGATCAAGTCCTGTTTAATAGCGGAGAAGCGGCGGTTCGGCCCGAAGCCCTCCCGTTTCTTCAGGGGCTCTCCCAAGCCATGATCGAACTCAACCGGCATGTGCGCGTCGAAGGCCACACGGACAATGTGCCGATTCGCACTGCGCTGTTTCCGTCGAATTGGGAACTCTCGGCCACCCGCGCCGTCATTGTCGTCCGGGTCTTATCGGAACTCTATTCGGTCCCGCCCGAGCACCTGGCGGCGCTCGGGTATGCCGATTCCAGACCGCTGGTCGAAAATCTCACACTCGAACAGCGCGCCAAAAACCGCCGGGTTGAAGTGGTAATTCTTGAACATGCGCCGGTCCGACCGGAGCAACAAGATAATGCGTTCCCTTCCGCCCCATTAGATGACATACCGGCAGATCCGCAACTTCCAGGGCCGATACAATAATACATACCTATGCTTTGGATTCCCGACAGGAGACTCAATGACAAGCCCGATGTATCTGGCACCCATGGCGACTTGACGATTTGTGAAATCAGCCACTTCAAAGTCCAGCCGCAGGGGGTGATCGCGCAGGCCGAACAGGCGATCCTTGACTTGGGCCAACACATCAGTTCCACGATGATGTCGAGGAATTCTAGACGCTGAGTCAGCGGGGTGGGCAATTTGTGCCACCCCGCGCACGCCCTCCGTCTCTTTACCCTGACTGATTCCTACCCGCATCAATCGGCCCCTCAAGAATCAGCACGAACCGACCGATACACTGACGGACCCATATGCGCTTGTTCACCCTGAACTGAGAGTATTGTATGGACCTCAAATCAATCCTTTGGTATGTCGTGCTGACCAGCATCACCGGCGCCTATTTTGTCGCGTTAGCCGGCGTTCGCTCTGCCAAAGTGCATGATGTTTCGCATCACGCTCGACGGATGAGCATTGCCTGCACAGTAGTCGGGATCTGGTTGATCGCTTACATACTCAAACAATTGGTTTTTGGGGGGGAGCAGTTCGGCGGAACCCCTCAGCAGTACTGGACGACGTATCTCCCTATATTTGCAGCACACATGTTGTTCGCCCTGACCACGATCGGTCTGGGAGGCTACAACCTCTACATGGGCTTGCATCGCTTGCGCTATGGCAGTGTCGGCGCCATGGCTGCAGGTATGACCATGCATCGAAGACTCGGCCATCTCCTCATTTGGACATTCTCCGGCACAATCGGGACCGCTTATCTGGTCTATATGATGCTTTTCGTCTGGCACAAGGCATAATCATATGGATTACAAGATTACCGAACAGAAATGCGGCCGGATCCGCACCCTCTTCGATGATGAAACATACCATCGCACAGGACGAAGCGAGTTGTGTCGTCTTCTGAATGTCAAAGGAAACTATCAAGTTAGGCTGTGTGGATAATCTCCTCCCTCTGGGAGACAGCGCCAGGGCCGTGCTGACTCATGTGTCTCATCATTCTTAACCTTTGGAGGTTTCTCATGCAAATCGCGCATCGTTCCCATCGCGATGCCGACGTCATCGATATCACCGGTCAATTCAATTTCGGGACCCGAAAAGACTTCTCTACTGCGCTGGAGAAGGTCAAGCAAGCGGGGAGCACGCATGTCATTCTGAATTTCAAGGGTGTGACATTTGTCGATAGCGCTGCCATCGGGCTGCTCGCGCTGGCCGCGCAACAATTCAAAAGCACCAACCGCAAGTTGTCTTTGGTCGGCGTCCAGGGAACTGTGAAGCAGATATTGAACCTCGCTCATATCGAGCAAATGATTCCGACCTTCGCGAGTGAAGACAGTGCCATCGGCGCAAAAGCCGCCTGATCGCAGGGTCACAATATTATCGTTCGAATCACCCAAACGAAAGGAAGTCCGTGATGCAAATTAAAGAACGACCGATCCCCAATGCCGTGATCCTCGACCTGAACGGGGATCTGACCTATGCCCACCGCGACGTCTTTAAATCCGCCGTTGAAACATTGCGCCAGAAAGGCTGCCGCCATGTCATTTTGAATATGGCCGATGTGCGGTTCGTCGATAGCTCAGGGCTGGGCCTGTTGGCGCTAGTCTCCCAAAACTTCAAGCTGAATCAGGGCAAAGTTAGCATGCTCCGCCCCCAAAGCTATGTACGGGAAATTCTTGGACTGGCCAATATCACAAAGCTGATTCCGGTGTTTGACAACGAACAGGATGCGGTGAACGGGAACGCCCAGGCCGCGTAGCAATTGAGCCACCATGAATCCTGATACCCTTTCGAAACCCGCTGTGTCTCCGGCTGTCGCCACCGTGCTCCTGGTAGATGACGAGCCGGTCAGCCGTTTGAGTATGGCCGCACGCCTGAAGAGGATGGGACTTCGCGTCCTCGAAGCCGGCAATGGAAAGGAGGGGCTCGCCATTCTTCGGCGTGAGCGTCCGGATCTGACGATCCTGGACTGGGTCATGCCGGAAATGGATGGACCCACGGTCTGCGAGCAGGTCCGGCAAGACCCCGACATCCTCTCCAGTCAGCTCATTCTCATGACCTCCCAGGACCAACCCGAACAAATCGCCGAAGGTCTGGCGCGCGGTGCCGACGACTTCCTCAGCAAAGCCGCCAGTAAGCAGGAGATCCTGGCCCGCGTGCAGTCCAGTCTCCGCGCCGCCTCGCTGGTCCGCAGCATTGAAAGCGCGCGTGATGAGCTTCGCGCCAAGCAGGACGAGCTGGAGCGCGAACTCCGGTCAGCCGCAGACTACATCCACTCCCTGCTTCCGGCAGTCGGCAACGCCACGCCCGGTATCCGCATGTCCTGGATCTATCGCCCCTCGCTGGCCTTGGGAGGAGACCTCTTTAACTTTTCCACATGGGACGATCAGTCGGCCTACTTTTACATCCTGGATGCCTCCGGTCACGGCGTATCTCCCGCGTTGCGCGCCGCCTCCTTCGCCACGTTCCTGAGAGCCGAAAATCTCCGGCATTGCATCACGCAGAACGATCCAGCGGCGATGCTGGTTGAAGCCAATCGACGGTATCCCCTGACCGAAGACGGCAGCTACTTTACGATCTGGATCGGATCCTTCGATCGAACCACCCATCAGCTGCGCTATGCGACGGCCGGTCATGGCGGCGCGCTCATTCAACGTCGGGACGGCAGCATCGAATGGCTGACCCACGCCCACCTTCCCCTGGGATTTGAACCGGACAGCACCTACGAGCTCACAACCGTCCAGATTGCGGATGGAGATCGCGTGATTCTGATGAGCGACGGGATCTACGAAGCGCCTGCGCCTACGGGAGAACTCTGGGGAACCACGCGTTTGGAGACCACTCTTATGGCACATCGGTCCGCACCACTCGGGGAGGCGCTGCCGGCGCTCATGGCGGAAGCCGAACGCTGGCATGGGTCTCCGGTCTTTCCCGACGATGCCGCGTTGCTGGGATTGGAGTTCCGGCTATGAGCGCCGACGTCGTATTTAATCTTGCCGAAGCGCTCACGCGGGTCGATGAGGACGAAGATTTGTTTCACACACTGGCTGAATTGTTCGTCGAGCAGGCACCCATAGATATGGCTGCTACACAGGCCGCGCTCGATGCCGGGGATGCCGAGGCCTTGGCTCGCGCCGCGCACCGGATGAAAGGCGCCATTTTGCAATTTTCCGCTCCCCGTGTGTTCGAGGCGACCAAAGAGCTGGAAGCCCTCGGGAAAGCCGGTACCTTGGACCGCGCCGCGACGGTGTGCGCCCAAGTCGATCGGGAACTCCAACAACTTATTGCGGCGCTGCGCGCGTACGTGGCGAACGGATCTGCATCATGAATACTCCACTCGCGTCCTGCACTGTCCTGGTGGTCGATTCCTGCCGGGAGACGCAAGCCCAGATTTTTGGGCACTTGCAAAATCGTGGATTTTCCGTGATCACGGCGGCTGATCCGACGGCCGCGCTCGCCACGATCGAACTGACGGCCCCGGATATCGTGCTGACCGATTCGTTTCTCCCCGAAGGATCCGGGCTGACCTTGATCAAGACGCTCCGATCCAGACATGTGCCGTGTCCGGTCATCATGATGGCCGAGCATCGATCCGAACAGACCGTGCTCCTTGCACTGCGCGCCGGAGCCGTGGATTACTTACACAAGCCGGTCGGCGTGGAAGAGTTGGCGCATGCGCTTCAACGGGCACGCTATCTGCTTCCGGCCGATATGGCAGATACACCAGGCCTTGTGCTCTCCGACTACACCCTGACGACTGATTCTGATCCGGAACATATTCCCGGCATGGTATCCTGGCTGCTCAGAGCCACGGCCGGGTCATTGTCGGAAACGACTCAGCTCCATCTCCGCGGCACGCTTCAAGAGTTGCTGCTGAACTCGGTTGAGCACGGCAACTTGGAGATTTCCTACCAGGTCAAACAGCGGGCGCTCGATCAGAATCGCTTCAGCCAACTGGTGCAGGAGCGCCTGGCCCAACCGCGCCTGGCCCAGCGCACTGTGACCATCCATGTGCATTGCGACCGCCGGGCCGGACTGCTGGAGTATCGAATTGTCGATCAGGGCAAAGGATTTCAATGGAAATCCCTGCTGCATCGCGCCACCGCGCCCTGCAACGCCGAAGATGCCAGCGGACGGGGGATTTTCCTGGCCCGGTCGTTCTTTCCCAATCTCCGTTATAACGATCGCGGAAACGAAGTGACCGTGCCGGTGCCCATCGTCTGACAACCTCAAGAAGGCTCGTCTGGTCGGTCTGGTCTATCTCGTCTGTCTGGCCGGTCTGGTCGAACCGGATAGACCGAACAGACCAGACAGACCGAACAGACCAGGTAGACCGCAACTGTCCCGCGCAGGCTTGACGCCGGCCCCTCACAGGCTCTATCTTCCGGCATCATCCGTCCGCCACCGGGAGGTTTTGCATGACCAGTCGGCTCATCTTCTCATCGCTTCTTCTCTCAGGGCTCCTCGCCGGTTGTGGAGGCAGCAATTGGGTGCATCCGAATAAGCCCTCATCTGAATTTACGAACGAATATAACCGCTGCCAAAATCTCATTATGCGGGACCCCAAGCTTCAACAGGGCAGCCAGTTGCTGATCCTCAACGCCACCGAGCGCTGCCTGCAGCGGGAGGGATGGCGCCTCGTGGAAAACGAATAGTCTCTGGTTTCACACTCCTACGCAGGAAGCCACGGCTGCCCGTCCTCCGCAGTAGTCCGCTACGGAGGGTGGATAAAGCCGTGGGGCTGCACACATTCTGATACGCTCGCCGGCTCAGCCATTCCGGGGATATCTCTGTCTGCGTTTCCACAATCTTTGCAAAATCACTTTAATCCTGTGAGTTAACCAAGAGTTAACCCGTCGGTGATCCCGCTGGAATAACCGGGCGGTACAGTTTGCCCATACAAGGAGCCAATATCAGGCGCTCCAGGAAAGGCGAACTATGACGCAGGATGCCGGTCTCTTCATTGGATTACTCTCCCTCTGCCTCGCAGTGCCTCTCGCCTATGCCGGCCATACGCTGCTGGGTCTGCGGGGGAAAACCTGTATCCCGCTGCTTCGCACACGCGATGCAGCCGGCATCTCCCATCTCGTCATCCGGGCGATTCCATCGCTCTCACAATCATCCGTCCAAAGGAGGTTTCTATGGTCACCGTCAGTCACGTCATGACCCCTCGTGTCGTCCACATCGAAGCTGGCACCTCGGCGATCGAAGCCGCGAAACTCATGACCAGGCACAAGATCGGCAGCGTCTTCGTCAGGCAGGATAACCACTTCATCGGCATCGTCACCGAGCCGGACATCGTCCGGAAGGTGGTCGGAGCGGAACGCGTGCCTTACTACATTCCGGTCGAAGAGATCATGAGCAGTCCCATCCTCGGGATCGATGAAGAGCGGCCCATCACGGAAGCCGCCGACCTCATGGAACTCCATGGGACCCGCCATCTGGCGGTGTTCAAGAGCGGCGCAATCGTCGGGATTCTCTCCGTCCGGGATTTGCTCCACCCGGTCTCCATCGACGAGTTTTAACGCAGGAGGATAACTGCCATGAACTGGAGAACACATTGATGCTGTCGCAAGTAATCGGGGAGGCCCTGATCGTCGGCTTCCAGGTCCTGGTGGTCCTGGGGCTGATTCTTTTCCTTCATTCGCTCTGGCGCGATCTGGCCGTCCTCTTGTCTGGAAAGGAGAGTCTATGATCGGAAGCCTGGCATCGGTTGAGACACGTCTCCGTCTGCCCCGGCTCTGGCAGATCTTCACGTCACCCGATCTGACCATGCTCTGGGACAAAGGGACCCAGGCAGTCCTGAGCCTGCTCATCGTCACCATCCTGGTCGGATTGGCGGGCGGGGTCATCAAGACCTTTATCGGCCTGCGGCTGCTCTTGACCGCCGACATCGATCTCGGCCTGCGTCATCTCATCGTCAACACGCTCATGTTGCTCGCAGTGGTGGAAGTCCTGAAAACCACGCTGGCGTATTTTTCTGATGGCCGCGTGCGCGTCACCTTTATCGTCGACACCGTCCTCGTGGTGATGTTGACGGAAGTGATTTCCCAATGGTTCACCGGCGGGGACTGGCAGAAACTGGCCACCCTGGCAGTGATTCTCATGACACTCGGACTCATCCGGGTGATGGCCGTCCGGTTCAGTCCGGCGCAACCGGCTCATTCCGCGCCATCACAAACCATGGCCCCGATATTTTCATCACCACACTAGGAGGATCCTATGTCTATTCATGCACTCCTCGACGCACCAACTCCCGGCCGGATAGGGACCGAGTCACTCGAATCCGCCATTCTCGGCCATCTCGAAGAACAGGCCGTGATCGGGCTGGATGCGCTCGTCATTCTTCTGCCCCAGTACAGCTGGAACCAGATCTTCCACGCCGTCGACCGCCTGGCTCGCTGCGGGGGAATCACGTTGCGCCGGCACCGCTCCGAATACACGCTCTTCTCCACGCACTACGCCGCCTAGCCGCCCTTCCGCCGCCTTTCTCCTTTTCCCCTCTGTTCACTTAGAAAGCTGTCAAGAAAGAGGGGAGCCTCACCCCTCTGCCTGCGTCCTGTGGCGGTCGTCCCGATGCTATGCGGTTGGGGAAGCGGCTGGCGGAGTCATGTGTCGCACGATTTTGCCTTCCACCATATAGATGACCAATTCACTGACATTGGTGGCGTGATCCGCGATCCGTTCGATATATTTGCCGATAAAGGTGAGGCGGATGGCCCGCGTAATAGTGGCGGGATTTTCGATCATGAAGGAGACGAGTTCCCGAAACAGTTGATGCGTCAGATTATCGACAAAGTCATCATCCGCGCAGACTTTTCGAGCCAGAGCCGCATCCTGTTGGACAAAGGCATCCAGCGCTTCACGCACCATCTTCATCGTCCAGGCGGCCATGCGCGGAAGATCGATATAGGGTTTCAGCTGGGGCTCTTCATTCAACTCGATGACCCGCTCGCAGATATTCTCGGCAAGATCGCTCATGCGTTCGAGTTCTGTGGAAATTTTCATCGCCGTCGTGACAAACCGTAGGTCTTTTGCCGCCGGCGCCTGCAAGGCCAACAGGCGGATGCAGGTTTCGTCGATCTCCACATCGTAGCGATTGACCAGCGTATCCCGCTCGATGACTTGCCCCGCCAGCACGGCATCGCGTTCAATCATGGCCGTAATCGCGCGCTCGATCTGCTCTTCGACCAGCGACCCCATCTGGAGCAAGCGGTCTTTCAAGTCACCGAGTTCCTGATCGATATGTCGTTGCATGCTGTGAACTCCGATTATTACCCGAAACGACCGGTGACATAGTCTTCCGTCAGTTTGACCGACGGGTTTGTAAACATCTTCTCCGTACGATCGAACTCCACCAACCGCCCCTCGTACATGAAGGCCGTGTGGTCAGAGACTCGCGCCGCCTGCTGCATATTGTGCGTCACGATGACGATCGCCACCTTCTGCTTCAGTTCCGTGACCAGCTCTTCGATGCGCGAGGTGGCCGTCGGATCGAGCGCAGAGGTCGGCTCATCGAACAAAAGGAGTTCCGGACTGGTCGCCAGAGCCCGGGCAATACACAAACGCTGCTGTTGCCCGCCTGAAAGATTCATCGCGGATGCCTGGAGCCGGTCTTTGACTTCTCCCCATAAGGCCGCTTCTTGCAGCGCCCGCTCGACCACCATATCCAGATCGGCTTTCGATGACACGCCTCTGATCCGCATCCCATACGCCACATTTTCATAGATGGACTTGGGGAACGGGTTGGGCTTTTGAAACACCATCCCGATGCGCATCCGCACCTCAATCGGATCGACCTCAGCCCCCACGATATTCACCCGATCCGGATACAGAATGACAGCCCCTTCGTAGCGATTTCCTGGATACAAGTCATGCATGCGATTGAAACAGCGCAAATAGGTGGTTTTCCCGCAGCCGGATGGACCGATCAGCGCCGTCACACAGCGGTCGTAGACCGGGAGGGTCAGGCCATGAAGCGCCTGCGCCACGCCATAGAAAAAGTTGAGCCCCCGTGACTCCGCTTTTAACACCGTTTGCGATACATCCAAGGCTTTCATGGCATCACCAGTGGATCCGTTTTCTGAACCGCGCCCGAATGACGATCGCCACCGCATTCATGGCCAGACTCATGGCCAGCAGGATCAGACCGGCCGCCGCCGCATTGACGTGAAACTCCTCTTGCGGCCGGGACACCCAATTGAACATTTGAATCGGCATCACGGTAAAGGGATCGAACAGCCATTCGAAAGAGACAAAGGGGAACGTTCCCTGCCAGGGCGGGTGGGGGAGGAAGGCAATGAACGACAAGGCCCCGACGGTGATTAGGGGGGCCGTCTCGCCGACGGCGCGCGAGAGCGCCAGGATCATCCCGGTCAGAATGCCACCCATCGAGTAGGGCAGGACATGATCCCGAACGGTCTGCCACTTGGTGGCGCCGAGCGCATAGGCCGCTTCGCGCACGGCAGGGGGCACCGAACGAATCGCCTCGCGCGTCGCGATAATGACCATCGGGAGAATCAACATACCCAGGGTCAGCCCGGCCGTCAGAAAGCTTTGCCCCAGATGCAGTTCGTAGACCAGCAGCCCGAGGGCCATAAGCCCGTAGACGATCGACGGCACGCCCGCCAGATTGGCGATATTGATTTCGATCACCTCGGTCAGCCAGCTTTTCGCGGCATATTCTTCCAGATAAATGGCAGCTCCGATCCCCAATGGAATGGCCGTCAGCGCCGTCAGCAGCATGACCAGGAGAGTGCCGATCCAGGCGGTCAGAATGCCGGCTTGCGCCGGGAATCGCGACGGGAAGGAGGTGAGGAATTGCCAGGACAACCGGCCCGCCCCATCAGCCGCGAGTTGCCCCACGAGGGCGAACAAGACGAGCAGGGCGACGCCCATCACGAACAGTCCTTCGAAAGCAAAGAAGCGATCGAGGCCCTTGCGCCGCATGATGCGACGTTGCAAGGCGGTTGACTTAATATACTTGGCGATACCGTTTTTTAAGCGCATGGCCTGCAATGTTAAACAAAAGGGTGATCAATAAGAGCATGAGACCCGTCGCAAAGATTGTCTGATAGCCCACGCTCCCGTGCGGCAGGTCGCCTAAACTGACCTGTACAATGTACGCGGTCATCGTCGCCGCCGGTTCCAGCGGATTCAGCGTCAGCGTCGGTTGCATCCCCGCGGCAATGGCCACCACCATCGTTTCTCCGATGGCCCGGGAGACGCCCAGGACATAGGCGGCCGTGATGCCGGACAGAGCCGAGGGAAAGACGACGCGCAGTGCCGTTTGCATGCGGGTGGCGCCCAAGGCAAAGGCGCCTTCGCGCAGATAGACCGGAACCGCGCGCATGGCATCCTCGCTCACGGAGCTGACATAGGGAACAATCATGAAGCCGATGACGAGTCCGGCGCTCAGCATGTTGAAGCCAGGAAGATCGGACCAGATCTGTTTCAAGGCCGGCGTCACAAACAACAGCGCAAAGTATCCATACACGACGGTCGGCACGGCGCTGAGCAGCTCCAGCACCGGCTTCACGAATTCACGCAACGACCGCGAGGCATATTCGCTCAAATAGATGGCGATCAGGCTCCCCATCGGAATGGCCACGAGTAAGGCCACCGCCGTCGTGACGAGCGTCCCGGATACGAGGGAGAGAATCCCGTAATGCGCGTCGGCAAACAACGGCGTCCATTGGCGGTCCGTCAGAAAATCCACCACGGAGACCTGCTGAAAGAAGTGGAAGGATTCGTACGCCAGGACGCCGACAATCCCGAGCGTAATCGCCACCGAGGTGAAAGCCGCCAACTGCAAGAGCAGTTCGATCGCTTTCTCCTTGAGACGGGGTACAAGGCGAGGAGAGAGACTCGTGCGGATGGCCTGCTTCTCGACTGGAATCTCGGCGATGTGAGCCTCCATGGTGTCCATCCTTTTGCCTCTTAGAGTTTCGCTTCGCGCCGGAGCAGTTCTTCGATCTTCATCCCGATCGTCGAGGCTCCTTGAAACGCCGTCCCGTGCCGTCCATTCTTAAAATGCTCACCGGCCAGCGCATAGGCTTGCGGCGGCAGCGGCACATATTTCACTTGCGGCGCCAGCACCGGCACCTGCGCCAGGTAAAACTCGACAAACCGTTTCACTTCAGGCCTGGCCGCGGACTTCGTGCTCACGTAGATAAACAAGGGACGCGACAGCGGCTGGTAGGAACCGTTTTCGACTGTCTCGCGCGACGGACTCACCGGCCCGTGCCCGCTGTCGATGGAGACCGCTTTCAATCGCTTCTTGTTCGGTTCGTAATAGGCGAAAGGAATGTAGCCGAGCGCCTGTTTGTCGTTCGCGATGCCCTGGACCAGCGTATTGTCGTCTTCACTGGCCGTAAAATCCCCGCGGCTCGCTTTGGCTTTCCCGACCACGGCTTCCGTGAAGTAATCGAAGGTCCCGGAGTCGGATCCCGCGCCGAACAGTTTCAACGGCTGATCCGGCCAGGTCGAACGGATCTGATTCCACTTAGTCACCCGACCTTGCGCAGAGGGCTCCCACATGGTTTTCAATTCTGCCACCGTAATCGAATCCACCCAGGTGGCTTGCGGGCTCACGGCAATGGTCAGGGCATCGAAAGCGATCGGCAGCTCAACATATTGCACCCCGCCGGCTCGGCAGGCCTCCATTTCGCTGCTGGAAATAGGCCGGGAAGCATCCTGCACGTCGATCTCGCCGCGGCAGAACTTTTTGAAGCCGCCGCCGGTTCCTGAGATGCCGACCGTCACACGGACCGCGCCTCTCGTTTCCTTCTGGAACTCTTCAGCGACCGCTTCCGTAATAGGGAACACGGTGCTCGAGCCGTCGGCTTTGATTAATGTCGCGGATGCGGAATAGGCTTGTTCGAGAAGCCATCCTTCGATCGCCCCTCCTGTGACACTGACAGCAAGAACAAGGACCACAACATTGAATCTGAGTGATGAGTGTTTTGGCATGGATGGTTTCTCTCTCTGTCACTGTGAGATCCAGCGCACTGTCTGCCCTTCATGAGTGAATACCGTACGCCTCAACATTACTCTTGAGGTTACAACCATGTTAAAACTGCGTTAACTTCGATCCACCTCGACCGATCACTATTTCTTTCATCCGGGACGGAGGGAAGAAGGCCCTGCGGACTCTTCATAGTCCCGAGATAGGCCGTCACGTGCGACGCGATGAAGAATGAGGCGGAGGGTTACACACCGCCCTGATAGGGAATGAAGTTAGGGGCAGTCTCGATAACTGGACCTACAAGACAGGCCGGGCGATGCGCGCCGGGATTCACGGCACGGCGCGGGGAGCCGGTGACCGCATATCCCGCCCCAGTTGAACAAGATCGATCACCACCACACGACCTTGATCGATGTACGGCCAGACCCATCGCTCATCTTCCGGCACGATGGAGGTCGCAGGCACAAAGGTGGCTCGAAATGCGGTACGACTGATCGGGAGCAGCGGACTGTCAACCGGATCGATTTCAGAGACGATACTCTGACTCATCCCCTCGGACGGCTTTGTACGATTGTTGGCCAGGATCACATACAGATGCCGGCCATGCACAAAAAGACCGCCTGAGGTGATCGCCAGCCCGACAGCCGAAGTGGAAATCCGTCGATAGAACGTCACCAATTCATCCGGCTTGGCCTCCGCCAACGCCTGGCTTAGATGGGGCCCTAGGAAGTCCTGTTCATCTTTCGAAAACGCGGCACCCAGAGACGCTTCGCCGGTAAGGATCGACGGAACGAAGGAACTCCTCGACTGGACCCGCATCCCCTGGAGTATAAGCCGGATTGCATCGGGACTGACCGTCGCAGGATGACCGTGGCCTTGGCCTGCCTTGCTATCGGACTGAATCCTGATAATCGTGGCAGAATCCTGATAGACCGCGCGAGGGGGCGGACCCGTCGCGCATCCGCTCATGAGCGAGACCAGAAGAAGAATGACCGCGAATTTCATCCCTGTCGGCATAGTCTCTCCTCGGCTCATGACACGCGCTACGGCCTGCTGCATGCGATGCAGCAGGCCGCACGATAACAGAACGGCAGGGGTCATGTCAGCGTACGGGGACTTGCGCGGTGAGCAGATTATGTCCTAGGAGTTCAAGATTCTTGGAGATCTGCGCGGCGGTCAAGGGATAGAAATTGGCGCGAGCCACGGTTTCCTGCCCTTGGCGGCTGTTCACAAATTTCAGAAATTCACCCACCACCGGGTCAAGCTTTCCATCAGGATTCTTGTTCACATAGAGATACAACGGCCTCGCGAGCGGATACTGCCCGTTGGACACCGTCTCTGCGCTCGGCAGGATCGCCGGGTCAGTGGGACCGGAAGCGAGCGGAACAATGCGAACCATGGAGCTGTGGAATCCCACTCCGGCATAACCGACGGCAAGAGGGTCTTGGGAAATCGCGAGGATTTCCGACGCCGATCCCGGTTGTTCCTGCACGTCGTCATGGAGCTCTCCATCCACCAGCGCCACATGCCTGAAGAATTCACGGGTGCCGGATTTCTTGTTGCGCCCATACAGATGAATCGGCTGCTGGCTCCAACGATCCGTGAGCCCCACCTGCCCCCAAGTGGTGAAGTGTTCACCTGTCGCCCGTTTCAGGCTGGAGCTGAACAAGGCATCCACTTGTTCAAGCGTCAAACTGCGGATCGGGTTGTCGTTATGCACATACATCGCGACCGCATCCATGGCGATGGGAATGCCGATCGGCTCATACCCGTGATGGCTGACAAACCCCTTCACTTCCTGATCGGTCAGCGGCCGAGAAGAAGCCAACAGGCTGGCACTGCTGGTGCCCTCTGTGCCCCTCCCGATGGCCTTATCGCCGCGGCGTTGAAATGACAGGTCCAGCATGAACTCCCGGATAGCCTGGCTGGATCCCAGCCCTTCGACGCCGAATTTCGCTTTGGGTTGAAAGGCCGTAAACGAGGCGGCGAGTTTCGCCATAAGCGGCTGCATCGTATCGGATCCCGCAATCGTGACCCGTCCGCCGATGCCTGGAGCAGGCTGGTACTGCTCGGCAATGGTTTCGCCGTTCGATTGGACCAATACGTTCGCCTGTTCCGCTAGAACGCGTTCGCCCTCCAGCCCCCATGACGTGAGGGCAAGCACCATGAAAACAACACAGGGCACTCTCCTTAAACGACTCATCTCTTTCTTCTGTTCGATCATAGGTTCCTCTCTTTTCCCTTGTAGTGAATGGCGTTTGGTGTGGTGCCATACGGCAGCGGCCGGGCGCGATGCGAGCGGTGGTTTCTTCGAACGGAGTGGTGCGGCATAACAGGAGGGCTTAGATGAACGACCAAGACACGCAACGGGCGGTTGGGATTCTCAACAAGATTATGGAGCATGAGCTGGCGGGCGTCGTCCGCTATATGCATTATTCTCTTATGGTCTATGGCTATAACCGCATTCCAATCGTGTCGTGGCTGAAGGGGAATGCCGACGAGAGCCTGGCTCATGCGCATAAGGCCGGGGAGTTGGTCACGTTATTGGGCGGGCACCCGTCGCTGAAAATCGGGACGCTCCTGGAGACCGAGAAGCATGATGTGGGGGATATCCTGCGGGAAAGTCTGGAGCACGAAAAGGGCGCTGTCGCCGCTTATTACGAACTGCTGAAAGTTGCCGAAGGCAAGTCCGTCTTGTTGGAAGAATATGCGCGGGAGATGATCGTTGGCGAAGAGCTGCATCTTGACGAGGTGAATAAGATGTTACGCAAGTCAGGCGACACACAGCCGTTTCGTTCCTAACGGTCCACGGAGCGGGAACGTTATAGGCTGGGCTGAAGCGAAGCGGCCAAAGCTTTGAGGATGTCTCGCCAGCTCAGGATGCCTTCCAGGCGATGCTCGTCCGAGGTGACGGGCAGACAGGAGACTTTCTTCTCCAGCATGAGCGTGGCGGCGGCGGCGAGCGGTGTGGTGGGGCGCACGGAGACTGGGTCGCGCGTCATGATTTGATGCGCGCGTTTGTTGAGGGTGGCTCGATCGCGATCTGTTTCGGACATCGTGCCGATGTTCGGGCTGAGGGCTTTCAACAGGTCGCGATCGGAAATGACGCCGACGAGCGCGCGGTCTTCGACGACCAGCAGGTGATGGAAGCGGTGTTCCTTGAAGAGTTGCTGGACGGTGGCCAGGGTGTCGTCCATTGTGACGGTTACGAGGCGCCGGGACATGATCGCGCCGGCGGCCGGCTGGTTCGTGGAGGGTTGTACGTTCGGTTCCATCGTTTGTCGTGCCTGGTTGTCTCAGTTGCTGTGGCGTGTGCGGTGTTTGCCCTTTTATCGGTAGAACGGGCGGGATTCTGAAGCTGCCGTTGCGCCGGGCGGCGTGCGGCGGCGCTCCGAAGTGCTCCTTCGTTGACAACGCGGTTTACCGGCAGTAGCCTTCCGCGCATGAGCAAAGCTCACGCGAAACAATCGTCACAATTCCACCTTCCTTCTCCACTCGCGTTCTGTACATGCATTGACCTTACCGCCTGTGAACTTCTCGCAAGGACCGCAGTCTCTATTCTGTCGTCTCAGGTGTGCAGTTTGGGTCAGTTTCCATCCATGCGAAGGTCCAACATTGATACATAGCTTAGGGTTATCGGTCGATCGTCGGCTGGATGCGAACGGCCGTTACCCGTGATCATCGTGGAGCGTTCAATGAAACTGATCGAGAAGAAGTGCAGCGATAGTGCCATTGTGCCGAAGTTGAAGGCCACCCGCGCGAGGGAGCTGTTGAAGCAGCTTCCCGGGAATTGGAAGATCAACGGGAAAGGGCATTTGGAGCGGCTCTACACCTTCGAGGACTTTGCGCAGGCGCTGGCGTTTGTGAAGAAAGTAGGGGCGGTCGCCGAAGCCCAGGACCATCATCCCGATGTCTATCTGGCCTGGGGGAAGTGCAAGGTTGAAATCTGGTCGCACAAGAGTAAGGGGCTGACCGAGAGCGATTTTATCTTGGCCGCTAAAGCCGAACAGAAGTTCAAACCGTTTCGGGCGCCGGTATGACCGAGCCGAATTCAGGCCCGTAGTACTCACAACAGGTCCGTGTGAATTGCCTACAGGATGCGAGAGGCGTACCCTCGTAAGATGACGCTCGAGCTCAAGATTCCCCCGGTGGCGGTCGCCCTGATTACTGCCATCTGTATGTGGCTTGCAGCGCGGGCTGTTCCGGGTATTGAAGTTCCCTTTCCCGGGCATGATGTCGTTACCGGCATGATGGCGGTGTCGGGTGGGTTCATTGCTCTGTTGGGTGTGGTCGCATTCAGCCGGGCAGGCACGACCGTCAATCCCATGAACCCAGGGTCATCGTCTTCTTTAGTTGTGACCGGAATCTATTCCGTCACACGCAATCCGATGTATCTGGGGTTGCTCCTGGTATTGCTCGCCTGGGCGATCTATTTGGCCAATGTCCTGAGCGTCCTCCTTCTCCCGGCATTCGTTTGGTATATGGCCCGGTATCAGATCGAACCGGAAGAAAAAGCGCTGACCGCATTGTTCGGGCCGGAGTTCACCGCCTATGCCGCCCGGGTGCGCCGATGGATATGACACACCTCAATGCGGTTGCGGTGTGAAGTAAGCACGAACGTGAAGGATATGGAATCCGGTTGGTAATTCCTTAACTACAGGAGGTCCCATGCAACGCAAAGGCTCGGCTATCTGGCAAGGCGACTTGAAGTCCGGCAAAGGCACGGTGTCGACGGACAGCGGAGTGTTGTCGCAGACGCAATACTCCTTTTCGACGAGATTCGAAAGCGGCAAGGGCACCAATCCGGAAGAGCTGATCGCCGCCGCGCATGCTGGCTGCTTCACGATGGCGCTGTCCGGGCAATTGGGCGCTGCCGGTCTGGTGGCTGAGAAACTGGAGACGACGGCCACGGTGACGTTCGAGAAGCTTGAAGCCGGATGGACCGTGACGGGCATCTTGTTGGACGTCAAAGGCACAGTGCCCAAGGCGGATCAGGCCGCGTGGGAGAAGGCCACGCAGGCGGCCAAAGCCGGCTGCCCGATCTCGCGCCTGCTCAACACGACGATCACGATGCAAGCCAGGCTGGAAGGATAATACAGAGGTGATCGGCTCCTAGGAGATGATGGAACAAGCTCAGGCGGAGATCTGGCAGAAGCTGAAGCGCGGGCTGCTCGTCGCACTCATCTTTGCTGCAGCCGCGGCGTACTTCTTCTTTCAGGGGCGGTAAGCGAGCTAACGTTGGCTGAGGCTTGCTGGATCTTGCATTTTGACCGAGCCGGGCATAGCCTATCGGTCGGAGGATGGCATATGGCAAAGCCTGGTCAGTTCACCATTGAGTTAGAGCAGGAAGATGATGGCCGCTGGATCGGTGATGTGCCGACCCTGCCCGGGGTGATGGCCTACGGCCGGACTCGGGCGGAAGCCCTCGCGGCGGTGCAAGCCCTGGCGCTTCGTGCGATGGCGGATCGCCTTGAACATGGAGAAGCCCTTCCTGACGAGTTCTTGAGCGTCTCCTTTATCGCTGCATGAGCCGGTGGCCTTCCACCAGCGCTTCTCGCGTTCTTTCCGCTCTCCTTCGCATCGGCTGGACGGTCAAATGAACTACTGGTTCTCACCGAGTACTGGCACGGGCCGGCTGGCCTGACGTCGTGTTCGCCTTTCATGATCGTAATGAAATCGGGCCCAAAATGCTTGCGCGTCTGGCGAAGGCGACATGGCTTATTCCTGACGACCTCTAGGTGAGGTGTGGAACGTAGAGCAGGCTCAAGCGGAGATGCTGCAGAAGGTGAAGCGGGGGCTGCTCGTCGCATTCATCTTTGCTGCAGCCGCGGTGTATTTCTTCTTCCAGAGCCGGTAAGCGAGTTGAAGAACGCTCACGAAGTCACGAAGCCGTCTCTTCATTTAGACCTGTGCGCTCCGGACCTGCTTCCCCTACAGTGCGGTCCGCTTCCGGTGATCCCATAAGTGGGCCTGAGTGATCGTCATGCCATGTGTCTCACATCCGATCAGTTCTGCGGGTTCTCTGTCTCCGGGGGTTCCCAGATATCCAGATGTTTGCCCTCGACTTGGAAGACCTGCTGCGCTCCGAAGACGTGCTCCACGTCCTCGGGAGAGGACATTTGCACCACCCCGACGAAAAACCCTCGCGCATCCCGTAGGACTTGTACTGATTCCACCTTCCCGAAGGGGACGAAGATTTGGCGGAGCTGTCCCTGGGTATACGAGGGCGGGAACCCGCTGATGTAGATTTTTGACGCCATGCCGTCACCTCCTTGTGAGAGGTAGGCATTGTCTTGGTGAGCAACGAGCCGAACAACAAGCCCAAGAGGGAAGCCTGACACAGGGCGTGTTACCAGCTCTTACGCAAGGCAATGTCTGCCTTCTGTTTGACTACGTAGTTTTAGTGTACCAGCCAGATTGCAGATGCGCCACTAGGTGAATCCCTTGGTGCAGGCTTTTGATCGGAACACGTCGGGCTCTTTCTTGTTCTCATTCCCATCCTCCGCCGCCTCGGAAATGAAATAGGCGTGAGTGACTGGATCGGAATCGATTGCCCCACCTGCTCAAGTTGCTGGCTTTATCGTCCCATCGGAATTTCGATCACGAGGCCTCCCATGGCCTCATTCAACTTGAAATCTTTCTTGGCGCTCTGGGGGTGGGTGTTGTGGCATCCCACGCAGGACTGACTCACGGCACGGTCGGCATAGATGGCTTGAAAGTAGGTCTCGCTTCCCTGGGTGACTGTTCCGGTCACGACCCGTTCGGGGTGTGTGCGCAGTGACTCCAGGCCCGCTTTCTCTGTGGCATTCCGTGGCACATTGAGCGGATTGATCGGCCAGAGACTAATGAGCCGGTAGCGGACCGGTGTGCCGGTCATCGCTGAGAGTGCGCTGGATTCCATGAGGAACTGGGCCGGCAGGGGGAGGGTATTCTTTTTGGCCCGCCAATCCTCGGCTGCCGCCACGCCTCCGCCTTTTTGCATCCGTTCGACCACGTGGATGGTGTAGAACGTCCGATCCGCTTCGATCACTGCATGGAGGTAGTTCGCGACGGTTTCCGGCGGGATGCCGCTCTGTTCGCCGGCCCGTGCCAGGTTCTGGAGCGGCAGGCCCAGGGACAGAATCACGAGGGCGAGGGACGTGATGCCTCTCATGGCGGGACCTCCTTCATGAAGGTTGGGACCGGCCGTACGTCTCAGCATAATCCTCTCGCCAGGATCTTACAAATCTGCTGCCGCGGATTGACTTACCACCCACGCCGGGTTCGCCTGTGGTGCGTCGATCAAAGTCCTGCAGGATGTGTTGAACGTTTGATGTGATCACCCGTTGCTTTCCGGCCGCCATTGAAGGCCCAGGGTGATGATCTGCTGGAGCAGGTCCGTGTACGGCATGCCTGCCTGTTTGGCCGATTCGGCGAAATCTTCGTCCTGCGCGATCTGGGGATTCGGGTTCGCCTCCAGCACGTAGATCTTTCCGTCTTTATCCAGCCGTAGATCGATCCGCGCATACCCGCTCAATTCCAACGACCGGTAGACGCGTTTACAGAGATGCCGGATGCGGTCGCCGGCGCCATCGGGCGCGTCTTTGAGTTCCGCCGTCTGGATGCCGTATTTCTCCTGGTACTTGGGGTTCCATTTCACCCGCTCCGTGGCGATGCGATGCACGTCGTCCGGCATCTTCGTAAATTGCATCTCCCAGACTGGAAAGACCCGCAGTCGTTGATTGCCCATCACGCCGACGTAGAGCTCCCGGCCGTCGATGAATTGCTCGACAAGGGCATCCGTGCAGATGCTCTCATGGATGAAGGCGATCCGCTCCCGCAACTTCTGCTCATCTTCGACGACCGACGCCTGGGAGATCCCGACCGAGGCTTCCTCCGTTAGCGATTTGACGATCATAGGGAAGGTCAGGGCCTTCGGCACGCGGATCTTCTGCCCTCTCCGGAAGACGGCGAACTCCGGCATGGGAATGCGATGGTACGCCATGAGCTTTTTGGAGATTCCCTTATCCTTGGCGAGCAGCAGGCCCCGCGGGTTACAGCCGGTATAGGGAATTTTCAGCAACTCCAGGTAGCTCACGACGTTCGGTTCGAAGATGGCGACGTTGTGAAACGCTTCAAGCATGTTGAAGACAATGTGAGGCTTAAAGGCATCGATGGCGCTGCGGATGATGCCCAGATCTGTTTCCACTCCCAACGGCTCGACCTCATGGCCGATCTTCCGCAGCGTCGTCACCACGTCAAACTCCGTCTTCCAATCGGCTTTCTGCGTATCGATCCCGGAGGTATCTTCAGGCGGCACCAACTGCTTGTGCATGAGCACCAGGATTTTGAGCGTTTTCATAGCGCCACCCGCCGGCCGCCGGTGTAGACGTAGTTCATCGCCTGGACCGTCAGGAAGACGGTAAATTCCTGTTTCGCCTGCTCTTCCGGAACCGCCAGGCGAAGGTTGAGCGGACGGCAGTGCGCGATCAGATCTTCGAAGACCTGATCGATCGTGTATTGATACACACCCGTCCAGCCGGCGACGAGGCGGCGAACCGGCTTCCGGATCTTCATGAGGAACCGGACGGCCGTCATGTGGCCGGCGTGCTCCACCGCATCGGAGAAGAACTGCCGCAGATCACGGCGGTTGAAATCCGGATGATCGACACCGTAATGCCGGCGCTTCTTCTTGTAATGCCGGCGCAGGGTGGTGCGCAGCCGCCGGAGCGGATCGATTTCTTCGGTGGAGAGGTTCAGCGGACGCTGACCGACCAGGCTCTGCATGAGCTGATCGACGTATCGAAGTTTCTTGAGCGCCGGCCATCCGGCATAGCGTGTCTCCCACTGCGCGTTCGGTGTCAGCCACACGGCGAAGGTTTCGGCGAAGTCCTCATCGGGATGGCTTTGCGCGTACCACGAGTCGAGATGCAGCACAAAGCTCTTGCTGTACGGCTTGGGAGAATAGTCGTCGGGATACGGCTCGGAGCTGTTTCCGAAGAGCTGCTGCCGATGCCGCCGCCGCCGCAGTTTGAAGGCGTTCTCAATGGCATGGCCGGCCTCATGCCGCAGGATGCGCATGCACCAGTCAGGATCGCCCCCTTCCACTTCCAGCATCTGGGTCAATTCGAGCCTGGCGAGGCGGGGGTGGGCCAGATAGAACGGGATTGCGATGCCGGGCACATCATCCGGGCAGAACCATTCATCCGACAGCCAGAAATGGGGATGAAAGTGAAGGCCTCGGGCATCGAGTTCGTGGTACAGCTGCGCAATGCGATCTTCAAGATTGCTGCCCGCAATTTTGAGATCGAGGTCACACAGCCGGGCATCCAGCAACTTCTCATCCGGCCACGTCGTCCAATCGGTGAGCTCGCTCCGGATTGCATCGGGGGATGCATCTTGTACCGGCTCGTTCTTGTCTTGAGTTGTCATCGTTCAGGTCAACGTACCATGGCTGAAGAAACAGGGACATTGTACGTTTTGCAAGGCAGTCCAGTCGATCCCCACGTCGGGATAAGTAGAGGGTGGCAGGAAGCCTCTTGATCTGAACCGAGACCGGTGCGATGTCAAAGTATCTGCACGACCGGGAGGTCGGTGACCCGGCGCTGATGAGCGGGCCGAATCCCGGCGGAGTGCGCTCCCTCGTTGACAGGTTCCGCTACTCGCAGTAGCCTGCCGCGTGTGAGGAAATCCTGAACGGGTTTTCTTTCGCCCTCTCCGCCCGGTATCCGGCGTGGTCTGGGGAGGACCTATGACAGGCAGGGTCTCAGTGCAATGCTGCATCGCCGGTGGCGGTCCAGCGGGCATGATGCTCGGGCTGCTGCTGGCGCGCGCCGGGGTCAACGTGCTGGTGCTGGAGAAACACGCCGATTTTTTGCGCGACTTCCGCGGTGACACGATTCATCCCTCCACTCTGGAAATCATCCATGAACTCGGACTGCTGGAGCAGCTCTTGGCCTTGCCGCATCAGAAAGCGCCGGGGATCAACGCCCAGTTCGGCGATCTGGCCCTGACGGTGGTGGATTTCTCTACCTTGCCGACCCGCTGCGGATTCATTGCCTTCATGCCCCAATGGGATTTTCTGAACTTTCTGGCCGAGCAGGGCTCGCGCTATCCCACCTTTCGCGTTCTGATGGAAGCGGAGGTGACGGATCTCGTCAAGCTGGCGGGGACGATTGTGGGGATTCGGGCAACGACGCCGAAGGGGCCGCTGGAGGTGCGCGCGGATCTCGTGGTGGGCGCGGACGGACGGCACTCGGTCGTCCGGGACAAGGCCGGCTTGGCGGTGGAGGAGCTCGGGGCACCGATGGATGTGCTGTGGTTCGGGCTCTCTCGTCGCGCGAAGGATCCGGAAATTCCGGTCGGCCGTTTTGACCGGGGCCGCATTTTCATCATGCTGAATCGCGGGGACTATTGGCAGTGCGGCTTTGTGATTTCCAAAGGGTCGCGCGCGCAACTGGAAGCGCAGGGCTTGCCGGCGTATCGCGAGACAGTCGGGAGACTGGCGCCTTTTCTAACGGATCGTGTCGACGAAATCCAAAGTTGGGAGCCGATCAAGCTCCTGACGGTATAGGTGGATCGTCTGCGGGACTGGTGCCGACCCGGGCTGCTCTGCATCGGCGATGCGGCCCATGCAATGTCGCCGATCGGCGGTGTCGGAATCAATCTGGCGATTCAGGATGCCGTGGCTGCGGCGAATCTGCTGGCAGGCCAGCTACGGCGAGGGGCGGTGACGCCTGCGGATCTCCGGCTGGTGCAGGAGCGGCGCGCCTGGCCGACGCACATGACGCAGCGGATGCAGCTCCTCCTTCAAGATAGAGTGATCAAGACTGTCCTCGCCGGCGACGGCCCGCTCGTGCCGCCTTGGCCGCTCCGGCTCATCGCCCGCTTTCCCATTCTCCGACGCATTCCCGCCCGCCTGATCGGCATGGGCTTTCGCCCGGAACATGTCCGGACCTCAGCGGTGCGGTAGATCCGGCTACTCAGAGCCAGAAAAGAGACGCCTGCTCATTTTTGAATCGCCGCACCCTCGTCGACAGGCTTCCCTCAAATCGTACCCACTCGTGCAGAGATATGATCCGCTGGAGTCGCGGTTTGAGCCGTGCGGGGAAATAAGAGGAAGCGAGGGCCTCCTCTGCCAGGACCGGTCCATTCCGGAAGATGCTCGGGCCCCATGGCCCTGAGGCAGGATCAGAGGATTTTCGTGCCGAAAAAGATCGCCGCATCTGTGCGAGGGCTATTCGGCGCGGCCGTATAGAGTCGACGGGTGACCGTATCGAAGTAGGCGATTCCCTGGAACGTGCTGCCCGCAAAAAAACAGGGCGCTCCTCCGAAGGTCACGCTCTGATCGAAGACGTTCCCGCGAGTTCGTGCCGTCGTTTTTCCCGTAAACGTGCAGCCGTTTTGCTCGGTTCCCGTAAATGTTCCGTCAGTGGCGGCCGTCACATTCGCTGTCTGCGCGCCTCCGGAGCTCCCGGCCTGGCCGGTGTAGACCCCTGCCAGACCGGCCACGCCCGGCGTCGTATCATACGCCGTGTTATAAGCGCTCGTGAAGGTTACCGTGCCCGCTCCCGAGTCTGTGAACGAGCCGTTCAGGAACTGGCGCGCCGCATACGTGGCAGAGATGGTCGTATTCAGTACCGCGATGCCAATCCCGAAATCTTTCGTGTTTGAGGAAGTGAAGCTTCCCTTGTCCGAGGCCCCCAGACCCTGGAGGACCCCGGCGATCTGATTGGGATTGGCTGAGACAGAATAGAAAAAGTAGGAGGTGCCGTCGTCAAGGACGGCGGCTGTCAGCGTCCGGTTTGTGCTGGTGGTCCCGATCCAGAGCCCTTCTGCAGACGTTGCGGGGGTGACCACCGGTGCCTGCTCGCCACACCCGCTCGCGCTCAACGCGATGGCAATTCCAAACACAGTGAGACGCTGTCGTAGCATCGCAATTGTTTCCACCCTTTCCAATCACTCACATAGTAACAGCCGATCAGTGTGCGGGATTGTGACGAGGAGAAGCTACCCCTACGTTGGTTGGGATGGGCGGAAGACAATGTTTCTCCGGCACTCAGTTGCGGAAGCTGACGATCGGCAGAGCGCCGGCGATGAGGCACGAGGCGGGACGTTGCTCGCGGCGGCTCATCAATCAACCCGGAGCCCAGTCGGACAAAGAACAGGGGGCGAGAGTCCGTAATTAACGGTTTCGTCCGCACGCGACCTGCTGAGCGGTGCTGTTTCGTTCGGGATCGCCTTAGGTTGAGGGCGTGCCGGAGTTGTTGGCAACGAATCGCTTGTCTTTCGGCAGGGACTCGATCAGACGATCGGCCCATTTCGAAGGTAGTTTTTCCACTGACGCGTAAATGCTGGATTGCCACCAGGAGGAGATCTCGGCGAGGTCTTCTTTCTCGAACCGTTGCTCGATGATGTCGAAGGTGTCGTGCCGATACAGTACGATGTCGAGGGGATATTCCACGCTGGTCGAGCTGGTGCGGGTGGCGTCGAAGGCGAGGAACCCCACTTTCATGGCGAGGTCCATGCTGGAGCCGTACCGGAGGACGCGGTCGAGGAGCGGCTTCCCATAACCGGATTCGCCGATGATGCAGTAGGGCGTGCCTTCGCTCACCTCGACCCAGTTGCCTTGCGGATAGATGAGGTACAGCTTGTGTTCCCGGTCGTTCTCCAGCTGTCCGCCGACTAAGGCGTGGAGATTGAAATGCAACCCGGCCCGATCAAGGGCGTCTTTATCCTCCTGCGCGACCCGCCGAATTTGTGTCGCGAAGACGTTGACGGCTTTGAAGAGCTTGTCGAAGGTCTGATCGCCTTCGCTGATGGCTTCGTCGAAGTAAGTCACGGCCTTGTCCCGCACCGAGCGCAATCCCGAGGTCATCAGGAACATCGAGTGCCGCCCGTGTTGATGAATGGACACTTTTCGCGCGGTGATGAATTCCATCCCGGTGGTGACCCGGGTGTCGGCGATGCCGATCAACCCGTCTTCGACTTTCATGCCCAGGCAAAACGTCATTGTGACTCCGATGCGGGAATTGTATTGTGAATCGGTCGCGGCGCAAAGAACGTTTCAAAAATCACTTCCCCGACGCCGTTCAGCTTCCCTTGGAAGCGGTCGAGGAATTCGTGGAGCCCGTCGGCGACATAGTCCTCATGATCGCCGAAATCGAGCTGTGCGCGCAACCGGCCCAGCTGTTTCTCGGCCTGGTTCCGGTAGGACCCGTGCTCGGATCCGGAAATCGCATGGAGCGAGTTTTCGCTCTTGATGAGGCAGTAGCGGATGGCGCGCGGAAAGGTGGCGTCGAGAATCAGGAACGTACTCACGTCGTCTGGTGCGATGCGGCCGAAGCGCTTGTAGTACATTTCGAGCGCGCTGGCGGACTTCAGGAGCGCGGACCATTGAATGATATCGAACGGGGTGCCGACTTCGGCGACGGTCGGGAGAAGCATGAAATATTTCACGTCGAGAATCCGGGAGGTCTTATCCGCACGTTCGAGCAGGCGGCCTAATCTGGCAAAATGCCAGCCCTCTCCGTGCGACATGGTCGCGTCGGTAATGCCGAGAAACAGATGGCTGTTGGCTTTGACGTCGGTGAGGAACACATGGAGGTTCTGGGTGGAGAGCCCGCGGGAGACGGCCTCTCTGACCTGGAGGTGAAACCGGTTGACCTGTTCCCACATGTCAGTGGAAATGACCTCCCTGACCGAGCGCGCATTCTCCCGCGCGGCGGCCAGACAGGAGAGAATCGAACTGGGATTGGCGGCGTCGGTGGCAAGGAACTGGATGACGGTTTCTTTGGTGGCTTTCCCATAGCGCGCGAGAAAGGCCTCGTGGTCGCCGGTGGTGGCGACCAGGGGCTCCCACTGTTCCGTGGTCCCTCTGGGCAGGTCGAGCGAGAGGTTGAGATTGACCTCGATGAAGCGGGCATAGTTTTCGGCTCGTTCGATATAGCGGTTCAGCCAGAAAATGGAACTCGCCACGCGGCTTAGCATCGGTCACCGGATTGTGCGAACGCGGTCATGTTCACGATGGCCTTTATGTGTATCCTCAGCGGGGATGTGGGACTCATGAGAGGACCCAGGTGTCTTTGTTGCCGCCTCCTTGAGAGGAATTCACCACCAGCGAACCTTTTCTCAGCGCCACCCTGGTCATGCCTCCCGGCAACACGTAGATCTCCCGGCCGTAGAGCACGTAGGGGCGCAAATCGACATGCCGCCCTTCGAGATGATCGTCCACGAGCGTAGGAACGCGTGAGAGCGCCAGCGTGGGTTGAGCGATATAGTTGCGCGGGTCGGCCTCGATGCGCGTGGCGTACTCGTCGCGTTCCTGTTTCGAGGATTGTGGGCCGATGAGCATTCCATAGCCCCCGGCCTCATTCGTCGCCTTCACCACCAGTTGGTCCAAATGTTCCAGGACATAGGCCCGGTCCTGCCGTTCCGAACAGAGGTAGGTCTGAACATTGGGGAGTATCGGTTCTTCCGCCAGGTAGTAATTGATGATCTTGGGGACGTAGGCATAGATCGCCTTGTCGTCCGCGACCCCGGTGCCGGGGGCGTTGACGAGCGCCACGCGGCCTTTCTGGTAGACATCCATCAAGCCTGGGACGCCGAGCGTGGAATCGGGGCGGAAGGCGAGCGGGTCGAGGTAGTTATCGTTGATGCGCCGGTAGATGACATCCACGCGCTGAGAGCCTTTGGTGGTGCGCATGTGAACGTATCCATCGATGACGGCAAGATCGTTGGCTTCGACCAGTTCCACGCCCATCTTCTGCGCAAGCAAGGAATGTTCGTAATAGGCCGAATTGAACATGCCGGGGGTGAGCATCACGACGGTGGGGTCGGGAAGGTCCGACAGGTAGCGGAGTGTGTCCTGGAGATGGCTTGGGTAGTCATCGACCGGCCGCACGCGATAGGCGTCGAAGAGTTCCGGGAATGTGCGCTTCATGACCTGCCGGGCTTCCAGAACGTAGGCGACGCCGGACGGGCATCGCATGTTGTCTTCCAGGACATAGTAGCGCCCGTCACCGATGCGGACGAGGTCGATTCCTGCGATATGGCACCAGATACCGCGTGGGGGCTTGAGGCCCCAACAGGCGTTCAGAAACCCTTTGCTTGAGTAGATGAGTTCGCTGGGGATGACGCCGTCCTTGAGGATCTTTTGCTCGTGGTACACATCGTCGATAAAAAGATTGAGCGCGCGGAGCCGCTGCCGGAGGCCTGATTCGATATGGGTCCAATCCGGGGGCTCGACAATGCGCGGCACAATGTCGAAGGGGAAAATCTGTTCGTGGCCGTCGTTGCTGCCGTAGACGCCGAACGTCATGCCCATATTAAGAATCACGCGCTCGGCGGCTTGCTGGCGTTTCTTGAGTTCCCCTTCCGGGAGTGAGGCAAACTTCCGCAGCAAGAGCTTGCTCCCAGGCCGCGGTTGTCCGGTCCCCTCGTAGAGTTCGTCGTAGAATTGGCCGGGGTCGTACTGGGAGAATTTCATGAAGACTCCTTGCGACAAGGTCGCCACCCTAACAAAACACCAGTACTTGTACAAGTGAGAGGGGGAGCCGTGTCACGGTGCCCTCGGCGCAGCGGAATAGGCGGTCTGCTTCCCCAGTTGCGAGTGTGTTTGTGGGAACGTATGATATGCGTATCCGCTCAACATCTATCTAGAGGGAGGTTGGTGATGGCACTTTTTCTCGCACTCTATCTCGTCTTTGTTTCAGTGATTCCCGCAGCAGCTCTAGAGGGTTCCGCGTCGACCGCACCGGCTGCGATCAAGGCGGATGTGATGTACTGGGAAGGCAACGAGCTCATCGTGAAAGAATTCTCCGGTCACGAGATGCGTCTCGTGGTGACCCCCGATACAAAAATTGAGGGCGTGGTGGCCGGACGACTCAAGACCGGCGACAAGATCGTGGCGCAGGTCGGTGAGGATCGGCGAGCGCTCTCGATCGTCTTGCAGGTCCCCGACGCCGGGAGCAGCGGTTCTCCGGCCGGTGTACGTTAGCGCGCGTGTGTCTTACGGGGTGTGACTCTTCGCGTTGCCTGTGCGCTTCGAGCGTGGTCTTCAGTCTGATTTGACCGTGGCGGCACACGAGGTGGAGTGATGGCCCGTCGCCCGTTCACGGTTTCCCCTGTTTCATACTTTTGTTGCGAAGAGGTCCCCTGCCTTGTATGGTGTACATGGGAGCGTTTTCACGGTCTATCGCATGCAATAGATCGAACGCGCCCGCCCACCCGAGAGACTACGGTGATTCATTACGCTCCCCACTACTCGAAGACCAGTGGCGTTTCTCTGCCTGACGGCGCCTGCCTGGTTGATCGTATTGCTCAGTTCGGTTCCCGCGTGAGGAGCAGAGTGTGGCTGCGAGTCGTGATGATCTGGCTCGTCGTATTTTTGGTGACCCCTCCGTTGATCCAGGCGGACGAGATCCACTTAGAGAGTATCGGAGTGCGCGGGGGGGCGAGCGGAAGCTCTCCCATCGGAAAGAAGGAGACGCAATTCTTCAAGGAATATGATCTCATGGCCAACTGGTCGCTCCCCTGGGGATGGTACTCTGAGTCCGGATGGGGGATGGGTACCAGGCTGATGGGCAGTGTCGGCGCCTTGAACGCCTCGGATGATACGGCCTTTATCGCTACGATGGTGCCTGGAGTGGTGTTCGGGAAGAAAGATGGCTGGCTCTCTTTAGAGGTCGGAGCAGGAGTCGCGCTTCTTTCCATGCACCACTTCGCCAATCAGGACATGGGAGGTTCCTTCCAGGTGGTCGGCGATATCGCGCTTCGAGCGAAGGTCTATCAGGGTATCGGCGTGGGTTATTGGTTTCATCATCTGTCCGATGCCACGCTCTATGGCGACAATGGCCGTGGATTCGATCTTCATATGATCGAACTCAGCTATCGGTTTTGACGCGAGACGGCAGCGGCGTCAGAATTCTTTTCTCACTGCCACTCTGTTCTTTTCTGCCATTGCGGCTATGCGCTGAGGCTCGTATGATGCGCGTATGAGTTCTGACGCTGTCACGCGCATCAAGTCGAAGACCCCGGTGCCGTATGAGCTGACGGCGATTCATCGCGATACCCACGACACCAAGACATTCCGTTTTGCTCTGCCCGAGCACGCCACGCTGGACATGTTGCCGGGCGATCATCTTTTCGTCCACGCGACGATCGACGGCAAATCCGTCAAACGCCCATATACGCCGTCATCGATGCCCGGCGCCACGGGCCATTTCGATTTGACGGTCAAGCGGTATGAGACTGGTGTGATCTCGCGCTACCTCCATGAACGGCAGGTTGGGGAGACGGTGCTGATGAGCGGCCCGAATCCGGGAGGCCATTGGATGGACGGGATGGCGAAGAAAGTCGGTTTTGTGGCAGGCGGTTCAGGCATCACGCCGATGATTGCGATCATTCGATGGATTCTTGCCAGGAACCAGAACGTCGACTTGTTCCTGCTGTATGCGAACAAGACCGAGGCTGACATAATTTTCCGCGAAGAGTGGGATGCTTATGTCCGCGCACAGACGAACTTCCATTGCCATCATGTCTTGAGCGAGCCGCCCGCAGGCTGGTCGCAAGGGACCGGCCGCATCAGCGAGACTACGCTGCGCACGCATCTCCCGCCGCCCGGTGCCGATACGGTCATCTTTCTCTGTGGTCCCCCGCCGATGGTCGATGCGATCGAAACGACGCTCAAATCTATCGGTCATGCCGAGCAGGCGATTATCCTGCCGTAACAGGCTCACGAACATCACTGGGAATAAGCCGGAAAGATAGAGGTAGGAGTCTCTGTCGTGCGGTTTGTTGGCGCGCGCTGATTATCGGCATGCCCATGGGGCCGGCACGAAGGGCTAGATTGTCCTCACCGGCCGAGCAGCCCCTTCAACAGGTCTTTGCCTTGTTGTTGAAGGTCTTTAGGATTCGTCGTGCCTTCCAGAAGCCCCTTGACCGCCTCGTTCACCTTTTCTTTCACCTGCTCCTGGACTTTTCCCGTCAGCTCTTTTGTATCCAGCCCGTAGGCAGGGGCCTGGATGGTGCCGGTGATCAGGAAGGGGAGTCTGAGCCGTCCTTCTTTCAGCGCGATTCTGGCAATGGGTGAGGACGCCGCCAGTTTCTGGCTGAGGGCCGGGGAGAGATGCAGATTCACGGCAAGGTTGAGCGCCTGGTCGAATCCGACGGTGCCGGCGCCCGTGGCTTGAAAATCGTGGCTGTCCATGAGCAGTTTCTGCACATTGACGAGACCCTGCTTGATCATGACATCGGTTTCGATCGCCGAAAATGCGGTCGTTTTGAGGCGATCGGGTGAAAGGCCCGCAACCTTCAAGAGCGTGGCCGCCTCCTCCATGAGGTTAATCCCTTCGATCTTCCCGTTCTTGATTCGCAGATGCCCCGGTCCTTCTAAGGCGTTGGTCAGGTCCGGCATGGTGAAGCCGCGCCCTGTGACTGCCAGGTCCATCGCTGCCGTTCCGCTCATAGAGACCGTGCTGTTCGGACTGATGGCTGCCAGCGCAGGGCCGAGTTGGAGTCCGTCGATCTTGACCTTGCCGCGAAACGGCGGAGTCGGCGAGCCTGTCGACATCTCTCCATCTGCCTTGAACTGGCCGTCAAACAGTTGAAAGGAGGCGTTGGAGAGACGCGCGTTCGGCCCCTTGAGGTCGGCATTCACGAGCAGATTTCTGAGCTCCACGGATTTTGCGAGTCCGGTTTCGACCGGCAGGTCTCCGGTCTGCACCGAGGGCGATGAGAGGGTCACATTCGCGTGGCCGGCCAGCAGGGTACCTTTGACCGACACCACAGATTTTCCCAGGATCACTCGAAGCCGCAGATCGGAGACGTCGGCAATCTCCAGGGGCGGCGCTGTCGGTTTGAATGGCACACGAGTCTTGGCCGTGACGGTGAGATCCTTCAGCTCCACGGGCTTCGCCAGCGGGACTGCGACGGGCAAGTCAGCGGTGTTGAGTGAAGGGGATGAGAGCGTCACATTGGCCTGACCATTGAGGACGGTCCCTTTGAGGTGCAGGAGCGACTGGCCCAGCGCGACCGCCACCCGCAAGTCGGAGACATCGGCGATTTCCAACGGCGGCGCAGCGGGATTGAAGGGCACGCGTGTTTTAGCCGTGACGGTGAGATCCTTCAGCTCCACGGGCTTCGCCAGCGGTAGAGCGATCGGCAGATCAGCGGTATTTACGGACGGTGACGTGACGGTCATATTGGCTTGACCGTTGAGGACCGTGCCTTTCACATGGATCAGCGACTGGCCTAACGCGACGGCCACACGCAGGTCGGAGACATCAGCAATCTCCAAGGGGGGTGCCGTCGGTTTGAACGGTACGCGGGTTTTAGCCGTGACGGTGAGACCTTTGAGCTCCACCGGCTTAGTCAGCGGGACGGCGACCGGCAGATCAGCGGTGTTGAGCGAGGGAGATGACACCGTCACATTGGCCTGACCGTTGAGGACGGTTCCTTTGACCTGTACGGAGGAGCTTCCCATGATGAGCGCCAGGCTCAGATTCGAGATATCCGCCAGCTCCAGCGGCGACACACCCTGTTTGAACGGGTACGGCGCGTTGGCGGTCACCAGCAGATCCTTGATCTGCACTGGCTTCTGCAGCGGCAGGGCGACGGGAAGATCGGCCGTGTTGATGGCGGGAGCAGACACGGTGGCATCTAACATGCCCCCGACGAGCGCCCCCCTCACTGCGAGCGCAACCTTGCCCAACCCCAACGCGAAGTCGTACTGCTGCACTTCGAGTGTTTCGACCAGCGGGCCGAACCCGCCGTCCAGTGTGACCGGAAGATTATAGGGCAGCACTGTGGCCTTGAGGTGGATCGAAGGCGTTTGCCCGAGACGGACGGACCTCAACAACAGTTCGAGATCCTGCACCTGGTATTCCGTGACCGGCGCCGTCGAAAGATCGCGATAGGTCAGCTTTCCGCCTTCGATGGAGACGCGATCGACAGCGAATAAGGCCAGGATTTGCAGCGGGTCTCCGCCGGGAGGCGGAACCGTACCAGGCTCTGCGGTAGATGAGGACGCTGTCCTGGCCCCGATGGTCGACATATTCATCACGCCGTCCTTGTTGGTGATGACCGTTACGACCGGATCGCGCAGAGAGATCTCCTCGACTTCCACCTGCTTACTCAGGAGCGGCAGGAGTTTTACCCCGACCTCCAACGACGCCAGCGATGCAAATGGCCCGGCACTGAAGGCCGGATCATCGAGGATAGTCACCCCGCCGATACGGGCGCCGAGGCGGGGCCAGATCGTCAGGCGGATATCTTGGAGTTGAACCTTGCGATTCAGCGCCTCTTCGATCAGCGGTTTGTACCGGTCTTGATACTGGTTCAGATCGATGAGAAACGGCAGCGCGAGGATTACGCCGACGAGGAGCACGAATCCGATAGTCAGGCTGACGATAATTTTCACAAGGGCATCTCCGATCTCTTTGCAGTATAGGAAGCAACCGGTGGAGGGTCAATGCAGGAGAGTGGTCCGGTTGCCTGTAGGATATAGGTATCACGACTGCGGCGAGGCTGGCGGAGAATGGGAGGAGGAAAGAGATTGAGAGATCAGTGGCTGCCCGGTCGTCGCGATTTCGATGCTGGCGAGATAGACGTTGGCGATAGTGGCGTCGGGCAGATTGATGGATGAGTTCATTTCACGCGTGATCAGAGTCTCGGTCACCCTTGGCGGGCTTTCGACACTCATGCGCATCCCGCGCGCGAGTTCTAATGCGGCAGTGCATAGAGGGTGAGGGCTGACATGATGGTGATGCCTATTTTGCCGTAACGATCATGGCCTGGCGCGCGACTTCGATTCCATTGCTGAGCGCCCGAAACTCCATTGTGTAGGTTCCCTTGGGCTTCAGGACGGTGGTGCAGGCTGTGCCGTTGTCGCCGAAGCCACAAAAGGGGCTGTACGATTCGCTGTGATCCAGGGCGCCATTGATCCAGACTTGCATCGACACGGTCCCCGCGGCGCTTGTCGTCGCCTGGACGGACCAGGGCTGCCCCAGCGTGGGCGAGCCGACCAGGGTTAGCATCGCCGTTGTTGATGAGGGTGCTACCGTCGGAGGTGGTGGGCCGGATACGGCGGACGCTGTCACGACGATGGCCTGGCGCGCCACTTCGACCCCGTTACTCAGCGCCCGATACTCCATCGTGTAGGTTCCGTAGGGCTTTAGGACGGTGGTGCAGGCTGTGCCGTTGTCGTGGAAAGCGCAAAAGGGACTGATCCCTTCGGTGTGATCCAGGACGCCGTTGATCCAGACTTGCATCGACACGGTCCCCGAAGCGTTTGTTGTCGCTTGGACGGACCAGGGCTGCCCCAGCGTCGGCGAACCGACCACGGTGAGATTAACCGTGGCTGACGCTGGTGGCGGCGGCGTGCCGGCCGGGATATAGGTAGCAACCGAGCTATCGGTCGATTCGTTATTAGCAAAGTCGTACGCCGTGATCAGATAGTACTGAATGACGGCGGGTGTTCCGACATTGAAGCTAGTGACTTTTCCCAGTGTGGCGAGTCGTGTCGCCGTGCCTGACGTTCTTGAGCAGGGCTGTTGACTGCATTGGTAGATATAGTACCCGGCTAGATCAGTCTCGGTATTGGGATTCCATGTCAGTGTGATCCCCCATGATGGATTGCTCCAGAGCATCAGTATCACGGCTACGGCGGTTGCCCAGCGGATTCGGAGAGTCTCTTTAGATATCATGGTTGTGGCCCGGCCCTATTCGTTTCAATACTCATGAATCGTCGTACCGCCTTTGGAGATGTCGGCATCTCACCTGCGCGGTACCGTTTCGGGATAACTCAATGATTCAGTGATCCAAGCGGAGACTTGTGTCACGCAATCGGATTGCAGTCACAGCAAGACATGTGCCGTGTCTGTGCGATTACAATTCAACTGCAATCGCCTATATATTCACGTATGTCTCGTGGATTTGGTGACTCACGTGAGGTGGAGGCTGTAGGGGAGACCGTCGCGTTTCCTCGCTGACGGTAAACATTCCAAGAGGTTAGCTGCTGAAGGCGATAGACTGCATGTTTTACACGGTGCGGGGAGTGCGCATGCTCTAGCTGGATTTAGGGATCACAATGGCCCTCGTTTCTTGCGGAGCCAGCGATGTGTATGTGCAGGTATCATCGCTCTTGATCATGGGTATCGGGAGTCGGCTGCTCGCTTTTTGAGTAGAGAAGTTGTGGGTTTCTTGGAAGGGCGATATGGAGATACGGTGTGATCTGGCGATGTGTTCTTGCGACAGGCTCTAGGTACCTCAGTGCTTGGCGCCCGATTTCCTCGGTCGGTCAGAGATGCATTTCACCGGGCTTTCGGTCAGTAGGGTGAAGAGAGGTACACGGCACGGGCTTCTACAGAGCTTCGTTCGATGAACGGCTGAAGCGATCGGCGAGGAGAATGCCCGTGGCTTTCAGCTTCTGCTCACTGATAGTGGAGCGGACGGCCGAGAGCCGATTGGAAAAATCCGGATGCGTTTTGAAGAAGGCCCGGTCGTCGCCTTTGAGGGTCCGTAACCGGTCCAGAAATGTCTCGTAGGCGGTTGGATCGTACCCCACGCGTGACGCGAAGATAACTCCCAATCGGTCGGACTCCAACTCCTTGCCCTGGTCTAGTCCCTCGTCCAACAGCTTCTTGACCGCTCCGTCGATCACGTTCTTGAACGCGTCGGGATTCTTATTGGCGTAGGCCAGGCCGGTTTCCGCCACGCCGGCGATCTGTTTGGACCGCTGAATCACGTCGAGGATGTGTTTTTTGGTGACGTGACCGATTTCATGGCCTAACACCGCCGCGAGTTCGGCTTCGTTCTTGACCGTTTTCAACAACCCGCGGGTGACGAAGATATAGCCGGCGGGCGCGGCAAAGGCGTTGATCGAGTCGTGGTTCAGAATCGCAAACCGATAGTCGATATCAGCCCGATCACAGGTCAATGCGACGCTGCGGCCGACCAGGTTCACATATCGCGTCAAGTCCGGCTGATCGTAGACCCCACCATAGCGGGCCACTACCTGCAAGGCGATCGCTTGTCCGATGGTCTGTTCCTCTTCATAGCCGATAGGAAGCAGCCCCCCGATGAGCGTTCCGCTGCCATGGATCGTCTTCGCCAGCCGTTCATTTCCCGAGCCTCGTGCGGCGCCTTCGGCAGCCTTCTGGATTTCCGCACAGCCGGTCAGACCGGCGGTCGCGAGCAGCACCAGACCGACAGCGAAGAGTCCTCGAGATGACCTATTCAGCATATTCGCCGAGCCTCCCGGCTTTGAGGAACGCCTGGATATCATCCTCAGCAATCTTGTTGGCGGTCATCCGATCCACGGCATCGCGATGCTGCTGGGTAATCCCGGCCCGATTGGCATAACTCTCCGACGCTTTATCAAGCCCGCGGGCGCCGGCCGAGGCGGTGACGCCCGAGGCCTCGGTTCGTCTGAATCCCTTCCCCAGGGCAGCCAGCTCGTTGTCTCCTCCAGCCGGTTTCGATTCGGACACATTGCCGGAGTAGATCCAGCCTGTGACACCTTTGGCGGTCTTGACCTGGACCCAGCGGTCGTCCCGCTTCACCACCTCCAAGGCGTCTCCTGTTTTCAGGCTGGCCACGACGGGGTCCAGCGAGGTTTTCCCCGAACGTAATTGCGCACTCTTGGCTGAGACATAGAGGGTCTCGCCAAAGGCGGCATCGGTCATGGCAGTTACCATGAAGACCATGACGGCAAGGAAGGTATGACGATGATTCACGGGAGCCTCGCTCACTTCGATGTGAGTTCATACACGCCATCCCACTCTTCGGGAGGCGGATCTATAAGGTACTCTTCGGCTCTTTCCAAGTAAACCCGTGCCGGGCCGTCCTTCGGGTCGAGCGCCAGAGCGGCCTCAAATTGCGTGGCCGCTGTTTTGAAATCCCGCCGCTTGTAGGCCTCGAGCCCGGTTCGATAGGCCTCGATGACACGGCGTCGTTCGTCAGGCAGTTCCCCTTTACGGGCGAGCAATTCGAAGACTACTACGGGCTCTTGTTTGCCTTTGACCCGCATGCGGTCGACTTCCCGCGCTTCGATGTCCCCGGCGGCGAGTTCGTAGGTACGGGGACCCAACAGGATCAGCGTATTGTAAAACTTGTTCGCGCCCTCCAGGCGGGAGGCCAGATTCACGGCATCGCCCATCACCGTGTATTCCATCCGGGCCTGCGACCCCATATTGCCAACCACGAGCCAGCCGGAATTGATCCCGATGCGCGCGCTGATCTCCGGCTGTCCCTCGGCTTTCCACCGCTCGCGCAGCCCGGCAAGCTCCTGCTGCGAATCCAGGGCGGCAAAGCAGGCGAGGCTGGCGTGATTGGGCTCTCCGCGCGGCGCCCCGAAGATCGCCATGATGCCGTCCCCCAGGTACTTATTCACGTTGCCTCGGTGGCGGAGAATGATCTCCGTCATGGCCGAGAGATACTGATTCAGGAGCTCGACAAGCTTCTCAGGATCCATCTGTTCCGAGATGGAGGTGAATCCTGCGATGTCAGAAAAGATCACGGAGAGTTCTTTTTTCTCGCCTCCGAGCCGGATCGCTTCCGGATTCCGCATGATCTCATCGACCACTTCAGCCGCCATGTATTTGTCGAAGACCGTCCGCAGTTGTCGGCGCTGTTTCCCTTCCGTGAGGTACTCGACGGTCGCGGCGGTGGCGAACGAGACGGCGAGCGCGCCTTCGGGAATGGCGAGATCGAGCCAGAGCCCGTGCGAGGTAAAGGCGTGGACGGCGAGTCCGTAGTAAGCGGCGGCCAGGCCGGCGATGCTGGCCGCCTTGATCCACTGGGATTGCATCAGCATGAAGGCCCATGCGGTGGCGATCGTCAGGACGAGTGTGGAGGCCGCGAAGACCGCCCACGAGGCCGGCTGGAGATGGCGATGTCGCAGCATGTTATCGAGCGCCGACATGTGGATGAGGACGCCCGGTGCGAAGGGGGAGAGCGGTGTTACACGGAGATCGTACGTCCCGGCGGCGGTGGTGGCAATGAACACAATTTTATCGCGAAACAGCGCAGGGTTCAGCAGGGGCGGCTTTCCGCCTTGTATGTCCGTAAACGAGCGGAGGACGGCTCCGATGGGATAGACGGGGTAGACGCGATTCTCCAGCGATCCGTGCCAGTCGATGACCATGTCTTGTTCAGCGGTCAAGGGAATCGTCACCGGTCCAAGGCGAATTTCCCGAGGATGCAGGGATGCTCGATCCGCTTGCAGAAGGTCGCGCGCGACGGTCGTGCTGATGTGCAGGAATGCCTGCTGTTGCGCGTACGCCAGTGGGGGGAGGCGGCGGGTGGTTCCGTCGATGTCCGGAGTCAGATTGATATATCCGAGACCGTGAGCAGCCTGCGCGAACAGCGGTATGGGCAATTTGGCGCCGGTATAAGTCGGGACTGTTCCGGTTGGCAGAGTGCTTTGGTCGTCGAGCGGGATCGTCGCTTTTTTCAAGATGTCGAGCGGGTATTCTTGCACACCGTCAGGGGAAGCAGTCGGTCCGCCGGAGGGCTTCTGCTCGTCCTGCATCAGGAACGGCAGATAGACGTTTCCGGCGGCCCGCATTTCTTCGGCGAATACCGCATCAAACTCCTCCCCCGACCGGTCCGGTTCGAGAAACAGGAGATCGAAGACCACGGCTTGGGCGCCGGCCTCTTTCAAGTAGCGGACGACATATCCGTGCCGGTCGCGGGACCAGGGCCACTGGCCGTAGGATTCCAGGCTGGCCTCATCCACCGCGACCAGTACGATGTCGTTCCCGGCTTTGGTGGAATCTGCGTACCGATGGAACCGATGGTCGAGTGTCTTGAGTTCTGTGACAGTGAGCCATCCCGACCAGTGCAAGGCCAGGGCGAGGAGCCATACCGCTCCTCCCACCAGCGTTCCAGAGATTACCTTATTGTATCGCGTGGCGGCTTGCATCTTACGGCTCCACCGTCGATGACAGGAGCCGGTCGGGGATCAGTTCCCGGACCGGCGGAAGAATTCGAGAATCTTTGCGGTGAGCGACTTTCCATCCTCTGTGCCGGACCTCAGCTTTGACGCGCGATCGGCGGTTTCGCGCGTAGCTGCCAGTGCCGATTGCCGGGTCGTGAGGATTGTGCCGAATTGTTCTGCTAGGCCGGGGGTACGGGAGATAACCTGGCTCATGGCGTTCTTGCCGATGACCGTAACGGTCAGTTGGGATTTTGCCTGGACCGTGGCGGAGCGTGGGGCTCCGGTGAGCAGGGACATTTCACCGAAGAACTGCCCTTTCTTGAGCGCGGCGACCGGCGTGGTCTGGTCACCCGTCTTGATCACGACGTCGGCCTCGCCCTCCATGACCACGAAGAGTTCCTCTCCCGGTTCGCCTTCCCGCACGACCTGCTCGCCGGGCAGGTAGACACGCTTCTGCGCGTGCTCGGCCAGCGAGTGCAGCGCCTCCGCATCGAGGATGGCTAAGAAATCGATGGCGCGAAACTGCTCCTCAATGCCGGCCAGTTCGATGGCCCGCAGCGCCGTCTGGTCAGGGGGCTGGGGCATGTGCACGACACGCTGGGGATAGGGGATCTCAATGCCATTCCGCTGGAAGGCATACCAGACGTAGGCCATCACCTCGCCCTCAAGGCGTTCACGGCCCCCGTAGTCATGGAAAAAGAACTTGAGCTTGTAGGAGATGCCGGACTCTTTGAATTCCTCGACGAAGCTGATCGGCGCCGGAGCGGAGACAACGCCGGGAACCGCCAAAGCGGATTGTACGAGGATCTGTTTCACCTGCATCGGGGGATGGGCATAGTTCGCTTCAACGTGGATGGCTCGGGCGCACAGGGTTTCAGGCCGGCTATGGTTGGTGATGGCGGATTGGGAGACGGCATCGTTCGGAAGCATGATGTAATCGTAGGCGCGCGTTCTGATCGTGATGTAATCAAAGGCGATGTCGGTGACGACGCCCTCTTTGTCCATCAGGGTGACCCAGTCGCCGACGTGGATCATGCGGCCGAGCTGGATGCCCGAGGCCAGGCGTGCGATGACGTCCTTGAGGGCGAATCCCACCACGGCGGTCGCGATGGTCGGGAGTGCGATCAAGGTCAGCGGATCCATTTCGAGAACCGCCCGGAGGAGGACGAGGCCTGCCAGTGTGACCCCGACGAGCAGGAAGATCAGGCGGAGCATCCGGGGGATATATTTCCCCCGCTTCTCGACGAGATAGTCTTCGATGAACAGCAGGTCCAGGGTTTTCAGGATGACGAAACAGGTCGCCAGGTATGCTATGAAGGCCAACCAGGGCTTCGCCCATTGAGGCACGTGTGAGATCAAGCCCTGTGTGGTGAGCTCCAGCAGGAGCACGAGCAGGATCGTGGAGAGGCATCCTGCGTAGAATTCAACCCCGGCAGGTTTTTTACGGACGGCACCGAGGTAGGCAAGCAGTCCGATGGTGATCAGGCCGAGAATCGAAGCTATGCCCATAGTTGTCTGCCAGCATCCATAGGAAGTGATCGCCGGATTCTAAGGCCGCGCCGCTGACATAGCCACGGGCGTGCCAGGCAGAAGATAGACCGGATGATCATGGGATGCAAGATGGCCGTCTGACGGCCTCCCATTCAGAGCCAGCATGACGACTTGTACCTTCGACACCGCACGGTCTGTGAGAATGTATTTCCTACCGCCATACCGGAGGTGGAGTCGTCACCAGGCGAGCAGAGAATGGTCCTAATTCGGGAGATATCCCGCAGGTGGGGCCGGCGGATCAATACGGGCGGTGCTTTCCCGAGTTCGGCGATGTGCCGTCAGCGACATGTTCGACCAAGTCGAGGCGTTCTTTCCAAGGGTCTGGCATCGTGACCGGGCCATGGTTTTGAGTGAACATCATAAGCATTGACTGTGCAGGGTCGAAGGCTATCCAGGCGGGGACCGTTGATCCGTTCGGGTTTCCTGTCTTGACGAAATTGGCCAAGTAGGTGTTGAAGGTCTTGGCCGTTGTCCGATCCGTGTCGGTCGTATCCTCGCCATAACGATCCACGAGCCGATTGAAGGCGAAGGGAAGTTCGCTGCCATGCCCTGCGTGAAATCCCTTCGGGTGAAACGATTGTGCGACGTAGCAGAATCGGTAGAGCCACGTGTGCTTTTCTGCCCGTGTATTCTGTTTTGCAACGAATCGCGCCGGCTCCTGCATGGTCATGTCCCTGCTGATGGCGCCATACAGTTCGTCCGCCTCGATAAGACCGTCGCGCACATAGGCCGCGCGCGCTTTTTTGGCATCGGAGCCGAAATACGAGAACGGATGATCTTTGGAGGGAGGGGGTGCGCCGACGAGTTCTCGGCAGGTCGTGCCGATCATCAACGGCACGGCAGTGGCCTGTCCACGACTCAACAGTTCGCCCGGCGGGGCCGATACGATTATCCCGTCGATGATCGCTCCCCTCACATAGGTAGGGAGTTTAGATGAAGTATCGACTAAATGTGTAACCGAAAGATTGCCCCTGACCTTGTCGGCCGAAAGGTTTCTCAAGTCGTGAAGCGCCTCTGGTCCTGAACCGGTAATCCCGGCAGCGTCAGCAAAATGGATGCCGATTTGGTCTGCCGATGGACGGCGAGCCGTTCCTCCGGCCAGAGGGATATCGCCGAGCAGAGGCGTCCGTCCCCCGCCGGACATGATGATAGCCCGATGGAACAATCCGCTCGAGCGCGGTGAGGTGAGCAAGTGCAGGACGGCATCGCCGCCGGCCGATTCGCCGGCGAGGGTGACTTGATTCGGCTCGCCTCCAAAAGCGGCGATATTACGTTGGACCCACTGGAGGGCGGCAAGCTGGTCCATGTAGGCGTAGTTGCCGACCGGCCCTTCATTGGCGGAAAGAAGGGCCGGATGTGCGAAAAATCCGAAACGTCCGAGTCGGTAGTTGAGGCTGACGAATATCATGTTTTGGCGCGCGAATGCGCTCCCGTCATACAGGGGATTCGACGATCCGCCGGTAATGTAGGCACCCCCGTGAATCCACACCATGACCGGCAAGGGTTTCTCTCCCGTGACTCGAGCCGGCCGCCAGATATTCAGGACCAGGCAATCTTCCGATGGCGTCGAGTTCGTCAATATAAAAGCGCTCGTTTCCCTCACCTGCATGCAGTCGTGTCCGAAGGCTATCGCCTTGCGCACACCAGTCCAGGCTGCAGGTGATTCAGGGGCTCGCCAGCGCCGATCGCCGACCGGTGGTGTGGCATAGGGTATGCCCTTGAAAGAGAGGACGTCGCCGGACACGACTCCTTCGATCTCGCCGGATTCCGTCTTGACGATCCGCCCCGAAAACGTCGTTGGAATGGAATGGGTTAGTTCAACGGAGGAAGGGGTGGACAACACGATCGGTGGATTCTTAGCACAACTGTTGAGGCCAGCACACAACAGGATAATCCACCCCAGCATGAATGGGAACTGGTTCCACCGTCGGCGGATGTCGGCAGAGAAATTTCTCATCGTCTCTTCGCCCCCTGTGCATGCTCTTGGGACAAGGTCTGAGATCACGATTGCGACCAATTGTAGATTGTCTGAAATAACACCGGCCTAAAGTCTTTGTAAAATCCTTGTTACATTCCCTTGTTCCCATCGCGATGTATCGACCGAGCCGTGGGCTGTTTGCAGTGTCGTGGTCTGAGACGGCGCGGCACCGGGAATGAGATCGATAAACGAGCCGCCTGCCCATCGGGAGGCGCCCTTGCGTGTAAACGCACCAGCCGGCAAATCCGCATCGCCCAGGATGATTGCGCCGTCGGTGTTGACGCCGAGCCCGCGAGAAGCGATGCTGGCGCTGGCCAGGACATTCATCTTCACGAGATTGAGGGGGAGCCTTCAAGCGGAACCGCACGCGAGCCATAGTGCTCGGCATACACACACGTGAGTTCGGCTCCTAGAAAGAAAATCATGGCTGAGTAGTACACCCAGGCTAAAATGGCCATGAGCGAGGAGGCCGCACCGTACATAGAGGCCATCGCAGTTGAGCCGAGATAGAGGCCGAAGGCCCATTTGCCCGCAGTGAAGAGCGTTCCGCTTACGACAGCACCGAGCCAGACATCCCGCCAGGCGATATAGCCGTCCGGGAGTACCTTGAACATCAGGGCAAAGAGCAGCGTGATCCCCGGCAGGGAGATGCCCAGGTCCACGAAAATCATGATGACGTGAGGCCCGGGCACCGCTAGAAGAACAGCTTTGCCCAAGGCCGCCAGAAAGGCGCTCATAATGAGTGAAACCAGCAGAAGAAACCCGGTGCCGATCACGAGAATGAAGGAGACGAATCGACTTTTGATCGCGTCCCGCAGTGCGGCACTCTTCTTCGGTTGGAGCCGCCAAATGAGATTCAATGCATCCTGAAGTTCGCTGAACATTCCCGTCGACACGATGATCAGGGTGATCAGACTGACGACTGCGGCAATGGTGCCTTGCACCGGCTGACCGGCGCTCTCCAGCATGCTTGCAACGGCGCCGGCCCCGGATTCTCCAATCAAGCCTTGGAACCGGCCGAGGACCTCGTCCTGCACCAGTTTCGCATCCACGACCAACCCGGCGACGGCAACAGCAATGGTCAACAGAGGGGCGAGCGAGAAGAGCGTGTAGTAGGATAAGGCCGCGCTCAAACGCAACGCGTTGTCGTCCCACCATTTCTCGGCGGTCTGCTGAGCCAATCCCATAAGCCAGTGGAACTTCATTGTTCATTCTAGTGTGATCCATCCTCACTAGGAAAGCGGCACATGAAGGAGGCGCATGGCTGTGGCTCCGGTCGGATGCTCGAAGAGCCGGCGCGTTGTGTCTTGACCACCGGTGTTCTTGAGGCAGGGGATGCCGTCTTTCTCTAGTATCTCAATAGACAA
>NEWQ02000015.1:173695-246686 GCA_002869855.2 Nitrospira sp. CG24D
CTCACTGGGAAAGTGGTACCTCAAGGAGGCACATGGCCGTGGTTCCGGTCGGATGCTCGAAGAGTGGAGGGGGTGCTGCGTTTCACGAGGTTTACTGCGCAGGCGACGGGGGGCCGGCGACGTCATGGTCCCAGAACGGAGGGAGCGGATAGCTGCGGTAGCCGTACCCGAATTCCTCGAATCGCCTGGTGATGCGTTTCGTATTCTTCGAATCGGAGGGTTCGCGAGCCTCCATCAATCGCCGATAGGGAATGCGGGGATCTTGTTTGGGTAAGACCTTCCGATCCGTCGCACAATGCATCAGCCACCCGATGAGATAGTCGCGCATGAGTTCCCGATCCTGCCACGTTCCGTAGACGGCCTCGTCGAGATCGAGCGCCTGGTCGGCGGCAATTCCTGCAATATCGAACGGCTGTTGGACTGGCTCGCCTCGTTGTGGTCGCGGCATCCCACCATTGTAACGGGCCCAATCCGGACCTCGGTAATTTGGGACCGATGTGGCGAAGCAATCATCCACCGTCTTTTGTAACACAGTCGGTTGTGACTTGCCTCGTGGAGTAGCAGGCTTTCCCGGCAGACGTTTGATGCCCTTGCCTCCACCATTGTCCGGAGCGGGAGACGGCTGAGGCGTCGGTTGAGTCTGGATGTCATCGGGGGCTGTTCCGGCGCCGGTGGAGGCGAACTGGTCTGATTGAGGACCGGCCTGCCGAATGGCTTGGTTCACGCAGTCCTTGAAGGCGCGCAGCTTCTCTCCCCGGAGGCGAATCTGTTCATTCGCCTGCTCGACCAGCTCGGTTTGTCGCCGGCTGTTCCCCGGGCGTTTCGCTTCCTCATAGAGGGCCAACGCTTTATCTTGAAATGTCTTGGCCACGTCAAGGATCGAGAGACAGTGACCGGACTTCTGTTTCACTTCCGCCGAATGGTTGTCGTACCAGCGGTGCGCGCCGCCGACGGCGAAATTGTCGTACTGCCCGGACGAGCTAAAAACGTCCGAGCCTTGCAGTTGCGCATAACCGGGCGACGAAACCAGTAAGGCCCCTGCAAGTGCGAGGTAGGCGAACCAGCCGGTGTGGGATCGAGCACTCACGATGCTATCGCTGCCGCTTGGTGAGGTACTTCGTGCTGTCCATTTCAGTGATCTCCATCACATCTGGCCCCGTGAATTCATACCACATCGTGCCGATCTGTCCCGAGGTCTCGTCGTAGAGCATCATTTGGCCACGGGAGGGTTCCGATCTGCCCCGAACCGGATCGCGTCCAATTTGGACGTCCATTCTGCCTTGTAAGATCGAGCCGTCGGTCGACAGGAGCTTATAGTTGGCGTCGGATTCGATCGTCAATGTTTTCTTCGGGAGAAACTGATTGTCGGGTTTCATGTCCCAGCTGCCGACGACTTCCGGGACAACCCGTGCCCGAGGCGCCATTTGCCGTACGGCCATCTGAGAACGCTGCTGATCCTGTCGCATCTGCTGATCGATATAGGGTCGCTTCTCCTCGCTCATGCCGGAGTAGGGATCGCGCGGCTGACGCGAACTCAATCGCCCCATGGCCATGTTCAATTCGTTCAGATCTTTGCGCAGGTGATCCGGCAGATTGCGGCCGGCTTCGTACAGGACCTGTTGGGCTCCCTGGAGATCGCCCTTCGCCATCAATTCCTTCGCCAGGTAGAACTGCGCTTCAGATGCCGGGCCACCGGCGATGTGGCTGAAATTGGTGTCACCTCGGGCATTACCGATCTGCGGCATGCCGGCCATTTTCAACGGGCCGTACGCGGCCGCGACTCTCAAGTGCTCAATCGATTCGTCGTGTTTGCCCATGACCGAGAGCAGTTTGCCGGTCTGCAGATGCGCGTCAGCCACAAGGGTCGCTGCATTCTTGGGCGCCATCACGACGGCGCCCTTGTCCGGTTTCTGGTCGGGCCACATGGCGGTGAACATCTGGCGGGATTCGAAGCCGCGTTGCATCCGTTGCTCGTAGCCGAGCACGGCTTGATAGTGGGCCAGCGCGTCGGCCCGTTTGCCGGCCTGCTCCGCGAGCGCCGCCAGATGAAAACGCGCCTGGATCGCCAATCCAAAGTCCAGCGCGTCACGGCCCACCGGTTTGTCGCTCTTCATTGCCGGTTCGTCCAATTGTAATCGCGCCTCTTCCAATGCTAGAGCCGTTCGATAGGCCGCCGCCGCCTCGTCGATCTTGTCGTCTCCTTCGAGCACCACGCCGAGATAAGCGGGGATACGAGCGTCTTCAGGATCCGCTTGGCTCGCTCTCGCGAGATAGCTTTTGGCTCCTTGCCAGGCGGTTTTCTCCGTGCGATTCCATGCAAGCCGCAACAGCGGCGCGGCGGTCGTCTGGATCAGATTGGCGGCGATCAATCGCTGCTCCTCTGCCTTTTCCTGCTGTCCGGATTGCGCATAAAACTGTACCAGCCGGTCCTGGGCTTCCAACGATGTGGGGTCGAGCTTGACGGCTTGCTCAAGAGCGGCCTGTGCCTCAGCAGTTTTGCCTTCCCACAAGGCGAGGTCGGCGAGAATTAGAAATCCATCCACGGTGCCTTTCGTGACCTTCGCGGCTTTTTCTAACGCGGCTCTGGCCCGGTGCCGCAGTTCGGCCGCGAGTGCCTCCAACTGCGCGGCCCGTTGCAGATCGGCTTGCGAGGGCGGGTAGCAGGTCGTCGCCGTCACCCGATAGACGCCGTCGCTTCGCGTTTCATCGTGCGATGAACTTGAACATCGCTCTTGGCGCAGGCCCGCCGCCTCCGCGGACATCTGGTTCGCGCGCATTGCGCGAAACTTCGCATAGAGCCGCAGGGCATCGGGGTTATTGCCGGAGAGTTCCAGTGCCTGATCCGCCAATTTGTCGGCCTGCTTGTATTGCTTCAGTCCGGTCAACGCCACGGCTTTTTGCATGATGGCGCCGACGTGTTTGGCGTCCAGACCAAGCGCTTGGTCGGCAAGCTGAATGGCTCGCTGCAATTCCTTCTCGCGGGATTCCTGGAAACGGTAGGGTTGAAGCTCCCTGCGCGGCTCGACTTTTTCACCGCGATTCTCTGCTCCTTCGACGATGTAGGTCGCCAGGTCGACCAGCTTGTCAGGATTCTTGGGATTGTCCCGGACCGCATCTTCAAGGACGCGCAGGCGGTCCTGATAGATTTCGTCGTACCGCAGCCGCTGCGCTCCCGCCACCCGGTGCAGCTTTGAAGCGATGCCGGTCAATTGATTCATCGGCTTTCCGGATTGCGCCGCTTCCCGCAACTCGGTCAGCAGTTTCTGGGCCGAGCCCGTCGCTTTGAACTTGGCGAACTCATCCTCAACGGCCGAGCGGGCTGACCTTGTCGCAAACCAGCCTGCTTTCTTATAGACCGCTAGGTCCGCGCTCATGCGTGGTTCGTCGCCCAGCCGCGCTGCGGCCGTCGCCCGTCCCAGGTAGGCATCAGAGAAGTCGGTTTTGAGCGTCGTGGCGATGGTAAAGGCTTTGCGGGCGCTGGCCGGTCGTCCCGCGTCGAGCCAGGCCTTCCCTGCCTGGTATTGCGCATCAGGATCGCCCGGATTTGCGGCAAGTGCGCGTTCCACGTGGGCCAGGGTTCCGCCGCCGGAAACATTACCGCCGGAGGTCTGTTTGGCTCGCGCGACGTTCAGCGAGGCCAACTCCGGCCGTCGATAATTCCGTTCGGCAAACATCTGCCCGGCTTTCAGCATCGCCTGTCGCATCTGGGGGCTTTTCGTGCCGGTGGGATTGCCCGAGCCGCCGAAATCGGCCGGCAAGCGATGCTTCTGATATTCCATCGCGAGTTGATAGACGATGAAGGAACCGTATTCGGAGGAATAGTCGTTTCCTCCCTGGGCGACATGTCCGGGAATGCTCACGACCGCCGGACGGTCCGACGGAAGTCCTCTCGGCCCGCCTCCCAGCGCATGGTCGGGGACAAGGATATTTCCGCTCATCGCTTCGGTCGCCCACACCCACAGCTGCGCTTCGCGGCCGCGAGTTCCTAGTCGTTGCGTCCGTTCCAGGTCCTTCTGTGCGCGCGGAAAATCTTCTGCGAGCGTTTTCGCCACTCCGCGGGCCAGCACGATGTCGGGATCGTCACCCGATTGCTCTAGTGCGCGAGAAAATGCCGAGGCGGCATCCGACCAGCGGCCCTCATTCAGGGCATCCAGGCCTTCCATATAAGGAGGTGCGGCCTTCGGCGGGAGGGCGAGTGAAAGAGCGGGCCAGAGGAGGCATGCAGTCGCCAAAAAACCTGCGAGGGGAGCGCGTCCATACGAGGCCATACGAACCTCCTTCTTACCCAGGGGAGTGATCCGATGGTTCACCGCTCGCAAGGTGCAAAGCTTACAAGTTGTGTTCGGTCTCAATCAAGAGGGGCCAATGGGCGGGCTTGTGTGAATGCAATTTCGTTTGTATGATCTCAATATGAATCGCCATCTCTGCATCGTGTCGTTGTGGTTCACGCTGCTGGCTGTTCCTGTGGGGACCCATGCAGCGGAGGACAGCCAAGTAGCCGACTCTCCTGCGTTGCAGTCGCTGAATGAGCAGTTTTCCCGAGGCGGCATTGGGTCTGAGGTGCCGTTCGACGCGCCGGCCTCGCTACCGCTGTCCTCTCCGTCATCGTCGATGTTTCGGGATATTCCTTCGATCAGCGGTCGCTATTCAGTGGGCGGACGCACCATCATGCCGTATCTCGGGGCGGGATTCGGCGGCGGGTATACCTCGGAGTTGAATCGTTCGTTGACCGGTCCTCCTCCCGTGCAATCTGACGTCGGGCTACGCAGTCCGTTAGGACAGGGGCTCTCGCCGAATGAGTTTCAGATGGGCCTTCGCATTCCCTTCTAACAGACGGTGCTCCCCGTTGTGCTCGTTCTCTCAAAATCCGGCTCCTTCTCCCTCCATAGAGCTTGCGGGGCTGATGGGATATCGTTCGACACACCATATAGAGATCTCCTAAGATTGAGTGTACGGATGCTGTGCTATGTGATCGGTCGGTCCGGCGGTTTCTTGCGGTCAACGCGGGGATCGATCGTCAGCCGGACCAGAGCTAAGGAGGAGCGACGATGACATCAGGAGGGCGGATCGGGATCTCACTGGCGGTCTGTGTGAGTGGGCTGCTCTATGGCGGGATTGTCCAGGGAGAATCTGAGTCCAAAGTTCTCCCCGGCGATCCGGCGCGCGGCAAAACACTGTTTGTCAGAAATTGTGCCGGTTGCCACGGGGCTGCGGGCGGGGGAGACGGCTATCGGCTCCTGGGGCCGGATCCGGCGAATCTCACGTCACCGTCGACCAGCAGGAAGTCCGATGCCGAGCTGCTGAAGACGATTCACAACGGCAAACCGAACATGCCCGCCTGGAAGGAAAATCTTTCGGAGAGTCAGAGCCGGGATGTGCTGGCCTACGTACGCACCCTCGGGAAGTGACGCGCGGCTCTCGCCGCGCGTCACACCGGAGTAGGGCAGGCCCAGGCTACTTCGGCAGCTTGGGCATTTGGAACTTGATGGGTTCTCCCGTGAGCGCTTTGAGAAAGGCCACGAGGTCAGTCTTTTCCTCTAGTGTCAGGTTGAGCGGTTTCACAAGGGCGCTCAGGTTCTGGTTGGCCCCGCCGCCCTCGTTCAGAAAATCCACGACTTCTTCGAGCGTCTTGAAGGCGCCGTCGTGCATGTACGGCGCTGTTTCTATAATGCTGCGCAACGTCGGGGTTTTGAAGGCGCCTTTGTCCTTCTCTGCCCGTGTCACGTTGTACCGTCCCGGATCCTCTTTCGCCGGCCCCACTTGCGGCACGCCCAAGTTGTGGAACTGGTTGTCCGTGAAGTTCGACCCGCTATGGCAGAGGATGCAGCGCGCTTTGCCCTTGAACAAAGCCATCCCCCTGACCGCAGCCTCATCCATGGCCTTCTGGTCCCCCAGGATGTATTTGTCGAAGGCGGAGTTCGTCGAAATGACCGTCCGCTCATAGGCCGCGATGGCGTTGGCCAGATCCTGAAGGTTCACGTCCGATCCAAAGACCGTCCGGAACTGCTGTTGATACCCTTTGACCTTGCCGAGTTTGCGCACGACGTTCTCGAGTGTTTCGCCCATCTCGATCGGGTTATGTATCGGCCCCATGGCCTGCTCTTCAAGTGAGCGGGCTCGTCCATCCCAGAACTGGAGGTGATTGAAGGCGGTATTGTAGACCGTCGGCGACTGGCGTCCGCCCACACCGCCGCCGATCCCGATGGAGGTCTGCCGCGGGTCGGCGAATCCGGTTCCGGGATTGTGGCAGAAGGCACAGGAGATCGCGCCGTTCTGGGAGAGACGGCCATCGAAGTAGAGCTGCTTGCCCAATTCAATCTTGGCTGCGTAATTCAGATTCGTGGACGGCGTCGGGGTCGAGGTCGGCAGCGGTCCGATGTCCGGCACGGTGATGCCGTCGATGGTGACGGTTCCGTGCGGTGCATGGCCTGATGGAGAGGCATGAGCCGATTGGGCAAACAGCGAGAGCGCCGTCGCACTGATCAACCCGAGTACTCCGATGAATCCTGCTGACTTCAGTCTGATCCGCATCGTGGTTTCCCTCCTGGATAAAGCCGATTGCGCACAGAATAGCATAGGCACACGATATTCGGGAGTCGCGCGGAGGAAGAGCCGCATACTCAGTGCCTAGCCCGCATGCTTGGCCGCAAAGGCGCGTGGATCGATCGTTTGTCCTGTCATGGCGCCTTCGACGCCGGCGAGGTAGGCTTGGGCGACGGTGGCTGCGGGCAGGCCGATCGATGGGTCCATCTTCCTCGCGATCAAGGTCTCGGTCACCCAGGGCGGGCTGACGATGTTGATGCGTATCCCGCGCGGAAGTTCCAGCGCCGCGGCGCGAGCGAATCCTTCGAGCCCCGCATTGACCATGCTGATCGACGCACTGCCCTTCATGGGTTCCCGGCTCAGGACGCCGCTGGTGAGGGTGAAGGAGCCGTTGTCGTGGACATACTGCCGGCCGATGCGGACCAGGTTAACCTGCCCCATGAGTTTGTTGGACAGCCCGATCTGAAAGTCCGCATCCTTCAATTCGTCCAGGCTTCCGAACGCGGCCCGGCCCGCGGCGCACACGAGGGCATCGAAGGCCTCGACCGTGCGAAACAGTTGGATGATGGACTCTATCGATGCGAGGTCCACGCGAATCGCGCCACTCGTATGCCCGACACTGACCACGTCATGGTGCGCGGACAATGCCGCGACGACTGCGGACCCGATCGTTCCTGTGGCCCCGACGACGACAACGCGCATGTGTCTTTCTCCTCGATAGCAGCCGATCAGTCCATGTTCTCGATGAATCCGTAAAGAGATTAACGTCGGCATTGTCCGGACGCAAGAGGGCCTATGATCCGTCAGGGAGCAGCTGACGCGATGGACGCCGGGTTATCAGTCCCTTTATTCTGAGGGGGCTATCGTGTGATCCCCGCGAGCCGTGCAAGAATAGGGGATGCGAGAAACTGCCATGATGCGTCTACCGTCCAACCGTCTCGGGGCACTCGTGGTGCTGGCCACGGTTGTCTTTGTTCTGGCCGGCTGCAGTCAGTTCGAGCCGCGCGACAAGCGGTTTTACTACCGTGCGTTGTGGAACTTTGCGTTGCGCGAAGATCTGGCCGAGCTTGACAGCGAGTTCAACGGAGTCGATTTCGGCCATTCCAACCTCTATGAGAATTTATTGCTGACCGGCGGGAAGGATGTGCCGGCCATCGAAGACCGGGCGAGAAAAGAAACGCTCGCGTTCATCGCGACCAGGCCCCGGCTCAATCCCAACGAGGAGGCTATCGCGCCCACCTACATGAAGCTGGCCTGGCGCGCGCAGAACACCTTCGACGAAGCGCATGCCCTGCATCGTGCGACCTATGACATCGTCGTCTCCGATGAGCCGGACAAAGATCGCGCGCTGCGGAACGTGCTGGCCTATTATCGGGAGAGTGTCTACGCCATCACGGCGAAGCGGCTGGACCATCATCGGCTGGATCAATTGCCCTATTCCAAGACGTTCCGTCAACGGTTTCCGCTCTTCAACGCCACCATCTGGTCGTACCATTATCTGCAAGTCGCCGTGTACGATCCCTTGCAGGCCGCGCGCGATTTAGCGGCGAAGACGCAAGCGGTCCGGCCCATTCTCGCGACCTATCGCCGCTATCTCGAGCAGCCGCCGGTGGAGTGGACCTTCATGCCGCTGACGGCGGAACTGAGTCCGTCGTTCGCCGCGCGCTATCCGGAGATCGCCAATATCTTCGACAATCTCCATATGTTGCACGACAACATCAGCGACATTCTCGCGAGTGAGTTGTTGCCGACCTGGGACGCGAAGCGGACGGAGATCTATCGTCTGGTGAATACCTATTATCTGGCGAGTGCCGATGCGACGAATCCAATGATCGTGCAAGACCGGGAGCGTCACCATTGAGGCGCCCGGCGTTGTTTACGTTCAGTATTATGGTCGGACTCCTGCTGGGGCTGTGGCCTCTGCGGAGCCTGGCGCTGGATCACGACAATCTAGACCCGAACCGGCCGATCGGGATGGAAGATGCCTATGCGATCCCGAAAGGCGAAATCGGGATGGAAGGCGGCGTGCGCTTCAACGACCGGCGGGAAGGCCGCACCCGCGTGACGTTCCAGCCGCAGATCATCTATGGCGCGTTCGACAATACGCAGATCGAAATTCAAGGCGATCTGATGTCCGACCCCAATACCCTCGTCGGCGCGGCAAAGTCCGGCGACCTGCATCTGGGCCTGCTCTACAATTTCAATACGGAAACGATCAGTCTGCCGGCCTTTGCGGCGCGTGTCGAAGTAGATTTGCCCACCGGTGTGAACTCGAAAGGTGTGGATACGCAGATGACCGGGATTCTCACCCGTTCGTTCGGCCGGCTGCGTGCGCACCTCAACGGGGGCTATACGATTCTCGGCTCGCCGCAGGGACGGGAACGGCCCGGTACCTATCGGGCCGTCGCAGCCGTGAGCTATCCCTTAGGCTATCCGACGAGCTTCAGTGACACGTTGATTGCCAGCCTCTACACGCGCGAATCGGATCTCCGCGGGCAGCGTAATCACACCGGCATTGAACTCGGTCTGCGCCATCAACTCACCTCCCGCATGGTGCTGGACGGCGGTCTCGGTACTGAGTTCTCCGGGCCGGCGGATCGTGCGGCGTTGTTGGGCACGATCGGGCTGTCGGTCGGATTCTGACCAGATTCTCCTCGAACTTGCCGCCAGAGACAGTGTCCACTCCTGTGTCGGCCTGCTAGAATGCCCCGCCATGACCGACAAAGCCGCAACCACTCATCATAGTCGGTGGAAGGGGGCGTAGTCTACCCTACGGATGTAGAGTCTTCGTAACCCTTGGGGTGGTGACGGCTCTTGGTCTCGACCTCTGCTCCGGCTGATTCTTGAACTTCTTCGACCCATTTGCTATCCTTCGCCCGCCTTCCAAGATACAAACCATTACTTTATCGAGCATTTCTGAAGGAGTTTAGACATGGCCAGCATCAAGCGGGCGCTGATTAGTGTTTCAGATAAGACGGGAGTCATTGAGATGGCCAAGGGCTTGGAAGCTCTTGGAGCAGAAATTCTTTCGACGGGCGGAACGGCCAAGGCTTTGCGTGATGCAGGCGTGAAGGTCACGGATGTCGCGGCGTACACGGGTTCGCCGGAAATTCTCGATGGTCGTGTGAAAACACTCCACCCGAAGATCCATGGCGGGTTACTGGGGCGTCGTTCGGTGCCGGCCCATGTCGATCAGATGAAGCAGCACAATATCGGCCTGATCGATGTGGTGGTGGTGAATCTCTATCCTTTTGAAGCCACCATTGCAAAGCCGAATTGCCCGTTTGAAGAGGCGATTGAGAATATCGATATCGGCGGTCCGTCGATGCTGCGCTCTGCGGCGAAGAATCATGAAGATGTGCTGGTCGTGGTCGATCCGGCGGACTATACGCGTGTGTTGGATGCGGCAAAGGCGGGGACGGCCTCGCCTGCGTTGCGTCGCGAGCTGGCCATGAAGGTGTTTCAGCACACGGCGCGCTATGACAGTCTGATTGCGGGCTATCTCGAAAAGCAGGTGCAGGGCGGGCAGGAGGGGACCGTGAAGTTCCCCAAGATCCTCTCGATGCAATTCGAGTTGGCGGAGACGTTGCGGTACGGAGAGAATCCTCACCAGCAGGGCGCGTTCTATCGCGAATTCAACTCTAATGAGCCGTCCGTCTCGCGCGGGAAAATCCTGCACGGGAAGGCGATGTCGTACAACAATTTCCTCGACGCGAATTCAGCCCTCGAACTGGCGAAAGAATATGACGAGTGCGCGGTCGCCATTATCAAGCACAACAATCCCTGCGGTGTGGCGCTGGGCTCGACGCCTGTCGAAGCCTATGTGAAGGCGCGGGCGACGGATCCGGTCTCGGCGTTCGGTGGCGTCCTGGCGTTCAACCGGCCGGTCGACCTGGCCACCGCCAAGGAAATCACCTCAACGTTCGTCGAGGTTGTCATTGCGCCGGGGTTTGCCGAGGACGCATTAGCTGAATTGAAGCGCAAGAAGGATTTGCGGTTGCTTGATGTCGGTCCGCTCACGAAAGTGAAACAGGTTGGACTCGACCTCAAAAAACTCGTCGGCGGGTTGATCGTGCAGGATCGCGATCTGGGTGTGTTGGCGGACCTTCGTACGCTGCAAGTCCCGACGGCACGCAAGCCCACGGACGAGGAATATGCGGCCTGCGCCTTCGCGTGGAAGGTCTGCAAGCATGTGAAGTCGAATGCGATCATTTACGCGACGCCGGGCCAGACCGTCGGGATCGGCGCCGGGCAAATGAGCCGCGTCGATAGCGTGAAGCTGGCGGTGATGAAAGCGCAGATGCCGGTGAAGGGCTGCGTGATGGCCTCGGACGCGTTTTTCCCGTTCCGCGACGGTCTAGACGCGGCGGCGCAAGCCGGGATCACGGCTGTGATTCAGCCGGGCGGCTCGATTCGCGATGCCGAAATCATTAAGGCGGCGGACGAACAGGGGTTGGCGATGATTATGACTGCTATGCGCCACTTCCGCCATTGATCGGGATCGGCTTCTGAAAATGATCCCCTGCGTCGTTCTCGGCTCGTCAAAATCCTCAACGTACCTACATCCGCGCATGGATGTCAGAAAGGAGGACTGTATGGTGAATGTGCTAAGTCAGCGAATGCTTGTCGGTGTAGTGGCGGTGATGGGGGTGGCGGTGTCGGGCTGTGACTATTGGCCGCCTGCGCTTCAGGCCCAGGTGGAACAGCTTCGTTCCGAAGTGCAAACGGTGAATATGGAGAAGGCCCAGCTCCAGAACCAGATCAATGATCTGTCTAAAGCGAAACAAGACCTGCAGACTCAAGTCGATGACCTGGGGCGGATGAATCGTGAAAAGACCGGAATGATCTCCAGCCTACAGAATCAAGTGGAAGCGTTGCGCGTCAAGGCGGTCAAGGCAATGGCTCCGAAGGCCCCTGCGAAGGCGGTTGTCAAGCCCACGCCGAAACCTGCCGCCAAGGCTCCCGTGAAGAAGAAGGTTCCGGCCAAACGAACCTAGTTTAAAAACGTCAGCCTACTTCTGGCCTGAGGTGGTGCTGGATGCAGGTGCGCTGCTGGCAGATGGAGTCGACGAGCTGGTCGTTCCTCCGGAAGCCGGTGGCGCAGGTGACGCGGCGGGAGTCGGTGACGCAGACGCTGCCGGAGCCGCTGACGAATCAGCCGTTGTCGTTGCCGTGGGTGTCGGTTTGGAAGTTTCCCCGGTCGGCGGTTTCATCTTGTCTGAATAGTCCGTAATGTACCAGCCGGATCCCTTAAACATGATTGCGGGTGCCGAAATGATCCGGCTGACGGATTTGCCGCATTTCGCGCATGTGGCGACAGCTTCGTCTTTCATGCTCTGTTTCAGCTCAAACGTATATGAACAGTCGTGGCAGAGATACTCGTAAATAGGCACGTGTGACCCTCCGGAATGCGTAGTCGATAATCTATTCAATAACCCTTGTTGGGCATGAGTCAAGTGGCAGTCATGCCGTCAGTTTTCCAAACGCGGCAGCAATACGATCCAATCCCTTCGTGATCGTGTCCATGCTGGTCGCATAGGACAATCGAATGTGATGCTGACTGCCGAATGGCTCACCGGGCACCACGGCCACATGGGCTTCCTTCAAGAGATAGTTTGCCAATGCTTGCGGTGAAGCCACCGGTCCGTTCGGTCCCGTGCCCCCCAGCACGCCGCTGATGTTGGGAAATGCGTAGAAGGCTCCTCCGGGCATCCGGCAGGACACGCCGGGAATTGTATTGAGCCTATCCACCATCACTTTTCTTCGCCGATCGAATTCCACCACCATCATCTCCGTAAACGGTCCACCAAGCTTCAGGGCGGCGACGGCGGCTTTCTGTGAGATCGAGCAGGGATTCGACGTGCTTTGGCTCTGGATATTGGCCATGGCGGTCAGGAGCGGTTTGGGTCCGGCTGCATAGCCGATGCGCCATCCTGTCATGGCGTAGGCCTTCGAGACTCCATTGATGACGACGGTGCGCTCGGCTACTTCAGGTCCCAGGGTGGCGATGCTGATATGCGTGGCTCCGTCATAGAGCACTTTTTCATAAATTTCATCGGAGATGATCAGAAGGTTGTGCTTCACCGCGATGGTTGCAATGGCTTCCAGTGTGCGCTTGTCGTAGGTGGCTCCCGTCGGATTGCAGGGACTATTGACGATGATGGCCTTGGTGCGCGGGGTGACTAACTTCTGCAGTTCGTCAGGATTAATGGCATAGCCTTCGTCTTCCTTGGTTGGGAGCAGAACGGGGGTGGCATCGTTGAGGAGCGCCTGATCGGCGTAGGAGACCCAGTAGGGTGTTGGAATAATGATCTCATCGCCGGCCTCTAAGAGGGCTTCGGCCACGTTATAGAGCGAGTGCTTGGCTCCGCACGAGACCAAAATCTGGGCTTTCTCATAGCGCAAACCTTGCTCAGCGAGAAGTTTATCGGCAATGGCTTGACGAAGCTCGTCGATGCCCGACGAAGGGGTATATTTCGTAAATCCTGCGCGAATGGCTGCTTCGGCCGCGGCCTTGACGGGTTCGGGTGTATCGAAATCAGGTTCCCCGGATGAGAAATCGACGACATCGATTCCTTGCGCAGCCATGGCTTTGGCGGTCGCGGTCATAGCCAATGTCGGAGACGGAGTAATGCGACTGACGCGTGCGGCGAGTTTCATTGTTTGAGGCTCCGGATTCGTTCTTCAAGACGTCGAGCCACGTCGGGATGCAGGAATTCCGTTAACGGACCTCCGTGCTGGGCCACATCTTTGATGATGGTGGAAGAGAGATAGGAGTATTCTTCGCTGGGCATGAGAAACACGGTCTCCACGTTCTTGGCCAGTTTCCGGTTGATGAGCGCCATCTGAAATTCATGCTCAAAGTCTGAAATGGCTCGCAGCCCTCGAATAATGGCATGGGCTCCCGATCGCGCGACATAATTAACCAGGAGGCCTTCGAAGACGGTCACGTCGACCTGGGTCAGATCCTTCATGACCAGCTTCACCATCTCCAGCCGCTCGGTCAGATTAAAGAGCGGATGCTTGGCTGGATTCGGTGCGACGGCCACGACCACTTTGTCGAAGACGCGCAAGCTGCGTGTAATGATATCGGTATGTCCGTGCGTAATCGGGTCAAAGGTACCGGGATATATACCGATTTTCATACTGTGGCCTCTGCGGGAAACGAATAGATCGACAGTGCCGTGTCTCCGTATTGATAGTGCTTCTTAAATGTTGCCAAGCCGAGCCGCTCGGGAAGGGTGGATTTCGAAGCGTGTTCGACGACAAGCCAGGCATCGGGTGGCGTGAGTGTAGCATGGACGGTTTGGAAGATGTCTTCCAGTTTGTAGGCGAGGTCATAAGGAGGATCGGCGAACACAATGTCATAGGGGCCGCTCCACAGCTCCGGCCTGGTTAGAAATTGTTTGACCGTTCTTGCTTGAACCGTGACGAGGGTGTTCATCTCACACTCCGCGACATTGTGCCGCAAGAGTTTCAATGATTCCGCCTGCGACTCAACGGCGGTCACGTGCGCTGCTCCACGGCTGAGTGCCTCAATGCCAATCGCTCCGGTTCCCGCAAAGAGATCCAACACGCGACTGTCTGGAAGCCGGTTACCCAGGATAGAAAACAATGCTTCCCTGACTCGGTCAGAGGTGGGACGGAGTGCGGTGCCGTGCGGTCCCTGAAGGCGTCGACCCCGGTGGGATCCAGCTATAACTCGCATGTCAGTAAATACGGGACATCGTTAAGAGAGGGCGACTGTAACACAGCGTTTTTGCAGGGGTCAAGGGACGGCAGGGTGGTGAAGTGCCGGATGGAACTCAGGGGCGCGTGACGACGTGAGTTTGCCTAGAAGGAGTTTGAGGGATGGTTGGCTTTGACGGTCAATTAGGAACCCGTTATACTTCCAGCCGCATCCACTCCTGAGCGGATGCGGGAGCTATCCGATTGGGGTGATTCGATAGCCGAGTCTGATCTGGCAAAAGTGAGTAACCGGTTACTGGTTAGCTTGCTGACACCGGTTGGCTATCCCGGGCGGCCAGACTCTTTCTTCGATTGTTGGAAATCGTGCGATCGATGATCGCACCGCAGTTGATGCATTTCCAGGCGTAGAAAATGAGGAAGAAGTCTGAGAACCGCTCCAACATCATCAACCCTTTACATTTCGGACATTCCATCGAATCCTCCCAGGTGTCTGCGTTAATAGCTGTATGCCGAACAAAGCAAAAGCTGCACCAAATTGTCACATGTCAATATTTCAATGGTTTATCGGTTACGTATTTGTCTCCATGGGGTAAAACCTACCCCGGTGGTTCGTGCAAAATGGTGCGTGGCGTCAGATTTTTGTTCAAAGAGGGTGAATCATGACGACTGACACTCACAAAGGGATCGGACAATGGCCTGCGACTGAACGTCCGAGAGAACGTCTTCTGGCCAAGGGGCCTGAGATCCTCTCGGATGCTCAATTGTTGGCGATTTTGCTGAGGACTGGACGCCGGGATTCATCTGCGGTGCAGGTCGCGATAGAGCTGCTCCATCGCGTCGGCGGGCTGGCATCGTTAGCCCGGAGTGGAATTGAAGAACTCTGTGCGATTCCGGGAATAGGCCCGGCAAAAGTTGCCCAGCTGAAGGCGGCGCTTGAATTGGGAAAGCGAGCCATGGCGATTCCCATCTCGACGGGGACAAAGATTTCATCCAGCTCGGATTTGTTTCGGCATTTCCACCCCCTGGTCCGCGATCTCAAGCACGAAATTTTTAAGGTCATCCTGCTCGATGCGAAGAATACGGTCATGAAAGAGGTCACGGTGTCGGAGGGGAGTCTCACCTTGAGCATCGTTCATCCTCGCGAAGTGTTTGCCCTTGCGGTCCGTGAGTCCGCCGCGGGTGTGATCTTTCTGCACAATCATCCCAGCGGTGATCCGACACCGAGTATCGAAGATCGTCGATTGACGGATCGACTGGTAACGGCCGGCGAAGTGCTGGGAATTCGTGTATTGGACCACATGGTCATCGGAGACGGGCGATACGTGAGCTTTGCCGATGAAGGATGGATTAAGGTATAAGGGTGTACTCGATCAATCAGGGCGAGACGACAAACGGGCAGGGACGACAATGAGGAGGCAGATGGTCTAACAATATATGTGTCTAGCTAGAAGGAGGGTCTGCCATGGGCGAGATTCGCGTAGAGTCCGTCAGGAATATCGCGTTGGTGTCCAACGTCGGCGCAGGCAAGACATCCCTCACTGAGGCTCTGCTTTACGCAAGCGGTGCCATTCCAACCCTCGGTTCCGTACTCCAGGGCACGACGGTTTCCGATTTCGAACCGGAAGAACTCCACCATCACTGTTCCGCCAGCACCAGTCTTCTTCAGTTCACATGGAATCAGACGGCGATCACGCTCGTCGATTCTCCCGGTGCGTTGAGCCTATCGGGTGAATCGCTGTCAGCTTTGCGGGCCGTTGATGCCGTCATCATCGTACTCAATCCAGGCGCCGGAGTCCGGACTGAGCTGGCCCGCCTCTGGCACAGAGTGAGGGAGCTGGATCTGCCCTGTCTCGTGTTCGTCAACGGGCTGGATAAGGAAGGCGCCTCGTTTGACGCCGCCTTGGATCTCTGCAAGACGCAGCAGGAGTGTGTGCCGATTCCGATGGTGCTGCCTGCTCGCTCCGGTTCCGGCTGCGAATCCGTCATCGATCTGCTGGATGAAACATTGATCCGCTCAGGGTGCTCCTCTCCAAAGGTTGAACGAGCCGCAGTTCCTCCTGAGATGGAACAGGCGGTCAAGCATGCGCGGAAACAATTAATCGAAGCGGTTGCTGAGCGTGATGAGGGGCTGTTGAATCGTTATCTGGAACAGGGAGACTTAAGCCGGGATCAATTAGTTGAAGGGCTCCGGAGCGATATCCTGACCCGGCAGTTTCTTCCGGTCTATGCCGGTTCTGCGCTGCGTAACGTCGGCGTCTGGTCGTTGCTCAATGCGTGTGTCTCCCTTCTGCCGTCACCTGCGGAGCGGACGGCCATTCATCCTGTGCCGGGGATTCATCCGGAAACCGGGCAGCCCTGTGAACGGAAGGGGAGCATGCAGGAGCCATTCTCCGGTCTGATCTTCAAGACGATCATTGACCCGTTCGTCGGGAGGCTCTCCTATTGCCGGGTTTTGTCAGGGACGATCCAATCGGACTCGACGGTCCTCAATGGGACGAGGCATGTCCGTGAGAAACTCGGCCATTTCTATACGATACTGGGTAAACAACACGTCGCCGTCAGTTCGGCGAAGTCGGGAGACATCGTCGCGATCGGGAAACTCAAGGATACGCAGACCGGTGACACGCTTTGTCATGAGAGTGCACCCATCTGTTATCCGGGCCTCGGGCTGCCTCGTCCGGTGTTATCGTTTGCCATCGAGGCAAAGTCCAAGTCGGAGATCGACAAAGTGAGCCTCGGTTTGCACAAGTTGATCGAGGAGGATCCGACGCTGGAATTTGTCCGCAACCCGGAGACGAAGGATATGGTGCTCAGTGGAATGGGGCAGCTCCATATCGATCTGGCGCTGGAAAAGCTTCGCCGGAAATTCGGAGCGGAGGTCACGCTTCACACACCCAAAGTACCGTATCGGGAGACGATCAAAGCCACGTCGCAGGCGCAGGGAAAGTATAAGAAGCAAACCGGCGGCCACGGCCAGTTTGGCGATTGCTGGCTGGAAATCGCCCCTCTGGCGAGGGGCGACGGATTTGTCTTCGAGAGTCGTGTGGTCGGGGGCGCGATCCCGCGCAACTTTATTCCGGCGATTGAGAAGGGAGTCGTGGAGGCCATGCACGAAGGCGGGCTGAGCGGGTTTCCCGTTGTGGATGTGCGCGTGACGGTCTATGACGGCTCCTTCCACTCAGTCGATTCCTCCGAGATGTCCTTCAAGATAGCCGGTTCGATGGCGTTCAAAAAGGCGATGGAGGCGGGACATCCCGTTCTTCTTGAGCCGTTGATGCTGGCCGAGATCGAGGCTCCTACGGACACCGTCGGCGCTGTCATGGGCGACATCAATGCGCGTCGGGGACGAATTGTTTTGGTGCAAGCGGATGACCATGCCGAACAGATCAAAGCCCTCGTGCCTCTCGCGGAGTTGCTGAAGTATGCGCCGGCGCTGAACGCAATGACCGGTGGGCGGGGCAGCTATGCGATGGAGTTTGCCCGTTACGAGGAAATGCCGCGAGAACTGGCGGGAAAGATCATTGAGGAACACAAGGTTGAGCGGCATGCGGTCGCGGCACACTGAAGCCGCTTAGTCGGTGGATTTGAGGACGACGTAGAACGCACGATTTTCTCGCAGCACGCGGAGCAGCACCGTGTCGCCGCGCCGGACTTTTGCGATGGCCGAGGTGAATTCGCCGACCGTGGCGACGTCGGCGCGGTTGACTTCCTTGATCAAATCGCCTTCACGCAGACCTTCCGCGTGCGCCAGGCTGCCCGGATCGACTTTGGTAATCAGTACGCCGCGCGTTTCACGGAGTTTGAATTTCTCTGCCAGTCCGGCCGAGAGATCCTGAAGGTCCAGCCCCAGCTTCACCTCGGTTCGGGACTGCGGGAGGGAGGCAACAACCGCTGTGTCCCGCCGCTCACTCAAGGGAACGGTGAGTATGTGGCGCGTGAAATCGCGGACGACTTCGATCTTCGGGGCAGCGCCGGGCGGGAGCGCTCCGATCAAACGGGAAAGCTTATTTGGGGAGTCCACCACGCTTTCGTCGATTGTGAGAATAATGTCGCCGGGCTTGATACCGGCTTCGGCGGCCGGGTCTTTCTCAAAGACTTCGTTGACCAGCACGCCTTCGCCTTCAGCCACTCCGAACTTTTTCGCCAACTCGGGCGTCAGCGGCTGGATGCCGACCCCCAGCCATCCACGCACGACTTTGCCGCGCGCGACGAGCTGCTGGATGACCTGCTTCGTCATATTCGAGGGAATGGCAAATCCGATCCCTTGGGCAAAGTTGATGATCGCAGTATTGATGCCGATGACTTCCCCGCGCAGATTGAAGAGTGGTCCGCCTGAATTTCCGGGGTTGATCGAGGCGTCGGTCTGAATAAAGTTTTCGTAGCGGGACAGGTTAATGTTTTCCCGTCCGATCCCGCTCACCACGCCAAGGGTGACGGTACGGTCGAGGCCGAACGGGTTCCCCACTGCGAGCACCCACTGGCCGACGCGCACTGCGCTGGAATCACCAAAGCGGGCAAACGGCAACGCGCGATCAACGGTGACTTTCAGGAGCGCCAGGTCGGTGTCCGGGTCTTTGCCGACGACCTGGGCAATCAGCTTCGTTTTATCGGACAAGCGCACCTCGACCTCAAGGGCATCGCCGACGACATGGTTGTTCGTGACGATGTGTCCCTCGTTGTCCACAATGAGGCCGGATCCGGACCCCGATGCACTGGGCGTGCGGTCTGCGCCCGACTCGCGCGGTCGTCCTGCGCCGGAAATTGGAAAGATGTTCACGACGGAGGGCTTGGCCTGTTCCGCCAAATCAGTAATGACGGTTTGAATTTCTTCAAGCATCCGAATTCCTGGTGAATCCGTGATCGCTGCCGTCGCGAGTGCGAGTGGATGTGCCCAAGGGAATAGGAGCGATAAGAAGATTGCCGCGGCTCTGAGATATCGATACCCAGACATCATATGTTTATTCTACCGGAAGGCCTAGGCCTCTGCCTATGGGGCTAAGCTGACTGTGTTGCGGAGGATGTGGAGTGACGACGGCGGGTAAACCAGAGGGAGAGATGATCCAGCTCAGTCTGTCCGCCCATCAGGACGACAATGTCGCCTGTGCGGAAGGTCAGGTCTTCAGCAGGCGCCAAAAGGAATGGTCCGCGCATGACGGTGGCGATGTGAATGGAGGATGAACGCGGAACGTCGCCAATGCGTTGTCCGACAGCGGCTGAACTTTGCGGAATCTTAACTCGCTCAATACCGGCCGAACGTTGGCTGAGATCCTGCTGCAGGCGTAAGAGGTCTTCGTGAATGGTTTCCAGTTTCAGTTGTCTGATCTGAACATCGAGTTCAACCAGTGACTGTTTGAGTGTCTGGATGCGCGTGGTGGCACGGTTGATGGTGCCGTCCACTTCGGAGAGGTCAGGGTCGAGAGGGTGGCGCTCGGAGGGGCGGCGGGCGATCTGGTCTACGATCTGGTGTCCCAGATCGTGGCTGACTGCATCGATTCGCTCAAGTACGCTCGACGCCTGCCAATGGAGGCGGAGGATCTGGACCTTGCGATTGACGCGCTCCGCAATCGAGACGACCGCTTCATGGAGGGCGGTTCCCGTAACGGAGAGTTCTTTTTGGAGGCGATTGAGGAAGTCTAAGCGCATAAGTCTTCTGAATAGTAGCGTCCGATAAGAGGTATTATGTAAACTGCATAATCCAATGCGATTTACTGCTCATATCTTTACTCTTCTCTTCTGCCGTTGATCAAGAGAGCCTTGCTCTTGGCCATCCGGTGATTTCTCACAGATTGACAGACTCGCATCCAAAGCGTACATGCAACAGTCTGTAGTAACTCAGACAATGACTCCACGCGAGGCTATCTATGCCGATTCATCCCTTGGCCGGTCAGCCGGCTCCACAGTCCATTCTCGTCGATGTCCATCGGCTGCTATCGGCCTACACGGCAGATACGCCGGATGTCATGGTTCGTGACCAGCGTGTGACATTTGGGACATCCGGCCATCGAGGCTCATCCTTCAAGCGAAGCTTTAATGAGCCGCATATTCTCGCCGTCACGCAGGCAGTCAGCGAATACCGCGCCGCACAGCATACAAACGGGCCGTTGTACCTTGGCAAAGATACCCACGGGCTGTCAGAGCCTGCATTTATCACGGCGCTTGAAGTGCTTGCGGCCAACGGTGTCACCGTCATGATCGATCAGGATGGTGGTTTTACACCGACCCCGGTTATCTCTCATGCGATCCTGACCTATAACCGCGGCCGCACTTCCGGTTTAGCCGATGGCATTGTCATCACACCATCACACAATCCTCCGGAAGACGGCGGCATCAAGTACAACCCGCCCCATGGCGGACCGGCCGATACGCAGGTTACCAAATGGATCGAAGACCGTGCCAATGCCCTTCTCTCAGCCAAACTTCAAGGGGTGAAGCGACTTCCCTATGAGCAGGCTCGAAAAGCCATCACGACGCATCCGCATGACTATATCAACGCGTATGTGAGTGACCTCGGCAATGTCATCGATATGGATGTGATCAAGTCGGCTTCCCTCAGGCTCGGTATCGACCCGCTGGGTGGCTCCGGTGTCGCCTATTGGCAGCCGATTGCCGAGCGCTACGGGTTGGACATAGAAAATGTGAATCCCACCGTCGATCCAACTTTCCGGTTCATGCCCTTGGACTGGGACGGAAAAATCAGGATGGATTGTTCCTCACCCTATGCCATGGCAAATCTGATCGCGCTGAAAGATCGCTTCGACGTGGCCTTCGGCAACGATGCCGACAATGATCGCCATGGGATCGTGACCAAGACAGCCGGCTTGATGAATCCGAATCATTATCTCGCGGTATCGATCGCCTACTTGTTTGCCAATCGTCCCGGTTGGAAATCCGATGCGGGTATCGGCAAGACGTTGGTCAGTAGCAGTCTCATCGATCGAGTCGCCGCCAGGCTCAAACGGAAGTTGATCGAGGTGCCCGTCGGCTTCAAGTGGTTTGTGAGTGGATTGCAGGATGGCTCTCTCGGCTTCGGCGGAGAAGAAAGCGCGGGGGCGTCTTTCTTACGGCGGGATGGGACCGTCTGGTCCACCGACAAGGACGGCATCATCATGAATTTACTGGCGGCTGAGATGATGGCCAAAACCGGAAAGGATCCGGCGCAGCTGTACCAGGATTTGACGAAGGAGATGGGTGAACCGGTGTATGAACGAATCGATGCCGTGGCGACGCCCGAACAGAAGGCGATTCTCTCGAAGCTCTCCCCTGCCCAGGTTCAAGCGACGGAACTGGCCGGTGACAAGATCGTCGCCATGATGACGACCGCTCCTGGCAACGGGGCGGCAATCGGCGGATTGAAAGTCGTGACCGATCAAGGCTGGTTTGCCGCCCGTCCGTCCGGTACGGAAGATGTGTACAAGCTCTATGCGGAGAGTTTTCGCGGCAAGGAACATTTGAAGCGGATTCAGGGTGAAGCTCAGGAGCTGATTGCCAAGGCATTTGCCTCAGCGAAGTGAGATCCTGAGCCATGTTTGAATTGGGCAGTACGGCTGTGCTGATGTGGGGCCTGCTCTTCGGATCGATCGGTGTTGGTTTCTTTATCTATGGCAGGAAGCAAAAGGCCGTGGTCCCGCTCTGTGTGGGAGTTGCCCTCTGTGTCTTCCCCTACTTTATTGCCAATGTCTATGTGCTGGTTTTAGTCGGCATGGTGTTGATGGCGATTCCGTATTTTGTGCGGGGGTGAAGCACGCAGGGCAGCCATCAAGTGGCGATGGCTGCCCAAGTTCTAGATCTGTTTAAGAGGAAGTGCTTATTTATTGTAGAACGACACAATGCGATCCACTCCACTTCGGAGCGTTTTTCGCCATTCAGTCTCAAGCGTAGGGGTTAACTTCTCATCACATTCTTTCACGCTCTTGACGAGAGAATTGATCCAAAAGTCATACAGATTCGGATCGATATTCATCTTCTTCTTGCTGTGACTCTCCCCGATTCGATCGATGCCGGTTGTGCCCACGCCATTGCCGCCTAAATGCATAAACATCATCGAGAGTCCCTGCCTGAGCAGCGTTTTCTGCTTGGTCATTTCGGTCTTGGCAAACATCGGAGCAATCGTGGGATGGCTGGCCAGGAAGTTGCCGTAGAACACATCGAAGAACTTCGGATTGACGCAGCATCGGCTGTAGCTGTCTTTGACTTCTGCTAAGGACATGGATGCTCCTCGCAAGAGACGCTGTCTGTCTCCGGCAGTGCTCAATATGAGATGGGCTTAGGCATGGGTGAGCACGTTCCCATTGCTCAAGCCGGACCGGCCATCCGTTTCAAGCATGTATCGGTGTGTTCATTCGAAACTTAAGTAATTGATTTGTCTAAACTGTTAGACATCGGTGGCGCGAATTTGTCCGGCGATTCGACTCGATGCTCTTCAACGGAGGGAGGCGTTCGGCATTGGAGAATGGGAGATGTGTAGAGGGAGAAGCGCGACTATAATTTCGTCGTGTGAGCAGTCTGTTGTTCCGCATGATAGGAACTTCTCACCAGCGGCCCTGACTCGATGTGGGTAAATCCCATTGCCATCCCCTCCTCTTTCAGCACCACGAATTCTGAAGGGTCGTAAAATCTGGTGACTGGCAGATGGTCTCTCGTCGGTTGGAGATATTGTCCGATCGTCAAGATGTCGCAGTTGACGCCTCGCAGGTCGCGCATGACGTCGCGGGCTTCGTCGAGCGTTTCTCCCATGCCCAAGATCAAGCCGGACTTGGTTGTCATTCCCTGCTGTTTGGCCTTCCCGAGTAATTCCATCGACCGCTGATACTTACCTTGGGGTCTGAGCGAGGGAAACAACCGTCGGACGGTTTCAATATTGTGGTTCAGGATCTCAGGTTGCTCTGCGCAGACCGTTGCGAGTGCGCGCTCATTCCCCTCGAAATCAGGAATCAAGACTTCGATGGTGCAGCCGGGACTGAGCGCTCTCGTCCGCCGGATCGTTTCGGCGAAGATCGAGGCGCCACCATCCGGCAACTCGTCACGATTCACCGAGGTGATGACGGCATGACGGAGGCCGAGCGCCTGAACTGCCTCCGCGACCCGCATCGGTTCTCCATGGTCGACTGCGAGCGGTCTCCCCGTTTCTACGGAGCAGTAGTGGCAGCGCCTGGTGCAGATGTCGCCCAGGATCAGAAAGGTAGCAGTGCGCGCGTTCCAACATTCCCATCGATTGGGACAGCGGGCTTCTTCGCAGATGGTGTGGAGCTTGAGGCGGTCCATCGTCTGCTTGATGTCGAGATAATCCGGACCGGTCTGTGCCTCGACCTTAAACCAGGCAGGCAAGCGCGGGCGTTCGGGCGATCTAAGTGGGTCGATGGAAATCAAGCTCATGAGGGAGTATCGCTCTGTGTACGGGGCCGAAACCATCCGACGATCTTGGACAGCAGTCCCTCCGGTTTCACCGGTGGCGCCGGGTCCGGATATTCGACCCACATTTCTTGTGAGCCGAGATAGATGCCGTTCCGAAAACTGACCTGGGTTCTGAGTTGTCGATATCCCTGCATCTGTAGATTTTGAATCAACGCCAGGAGCGCCGCATCTTGCGCAGGCTGCGGCTCGGTGCTGATGCGAACGGTTTCATACCGCAAGACGGCGCAAAAGCATTCCCCTGCTTGCTCGAATTCGACGGGACGGCTGAATCCCCGCTCTCGATGATCCAGCCCTGCGAGCTGGTGCTTATCGAGGCCGCTTTCTCTCATATCCTGCTGGGCCTTACTCCAATGCGCGAAACACGGCCACGAGGTCGCTCAGCGCGAGTGTTTTGCTTTTCAGGACGGTTCGTTCAGCCTGAATGGTCTCACGGGACTTCGGGTCTGCCGCGCCGGACTTCAAACAGCTCGCGCCGAGCGCCAGGATGCGGTCGCACTCTTCTCCAAGCTTTTTCTTCACCACGGGATTCACCGAGAGAATGTCCATGAGCTGGCGGCGTGTTTCCGCCAGATGGGCCTGGAGTTCTGAATCCGGATAGCTCTTACGGGCGGCTTCATCAAAGCAGCGATCAAGATATTGGGCCAGGAACACGTAGAGCCGCACCAGGGCGGCAGTGATCTCGGTCTGATCTTTTGTGGTGGTCGTCATCGTGCGCTCTTTCTGTGTAAGAGAATTATGCGAGGACCTTGATGTCGTCGCCTTCGACTTTGACTGGATACACTTCGACTTTTGCCGCAGGGTTCTTGACGCATTCTCCCGTCGTGACATTGAATTGCCAGCCGTGCCAGGGGCAGGTCACGACGCTGCCTTCGACGTCCCCTTCACCTAACGGCCCGCCACGATGCACGCAGGTATTGTCGATCGCGTGAAAGGTGCCATCGACATTGAAGACCGCCAGGGTCTTGCCGTTGACTTCCGCGACGATGGCATGCCCGGGCTTCACATCTGCCGTGCCCGCGACCCGTACGAAATCTCCCATTGCCATTCCTCCGCTGTGAGTAGTTCTGTTAGCTATTGGTAAATGGTTGCTTGATCTTTTTCAGCAGGCTGTCGATGGACGAACCGCTCTGTTCCGTCCCACCCAGCGCGACGATGATCTTTTGGGCAATGTCCCGGAAGGCGGCCGCCTGGGGAGAGGCAGGATTGCCCACCACGATGGGATGGCCTGAGTCGCCTCCATCCCGAATCGCCGGATCGATGGGGATGCGTCCGAGGAAGGGGATGCCCAGTTTCTCCGCGGCCCGCTCCCCGCCGCCATGCGAGAAAATGTCGGTGCGTTCGCCGCAGTGGCCGCAGACGAATGAACTCATGTTTTCGACGATGCCGAGCAGCGGGACGTTCACTTTCTGAAACATGGCCATGCCCTTCCGGACATCGTAGAGCGCCACCTCCTGCGGAGTGGTCACCGTAATGGCGCCCGCCAACGGCACCATCTGCGAGATGGAGAGTTGGACATCACCGGTGCCTGGAGGCAAGTCGAGCAGCAGGTAATCCAGCTCGCCCCACAACACGTCGCGGAAAAACGCCTGTAGATATTGATGGACCATCGGGCCGCGCCACACGAGCGGCGCTTCTTCCGGCACCAGGTAGGCCATCGAGATCAGCTTCACGCCGTAGTTTTCAACGGGGACGATTTTCCCGTCTTTTTGCTCAGGCCCCTTTGAACTGCCCATCATCATGGGGATGTTGGGACCGTACAGGTCTGCATCCATCAGGCCGACTTTTGCTCCGGTCAGAGCCAGTGCGCAGGCCAGATTTGAGGCGACTGTCGATTTGCCGACACCGCCTTTGCCGCTGCTGACGGCAATGACGTGCTTCACGCCGGGAATGAAGTTTTCTTTCGCCGGGGCTGGCGGTGCTTCGTGGGAATGATCGTCTGCCATGGGTCGGTCCTCCGCTGTATCGATGGTTCGGCTCGCAAGACTACCCTTGCGGCCGAGAGACACGTATCCAAAGTACTACGGCCATCATAAGCGATGCGCTGGGGGAAAGGAAATGGGCCAGTCGGACCATAGACGGCTATGGCCCGACTGGGGAAACTGAAGAGGAGTCTAGAATACCGAGGGATCGAGCCGACGCAGATTAGTGGCTAACCCGAACAGCGACAAGGTGTAAATAATCCACTTCGAGGGATCGAAGTTATACCACTTGGGTCCATTGCGGTAGTCGCGCGCGTAGGTGTGATGGTAGTTGTGATAGCCCTCACCGAAACTCACGAAGGAGATCAGCCAGCTGTCGCGGCTGCTGTCTTGCGTTCCATGCGGCTGACTGCCGATCATGTGGCAGAGGGAATTGATCGTGAACGTGGAGTTCAGCACCATGAACATGCGGAAGAGCCCGCCGAGCAGCAGTGCACTGACGCCGCCCATCCAGCCTTGATGCCACCACACGCCGAGGGCAAAGGGGATGGCCAATCCGGATACCACGATCACCCAATAGTAGCGGTGTTGCCAGAGGATCACGGGGTCGCGGCGCAGCCGGATTTCGTACTTGTCGGTGCGATGCGGGGTTTCGTAAAAAAGCCAGCCACAGTGGCTGTGCCAGAAGCCCCTGCTGGCATTGTAGGGATCTTCATCCGTATCCGTACGGGCGTGATGACGAATGTGGTCCGCGCACCAGATGAGCGCGGAGTTTTGCAGCGCCCATCCCCCGGCAACCAGTGCGCAACGCTTGACCCAGTCGGGACATTCGAAACTTTGATGGGAGATCAGGCGATGGTATCCGACGGTGATCCCCATGCCGGTCACGACATACATGACGAAGGAGAGAATCCAGTCGAAGGTGGTGAAGCCGACAAAATATCCGTACAGAGGAATTCCCACGACTGTCGCGGCTACGACGGCGCAAAACAGCAGAAAATTTATATAGGAAAATGCGGAGTGATCGGTCGAAACGGTTTGATCAGGTGCGGTCATTCATCCTCCTGAATCTGGGAATCATACGGTCCACCGTCACGGTCTCGGTGAACATCCCTTATTCTTTTATGTTAGCGAAATGACTCATTCTTTACAACTGCTTCTTCATTCCGCCCGCGCCGGTCAGAGAGGTGGAATTGCATCCCAGATGACGCAGCAGGTGAGCGATCAGCGTATACTGATTGAGTCAAGAGTGGTCATCGTTCAGGAGTCCGCATGACGCCGCTTGCCGCATCGCTCGAACCCGCCATCACCCGTATTGGAACCCGCCTCTCGCAGCTGTCCGCCGGACGCGCACCGACCGTCTTCGAAGCGCGCTGGTGGTCGCAGGGCGTGATCAATCTGGCGATGAAAGATCTAGCCTTCAAGGTGCAGTTATTCCGGTTCATCGATGTGCTCCCTGCCCTGGCGTCGGACCAGGCGGTCGTGAAGCTGGCGGAAGAATATTTCGGCGCGAGGCATGGCCATGTCTTTGGACTGCACTGGGGGATGAAGGCTCTTGCCGCGACGAGTCTGGGGGCCGCGATCACGGGCAAATCGATTCGTCATCAAGTCGAGCAGATGGCACGGACGTTCATTGCCGGAAGATCGGTGGCCGACGCCCTCCCCGTCCTTGCGGGATTGTGGAAGGAGGAGCGGGCCTGGTCCGTTGATCTGTTGGGCGAGGCGACGATCAGCGAGTTGGAAGCCGACCAGTATCGCGATCGCTGCCTCGCGGCGTTATCAGAACTCGCGCAAGGGGCCGCCCGTTGGCCGTCAGTTCCTCGATTGGAACAGGATCATCTCGGATCTCTTCCACGCGTCCAACTCTCGCTGAAGATCTCCGCGCTCACCTCGCGGTTGGACCCCATCGATCCCGACGGGACCTATCGCGCGGTGGCGGCGCGCTTACGGCCGATCGTGGATCTGGCGGCGGCGACGGCGTGCGGACTGATTTTCGACATGGAGCAGGCCGACAGCAAAGACCTGCTGTTGGACATCTTTCGACGGCTGTTTACGGAAGAGACCTACCGGTCCTTCGCGCACGCCGGTGTCGCGATGCAGGCCTACCATCGGGAGGCGGAACGCGATATCCATGACTTGCTCGCATGGGTGGAACGGCGTGGCACGCCGATCACAATCCGCTTGGTGAAGGGAGCCTATTGGGATTCCGACACCGTTCGCTATCATCAGGCGGGATGGCCGGTGCCGTTGTTCGAACAGAAAGCCGAGACGGATGCGAACTATGAAACGCTGGTTCCTCTGGTCCTCCGGCACCGTGACCTGATTCGTCCGGCCTTCGGCACTCACAATCTTCGAACCTTAGCCGTGATTGAAGCCGTGGCAGAATCACTCGCTGTTCCGCCGGAGGCACTTGAATACCAGATGATCTTTGGCATGGCCGAACCCTTCCAGCAAGCGATGGCTGCCCATGGCCGGCGGGTGCGGCTCTATACGCCGGTCGGGCGTCTTCTGCCTGGCATGGCCTATCTCGTCAGGCGCTTGCTGGAGAACACGTCGAACGAATCTTTCCTGCGCAAAGAATATGTCGAGTCGCAATCATTGAGCACGCTCTTGGCCCCTCCGGTACCGTCGTCTTCGTCTTCGATGGCTTCTCCTCGTACCTCTGATGATTTTGTGAATGAACCGCATCGCGATTTTTCGAAGGGCGCCAGTCGGGCGGCGATGCAAGAGGCCATCGGCAAGGTTCGCTCGCAGAAAGGGCACCGCTGGGGATCGCCGCATCGGGAGCTTCGGTTGACCGGACCACTTATGGAGTCACGCAATCCTGCGCACCCCGATGAGGTTGTGGCGCTGGTGCCATCCGCCGCCTTTCCAGATGTGGCAGCGGCGGTGGATCTGGCGGTGTCTTCCGCGGCGACCTGGAGCGGTCGGTCTGGAGCGGAGCGTGTTGCAGTCATGAGGCGTGCGGCGGTCCTCATGCGTGAGCGCCGGAACGAGCTGGCCGCCTGGGAAATCCTCGAAGTCGGCAAGCCCTGGCGGGAGGCGGATGCGGATGTGGCAGAGGCCATCGACTTTCTCGAATTCTACGCCGGGCACATGGACCGGTTGGCCTCCCCGCTTCAGCTGGGCCATTACCCGGGGGAGCGCAATCATCGGGTCTATGCGCCGCGGGGTGTGGCGGCGGTGATTGCACCGTGGAACTTCCCTCTCGCGATTCCGGCCGGCATGGTCAGCGCAGCTCTCGTCACCGGCAACACCGTCCTATTCAAGCCATCGGAACGTTCCCCGCTCATGGGTCGATTGTTCACCGACATCCTTCTTGATGCCGGTGTCCCGTCCGGTGCATTGATCTGTGTGCCAGGAGGGCCGGAAATCGGTCGGGCGCTGGCCGCGCGTCCGGAGGTATCGACCATTGCGTTCACCGGCTCAAAGGATGTCGGTCTGCAGTTGATCGCCGGCGCGGCGGCCATGCAGTCCGGCCAGTCTGTGGTGAAGCGGGTGATCGCCGAGATGGGTGGCAAGAATGCGATCATTGTCGATGACACGGCGGATCTCGATGAGGCCATAGCGGGCGTTGTGACGTCCTTTACGGGATATGCCGGGCAGAAATGTTCCGCTTGTTCGAGAGCGATCGTGCTGGAGAGTGTGTATGACCAATTTCTCTCGCGATTGCATGCCGCGGTGATGAGCCTCGTCATCGGCGATCCGCTCGATTCAGGGACGCAAGTAGGTCCGGTGATCGATGCCCGAGCGAAGGAACGAATCGAGGCGTTCATCGCGATGGGTCAGCAGGAAGGCCGGCTACTCGTTCGTCGATCGACTGAAGGCCCGGGGCATTTCGTGGGACCGACCGTGTTTGCCGATGTGCCATCGCGCCATCGTTTGGCGCAGGAGGAAATCTTCGGACCGGTGCTGGCGGTGATGAAGGCGGCGACGGTGACGGACGCGCTGGAGATGGCCAACTCGACGAATTATGCCCTGACCGGCGGCATCTACTCACGCAGTCCGGTGAATCTGGCGCTGGCGCGCGAACGGTTCGATGTAGGGAATCTCTATGTGAACCGACCGATCACCGGGGCGTTGGTCAGTCGTCAACCGTTCGGCGGCCACCGGCTTTCCGGAGTCGGCGCAAAGGCGGGCGGCGACGAGTATCTAGCGCAGTTTATGATTGCCCGGGTTATCAGCGAGAATACATTGCGCCGGGGATTTGAGGCGACGGACTGATCAGCGAGCCGGTGTAAATTCTTCTAACTCTTCGGTAATCTCAGTCACCATGCCACGATCTTCCTTCGAAGCGGATAATTCCTGCCGCTCCACGTATTTGACCAGCCCGACCCCTTTGGCAAACCAGGCGGTCATCACATCGGTGCCACGGGCCGGTTTATCTTCACCTGACAGATGGATCTGCATGGTCATGCGGGCTTCCACCTTCACCGCATTTGAATAGGTGCCGGCCGGGACGGTGATCGTTTCGCGGCCGACCACACTGGTTGTGCCGACCATATCGACTTTCTCATTCACGCCGTCGCGATCCATATCGCTGCCGAAGTCGAGACCGTTCCGATTGAATTGCTGGAACGACGACGGAATGGTTATAGGAAAGCGGACGATTTGATAGGGCACGATCTGTTTTTCCAGCGGCGTGCCGGGATCGGACCCGTAGTACACCATGCCGACGCTATCGCGGCGGTAGTAGCTGTCGGATTCCCCGTGGTTGCCCGGATTCGTATCATGGAACACGGTGACGGTCACCCCGTTGAGCTTCTTGGTTCCCGTGACTGACGACGTGTTGGCGAAGAACTTATTGTCGATCACCTGTACAGGGCCCTCGGAGATCTGCCCGCGGTATTGCCAGCGGGTACCGATCTGGTCAGGAAAATAGTCGGCGGATTGGTCGATTTGGGAAGGCTCTTCCGCCGCCAGCGGTGTGATCGCGAATGATCCAACGGCGAGCAGCGCGGCGGTCAGCGCGAGTGACGACAAAACGCGGGGCAAGGCTTGGGGAACGTGCGGCATCAGAATCCTCCTCTGTTGGAATGACCGTACCATAGGCGTTGAGGAGGCAGCAAGGCATGGGCTGATGCGGATTCCGCAGGCTTGCGTTGTCGAATGGCTGTCGACATAATCCCCCCGCAATGGCTTCTCCAAGGCGAACCGGATCATCGAAACAGTCATTGACGCGAAAACCTGGCCGGCGTTCGGTCTTGGTGACCGGAGCGTCAGGCGGCATCGGGCGTGCGATCTGCCGTGCCTTTGCGGCAGCCGGCTGGTACGTCGGCGTGCACTATTATCGACACAAGGTGGAAGCTGCGAAGACCTTGCGCGCAGTCCGTGTCACCGGTGGAACCGGCGGTCTTTATCAAGCTGATGTGCGTGAGTCTGAGTCTGTCGGGAGAATGATCGATGCATTTATCAAGAAGGCGTCGAAGCCGACTGCGTTCATCTGCAATGCCGGGATTGCGGCAAGTAGTCTGGTGCTACGGCAACGGGACGATGAATGGACGAGTATCATTCAAACGAATCTGACCGGCACCTTTCATTGTCTCCAGGCGATGGTCCCTCCCCTTATCACCCAAGGGGGTGGATCGATTGTCGTGGTTGGCTCGCATGCGGGATGTCATGGATCAACCGGACAAGCTGCGTACGCTTCGTCGAAGGCCGGCTTGATGGGATTAGTGAAGACAGCCGCACAGGAATGGGGGCCGGAGAATGTGCGAGTGAATCTGGTTTTGCCAGGGTGGCATCAGACCGGCCTCTCCGAGGCTGCGATGCCCGATGATCATCGCTGGCCTGACCATGCACTCCGCCGTCCCCCGGCCATTGAGGAAGTTGCGAGGACGATCGTGCATATGGCGCAGCTCAATGATATGTCGGGCCAGGTCTGGAACTGCGACAGCCGCGACTTGTGAGAAAAAAGTAGATAGCAAATGGCTTATGGCGAATAGCGTGAAGCTCGGGATGTTCATCACTGGGACTGATACAGCAGTCGGTAAGACGCTGGTGACTGCGGTTCTTGCTCGGAGCTTGAAAGGACTAGGTCTCGATGTCGGCGTGATGAAGCCGGTCGAAACCGGCGTGGTGAAGGGCCGATCCTCCGATGCAGTTCGACTCACACATGCGGCGCAGGTGTCGGATTCACCCGATCTTGTCTGTCCCTATGCCTTCCGCCTTCCTGTCGCACCGTTGGATGCAGCGAGGACTGAACGACAAACCATCAAGATATCGACCATCATGAAGGCCTATCGTGCGCTACAAGCACAGCACGATCTACTGTTGGTTGAGGGCGCGGGCGGTGTGCATGTGCCGATCACTCCAATGATCGATGTGCTGGATCTGATCGAGAAGCTGAAGGCTCCTGTGTTGGTTGTCGGGCGAGCCGGACTTGGCGGAGTGAATCACGCAATGCTTACGCTCAATGTGTTACGCGAGCGCAAGATTCCGATCCTTGCGCTGGTGCTCAACCAGACAGTTCCGGCGAAGACCGCTGTGGCACGACGGCAGGAACGTTCAACGGTGGAATTGCTGCGGGAGTCTGCCGGGGTGCCGGTGATCGGACCACTCCCCTACATGGCTGGCGTTGATGCGCGAGTTGAACGGGCTGTCGAAACAATGGCCGCGAACAGCGAGATGAAGAAGCTTACGAAGCTGGTGCTGGCATCTGCGCGAGGAAGTCACTGACCGTCTGTGTGATATCCGGGGCTTTGAGAATGGCCGAGATAACGGCGACTCCGTTGGCTCCCGCCTTCATCACCTCCCCGACGTTCTCCACTGTAATCCCACCGATGGCAAAGACCGGCAACCATGTGAGTGCGCGAATCGCCCGAAGGCCTTCAATGCCGACCACGGGATCGTGATCCTGTTTTGAACCAGGCTTAAAGATCGGACCAAATCCAAGGTAATCCGGCTTACCCGCACTTGCTTCCCGTACCTGATCGGGATTGTGGGTCGAGATGCCGATCAGCTTGGCCGGTCCCATCACCTTCCGTGCGAGATCCAGCGGTAGATCCCCCTGCCCCAGATGCACTCCGTCCGCATCAACAGCCAATGCCAGATCGCAGCGATCATTCACAATGAACAAGAGGCCCAATTCTGCTGCAAGCTTTCTGAGTGGTAGTGCCTCTGTATAGGCATCCTTCATCGAGGCGGTTTTGTTGCGGTACTGAACGATCCGTACCCCGGCTCTAGCAGATTGAGTCAGAGCGTCACCCAACGACCTATCCGGTGAGACTGATGGATCGAGGATGAGGTAAAGATCTGATAGCGGATGACGGCTATGTGAGGTTGTCATTGGATTGTATTTTAGGCGGAACCGTATGAAGGATTCCAGGAGCCTCATCCACGTAGATGGCCTGATGAATGGATTAAGTCTTAACTGGCAAGGAACCGTTCAAGGAACGTCGTGGAGACGTGGCCTTTTTGGAAGTCGGGGTCGTCGAGGATGCGGCGGTGGAGTGGGATGGTAGTCTTGATGCCTTCGATGACGAATTCATCGAGGGCGCGGCGCATGCGGGCCATGCATTCCTGCCGGTCGCGGCCGTGGGTAATCAGTTTGGCGATCATCGAGTCGTAGTGGGGAGACACCACCGCGCCTGATTCCATCACGGAATCGACGCGCACGCCGAATCCGCCTGGCGGGCTGTACTTGGTGATGGTGCCAGGCGATGGCGTGAATTTCTCCGGATCTTCGGCGTTGATCCGGCATTCCATACTGTGGCCGTTCATGACGACATCTTGTTGCCGGAGCGTCAAGGGAAGCCCGGCGGCCAGGCGGATCTGCTCCTTGATCAAATCGACACCGGTCACCATTTCGGTGATCGGATGCTCGACCTGAATGCGGGTGTTCACTTCCATGAAGAAGAAATTGCGATCTTTGTCGAGGAGAAATTCCACGGTGCCGACATTCCGGTAATGCGCAGCCTTGACGGCTTCAACTGCCACACGACCGATTTCTTTCCGCAACTTTTCATCGATCGCCGGTGACGGGGTTTCTTCCAGCAACTTCTGGTGCCGTCTTTGGATGGAGCAATCCCGTTCGCCCAGGTGGATGACATGGCCCCGGTGATCGGCCATGACCTGCACCTCGATATGGCGGGGTTCGAGGAAGTACCGTTCCAGATAAACGCTTTCGTTGCCGAACGTCGATTTGGCTTCCGCCTGGGCGGCTTGAAACGCGCGGGCCAGGTCTTCGGCTTTGTTGACGACGCGCATGCCGCGCCCGCCGCCGCCGGCCGTGGCCTTGATGATGACGGGGAAGCCGATTTTCTGTGCGGCCTGTAACGCCTCTTCCTCGCTCCGGAGTTCTCCCGGGCTTCCGGGTGTGACCGGAAGGCCGCGCTTCATCACAATTTCGCGAGCCTTGGCTTTGTCGCCGAGCATGGCGATGTTCTCGGAGGACGGGCCGATAAATTTGATGCCGATGGATTCGCAGACTTCGGCGAAGTGGGCGTTCTCGGAGAGGAAGCCGTAGCCGGGATGAATGGCGTCGGCGCCGGAAATTTCCGCCGCGCTCAGGACGTTGGGAATATTGCGATAGCTCAGGGCTGCTTCGGCCGGGCCCACGCAGACCTTTTCATCGGCGGCGCGGACATGCAGACTGGCGGCGTCGGCCTCCGAATGGATGGCGACGGTCTTGATGCCGAGCTCTTTACAGGCGCGGATGACCCGGAGGGCGATCTCTCCACGATTCGCAATCAGGACTTTCTTGAACACGCAGTCACTCCGAGGTGTATCGATGGGGCGGACTATTGGGTCGCTTTGGGATCGATCAGGAACAGCGCCTGTCCGTATTCGACGGACTTCGTGCTCTCCGCCAGGATCTTCACGATACGCCCGTCGGTTTCAGATTCGATTTCGTTCATGAGCTTCATGGCTTCGACGATGCAGAGCACCTGGCCCTTTTTCACATAGTCCCCGTCTTCCACGTAGGGATCGGCGTCGGGCGATGGCGACCGATAGAAGGTGCCGACGATCGGCGAAGTGATGGTGACAAGCCCCGCCATTTCCTCCGCCGAGGGACCGGCGGACGATGCGGGCTGGTTGCCGGATTGTGTCGACGCCGGCGCCGCTTCCTGCACCGAGGTGGTGACGGTCTTCATGCCGACTTCATGCCGCACGCGAATACGGACGCCCTGCCGTTCGAGTTCCAACTCGGTCAGATTATTCCGGCGGAGCAGATCGATCAGGTCCTGGATCTGCTTGGTCTGCGTGCCGGTCAAGATGGTGTCGGCCTGCCCCTGGGCTCCGGGAAAGGCGTGAGGCAGCACGATCGGGCGAGGCTGTTTGGTCTTCGGACGAGCCGGTTTCCGCTTACTCACCTGACGCGCTCCACGTAAGATCTGGTGCGGGTGTCGATCTTAATCACGGTGCCTACCTCCAGATAGAGGGGAACTTTGATGATCGCGCCGGTTTCGACCGTGGCGGGTTTGGTGCCGCCTGAGGCGGTGTCCCCGCGCACGCCCGGATCGGCGTCCACGACTTTGAGCTCGATAAAATTAGGGAGTTCGACATCGATCGGTCGATGCTCGTAGACGAGAATCTTCACGATCATGTTCTCCTTGATCAGATCCGCATTCTCCCCCAACGTCTTCTTGGCAAACGTCAGCTGTTCGTAGCTTTCGTTGTCCATGAAGGTGTAGTCGTCGTCGGTGGCGTAGAGGAATTGCATTTCCCGTTCATCGAGTTTCGGCTCTTCAAAGCGCTCGCCGGATCGGAACGTACGGTCGAGTAAGTTGCCGGTGAGATAGCTCTTCAATTTGGTCCGGACGAAGGCGCCGCCTTTGCCTGGTTTCACATGCTGAAACTCGACGATGTAAAAGGGGTCGCCTTCGACCATGAGGCGAACGCCATTGCGAAAATCAACTGTCGAAATCACTGCAGACTCCCTTCATCCTCACACGGTGATTCAATGCGTGGTGCTCATGCTTTTCGTCGGCGGGTTCGGCGGACGGGTGTTGATGCGGCCCCGCCTGTTTTGGCGCCCTGCTCCAGGAGATGTTCAAGGAGCCCTTGGAGGGCGAGGAGATAGCCGGCTGGTCCGAAGCCGGAGAGTTGCGCCATCGCCACTCCTGCAATGTAGGAATGATGCCGGAATGCTTCACGCTGGTAGATATTGGAGAGATGCACCTCCACGGTCGGCAGGGCGACGGCGGCCAGGGCATCACGAATGGCCACGCTGGTATGGGTGTAGGCCGCCGGATTGATGATGATTCCGTGATAACCCGTCCGCGCTTCCTGGATCCAGGTGACCAACTCCCCTTCCATGTTCGATTGGCGGGTATCGACTGCAATGTTCAAGCTCTCCGCTGTCTGGGCAATGGCGGCATCAATTTCGTCGAGCGTGGTCGTGCCGTAAATGGATTGTTCCCTGGTCCCGAGCAGGTTGAGATTAGGCCCATGTAGCACAAGGATTCGAACCATCTCAGGTACGCACGGCCTCCGAAGTCACGAAAAAGATTGAGCGCACGAACAAGGTGCACAGCGGCGGCATTCTAGCAGCCCTGTCGGAGAGGGTCAAACCTTTGGTCAGGATTGAGTTGAGGCTGCGGTGGCTTCTTGAGAAGGTCGATCACGGCGGCGAGCGTGGATGGACTGCAGCATCTGCTCCAGTCGACTGGTGGCTGTCTGGTTTCGTGACGGCGAAGGCCCTGGAGTCTGTTCGGTGGCGAGGTCAGTCGTCATTGCAGCGTCAACGGGCGACAGCTCTTGTGCCTGGGGCTGGTCTCTTTCAAGAGCGGAGGCCATGGTGGCGGTGGCATCAGCCACGACGTCCGGTATGGCTGATGCCACCATTACCGCAGTGGCTGCTACTTCCTGGACCGGGGTAGCTAGCTCTACAGCTGCCGGAGTGTGTGGCGGAGGTACGACAACAGCAGCTTGGGGCGGGGCTACGGTTGTTTTTGCAGATGGTGTCTTAGATGTTTCGGATACATTCGGGCTTCCTGCACCCAGGGAGGCGCGCAGCGAAAGCGATTCTTGATCTAATGGGTTAAGGGCCAGGATCACGTCGCATGAGCGGAGCGCCTCAGCCGTGGACCCTTCGGCTGTGTAGATCTTTGCCAAGGTTCGATGCGCCCGGAGGTTTTCCGGACTGATCTTGATGGCTTCTTCCAGAATGGCTTTGGCCTTCGTCGGCTGGCTCAGCTGATCATACGCGCGGCCGAGCGCGACCATCGCCGTGATAAATCCAGGGTAGTATTTCAGCCCGTCTTCGAGGACGCCTGCCGCTTCGGACCACATGCCGGCTTTGCCATATTCCTCAGCCAGCGGAATAAAGGCTTTGGAAGCAGGGTCTTTCGCCAGGGTGGTGGCCAGGCGATCGATTTCAGCGGCGTTGGCCCGGGATCCTGATGCCATTGAGGCTCCTATCGCACGGAAGCCGGAGTCTGTTTGCGAGGTTCGTTCTTCGCAAATTCTACAATGGTTGAGAGGATATCGTGAGCCAATTGTGATTTTGGGCGGAGGTCGAAGGCCTGTTGCGTTCCGGTACGGGAGAGGATGATGGCCGCATTGTGTTCACTGCCGAATCCCGCCCCTGCTTGCGTCACATCATTTGCAACGATCAGGTCGAGGCCTTTTGCCGCGAGTTTGTCGGTCGCATGTTCGACGAGGTGCTGCGTTTCGGCGGCGAAGCCGACCAGGATTTGGGAGGTCCGTTTAGCCGAGAGCATGGCCAGGATATCGGGAGCTCGTTCCAACTCAAGCGGAGGAATGGTAGTGGTTCCCTTTTTCAGTTTCTGTGATGCGGGGTCCTTGGGGAGAAAGTCCGCCACGGCCGCAGCCATGATCACGATGGAGGACCAGCCGAACTGAGCCGACATGGCTTCCGCCATTTCTTTGGCGGTGGTAATCGGAACGACACGAATGCCGGCCGGTGGTGTGAGCGCGGTGGGGCCGCTGACGAGGATGACCTCGGCGCCTCGGTTTCTAGCCGCTTCCGCGATGGCGTAGCCCATCTTTCCCGACGAGCGATTGGAAATGTAGCGAACCGGATCGATGGCTTCCTGGGTGGGGCCGGCTGAGATGAGGATCCGCTGCCCTTTCAAGTCGGCGAGCGGGAGGAGGACGTGTTCAATGGCTTCGAGGATTCGAGTCTCGGCGGCAAGTCGCCCTTGGGCCACTTGCCCTGAGGCGAGCGGACCTTCTTCCGGGTCCAGGACTATCGTGCCCCGAGAGCGGAGCGTCCTGACATGGTCTTGGACGGTGGGATGGGTCCACATGTCGCCGTCCATGGCCGGTGCCACAATCAAAGGACAGCGGCTCGTGAGTAGCATGGTCGACAGCACGTCATCGGCCAACCCGACAGCGGCCTTAGCCAGGAAGTTGGCCGTCGCCGGCGCGACTACGATGGCATCGGCCCCTTCCGGGATGGACAGATGCTTCATTTCTTGATGAGCTTCGAAGAGGTTGGTCGTTACTGTCTGGCCGGACAGCACTTCAAAGGTCATCGGCGTGACGAACTGAGTCGCAGCCTTGGTCATCACGACGGAGACGCTGGCTCCTTGCCGTGTAAGGGCACGCAGAAGGCTCACGGCCTTATAGGCCGCGATGCTTCCTGTGACGCCGAGCGCCACCCGTTTACCGGTCAACGTCCCTGGCGTCGTCTCTGAATCCAACGTTACTCCTCCGCGGGGGCTGGCTTGGCGGCGTCATCGACATAGACGCTGAGTTCTTTCTTAATTTCCTTGGCGTCCTCACCGGTCATCATCGCCAACCGCTCGGTTTCGCCTTCTTTTCCACGCTTGGCTTCTTTCATGGCATCACGGGCTTCCTCGCCCACGAGATACTTGACCTCTCCGCGCAGCACTTCATCGAGTGCGCAGGTGGTTTCCTTGGTGAACCGGACGAGGCCGGAGCGCTTCGCTCCCTGGATCAGGTGCTTGGCCCGCTGAGCGGCGACGATCACGAGCCGGTGGCGTGAGTCGAATTGGCCGAGTTTGTACTGGGGCAAGAGGTTGAGCATGTCAATCATGGTGCGCGGTACTCCCTTTAGCAATGGAAGATTGGTCACGATCTCCCGGTTTGGATTCTTTCTCGAGAATAAAGTTCTGTTCGAGCCAATGCATATCGAGTCGCTTCGTCTTGAGGCGTTCCGCCAGGAACACGCTCTGGAGTTCTTTGAGGGACTGTTCCAGGTTATCGTTACGCACGATGTAGTAGTACTCGCGGTAACTCCACACCTCTTCTTTTACTTTCTGCAGCCGGCGCTGAATTTCCTCCGGAGTATCGGAGGCCCGGCTCTGGAGCCTGGTGCGCAACGTTTCCATTGAGGGCGGCAGGATAAAAATGTAGACCGCGTCCTGCACCTTTTTCTTGATCTGCAAGGCGCCCTGGACGTCGATTTCGAGAAGGACGTCGATCCCCTGCTCCATCTTATCCATCAGGGCTTTGCGTGGGGTGCCGTACCAGTTACCGTAGACATGGGCATATTCCATGAACTCGTTTTTTGCCACCATGTCCTGAAAGATCTTCTCTTCGATGAAGAAATATTCCCGTCCGTGCTCTTCACCGGGGCGCGGCTGCCTGGTGGTGTAGGAGACGGAATGCCAGATTCCTGTCACGGTGGAGGTAATTTGTTTACAGAGAGTCGTCTTGCCCGTTCCGGACGGTGCCGAAATAATAAACAAAATTCCTCGTCTCTCGGGGACATAGGGGCGCGGATCTGATGCGGTTGGCGCAGGACTGGTGCTCATGATGCTGGTCATTCCACGTTCTGAATTTGTTCTCTGATTCGCTCTAACTCTGCTTTCATTTGTACGACCGACGCCGTGATCGCGGCATCATTGGCTTTAGAGCCGATGGTATTGACCTCTCGTCCCATTTCTTGCAGGAGAAAGTCCAATGTTTTGCCCACGGACTCTGAACTCTGAAGCGTATGTTCGAACTGTATCATATGTGCATCGAGTCTGACCAATTCTTCTGTGATGTCGCTGCGATCGGCAAAGAGGGCCAGCTCTTGATGCAATTTCGGCACATCCGGGATCTCAGACGATAACAGCTTCTCAAGCCGGCTTTTCATGCGATCAAAACCGTCTTGGGCTACTGATGGGGCCTTCATCGCCACTTGAACTTTTAGTCCTTTCAAGGTCTCGATGCGAGCCCGAATATCTGTCGCGAGGAGGGCTCCCTCCTTCTTTCTCATCTTCACCAGGTCTTGAATCGCCTGGCCTACCAGTTTTTCAATGAGTGCAGCGAGTTTCGGGTCATCGGCCGGCTGGTCTGAAATCGTAATGACATCACGGAACCCCGCCAGGAGTCCGACATCGATCGATCCTTTGAGTTTTAACGTCTTTTGGAGATTTCGGAGGGCCTGATGGTACTGTTTCGCCAGATCAGCGTCAAGTTGCAGCGAACGCGTCCCTCCCCGCCCGCCCTGCACGAGGACGGTCAAATCTACGCGACCGCGGCGGCAATGTTCTTGGATGGCTTTCTTGATGTGCTCTTCACGCACACTCATGGTCTTCGGCAGGCGGAGGCCGGTTTCCAGAAACCGGTGATTGACCGATCGAATTTCCACCGTTACCTGCCCGTCCTGCCAGGCCCCTTGTCGTCGTCCGAATCCGGTCATGCTGGTGATCATTGCGGGAGCTTTCCTTTCCAGTGACATTCCGCGTAGAGCGGGCATGAATTGCAGAGAGGTTTGCGCGCCAGGCAGATATAGCGCCCGTGCAGGAGGATGCGTTGGGAAATGGCGGTCCATTGGACTTCGGGGAATTGTCGTTGCAAATCCTGTTCGATTCGCTCGGGATTGTCCGAGGTGGTCAGGCCCAATCGATTGGCGACTCGTTTGACATGGGTGTCGACGACGATTGCCGGTTGCCCGAAGGCGGTCCCCAGGATCACGTTCGCGGTCTTGCGGCCGACTCCAGGGATGGTCGTCAATTCTTCCATGCGCTGCGGAACTGCCCCGCCGAATCGTTCCGTGACGGCTTTGCCGCATCCGATCAAGTGCTTGGCTTTATTCTTATAGAATCCGGTCGATCTGATCAGTGCTTCAAGTTCGAGCGGAGCGGCTGATGCAAAGTCCTGCGGACGACGAAATCGTTTGAACAGCGCTGGCGTGACTTGATTGACCCGCTGGTCGGTGCATTGTGCGGAGAGGATCGTGGCGACGAGCAGTTCCCACGGGGACTGGTGGGTCAATTCCATCTCGGCCTTCGGCTGGTGCTTGAACAGCAGCCGTGCCAGCGTGGCTGGATGTGGTGCAACTGATGGATGGTGGCGCGAATGAGCGTTCATTGAAAGTGGCGCAATACTGCCGCGGTTACATTGGAGATGCAAGTGCGGTATCTGAGGCCGGCTGCGGAGGAATGTCCGGTTCCTGCGTGCTGGCCATTGTGTGGACACGCGTCGCCAAGTGGTCAATCAGGGGGCGTAGTGTGGATGGGGCCAAGGCGCAGATGCCGATCGCGTCATAGCGGCGGCACAAGGCTTCGGCTTGAGCCGCAGGGAGCCGGTCGCACTTATTGAAGATAAGAACTTGCGGAATCTTGTCGAGGGTCAATTCCTCGAGGATACCTAGGACGGCCTTCATTTGAAGATCAATGTCGGGTGCGCTCGCATCGACGACATGCAGGAGTAAATCGGCTTCGCGTAACTCTTCCAGCGTCGTCCTGAAGGCCCCGACCAATTCTTTGGGGAGATCGCGGATAAACCCGACGGTGTCGGTCACAATGACTTCCCGATCCTGGGGGAAACGCAGCCGGCGGCTGGTGGTGTCCAACGTCTCAAAGAGGCGATTTTCCGCGGAGACGTGACTATCGGTGAGGATGTTCAGCAATGTGGATTTTCCGGCGTTGGTATAGCCGACGAAGGAGAGGACCGGAAGTTCCTGCCGTTCCCGGCGCGCGCGGCGTTGGTCCTGATGCTTGGAGAATTGTTCGATCTCGCGCTCCAGGTGGGTAATCCGATCGCGAATCTTCCGGCGATCGGTTTCCAGTTTCGTTTCTCCCGGGCCTCTGGTTCCGATCCCTCCGCCGAGGCGTGACAGCTGTGTGCCCTGTCCGGAGAGGCGTGGGAGCAGATAGCGTAATTGCGCCAGTTCCACCTGGACCTTGCCTTCGCGGCTATGGGCACGGCGCGCAAAAATGTCGAGGATCAACTGGGTCCGGTCGATGATTTTGATGTCGGTCATCTCGGCGATCGCCCGTGCCTGGGCGGGGGTGAGCGTTTGATCAAAGATGACCATATCCGCGCCCTTATGCAGGGTTTGTATCAGTACTTCTTTCAGTTTTCCGCTTCCCAGCAGGTATCGCTGGTGGCCCTCTCCAATGCGCTGTGCAATCTTATCAATCACGGTAACGCCGACAGAGGCGGCAAGGTCGGCGAGCTCGGCAAGCCGTTCTTCCTGCTCGGCACGGCCATGAGACGATGCGCTGACCAGCATGGCGGACTCACTCCCGCTGGTGACGGCGTGATGCTTGAGCGCTTCCTGCAGGTCCGTTTCGAGGTCTTTGATGAATTGGTCGAAGACGATGGGGCAGTCCTCTAGCGTTGTCGATTTGAGGATTTCGCAGAGCCGCCCGGTTCCACTCGGTGGCAGGAGATGCGCCAGATAGAGCGCGCCGGGGGTGCCATTTTGTGACACCGAGAGGAGGCCGATAAGGTCGAGGCGCAGGTAGCCTAGGTCGGTCAGATCTTCCTGGCTCAAGGGCCGGTCTTGTAGTTGCGTTCGAATCAGGCGCAGTCCTCGCAGTGAACGGGGGCCTGCACGAAATTTTGACAGTGTGGTGGGCGACAAGACCATGTCGGTTCCCACGATGATTTCCTGCACGACCCCGCGTCTGGTGAGTAGCAGCGAGATTGGACGCCGGTACTCAGCCGAGAGCTTTGAGAGCTCTGTTGCCAGCTCAAGTGAAAGGACCTCATCGACCGCATTCCGTCGTCGATAGAGATGCTCGATCGCGGCGAGCTGGCTGGCACGAAGTCCGAGGGTTTTGCCCTGTATGTCAGGAATAAGCAGCCTCTCGGTTAACGGGCGCGGACGGTTGTACGACCGGCGTAGGTACCCGGTCGTAGTGATGGAAGAATCTCAAGATCAGTGACGGGCCGTTGCCCGCGTAGCAGCGAATGTCTCCCGGCAGATGCAATCATGGCGGCGTTGTCGGTACAGTATGCCATCGGAGGCAATGCGAGCCTGACTCCCTCTTCCTGGGCTCTCGCGGTGAGCAGCGCGCGGAGCCGCGAGTTGGCGGAGACCCCTCCGACTACCGCCAGCGCCCTCACCCCGCTAGACCGAACCGCCACAAAGACCCGATCGACAAGAACGCGCACGATCGCTTCTTGGTAGCCTGCTGCCAGGTCGGCGGCCTGGGCGGTACGTGCCGCGGCATCCATCCCGCGAAGCCGATAGAGCAACGATGTTTTCAGCCCGCTGAAGCTGAACTCCAAACTGCTCTTCTGTAACCGAGACAAGGGAAAACGAATGGTCTTGGGGTTGCCTTGGCGCGCCAGTCGATCGATCGCAGGCCCGCCAGGATAGTCGAGGCCAAGCATCTGCGCGCCTTTATCAAACGCTTCACCGGCGGCATCGTCCCTTGTACAGCCCAACAGTATGGTGTGACCGTCGGCTTCTCTTCTGAACAGATGGGTATGCCCCCCGGATACGACAAGGACAATGCATGGGAATGGAAATGTGGGATCTGCCAACCAGGCAGAGGCGATATGACCTTCAAGATGATTGACGCCGATTAGCGGGAGCGATAAGCCGTAGGCCAGCCCTTTCGCGTAATTGAGTCCGACCAGGAGGGCACCTGCTAGACCTGGTCCTTGGGTGACCGCGATAGCGCCAAGATCATGCCTGGAGAGACGTGCTTCAACCAGCGAGGTCTGGACAACCCGGTCAATCGTACTCAGGTGGGCGCGTGCGGCCAGTTCAGGAACTACGCCGCCGAATGGGCGATGAACCGAGTCCTGTGAAGACACGATGTTCGAGAGGACTGTTCCGTCGTGATTCAGAATCGCGGCCGACGTTTCATCGCAGGAGGATTCAATCCCCAGTATCGGGCATGGGGTCCAAGCGGTGGTGTGTTCGGTTTCAGCGGATAGGCTCGTCGTCATGACTCTGTAGAGTTACCACAATCTGCCTCTGAAAAGCTTGCACCCCCTGCAGTCAATGACCACAGGGGGTGCAAATGAATCGCGCGCACTCTGTCCTACGAGCGTCTTCCGATGGACGGATTATACGCTGGCCATCGTTTCCTGCTCGATGAAGGTTGGAGCCCCGTCACGAAGCACAACCTTGATCTTGCGGCTATCCTTGAACCGTCCTCTGATGAGGTCATCGGAGAGCGGGTCACCGATGGCGCGTTGAATGGTTCGGCGCATCGGGCGGGCCCCATACAACGGCTCATATCCCTCTTTGATCAGCCATTGTTTGACTTCGTCATCCAGCTCAATTTCGACACCTCTTTCCACAAGACGCGAGTTCAGCTCACGGATGAGGATATCAAGAATGGTGTAGAGCTGTTCTTTCTCCAGCTGATGGAAGATCACGACTTCGTCGATGCGGTTCAGGAATTCAGGGCTGAAGGAGCGGCGTAATTCGCCCATCACTTCTTCCTTCTTTCTCCTCGCTTGCTCCCCTTCCGTGCTCTGGAAGCCGAGCGACACACCTTTTTGAATCATCTTTGTCCCGATATTCGAGGTCATGATGATGACGGTGTTTTTGAAATCTATTTTACGGCCTAAACTATCGGTCAGCACACCGTCGTCCAGCACCTGAAGCAGCACATTAAAAACGTCCGGATGGGCCTTCTCGATTTCGTCGAAAAGCACCACAGAATAGGGACGGCGGCGGACCTTCTCGGTCAGCTGTCCGCCCTCTTCATAGCCGACGTAGCCCGGAGGGGCTCCAAAGAGCCGCGAGCTGGTGAACTTCTCCTGGTATTCGGACATATCGACGCGAATTAACGCATCTTCGCTATTGAATAAGAACTCTGCGACGGTCCTGGCCAGCTCGGTTTTGCCGACGCCGGTGGGACCCATGAAAATGAAAGAGCCGATCGGCTTCTTCGCATCCTTCAAGCCGGCCCGCGACCGGCGGATCGCGCGCGACACGGCCGAGATCGCTTCGTTTTGACCGATGACCCGTTTATGGAGGAACTCCTCCATGTGCAGCAACTTGTTCGACTCTTCTTCTTCCAATTTAAAGAGCGGGATGCCGGTCATCTTCGAAACGACGTAGGCCACGTCTTCTTTCCCGATGGTCGGCTTGTTCTTCTCCTGGCTTTTTTTCCATTCGCGTTTCGATTCATCCAGCAGTTTTCGCAACCGCTCTTCTTCTTCACGGTGGCGCACGGCTTCTTCGAAGTTTTGCATCGAGATCGCGAGTTCTTTGTCCCGCGACACTTTCTTGAGTTCCTGCTCCATCGCCTTCAACTCAGACGGCAAGGCATAGGTCTGGAGTTTGGCGCGCGAGCCGGTTTCGTCGATCAAATCGATCGCTTTGTCGGGGAGGAACCGATCGGTGATGTACCGGTCGGAGAGTTTCACCGCTTCGATGATGGCATCTTCGGAAATCTCGACGCCATGGTGTTCTTCATAGCGGTCCCGGAGCCCCTGGATAATGAGCACCGCTTCATCCATGCTCGGGGGCTGCACGTGAATCGGCTGGAACCGTCGCTTGAGAGCGCCGTCCTTTTCAATGTGCTTGCGATACTCATCCAAGGTGGTGGCGCCGATGCATTGGATCTCGCCACGGGACAGTGCGGGCTTGAGCATGTTGGAGGCATCGATCGATCCCTCTGCGGCCCCGGCTCCGACGAGTGTGTGCAATTCATCGATGAAGATAATGATATTGCCGGCCTGCACAATTTCCTTCATCACAACCTTCAGCCGTTCTTCAAACTGGCCGCGATACTTGGTGCCGGCAACCAGTGAACCAAGATCGAGCGCGATGACTCGGCGCGACAAGAGATTATCCGGAACTTCAGACTGTACGATTCGTTGAGCCAAGCCTTCGACGATAGCGGTCTTGCCGACTCCCGACTCTCCGATGAGGACCGGATTGTTCTTGGTTCGACGGCTGAGAATCTGAAGGACGCGTTCGATTTCATCGGCGCGACCGATGACCGGATCCAACTGACCTTCTTGGGCCATCTGGGTGAGGTCCCGTCCGAATTCATCGAGCGCCGGCGTATTACTCTTCCTATCTCGCTCGCGCGGCGCAGACTTTCTGAGGAAGGTGACCGTTAACTGTCTGGCCGTCAGCAGATTGGCTCCGAGGCTGCGGAGAATTTTTCCGCCGATCCCCTCCTCTTCCCGCAAGAGGCCGAGCAGGAGATGCTCGCTGCCGATATGGTTATGGCCCAACAGTCTGGCCTCTTCCACACCGTATTCGATCACTTTCTTGACGCGTGGGCTGAAGGGAATTTCCCCGAACGTCATGGTAGTTCCGCCGCCGGGCAGATTCCGCTCAATTTCGAGCCGGATCTGTTCCGTGGAGAGTCCCATTTTTTTCAGGATCATCAGGGCGATACCGTCGGATTCACGGAGAATTGCGAGAACCAAGTGCTCCGTCCCGAGATAATCGTTCTGGTGCCGCTCGGCCTCTTCCCGTGCCAGGATGATGATCTTCCGACCCTTGTCCGTGAATCGTTCGAACATCCTGCCTCCTTCTGGTCTGGTATAGACTCGTCGTAGTTGCGGTCTGCGAACCTATGGAAAATCTTGGCCTAATTCTAACTACCGTCTTTTCGAGTGTCAAGGTTGCATGCGAATTCGACAGGGATGTGAAACGACTGTGAGGGTGCTGTCATTGTCATCGCATCAATCTGCGATCACGTGTCGATGTTGCGTTGACAGTCCGCGAAGCGTCCCGATACAATCCCGCACCTTTCACCGATCCACGATCGAAGGCACCCGGACCTCCTATGCAACGCAAGAGTATCGGCATTCTGACCAAGCCCAAGTTTCCAGAGGTTAAGGAAACGCTGCAGAGCGTTGTATCCTGGCTGCGGGCCAAGAACATCGTTGCGCTCTTAGATACAACGTCCGCTGCTTTGCTTGGCGAGACCGGCGGGATTCAGAAAACACAATTGGCCAGTCAGGCCGATGTGCTGCTGGTATTAGGTGGTGACGGGACGATGTTGAATGCGGCGCGTCTCGCCGGAGAACGAGGCATTCCCATTCTCGGCGTGAATATGGGCGGGCTGGGGTTTCTCACCGAAGTCCGTTTAGACAATCTCTATCCTTCGCTCGATAGGGTCTTTGCCAACGATTTTGTGTTAGATGAGCGGATCATGATCAAGACGCATGTGCACCGGCACGGAGAAACCGTTGCGCAAGGGGGCGTCCTCAATGATGTCGTGATCAGCAAGGGTACGCTGGCTCGCATGATTGAATTGAAAATCGCGATCCAGGGCGAGTTCGTCACGAATCTGCGCGGCGACGGATTGATCGTCAGCACCCCGACGGGATCCACGGCCTACTCTCTTTCTGCCGGCGGCCCGATCCTGGCTCCGGCAGTGCAGTCGCTTGTGCTGACACCGATCTGTCCCCACACTCTCACCCATCGTCCGCTGATTGTCCCGGCTGAAGCGGAAATCGAAGTGACGTTGACCAGCAAGGATGACGGAGCGATGGCTACCATGGATGGTCAGGTGGGAGTCGCCATTTCGCAGGGGGATACGATCGAGATCAAGGTCTCGGAACATCGCACCAGACTGATCCGGTTTCCTGAGACTCGATATTATGAAGTATTGCGGGAGAAACTGAAGTGGGGAGACGGCTGAACCGTCTCCCCGTGGGTTTGTCTAGTGCGAGTGGCGCTCGATTAAGTTGAGCATTTCCTGGTTGGTGGCGTATTTGAACTCCCCGATACAGTCTGTCGCGGTGCTGTGGGCTTTCTCCGCGGTATCGAGTGCTTTCAGTCCTGCCAGAGTAACCGGGTGGCTCTTCCGGTCCTTCAATAACGCGGTAAGCTTTTCCTTCACAGCTTGAGCTGAAGCCGATGGGCCTGAGGTCGTGGTCTCAAGATAGCGGGTCACCACTTCCGCGCACCACTCCCCGTCCCGCTTGGCGACACCGACCAGACCTTCGCTGGCTTTTCGCGCCCACCCGGTGAGGAATACTCCATCCACTGCTTTGCCGGTGGTCTCGTCGTAGGCTTGGAAGAGTGCATCATCCGGATCGTTATTCGTCTTGGTGGGATTGGTGACAAAAAGTCCGTTTTTATAGGGGAGTCCCACCGTCTCATCCACCTTGTCGCCGACAGCAAAGACGACGGCGTCACAGGGAAATTCATAATATTGCTTGAGTCCGACGGCAGCCGTGTCGGTGCCTTTGGGCTCCAGCTTATTGTCTTCCATTTCCAGGCCGCGCACCCGATTGTTGCCGTCGACCAGGATGCGCTTCGGTGACGCCAGGAACTTGAACCCCATTTTCGTGGGGCTGACTGCCGGTTCACACTTGGTAAATTCGTCCGTCAGACCTTTCAGGACTTCGTCGGCATTTTGACCGACGGCGGCAAGGCGATCCTTGATGCGCGCCACTTCCGTGGTAATGCCCTCGACATCCATATTCGCGCAGACCGAGCGGATTTCTTTCGGATTGTACTTTCGTTCCAGGGGGCCGCGGCGCACGATGGCGGTGACGCGCTCCACTTTCTTATAGCGGATCAGCCAGTGTGCGATGTCGACCATGACGTCGCCCGCCCCGATCACGGCCACATGCTTTCCGACTTCAAACGGCCGATCACCGAATCCGGGCAAGCGGTTGAAGTGGTAGACCACGTCTTTCGCATGGAACACGCCCTGCGCCGAATCCCCTTCTACGCCGATCGCTTTCGTGCCTTGCGCGCCGATCGCGAAAACGACCGCACTGGCGCCGAGGGCACGAACGTCTTCCACGGTCAGGTCTTTGCCCTTGCCGATGGACACGTTGCCGAAGTAGTGCACATTCGGCTGCTCCAGCATTTCCCAATATTGCTTCTTGAGACCGCCGCGCAATTTCAGCTTGGCTGGGAAAATCCCGTACTCAGCCAGCCCGCCGAACTTGATGTCACGGTTGAGTATGATGACATCATGACCGGCCTTCGCCAGCATATTTGCAGCGGCCATTCCGGCTGGTCCGGCTCCGGCCACAATGATCACATGCTTACCCTGTGCGCTCATGCGATGTTCCCTGGAAAAGTGAATAGAAAGTGACTAGAACCCCAACAGTTTCGCGGACATTAGCATAGAGACTTTTGGGGTGTCAAAGTTTTGGAGTATTTTACGCTTCAAGACTTCTCGTGGGATCTAACGTCACGGTCTAGTTTGATTGGGCGTGGAAAGGGAGGATAAAGCCATCACAGATAGAAGCGAACGAGGTGATGACGCTGCGCAGGCGAATATCCGGGGGTGTTAGTCATGGACGGCCACACCGTCAGATGCAGGCCTGAGAAATCCACGTTGAGTGGTTCGTCCATACAAACGGGGGATGAGGAAATATCGCAAGGTACTGCTGTAACCCAATCCATGCGGTTTACTTGCTCCATTTAATGGCACTCACGACGTTAGAGAAATCGTCGGACCAGAGGCCGACCGTTGAGGATTGCAGCAGTGGTGTCCACCGTGGATCCTTGTCCAGCGCGCCGAGGGCTTCTTTCTGTTTTGCCATGACCACAATGTCCGCCGCGTATTGCAGGATCGTGTCATTCGACGTTCCGAATTGTTTCAGCCCAAATAGATGAAGGACGTTTCCAAGATTCCCCAATACCGGCTCGAGCGCCAGATACCGATTCGAGATGTGAATAACCAACAGGCCATCGGGAGCCAATTTTCGCAGATACATCTCCATCGCTTCGCGGGTTAGGAGATGAACCGGGATTGCATCCGAGGTAAACGCGTCCAGGATGACCATGTCATATGCGCCGTCCGGAGCCTCCAGCATTTTCAGCCGGGCGTCACCCACAACCACCCGCAGATCGACTCCGCGGCGTATGGCATCGTCGTAATACGTAAACAGCTTTGGATTTTGCGCAATCTCCACCACCGCCGGATCGATTTCGTAGAATGTCAGCGACTGCCCCTGCTCGGCATAATTGGCCAATGCCGCGATACCGAGTCCTGTCACGGCAATACGCTTCTTGGATTCGGGCCCGCGGAATGCGGCAAACACTTGTCCGTATGGTCCGGCGGGGTGAAAGTAGCTCACCGATTCTCGTCGCAACTCCGGCTGCATACGCTGCATGCCGTGGTTGATGGTGCCGTGCTTCAGCCGATGGACATCTCCATCCGCTTTGACCGTGAGCACCCCAAAGAATGAGCGAGTCTGGTACAGGACTGGGTCATCGAACACGTTGCTGATGACGTTGGTAGTGATGAGCACGGCGCCGAGCGCCAGTCCTAAATGAAGCGGCCGCCGGATACAGGCATAGCACAACAGCAACGGAATACCAGCGAGAACGGCATCCAGGATGCGTGGCGGTTGAGCCAACGAATAGCTGAGGGCACTACAGAGAGCGGCGGTCAGTACCACTCCTGCAATCCACGGTAGGTCTCCTGCATCCCGCAAACGTGACCCCCATTGAGAAGCGATCCATCGCGAGAGCCAGAGCGGATCGGCACCTTCTAAACGTGGCAGCACACATGCGGCGAGCACCAGGATGAGGTCGTACTCATAAATGTCGTTGAATGCAATCGGTGCAATCAGCGCATTAAATAGGCCTCCGAGCGCCCCGCCAATGGACATGAGTAAATAGAATATCGTCAGCCGGTCTGTCGTTGGTCTCGTTCTGGCCAGTTCGCCATGACAGACCATAGCCACCAGACTCAACCCTACTAGAGGGAGCAGGAGTTGAACGAGATATGGAAGCGATGGGGCAAATGGTATGGCATTGAACATCAGGAGCAGCAGCACCACCGGCAAGGTTATGATCATCGCTCGGTGATTGGCATGGGACCATTTTGCGAACACCAGAATAAAACTCAACAGATACAGCGCGAGTGGGACGACCCACAGCAGTGGAATGGCAGCCACATTGAGCGTGAGGTGGGTCGTGGCTCCCAACAGAAGGCTCGAGGGAATGAAAGCCAGGAGGATCCAGCGCAGGCGGGTGAGCATGGGAAGGGGCGAAAGAGGCACACCTGCCTGAGCCTTCGACCTGGAGGTCGATGCCGCGGCTCCGTGCACGTGTTCGCGCCTGAGGAGCCACGCACATGTTCCAAGAAGCGCGACGAGGGTTCCATACCCGATGCTCCAGAGCATCGTCTGCGACAGTCCTTGTGTGCCTCTGAGGGGGACCCAGGGTTCGATGGCGAACGGATAACCCAATAATGCCACCATGCTGCCCGCATTACTCGCGGCGTACAAAAAATAGGGATCTCGAGCAGACGGATGAGAGGTCCAAGAAAACCATTTCTGTAAAAGCGGGGCCGTCGTGGAGAGCATGAAGAAGGGAAAGCCGATCGCCACGGTCAAGAGAAGGAGCACCCAGAGGACAGGGTTGGTCTGGTCGGGAAACGTCCAGGCTGTAGGGATGCCGATAGGCAGTAAGAGCAACGGAACGGCCAGCAAGAGCAGATGTACGAATACCTGGCGCCGAGGATCTACCCATGAAGTCAGAAGATGGACATATCCATACCCGGCCAGGAGCGTGGTTTGAAAGAACAACATGCACGCATTCCAGACCGCCGGGGTCCCCCCCAACATTGGGAGGATCATCTTTGCCATCATGGGCTGGACGAGAAACAGTAAGAAGGCGCTCAGGAAGATCGTCGCCGACCAGACTATGGCCAAGTCATGCTCCGTTGCGTCATCAGAATAGTTTCCTGATTTTCAGATGGCGATTCCCTTGTGGATGCCCATGCACCGGCAGGATGGTAGACAGTCCGGCCCCCTTTATCCTCCCGCACTTCCGACCGGGCCGCCCGGCATCGTCATGCGCCAGGGGTCAAGGAGTTGGGTGAGGCGCTTGTCTGAGAGGACCTTCTGTTCTTTCGCCACTTCACGGACGGTCTTGCCAGACTTATAGGCATCCTTTGCCAGCTTTGCGGCCGCTTCGTAGCCGATCTCCGGCGCGAGCGCGGTACACATCGCCAGGCTTTCCTCGATGAGGCTTTTGCAGCGTTCTTCATTGGCCTTGATGCCGTCGATACATTTTATGGCAAAGTTATTGGAAACCGACGCGAGCAACTCAATCGATTGCAGAAGGTTGTAGGCCATGACCGGCAGCATGACGATCAATTCAAAGTTGGCTGCCTGCCCGCCGATCGTCACGGTGACATCGTTGCCGATGACCTGGGCGCAGACCATCGTCACGGATTCGGCGATCACAGGATTCACTTTTCCCGGCATAATCGACGAGCCCGGTTGCGTCTCCGGCAGATTAATTTCTCCCAACCCGCAGCGCGGGCCTGAGCCGAGCCAGCGCACATCATTGGCGATCTTCATGAGGCTCACGGCAATGGTCCGCAACTCCCCGCTGGCTTCAACCAACGAATCCTGAGCCGACTGGGCCTCGAAATGATTCTTGGCTTCTTTGAAGGTGCAGCCGGTCTCTTTGGAAATGATTGCCATCACTTTGGGTGAAAACTTGGGATGGCAGTTTAGGCCGGTGCCGACCGCGGTGCCGCCGAGAGCCACTTCGCTCAGAGCCTCCTGTGCGCGCTTCACGCGCTGAATGCCGAGTTCAATCTGCCTCGCGTACCCGCCGAACTCCTGCCCTAACCGCACCGGTGTGGCATCCTGCAAATGAGTGCGGCCGATTTTGACGATCTTGTCGAATTCTTTGGCTTTGCGGTCGAGCGCCTTGTGCAATCGAGTCAATGCCGGGATGAGCTCCTGCTGCATTAATTCGCCGGCGGCAATATGGATGGCGGTAGGAATGACATCGTTGCTCGACTGCCCGAGGTTCACATGATCATTGGGGTGAACCAACTTGCTGCCGCGTAAGCCGCCCAGGAGTTCGGTGGCCCGATTCGAAATGACTTCGTTGGTGTTCATGTTGGTGGACGTGCCGGATCCGGTCTGGAAAATGTCGACCGGAAATTCGGCGTCGAGCTTACCCTCGATCACTTCCGTGGCAGCCACCTTAATCGCGTCAGCGGGTTTCTTGTCCAAGAGACCCAACGATTGATTCACGCTGGCAGCGGCGCGTTTGATCAGGCCCATCGCCCGAATAACGGATCGTGGCATGCGGAGAGAGCTGATCGGGAAATTCTCGATGGCGCGTGCGGTTTGCACGCCGTAGTAGGCGTCCGAGGGGACAGCCAACTCGCCCATGGTGTCGCGTTCAATGCGGGTGTGTGCGGGCTGTGTTCCTGAAGACTTTTTCATGCGCGTATCTCCTCGCTAGGCTATCGTGTGGGGAACGGAGCGCGCATCTTAAACGGTTACTGCGTGGAAGCTCAAGAGTATGAGAGAAAGAGAATGGTGCTGGCTCGTGAAAAAAGGCCCGCCTGGGCGGGCCTTTCATCTCGGTACGGGTGCCAGGAAGTGTTATGCGACTTTTACTTCGATGGCGCGCGGTTTAGCCTTTTCCGATTTCGGGATGTGCAGGTTCAACACCCCGTCTTTGAATTCGGCTTTCACCCCGCTCTCGTTCACTTGGTCCGGCAGGGAGAAGCTCCGGACGAATGTCCCATAGGATCGTTCAATCCGGTGATATTTCGTTGTCTTCTCATCCTTTTCCTGACGGCGTTGTCCTTGAATCGTCAGGACACCCTCTTCCAGTGTCACCTTCACATCGTCTTTCTTCACCTCAGGCAACTCTGCCTGTATCACGTATTCACCGGCGGTTTCACTGATATCGACGGTCGGCATCCAGTCAGCCACGGTTAAGGCTTCCTTACCATTGGTTCTGGTTGCAGGACGAGTCGCCATCCGATTCAGTCGATCTGACATCTCTTCAAGTTCGCGAAACGGATCCCAACGCATCAGAGCGGTCATGGCTTACCTCCATACGAATTATGTGTTGTATTCGTCGTACTTGACGCCGGCGCCGCGTCTGTTGTGCTTACACCAACAGAGATAATTGCGATGTATAGAGAGTCAAGGGGGGAAGCGCGAAGATGTCCGGTTAGCGTTGCGCCAAGGGGATGTAGGGGCGATTGTGTTCCCCTGAGTAGATCTGGTCCGGGCGGAAGAGCTTGTTCTCCCGCAGCTGTTCCAGCCAGTGGGCCAGCCATCCTGACACGCGGGCCATGGCGAAGAGCGGCGTGAAGAGGTCCGTGTCGATGCTCATCTGGTCGTAGATGATCCCGGAATAGAAATCGACATTGGGGTAAATACCTTTCCCTTGCAGGATATCCCCTGCCGTTCGTTCGACCTCCATCGCTACGGCATAGAGGGGCGACGGCCCGCATTCCTTGAAGAGCCGCTCGCAGAGTCCTTGAAGAATCGTCGCGCGAGGATCTTTTACTTTATAGATACGATGGCCGAATCCCATGAGCTTCTGCTTGCCGGCCAGTTTCTGCTCCACATAGGCCCGAGCTCGTTCGGGGCTGCCGATCTCGCGAAGCATGTGGATCACTTCTTCGTTCGCTCCCCCATGGAGCGGCCCCTTCAAGGCGCCGATCGAGGAGGCGACGACGGTATAAGGATCGGCGAGCGTCGAGGCTGTCACGAGTCCCGTAAAGGTCGAGGCGTTCATCGTATGTTCAGCGTGGAGGATGAGGCAATCGTCAAAGATGTCTTTCCAGAGCGGATGCGGCGCGTGTTCTGTCAGCATGTACAGAAAGTTTTCGGAGAATTCGAGTTCGTCTTGCGGCGGGATGGGATCGTTTCCGTGCCGGAGTCTGGCCCAGGCTGCGACGATCGTCGGGAGTTTCGCGATGAGCCGTACCGCCGACCAGTAGTTGTTCTCCGCGTCTTTGACCTGGCGGCCTGGATAGAACATGCCAAGCGCGGCGACCGCGGCTTGCAGCGCATCCATCGGGTGTCCGGTTTCAGGCAGGCACTTCAAGAGGTCGTTGATGCGAAATTTGATGCGGCGATGATGGGTGATGTCACCGGTCCAGCGATCAAGCTCTGATTGTGCCGGCAGGCGACCGAAGAGAAGCAAATACGAAGTTTCAAGGAATGAGGATTGAGCGCAGAGTGTCTCAACTCTAATTCCGCGGTATTCGAGTACGCCACGTTGGCCGTCTACGTCGCTGATTGAAGAGGTGGCGGCCGGTACGCCGTCCAGGCCTGGCATGAAGTCGTGCGGCATCTCCATCTCCATTATGGACACGATTGCGATTCTATAAATATCGTATCATGAGCGGACTATCCGAGGTTGGTCATTCTTGAATTGAGAAATGCCGATTGGCATACTGTCTTTGAGCTGCGCGAGGCGTAGCGGGAATGAGGTGCTGTTGTGTTTCGCGTGATGCTGATTCTGGGTTTGTTGGTCCTGGTGCCTGCGGCGATTATGTTTTGGCGCCTGCGGGATCGTGCGGTCGCGGTTCCCCCGCCGCCGTTGATCCCACGGAAGGTAGTTGGCGCCAGCACTCTGAACCATGGGGATCCTCGTCCGGGAAAAGAGGTGGATCTGCTTCCCGACCGGTCGGATAGGAGGCCCTGAATGATACACAAGGAGATCATCGCGGGGATCGTTCTCATGGGAGCAATCTTGATGGGCTTCGGGAGCGTGCAGGCTCAGGAGGACCAGCTGGCCTTTGCGGTAGTGAGCGAAGTGCCCAAAGATAAGACGAGAATCTCGGCCAAGATTGTGATCGATGGGACTGTCACGGACACCAAGCTGCTGGCCTCAGAGGCCATTGTCGGTAATCTGATTTGGAAGAAGCTTGAAATCTGTCATGCGATGCGACTTGAAGGCCAGCGCTCCGGCGAAGGCTTCCGAGTGACCTCGGTCCGTGTGGTCGACGGGAGTATGTTGCCGATGGCGTTGCAGGGGTTTGCCGGTGATTGCTTGCTCAAGAAGGCGTTGGAGATCGCGCCGTTGGTCGATTAGGAGGCGATGGCTTTTCTGGATAGCCTGCGGGGGCAACTGTTAGCCTGACTTAGGTCCGGCAGCCCAGACACTCGGTGGGTTCGGTGTCAGCATCCCGCTCGGCAATGGTCAGCGGGAAGAGAATGCCGCATTGGGCACAGGGGCGAATTTCAAAGTAGGCCACACCCTTGTCGTCGATTTCCGTCGGCAGGAGAAGTTCCTGTGGATCGTAGCCGATGACGGCGCCGTCCGGGAATTTGACCAGAGCAATCCGGTCGTTGAAGACCTCGAAGGTGGCTTCCTGGCCTTTTCGCTCCAGCAGGTGGCCTAAGACGAAGACCGGCTGGCCCTTGCGCTTGGTGCGGAGTTCACGGAGTGTGTGCAGCGTAGTCGCGGTGCAGGAAAACTGACCAGAAGTACTTGTTCCGACGAGTGGCATAAGTATCGTGTGGCGCGGTGATCGTGAAACAACTCGGAATGGTCTACCATAGCAGAAAAAATGGCGTCAAGGCAGGTTTCTTCATAAGGAGTAAAAATGGCCGATATCACGATTTATCATAAGCCGACATGTACCACGTGCCGACAGGCGGTCCAGCTGTTGAAGGACAGCGGCACTCCGTTCATGGCGGTGAATTACTACGAGCAGACGTTTACGAAAGATCAGTTGAAGAAGATTTTGAAAAAGGCCGGGCTGTCTCCGAAGGACGTGCTCAGGACCAAGGAGGATATCTACAAGGAACTGGGGCTGGCCAAGAAGGAGCTGTCAGATGACACGTTGCTGGATTTGATGGTGAAGCATCCGGATCTGATTCAGCGTCCGCTTGTGGTCAAGGATGACAAGGCGGTGTTGGCCAGACCGGCGGAGACGGTGAAGACGCTGCTGTGAGGGTCAGGCCTCGAACTCACTGTAGGCGACGATGCGGCCGGTGGTGCTTGGAGCTGTGTTAGCCGAAGCGATCTGAATGGTCCCGCGTTTGACCATGTTGCCGCCCTCCCCTTTCGCTTCGTAGAGCGCGCGGTAGGCGGCTTTTGTCACGAGGGTGAGCGAGAGGTGTGGCGCGGTCGGTTCTGCGACTCCGATGCTGAGGGTGATGGAAAGGTCGATGTCTTTCGATCCGGGTGTAGACGAGCGGCTCCCTTCCCAGACACGAGTCTGTTTGCGAAGTCGCAGTGTGGTCTTTCCAACGGCCTTGCGAATCTGTTCGAGCGTGGCGAGGGTGTCTATCGCCGCTCTGGAATAAAACACCACGGTAAACTCGTCGCCGGTAAGCCGGAAGACTTTCCCGCTTCCTGCCGTCGCCATGATTTTCGGCGCCACGAGGCGCAGCACTTGTTCCGCGACAGTCTTCCCGTACTGGTTCTGATACTGTTTGAGTTGATCCACCCCGACGATTGCCATCACGTATTTCTCTCCCAGCCTCGCAATCGTTTCGTTGTAGGCCAGGCGGCCAAGCGCGCCGGTCAGTTCATCACGATAGGTGCGTTGATGAGACGCATGCACGAGAGAGAGGAAGAGCGTGAGGCCTGCGGCGGACAGGAAATTTGTGGGGTTCCACCCGTATTGGATGCCGTGGACGGCGAGGAAGGTTGTCAGAATCGCCCAGGCCGCCCCGCCGTCGAGCGGGTCGTGATAGAGCAGGGATCTAGCGGTCAATAACAACAGGGCACTGACGAATGCTAGCACGGCCGGCTGTGGCAGCGGTGTCCATTCGGAGATTGAGAGAGGTATGAGCGGGAGTTGGAACGCGGCGGTCAGCGGGCTGGTCAGATCAGTCTGCACGGACAGACTGAGCCACAGGACAAGCAGGGGCTGACTCAAGACGAGAAGCAAGCTCAGGAGTCCTCTCCAGCTCGAGACATTGCCTTCTTTGACCAACGAGAGCGCGAGCAGATTCACTGGCGCCAGGAATGTGGCGATCGCAAATAGGACCGGGCCTGGCGCTTCGGGACTTGAATCGGATGGAGGAAACCAGAAGATTCCACGGTCGAGACAGACGAGGACCAAGAGCGAAAGAATCAGACGGCTGCTGGAGAGATACCAGCCGAAGACGATGCCGAATCCCAGCACGATAACCGGGAGCGCTGAAACCGGCCCCTGCACCCACGCCGGGAGGCCGTGCGGCCGAAGGAAGCCGATCGCCAAGAGCAGAACAATTCCGCCGGGAGCGAAAAATTCCCAGGTACGTTTGAACGTTGAGCCAGCCATTCGGGTGTTCTCACAGCATGAACCCGAACAGGAGTGAGCGAGAATCGTACCAGCGGAGGCCGATATATGGCCGAGGTACCCTGAAAAATGTACGTACTTCTGAGGTTTTACAAGCGCGAGGATTGGCGGGACGCCGTTATCCTCCTTCTCTGCTGGGGAGAGCCGTCAGGCTGTTCTGAATTGGACGCCCTGGCAGGTTCCTGGGTGAGAAGCACGCAGGCCGCATAGGAGCCGTATCGCGGCGTTCGAGCCGGCACGTGCAGGGCGAGCGGATTGGATAGCGCAACGATATTCGTGAGTAGTTCAGTCTAAGACCAGGTGAGCCTTCCCGAGGTAGCATCGATTTTCACCGCGACCTCCCCGTTCAACACTTGAAGCAGCAGGTTCCCGAGGAGGGTTCTCCGCCAGCCTCGCAAGAGAGGAAGGTCGGGCGTAGTGCCCTGAGCCCGCGCATCGACCAGCGCCTGGATATCGGCAGTCGTCGCGAGCAAAGTGGGCGCGATTTCTTGATCGGCGGATTGGGCCTTCATTACGGACTGAAGTAATTCCACCAAACCGGTCGATTCCGGCTCAGGCTTACGGTCCTTGGGGACCTCCGGCCAGGCGGAAGCGGGAAGCGCGTTGGCGGCGTGAATCGTTTTCAGGATCGTCTCGCCGTGCCGGTCTGCTTCCGATCCATGGAGTCCGCGTACGGCGCGCAATTCATCGACCGAGCGTGGTGGATGGCGGGCGACCTGCAGGAGGACTTCGTCTCGCATCACGCGGCCGCGGGGCACATTGCGGCGTTTGGCTTCGCTCTCGCGCCAGGCAGCAAGCTCTCGCAGGACGGCGGCAGACTTCGGTTTCAAGCTGTCCCATCCGCGAATACGCTGGTAGCGCTCCTGCGGTTCGCGGCGCGTGTCGCCGACGATCGTTTCCAGTCTGGAGAATTCTTCGTGGGCCCATTCACTCCTCCCGAGCTTGGTAAGGCGCGTGCGCAGATGGTCATGAATGCCCAGCAGGAATTCGACATCTTCCAGGGCATAGGCGAGTTGATCGGTCGACAGTGGTCGCGCGCTCCAATTGGTGAAGGTGTGGGCTTTCGCGAGCTTTTTCCCGTGGACGCGTAAGACCAGATTGGCATAGGCGACTTGCGCGCCATACCCCACCATGGCGGCGGCTATCTGCGTATCGAAAAACGGCTTGGGAATCGTCCCCGCGTGGGTGGCAAAGAGATCAAGGTCTTGCCGGCCCGCATGAACAATCTTTTCCACGTCCGGATTGCGGACAATGTCCCAGAACGGTTGCAGGGCGGATGACTGCTGAACCGCCGGAAAGTCGATGATGGCGGACTGAGTTTCGGTGGCGACCTGAATGAGTTCAAGCCGTGGGACAAAACTCTCTTCTCCGACAAACTCGGTGTCGAGGGCCAGGCGTGACGCGGTGGCCAGGTGATCGCACAAACGCTCAAGCCCGTCTGCAGTGGTGATGTATTGTGTGGAGTCCACGGACGTTCTGTCTCCTACTCGGTTGGACGATAGGGGTGGTCGGCCTGGGGCATCGGTTCGACGTTGCTCAGGCTCAAATATTCTTTCAAAAACTGATAGGCCTCCAGCATCCGCCGTAACGCCGGCTCGGAACTCCGGTCGCCATGGTTCGAATCGGGATGGAGCTGCTTCGCTTTCTGTCTGAACGCCGCGGTCACATCCGCGAGCGAACTGCCGAACTCGACGCCCATGATCGCATAAGCGTCCACCGCGTTGTTAATGCCGGCGCCGCCCTGGGAAAGATCCCCGCCTCCGCTGGCGGCTTTGAGCATGTCGGCGAGGCTGATCTTCTTGCGTCGCCGCCTCGGCCGTTCTCGAATTTCACTGTCGAACTCGTCCCAGCGGTCTTCGACAAACTCCAGGCGCGATTCCAGGCGCATCGCGCCGGAGAGATCGCGGACGACCCCCAGCTCATCGTCGATCTCAATCAGCGACCGAATCACTTCTTCCAACCCTTGTTCGACCCGGAAGAAGCTATCGACGCGGGACTCCATCATCGTATCGACGGCGAGTTCGAGACTGGTCTCGGTCTTGAGGCGCAGCGAATCGATCCGCTGCCGCATCCCTCGCTGAAACTTGATAAATTTGCTTTGTGTAAAAGGCATGGTCGGCCGGTCCACCGGCCGCGGCATTGTAGCACAGTGTGGTTCCCGGCCAGTAGAGGGCCACTGTCTAGATTAGGATGCTGCCGGCGTTCAAAGAATGGCCGGAACGCGGGTGAATCATTCTGAGGTTGGCGGGCTGTTCGCCGAGGTCCGTCTGCGCGCCACGCCGCTCTCGCGCGCGGCTGCTGCCACGGCCCGGGCGACCTGCGGGACGACGGTTTTATCGAAGAGGCTGGGAATGATGTAGTCCTCGCTTAAGGCATTTGCCGGAATTGCTCGGGCGATGGCGTTCGCCGCGGCCAGCTTCATGGCCTCATTGATCTGGCTGGCTTGAACGTCGAGCGCGCCGCGGAAGATGCCGGGGAAGGCAAGTGCGTTATTGATCTGATTGGGGAAATCGGATCGCCCGGTGGCAAAGATGCGACAGTGCGAGGCGGCGAGTTCCGGCGATACTTCCGGATCCGGGTTCGCCATGGCAAAGACAATGCGCTCGGGAGACATCAGCTCAAGGTCTTCGGCAGTCAGAATATTTCCGACCGAGAGCCCGATAAAGACGTCGGCGCCCTTCAGCGCATCGCGCAAGGTTCCGGCGGGGGTCTCACGGGTTAAGCAGGCCGTCAGATCGGTTCGACAGGCGTGTAGTTGCTCCGGGCTGCCGGACAGGATGATGCCTTCTTTATCGCATCCCAACAGATGCGAGACGCCCGCCGCCAGTAACATCCGGCAGCAGGCTGTACCGGCGGCGCCCAGGCCGTTGACGACCACGCGGATGTCCCCGATCCGTCTGTCTGTGACGAGCAGCGCGTTGGTCAGAGCGGCGAGAATCACCACCGCCGTGCCGTGCTGATCGTCGTGCATCACCGGAATATCGAGTGACGCCTTCAGCCGTCGTTCGATGTCAAAACAGCGGGGCGCACTGATGTCTTCCAGATTGATCGCGCCGAATCCCGGCGCGATGCCTTGGATGATGCGGACGATATCATCCGGGTCCTGCGTGTTCAGGCACAGCGGCCAGGCATCGATCCCGGCCAGTTCCTTGAACAACATCACCTTGCCTTCCATCACCGGCAGAGCCGCTTCGGGACCGAGGTTGCCGAGTCCCAACACGGCAGATCCGTCCGTCACCACCGCGACGCTATTACTCTTGCTGGTGAACGCATAGACTTTGGATTTATCCCGTGCGATAGCCTGGGAGACTCGTCCCACCCCCGGGGTGTAGACCATTGAGAGGATGTTTCTGGTATTGATCGGGATCTTGCCTTCGACGCGAATCTTGCCGCCGAGGTGTAACAGAAATATCCGGTCGGAAGCTGATAGCACGGTCACATCAGGAAGGGCGCTCAGCCGGGCCAAGACCTTCTCGCCATGGGATTCATTGTGCACATCGAAGGTGACGTCCCGAACCATTTGGGTTTTGGTCGCCGAGACAATATCCACCGCGCCGAGATTGGCTCCCTCATCGGCCAGCAAGGCCGCCACGCGGGCGAAGATGCCGGGCGTGTTGGCGAGTTCCAGTCTGACGGTGAGGCGATAGTTGGAATAGGGGCCGATTTCAGCCATAGAGGGACCTCAGTGAAATCTCACTGAATAGCCTATCACATCTATCGTCCAACCTCGGGGACCAAGGTTGATGTGGCCGGGGGATGACTCTCTCATTTTTGCGAGCAACGGAGTTGACTTTGTACATATCTTTGGCATACCGTGCGAAGAAATTTGCCTGATCGTGACAGGCACTCATTCCAAACTTTCAAAACCTTTCAGGGGGAGAACAGTTATGAAGAGCATGTTGATGGCAATCATGGCAGTCGCAATTGCAGTGACGTTCAGCGCGCCGTCCTTCGCCGGCGAAGAGAAGAAGAAGGAAGAGAAGAAGGGCGGCCACGTCGTCGTGTTCGGCGAAGAGAAGAAGAAGGAAGAAAAGAAGGGCGGCCACGTGGTGTTCGGCGAAGAGAAGAAGAAGGAAGAGAAGAAGGGCGGTCACTGATCGACCGACACCGCTGAGGTGTCGTCCATCTGTGCCTCTGACTGAATATGTCAAAAGGCCTACGGTCCTCATGATCGTAGGCCTTTTTTCTTTCTGCGACGTTGACCCTCCTCACGCGGCGATGCTACGGTGCAATCATGTCATCGACATCTGATCGCAAGCCGAATCGCCTGCATACTGAGACCAGTCCCTATCTCCTTCAGCACGCCTACAACCCGGTTGATTGGTATCCCTGGGGCCCGGAGGCGTTGACTGCCGCCAGGTCATCGAACACACCGATCCTGTTGTCGATCGGCTACTCGGCCTGTCACTGGTGCCATGTGATGGAGCGGGAGTCGTTTGAGAACGAGGCGATTGCCGCCATCATGAATCGCCATTTTATCTGCATCAAAGTGGATCGGGAGGAACGGCCGGATCTCGATGAGATTTACATGGCGGCGACGGTGGCGATGAACAACGGTCAGGGCGGCTGGCCCATGACAGTGTTTCTCACGCCGGATCAGGAGCCGTTTTTCGCAGGGACCTATTTCCCTCCGGAAGACCGTTGGGGCCGGCCCGGGTTCGGCACGTTGCTCAAAAAGATCGCTGACTACTGGGAGAAAGATGCGGCGGGTGTCCGGACTCAAGCGAAAGAAATGACGGAGCGGTTAAAAGGCGAAGGCCGGATTCCCTCCCCTATCTCTGTCAGTGAATCGGTCCTGGACGATGCCGTTACACAATTCAAGGAGTGCAGAGGCATCGACAGAGCCGGGGATTCCTCCCCTCGCAGTTCCATCCACCCAGTCTGATATGGTGGCGACACCGGAGGCCATGCCTGCTCCGTCGGCAGGATCGGCGCCTGATTGGGCCGCCACTTCGATCACAATTAAAGTTGAGGGGTAAAGAACGCATTGAGCCGGTCTGGAATAGAAGCTGACTGCGGGGAAGGAAGTTTGGTCGGGGCGAGAGGATTTGAACCTCCGACATCCTGCTCCCAAAGCAGGCGCGCTACCGGGCTGCGCTACGCCCCGACGGTGCTCTCAGACTGCCGTGCGCGAAGGAGTTCCTTGGCTTGCAGAAACGCCTTTGCGCGATGACTGATACGATTTTTCTGCTCAGCAGAAATCTCTGCTAACGTCGCCTTCAACTCCGGCACATAGAAGAGCGGATCATATCCGAATCCTTTTGATCCACTGGCCTTCTCCGCAATATACCCGGTCAAAACCCCTTGCGTCACCTGAACGGGTTCGCCTGGTATAGCGATGGCCGCTACCGTGATAAATCGAGCGGTCCGTCGTTTCTGCGGAACGCCCTCGAGTTCCTGAACCAGCTTGCGACAATTGTCTTCGTAGGTTGCGTGCTCCCCCGCATAACGGGCTGCATAGGCGCCAGGCCTGCCATCCAATGCGTCCACTTCCAACCCGGTATCGTCGGCCACGGCCGTCAGCCCCGTTACCCTCGCAATCTCGCAGGCCTTCTTGATGGCATTGGCTTCACAAGTCGTACCGTCTTCTTCAACCTCAAGTGCGTCAGGAAAATCAGCTAACGTGCGGATCCGAATGCCCAGATCGCCAAGCAAAGCCGCTAATTCTTCGACTTTGTGCCTATTTCTCGTCGCGAGGACGACTTCTGAAATCACAGTAGCCTGTTAGTCCAATGATCCGATCAGTTCTTTTTGAATAGCGGTGAGACGCTGGATCGCCTGCCAACCGAGATTTAAAAACTCATCCATATCCTGCTTGGCAAAGGGAGTCTTTTCCGCAGTTCCTTGAACTTCGACATACCGACCTCGGCCGGTCATTACGAGATTCATATCTACTTCAGCCATGGAGTCTTCGGTATAGGCCAAATCCACCATGACTTCTCCGCCGACTTTACCGACACTGATAGCCGCCAGATAGTCAGTCAGCGGAAGGCGCTTAATCAAATCCTTCTTTTTCAACACGGTGAACGCGTCTGCCAGCGCAATGAACGCCCCGGTAATCGAAGCAGTTCTCGTTCCTCCGTCGGCTTGAATCACGTCACAGTCGATCCAAATACTCCGCTCCCCCATTTGCGTCATGTCAGTCACCGACCGCAATGCTCGGCCAACCAAGCGCTGAATCTCCAACGTTCTTCCGCCCTGCTTTCCCTTGACGGCTTCACGAGAAGTGCGCTCATGGGTCGCACGGGGAAGCATGGAATACTCGGCAGTCACCCACCCGCTTCCCTTGCCTTTGAGAAACGGGGGAACTTTCTCTTCGATCGACGCCGTGCAAATGACCTTGGTATCCCCCATTTCAATGAGGACAGAGCCTTCGGCATGCTTGGTGAAATTCCTCGTGACTTTGACCGGCCGATGCTGGTCTTTCCGTCTCCCATCGAATCGTACTAATCCGGCTACCGCGCTCATCACATACTCCCCTTCTCGTCTTCAAAAGTGAGAGCGGGATTATAGTGGAGCCCTCTCCAAAGCGCAAACCAGTGCGCATCGACTGCTCACGATCAATTTCTACTCCTCCAGACCTATTAACTGTACGAAATACGACAATGCAGCAGACACATTCTGTACACCTCAGAAATCGAACCACTGCCCAGCCACTAGCCCAATCATGAGAAACTGTTCGAGCCTGAAATGCATGATCAACATGCTGGGAGAGACAATTCAAGCGATCTTCAGCTAAAGATATCCTACGATCAGGAGGTCTGGAATCATTCTCTCTCCCACGCGATTCATTGGCATAAAAGGTGCAGATTCTCGGGCAGTTCGATGACTCTCAAGAGTCGACAAAACAAACCGATAATGGTTCTACACAACACCAGTCTCTCAACCCAGATCTCACAATTACTCCATGCCCACTTTGCCTGATCGGGATACACAACAAGCCCTCCTTGAAAACCGGAATATTCTGGTCGTCGACGATGAAGAACCGATTCGCCGTCTGCTTGGCTACATGCTCCAGACTCATGGCTATACCGTGACGCTTGCGGCCGACGCCCGTGAGGCTCGGCAGCGAATGGATGAACAGCCCTTCGCCTTGATGCTGTGCGACGTGAACATGCCCGGTGAATCCGGGATGGATCTTGTCAGGAATCTACTCGCGGACCGTCCACATATAGCTGCCATCATGGTCACCGGCCTCGATAGCTCGGTACTGGCTAACGCAGCGCTCGACATGGGAGCCTTCGGGTATATCGTCAAGCCCTTCGAATCAAACGAAGTGCTCATCGACGTCGCCAATGCTTTGCGCCGCCGCCGACTGGAAATGGAAAACCGCTTACATCAAGACAATCTTGAGGAAATCGTCAGGACCCGAACAATGGCCTTGCAGCAGGCCCTTGAGTGGCTAGAGCGCAGCGAAAAAGAACTCCGCCTCTCCCGGGAAGAAACCATCGAACGACTGGCTATCGCCGCCGAATTCCGTGACAGCTCTACCGCCCAGCATATTCAACGGATGAGCCACTATTGCGAATTGCTGGCGCGCAAGGTCGGCCTGGCTCCGGAACGGGTCGACCTGATCCGCACCGCAAGCCCGATGCATGACATCGGGAAAATCGGCACCCCCGATCATGTGCTGCTCAAACCGGGAAAGTTTACGGCTGCAGAGTTCGACGTCATCTCCCAGCACGCAGAAATCGGCTATAAGATTCTCTCAGGATCGGACTCAGAACTGCTCAAAGTGGCCGCTCTCATCGCCTGGACTCATCACGAACGCTACGACGGCACCGGTTATCCTCGCAAATTGAAGGGTGAAGACATTCCCATCGAGGGCAGGATTGCTTCGATCGCCGACAACTTCGATGCCCTAACCACGGCCCGGGTATATAAACCGGCGTTTGACTTCGAACACGCCCGTGACTTGATGATAAAAGAACGTGGAAAACATTTCGATCCCGACTTGCTCGACCTGTTCCTGTCTAGCCCCGAAGACCTCCGCCGTATCCACGAGCAATACGCCAACCACTCCCGGCAAGACTCCACTGCTGCCTAGCGCATTCTTCGCAATTCATTGACCGGGTTTCCCCTCACCGATATACTTTTTTCATTCCGGTAAATTCCGCCGACGCCGTGTGTGCCGCGCGGCCTCTGACAGACTACGACGATGAAAGGGTTGCCATCCATGGCCAAGAAAACGACTGCGGTCCGCACACGCACAGCGAGCCGAAATTGGATCGCCTATCTTTGTGAAGCTCTGGTCACCTCCGGTGTCATGCCAACCTGGGAGGCCGCCACCTATCTGACCGAAAACCTGTTTGGTGAAAAACCAAATCCACGGCTCTTGGGTCCCTCCAATGCCCATGAAGTCACAGCACAGTTTCTACATCGACTCTACGAACCCATTGCCGAAGCGGCTCTGCGAGACAGCCACCTTCCGGCATCAGAGAAAGTCCATGTGTTCACCGACATTAGCCTGACCGGAAACTCTGCAGTTCTGGTCGTCCATCTCTCTCAAGCCGACCGCACTCAGCATCTATTGCTTCTGGATCCCGCAAAAGCGTGGGACCTCGTGTTTGCAGAAGCGGAGTCTTTCAACACCTGGGCCGAAGCCCGCTACCGGTCGATTTTCCAAGCGCTCCAAACAGCCCACCTGAATGCAGCAAACGATGTGCTAGAGACAGCCGTCTAGCTTAGGTCCAGCCCGGCTCCCACACATCAACCGACAATGTCTCAAATGGGTTCCGGGAATAGTACGACAATCTGTTAGGCAGGTTCGTAGTTGAGGTTTGGTGACAACCAGCGCTCGACTGTGCGCAGGTCCATCCCTTTTCGGCGGGCGTAATCTTCGACTTGATCCTTTCCGATCTTTCCCACTGCGAAGTATTTCGCCTCAGGATGAGCAAAGTAGAATCCGCTGACCGCCGCTGCCGGTAACATGGCAAAGCTCTCAGTCAGCGTAATGGAAGCCTTCTGCTCCACCTGAAGCAAGTCAAATAGCAACCGCTTCTCGGTATGGTCGGGACAGGCTGGATAGCCTGGAGCCGGTCGAATGCCGCGATACTTTTCGCGAATCAGTTCTTCAGTTGACAGTACCTCCTGCTTTCCATAGCCCCATTCTTCGCGCACGCGCTTATGGAGACACTCCGCAAAGGCCTCCGCCAGTCGATCGGCCAGAGCCTTCGCCATAATCGAGTTGTAGTCGTCATGATCCTTATCGAAACGACGACACAACTCATCCAAGCCGATCCCCGATGTGACCGCAAACGCCCCGATGTGATCCGTCCGGCCTGAGTCGTGAGGGGCCACATAGTCGGCCAACGCAAGATTGGGCTGACCTTGAGGCTTTTCTGATTGTTGCCTGAGCGTATGGATGGTTGCGATCCGCTGCCTCCGCGCAGCATCATGATAGAGCTCAATGTCATCGCCGATACTTGCCGCAGCAAAGAATCCGTAGACTCCCTTGGCGGTCAGCAGTTTCTTCTCAATGATCTCGTCCAGCAATCGACGTGCGTCATCATGGAGTTCTTTCGCCTTCGGACCGACCGTGGCGTCGTCGAAGATCCCGGGATAACGGCCCTTCAACTCCCAGGTATGAAAGAACGGCGACCAATCTATAAACGGCACCAATTCGCTCAACGGTTGTTCGCTGATTGTCCGCACGCCCAGGAAGGACGGCGCAGGAATATCCAGCGTTGCCCAATTAGTCATGTAGCGATTGGCGCGTGCTTTCGCGATCGGCAAAACCGGTTTGGCCCCGCGGTCTTGATGCGCCTGCCTGATCCGCTCGTAATCATCTCGCACTTGCTGCACAAACCCCGGCTTCTGAGACGGACTGATCAAGCTTCCCACCACTCCCACCGCCCGCGAGGCATCCAGCACATGGACTACTGACGGCGCATAGGACGGTGCGATCTTCACCGCCGTGTGAGCCTTGCTGGTCGTCGCCCCACCGATGAGCAGAGGCACGGTAAAACCTTCGCGGGTCATTTCCTTGGCGACATGCACCATTTCATCCAGCGACGGCGTAATGAGACCGCTCAATCCGACCACATCGACCTTGAGTTCTTTTGCCGCCGCCAGGATTTTTTCGCAGGGTACCATCACGCCGAGATCGATCACCTCATAGTTATTGCAACCCAGCACCACGCCAACGATGTTTTTTCCGATGTCGTGCACATCGCCTTTGACCGTGGCAAGCAGAACTTTCCCTTGCGCCTGATATCCGCCTACCCGTTTCTTCTCCTCTTCCATGTACGGCATCAAATAGGCAACGGACTTTTTCATGACCCGCGCGCTCTTCACAACTTGCGGCAGAAACATCTTGCCCGATCCGAAGAGGTCTCCGACGATGTTCATGCCAGCCATCAACGGGCCCTCAATGACGGACAACGGCTTTGGATACTTCTGGCGCGCTTCTTCCGTATCCTGATCGATGTAGTCCGTAATACCTTTGACCAGGGCGTGCGAGAGACGCTCCTCGACTGTCCCCTTGCGCCACTCGTCATCTTTGACAACAGCTTTCCCCTTCTGCTTCACCGTCTCGGCGAAATTCACCAGCCGCTCGGTAGCATCAGATCGCCGGTTCAGCAACACGTCTTCTACCAATTCGAGCAGATCTTTGGGAATTTCTTCATACACCGCCAACTGACCGGCATTGACGATCCCCATATCGAGACCGGCTTTGATCGCATGATAGAGAAACGCCGCGTGCATGGCTTCACGAACCACGTTGTTCCCGCGGAACGAGAACGAGATATTGCTGATGCCGCCGCTGACTTTCGCACCAGACAGATTCTTCTTAATCCAACGGGTGGCCTCGATGAAATTGACCGCATAGTTGTTGTGCTCTTCTATGCCGGTGGCAACCGTCAGAATATTGGGGTCGAAAATAATATCGGTCGCAGGCAAGCCCACCCGCTCCGTCAAAATCTTATAGGAGCGCGCACAGATTTCCTTCTTTCGCTCCAATGTATCGGCCTGCCCCTGCTCATCGAATGCCATGACGACGACGGCCGCTCCATACCTATGGACCAGCGTCGCCTGCTGGACAAACTTCTCCTCGCCCTCTTTGAGGCTGATGCTGTTGACGATGGACTTCCCCTGAATATTCCTCAGACCAGTCTCCAACACCTCCCACTTGGAGCTGTCGACCATGATCGGCACTTTGCAAATATCCGGCTCCGAGGCGATGAGACGGAGAAACTTTTCCATCGCTGCTTTGGAATCCAGCATCCCTTCGTCCATGTTAATGTCGATGATCTGCGCACCACCTTCGACCTGTTGTCGCGCTACCGAAAGGGCAGCTTCGTAGTCACCGGCGAGAATCAGTTTCGAAAAAGCCGGCGAGCCGGTCACGTTGGTCCGCTCACCGATATTCACAAAATTCGAATCGGGACGAAGGGTGACCGCTTCAAGTCCGCTCAAACGCGTATAGGGCTCGATCGTCGGAACCGGCCTGGGCTTCAGGCCGCGCACCGCTTCGGCAATCTTCTTGATATGGTCCGGAGTGGTCCCGCAACAGCCGCCCACAATATTGAGCCAGCCGTTCTGCGCCCAGTCGAGTAATTGCGGAGCGAGCGTTTCCGGTGTTTCCGGAAATCCCGTGGGCAGGAGCGGATTGGGCAATCCGGCATTGGGATGAGAACTGATATAGATCGGTGCGATCTGGGACAACTCTTCGATCAGCGGCCGCATTTCCTTCGGCCCCAGCGCGCAGTTCATTCCGACGCTCAGTAGAGGTACATGCGAGATCGAATTCCAGAACGCTTCAACCGTTTGACCCGTCACACCCCGATTGCTGCCAGCTTGAATGAAGGTCACTGAAGCCATGACGGGCACCGGGCGTCCGCCATTTCCGAAAACCTGTTGGATAGCAAAAAATGCAGCCTTGGCGTTGAGCGTATCAAAGATAGTTTCTACGAGCATCAGATCGGCACCGCCATCGAGGAGGCCCCGAACCTGGTCACTGTAGGCCGTCACCAGTTCTTCATATGTCGTTCCCCGTGCGGCCGAGTTGTTGACGTCCGTCGAGATCGACGACGTTTTTGTCGTCGGCCCAATGGCGCCGGCCACGAAACATTGCCGACCAGGCTGAGCCGCTTGAACCTTGAGGACCGCCCGCTTGGCGCATTCGGCCCCGGCCTTCGATAGTTCGTAACCCAACGTCTCCATGTGATAATCCGCCAAGGAGATCGCCTGAGAGTTGAACGTATTCGTTTCGACGATGTCCGCCCCGGCTTCGAGATACAGTCGATGGATGTCCTCAATGATGGCCGGCTGCGTAATATTCAATAGATCGTTGTGGCCCTTGAGGTCCTGCTTCCAGTCCTTGAAGCGCTCGCCGCGAAAGGCCGTCTCATCCAGCTTCCGCTGTTGAATCATGGTCCCCATCGCTCCGTCGAGGATCAGGATTCGGCGCTTGAGTAGTTGCTCTATCGACGTCTGTGAGGAATTACCCACTGGTAAATATCTCCCGTGACAAATTTATAAGACTGCCATGATACTGAAAGGGTACCGGACCAGCAAGCCAGGCCACTTTCTTGACAGACCTTCAGCCCTGTCGATACGATGCCGACACCAGACGGAGGATGCCCTTGCCTACTCGACCATCTAGGTACCGCCTCACGTGGTTGCTCCTACTCGGCTCTCTGCTGTGCACCCCGTACAACCTCACGGCTGCACCCTATTTTGAAGACGGCTTCCTCGGTCTTACCCAAAAAGAACTCCACGAGCGACTGGGTATGCCCCAGGCTGTGCGCGACAGGAAGTCCGCCCTTCGTGTCTTCACCTACTACCCCATCACCGACTGGCAAAAGTACTTCAGTAAACTGGTCTCGCCGGAAAATGGCGAAGACGTCTACACCTTCACCAGAAATGGGATCGACATCCGGTACTCCTTCGCCTACGCCATTGATCCCAACGATGCCAGCGAGACTCGCCCCCTATATGTACGGCTTGTGGATATTGAATTCACACCGCCGGTTCCTATTGCCCAGGTCCCTTCGCTTGTTCCCGAGTTCAACCCCTCAAGAGAGTCCCAAGCACCGGCATTTCGTTCGAATATCTGGATCCTCCTTTTTAAGGGGTCCCCATCAGACGCCGCACGGTTCTTGATTAAGGAAAAAGGGAAAGAGCAGTTGGACTGGACGCTGACGTATCAGCTGTTTTCACTCCAGGGGTTGCCCGATCGCCTGACGACAAAGTCGACGATCGACCGGATGGAAATCAGTACACAAAGCCTCCAGTTGGTCAAGCAGCGCCAGCGTCACACCCACGAGCCCATCGTGAATCCCTACTCGCCTGAATTTGCGGAACGAGTGCTTCCCTCACCCGCTGCGCAACCCAAGAAGATTCCGGTGCCCCAATACGCTGAATAGGACGCCTCATAAGAGAGGCTGGCAGAGGGCTCTCGCCTACTGTCCGACCGGCTTGAGACGATCTTGTTGAGCCTGACCGACTGCCGTCGCTCGTCCTTTCATACTCGTCATAGGACCATCATCGCTTACATAGAGCAGAATCGGTGTGGCCACACCGAGCGTCACAAGCAGGCATAGGGCCAGCAGACGCATCAATTGGCTCTTACTAAGATACATCAGCAGCAACAGCACAACCGCTCCCGCACCGGCATAGTTCACAATCTGCGATTGCGAAGAATTCATGTCCGATGATGGGGACGTTGATGGCACCGACGATGTTTTCGTGGAGGCAGACGGACGTGCGAGGCCTACTGCCTGAAGTAGCTCCGTCACTTTCTGCTTCACTGTCGCAATCGGCGGCAACACGATGGCCTTCGCGGAATCTAAGGCTGACGGAGGCCGTTCCTGAGGTGCAACCTGCTCATGGGTCTTCACCTTAGCCCGGTACTTCTCCGGAATGTTTTCCATCGAATCACTAAACCGGGGATTGCCCTGCTCATCGATATAGGAATAAATCGTCGTAGCATGGGCCAGGAAGGGATACGGATTGATACCCAGCAGCAGCAATCCGGCCAGCATAATCCATCCCAACCTCGGTCGAATTGATCTGTGCCAACACGCGATTTGTTTCATCATCCACCTCATCCGCATTTACGTGGCCTCACCAAGGCTGTCAGGATCTTGGCCGAGGTCTACCCTGCTAAATTGTCCTGAGATCCTGCCCGCTTAGCTTGACTCGCCCTACCCCCCTTAGTTAGCATGCGCCAGCTCATTCAGGAAGCAATTACGACTATGGAACAGACTCCTTTTGCCCCCGAACAGGCCCCGATCCACCAGGACGAGCAATCGTTTATCCGACGCCCCCTCGTCCGCAAAATCATCTATGCAGGACTGGCTCTCTCTTTCCTGATGATGGTCGTGGTTCCTCTTGTCGTTCAACTGAGGGATCCTGATTTTCAGAAACATATTGAGCAGCGCCGGGTGATGGCCGGCATGTCGAAAGACCAGGTCCTCAAAGCCTGGGGGGGACCACAGACGATCAATACGTCCTTCACGAAGGAAGGACTACGCCGTGAGGAATGGATTTTCGAGGATTGGATCAGCACGGCTGAGGTGAAACACCGCTATCTCTATTTCGAAGAAGGCCTGCTGATCGGCGGGTGGTACGAAGGATCCGGGGAACGTAAACCAACCGACCTCCCGGCCGACTCTCCTCATCCAAAAATTCCACGGTGACCGAGGCGTGCGAGCTAGTGGCCGGTGCGCAATCCCGCTACGACGATGGCGCGACTTCTCGAATCTGCAGACGTAAGCGGCTGATCAGCGTGGTTGCCCGCTCCCACTCGGATTCGTCCACCATCACCTGGCAGCATAAATCCAAGACACCGGGATACAGACTACTGACGTGCTCATCCTGAAATAAGCAGGCAATGCCGTTGGCCTCGCACAGACTCTTGATGAATCCGAGTTCCCCGATATCCTGTGCCGTAGTCAAATACCGCATCCGCATGTGGTAGTCACCGCTCCTTGCTGCACAATCGAGTGACAAATCGTACAAGCATGTGCATTTTGACACGCCTTTTTACACTCGAACTTCAGTTAAGGCGTTTCTCTGATTTGCACGCGCCGCTCGCGGCCACCACCGGAAACAGTCAGCACCCGTTTCCACTCACGAATCTGATAGACCGCCCAGGCATTCGGCTGACCTTTGTAGAATGCTGTGGCGTCTTCACCAGTGGCGTTGAGGAAGATAGGCTCTGTAAACCCTTCTTCAAGCACATAGTCCAGCAGGCAATCTGTTGAAAAGCCTGGCCCCTGCAAGGCGACATCGGCCAAGAGGGTCAGGATCTCTTCGGGATTCTGAATAGTAATTGGGTTCATCGCTGTCCTCTCAGAATCTGGAGATTCTAACGAGACGGCCTTCAAGAAGGCAAGGATTAGC
>NEWQ02000015.1:246786-250050 GCA_002869855.2 Nitrospira sp. CG24D
GCTGCCCACCGCTGCCCCGTGCCCCTGCGGCAGGTCATGATCTGGGATGAGCGGCAACAGCGCCGGCTCACCTTCTTGACCAACCTCATGCATCTCGCCGCCAGTACTATTGCGGCCATCTATAAGGAGCGCTGGCAGATCGAACTGCTCTTTAAAGCCTTGAAGCAACATCTCAAGATTAAGACGTTTGTGGGGACCAGTGAGAATGCCGTGCAGGTGCAGATCTGGATTGCCTTGATTGCGATGGTGCTGCTGAAATTTCTCCAGCTCAAGTCCACGTGGCCCTGGAGTCTCTCGAACCTCGCGGCCTTGCTCCGTTTCAATCTGTTGACCTATCGGGACTTGTGGACGTGGCTCAATGCCCCCTTCGAACGACGGTCGATCGCCCCGGGGCCCAGCCAAGGGACCCTCTTTGCGACATGATTTGGACAGCAGCCGTGGCAACCTCATCCATGAACCGGAGCCGAGGCCGTCTCAAACACACCATTCATGCAGGGGGGAATACGGAGGGACAGATTATTTTGGACAGCAGTGAGCCTGTCCCATTGTCTTGTCCTTTTATTCTTTTGCGCGGTCAGGGGGCGAAACTGAGCCGCTGAGGTAGGCCAGACGGATCTCAGGCAACGTCCGCTCAGCGAGGGAGCGCAGCTCCTCTAGGGTCTGCAACAGCAATGTGCCGGTCGCTCCTGTCGCTCCTACATGGCCCGTCCTTATTGCGGAAAAGGACTTGAGGGCGATATCGACTAGACGTTGATGATCGACCGAATAATAATGCAAGCGCTGTTGCAAGGTTTCCGCCTGGTCATCGATTAAGACCTGGTGAGCAGATCCAAATGCCGTGACGGCGTCGGCAATCGCATTGTCGAGGCAACGGTTGAGCGTGCGAAATTCAGTTGTAGAGATTTCCAGATCCTGTTCGCCGGCTAACTGGGTGACGGATTGGCACACATCGCCATAGTCGTGGACGACCTGGTCGATGGAATATCCGAGTCGGAGTAAATCACCGCCGTGCACGGCAGCGGCGCGACCGATCTCGGTATGAGCCGGCGTCGGCGTTGTTTCGACAGTATCAACGTGAGGGGTGGTTTGTTCGAGGCGAAGGGTCTCGACGAGCTGCTGCAGGAATAGCGGGACACCGTGATCGAGTGCGATGGGACTCTCGGAGGGCGAGAACCTTTTCACTGCATTGTTCCTGCAACGCGTGATCAACTCTGTACGATTCGAAGTCAAGAATTCGTGGAGCATGTTGTGATGATACTCGATCGCTTCTTAGGTGGCTGCTCACAATTGCTCAGTTTGTAGAGGGAAGGAAAGGGGAGAGGCTACTTTTCTTGTCTCCTTGGCGATCGTAATTCGTCAGGCTGCGAGCCAGTGATAGAGCATCAGTAGTAGGAACGCCCCGATGATTGCGAAGACAAACGCGACGATATCTGAATCCCCGGTGAGACCCACTTGGCCTCCAAGGCAGCCGCCGATCACGCCGCCTCCGATCCCGATCACCGTCGTCCCGATCAACTGACCCGGATCCTTTCCGGGCATCAGCACTTTGGCGATGACGCCCACGACGAACGCAAACACCAGAAATTCGAGGGTAGTAGTAAGCGACGTCCAATCCATGAAGCCTCCGACGATGTGATTTTGGTGAACGGCGTACTATACAGGTTTCTTGCCCCAGGGCAGCAAGCCTTGGGGGCATTAAAAGGGACAGGCGACTTATTCTTGCGCCTGGGTACCTGCTTCGCGGACCTTACTGAACCATGCCTCGGATTCCGCGCGGACAAGTCGCCGGGTATGCCAACCATGTTCTGAATCGAGGGAGCGGGGGGACGACCGTCTTCGGCCTAGATCGATCAGCCCCTCTTTGATCATGAACTGGTCACGTTGCGGACCTGCGTGAATCGGCAGTAGCCCTTCGGAAGAGAAGACTGGCAAGCAAACATTGTGGCGACGCGGGGGTTGGAATCGACGATGCGGCAGCGGGGGAGACCGAAAAAGCCGCTAGGACAGTAGCTTGTCCCAATTTCTTGTTCTGGGATGGGGGGAGGTTATCGGTAGATCTCTTTCCGGTCGCCGATTTTCACGACGAGGACAATCAGTTGCTTGTCTTGAATCGTATAGATGATGCGGTAGTCGCCTTCACGAATTCGATACAAGTCCTCTTCGCCGGCGAGTTTCTTGACGCCTTGAGGGCGTGGATTTTCTTTCAGCATGCGAAGCCGTTTCACGATCCGCTTTTGAACTGGTTCGGTGAGTGCTTTGAGTTGGCGCTCGACAGGCGGGGCGAGGAGAATCGAGTAGGTCATCGGGGAATGCTAGAGACCGAGTTCCTTGATGATGGCTTCCAGAGACTTCGCGCCCTTCTTCTTCGTCTCGGCTAAGGCGGCTCGCGCATCGACCAGGTCGATGCGGTCTTCCAAGACTTCCAGTAATCGCAAATCTTCCATTGAAACCACGGCGGCCACGTCCTTTCCGCGCCGTCGCAAAACCACCCGCTCCTTGCCAAATGCGACGCGGTTGATGGTCTCCGAAAATCCTTCGCGTGCTTTACTGGATGGAAGATGTGCCACGGATGACCTCATTGGACGTGTGCGAATTGTACAAATAGTACGTTTCGTACGGCTGGCTGTCAAGGGGAGGGAGGCAAGGTACGAGAGGGCATGGCGAGGAAGGTGTCGGACGGCCACGCGCAGGAAATGGTTCCTCCCCCTGTTTCTTAGTCTCGTCCGTCGTCACCGGGGTTTAGTCTTCCACGCCGATCACGAGTAGAACCGCATAGTCCTGCTTCGTGCAGCCCTCGACCGGAGGCATCGCTCCCCCTGGCGCAACTGGAAACGCAGTCTTCTGCGCGTTTGCCGGCGAGCACGAACCACCAACCGCTGCCGGTGTATAGCGTGCGGAGCGGCAGGCCAGGTGCGTCACGTCGTAGAGCGTCGCGCCCTTATCGAGCTCCCAGCGCCTGTCGCCATTCCTGTCGGCGGGATGAATGGTCAGCACAGCTGTCACGTCACGGCGGCCCGTGACCATGTATTTGCCGGGAGGGAGCGGAAAGGTCGGCTGCTCCATGATCAAGCCGTGTTCCTCCAGCCACCAGTTCGAGCTGTCGAATTTCCAGCGCGCCGGGGCAACTCCACCTGCATCCTTCAACTGTTTATAACTGGTCAGCTCGACGCCCCGAGGACCCGGGTCCAGAGGCCATAGACCCCACGATTGCGCGCCGTTCCCGGAGGTCGCACCTGGATCGCCCAACGCCGCGATAAACTGTGT
>NEWQ02000015.1:250150-305074 GCA_002869855.2 Nitrospira sp. CG24D
CCATGGGCACGAGTAAGAGGGCGGAGCAGAGCAGACACGTTCGACCCTCTTACCGTACAGGGCCAGGCTCGTAGGGAAAGCCTGACAGAGAACTACCGCCGCTTCCGCTCGGACGCAGCTTCTGCAGCACGAATCCGCTGGGCCCGCGCCTTGGCGCGCTTGAGCAGCGTGAGCTTCCCGCGCGTGCGGTCCTGCTCAGTCTGCAGCTTTTCGAGCTGTGACTTCAGGTGGGCCTTCTCTTGTTTATGTAAATCCGCGCATTCGGCTTTCGAGAGAAGTTTCCAATCGCCCGTATTGCCTGCCCGCTTAATCCGAGCATCCAGCGATTCGCGAAGCTGGCGCGCCCGCATTGTCATGAGTGACTTCAGGGCCTGCTGGCGCCGCTGCACCTCTTCTTCTTCAGCCATAATGCCACGAATGTCCGTTCCCAACATGTTCCCGCCCTCCTTCAAAGACCTAAGTTCGAACGGGCATATTGTACCTGAATTCACCTCTCACCTGCCACCGGACAAAAATTGGCATAAGTCATTGATGTGCATGGACTTTGTCAAATTCATATCAGTGGGTCGCTTGCGGCAGAATCCGGACTTCTATATCATCCGCACATGCCGATCGGTGTACTCATACAGGCCTGGAGACTCTCTCGAAGACAATCGATTGAAGCACTCTCAAAGACTGCCGGCATCTCGACTGCTCAGTTAGAAGAAATTGAGACCGATCAGACCGATCCTTCCTCAGCGACCATTGAGTCACTCGCAACCGCCCTTCGCATTCCACCCTCATGGCTATTTGACACGCCCAAATCGTTCGATTGCCTGTTCAATGAATCCGGCGACGACGAGCCGCCGCCGCCCGAACGCACGGACCCCGTCACCGAACGCATTCTGACCGGCTCACGCTTGGATCGATCGCTGTATGTCATGTTGACCGCACTGATGCAGGCAGGCGATCCGAAACTGCTCCGCGCAGCGGAAATGAGCCTTCGCAGTCTCGTCAAACAATCACGCCAAGCCTCTGTCCCCTGGCAACAGCGTCCCCCGGGTCACTTCGAACCGCCCAGCGACTAATTGCTGACATCGACTGATATCTCTACCCGGGTCAATAGCCCAGGCTGTTCAGAAAGGCCGTCCAGCAAGGCCGCAGCAAGCGAAGAGTCACAGCGCACTTCGTGCCGTACGTTGAGCCTCTGCGCGCCGCGAGAACGCCGCTGGCGGACTTTATCAACAGCCTACTAGAAGATTTGCAGGATGAGGCATTTGAGATAGCGCGTCTCGGGCATGCTCGCCAGGATCGGATGATCGCCGCTCTGTCCGCGTTGCTCAATCAATCGGACTTCACGCTTGGCATCACGTGCCGCCAGGCGTATGGCATCCCAAAACTGCGTTTCGGAGATATGGTGCGAACAGGAACTCGTCACCAGAAAACCTTCCGGCTTGGTAAGCCTGATTCCAAGCAGATTGATGTCCTTATACCCCGTGAGCGCCTTCGGCACCGCCTGCTGGCTCCTGGCGAACGCCGGGGGATCGAGCATCACCATATCGTAGCGCTTCCCCGTCTTGATCAATGATCGAAGTTCGTCAAATGCATCGCCCGCGCGATAGCGACAGCGAGCCTCGACACGATTCCGACGCGCATGCTCCCGCGCAATTACCAGGGAGTCTTCGCTGACATCCAACCCCTCGACCGAAGTCGCCCCGGCCAATGCCGCATGAATCCCAAAGGCACCCGTATGGCAGAACGCCTCCAGCACTTCAGCGCCGTTCGCGTACCGCGCCGCCGCCAATCGATTCTCCCGTTGATCGCAAAACCACCCGGTCTTCTGTCCGAACTCCATATCGACGCGAAAAACCGCCTGCCCCTCCGTAATCTCAACGGTCGTCGCTCCGCTCCCTTTCGCAAATCCCCGCTCCAGCGGCAATCCCTCAAGCGTCCGGCTTTTTGGATCGTTTCTCAGATAAATCGTCTTAAGGCCAGTGACCTCCGCAAGCAGGTCGGCCAGCATCGTTTTCCGACGATCCATCCCGAATGCCAGCGTCTGCATTACCAGCGCCTGATCGTATCGATCGACAATCAACCCGGGCAGGCGGTCTCCTTCACCATGGATGAGCCGGTACGCTGTCGAATTCGTCACGATCCGCTGCCGCAGCCGCACCGCCTGCCGCATGCGCTCAAGCCAGAACGGCTCATCAATCGGAATGTCGTCAAAGGTCAGAAAACGAACCCGGATCTTGGACTCCGGATTGTAGAACCCCCGGCCGTAGAATCGCCCGGCCGGCGTGACGACATCGACCACGTCACCGGCAACCGGCTGGCCCTCGATCTTCGCCACATGGCCGGCATAGAGCCAGAGATGGCCGGGCCCTTCCCTCCCCATCTGATGAAGTAACGTCACGCGAGCGGTGGATGCATCAGTTTGTATTGTCATGCGTCACTTATCCAACCTGGCGCTATGAAAGGTCAAGGGGATTCCCCGCGCTGTCTCGCGCGCACCAAAGCATGACTTGACGCTGCCCGGACAGTATGATGTGCTCATACGAATCACCGGCCTGTTGTCGTCCTCTGGAGCACGCACATGAACCATCCTGGAACCATCGGAACTGCCGTCCTTGACCGGCTCCACCGCCTGGGAGTCCGGCACATTTTCGGCATTCCCGGCGACTACGTCCTTTCGCTCTATCAATTGATCGAAGCGTCGCCCATCAAGCATATCGGGACGACCAGGGAAGACTGCGCGGGCTTTGCAGCTGACGCCTACGCCCGCATCAACGGCATCGGGGCCGTTTGCGTCACTTATTGTGTCGGGGGGCTCAACACCGTCAACGCCATCGCCTGCGCCTACGCGGAACGATCTCCCGTCGTCCTGCTCACGGGATCACCGGGACTCTCCGAACGCACACGCACTCCCTACATGCACCATATGGTGAGAGACTTCTCTACCCAGCGGGACGTGTTCGAACAGATGACCGTCGCCGCGGTCGCACTCGACGATCCCCTCACGGCCGAGCGAGAGATGGATCGCGCCTTTGCCGCTCTGCTGCGATATCGTCGCCCCATCTACATTGAAATCCCGCGGGACATGGTCCATAGCCCACTAAGGAGCAGCGGCAAACCGATCTGCGTCGAAGCTGAGCTCAGCGACCCGGCTGCACTGGCTGAAGCCATCGCCGAAGTCCGCACGATGCTGTCAGCCGCACAACGCCCGGCGATATTGGTCGGAGCAGAAGTCGGACGATTCGGCCTGCACGACGACCTCGCCAGGCTGGTCGAACGGCTGAACATTCCCATTGCCTCCACCCTGCTGGGAAAATCCGTGATTCGGGAAGACCATCCGTTGTATGTGGGCGTGTACGGAGGACTGATCGGGAGGGATGAGGTGCAACGATTCATCAACGAATCCGATTGTCTCCTGATTCTCGGATCGATTCTCTCCGATGTTGAAGACATGGATGCCCGCTCCCCGCTCATGACGGAAGGCCGTACGATCCACGCCACCGCCGACCGTGTGGCCATCAAGCATCATCGGTATGAAACCATCCTGTTTCAGGATTTTGTGCGCGGGCTCGGCGAATCTCCGCTTCCCAGCTTCGCCTCACGCACGCTGCCGGTCCCGTCGATCCCCGTCAGCCCACCGTTGGACCCCAAGGGGCCGATCACGCTTCGCGGATTATTCAGCCATCTGGACACAGTCCTAAACGAACAGACCCTGGTGATTGCCGACGTAGGAGAATCCTTGTTTGCCGCCGCCGACCTGCACGTCCATCGCCGGTTTGAATTCCTCTCTCCGGCCTACTACACCTCGATGGGGTTTGCGATCCCTGCCGCGCTCGGGGCCTCCTGCGCCGACCCCACCCTCCGCCCGATCGTGCTCGTCGGAGACGGAGCGTTCCAGATGACAGGAACGGAACTGTCCAGCTGCGTGCGCTACAAACAAGCTCCCATCGTCATCATCCTCAACAACCACGGATATTCCACCGAACGAGAAATCCTCGAAGGCCCGTTCAACGATATTCACGAATGGCAGTACGAACGCATCTGCGATCTCGTGGGCGGAGGCGTGGGCTCCCGCGTCACAACCCAACAGGACTTCGAACAGCGCGTCGCTGCCGCGCTGGCCGACCCCACACAGGTGCACGTCCTCAATGTGCTGTTGAATCCAGCCGATCGCTCCCCCGGCATGGTCCGCCTGGCGCGCCGTTTGGGCAAGAAACTTTCAACGGATAAGCCATAGGATCCCGCTCGACACGTTACACACATTCCGGCTCATCACCGCTCTTTCATGCATCAGACCGCGCGGCACCCACGGAAATCCGCGAGCGTTCAGGCCCGGCCCTATTCCTGACTTGAACAGCCCGGCCATGGGGAGGATAATTCACCGCACTGACTTCCATGAAACAGACAACTCCACAATGGGTCGTTTCCTCGGGCGTGGCGGCGCTGACGGTCGGGCTCTTGGTGATCGACCTCCATACACCGCTGGGCGTGGCCAATCACATCCTGTATCTCGCCCCTGTGCTCCTGTCACTCCTTTCATCGCAGCGACGGTATCCGTTCATCATCGCCGGCACCGTCACAGTCTTGATTGTCGTCGCAGGACTTATGAGCGAGAACCCGCATGACGTTCCGCTGTGGGTGCCCATTTCCAATCGAGCGTTCAGCATCTGGGCCATGTGGGTACCCGTCTGGTATTTCCGTCAACGCCACGACCACGAGTTGCGCCTCCAGCGGATGAATACGGAACTTGAAAAGCGCGTGCGGGATCGCACCCAGCAACTCGCCCTGGTGAACGAGGCGCTGGTCGTCGAGATCTCGGAGCGCATGCGCACGGAGCACTCCCTTGAATTCAGCCGCCTAGAATTGAAACGACTGGCGTCACAACTGATTCGAGTCCATGAAGATGAGCGGCGAAGAATTTCCCGCGATCTCCACGATGATATCAACCAGCGACTCGCCCTCCTGTCCATCGAGCTGGAAGGGATTCAGCGGCAGTTGCCTGCGCTCACGCCGCCCCTTGCCCACGCCATCCGGTCAATTTCTGACCGCGTGGCCGAGCTCTCCGAAGACGTGCGCCACCTCGCCTATCACTACCACCCCTCGATCCTCGATGACCTCGGACTCCCCATCGCCCTGCAGCGGTTGGTGGAGGATGTCGGCTCTCGCAACCATCTTGAAACCCGCATCACCTGCCACGACATGCCGACGACGGTCTCACAGGACGTCGCGACTTGCCTGTATCGCATCGCACAGGAAAGCCTGAACAATGTCGTCCGCCATGCGAAAGCCTCGCGGATCGAAGTCACGTTGGTTCAGTCCAGCATAGGACTGACCTTCACGATCACCGATAATGGTGTAGGGTTTCTCACGGATCTTCCTCGAGTTGAATCCGGAGGCCTCGGTCTATTGAGTATGAAAGAGCGCGTGGCCCTGGTCGGAGGGACCTTGCTGATTGAATCAGCCATCGACACCGGCACAAGGCTCCAAGCCAGTATTCCCTTGATGGAGGAACCGTGATAAAACCCCGAGTGCTTCTTGCCGACGACCATACCTTGGTTCTGGACGGCTACCGCAAATTACTGGAAGGATCCTGCGACATCGTCGGCGCCGCTGAAGACGGGCGCACCCTGCTGAAAATGGCGCACCAATTCCAGCCCGATATTGTGACCCTCGATATCTCCATGCCCCATCTGAATGGGATCGACGCCGCCCGCAAGCTTCACAAAGATTTGCCGGACACTAGAATCATCTTCGTCACGATGCACGCCGACCAGGCCTACGTGACCGAAGCCTTCAAAGCAGGCGCCAAAGGTTACCTGCTCAAACGGTCGGCCGGATCGGAACTCGTCCAGGCGATTCAGGCAGTCATGAGCGGGCACAGCTACATTACACCGCTCATCGCGAAAGGATTGGTGCAGTCTGCCGTAACCGGTCGAACGCCGTCCATGAAACGTGGCGCTGCGCTGACACCACGCCAGCGGGAAGTCTTGCAATTGGTCGCCGAAGGCAACACCGTCAAAGGAATCGCGGCAGCATTGAATATCTCTCCCAAGACCGTTGAGTTCCACAAAACCCAGTTGATGGATCAGCTGGACATCCACACCACGGCCGAATTGACTCGCTATGCACTGACCCACGGGCTCATCTCCTCACAATAGCGTTCGTTCTACTCCAAAATCAGGGGCTTTCGATTGGCCAACCCAGGGGTTTCCCCAGCTCCACCTGGGGACCTGTCTAGTACCCCATCGGCTCTTCCAAGCATAGACTCCCACACACGGGGCGCGGTGTGCGGGTAGGTGCGCTCCGTACCATCATCTCCATGGAGGTGTCCCATGAAACGGACTCGCATCTTGCTGGCGGACGATCATCCGCAAATCCGTGAACTCCTCCGCGTCATCCTGGAACCGGAGTTTAGCGTCGTCGGCGCAGCGGAGGATGGCGAAACACTCCTGCAATACGCCCAGAGCCTGCAACCGGATGTGATCATCTCCGATATCAACATGCCGAAAGTCGACGGTCTCCAAGCCGCCCGGCTCCTGAAAGATATCGCCCCCCACACACGGGTCATCTTTCTGACCGCCCACGCCGAACCTTCTTACGTGGCCGCCGCCGTTGCAGCGGGAGCAGTCGGCTATCTCATCAAAGGCACAACCACGGATTTAGTCGGCTCGTTGCGTTCCATGATCGGCAGCCTTCCCGCGCAGGAATTCGCACCGCACATTCCGCCGGCGCAGGGGCGACAATCGACCTCGCATGCGGAAGGAAGACCGGGCCGGTAGACAGGATCAGGCGCACGAAGCGCTTAGCGGATCACTTGAGAGGGAGCCCAATGGCTACGCGAATGACGCTCTGCGAATTTTGTCGACGTCTCGCTTGCGAGCGAACCGAGGCCGATCCGGCCAGCGGAGAGCAGGAGACAGGGCTATTGAAAGCCACTCCGCTCCTTCCGGATGACGTCAAGATCGAAGAAACCTATTGTAGTGACTGTGAGCGATTCTACCAACAGCTCGTCACATTCGGACGTGGAGAATCATCCGCTGCCGACAAGCAGGTGCCGAAAGCTCAGACTCATGAGATTACTCAACCCGCGATCACGGTGGGAACTTCAGCGTAAGGCACGGATCTGCATGGCCATCACGACACAGAAAAACGGATCCGCGGTGGAGACGCACCGTGGCAAGAAATGTGCGCGCTGCCAGGGACCAACTGTCCATGAAGTGTTTGTTGATTGGATCTCCGGAGGAGGCCATCTGTCCTTTCCGGGACGGCGATGCCTGCTATGCGGCGACATTACGGATTCGCTCATCTTGTCCCATCGTGTCACCCACCCCCAGCCAGGTAGCCGCAACACAAGACACCCGCGGGGACACTCCTTCACAGCGGAGTCGATCGGGACAAGACGTCAGAGTCACCCGAATAGAGAATACCCGCAATGAGAACGGCAACCTTACTCCAACACGACCTGATGACAGAGCGGGATCCCAGCACGATGGCAGATTCAATGAGCCGGCGACGAATCCTGGTCGTCGATCACGATGACGAGATCCGCCTGTCGGCCTGCAGTCAGTTGACGCAGTGGGGATTCGAGGCCATCGGGGAAGCCAATGGTGTGTCCGGACTCGCACGCCTCGCACACACAACACCAACCTCAGCATTCGCGGGCATGCTGCTCGAAATGGATATGCCGGTCCTCGGCGGCATGGCCGTCCTCCAGGAAATGAAGGACCGCCATCCAACCGTCCCGGTCATTGTCATGGCTCACATCCCCCATATCGACAAACTCCGGAATGCGGTCAGGATGTGGGCGCAAGAATACATCGTGAAACCCTTTGACCCGGAGCTCTTGAAACTGAAGTGCGCCGCGGTGTTCTCCGGACGTCCGCACCGAACCTGACATGAATTGCCGACCATCTCCAGCACAGTCAGATCAATGGGTGACCGAAAACCAACGGCCAATCACGTGGCATCGACTCATAGCGGTGCCTCCTGAACGGGATTCGTCGAACGTAATCGGACACCCTTGGTCTGGCTCTGGACGTGTCGTGATGCCGCGCATTAACCCTACAGGACCGGTCGCCGTGTTTCTCGACCCAGATCCCCCTGAGTAGACCGCCGCCAAGAGAACAGACACCGGCGGGGCCGACAGAAGAATCATCCAAGCCAATCCATGAACTGTTCACGAAACGCCCACATCCCCTAAGGGGGAACAAGCCGATTACCATGATGTCGGGGGCAGGTAAGAATAGGTAGGAATGACCGATCGAACTGATGCGCCGAATACCCATACGATCCTCGTCATCGACGACGATCCCGATATCCGCAGGCTCCTCCGACTCGCACTCCAAGAAGCTGGGTATGATGTTCGAGAAGCCCAAGATGGAAATGACGGATTGGCAATCGCCAAACAAGAACCGTGCTCTCTGGTCATTGTGGATCTGTTCATGCCCGGCAAAGAAGGGCTGGAAACCATTCTGGCCTTACGGCGCGAAATGCCGCTGATCAAACTGATCGCCATGAGCGGGGGAAGCGGCCATACTGATATGTTGCCTGCGGCTAGATCGTTTGGTGCCGACCAGACAATCCATAAGCCCTACGAACTCGACAGGTTACTAACGTCGCGCCGCACTGCTCCAGAAACAGTGAGTTCCGATTCGATGAATGGAGCTGCCGGCGTTTACCCAGCAAAGAAAGGAACGAGATGTTCATACGGACACTGCCGGCCGCCGGCACTCATCACGCAACCCGATTGGCGGGGTTACTCATCGGGGCTGTGCTTCTGGCCTCCTGTGCGGCGGCATCGCCCGAAACGACTCCGTTGCAGACCCACTACATCCGCATTCAGGACATCGTCAGCCCGCAACTCTTGAATGTCCATGTCGGTGATGCGGTGCGCTGGCAAAATCTGCGGAGTGAGCCGGTCAGGATCAGCCTGCTCAGCCAGCTGTCCGGATCAGGCGTCTCCTGCCAAACAGGCTTCTCGTATTTCGGATCGCTTGACGATACGGCCACCATTCCACCGAATGCCTACGTGAGCCTCTGCTTCGCCCGTACGGGGTCAATTCAATATAATGTCTGGCTCAATCTCGCGGATCCGTTGCGAAGCATGACCTCGACCGCTAAAATCATCGTCTCTGCGCGACCGACCTAACCATGGAACTGCTATACTCGCTGCTCTCATCGGAGTCCTGTACATGAGAATTCGTTCTGTTCTTTCGCTCATCGGCCTCAGCGCCACACTATATGGCGCCGCGATGCCGCCTTCGCCCGGCTTCGCGCTGGAACCGGCGCCATCAGCCTATACGCTCGACTCGATTCTCGACCTAGCCTTGGCGAGGAATCCGGCCGTGTCGTCCGCGGAAGGCACCATCGATCAGCAGCGTGGCCAACAGACTGCCGCCGGCGCCTACCCCAATCCCACCGTCACCGGCTACATGGGCTACGGTGAAGTACGGGACACCGGTCGTGCCAACATCCGCGAATCTCTCGAACGCGAAAAGCTCACTGAATACAACGTGACCATCGGACAGCCCTTGGAATGGCCGTCGATGCGCAAGGCCCGCCAAGGGGTGGCGGACGCGGGACTGGCGACAGCCAACGCCGGCATGTCGGAAACACGCTTGCATCTGGCCACACAAGTCAAGGTCGCCTTCTACGACTTATTGCTGGCCCAACGGGATGCCGCGCTGGCCCAACAGAATCTCGACATCGTCGAGAGCGTCGCGCGGATCGTCAAGGCTCGTGTGAAATCAGGAGAAGCGCCGCAATTCGAATCGATTAAAGCTGAAGTCGAAGTCCTGAAAGCCAAGCAACAGCTCGCCCGCGCAGAGAACGCCGTGCGCATCAATCGGGCCGTAGTGGATACCCTGACCGGCGGCGCGCTCGGACCAACGTATGTCATTCAGGGCGACTTCATGGGCATGTCGAAGGAGGTCCACCTTGACGGATTGATCGTTCGCATGGGCACTCAGCATCCGTCCATTCAACGGCTGCTGAAATCGGTCGAACAATCGGACTGGAAGATCGAATTCGAGCGACAATCGAGAATTCCCAGCGTGACGGTCAACGGCAGCTACTGGCGCGAGATCGGCCGGGAAGCGGTGCAAGGAGGCCTGTCCATCCCCATGCCGCTCTGGTACCGCCGGGAGGGAGAAATCGCCGCGTCGCTGGGATCCAAGCGGCATCACGAAGCCGAGTTACTGCGGACCCGCAACGAACTGGCGAGAGCCATTTTCCAGCATTATCAAGATGCTAGAACGACGGCCGAACTGATCGACGTGTTCGATAAAGGCCTGTTGAAACAAGCTCAAGAAGCCTTACGACTCGCGCAGTTCAGTTTCCAGCAAGGGGCGTCGAGTCTTCTCGATGTCTTTGATGCCCAGCGCGTGCAACGCCAGATCCAGATGGACTATGCCCAAGCGCGGTACGAATTATCGGTCTCCCTGGCGCGCCTGGAACGAGCCGTGGGTGGAACGCTATGACTTTACTCCAAATCGGACGAACAAGCTTGAGGAAGCAGCCGATGACGTGGGAGGCGGTGCCCCGGCACTCCCGTCACCTGGCCGCCGGTGTCCTGCTCGGCCTGGCCGCGATCATCTCAGGATGCGACCGGTCCCCAGGCGATACGGTTGAGGTCAAGACACCAGTGGCGGCCTCCACCCCCGGACTGATTACACTGTCTGCGGAGGAGTCAGCCCGGATCGGGCTCGTCGTTCAACCGGCTTCTCGAACAGACTTCCGCACCTATCGGGACTTTCCAGCCATTCTACAACCCAACGAGCGCGCCATGGCCGACATTACGACCCTGGTCCGCGGGCGGGTCGTGGATGTCTACGCTGACTTGGGGCAACAGGTCGAAGCCAACGCCCTCCTGGCCATTCTATACAGCAGCGACCTGGGCCTGGCGCAATCCGCCTATCTGAAGTCGCGGGCAAAACTCCATGTCGCCGAACAAGCCTATGCGCGGGCCAAATTCCTGCTGCAGGAACAAGTGATCGGCGAGGCGGAGGCTCAGCGCCGGCAAGCCGAACTGCTCAGCATGCAGGCGGAATCTCATGAGGCGCGCGACCATCTCAAACTTCTCGGCATGAGCGACGGCGAATTTCGCCGACTCGACAAGAGCCGGGACATCCGTTCCCATGTGCCGATTGTGGCGCCCTTCGCCGGACGCATCATCGGACGCAACCTGACCAGGGGAGAAGTCGTCGAGACCACCGAGAAATTGTTCGTGGTCGCCGATCTGTCTGAAGTCTGGGTGCGGGCCAACATTCCTGAAAAAGACATTCCCTTCGTCCATTCCATTCATGCCTCCGGAGGCAGGCAGGCAGAGGTGCGTATCAATGCCTATCCGAGGGAAACGTTCAAGGCCACGATCACCTATGTGGGCGATGTCCTGGATCCCGCCACCCGCACGATGCAACTGCGGCTCGAACTCCCCAACCCCGAGGGACGGCTGAAACCGGAGATGTTCGCCACAATCCGCCTCTTCTCCGAATCGCAGCCGGACCGGTTGGCCGTCCCGGAAGCCGCGCTGCAACGGGACCAGAACCGGACCTTCGTCTTCGTACAACGCAACGTAACTGAGTATGAAGTCCGCGAGGTCCACGTCGGGGAATCCAACGGCACCCATAGTACTATCCTCGGGGGCCTCACCGAAGGCGAGCCGGTCGTCACGCACGGCGCCTTCATCTTGAAATCAGAATTCTTGAAGAAACAAGTCTGATGGTCGCCCGCCTGCTCGACATTTCACTGCGCCAGCGCATGCTCATCGTGATCTTCGCCATCATGCTCGGCATCGGGGGCCTCTATTCTTTTCAAACCATCCCGATCGATGCGTTCCCCGATGTCACCAGCGTGCTCGTACAGGTCGTCACCAAGGCGCCCGGGTTGTCTCCCGCAGAAGTTGAACGCCTGGTCACCTACCCGATCGAACTGCAACTGACTGGCGTCCCCGCGCTCATGGAAATGCGGTCGCTGACCAAGGTCGGTCTGTCACTGGTGACCATCGTGTTCGACGATGCGATGGACATCAACCTTGCGCGCCAGCTCGTGCTGGAGCGTCTGATCGAGGTAAAAGAGCAGCTCCCCCCCGGCACAGAGCCGATGCTCGTGCCGAACAGCACCGGGTTGGGCGAGGTCTTCCAGTACTACCTGGCCGACGCCCGCGCTCCCGTCCCGGACGAAGCGGTGACTCACCAAAACTTGATCGATCAGCGCACACTCCAGGACTGGATTATCCGGCCGCTGCTGAAGAGCACGCCGGAAGTGATCGATGTGAACTCCATGGGCGGCTTCGTCAAGCAGTATCAAGTACTGGTCGAGCCGGCCATGTTGCGCAAATACAATCTGACTCTCCGCGAGGTCTTCGACGCCGTGGCCAGCAACAACGCCAACGCCGGCGGCAACATTCTGGAAAAGCACGACGAGAAATATATTGTGCGCGGGATCGGCCTGATTCGATCGCTCGAAGACGTCGGGCGCATCGTCATCAAGGAATCCGGCGGCACGCCGGTCTTTGTCAGCGATGTGGCGCAGGTGTTGATCGACCATGCGGTCCGGCACGGGGCAACCGTGTTGAACGGAGATCGCGAGGTGGTCAGCGGGATCGTCCTCATGTTGCGAGGGGGCAATGCGCGTGACGTCGTCGAAAGCATCAAGGCACGAATCGACGACATACACCGCCTGCATCTGCTGCCGGACGGACTGCGTATCGTGCCGTTCTATGACCGGATCGAATTGATCACGTCCGCCTTGAGCACGGTGTATAAATCACTGGCCGAAGGTGTGGTGCTGGTTATCGTGGTACTGGTGCTCTTCCTGGGGAACCTCCGCAGCGCGCTGATCGTCGTCGCGACCCTGGTGCTGTCCCCCCTTGCCACGTTTATCGTCATGGGCCAGGTCGGACTCACGGCTAATCTCATGTCGCTGGGCGGGCTGGCCATCGCGATCGGCATGATCGTGGACGGCTCCGTGGTCGTCGTCGAGAACGTCTACCGACACCTCTCGGAACACTCGTCCGCCGCGATCCCGCGCCTCGAGCTGATCACCAAATCCGTCAAGGAAGTAGGCCAGCCAGTCGTCTTCGGCATCCTGATCATCATTCTCGTGTTCCTGCCGCTACTGTCCCTGCACGGGATGGAGGGCAAGATGTTCAAGCCGCTCGCCTATACCATCATGATCGCCCTGCTGACCTCCCTGGTGCTGTCGCTCACGCTGTCGCCGGTCCTCTGTTCCCTCATGTTGAAGCGAGGGAGTGAGGAAGATCCCTGGATCGTCCGCTGGACCAAGCGCATCTATGCCCCGTCGCTCCGGTGGGCATTGGACCATACCAGCATCGTGCTGGTGGGCGCAGTGGGCTCACTGCTCGCCAGCCTGGCATTGTTTCCGTTCCTCGGCAGCGAATTTATCCCGATTCTCAACGAAGGATCTGTCGCCCCGCAAACGATTCGGCTGCCGAGTGTCTCCCTCCCCGCTTCTATCGAAATCGAAAAGCGCATGCAGCAGGCCATGATGGAATTTCCTGAAGTGGAAATGGTGGTCTCAAAGATCGGACGCACGGAACTGGGGAACGATCCGCAGGAACCGAACGAAAGCGACCCCGTCGTCCGGCTCCGCCCGCTTGACCAATGGACGACCGCACGCACGATGCCTGAGTTGATGCAGAAATTCCGCGAGCGATTGACCCGAATCCCGGGTGCGACGTTCCTGATCAGCCAGCCCATCCAACAGCGGGTTGACGAGCTGATCTCCGGCGTCCGGACAGAAGCGACCGTCAAGCTGTTCGGGGAAGACCTGGAGATTTTGCACAGCAAGGCCGAGGAGATTGCCGGCCAGCTGAGCACCGTGCGAGGAGTGCGGGATATTAAGATAGAGCAACTCTTCGGACAACCCTATCTCACCATCGACATCGATCGCGGCAAGATTGCACGCCACGCGATCAATGTGTCCGACGTGCGAGACATCATCGGCACCGCGATCGGCGGCGAAGTCGCGACGCGCGTCTACGAAGGGCAGCAACGCTTTGAACTGATCGTCCGCTTCCCCGAGCAATACCGGAACAGCGCCGAGACGATCAGCAACATTCTGGTCACCGGCAGGGACGGAGCGCTGATCCCTCTCGCCGACCTTGGAAGCGTTCGCCTTGAGGAAGGTCCCGGCCGGATCAGCCGGGAAAAGCTCCAACGGTATGTCTCAATCGGGTTCAATACGATGGGACGGGACATCGGCAGTTTGGTCACTGAAGCACAGCAGAAGATCGCCACCCAGGTGGTGCTTCCCGCCGGCTACACCGTCGCCTGGGGAGGCTCATTCGAAAATATGGAGCGGGCGATGGCCAAACTGCGCCTCATCGTGCCCATCACCATCGGATTGATCTTCCTGTTGCTGTACTCCACCTTCGACTCGCTGCGTCAGGCGGCCCTCATCATTCTGAACCTTCCCTTCGCGCTGATCGGGGGTGTGGTCGCGCTCTGGCTGACCGGAGAATATCTCAGTGTGCCGGCTTCGATCGGGTTCATCAACCTCTTCGGCGTGGCCGTGCTGAACGGGATCGTGCTGGTCTCCTGCATGAATGCCCTGCGCGAGGAAGGCGCCACGCTGGACGAGGCCGTGATGTCCGGGGCGTTGCTGCGCCTGCGACCGGTCCTCATGACCGCGTTGGTCGCGTTGCTGGGGTTGGCCCCTCTCGCCTTCGCCCATGGGATCGGCTCGGAGGTTCAGCGCCCGTTGGCAATCGTCGTCATCGGCGGACTGGTCAGCTCCACGTTGCTGACGTTGATCGTCCTTCCGATCCTCTACCGATGGATCGAGAGCCGTACCCAACAGGACGCTCCGCCGACAGACAGCCACCCCGTCATCGAACCCGCCCATGGAGGGCAATAGCCCTGGTGCGCTCTCATCTGATCGTCGAAATCTTTAAATAACCTGCACATGACAAGTGCTTCGTGAAGGGCAATCTGTCAGTCTTCATACAATGAACGTGCTACCCACCATCAAGCAGGAATGGTCTCTATTCGTGAGCGGCGGCACGTCGGTCGCCTTCCTTGTGTTCGGGCAGAGGTGGCTGGGAGATCTTTCGCACCAGGCCTGGTTTGCACTCATGTTCGCGTGGCTCTTCACGGTCATCCTGTTGTCGGCCTTTGCTGTCGTCCGGCATGCCGAGAGCCTGGCGACGAAACTGGGAGAACCGGGAGGGACGCTCATTTTGACGCTGGCCGTCACCGGGATTGAAGTCACGATGATCAGTGCCGTCATGCTGACCGGCAAAGGAAACCCGTCGCTCGCACGGGATGCGATGTTCGCCGTGGTGATGATCGCGCTCAATGGAATGATTGGCTTTTCCCTCCTGCTGGGAGGCCTGCGGTATCACGAACAAACGTACAACCTGCAAGGAGCGAACGCCTTCCTGGCGGTGATCATTCCCCTGGCCGTGCTTGGCCTGGTCCTGCCCAATTTCACGGTGTCTTCTCCGGGTCCGACATTGTCCCCTCGCCAATCGGTGTTTCTGATCATCATGTCGATCGGACTCTACGCGGTCTTTCTCGCCATGCAGATCTTCCGCCATCGCAACTACTTCATGGCCCCGGCCTCGCTCGAACCAACGGAGGCCCCCTACTGGAAATGCTCGTCCGATGACCAAGACCGCTCGGCGTTACATCTGATGCTGTTGCTGGTAGTGCACCTGCTGCCCGTCGTGATCCTCTCCGGCCAGATTGCAGTCCCCATCACCCACGCCATCCACGAATTACACGCTCCCCCGGCCTTGGCCGGAGTGCTCGTATCGGTGCTGGTGTTGTCTCCTGAGTCGATGAGCGCGGTGCGCGCTGCGATGGGCAATCAACTGCAGCGCTCCGTCAATCTGTTGTTGGGATCGGTCCTGGCAACCATCAGCCTGACGATCCCCGCTGTCCTGACCATCGGATTTGTGATGGACCAGACCATCATCCTCGGGCTCGATGCCGTCGGCATGACCCTGTTGCTGCTGACGCTTGGTCTCAGTCTCCTGACCTTTGCCAGCGCCCGCACAAATATCTTGCTTGGCGCGGTGCATTTGCTGCTCTTTCTCGCCTATGTCATGCTGATTTTCGAGCGGTAACTGGCCGGCTTACCACCTGACAATTGTGACTGCACCCGTGACGAAGGAGGCGGTATCAATGGAGTGGATCTACCTGATCCTGGCTGGTCTGCTTGAAATGGGTTGGGCAATCGGCCTGAAATATACTGAAGGATTCTCGCGGCCATGGCCCAGCATCTGGACGATCGTTGCCATGATCGCCAGTTTCTATTTTCTCTCACAGGCACTGAAGACCCTTCCTGTCGGCACGGGCTACGCCGTATGGACCGGGATCGGAACGGTAGGCACAGCGCTTCTCGGTATGGTCATTTTGGGGGAATCAGTCGCCCCCCTGCGGCTCCTGTCGCTCACGCTGATTGTGCTGGGCATGATTGGGCTCAAGCTGAGCGCGTAATCGGTCCACCATATCGCGCATCACTCGCCACAGGCTCACCGAACGCCGAAAATACTCGACCGGCGGACACAGCACGTCCAGGCTAGGGCATTCTTCCTCCTAGCCTCGGGATTCGCCTAGTTCATCAACGCAGCCCCAATTGTTACTCTACAGTGAATACGCAGCGCTGAGGTGCCGCCTGCCTCGTAACAGAAGGGCCGCTCCGCATCAAAGTAAGACTGTCGTCTGCCTCACGGACGAACTCGTATCGGTCTCCGTGAGGTTACCTCTCCCATACAGGTTGACTGGAGTGAAGGACTTCACCATCAACTCTTCACTGGCCATACAGAAGTCACCCCTCATATCCACCCAGCTAAGAGGACTTCCCAGCGTAATATCTCTAGGAGATCAAGGTATTAGTATCACCGTCGTCACTTCCCTAGTTAGGGAACCAGAGCGGCACAGGCGTTGCTTCTTTTAATAAGGCGATCAAGGGTTTCCCATATTCTATCCCACTTGCTCGCCCATGACTGACAGGGAGGAACCGCATGTCGGACTTTCATCAAAACGGCGTGGTGACCGTGCTCCATCGGCTCGGCAGACCGAACCTTGAACAGCTTGAGGCGGAACTCCAGCGGCACGCCTCGACGAACCCGATTGCCCTGATCCTCCCTTCCCTCTATTCAGAGCTCCAGCGACCAGCGCTCAGGAAGATTGTCGAGACACTGACCGAAGTACGGTATGTGAATGAGATTGTCATCTCTCTGGATCGGGCTTCGGCGCTGGAGTTCCGCCTGGCCAAGGAGTACTTCTCGATCCTCCCACAGCGCGTCCGGGTGATCTGGAACGACGGGAGCCGGATTCAGCAGATCTTGAAGCGTCTGACCGACAATGCCATCGATGTCGGTCTGGCCGGCAAAGGTCGCGGCTGCTGGACCGCCTTCGGCTATGTACTCGCCCGCCACCAAAGCAAAGTGCTCGCCCTGCACGACTGCGATATTGTGAGCTACGATCGGCAGTACCTCGCCCGGCTCTGCTATCCCATCGCCAACCCCAATCTTGGATACGAATTCGCCAAAGGCTACTACAGCCGGATTACCGACCGGCTCCATGGCCGGGTTACTCGGCTATTCATGACCCCCCTTCTACGGAGCCTCCAGCAACTGGTCGGCACACATCCCCTCCTGACCTTTCTAGATAGCTTCCGCTATCCGCTCGCCGGTGAATTCGCCATGGTCAGCGATCTCGCCTGGATCAACCGTATTCCGGGAGATTGGGGCCTCGAAGTGGGTGTCCTCGCCGAGGTGTACCGCAACTGCGCGCTCCGCCGCGTCTGCCAGGTCGACATCGCCGATGCCTATGAGCATAAGCACCAGGAACTCTCAGCGGATAATCCTGATGCCGGCCTTTTAAAGATGTCGGCCGACATTACCAAAGCCCTCTTCAGAAATTTGGCCAGCGACGGCGTCATTCTCTCAGACAGCCTGCTGAAGACACTGCGAGCCACGTACCTCCAGGCCGCGCAAGATGCGATCAGCCGCTACGAAAATGACGCGATGATCAACTCCCTCCAGTTCGATCGCCACCAGGAACGCACCGCTGTGGAGGTGTTTCTGAAAGGCATGAAGCTCGCCACACAAAGTTTCATCGAAGATCCCCTAGGCGTCCCCATGATCTCCAATTGGAGCCGGGTGGTGGCCGCCGTCCCCGATGTCTTCGGGCTCTTGATCGATGCGGTTGAAAGTGACCATGAGTGGGAACCGGCCAGCGAGCTGGCCCCTGCACACCAGCACACTCCACTCACAAGAACTTCGTAACCGATTCACATGATGCCCATGATGAATGCGACCATCACTCCCCTCGCGGCCCAGACCGAATGCACTGTCGAGCAGATCGGCACAGCAGATTTGCTCGTCGGGATCCCGAGCTTCAACAATGCCGACACGATCGGCCATGTCGTACGGGCCGTGCGGGCAGGCCTCGCCAAATACTTCCCGGACCGTCGGGCCGTCCTGGTGAACGCCGACGGAGGGTCTACTGACGGCACCCCCGCGATCGTCGCCGACACCTTAGTCGATTTTGATGTGCTGTTTATCGGCGACCGGCAGAGTCCGCTCCATCGCATCGTCACGCCCTACCATGGGATTCCCGGTAAAGGGAGCGCCTTCCGCACGATTTTTGAAATCGCCAAACGCCTGAACGTTCAGGCCTGCGCGGTGGTGGACTCAGACCTTCGCAGCATCACACCCGAATGGATCGAACTGCTCCTTCGCCCCATTGTGCAAGAAGGCTTTGACTACGTCGCGCCCTTCTATCAACGCCATAAGTACGATGGAACGATTACCAATAGTATCGCCTATCCATTGACCCGTGCGTTGTATGGCTATCAGGTTCGCCAACCCATCGGAGGCGATTTCGGGTTTTCGGGCGGCCTTGCCAGACATTACCTGAACAGACACGTCTGGGAATCCGACGTGGCACGATTCGGCATCGATATCTGGATGACCACCGAGGCGCTGACCAGTGGCGCGCGCGTCTGCCAAAGTTTCCTGGGCGCGAAAATTCACAACCCCAAAGATCCGGCAGCCGACCTTTCCGACATGCTGGCGCAAGTCACCGGCGCCCTATTCAGCCTGATGGAGACCCATCCCGCCACATGGATCCCCGTGAGAGCCTCTGAACCGGTACCCCTCTTCGGATTTCAATACGAAACGGGCGTGGAACCGATCCATGTGAACGTCGACCGGATGCTGGAGGTGTTTCAGCAGGGTCTGCAAGACCTGCAGACCATCTGGAGTCGCATATTGTCGGAAGAGAGCATGGCCCAACTCAACTCGTTACAGGGAGTTTCTACGACTGCCTTCCGGATGCCGGATGACCTCTGGGTCCGGGTGATCTATGACACGGCCTTGTCCTATCACGCCGGCGTGCTCCCGAAAGATCACCTGCTGAAAGCACTCACGCCGTTGTATCTCGGTCGAACCGCCTCGTTCGTTCTGCAGACACAGGGGCTGACCACTCGCGAGGCGGAACACCATATCGAATCTCTGTGCCGGACCTTCGAGTCCCGGAAAGAATATCTCGTGACACGGTGGCTCTAAGCAGCGGCACCGCCCGGCATGGGGAGTAAAGGAGAGCATCATGACATCACAGTGGATCGAGACATTACTGGAACCCGTGACCGTCCTCGGCCGGCAAACACTGGCTATCGTCCCCAATGTGTTGGCCATGAGCCTGCTGCTGCTGGCGGGCATCGGCACCGCCTGGTTCGCAGGCCACGCGGTCGAACGGTTTCTCCGAGTGATCGGACTGGACCGGATGAGCGATCGGCTGGGCCTGACCTCCACGTTCCTGCGGGGCGGGATCAAATCAGCCCCCTCCCATCTCATCGGACGAACGATCCACTGGCTCATTCTGCTCTTCGCGTCGATCGCCTCGCTTGAGGCGCTCCACATCGACTCCATCAGCCGATTGGCCCATGCTACCGTCGCCTATATTCCGCATCTCGTCATCGCCACGCTGATCGGAATTACGGGCTACCTGATCTCCAACTTCGTGGCCCAGGGAGTCCTGATCGCCGCGGTCAATGCCGGTCTCCCGCCGGCCCGGCTGATTGCCTCGGCGGCCCGCTGGACGATCCAGTTGCTGAGCGTCGCCATGGCCCTTGAGCAACTGGGCATTGCAGAACACATCGTGGCGGTCGGGTTCGGCATTACCTGGGGCGGCATTGTCTTTGCCGCTGCGCTGGCGTTCGGATTGGGAGGCAAGGACCTCGCGCGGTCATTTCTTGAGCGCCGGCTGGCGGCTCCATTGCACGGACCGAGTCATGATGATGTTCACCACCATTGAGGCCCCCATGCGTCCACACTACCTTGTCTTCACCGACCTGGATGGCTGTCTTCTCGACAGCCAGACCTATTCGTTCGATGCGGCTCGACCGGCCCTCGAACGACTCCAGGAAAACCATATTCCCGTCGTCCTGGTCTCCAGCAAGACGCGTGCGGAAATCGAACCGCTTCGCCAGCAACTCAATCACCAGGGCCCCTTCATCGTTGAAAACGGCGGCGCCGTATTCGTGCCGCTCGGCACATTTGGATTCCCGCTCGAGCGGGCCCGGCGACGGGCAACCTATCACGTCATTGAGTTCGGAACGCCCTACGCCATGTTGCGCGACGTCCTCAAGCAAATCGAGGAAGCCGTCGGTACGCCGTTGATAGGATTCGGGGATCTTTCCATCGATGAGATTATGGAGCTCACCGGGTTATCCCGGGAAGCCGCACTCCGGGCCAAGCTCCGCGAGTACGACGAACCCTATCTGGTGCAAGGCCCAGACACGATTATCACAGAGGTCTGCCGTCAGATCGTCACGCGCGGGTTGCAATGGACGAAGGGCGGGCGTTTTTTTCATCTGACCGGACTGAACAACAAGGGGCAGGCCGCCTTGAAGCTGCTCCATTATTACAAACGTCAATGGAATCTGGATGGACCACCGGGCGATGTTGAAACGGTAGGGATCGGGGACAGCCTGAACGATCTCCCCCTCCTGCTCGCGGTGGATCATCCGGTGCTGGTACAGAAATCGGACGGATCATACGATCGCGACATCGATGTCCCAGAATTGATTCATGCCCAGGGCATCGGACCGATCGGATGGAATCACGCCATTCTGAATCTGCTACAGCTCGCCGCCTAGCAAATGCGCGCGCTCCTCAGGATCAGGGGTGGCGTCCGTCAAGCGGGTTTCTTGGACGCAAACACCGCCGCATCGCAGGAGAGATATTTGATTTGTTTGATCGGGACCAGGATCATTTCCCGCGGCGACTCCAAGTAAATAAACTCCTGGTCTTCCGACAATCGATGACTGACCGCATCTTTGATCAGCAATTCCTGATTATCCACAAACACCACTTTGACCCAATACTGCACGATCAGCTCCTTCCTAGAAAAAGCCGGCTAACCCGGCCACACCACGATCCATTCGAAAGCAGCGGATTATACTGATCCATTCAAGACTGTGGCAACTTGCCAGCCATAGCCACTCGTGAGTAGAGTACCAATGTATAACAATGTCATTGAGGATTGTCTGATGACCAGCTCCTTTCGAATCGGCGGGTTGACGGCGTTATTGCTCACAGGCCTCACGATGTCCCCTATTCTTAGCGGCGCGCAGGTCGTTGGAGACGAGGCTGAATTGGGCCGGCTCCAGTCGAAAGCCGAAGATGCGATCGGGAACGACGATGCGGATGGAGCCGCGATGATGATGGGGCGAGCCGCGTTGCTCGCCGCTCAACTCAGCAAGAGGGAGACCGGATGGAAGACGGCATTCCGCAAAGGCCAGGAAGCGCTCTTTAGATCACAGGAACATACCTACCGGGCCATGGCACTCTTTCGACGAGCCGGGGGGCAATTGCCGGCTTCATCGGGAGTCTGCGGCAGCCTGGCCCTCGGGCACACAACTCTTACTCACGTGTCTGATGGGAAGGAGCCTTCCCCCCAAGACACCCGCCTCCTGGAGGAGGCCAAGCGTCTTCAGGAATCTGCGGACAACTGGAACCAGGTCATCGTATCCCTGGTTGCCGAATACCAATGTCCATAGGCGCCCGGAGCCAGGGACGCGTGCCTGTCCTTAGTCGTCTTCCGGGTTGATGATGTGCAGGCCTGCCGTTTTCGACGCCGCCAACAGCTGCGCGTCGGCACTCACAACCGTCAACCGCAATGGCTTCAACTCCAGCGCCAACGCCAGATGCATCACTTGCGTAGCCCGTAGAAAGGGGTACTCCAGGACCAACTCTTTGGTGGCCAAATACGTCCCCATTGTCGGCGCAATAAACTCAAAGAGTCCGCCTTTGGATTCCAGCTCAAATTTATACAAAACCGAATAACAATCGTCCCGGGTGATTTCTCCCTGCTGGGCTCGATTGGAAAGCGTGGCGTAAAAATCCGTGACCGTCCAGGTCGGCAGAATGGCGACTTTCCCGCGCTTGACCATCAGCTTGTTGACGACGCGAGTGCCTCGTTCCATGCTGTAGCGCTTCACGAGCGCAGTGGAATCAAAATAGTAGTATGGCATCCTGTCACACCCTCCCCTTCATGATCAGGGCGGCCAGGGGCCCCTGGAGTTTTGAGAGTCGATCCTGCAGCTCATCCAGAGGCACTTCCTCATACCCCTGCTTGCGCAACGTATCGGCCAGGTTGCCTTGATTGAACGACGCGGTGTCGTCCTTCAGCCGATCGCCCAGCTTGCGCTTGGCCAACCGGCTCGACAGTTTCCGTCCGGGCTTCGTCAGCCCGCGTCCGCGGCTCCGTGGGGCGCGGCCCATCGATTTCTCTGTAGACTGTGTCACAGTGCTGGTGTCCTCCTCATTAAAATGGGCGGGGGCTCGGTAACGCCGGATTCGCCGGTGTGGATTCTCGCGGGCACCCGGCCGGTGATGACGCCTGGGCCGGCAATGACGCCTCTCCAAATACATGAGATGCGATCGCTTTGGCAAGGTCTGAGGAAAATTCTTGTTGAATAACCCGTAGGGCTTTCGCGGTGGCTTCGCGATCGGACAGGTGCCCTTCCTTCCCGCCGCGCGAGACCGCGCCGACCACACGCTGCGTCGCGGACTCCACCACATCGAAATCGCTGCACCACCGCACATACTTAAATTGCGGATCGCGCACATCGATCGGCCAGATACGCACGGTGCCACGCACCAGTAATTCGCTGCCGGCCCGTTGGGTGGTCACGTGCAATCCCTCACGAATGAGCCCTTCCGTGAGCGAACCTTGGATCGGCTCAGCATGATCCCCTGTCACCTCGACCGCGAGCACCAGGTTCGTCGAAAGAAATTGATCCAGTTCATTCGACAATTCGTTCACACGATACGCTGCCGGAGTCCCCTGGCCGGAGGAACGGATGACGCGCAGATCCGCATTGTACGCGTCACGCATCACAAGATTCCTTGTGGCACGCCGGAGGTCCCGCACTTTCGTCAACTTGTCGGTGGTCTGCCTCGCTTCGAGCAGATCGGTTTCAATCGTCCGGTCCAGCTCGCGCATCTTGTCCATCATCGCCGCTTCGCCCTGGCCGCGATGCATCCCCGCCAAGGCATAATGCAGCCCCTGATGCCGGTCATACCAGGTATCCAGAATCTTCACGTTCTCAAGGACTTTATCGGTAGAGACGTTCGTCACCTGATCCAGCGTCAATCGCCGTTCTGTATTCGTGCTTCCGCGATTTTCGACCAGCAGGTAGGATTCCCAATCCTTGGCCTGCGCCGCGACCTCGGCCTTAAAAATTCTGGCCACGGCCGCATAGGCCTGATCGGTTGCCGCACTCTTGTTCGTGGCCTGGCCCTGCCCCAGCAGATATTGGTTTGAAGAAAATTCAGCCGTCGCTCCATCCACCCAGGCCGGCTTCGACTTCCCCCCAAACCACGTGCAACCCGAAAGGGCCATTCCTCCGATGGACAGCATGGCCAGTGACAGTACGACAACACGCCTCAGACCGGCCGGTGCCCTCATTGAATCACCCGTTGAATCATGACCGTAGTTTGTCCCGGAGCCAGAATGAGCGTGCGCCTACTCTCCGTCGCCGGATCGTTTCCCCGCCCAACCAGCTGCACTGACGCTGCATACTGCCCGGGGTCGACCCACGCGCGAGCGATGTGAACTTCGTCAGGAAGAGTCTGCCAGCTCCGCTTGTCGGCCTCTTCCGAAGCCACCGCCCATCCCTTCGTCAACAGGCTGACGATGATTCCGACCCAGGGAGCGGCATCTTTGCCGGCCGCCTGCTGGGCCCCACGTGTGGCCCCTTCGGCCAGCGCAAACTTGACGGCTGCACGAGCCAACGCCTTGACCGTGATGCCGGGCAAACGATCGGAAAGACTCTTATCTGCCAGCGCGGAGATGTTCTGCCCCAACTCTGAAGAGACCCTCACCTGCCGGCCGGTCTCGCCGACCAGCGTCAACTGCTCCACGGGCACCTGCGTTTTCTGTGTCACCAATCGAGGCAACGCCACGCGCACGACACGACCATTGAGGCCATACAGGACGCTATCAACACCCCGGTTCTGATGCCGGGGCGACTGGGAGAACCCGCGATTCAACAACACGAGCTGCAAGGCATCCAGGCTGATCGGCAAGTCAAGAAAGCGGTCCTCCTTACGGGGAGCGCGGCCATTATAGCTGATCAGCACCACTTGGGCGAGGCCTCGCTGCGCCGCGCTTGCCTGCCATACCGTGTCAGGGAAGAGCCGCCGATACTCCTCAAACTCATTCGTCAAATTGAGCGCGTCAGCGGTGCGCAAGAGATCGGCACGGAGCTGTGTGGGGACCGGCGTGCGCGCCCAGCCTCGGTTGGCTTCATACGCGTCATAGGCCTTCCGGTAGGCAATGAACGCGTTATTCACATCATCCGTCGCCTCATAGAGAATGCCCGTCAGATATCGGGCAAACCCGTCCTCCCGATAACTCGCCTTGTCCTTGACCTTATCCGAAAGCACGTTGAGCCGGTGATCGATCCGGCGGGCTTCCACCAGGGCTTCCTGGAGCTGCCCCTGCGCGGCGTAGTTCAACGCCTTGACGACATTGATCATCACATGTTCGTAGGGATCGCCTTCATAGAATAAGGCATTGTCATTGGTGAGAAAGGCGGCGGCTTCGGAGCGGACCGGCCTGGTATAGAGCCGTTCCACTTCCTCCTCGGCCAGTTCCAGGACAGCGCTGCTCTGCTGGTAGTCGCCGGCCAGTTGCAGCGTCATCCCGCGATCCATACCATACAGCAGGCGGCTCTTCTCTCCGTAGGATTTTTCAGCTTGTTGAACAATCGCGTCTGCCTGCTTGGCATCACCCACAGCCAGACTCTGCTCAATCAACAGATAGCGATTAACGGAAGGACCACAGGCGGTCAACAGAAGCAGTCCGGCCAGCACAGCGAATCGAAGGGATGAACAGACAGCGCGCCACGGCGCCGGAGGACTGTGGGCAAAACGTGAGAAGAGAGGGCTCAACAGAGTCCTGGAGCCTAGAAAATGGTTCGCTTCTTTTCAATGACCTTTTTAATCTTCTTCTGCCCGTACCAAACCTTGGCATTGCTCTCCAGATCGATCATCTGGAGATCCACTTGATAAAACACCGCCTTCGTCCCGTCCAGTTCGTCGAGGATCGTCGAAATCGTGCCCTTCATCATATAGTCGGCGCCGATTTCTTTTCCGGGAGCCTTTTGCGTATCCTCGCGGGAATACATCGCCTGCTCTTTGCGCTCGGTCCGAAGTTCCTCACGCTCGCCCTTGCCGGCGACAAAGGTGACTTTCTGCGAATTCGTCAGCTCACGCTCGAGATCGGTCACAAACGTCTGGACGCTGATATGTTCATGGCTGCTGTTCAGAATCGTGCCGACCACCACAACAGGCTCGCGATGCTTCGCTTGGGTGAAGTTGCCAAGCCATGGGTAACTGAGTGATTCCTTCACCATGGTCTCGGCCACCATCCTCGAGTCGGTATCGTTCCAGCGCCCGCTCAGGTCAGTGACCACGCCGGCATCGACACGCGTCACTTTCGTTTCATGCCCGCATCCTGCCAGAGTCAACACCGACACCGCTCCCAGCGCCAGCCATCCAGACTTCATCGCCATCACACCAGTCCCTCCACTAAAAATCCTCATAGAAAGAAACCGCCGAAACGGCGGGCTATCGCGCCAACCGCTTGTCTTCTTCTTTCTCCAGCCGATCGAACATCTTGTCGGCATTCTTCCGGACAAAATCGCGCACCTGCGCATTGAGCTCTTTCGCCTGCTCCAAGTTGTTCTTCATTTCTTCGAGGTTCAGCTTGGTGAGGACGTAGTAGGTATTGGTCTTGTCGTCTTTATACCGATCAATCGGGCGCACGCCGCTCAGCGTCGCCGTCGTGACCGTCTTGATCGCCCGTTCAACATTCTGTTCTTCCGTATTTCTGGTGAAATCACCGGCTGTCGTCGACGCCGCGTAATCTCTCATCAGATAACCGGTATATGTTTCAAAGGTCTTGGCAATTTCAGCGCGCGCGCGGTTCTCTGCAGTATCCCAGGCCAGAGGCTCGTTCCGCACACCGACCACCGCCCCCACTCCATAGAATGCCTTGCTATCCTTCTCGTTGAACGCTCCCGACCCTTTCTGCACCCACTTTGGAGGGCCACCACAAGCGGCAAGTCCGACCAAGAGAACAATGGCAAGCCCGGTGCCGGCCAGTCTCGTAAAACGCGCTTGTGATGTAGCCATGCGATCCTCCTTCATAACGGGAATTGATGACGTGGAGCCTCAAACGGTTCGAAAATTCACGTGAAATCATGCTAGCATGCGACTTTACTTCCGTCAACGCAACGGTGTATGAACGGTTGACGAGACTGCGCGTATTCAGTCCACTCCGTGATGATTCTTAGGGGAGGCACGCACTGTGGCCGACGTTCAAATAGAAGACGGCATTATCAAGATCGCCAGCTTGGAGATTCAGGATCCCAAGGCCGCCGCGGTCCTGGCAGAATATCCGCAAGTGCGCTGGGCCGAAATCACGAGACGCGCGCTGAAGATCGGATTGGGCTATCTCAAGGGCGGCGGGAAAGACTAGGGTTTCGTTGGAGTGTCGGCCTGACTCACTGCCGCTCGCGCGCGGGAATCGGTTCCGCCCAACTCGACATAGCGGCGAAACGCCTCAACAGACTTCGCCTGATCCTTCAGATGATCGGCATAGAGTGTGCCGAGTGAAAAATAGACATCCTGGTAACCGGCATTCACCTTCAGCGCCTGCAAAAGCGCCTGTTCGGCCTCTGGGAAACTTCCCCGTTTTTCATAGATCAACCCCAACGTGTAGTACGAGTCAGGGTTCGCGGGCGCGTGTTTAACGGCCAGTTGGCCGGCGGTCAATGCCTCGTCAAGATTGGGCAAGATCTCCAGCCTTAAGTAGCTTTTCAGCACATAGGCTTCACCGAATTCCGGATTGAATTCAATCGAGCGATTCAGTCGTTCCAGAGCTTCCTCTACGCGCTTGCCCTCCTGGAGCAACGCAAACGCCTGGTCATATTGTGCTCGCGCCGCCTGTTGCCGTTCAGCCGGCGTCTGAGGCCCCGCGCCGAGCACAAACGCCGCCTTGCGCCCTTCAATGAGAATGAAATCGCCATCCCCGTCCAGCCTGGCGGATATCGGATGTTGCTGTCCCTGCGTGGCACCGGGAAGTTCTTTCTCAAGATACGCGCCCAACTCGGAAGCCATCAGCCAGCCATTCTTGTTCAGATCCGCCGCACCCTGTAACCCCGTCAAAAGCGATTTGACAAAGAGACTCGCATCCCCGACACGCTTGGACACTTCCCCCTTATCCCCCGCAGTAATCACCTGCATTGCACGCCGTTCCGTGTCGTTCTCCGGTGACAACCGGCCTTCGAGAGACAACTGCTGAGGCGCCGTGGCTTCCCAGCCCCGAACCGCGGTATCAAGAATGAGCAGGGTGTGCTTCGCCGCCAGGCGCCGGGTAAAGTCCTTGAGCTGGTCAAAGGTAATGGACTTGGCGACATTATTGATCTGCGCATCCGACGGAACCAGGTAGCCGAGATCCTTCCCCTCGGCATCTTGCGTCACTCCGGAATGCCCCGCGTAGAAGAGCACCAGACGATCCATCCGCCCGACCTTGCGCGGCAACATGTCCGACAAGAGCTGCTGCAGATGGCGAAAGCTGGCATCCTTGTCATAGACCTCAACCACTTCGTCGAAGCCCATCTGACGAAATGCCTGGGCCACCGTCTTGGCGTCCGCCAATGCTCCGGGAATCGAAGGAGCCAGCAGATAGTGCTCGACCCCAATGACGACCGCCCATGACTTGTAGTAGAGCCCCTCGGGTTTCCCTAACTGGGCGGAGGCAGACTGAACTCCGCTCAATCCGGCAAGCAGGAACAGCCCGAGGACAAGACTCCTGGCGCACAAGTTTCTAGTGAACATAGTTGTGATAGATCGAAGAAAAGTTCGCATGAGCAGCTCTCCGTGAGCCTACCCTCGGGCTGTGACGGCTGTCAAGGAATCGGCCTGGCCAACCCGTTCATTTCAAAGACTCATTCGGCACCAGAGTAGATCCCCGTACAAATGTATGGGTTGCAGGGGGAGGCCCCTTTCTCCATAATCATCATATCCGTGCCGAGACGGCTATCGACCGAGGAGGTAAGTGCGTCATGAGTGAAAAGATCGAGACTCTATTGAAGGAAAGCCGAACCTACCAGCCAAGCGCTAAGACCAAAGACGCAGCCCATATTCAGGATTACGAAACCGAGTATAAGAAATCGATTGCCGATCCCGAAGCCTTTTGGAGCGGAGTCGCCAAGGAACTCGAATGGTTTACGCCATGGAACAAAGTGCTGGAGTGGAACTACCCTTTCGCGAAATGGTTTGTCGGGGCCACCTGCAACATCTCCTATAACTGCCTTGACCGGCACGTCAAAAACGGCCGGAAGAACAAAGTCGCGGTCATCTGGGTCGGCGAGAACGATACCGAGCGAGTCTTCACCTACGGGCAACTCTACCGCCAGGTCAACCGCTGCGCCAACGCCCTCAAGAAGCTGGGCTTGAAGAAGGGCGACCGCGTCACCATTTATCTCCCCAAGGTTCCCGAACAGATCGTGGCCATGCTGGCCTGCGCCCGCATCGGCGCGATCCACAGTGTCGTCTATTCCGGTTTCAGCGCTCCGGCTCTGGCCAATCGTATCCAGGATGCGGAATCTCATTTGGTCATCACCGCCGATGTCGGCTACGACCGCGGAAAAGTCATTCCTCTCAAGTCGGTCGTAGACGAAGCCCTGAAGACCTGCCCGACGGTTGCGCACGTCATCGTCGTGCGCCGGCAGAAGCCGGAAGTTTCGCTTGCCGCTCCCAAAGAAATCGATTGGAACGAATGGCTGAAGGGAGAATCCCCTGAATGTGAAGCGGTCAAGCTGGACGCTGAAGACCCGTTGTATATCTTGTATACCTCCGGCACCACCGGCAAACCGAAAGGCGTCGTGCATGTCCACGGCGGCTATATGGTCGGCACCTACATCACGTCGAAATATGTGTTCGACCTGAAGGACGACGATGTGTATTTCTGCGTGGCCGATCCCGGTTGGGTCACAGGTCACAGCTACATCGTCTACGGCCCGCTCCTGAACGGCGCGACGATCCTCACTGCCGAAGGCAAGCCGGACTATCCGAACCCCGGCCGCTGGTGGGATTTGATCGAACGCTATGGCGTCTCGATCTTCTACACCACGCCGACGGCGATCCGTCTACTCATGCGCTATGGAGAAGACTGGCCCAAGAAGTACGATCTCTCAACCTTACGCATCCTCGGCAGCGTCGGCGAGCCGATCAATCCCGAAGCCTGGGAATGGTTCCATCGCGTCACCGGCGGCGACAAACCCATCATGGACACCTGGTGGCAAACGGAGACCGGCTCGATCCTGATTACGCCCTTGCCGACGGTCCCCTTGAAGCCCGGTTCCGCCACCAGACCGTTTCTGGGTATTGAAGCCGATGTCGTGGATCGTGAAGGCAACAGTCTTCCGGCCAACGCCGGCGGATTTGCCGTTATCAAAAAGCCATGGCCTTCCATGATGCGCACCATCTACAAAGATCCGGAACGCTACAAGACCTATTGGAACACCATCCCGAACTGCTACACCGCCGGCGATGTCTGCCATAAAGACGCCGACGGCTACATGTGGTTCATGGGCCGCGCTGACGACGTGATCAAGGTTGCGGGCAACCGGCTCGGCACTGCCGAAGTCGAGAGCGCATTGGTGAGTCATCACGCCGTCGCCGAAGCCGCCGTTATCGGCAAGCCCCACAAGACTGTGGGCGAATCCATCAAGGCTTTTATCATCCTGAAACAAGGCGAGATCGAAAGCCCTGCCTTGATTCAATCGATCAAAGATCAAGTGATGAAAGAGCTAGGAAAGATCGGCGTGCCGTCTGAAATCGATATTGTGCAGTCACTCCCCAAGACCCGTTCGGGGAAAATTATGCGGCGCGTCCTGAAGGCTAAGGAACTCGGACAGGACCCGGGGGATATTTCGACGATCGAGGAATAGCATCGACAAGGACCGGCCTTGGATGCCCCAACCAGAATGGAAGAAGACTGAACATCTAGCCACACCACTAAACGACAAGCCTTCCGATCCGCCGCCACAAGCGCGGCTGCAGTTCACCCCGCACACCGATGGCTCACCCCCGGTGAGCTCTCATACACAAGGAGACCGTCATGCGAAATCGAAGTCTAATGGGAGGAGTGTTTCTATTTGCTGCATTAAGCCTGGGGATCGCCCTCAGCGGGCCAAGCTATTCTGCAGAACCTGAAAAAGCGACCGCCAAGCCCAAACCCTCAGCTGCCGCCAAGCCTGCGGCGAAAAAAGTGACCGCCACCAGCACGAAGTATCAGAGCGCCGAAACCGCCGGAAAGGCTCCAACCTGCTTCGGCATGGCCCCCAGTATCGACAAAATCAGCCCCGACGAGGGCAAGGCCGGCGACAAAGTGACGATTACGGGAGCGAGCTTTGGAAACAGCGATTGCCTGCGGAGTATTTCATTTGGACCGGGCCACGCCGCCACATTCAAAATTGAGAGCGACAGCAAGATTTCCGCGACCGTCCCCAGTGGCGGACGCAAAGGCCTGGCGATGCTCACCGTCACAACCGCATCGGGCGAAGTCTCAAAAACGTTTTTGGTGAAATAAGCGATTGATTGAGGGTGATTCCCCGTTCTTGACCAAGCACAAGGTTGAGAACGGGGCGCTGGATTAGGCTTACGTCCGCGCCTTCCAGGAAGTTTTTGGGGTCGGGTTCGCAAAGTACATATCCATCGGAGCACACACCCAGATTATTTAGAATGTCCCCGTTTGTCCTTTCCGGCCGAAAGGGCAAACCAAACTCCGAGACATTTCACCGCGTCCGCCTCGAAACACCTGTTAGGCCGCTGTGAGCCTGACTTTCACAACCTTGCCGAGCTTCACATGCTGCTTGGCTTGCCAGAGATCGTGGTTGTACTGCATGGCAAGCCAACTCTCCGGAGAACGACCAAGAGCCTTCGAAAGGCGTAGCGCCATTTCAGAACTGATGCGGCTAGTGCCCGTAAGAATGCGATTCAGCGTTGAAGCAGCCACGCCGAGCTTCCCGGCCAACTCGCGGCCGCTCAGATTGTTGGGATCCAGATAGACCTGAATAATGAACTCGCCGGGATGGGGAGGATTGTGCATAGCCATTAGTGGTAGTCCTCATAATCCAAGACGTAGGCGTGCCCGTCTTTGAACTTGAACGTTACGCGCCAGTTTCCATTTACCCACACAGACCATCGTCCGCGCTCCGATCCTTTCAAAGAATGCAGTCGAAACCCTGGAACGCTCATATCCTCAATAGACAGAGCCGTGTCCAAGGCCGCTAACAGCATGCGCAGACGCTTGGAGTGGTCCGGCTGGATACCCGCCGCGCCTCCCGACTCAAAGAACTTCCTAAGCCCCTTGTGTCGGAATGATTGGATCACAGGCTACGTATAGCATGTTGCGCATCACGCAACAAGACCTGGCGCTCAGCGCTACGCCGCCACTCAGGCGAAATACCAGAGCGCCGAAACTGCGGGAAAGGCTCCTGCCTGCTTCGGCATGGCCCCCAGCATCGACACCGTCAGCCCCGACGAGGGCAAGGCCGGCGACAAGGTGACGATTACGGGAACGAGCTTTGGAAACAGCGACTGCCTACGCAGCATTTCTTTCGGACCAGGCCACGCTGCCACATTCAAAATCGAGAGCGACAGCAAGATTTCCGCGACCGTCCCAAGCGGCGGACGCAAAGGCCTGACGATGCTCACCGTTACAACCGCATCGGGCGAAGTCTCAAAAACGTTTTGTGTTCCAAAACGGCGTGGCCGCGTGGACGCTTGAACAGCCTGGAGGCAAGATGCCGCCTGGTGTGAAGATGGCGAACGTGAACTTCTACCGCGCCCATAAGGCCGAGCTGGAGAAGCTTGGCGAGCTGACAAAACAAGCGGATTGCGCCAACAGCAACAGATGATCGGGCCGGCAAGGAAACGGAGGACGCGATCGTCGATGCGGCACCTGTTTCAATGGTGCGCAGTCTCCCTCCTTGCAAGTGTCCCCCCGGTTCCTGTTCCCATCACAGGCACATTCACCTGGTAATCGAGCCCGCGCGAGCGACAGCCGCTGCGAGACGGGGCTGACTGGGCATAATCAGCTCTGAATACCCATGACCGTCACTGTGCTGGGTATGCGGGAAACAACTTCCACATCCAGGCTAGCAGGTTCCCGGCCGGTCGGCGTTCAAGGTCCGCCGGTCTGAGGGGAGGTCAGCGGTCGGAGTTCCCACTCCCAGGTATACAGACTGCTTCCAGTAGCGCTCAAGGTTCGGCTGAGCGCGTCGAGCGCGATTTGAGGCAACTGGGTGCCGGGCGGGAGTAATTTCATGAAGTCATGCAACTTCCCCTGGTCGTACTGCTTGTTTCCTTTGTAGACGATCTTGTCCCCGTCATACGAATTCGCTTGCCAGGGAATGTTGAGGAGGTATGTGCCCGGAAAGAAATGCTTGGTCACGGTCGGCGGATCGCCGGGGCAGGTCTTCGTGAAGGCAGCCTCCGGATTGACCGCCGAAACCTCTATGCTATGGTAGTCGCCGCCGCCGGTAAACATGCCCACAACATTGAAGTATCCATAGGCCGGACGAGAGGGATCAACGGGCTGATTCAAGAAGCTTGGAATCGTCACGAGAATTTGTCCGGAAATCGTACAGTCATGCACTGTTCCGGCCGCCGTCCAGGTCACGAGGGCCGGCATCAAGTCATATTGCGTATTCCCCTCCATATCTTGATACGCAGGATCGCGAGGCCTGAAAATCAAGTTCACGCGGCTTGACGTGTAACGCACGTCCTGAATATCGTCTTTCACATGCAGCGTCGCTTTCGCCCACCCTTTGACATACTGGCAACCCACAGCGTCAGCAATGATCCGCACCTTCGACTCCCGCTGCAGCGGAGCGGTTAAGTCGCTGTTGCTTACGATGATCACGAGATTCGTCAGATCTTCATCCTGCCAGTCCCGACAGAAATCTTTGTACTCTTCCCCAGTCCAGTCCTCCGGCTCTTTCCATTCAGTGCCGATTTTCTTAATGGCCCAGACATGCGCATTGGACTCAGTAGGCAGCTTGTTAAATGTCACTTTTCTGGTGGCGGCCTGAAATTTAAACAGATAGTAATCGGCTGCGAGAGCCAGGGTGCCACCATGGAGTTCCTTGATGTAGGGACCACTCTCATCGATCGTGCGGGTAGAACCTGGTTTCAGGCCTGGCGTGAACGTGTCGTCCTGGGTCTTGTACTGATTGGGCACGGAATCCTGGTTCCAGTTCCTCACTGTGAATCGAGGGAAATGATAGTCAAGCGGTATCACTTCCTTTATCGCTTTGATCCCATCAGCCCCAGGCGTTTGAGCGGCTTTCTGCCAGATTGACCTGACGATTCCGTCACCCTTTTCCATCGACAAATAATAGAAGAACAGCCAGGAGCCATACTGGTTCCAGGGCATGCCCAGCGTGAGGTGCAAGGTTTCGAAGAATTCGGTCAGAGGCGCCGCTGGCCGTCGCGCAAAGATGGGAGACGAGCCAGAATGCTTAAGCCACTCATAGGCCACCGAGGGGACCTCACCCAGTTGCTTCATCACCTTGTACGCGACCCAGGTAGCCGTGCTCTCTTTGAACCACATGGGCTTCATCTCGTCCAAGGCATATTGGCATTGCGCCACATGCGCCAGCTCGTGCGCGATGGTGTCGTAGATGACGTTGGGAGGATAGTCAATATTGATGAGTGCGAATCCAGACGATGTATTCCCCAGCGCGGGGGGAGCCTCATGGGTAACACCGGCATCCGCTCCCAGCGTGCACAGTTCTAAATCAACCGAATTTCCTTGGCACGCCGGAAGGCGAGGGTCAATTGTGTCGAATCGTACGAAGTAAAAATCAATCGCGTCGTCCACATTAATGTCCGAATCTTTCGTGCCGTCATCTGGCATCGGATAAGGAAAGAAATTTTTAAAGACGCCCCAGACGTTCTTGACCATAAGCTCGTACCGATCAAGATCTCTCTGTGTGCCGATGATCCAGATTCTCACATTTGTTCCGGGAACCAATCGGTTTTCCCAGTGAGGCTGGCTAGCGGAGGAGGCCTGAACTGGGCTTGCCATTGCGACGCGACGCGCTCTGCCAATCGCACTCGACATCTCAATCGGGTTTCGGAAGTGCGGCTCTACCCGCAGATCTCCATAGTTGATGAACGCTCGTGGAAGAAGCGACTCCTCATAGGTGTTCTCGCCTGCTTTCAGCGCTGCAGCGATGAGTTCCTCGCTGGTGGCGGGCATGTCGGGCTTATCGTCAACCTGTTGTGGGGAATCTGCACGGGGGGCCGTTGTAACATCGGACGCTGGCGCAGCAAGTGCTATTGCCACATAAGTGGCAGCGCTCACGGCGACAAGCGCGATGATGACTATCGTGCCTCTGGACCAAGGGGATATGGCCATGAGAAGCGCCTCCTCTTCAGACGAAGACCGCATAACACTCGAATCGATCGATTCAAGCTAGACAGAGCGAAGGGCTGTGTTAGAGCCTGCGAGATTGTAGGATCAGCCCATCAGAAAAGCTAGCGTGGATCACCCCGAACGGCTGCGCCCCCTTCCCGCCCTGTGATAGCATCAACCGGATGACACCCTTCCCCAAGCTCAAAACCGATCGACTGCTCCTCCGGCCGTTTCAACTCTCGGACGCTCCCGACGTGCAGCGGCTCGCGGGGACCAAAGAAGTTGCCGCCGGCACATTCCTTCCGCACCCGTACGAGAACGGCATGGCCGAACAATGGATCGCGGATCAGGAACGGGCCCATGAGGGAGGCACCGCCGTCAGCTTCGCCATCACCCTTGCGGACAATGCGGCGTTCATCGGATCCATCGGCCTGGACATTGTCCAGAGCCACCGGCACGCGCGAATCAGCTACTGGCTCGGCGTTCCCTACTGGAATCAGGGCTATGGCACCGAGGCCGTGAGCGCGGTCCTCCGCTACAGCTTTATGCAACTGAATCTGCATCGGATCTACAGCCCACATTTTCAGGGCAACGCGGCATCAGGGCGAGTTCTACAGAAAGTGGGCATGACCTATGAAGGCCGCATGCGAGAACACTACGTCCGGTTCGGCCGGTTCGTCGACCTCGAACTCTACGGCATGCTCCAGCGGGAATTCACTGAGAGAACCTGAGAAACGAGAACTAGCACAACGGCCTGCTAGTAAAACGTATAGACCAATAGTCCATTCACCTGAATCCGCATATAGATGCTGGCAATCTGCGTGTAGTCCGCCATCACCTTAAAGAGCCATGGTTTGGAAATATGTTTGGTATAGGCAACGTGCGCATCCCCTCCGACACGGAACACCGCTGACTTGGTCGCTTCGTCGATATACTGCAGAGCCGGACCGGCGGCAAAATACAGTTCATCCTTATTCTCCAGGCTATAGGTCGCTGCCAACCGTGGAATCTGATTGATGAACACGTCCGGACTGAAATAGCCGCCCGCAAAGGGCTCACGCTGGCTCGGTTGGAGTCCGCCTTGGTTCTCTCCATAGTGGGTGAGGTAGAAGAGATATTCGCCGGAGACCTCCCAGTTGTCCTCCTGCCAGAGCGGCAACGACAGCTTGGTATCTACTCCCACCTGACCGTTGGACTTCAGCTGTTCCGCCGTCACCCAGCCCACAAACGGTGTCACGGTCACATGCAACGCATTCACATCGAACGCGACTTCACTGTAGAACTGCGTCGATCTGGCCAAGCCCACCAGCTGGCCGGAACTGCGCGACCCGGCCAAGGCCGCAAACGAATCGTACCGGAACTCCCGCTTCACCCCAGGACGAATGGAAAACGATTCCCCCTCATAGGCATATTCAAACTTATAGGCCAGGCCATCGCCGCGCGGCGCGCCATGATATTCCAGCACCGCATCGAATCGATTCGACGGGTTGAATCGCACTTGATTCCCCAAAGACAGATAAGCGCCGGAACGATTCTCCGACGAATTCCAGAAATGCTCAGCCCCGACCTCCACTTTGGTCGTCGTAAACGGCGTGATATCGACCTTGCCGCGCGTGCCCATCCGGAAGCCGTACAGCTCATAGAGCTTCTCGGGCTGAGCCAACACCCCCATCACTCCTTCGACAGCCGGCTCCCGTCCCTTCGACATGTCCTGGCGAAGCGCCGTCAGATCACCCGATTCACGTTTCGTCTGCTGCCGCGCCAGATTCGCGTGATACAAGGCCAGATCGTTCTGCCCGAGCCAGGCATAGGCTTTGGCCAGGCCCCGATGCGCCTCGGCGTTGCGCGGCTGCGTCGCCAACACCTTGTCGTACTGCGCCACGGCCTCCTGACTGGTTTCTTTATGCCGGGCCAGATGCGTCGCATACCTCAGCCGCATCGCCGGATCGTTCTTTCGCTTCAACCCCATCCGGTAATACTTCAGCATGTCTTTCTCGCGGTAGGCATACCGCGACCATTCCAGCGCCCGCGCTTGGGCAAAGGCGATATCGGCATCGTCGTCCCAGCGGGCGAGATACCGGTCGAACTGTTCGATGGCCTTGTCCTTCAGCCCCTGTTTCTCATAGGCAACCCCCAGGCTCCGCATGGCTTCACGGTTGCCCGGATCACGCTCCACAACTTTCTCGAAGGCTTCAATGGCCGCCTTGTAGTTTTCAATTTCCAGATTGGAACGGCCCCGGGACATATACCAGGACTCTACAAAGTCATCGGCTCCCGCGGGAACCGCCGCCCAGGTCGAGATGAAAAGTACGACGCTCAATGCACACAACCGGCTACACAACATGCCTGACACCTTTCTATTTCTGAGCAATCGAGTAATCTAGCGGATCTGCCGGTCGTATTCCGGCCCGCCAGATCCAGAGCCATCGTCGTCGAACATACAGCGGCTCACACCGCCCCTTCTGCTCCCCCATCAGCCAAGGAACGGCCGACTCGGCAGGCCGCCGAAACAGGAGCACGCCCATGCCATGGGAGGAACGATCGCACACCAGTCCCCACTGCCTGGCATGACCGGTCTGAATTCGCACGGGAACCAGACAACGACGGCGCGGAATCCGCCGCCGTCTCGTGACGGGCGCCCGCAGCGACCGCCAGAATCCCGCAAACAAATGTCCGGCCATCAATAACGGACTGCGGACCCGCGCGTCATGCGCACGCTCCCAGGTCACCGGATCGCCGAATAGATTCTTCACGAGCCACTGCCGCTGCGCTGCCTGCAGATCCAGAAATTCCGCTCCGCAGCGAATCCGCTTTCCAGGCAGAATCTCGTGATATAGCACCCGCGCCCGGCAGATCATCGGCGTCCGCCCCTGCAGCGTCACTTCGAATTCTCCGGGGATCGGATCCGCGGAAGCCGTAAGAAACGACAGACCGGACAGACTCAGGTCATCCGTGACTGTCGAGAACTGACCCCTCTGAGCCTCCACCCGGCAGTCGATGCGCCGGCTGATTCGCTCTTCCCCGCGCCGCTGAGGCCTCTCCCAGGCCATGCTCAATCCGATGAGCAGCGTCACCAGATTCACCCCGGCCCAGCTGAGGTTGAAGAAATAGGCGTCTTTTTCAATCCCGAAAAACCAGAATTCCCACAGGCCCTTGGCAATCGCTCCCAGGGTAATCACTGTAGCTGCCAGCAGGCTCAACGACGACCGCCAATCAAACGTCCGGCTTGCCGACGTAATCCCCTTCGGAGTGACCTTGAATCCCAGCCGCTTCGGGAGAAAGAGGTCGAACATCGAACGGAAGAGCGGGAACGCGACCGTCGCCTCATAGGTGGATGACCAGAGCAACCGCGGCCAGCCGGGCAGCAGCACGGAGGACAACAACGGCAGCATCAGCATAAACGGCAACACATAGGCCACCAGAATCGACACGTCAGACAAGATCGGATGGAGATGAAAGAGCAGAAAATAGAGCGGCGTAATCCAGAACACGACGCGAGCGAGGGGAAACAGGAAATAATACAAGGAGGCGAAGTACCCCACCCGATGCCGCAACGACAAGCCGCGACAGAAGAGCGGATTGTCCTTCAAGAAGATCTGCAGGCACCCCAGCATCCAGCGCCGGCGCTGCACAATATAGGAGGAGAGGTTCTCTGCTGTAAGTCCTACCGCCAGATCCTTATCAACGAAGGCGGACTTCCACCCCTTGGCGTGGAGATGCTGGCTGGTATGGATGTCCTCGGTAATGCTCATCAGATTGAACCCGTTCACCTCCTGAATGGCGGCCCGCCGGAATACGGCCCCGCTGCCGACGAAGAACGCGCCGCCCCAGGTATGCCGCCCTCCCTGAATGGCATGATTAAACAGATCCTGCTCATTGGGAATCCGGAATCCGGTGCCGAGCGCCCGCTGGAAAATATCCTGATTGTAGAAATGATGGGGCGTCTGGACGAATCCCATGCGCGGATCGGCAAAGTACGGCACTGTCTCAGCCAGGAACGTCGAGACCGGAATATGATCGGTATCGAATACCACGACCAGTTCGCCGTCCGTCCGCGACAGCGCCTGATTCAAATTGCCCGCCTTGGCATGTCGCTTGGGCCCCTGGAAATAGGTCGCCCCATACCTTTCCGCAAGCGCGCGCACCTCGTCCCGATGACTGTCGTCCAAGACGAAGATCTGCTTACTGAGATAGGCGATCGCCGCCGCCCCGATCAGCGTCTTCTCAAGAATCTCGCAGGACTCTGAATAGATCGGGATCATGATGTCGACCGACGGCTGAAAGGCAGACGACGCAACCGGCGCCCCCACTGCCGCCGGCTTCCGGCCCACCCCGACCTGCACGAGCAGAAGGGCAACCGTTGAAAAGGCATAGAGTTCCGCGAACCAGAGCGACAGGCTGATGAACGGCCCGCCGGCCTCGACCCAATTCAAGGTCTCATGCGCGCGCCAGTCGAGATACCGCACACAGAGCGCAATCCCGCAGGCCAGAAACGCCACCTTCAAGACCCAATGCCATCGAGCCAGGAGAAACAGAGCCAGCGTGACGGCAACCAGCTCCCAGGCAAAATGCGCCGAGAATCCCGCCACATCGAACGGACGCAAAAATGCGAAGTACTCGTCGTATCGCCGTACTTGATCCAGTTCGACCGCCCGATCGAACCAGAGCCAGTTATGTAGATAATAGGGAGTGTTCTTGCCGGCCAGGGCATTGGCATGAAGCAACGGAAGCTTGAGTTCGGTTAACCGCCGGGCCAGTTCCGGCAGTTCCTGAGAAGCCAGCGCATGCACCGTCGCGTAGAGCGGAAGCCCCTCTAGCGTCGAACGCGACTCCCCCGAAACCGTGTAGCGATCGACAAACTTCCCGCGCGCCTTCCACTCAACCCAGAAGAAACCCAGCATTTTCTCACGCAGGCTGGCTTCTGAACGGCCGAACCACTTGGCATCCAGCGCCACGCGCCAGAAGAGAGGATAGGCGTCGTAGCTGAACTCCGCCACGGGTCCGGACTTGGAATGAGTCATGACAAACCGGCCGGAGGTCTTGTCGAGATAAATCAGTTCCGGCGGGAGGGAGACCTGTTGAACATCATAGAGCCAGTGCAAGACGGCGTAGGAACTCTCAATAAGCTTCCGCCACTGATGCCGATGATCGACAGAGGCAAAGACTTCATAGGCATAGGGAGCGAGATAGGCCACGTGGATTGTCGGATAGGCTTCATGCACCGCCCAGTTTCCTGCCGTGACATAAGAACCGGTGCTCAGGTGAAGCACCTCCAGATCCCAGATGGAATAAAGAATCGCGAGGGCATCCTGTTCATAGCGAGGAATATCGAACCGGCGCGACGCCAGAACGAGGGCCAGCGCAATATCCGTATCGGCGTCGGTCGCGGCATCCAGCGACAGGACCTTGCCTTTCCACTTCCAGGCAAAGAGCTTGTCCGGCCGGACCTGGAGATAGGCTTGAGTCCAGCGCCACACCTCCTCAAACGTGCGGCGATCGTTCGCCCAGACCGCCCGCAACATGGCATAGCCCTGGCCTTCGGACGTCGTGACGCCCTGTTCATCCAGACTGATCACCCGCCCGTCACGAATGTAGGTCTGCCGGTAGAAGCTCCAGAGGGCGGAGAGGTCGTCCTGCTGGCGAATCAACCGATCGCTGGACGCGGTCGAAGGCTTTGCGTCAGCCGTGAATCCGAGTGGGGATAGCAGGCAGAACAGACAGAGCAGGACAATCTTGGTGAACCGGTGACAACGCATGTTTCAAATTGAATCGACCCCGGCAAAGGAAGGCGCGACAAGCCTTTTCAGCCGTCCAAGGCCGTTGTCAATTTACGGTGCTGACTGTGCGGAAGGCAACAGCGGAGAGGGACAGAAACATAGCAACGGCTCGACGAATGAGAGGGTCAGGACCCGATCCGGTGGTGAACCGTGTAACGGCCGCAAAAGCGTTCCCCAGGGAGCAGGCGTTTTAACCCCCACTCAGGATGATTGAAGGCATCCGACGCGCAGGTCATCGGCTCGATGGCGAACGCGCGGCGCGGCGCATCGGCAATGGCATCGCCCGTGTACACCACGATGGCGGAAAATGCACGGTCCATCGTCACCTCGATCACCCGGCCGCTCACGGCATGACGCAGCGCTGCCGTCGCCATCCCCTCGGCATCGCGATCGAGTTGCACGTAGCAGTGATTGAACTTCTTCTCCCCGATCCGGCAAAAGGCGCGACAGTCCCACTCGGTGCCGGCGGCGGGAAGAACTTTTCCAGTCGGCACCAGCTTGTCATTGAATTCAAGAAAGCCCGCGCCGGGAATCCTGGCTTCGGCTTCGTCGATCAACGTGGTGCCCACCGTGAAATAGGGATGGAAGCCGATCCCGACCGGCGCCGGTCGCGTCCCGGCGTTCCGCACGTCGAACGAGCAGGATAATCCCTTGTCGTCTAAACCATAGGTCACTTGAATGGCGAGTGAAAACGGATAACCCTTGCTGCCGTACTGTTCTGCCTCAAGGCGAATGTCAAAGCTGACGCAGTTCGCCTCCGTACGGGAGACCTGCCACGGCAACGTCCGGACAAATCCGTGAATCGCATTCGGACCTTCTTTATCGTTGCGTTCAAGCTGGAAAGGCTCGCCGTCGAATGTATAGCGGCCCTCGGCGATGCGGCCGGGAAACGGAATCAGCACATCCCCCTGCCCGCCCTTCTTCTGACTGCCGCCCGAATAGCCCCAGACGATATCGATCTCGTTGCCGCCGGATTCCACCAGGAAATACCGGCGTAAGGACGCGCCCCAGGGTGAGACAACCGCCCGCTTGTCGGCGAAGGAAAGCATGATCTCTGCGTCGGGAGTCGTGGTGTTCGTCATGGGACCGGAGTATAGCATCGAGACCGGGCGGGCTCACACCGGAGTTCGATTTTTACGCGAAGACTCCGGCACGGCGGGAAATCATATTCCATTTAGGGTCGGCGACAGGCAAGATGCGTCCTGCAACCAGGGCGTCGGCCCGAACAGAAAACTCGAAGACTATCCCCATGTGGCTTGTGTATATCGTTGAATGTGCCGACCGGAGTCTCTACACCGGCATTACCAACGATCTAGATCAACGAATGGCTGCCCACCGCGCCGGCAAAGGCGCCAAGTACACCAAGCATCGCGGGCCGCTCACTCTTCGCTATACCGAATCGGCAGATTCAAAAGGGGATGCGTTGCGACGGGAAGCGGCGATCAAAGCCCTCGACCGGACAACCAAACTGACGCTCATCGCCAGATCCAACGGAACTTCTGTTGAACCAGTAATTCCCCCAAAGAGCTTCTAGCTGGTCGCTAGAAGTCCCAGGCCCCCAGGTACAATCCGACAACGCAGTTAGCGAAAATGCCCGACAAGACCTGACCGCTACACAGACCCTCAACTCCTGCACAAGCGACGTACAGGAAGTTCGTCTGGCAATCACTCCGCATCACTCGCCTCCCGTCACTTCAGATCACTCACACATTGCAGACATGACAGACAGTTGCCTTGTAAGTGACCGATACTCGATGAAGAATTCTTCATCTTCGCTTCATAGGCCTTTCACAGTGAGCGAGTAGTCTGAGCACATGGCACAGTGCAGTTATCCATTCACCTTAGGAGGTTCCATCATGAAGCAACTCATCATCGCCGCCTGTGTGGCCGTATCGCTTACCGCGTTTGCCGGTCTGGCTTTCGCCGACAAGGGTCACAAGACGATCGCCAAGACAGCCGTCTCAATAGAACAGGCGATCAAGGCCGTCACAGACAAGTATCCAGGCCGGGTCATCGAGGCCGAACTGGAAGACGAAGACGGGAAAACCGAGTATGAAATCACCGTCGTGAGCAACAGCGGGGAAAGCCGGGAATTCACCGTTGACGCGCAATCCGGCCAGGTGTCAGAGGACACTCAAGACGCCAAGCACGAATCCGGCAGCAAGAAGTAAGCATCATCCTTCAGGGAACGACGCGGTTCGGCCGGATGAGTCCGGCCGGACCGCATCGACCCAGGACCCGGACAAAGGAGCCCCGATCATGGATTTCCCGTTGCATCCCATCCTTGTTCATTTTCCGATCGCCCTTCTATTCGTCAGCGTCTTCTTTGATCTCTTGGGCACCAGCCTGTCGCGCGAGAGTTTCCGCGAAGGGGCCCTCTGGTTACTCGGGCTCGGCCTCACCGGTGGCATCGCAGCCGCCATTGCGGGCAGGATGGCGGAGGATGCGGCAGAAAAAGCGGGGATCGCCGAGGCCCTGATCGAGACCCACGAAACCTGGGCACACATCACGCTCGTGATCATGGCAGTCCTGCTGCTTTCCCGCCTGCTGCTCCGCAATCGCTTCAGCACACGAACATTTGCGGCCTATCTGGCTGTGGCCACCGTAGGGCTGCTCACGCTCATCGCCACGGGCCACACCGGCGGAGATCTGGTGTACAAGCATGGTGCGGGAGTCACGACCGCGCCGCACGCATCACAACCGATTGCTCCGAGTCTGCACGGGGGTTAGAATCCTAAAAAAGGAACTGCATGCGCATTCTGGTTGTGGAAGATGATCCGGATCTCGCGGGGTTCATTCAAAAAGGACTCCGCGAAGAACGCTACGCCGTCGATTGCGCCGATGAGGGGGAGGAAGGCCTCCTCATGGCAGGCACCACGTCCTACGACCTCATCATCCTCGACGTCATGCTCCCCAAGCTCGATGGATTCACCGTCTGCCGCCGGCTCCGCGCCGCCGGCAACAAGACACCGATTCTCCTCCTCACTGCCCGCGGAACGGTTGAAGACCGTGTGACCGGACTCAACATCGGAGCCGATGATTACCTCACGAAACCCTTCGCCTTTGCGGAACTCCTGGCACGGATTCACGCGCTGATCCGACGCAGCGGGACCGAACAATCGCCTCGCCTCGCCGTCGCGGATCTTGAGGTCGACCCGGTCGCCCATCGTGTCTGGCGGGCGGGCCGTGAACTCATCCTCACGAACAAGGAATATGCGTTGCTGGAATATCTCCTGCGCAATCCTGACCGGGTGCTGACCAGAACCGCCATCATCGAACATGTGTGGGACATCCACTATGACGGCATGACCAATATCGTCGATGTGCACATCCGCGCATTGCGCGCCAAAGTGGATCGGGAATTTTCTCCACCCCTCATCCAGACCGTCCGTGGCGTCGGGTACGTCTTGAAGACCCCCGGAGCATAAGCCATGGTCGCATTCCGCACGCACATCCGCCGCTCGGCCATCGCCCTCGTCCTCATCCTCTTGACCGCATTTTCCGTCTTGATCTATACCGGACTTGCGACACTCCTGGCACAGCACGTCGACCGCGAACTCCTCACGCTCGCCGAGCAGGAAGCCGCACGAGTCGAGTTGACGACCGGAACGCTCACTGCATTGGAGGACGACGAGAAAGACGAAATGCGCGAGGCCGCCCGATCAGCGGTAGTGCTCAGTCCGTCTGGAACGGTGCTCTGGAAGGGAGCGGCGAGCATGACCCGCCCCCCGCTGTCCCCCGCGCAACTGACCGACCTCCAGCGCGGCCTTACCCTATATGACACCATCACGCCACCGCACGATGGCTCGATCAGGCGGATTTCGTTTCCCGTCACCCATACCGGGGCTGTCCGGTACCTCCTGCAAATGGAAACGTCGCTTCGACTTGTGGACGATACCCTCCGCTTGCTCATGCTCCTTCTGGCCGCTCTTGCCGGAGCGATGATCGTCGTCGGATGGATCGGCAGCCGCTGGCTCGCGCGGGAAGCGTTGACGCCGGTCGAAGCGCTCACCGCCACGGCAGAACAGATCTCCGTGCCGTCCTTACGAACGCGGATGACACTGGCGGCACCCTACGAGGAGTTTGACCGGCTCGCCCACGTCTTCAACGCCATGTTGGACCGGTTGCACCACGTCTTTGAGGGGCAACGGCAATTCATCGCCGATGCGGCCCATGAGATTCAAACTCCCTTGACCGTGATCAAAGGTACGATCGAAGTCACCCTGCAGAAAAGCCGCACGACCGAGGACTACCGCGATGCGCTGGTGACAAATCTGGGACAGGTCGAGCGGCTCGGCACCTTGACCCGCTCGCTCCTCACCCTGGCGCAATTCTCCGGAGACCGTCCTCCGGTCACACTCACGCCCCTCGCGTTAGAGCCGCTGGTACAAGACCTGATCAAGGAATTGAGTCCGCTGGCGGAAGACCGCAAGATTCAGCTGATCGTGGATGCTCAGCCTGTACCCCGCGTACAAGGCGACGCGGGGCGGCTGACGCAATTGCTCATCAACCTGCTCGACAACGCTCTGGCCCATACCCCGCCGGAGGGCCGCATTACGATTCGACTCAAGCCGATACCCGCACATGTGGTGCTGCAGGTGGAAGATACGGGGTCCGGCATCGCACTGGAACATCTGCCCCGATTGTTTGAACGGTTCTACCGGGCTGATCCTGCGCGAGCCAGAGAATCAGGCGGAACAGGACTCGGACTCGCCATCGTAAAAGAAATCGCCGAAGCCCACGGGGGTACGGTCGCAGTAGAGAGCACGCCCGGACAAGGCACGCGGTTTACTGTCACCCTGCCCGCTTGCGCAGGTGGTGATGTTTCAGCTGGCTGATGAGATACCCCACGATACCCAGATTCAGCAACAGCGCCCCCACTCGCACGAAGGAGACGTGATCAACGATTTCGTAGACCTCGACCGGAATCAGCAAGCTTGTCGACACCATCGTTAAATACGCGGCCCAGGAAAACTCCGGCCACAGACCGACGCCCTCAACCACCATCAGCCCTGCATAACCCAGACTGATCAGACCTGCCACCAACACACTGTGCGGTTGAAGCCCATCCACCTTCAGCACCAGCCCATGAATGAATGCGCGTTGTCATCATGAAAGGGTTTTATAATGTACTGTATGAGCGTCAATGCCTACGGACAATTGACTCGCCTATTGCGCGCAGCCAGTCAAGGAATCGGCCACGTTGTCAAAGTGATTCCGCTCTGACGGACAGCAATACCTAGGTGCCCAACCTCACCGCCTTTAGGCACTAGCTCCCGATCTCAAGCCATGGCATAGTACCGCTTCGTATCGCAGGCCTGAAACAGGCACAGTGCCCGATCACAGTCTATCCAGGAGCCCGGACATGGCGTACCTACTATCGCTTGCAAAAATCGTCCAGTCGCTGCTGGAGCCGGGATCGGTCGTGCCGGCGCGGCTCCGGGATCGCATGGATGAAGACACGTCCCAAGCAGTGGAGCGAGCCCTGCGCGCCCTCTCCGAAGTGGCGATGCAGCAACACCACCAGGCGCGAGCATCAGGGACCTACGCGGCCATCCAGGAAGAGCAGGACACCCTCCTCGCCGAGATTGCGATTCACACACGAGCCGTCAGATCGGATCTCACCCTCACGCCCCAGGAAGCCGTCCGCCGGATTCTCTTGATCGTGGGCTTTGCGAGAACGGTTCTGGATAATGATCCGCAGCTCGAAGAACAGTTGGGGCCCGGCGTCGGCGCGTTCTTTGAAAAGCTAGACCGAGCGGAATTCAGAGACGGGACCGTCAGCTGAACACAGGAACCCGCCAGGGTTCACCGCCGCAAAAGGCTGCGTGATTTCTCTCGGAAAAACCGGTATCCTTTCCGACCAACACCGGCACAATATTCCAGCCGGCACAAGGAAGGGAATCCATGAGCGCGACACCCGGTCTCAGTACCACCAAACAGTTCCGCAACCTCCTCCTGTCGGACCAGCTGGAATTCATCTGCGAAGCCCACAACGGCCTCAGCGCCAAGATCGTCCAGGAAGCCGGATTTAAAGGCATCTGGGCCAGCGGCCTGTCGATCTCAGCCCAGTTCGGCGTGCGCGACAATAACGAAGCCAGCTGGACGCAGGTGCTCGAAACCCTTGAGTTCATGTCCGACGCCACCACGATTCCGATTCTCCTCGACGGCGACACCGGCTACGGCAACTTCAACAACATGCAACGCCTCGTCCGCAAGCTGGAGCAGCGCAAGATTGCCGCGGTGTGCATCGAAGACAAGCTCTTCCCCAAAACGAATAGCTTCATCAAGGGCGACGCCCAGCCCATGGCGGACATGCACGAGTTCTGCGGCAAGATCAAAGCCGGCAAAGACGCCCAGAGCGATCCGAACTTTTCCATCATCGCCCGGGTCGAAGCCTTCATCTGCGGGTGGGGGCTGGCCGAAGCGCTGCGCCGCGCCGAAGCCTATCGCCAGGCCGGCGCCGACGGCATCCTCATCCACAGCGCCCTGGCGGTGCCCGATGAAATCCTGGCGTTCAAACAGGAATGGGGTAATCGCTGCCCGGTCGTGATCGTCCCGACGAAATACTATGCCACGCCGACCGATGTCTTTCGGCAGCACAACTTCTCGATGGTGATCTGGGCCAATCACCTGCTCCGCAGCTCCGTCGCCGCCATGCAGAAAACCGCGCGCACGTTGAAGGAACAGGAACATCTCTTGTCCATCGAAGATAACGTCGCGCCGGTGTCGGAAATTTTCCGGCTGCAAAACGCCGCGGAATTGCAAGAAGCTGAAGACCGCTATCTCCCGAAAGGCGCCGAAGATACCTGCGCCATCGTCCTGGCCGCCTCACGCGGCAGCGAATTGGGCGACCTCACCGAACACCAGCCCAAGACCATGGTCAAGGTCCAAGGCACGCCCATCCTCGCCCGTATTGTCGACGCCTACAATGCCGTCGGCGTCAAAGATATCGTCGTCGTCCGGGGCTACAAAAAAGAGACGGTGAATCTGCCCAACCTGACCTATGTCGATAACGACGACTATGCGGACACCGGCGAACTGGTCTCCCTGCTCAAAGCGCTGCAGTCGCGCAAGGGCCGTGCGCAACAGACCCTCATTTCCTACGGCGATGTGCTGTTTAACAAATACATTCCTCAGTCCCTCTGCCAGGAATCGGATGACTGCGTCATCTTCCTCGACAGCAACTGGCGGGAACAGACCCGTTACGCGCGGCTCGGGGGCTTTGCCGAATGCACCGTCCCCAACTCCCGGCGGGCGTTCAATGTGAAGGTCTATCTCAAGCACCTGGGCAACGAGATCCCCGAAGCCAATACCCACGGCGTCTGGATGGGCTTCCTGAAAGTCTCGCCGACCGCCGCCACGCTCATCACCACCATCATCACCGACCTGCTCGCACAGCCCGGCAATCGAAAAGCCACCATCCCCCAGTTGATTCAGGAACTGCTCACACGCCAACAGCCCATCCGGGTCCTCTATACCGTCGGTCACTGGCTCGACATCAACAGCCTGGAAGATGTGGTGCAGGCGGGAGAGTTTTAAGCGACATCTGAGCGCTCGCGAACCGAGAACAATCGACCTGAACAAACGCGGGCTTCGCCACTCAGCGACGTGACAATCCACTCCGCATAAGAGCGGCCTTATCCAAAAGAAGACCGGCTGTAATCGCACGCTCCATCGTCCCAACACCCACAGCGCTCCTTCCCGGCCTTCCTTCTCTCATGCTCCATGGCCATAATCTCCTGGCTCTATTATCGCGGAAGATACAGGACAGGATCATTTTGAATACATATTCACCTCTTCTCGAATAGGATATTCGACATGAGCTGAACAATTGCTGGCAATTCATCACGAAGCCCATGCGGCACAGAACTCGCTTTCTGTAGAGACCATGGAGAACTACACGCATCGTAGCGATCTCAGCTCAGCACCTCATCCCTTCATGGCACCGCGGCAGTTGATGCTGACGCGTCCATGAAGCAACCAAGGAGGTTTCTATGACATCCTCCAGCAAGTTGCTCAGGGCCGTCCTCATGTCAGCATTCGGATTGGGCATCAGCGGCTTTCCCTCGCCGAGCCCTGCTGCGACGGGAGAAGCAGCCGTGAGCCTGCCCATCGAAATCGTGGCGGACTATGTCCATGCGGTGATTGAAGCAGACCGTGAAGTCTACACCAAGCATGTCGTTGAACGGTTGCAAATCAAAGGGGTGGTCGTGGCCTCGGAGAACTGGGAGCAGAAAAATACGCTGCCTCTCCCGGCTCAATTCCTGATGGAGTCGGGCCGTACCATGGCAAAGAAAGGGCTAGGCATACAATATCGACTCATCAGCCTCTGGCCGATTAATAAGCACAACGCCGCTTCCAGCGAGTTCGAGAAGGCCGGCTTAGGTACTGTTCTCACCCATCCGACCAAGCCATATACCGGATTTGTGAAGGAAGGAGGAGCCCGGTACTTCCAGGCCGTCTATCCGGATCTCGCAATAACTCAGGCCTGCATCGGTTGCCATAACGCCCATCCTGAAAGCCCGAAACGGGATTTCAAGATCAACGATGTCATGGGGGCCATCGTGATCAGCATTCCCGTGAAATAATCGGGTGCGGGCAGGACTCTTCCCTCGCAATACCGAACCTTCTTGCGGCCCCAGGATCGGACCGCAAGAGGGTTCGAGGCTCACCAGTGCATCAGAAGAACCGGGTGTTGGAATTAGTCCTTACACACTCCATCCCGGATGGCCTACGGAGTTTTTTGCTTCACGACGATAGCGCGAAGAAGCGATTCGAGTTTCGCCCTGGCGTTCTGACTTGACCCGTTCGTAGTCAACGATGCATGCAAGTCGATCCAGGTTCCCGCCTGCACCCAGTGGGCATGCAGGTGAGAATTCGTGATGTTAGGAACCGCGCGCTCATAGGCGATCGTCTCCCAGTTGCCCAGACGGCCGAACACCACGCGCTGCGCGTCCGGGAGTCCATTCTTCTTGGACACCGTGACCTCGTCCTCCCAGATTTTCTTGAGACCGGGAAACGCCTGGTCTGACTCGAACCATCCGGAAATGATCACCTGTTTGGCGTCGTCCCGAAAATGGAAATAGCGCGGGTTGGTGGTAGACCCTCCGATCGCGCTATTCGTGAGCGACAAGCCGCCAAGAGGCAGGCGCATGACCAGGCGGCTCGCCGGAACCGTGAGCACATGGGCCTGCTCGGTCGAGGTGATCTGAAGCGCATTGGGACGAACGGAATGCTCCGGTGCCCCCTGCGCAGCCGTCTGCCTGGTGGAGTGAATCGCCCCTTCCAGCATCGCCGTCGCCTCGGCATTCACCGGATCCGCCGCATCCTGCGACAGAATCGTAAACGACACCAGTAAATCTCCCACTCGCAGCATCCCCTGTTTCATCCGCTTGAATTCGCCCGGCTTCGGGGCCCGATCGGTCACCGCATAGTGGTAACCCATGCCCGTCGTGCCTTTCATCTCCTGCACGGCGATGTCGGGTTCGAGCGCCTGGGCTTTGGCCTGCGCCGCCGCCTGCTCCACCTTTTTTCTGATGTCCGCAGCGACCGGGAGCAACGCCCCGGAACGGTCCGACCAGATGGGCGTGAGCAATACTCGAAACGCCGCGCCGCTCTCCGGACCGAAGGCAATCGTCGGCGGAAGGCCGTTCTGCGGTTGCGTGACGTTGTCTTTCCAGGAAGCGGGCACGTTGAGCTGGAGACTGCCGTGCTGACCTAGCGCATAGTCCCGTGACGCCGTCGCTTCGGCAAAAGCCTGAGCCGTCCCCGACATCATCCAAACCACCATCAATAGTCGTATTACAGTGAACCGCATCACCCTACCTCCAAGAAATCAGACACTTCGCCTTCTGTCCGAGCCGGCCAGGCGCCAACAGTACACGAGATCGAATACGAAACCTACTCCCTCCCTGCCAACATCACAGATGAAGATGATTCCGTATTCGACAACAAAGAGCATCGGTCGCGGCTGGTTCGTGCGAGGAAAACTAGAAACACACACTCTGCTCAAAGATGCGCAACAGGTCAGGCAAGAGCTGCCGTCGAGCGTTTCTGAACGGGCACGTCAGGCGAATCCGAGCGGGTCTTCAACAGTTGAATGAGTTCGGTTCGCAGCCTGCGATTGAGCCGTTGCCTGGTCTCATCCGGCAGTCGGAGAAACTCGACACCAAACTGATGGCCCTCAACCCATTTGATCGTGCCAAGCTCAATGGCGAGCGCTTGCGCCTGATCCGGAAGCAGAATACTCACGCGCACATCACTGCCGCAGAGAACCTCGCGATCGGACAAGACCGAACACCCGCTGAACGACAGGTTGGTCAGAACACCTTCTCCGACAAACGGAGCCCCGCCGAAGATGACCGGGTAGTAGAGCGGATACCGGGGATAGATCCGGCTATAAGAAAGAGACGCCACCAGAGCCTCCGTACAGTCGGATTGTACTGAGCCAGGCACGCGGATCGATATCCTACCTAGGAAGGGGGAGCCGAACGTCTTCCCGCTGGTAAACGGCACCACACGATGCGCGAAACGGTCCGGACTCCATGAGGAGAACCGTTCCGGATACGGTGATGGGAAGCGGCCACCGATTGAAAACGACCCTACGCCTGTACGACAATCGCCACATCATTCAAATCGGCGAAAGGACACGTTCATGGAAACACCGTTACTCGAAACACCACCTGACAATGCGGTCCACAGCTTTGTCCCGCTCGGGTACATCGCGGCCTACGATGCGCCGTTGAATTGTGATTTCGCCTTCCTCGCCTACAAGGAGACGGATAAGGACTCAGGCAACTGGCGGGTGCGCATCCGCTCGACGCAGACCGTGGGGGCCGTCCTTGAAGCCCCGATGATTGCGAACAAAGCGCGGGAAGCCGGAGCCCAAGGCAAACCGTTTTTTCTCTGGGGATACAAGCTGGAGCCCAGCGCAGCGGATCAGCGTCAAATCGAGTTTCGCGTCTATCAGGAAAACGGGACACCGAAAGAACTTGAAATCTTCGTCCGGCTGAGGCAATTCGACCAGAGCGCAGACACACCGCAGAGCCTCCGCGTGCCCTGGCCGGCGTAACCCCTGGCCACACCACCAACCGACGGAGCGATACAGCGGCCATCCTCATCTCCATCACCGCCGCAACAGGCTGCCACGTTCCCACTGGCTCCGGACCATCGGCGTCCCCTATACTGCTGCTGCATTCACCCTCTTGTAAGAAATCGAGCCCCGCCGCGATAGACAGCAGAGAGGCCGGCGGTCTCGGCGCGAAGCGAGGACTCGACCGGCACCGGAGGAGCAGGACCTGCCGCATGACAGATCGAATCACAACGGACGCCCAGTCCCTCATCGACGCCCATGGAGACGCACTCTACCGGTTTGCGCTCGTCCGCGTGAGAGATAAAGATGCCGCCGAGGATTTAGTACAGGAAACCTTCCTGGCCGCCCTGCAAGGCACCTACCGGGAAAGCGGGCCGACAGCGGAGCGCAGATGGATGATCGGCATCATGAAACATAAAGTGATCGACTATTTCCGCCGGACCAGCCGGGAGCCTATCCAGCAAGCCGATCCGTCTGGCCTCGCAGCGGAAGACACGTTTCTTGACGACGGCCATTGGAAACCGGAAGCCGCCCCGATGCAGGCCTGGACGGAACCGCCGGACCGGCTGATCGAACGGCGCCAGTTTTGGGAAGCGCTGGCCGGCTGCATGGATCGGCTCCCGCCACGGGCGGCCCAGGTCTTTACCTTGCGGGAACTCGATGAGCTGGAGACCGACCAGATTTGCGAACTGCTCCAGCTGACCCCGACCAACTTCGGCGTCATCCTGTACCGGGCCAGAAAACAACTCCGGGACTGCTTAGGCAGCCGGTATTTCGGTCAGGCACAAGAAGGACTCAACGCATGAGCCGGCGCGCCTCCCCCATCTACACATGCCAAGACATGTCGCAGCTGCTGTCCGACGCGATGGATCGCACACTGCCCTGGCACACACGCCTGCGCATGCAGCTGCACCTCCGCATCTGCCTCCTCTGCCGGCAATACCAGCATCAATTGACCCTCTTGCGCGCCGTGCTGCGCAAGAGCGGCAACCAGCTCACCGAGGCCGAGCACACCCATGCGCCCGGCCTCTCCCCCGAAGCCAAAGCCCGCATTCAACGCGCGATTGATTCTCACGACCGCTAGCACACCGGACCGCGCGACCATTCCAAGCCTCCGGATCTTCGCCCTGTAAGAAATTCTCCTCCCACGCGATAGAGCTGCATCCGGAGAATCATTCCGGTTCTCATCCACCACTGTTCAAGGAGGGGCTCTATGACAGGATTCACACAACGCATCATCGCCGGGCTGGCATTACTCGCCAGCGTCGCGGCCGGTCCGGCCTTCGCCGCCGATGTCACCCACAGCACACCGGGCCTCAGCGGCTATGATCCCGTCGCCTATTTCACCGACGGCAAACCGGTCAAAGGATCGGGCTATCACGTGACCATGCACGAGGGCGTCACCTACGCCTTCGCCAACGCCGACCATAAGAAACTCTTCATCGCCAATCCGAAACAGTACCTCCCCGCCTTCGGAGGCTATTGCGCCTATGGCGTCGCCGTCGGAAAGAAATTCGTGGCGGATCCGGAAGTGTGGAAGGTCGTGGACGGAACCCTGTACTTGAACCTGGACAAAGGCATTCAGGAGAAGTGGCAGAAGGATATCCCCGGCCAGATCAAGAAAGCCGAGGCCAACTGGTCAGAGATCAAGGACAAATCGCCCGACGCGTTGTAAACCGCCCCCGGCCCGCCGCTCGACCGAACGGCGGGCCGATGCCAAGCGCCCTGAAGCAGATGCATTCCAGGCGGGTACAACCAGATCCGCATGCCGAAGCTACACCCCGTCCCTTCCACCTCGGCTCAGTCCGGCAACACGGCATCACATCGCGCAACAGCCCCATCTTGCGCGGCGAATTGAACCTGGCGCGCTACATGTGTATATACTAACGCATGCGATTTGAATGGGATGAGGCGAAAGATCGGCTCAATCTCATGAAACACGGCATTGCACTGTCAGATGCCGTCCGAGTTTTTGAACGGCCGCTGCTTGTCCGCCAGGACAACCGGAAGGACTACGGCGAACCTCGCTGGATCGCATTGGGCGACTTGAACGGAACAGTCGTCGTCTTAGTATTTACTCGGCGATCCGGCAAGATTCGCTTCATCTCTATCAGGAAAGGAAATGCCCATGAGCGCCAAAGCTATCAAGACCGGGCCAAAGCGGCGCCGCACGGCCTGGGCGAAGCTGCAGAAGATGACGGATCGAGAGATTGACTACTCGGACATCCCCGCCACAACCGCCAAGTTCTGGCAACAGGCGCAAGTCGTGATGCCATCCGCCAAAACCCATTTATCCTTGCGACTGGACGAGGATATCGTGGAATGGTTTAAGCGGCAAGGCACCGGCTACCAAACGAGGATCAACGCCGTCCTCCGGTCCTACGTCCAGGCGCACTCCGCCAAAGCGAAGCCAAAGGCAAAACCCTGACCGCCCCCTGGATGAGACGAGACTCCCGCTAAAGCGCCTGTCTTTCAAGAGCGGCACCCCACCCCACGAGCAGCGTGAGGGGGCACGATGTGGTTTGCCCTCTTGACCGGAGCCTTCGAGATGGGCAACCCTTTTTATTTCGCCGATTGCTCGTCCCGGCTTAACCACAGTCCGCACGCAATGTACCTTGACCGTGTACACAGGAGGATGCCATGGGAACCGTCAACGTCAAAGAAACGCGGCGCCAACTCAAAACATTACTCGACCGCGTTGAGGCCGGAGAGACCATCACCATTGCCCGCCATGGAGCCGTCGTTGCCAAATTAGTGCCGCCGGCAAAGCGCCCTAAACGCCTGCCCTCACTCGCGGCCCTCCGCCGCACGATCAGGCCGAAAGGCCGCTCATTAAGCAACGCTGTCCTTCAGGCCAGGACTGAAGAACGCGCGTGACGACTTACGTCGATACCAGCGTCCTCGCGGCCCACTACACCCTCCGCACACTCGACGCCCTGCACCTCGCGGTCGCCGAATCCGCCGAAGCCTCCACTCTCACCGCAGACAAGCGGCTGGCTGCAGAAGCACAGGCCCTCGGTCTCCCCGTTAAACTGCTCGCCATCTCCCCGCGCCGCTAACCTCAAGCACAGGCCTGGTT
>NEWQ02000016.1:0-24856 GCA_002869855.2 Nitrospira sp. CG24D
ATTGTTATTCAACATCGCAGTCCCCAAACCCGTGATGGCCGCGTTGGTCCCGGCCGCGGCGTTGATCGGGGCCCCTTGCACACCTGATGTGCGGGTGATGAAGTTCCAATCCGCCCAATAGGGATAGCGGCCGCAACGAAGGGCTGTTAACCGAGCCACTCCGGTGCCAAGCGCGCCGGCGTTGACCGGCTGCCCATTGATTGCCACTTGATAGGCGCCGTTGGGAAAGTTCGTCGCATTCACTGAGTCACTGTCGAGGTAGCCGATCGAATTGGGATTGTTGTTGACGCAGGCTACCACGTTCGATGAACTCGGATTGGCGATGCCCGGAAAGGTTGGGGCACCCCAGAACCCAGGGCGAATGAGGGTTTCATCCAGCGCAGCGATGGTGCCGGATCCGCCCGTCCGTTGGCAGACGGTGATGACCTTGTTCGCCGACGTGGTGTCGTAGCCCAGATCAGTCCAACTTGGCACGTTACCTGTAATGATCTGCCGGATTTCATTATCGGTCATCGTCACCAAGTTCCCCCCGGATCCATTCCGCACACCGCCGCCCACTACGATGGCAAACGGCACGATCACCGTCGGGGTCGTGGTCAAATGATTGGACGGTGGCGGATCTTGGTTCACACCACCCGCGTTCTGAGTGAGGGAACTGGCTTTGACGTCGGATGCTCCCCAATGGACCGTCAAGGTTTGCGTAGGCGTCCCAGCCGGGCACACGGACCGAGTAACAGTCTTGCCGAGAATGGTGACGTTCACCCCGGCGGGGCACCCTGCGGTATTGAGATAGACCGCGGTCCCAACGGCGCCGTTCGGCTGCTTCTCAAATCCATCTGAAGAATTGGTGGCGCTGTAGCGAACACGGGAGTTCGCCACGCCGTTGATGGTACACTGCCATTCATATCGGTTCGGCGTACCCTCGCTGGACACGAAGAGGAGCGGCGTGGGAGCGGCCGCACAAATTGCAGCGGGGCTATTTCCAGCAAAGAGGCGTCCCGCCGAGGAGCCTGTTCCATTGAGGACGAGTTGGGCGTGGGCCGATTCAGCCGACAAGGCTAATCCAGCCACGCCCGCGAGGGCTAAGGCAACTTTTGACACAGTTTTCATAATGTTCTCCATATTAGACGTGATGACGCATCTCACCTGCTCGCTGATTCCATGATCAATCAGCACAACAACCCTACATTGCTACAGAGCAACCTCGGCTACGAAAGCCGCTGGGTATCGTGCGAGATTCTCCGGAACACACGACCCTTCTTCGCCTTGCCTACTCCGCCGAAGCAGCCGCTTCGGCGGCGAAGTCCGGACATTCCTATAGGAACACTACAGGGTAGCAGGCGAAGAGAATGCTGCGGATTAGGCTGCCTTCTGGCTTGTGCCTGACATCCGGCGACGGGCCAAGCCCACGAGTCCGACCAAACCTGATGCAAAGAGCACCACCGCGGCCGGCACCGGCACTGCGGCGACCGTGCCGATCTGCAGTTGGCCGGTTGCACTCAAGAAGGCTGTCGAAACCTCAGTCAGGGTGCTGGGCCCCCCGGTGCGTCTCAACAGATGCATGAGTTCGCCGACTGGTGCGAATCCTCCGCGGACTGCAGGAACGGCTCCGCCGAGAGTGTTCGCCCCGGATTGATTCAAGTTCGAGCTGAAGGACAAGACGTCTGCCTTAGGAAAGAAATCCCTCGTATCCCCTGCACTCGCTAAATTCACGTGCCAGCCCTGGAGGTTCGCGAAGAGGACGTTCGGCTGGAATTGATTTTTATTCTGCGCGGTCCAATCGGCGATGGGGGACCTCGATCCGAAGAAGACGTCGGTATTACCGCCATTGTAGCCGGCGATCGCATATGCTAATGGTTGGCCTCCCGGTGACACCTGACTCAGGATGCTCGACAAGTCGAGCGTCAGGCCGTTGGTGATCAACGTCTGATACGAGCCGAGGTTCTTCACATATTCTACGCCATTGCCGTACACGCCGAGCACCGCGTCGCCCGAGTTGAATTGCAAGGCATGCGCAGACGTCGCCGGACCTGCAAGCGCCGCTGCTGCTACAGCCACGACCGCTAAACGCTTCACCATCGATACACATTTCATGATCGTCTCCTCCATTTTTAATAGCCACACTTCTCCTCGTCTATCGTTTCCCTATTGCTGCCCCTCCCTATTCACCTCCTCTTCGTTTCCGGCAGCCTGTCGAATGGGCGGTACATCCATTCTTACCGCCTTTACTATGACAACCCCCTGTTACAGTTTCGTCAGGGCTCTGTTGGGAGACCGTTAATCTTGAAGGATGGCCGATTCGTTCCCGTGAAGGCTCTTGACCACACGAGATCTGTTCTAACCAACAGAAGTTACAGGAATGTTTAGGTTGTCTTAGCGGATGGGAAATTCTTCGTTACGACGCGTGGCCGCGGCTCCATGGCCAATACCGTCGGTCAGGTCGGCGGGAAGAACTTCACGGTCACGATCCGGTCCATGCCTTCAGGGGGAGGCCGGACTTGGGTCAGTTTCGACAGGGCATCGAGAGCGGATTGGTCGAAGAGCAGACTTCCCGACGAATTGAGCAGACGGTACTCCAACACGCGCCCTTGCTCGTCGAGTACCAGTTCGCACATCACGGCATACTCAAGATCGTCCGGCAGCGACGGCGGCTGCTCATACTTCGATTGAATCGAAGCCGTAAGAATGTCCGAATAGCCGGCGAATCGGCCTCGGCTCTTGCCGATCGCGAAGGGATCTGCGTCGACCGGCGGCGAGCCAGGCGCATCCGACACTTTTGGAGGAGGCGGCGCTTCGGCCTGCGGAGGGGGCGGCGGTGCTTCCTGAGGTTTCGGCTCAGGTTTCGGCGGCTCCGGTTCTGGCTCCGGCTCGGGTTCTTTTTCAGGCGGAGGGGGCGGTTCTTCCTTTTTGAAGGCGTTGAGTTTGTAGACCTTGATGAGATTCTGACCCCAATCGGTTTGCGACACCCAATACAGACCCACGCCGATCCCAAGATGGATCAGCCCGACGATCAATAGGGTCGTCCCAAGCTTGCTCTTCTTTTTTTCGAATCCTTTGTAGCCGGCCATTTTGAGACTCGTAAAACGTCAAACGTCAAACGTCAAACGTTGTCCGGCGAGAGAAGTGCGCGACATGCGAGAAGGGCGAGGCTGGACTGACGTGTGAGGTGTCATGTCTGCCCCTCTGCGCTGCACGTTTGACATTTCACCTTTCACGATTTCTACCAGGCTGTGGAAGACTAGTTAACACGCTAACACTTCGATGCTTTTCACATGTGGAATCAAGAGAACACTCCCGCAGGATGCTCAAAAAGTTCGCCCAGCAAGGCCGCAGCGAGTAAAGAACCGAGGCGTACCCTTAGGGTACGTTGAGGGCCTGAACGATGCGAGAACGAAGCTGGCGGGCTTTTTCAGCATCCTGCTAAGGTTCGTTGATGGGTTTTGTGGCAATAGCCAGTTCTTCGACCGGAATCCGCTGGAGGATGTCCAGCACCGCGACCACATGCTTGTACTCCACGCCGGAATCGCCGCGGAGTACAAGCGGCAACTTGCCGCCTTTGGCCGATTTCAAATCGCGAATCAGCTTTTCCAGATCGCCGAGTTTGATCCGCTCCTCGTCCATAAAGATGTCGCCACCCCTTTTCACCGAGATGGTCGGCGTGTTGCTTTCCATTTCAGTTTCGTGCGGCGTGGCCTCCGGCAACTTCAGTTCAATCCCCTGGACCATCGCCGTCGTCGTGATGATGAAAATCACCAGCAGCACCCAGGCCAGGTCGAGCAAGGGGGTCATGTTGATATCCGACACCGCGGCGTAACTCTTTTTCGAAAACCGCCTCATCTTTTCACCTCGTATCTCGTCTTTCGTGAAACGTGAAGCGTGTCTGGTGAATCCCGTATCTCGTGAAGCGTATCTCGTCTACTCATCGCCCGCGCTTCACGTTTCACGCCTAACGCCGTCAATGTCCCGTCGCCGCGCCTGATGATTCCGTCTCTTGGCGGTGCCCGCCCGGTCGGTAGTCTTCAGGATCTTCTTCAGTGGACGCCGCACCGTTCTTTTCTATCAGATACTCCGTGATGAACACGGTTTCGAGATGAGCCGCAAAGTTATCGAGTTCCATGGTGAGCGTTTTCGTCTTGGTCACGAGAAAGTTGTAGCAAAAGAGGGAGGGGATCGCGACCATCAGGCCGGCGACCGTCGCGATGAGCGCCGAGGCGACGCCCGGCGCCATGGTCGCGAGAGTGGCCGACTGCGCCTTGCCGATACCGGCGAAGGTATCCATGACGCCCCAGACGGTGCCGAGCAATCCGATAAAGGGCCCGCCGCTGATTGCCGTCGCGAGCACGATCATGCCGGACTCGAGACTGACCGCCGCCTCACCGAGCACGCGCTCCAACGCAATCCGCACGGCGCTCATGCCGTGATGCGGAATCTTTTCCCCCTCATACTTTTCCTGCTGCACCTTCAATTCTTCGCAGCCGCCGTAATAGACGTCGTACATCGGCGATCCCTGCAGCTGTTTGATCGGGCCCTTGCCGAACACGACCAGGGGACCTTTGGACTTCGAGTAGTAGCCGAGGAACAGCCCGTTCCGCTTCTTCGCTTTGCTCAACTGCCGGAACTTGTTGATGATCACCGTCCAGCTCACCAGCGAGAAAAACAGCAGCACGGAGATTGTAATCTTTCCTTCGAGCGTCGCGTGGCTGAGCGCGAACGCCACGCCCCCTGAACTTGTTTCCATCTGCGTCGTCCTTTCCGGTTAGCTGCCTGGTTGCGGCTTCACATCGACTTGAATCACCACGCCGCGTTTCACGCGGACGGATTTGGCCAGCTGCGTCGCCGTCGATTTGCCGTCCGATTTCTTCGCTTCTTTGGTTTCTCTCGATTGACCCGACGACTCTGCCACGCTTTCTTGCACGGCTTCCGACTGTTTCACACCCGTCGCAGTCGCCGCCGCCGTCGTGGAAGCCGCGCCGGCTGTCCCGCCGCCGCCTAGCGCGACCGGAGGCGTCGCGGCTCCTGCCGGAGCCAGCCCGCCGATGGCCGGCGGCGACGGCAGGATCGGGGGCCGTGGAAATTCGACAATGCCCTGGACTTCGCCGCCCTGAAAATCGACCACCGGCGCGTTGAGCGTCACCCGGCGCCCGCGGATACCGGCGGGCGGAATGATGATGCTGCCCCGCTCAGCCGTCAGAGTGATGTCGCCGAGCTTCGACTTCTCGATAAACGGCCTGAGCACCGTTTCGTTGAAAATCGGCAGGCGCTCCGCGCGCAACCGGTTGGCCTGCTCGTTGATCGCCGTGACGTCGCGGCCGAAGAATCCTTCCCGATTCGCCAGATCGACCAGCGCATTGATTTCCGGATCGTTGAATACCGGGAAGACCAGCGGCTGCGGATCTTCGGGATGGAAGGTAAAAATACCGCTGCCGGGCACTTCAAAGGACACCTCTTTGAGCGCGGGCGTGCCGTCGGGATTGAATTTTGGATTGCCCTGGCTGTCCACATCCGGCACCCGAGTGACGAACTGCGCCCGCTCATCTCTGCTACCGCTCCCGGCATTGATACTGCCAGTGAGAGAAGTCAGCCGGATATCGCCGCCGCCGAACGTCGCGATGCGCGACTTGTTGACATCGATGTTGCCGTTCGCTCGCATGAGGATGGCCGCCGGGTCTTTCACGAGCTGCACGGTGACGGTTCCATCGGGATTCACGACCGGTTGCTTCGCCAGTTGCCCCACCGATCCGCCGTCATAGACTTGCACGCCCGTGAGTGCTCCCCTCGATCCAGCGGATCGGGGGCTGTTCTCGCCCACATTGATCCGGCCGGCGACGGCCGGAAGATTGGTTCCCCCGCGCACCGAGTCCGGAAACTGAAGAGGATAGAGGGCACTGTTGTCGTACCCCACGATATAGGGCTTGGTTTCGTCATACCCGTGAATGGAAATACCGGCCCCGTTTTGACTGATAATGCTCGTCGTCACCATATCGACGCCGGTGCCGGCTGCGATGTCGAGCAGACCGCCCTGGTCGCCGGCTTTACTGCGTTCCATACTGATGCCCGCTCCATCGGCGAGGTCCAGCGTTCTCTTCGCAACCAGCCGGGCGGTGCCGGGGCCGGAAAACGCGAGCCGGCCTTCGCCGGCGTTCCCTTTGCTCAAACTGATATCCTGTGCCTTGATGGTCGCGGCCACCTTGGGAGAGGTCACCGTCACGGTGACATCTCTGACCACTACGTTGACGAGATTGGCCGGATCGACGGCTTCCTGTTTATTCCAGGGCCGAATCTCCACCTGGCCGCTCGTCGGATTGACCGCCTTGATCAACACCACGTCGGCATCGGTGATCGGCCGCAACTGATTCGTATTCGGATCGAGGAACAACGGCACCTGTTCGGTCACAGTCTGTGTGTCCGTGCCGAGATCGGGCAGATAGATGTTCGCGCTGACTTCATCGATACGATTGCCGGCCTCGATCAGAACTTCCTTGCGGAACGGCCGGCTCACTAGATTGAACACCACCTTGCTGATGTTGCCCAGCTCGGCAATGAAGCTCACTTGTGCCAGTGCGGTCTGGTTCTCTGCCGCTACGGGGCGATTGTTGCTGACCAGCGTTCCGACTGTTGCGAGGTCCGCGTTGCCGGCCAGCATCGCAGGATCGACTTGGAGCAACCTTACGCTCGGGGGATTCCCCTCCCCATCCCTGAATGCATATTCGGGAAACACGCTGGGAGGGGCCTGATCAATCGATGGCCTGGGAGGCAAGGTGTCGCTGCCGGGCTTATTCGCGACGAAAGGCCACAAGTCGGGCCGCTGGAGAATCGTTCGCTGATCGACGGCCACCCACTGACCTCCCGCCAGCCCCCCGTAGCCCACATAGAGCCAGATGAAATTCTCATCGAGCTGTCGCCCGATCTTCGGCACGCCTTGGATATCCTGCTTCGCGAAGAATTTCACCGATCCGGTCGGGGAAGGGAGAAACGTCAGGCTCGAGCGAATCTGGATCGTGCCCTTTTCGGCCCGGGCCTCGAAGGAGGCGGGCAGCAGGGCACTCAACACGTCTGACGGCAAGGTTTGACGCCCGGCATCACGATTATTGGTATTGATAATAATATGCCCGTCACGGGACACGATCGTCGCTTTGTTGCGCTCCAATCCGGCGACAAATGCCAGCTCCCTGGGCACCCCTGTCGACAGATCAAACCCGCCGACGAGCCCCGCATCACGGATGCGTTGGAGATACACATTGCCTCCGGCGGTGACGGTGAGGTCGCCGTTTGATAAGGCAAAATCGGCATACTGTCTAGATGACTCTGCCAGCGTCGTGGTCTGCGGCAGACCATTCGCTCCCAACGGCAGGTTGGTCTCGCCGATGACCCCGCCGACGGTGACGGTATGTTTCGGCAGCGGCCCGGTGCTGTCGAGATTGCGCAGGACGAATCCCGGCCCGCTCGCCGTCCCGTTGGGCGACCCGCCCAGAAAATTACGGGCCACGTCGAGGGCTAACTTTCCCGCCCCTTCGATACTGATGCCCTGCACACTGAAGAGGCCCAGCGGGCCTCCGCTTTCATCGACCGCCGTCCCGGCGATGAGATCCTGGCCGGTCTTGATCGACACCCCGCCTCCGCCGCTCGCCTGCACGACCGAGAGCGCGCCGGTGGCCGGATCGTCCAATCGGACATTCCCGGTCTTCGCATGGAGCGCGATGCTGCCGCCGTGCGCCGTCGCCAGCGTGGATCCGGCAAACCCGGTGAACAGAATGTGGCGCTCGGCGGTGCCCACGATATTCCAAAGCGCGGGCGGCCCGAGGGGGAAGGGATTATTGAACAAGATGAGGTTGTCGAAGAGCAGATCGCGGCCCGCCTCGAATCGAATCGTGCCCCCACCTGCCGGAGGTTGCACCAGACTCAAGTCGAACAGGCCGGTGATGCGGAGATCTTCTCCGAGCAGCGAGGTGAAGAGAATGTCCTGGAAATTTGTGGCTGCAAACCCCGTGAGGTCGACCTCCACCGGATCGATGAGGAGCCGCCCGCCCCGGTAGCCCGCCGCCGCGTGTGCCACAAAGCGGCCACCCAGAGATACGTTCTTTCCGCTCAATTCCGCCGAACCCGCATGGCCGCCCTGCACGCCGCCCGAGACATCCACCGTCGCGCCCTTCTCAAATCTCGCCGTGCCCTTGGTCTTATCGGCAATTGCGAGAATCGTTCCGCCATTAGCGGGTCCGTCCCCACTGCCTTTCGCAATCGTCTGACTCCCGGACTTCAGCGTGAGGATCTCGCTCGCAAAGAGTTCGATTTTGCCGTTCCGTTCCCGCACGCTGTTCGCTTGGACGAGGCCCTCTTGATTCACGACCCGGCCGGCTAACGTGATCTGGCCGCCGTCCGCGATCAGGTCCTTCAGGTTCACGGCGTGACCGATGGGCGCGGAAATTTCGGCAAGAAATCCCTGCCCGTCCGGCCGATTCGACAGATAGGCTTTGGCCCCTGCAGCCAGCACGATCGAACCGCCCTGCGTGGTAATGATGCCGCTGTTCTCGACGTTCGGTGCGAGCAGATACACTCCGTCGTGGGCCCCGTGAATACGGCCCATGTTTTTCACAAGTCCTTCGATCCCGGAGCCCTCGAACGAATAGAAACCCCGCATGAAATTTTCATTGGTCAGGTTGAGCGAGGACGCGATGAGCCCTCCGACATTCACCTGCGCATTGGGACCGAAGACGACGCCGTTCGGGTTCAGCAGGATGACGGTGCCGTTGGCGTTCAGGCTGCCGAAAATCTGACTGGGGTTGTGATCGAAGATGCGGTTCAATGCGATGGCATTGACGTTCGGCTGGATGAACCGGGTCACTTCGTTCGGCGCGATGTTGAATTGCTGCCAGTTGATGATGGCCCGCTGGGAAGCCTGGGCGATCGTCACCTGCGCGGTGCCGAGGCCTGATACCGCCGCTTCTCCGGCCACGACAGCCGGCCCGGTGGGATTGGCGAGCAGCACGGGCACGGCGAGCATTTGAGCCGTATAGGCGATCACGACCGCCAGGGCCGTGAGCGATGACTGGTTCCTGGTCTTCATGGACAACCTCATAATTCCTAGAACGCCAATCCGACGGAGAAATGGATGAAGGTATCGCCGCGCTTCGTGTTGAGCGTCTGCCGCAGCGCGAACCCTTCGTCGATCATGAGCTGGCCCACATCCTTCGGAAACTTGACCCGCAAGCCGCCGCCGACACCTTCGAGCCGGAATTGCGACGCCTGGCCGACCGGCGCCTGGAGCACCCAGAGTTGGGCCACATCGTAGAACACCGCCGCCTTCACTCGAATCGTATAGTCCGAACTCTTGCGGCGCTGCCAGATGCGATCGATGGGAATCGAGAAGAGGTCAGGGGTCGTCAGTTCGGCCCGCCCGCGGACGCCGTGATCGCCGATGGCCTCGTAGGTGAGGTAGCCGCGTACGGTATCCATGCCGCCGGCGAAGTACTGTTCAGCCGGAATCAGCGGCTGGCTGGCCCACTGCCCGTCTGTGTGAAGTAACAGCGTAAAGTCTCCCGGCAGGTTCTGCGTGCGATCGAGCGCCGCCTGGAGCACTGCGAATGTGCCGGTCGATCCCTGGCGGTTGCCGGGTTTGTTAAAGGAATCGTTCGGATCTCCGGCAAAATCCTCTTTCCTCCCCCCCGGAATCAGCCCGGCAACATACCCTTTCGCCGAGAGCGACGCCTTGGTCAGACCCTGTCCGTACGGGAAATAGCCGGCGTACCCGAGAAAGGCCGGCGTGTACTGGACGGGACTCAGGACCACCGATGAGAATCCCCCATCGAACAACGCCTCCGTTTTCTCCAGCCGCTTGTAATCGAACCCCACCGACAATTGATGGGTATTCCGGCCTCCGGAAAAGAGCGGCATGATGTAGCGGGCGCCGGCGATGGTCGCATTGCCGGCAAAAGAGACATCGCCCCCGCCGCCAAGCGCGATCCCGGATCCCGCCAGCACTGATTTGCTTTGGGATTTCGAAGCATAGACGGCCAGGAGATGATCCGGCCAGCTCACCGGATAGACGAAACTCATGCCGTAATTCTGCACGGCCCCCCAGTCTGTCGGCGTCTGCACCGTATTTACCGTAAGAATTTCGTCTCCTCCAAAGACATTCGTATGCTGGATCTCCGCGATCAGGCGGTTGGCCGGCGTGGTAATGGGACCTCGGTTGTCGGCCTCCAATTTTCCGTGCACCGGCAGTCGATCGGTCGTCTTGAGTTCGAGATTTACGGTGCCCGGCTCGGTCCCCGGCTTGAGCACCGGCGCGACTTTCAAATCTGGATTCCCGTTGAGCGCAGCCAGTTCTTTGACGAAGGTCGGTTCATACAGCAATGCGCCCGGCTGCACGGAAGGCAGCTTCCCGCGAATGTTCGACCACTCGTAATGTTCGTTGCCCGTCACCGTGATTTCCATGAGCCGGCTTTCCAATACCTGTAACCGCACCACACCGTTCTCAATCGTCTGCTCGGGCAGATTCACCAGCACGGTGAGATACCCGGCGTCGTGATACAGCTTCTCCAACTCGGCACGCGCTTTCTCCACATCCGCAATCTGCTTTTCGCCGCCTTTGTGGCGATCGAGCAGATTGTCGATCTTTGCCTGGTCCAGAATCGTATTCCCCTCGACGAGAAAGGTCGTGATCGCAAATCGCACGGCCTGCTGATCGATGGCAGGACCCGCATCCGGTATCGTCTCGGCGCGAGGCGGCTCTCGCCGCGTCGGCGCATCGGCAGCCGGCGCCGCCTGCGGCGGCCGCGACGCTCCCGGCAAGTCCTTCAGCGCGCCCGCCTGCGCAGAGCTCCCCGATGGTTTGCGATTGTCGCGCGCCTCACTGACTCCGTTACCCGCGCTGCCCCACACCAGCACCCCGATCACAAGCCACCCCACCCTCTTCATGCGACATCGCTTTCCCCGAAGCCCGCGCGCTCCCGTGATGCCTCTCCGTCGTCGCATACCTTGCCGGCTATCTGATCCATCGCCACAATTTCTCCCATGAGGGCCCGCGCCCCGACGAATCCCCCGGTTCGGGGATCTTCGCCGTCTAGAGGTACCGGCGGGATGTTACGGAATTGTTATCGAGTAATTGGTGGGTTGTTAATTCGTCTCGCGGGAGCCCTCAACCCCTTGTGAGCTCGACCGGCGCAGACTAGGATGCGCTCATCATTTTTTCGGCTGGGCTCGGACAATCGGACCATATGAACACACAGTGGCTCACTCCCAAGCGTATCGTCGTCGCCGTCTACCTCTGCCTGTGCGGCTCCGTGGTCGCCCACTCGGCGAACGCCCTGGTCGCCAATTCACTCTATCTGCCGCCGGATCGATCCCCTTCCTCCGTCCCGGCGCCAGGCGCCCCCTCCAACCCTGATCCCGCAGACACACCTCAACAATCGGTCAAGGTGATTCTTCAGAGCGGCCTCTTCCTCCTTCCTCCCGGCGCGAGCCTGGAGTCGGTCGGCGGCGCTCTGCAGCCCCCGCCCCCGCCGCCGCCGCCGCTTGATGTGGCCAGGAAAATCTCGTTGTCCGGAACCGTGCGGGGCGCGCAACGCGGTATGATGGCGATCCTCGAAGATCTGGCCTCCAAGAAGCAGAGTCTGTACCGCCTGGGCGAGGCCGTTCCGAACGTGGGCGAGCTGGCGGCGATTGAAAAAGACCGGGTGTTGTTTCGAGAAGGGACTCGCGAAGAATGGCTGGAGCTGGGCGCTGTCCATACCAGTCATGGGATTGCGCCAGGCACCGCCCTTCCACCGCCGATTCCGACGCCGGCGGTCCCTCAGCGGCGCGTGCTCGATCGCCGCGAAATCGACGCCGCCCTGTCCGACACGACCCGCCTCCTGACGCAGGCGCAGGCGGTCCCCTATCTCACGGACGGAAAGCTGGACGGGTTCCGCCTCTACAGCGTGATGCCGCTGGGATTCTTCGACAAGATCGGCCTGCAAACCAACGACGTGCTGCAACGCATCAACGGCGTGGAGCTGCGCGATCCCGGCATGTTGTTGTCTCTCTTTCAGCAACTGCGGAACGAGCGGACTATTCGCGTCGATCTCGTCCGCAATACTCAGCGACAGACGTTGACCTACGACATTCGCTAGACCGTTCTCGTTCCCCCTCCACCCGCTTTTTCTTTTCTGCTACGGCAAACCGACACCGGGCCAATTTAACGGGAACTTAATCTCACCGTAATGGCATCGTCACGGGTTGCAGATTATTGTGGGCCCGTATCATTTCATCGCTTCATTCTTCACAGGAGTTCCCGATGACCAGCGCTTCCCGCATAATTCTCTGTATCGGAATGATGACCCTCTCCGGTCTCTTCGGCCTTACGCCGGCACCGATCGACACCGCGCATGCCGAATGGTACGTGGCCGGATACGGCGGCATCAGTGCTCCCCAATCCTTGAAGAATGTCGCGATGGATGCCTACGGGCTGACGCAAGACCGCGCACAATTCTCCGGCGCGTTCGACAACCCCCCTTCCGGATCCGTCACGCAGTCTTTCCACACCTCGAACATCAACCTCAAACAATCGCCCCTCTTCGGCGGAAAGGCGGGCTATTTTTTTGCGGATGAAGGACTGCGCTGGCTCGGGGTCGAAATCGAAGCCTTTACTTCTACGCCCACCATCAAACGGCAGACGCTTTCGACCACCCACGACGTGACTTTTCTGCCGAATAGCCCTGACTTTACCGCTTTCTGCACCCCAGGGGTGACCTGTCAGATTCAGCGGCGATTCAACGGCACGTTGGCGCTCCAGGAGAACTCTCTGCAGCTGATTACCCTGGCCCTCAACGTGGTCGCGCGCTATCCGGGAGAAGTCTTCCAACCCTATGTCGGGGTCGGCGTCGGTGGTTTTTATTTCAAGGGGAGCGACCAATTTAACGGACGCCAGATCGTTCCCGGACTCAACCTCCAGGCCGGAGTGAAGATCTTAGTCACCGAGGAGTGGGGATTTTTTGTAGAAGGAAAATATAATCGCGCGACCCTGACGAACTTCGATCCGGGCTTTGGCCTCAGTGCCGAATACAGCGCCTTCAACGCCGTCGCCGGGTTGGCGTTTCACTTCTGATTCGAACGATCTCCCACTTAGCATGGTCGAGCATTCTCCCGCTTCGTTGACCGGGCTCTCATCTCCCGCACACGACATCTCCATCGTAATCGGCTATCATCCCTTCATTCGTTGCCGGTTAGGATGAGGGATCTCATGATGGCTCGCTCTACTACCGATCCTCCTGTTCGCGCTTGCTCTCGCGCCCTGACCTCGACCATCGAGCGCGAGATCAAGCTCTGCGTCGACTCCGATTTCCGCCTGCCTCATGTGCCCGGCGGAGTCTCGCTGCCACGACGCCTTCTGACCTCCACCTACTACGACACCGCCGCTCACGATCTGGCACAAGCGCGAATCACCCTTCGCCTTCGCTCAGAGCGGGGCAAGAGGGCCTGGCAGCTGAAGATTCCCCTGGGTCTCGACCGGCAGGAAGTGGAACTCGCCGATCGGCACGATCAGCCGCCGGCGGTATTTCGGGAACTGCTCGCGCTTCATCTGGGAGCAGACCAGCTCGTCCCGGTCGCTACGCTGCGGGTCTGGCGGACAGGGCTGCGCGTCCGACGCCACCGCGCGCCGGTGGCCGAGATCGCCCTCGACAGTGTGACGGTCCTGACGAACGGTGGCGTGACCCAACGGTTTCGCGAATTGGAAATCGAGCAGCACGGCCCCGACGCCGCGGCGCTGGAGGAGCTCGAACAACTGCTCCGTCGCGCAGGCGCGCGCGATCATGACGGCCGGCCCAAGCTTTTTCGCGCGCTCTCCCTGGCGGCTCCGGCCCCCGATGCGCCGCCGGCGCCGGACGCCCCGGTCGCGATGCATGTGCGGTGGGCGCTGGCGCAACAGGTCCGCTGGCTCCTTGCCCACGACCCCGGCACCAGGCTCGGCACGGAAGCTGAGAGCTTGCATCAGATGCGCGTCGCCACACGCCGGTTGCGCGCCGTGCTGCGCGCGGCCCGGCCCGTGCTCTTGCCCGACTGGGCGGCCTCGCTTCAAGGCGAACTGTCCTGGCTCGGCCAGGCGCTTGGACCCGCGCGCGATCTGGACGTTCAGATCGCGCACTTTACCGAAACCGCCGCAGGACTCGATGCTCACGACCGACCGCCGTTGGCGCGCCTTGTTACACAACTGCGCTCCCAGCGGGAACACGTGCACCAGGCGGTGCTTACCGAGCTGAATAGCGCGCGGTATGTTGAGCTGATCCGGCGGCTCCAACAGGCTGCCCACGATCCCGCTATGGTGGAATCGCCGCTCACGCTGCATGACCTGGCGAGCCAGGAGTTCAAGAAGCTGCGGCGGGCCGTCCGGCAGCTGGGAGCCTCGCCGGAGGATGCGGCGCTGCATGAGGTTCGCATCAAGACCAAGCGGGCGCGGTATGCCGCGGAGCTGGCCTTGTGGTCTGCCGGCAAACCGGCCTCGCGGTTTATCAAGCGGGCCCGGGCAGTCCAAGACCTGTTGGGCACCTTCCAGGATGCGCTCCAGGCTGAGATCGCTTTGCGCGCTTTTCTCAAAACCGCAACGACAGTCCATGCCGGATTCGTCATCGGACGCCTGGTCGAACGCCAGCGCGCACGGCGCGAGACTGCGCGCAAGAGTATAAATAAGTCGCTGAAAAATGCACTCAAGCAAGGCCAGAAAGCCTGGGACTGATAGGCTCGCCGACCAGGCTTGCTTCCCCTGTATGCCGGATAGGCTGATTGACTCCTACACTGAATGCGTCCAAAGTGAAACAGTCCTCTGTGACGCGCTCCGCTGACTGTCCAGTCTGTCGCACTTCTGACTTCTTCCTAGCGTGACCGATTCCCCAGTCTCCGCCGCCCCGGTATTAGATGTTCTCGGAATAACTGCCTGTCGCATGTTATCGCGGTGGCTGACGCATGCTAGAACGCTACGCCTGCATCAAGGAGCTGATCGATGATATTCAACGACCGGCTGAAGCGCACACGACAGCCACTTACTCCGATCAGCGTCCTCTTCATGGAACCGGATAGATTTCGAGCCACGTGAGCCCGACCTGCTGGTTGCCTGAATTCTTGATACTGAGCAATTTTGACCAGAGAGCCGACATCCATCGGGATACATATATGCTCTGGAAGATTTTTTGTGCGGTGTTGCCTGATCAAGCAACACGTTGCGGAGTTATTCCTACAGGTCAGGTACATTATTAAGACGCTTCCCCATACAAGATCTTGGCTAACAGTACCTGCCTGGGTTTTCACGGCCAGAGTGCGACGAGTCTTTGCACAAGCGTCAGCAAGAGCAGCAATCCAAGAACGTCTCGCAGCCGCTGCTCTTACCTTCCTACGCAATAAGGCCCGATCTTCTGCCTCACATTGGACGCCGACAGGCGCACGCTGGCCCGCGCAAAACCCCTCATCCAAGAAAGAGACCTAACACGTGACGGTACGCAGCAAAATTCATCTCGGAAACCTGCTCCATTCGAGGGCCAGCTTCCCCGAAAACGACTTAGCCGAACAGTACGCCGGCGGTGAGCCTCCACTGCGTTCGGAGCTCTTCAGCGCCGACCAGATGGAGCAGCACGGCAAAACCCTGGCTGGTCTCCACCAGTTGAGCCCAGGCCAGGCTCCGGACCGGCTCCTGAGCCGGCTGGCTGAGAATGAAGGTGTCCTGATCGGAGTCCGCGATCTGTTGGCGGAAGCAGTGAAAGCGACTCGCCGGATTACGCCGGCCGGAGAATGGCTGCTCGATAACTTCTACCTCATTGAAGAGCAGATCCGGCTGGCCAAGCGGCACCTGCCCAAAGGATACAGCCGCGAACTTCCCTACTTGCTGAATGGCGCATCGGCCGGGCTTCCGCGCGTCTATGACATCGCGCTGGAAACGATCGCGCACGGCGACGGACGCGTCGATCCGGGAAGTCTCAGCAGCTTCGTCGCGGCCTACCAGACGATTACCGGTCTTACGTTAGGCGAATTGTGGGCGATCCCGATCATGCTCCGCCTGGCACTGATCGAAAATCTCCGGCGCGCGGCGACGCGAATGGCCGCGCATAGGATCGATCGCAACCGCGCCGACTTCTGGGCGGATCAGATGATGGAGGTCGCGGAGAAGGATCCGAAGAGTCTCATTCTGGTGATCGCCGACATGGCACGGTCCAGCCCACCGATGGCAAGCGCGTTTGTGGCAGAGTTTGCCCGCCGGCTGCAGGGCCAGAGCCCGGCGCTGGCATGGCCGCTCACCTGGATCGAACAGCGGCTCTCCGAATCCGGGCTGACGATCGAGCAGTCGGTGCAATCGGAAAACCAACAGCAGGCCGTCGACCAGGTCTCCATCAGCAACAGCATCGGCAGTCTCAGATTTCTGGGGTCTATGGACTGGCGCACGTTCGTTGAGACGATGAGCGTGGTCGAACAGACCCTGCGCGAGGATCCTGCCGCAGCCTACGGTACGATGGATTTTGCCACCCGCGATCGCTATCGCCACGCGGTGGAGCATATGGCCAAGAGCAGCCGGCTCTCGGAAAGCGACATCGCGCGCCAGGCCATTCAGCTGGCGCAGCAGAGCGCGATAGAAAGCGGGAGCGACCGTCGAGAAACGCATGTCGGTTTCTATCTGATCGGCAGAGGAACGCCGCAGCTTGAGCGCATGGTCGGAGTGCAACTCTCCAGAGCCGACGCATTACAGCGGGCGATCCGCCGGTGTCCGTCGCTCCTCTATGTCGGCACGATCGGCTTATTGTCCCTGCTCTTCACCGCCGGCTTACTGTTACAAGCCTATGCCGAAGGCGTAGAGGGTTGGCTGCTGGCCCTGGTCGGACTCCTCTCATTCCTCTGCACAAGCCAACTGGCTGTCACAGTGATCAACTGGCTGGCAACCGTGCTGGTCACGCCCCATGCGCTCCCGCGCCTGGACTTCTCCAAAGGCATCCCCCCGGAGTCGCGCACGCTGGTCGTGGTTCCGACGATGCTCAGCAGCATTGAACAGATCGAACATCTCATCGAAGCGCTCGAAGTCCGATTCCTGGCCAATCGGGACAGCCAGCTGCTCTTTTCCCTGTTGACCGACTTCCGGGACGCGCAAGAAGAAACAGTGCCGGAAGATGAGCCTCTGTTGCGCTTGGCCCGGAAACGGATCGAGGAACTCAATGACAAATACAAGGAGACGACCCAGGAGGCCTTCTTCCTCTTTCATCGTCCGCGCCGATGGAATCCCGGGGAGCGGGTGTGGATGGGATATGAACGGAAACGGGGAAAACTTGCCGACCTCAACCTGCTTTTACGGGGCAGCGCGGCAGATCGCTTTTCGCTGGTTGTCGGAGACACGGCGGTCTTATCGGCCGTCAAGTACGTAATCACTCTGGACACCGATACGCAATTGCCGCGCGATGCCGCCCGCCAGTTTGTGGGCACCATGGCACACCCCTTGAACCGCCCACGATACGATGAAGAGAAGCAGCGGGTCTGCGACGGATACGGCATTCTGCAGCCACGCGTCGCCGTAAGCCTGCCGGGCACGAACCGGTCGCGCTATGCGCGGCTCAACGGAAGCGACTCTGGAATCGATCCCTATACCCGCGCCATTTCCGATGTCTACCAGGACCTGTTCGGTGAAGGTTCATTCATCGGAAAGGGCATCTATGAGGTGGATGCATTCGAGCGCTCTCTGACCGGACGCTTCCCCGAGAATACGATTCTCAGCCATGATCTGCTCGAAGGGTGCTACGCGCGAGCGGGACTCTTGAGCGATGTACACCTCTACGAAGAATATCCCTCCTGCTACAGCTTGGACGTGAGCCGGCGATATCGCTGGATCCGCGGAGACTGGCAACTCGCAGGATGGCTGCTGCCGCGCGTTCCAGGCCATGACGCACAGCGCCTCAAGAATCCGCTCTCCGGACTCTCCCGGTGGAAGCTCTTCGACAACCTTCGACGGAGCCTGGTGCCTGCCGCATTGACCCTCCTCTTGCTGCTGGGCTGGACCGTCTTATCCCCGATCTGGCTATGGACCCTATCGGTGATCGGAATCATCCTGGTCCCCCCATTACTTGCCATTATCCTCAACATGCTTCAGAAGCCGGAGGACGTGTTGCCGGAGCAGCATGCCGCCGTCGCAATCCGTGCGGCCGGCCAGCACGTGGTTCAGACGGTATTGACGGTCACGTTCCTTCCCTACGAGGCGTTCTACAGTGTGGATGCCATCGTGCGCACGATCTGGCGGATGGCGGTCACGCATACCCGGCTGCTCGAATGGAATCCATCGAGCAATCAAGACCTCGATCGGCGTACAGACCTCGTCGCCTACGGCCGGATGATGTGGATCGGGCCCGTTCTTGCCGCGGCTTCGGCGATGTATCTGTCCCTGGAGGAGACCGCTTCGTTGGATGTAGCTGTCCCTATTCTGGCTCTCTGGCTTGCCTCCCCCGCTGTCGCGTGGTGGATCAGCCAACCGATCACTCCCCCCGAAGTGCATCTGACGACCGCACAGACCATCTTTCTCCGGAAGCTGGCCCGAAAGACTTGGGCGTTCTTCGAGCAATTCGTCGGAGCAGACGATCATTGGCTGCCGCCGGATAATTTTCAGGAGCACCCGGTTGCCGTCGTCGCCCATCGCACGTCGCCGACCAATATGGGACTCGCGTTGCTGGCCAACTTATCCGCGTACGACTTCGGCTATATCTCGGCGGGACAACTCATCGAACGCACGACGAATGCGCTGCGCACGATGGGAGGCTTAGAGCGGCATCGAAGCCACTTCTACAATTGGTACGACACGCAGACGCTGAAACCCCTGCTGCCGACCTATGTGTCGACGGTGGATAGCGGAAACCTTGCCGGCCACCTGCTGACATTGCGGCCGGGCCTACTTGCGCTCCCCGATCAGAAAATCCTGGGACCGCGATTCCTTGACGGGCTCAGCGACACCCTCGGAACTCTCAAGGAGACGGCCGGAGAACCGGCTCAGGCCCTCCTGGCTAAATTCCAGATGCAGCTGGAGGCGGCCGTTGAATCCAAGCCAGCCACGCTCACGGCGGCCCGGCTCTGCCTTGACCGGCTGACGACCACCGCAGAAGAGATACTCGCATCCTTGAAGGGCGCCCCTGAAAGCCGCGCAACCTGGTGGGCTCACGCGCTCAACCGACAATGCCGGGACGTCCTCGACGACCTCATGTTTCTCGCCCCCTGGGCCCTGCTGTCGGCTTCGCAGAGTCGGCTCAGTGAATGTGGCGATATCGATGCGATCCCGACGTTGCGTGAATTGGCGCGACTGGACCTGTCCTGTCTGCAAGCCATCGAGCATCGCATGGGTCCGGAAGCGATGCCGGAGGAGCGCACCTGGGTCAGTAATCTTCAAGGACTCATCGCGAAGGCCAGCCAGCGCGCCAGAGAGCGAATCTCGACGCTCGAAGAACTGGCCCGTCAGGCCAGTCACTTCGCCGCCGTGGAGTATGATTTCCTGTTTGACAAGACCTGTCATCTCTTGGCAATCGGCTACAACGTCGGCGACCGCCGACGGGACACGAGTTACTACGACTTGCTGGCATCGGAAGCCAGATTATGCAGCTTCGTGGCCATTGCGCAGGGGCAACTGCCGCAAGAAAGCTGGTTTGCGCTCGGACGGCTCCTCACGACCGCCGGTGGGGGACCGGTCCTCATTTCATGGAGCGGGTCGATGTTCGAATACCTCATGCCGCTGTTGGTGATGCCGACCTACGACAACACCCTGCTCGACCAGACCTGCAAGGCAGCGGTGGAGCGGCAGATCGCCTACGGAAAACAGCGCGGCGTCCCGTGGGGGATTTCGGAATCCGGCTACAACACGATCGACGTGCATCTGAACTACCAATATCGGGCATTCGGCGTACCCGGGCTGGGACTGAAACGCGGGCTTGCCGACGATGTCGTGATTGCGCCCTATGCCACGGCGCTCGCGCTGATGGTGGCGCCGGAAGACGCCTGCGTGAATTTGCAGCGACTCGCCGAAGAAGGCGCCGAGGGACAGTTCGGCTTCTATGAAGCCATCGACTACACGCCTTCCCGTCTCCCACGCGGCCAATCGAGCGCGGTGATTCGGTCCTACATGGCCCATCACGAGGGCATGAGTTTACTCGCCCTGGCCTACCTACTCCTCGACCGTCCCATGCAAAAACGATTCGATTCGGATCCATTGTTTCAGGCAACCACGCTGTTGCTTCAGGAGCGCATTCCGAAGGCGACGGCATTTTATTCGCATACCGCCGAGCTCTCCGACATTCGGACGACCTCGGGTGAGGCGGAGATGCCGGTGCGCCGATTCACCAGCCCGCACACCGCGATTCCTGAAGTGCATTTATTATCGAACGGTCGATACCACGTGATGATCACCAACGCGGGGGGTGGATACAGTCGCTGGAAGGATCTCGCCGTCACACGCTGGCGCGAAGACAGCACCCGCGACAACTGGGGCACATTCTGTTATCTCCGCGACGTGGAGAGCGGAGCCTTCTGGTCCACGGCCTATCAGCCGACGCTTCAATCGCCGGCGAGCTATGAAGTCATCTTTTCAGAGGGACGGGCTGAGTTTCGCCGGCGGGACCAGGATATCGAGACCTACAGCGAGATCGTGGTATCGCCGGAAGATGATATCGAACTGCGCCGAACCCGCATCACCAATGACTCGCAGACCCGCCGCACGATCGAGATCACGAGTTACGCGGAAGTCGTCCTCGCATCATCTGCCTCGGACGCGCTGCATCCCGCTTTCAGCAACCTCTTTGTGCAAACTGAAATCATTCGCGAACGGCACGCGATTCTTTGTACGCGCCGGCCCCGCTCCGCCAACGAGCACGCGCCATGGATGTGCCACCTCATGGCCGTGCATGGAGCATCAACCGAAGCCATGTCCTACGAGACGGATCGCCTACAATTTATCGGCCGCGGGCGCACCGCCGCCGATCCTCAGGCGCTGCGCGGCACCGGCGGACAATCAGAAGGGCACCCGCAAACGGCGCTGTCCGGTCGTGAAGGCTCCGTGCTTGATCCGATTGTCGCCATCCGTTGTCAGGTCACTCTGGATCCGGAAGAATCCGTCACCATTGATCTGATGTCCGGCATCGGGGACAGCCGCGAGATCTGCCTGGGCCTGGTCGAGAAATATCACGATCGGCGCCTCGCCGACCGTGTGTTCGACCTGGCCTGGACTCATAGCCAGGTCGTCATGCGGCAACTGAATGCCACTGAAACCGACGCGCAACTCTATGGCCGCCTGGCCAACTCAATCCTGTATGCGAATGCCTCGTTGCGGGCCGACCCGAGCGACCTGATCAAAAACCGCCGCGGACAATCGGGACTCTGGGGCTACGCCATCTCCGGCGATTTGCCGATCGTGTTGCTCCAGATCGGAGACCCGGCCAATATCGACCTGGTCCGTCAACTCGTGCAGGCCCATGCCTACTGGCGATCCAAGGGGCTGGCCGTCGACCTGGTGATCTGGAACGAAGATCATGCCGGCTATCGCCAGCTGCTCCACGAACAAATCATGGGGCTGATTGCCGCGGGCGTTGAAGCCCATGTGATCGATCGACCGGGCGGCATCTTCGTCCGGCCTGCGGAGCAGATTTCGAACGAGGACCGCATCCTGCTCCAATCAGTCGCGCGTGCGATCATTAGCGACCGGCGAGGATCGCTGGAAGGCCAGATGACCCGTCGCGGCCATACGGAAAACGCCATACCCCGGCTGACGCCTATCCGGACCCGCCGTCCAGAACCCGAACCATCTCCTGCGTTGCCACGCCACGACCTCACATGCTTCAACGGGCTGGGCGGATTTACCTCCGATGGGCGAGAGTACGTCATCACCACCACGCACGGGCAGGTGACGCCGGCACCCTGGGTGAATGTCCTGGCCAATCCCAACTTCGGCACCGTCATCTCGGAGAGCGGCCAGGCCTATACCTGGAGTGAAAACGCTCACGAGTTCCGCCTCACCCCGTGGCACAACGACCCGGTGAGCGATACGAGTGGAGAGGCCTTCTATCTCCGCGACGAAGAGAGAGGCCACTTCTGGTCCCCCACGCCGCTTCCCAGCCGCGGAGCCACCGCGTACGTCAGCCGACACGGCTTCGGCTATAGCGTCTTCGAACATACGGAGCGCGGCATCCGGTCGGAGCTGTGGGTATACGTGGCGCTGGATGCCTCGATCAAGTTCATGGTGCTCAAGGTGCGGAACGAATCCGGCCGCGCGCGCAAACTGTCCGCGACAGGGTACGTGGAATGGGTGCTGGGAGACCTGCGGCCAAAATCGACGATGCACGTCGTCACCGAATTGGACCCTGCGAGCGGCGCGGTCTTCGCGCGAAATTCCTATAACACGGAGTTTGGCGGACGGGTGGCCTTCTTTGATGTCGACGAGACGGTTCGATCCATCAGTGGCGACCGGACCGAGTTTATCGGACGCAACGGCACGCTTCGCAATCCCGCCGCGATGAACCGGGTACGGCTGTCCGGGAAAGTCGGGGCTGGGCTCGATCCCTGCACAGCCATCCAGGTTCCCTTCGAGTTAGCCGGCGGACAAGAGCGTGAGATCATCTTCAGACTCGGCATTGGACGAACCGCCGATGAGGCCAAAAAGTCCGTACAGCGATTCCGGGGACCAGCTGCCGCCCGTGCTGCGCTCGATGCGGTGCAGCAACACTGGACGCACACGCTGAACGCCGTGCAGGTGGAAACACCGGACCAGTCACTCAATATGCTCACCAATGGCTGGCTTTTATACCAGACGCTCGCCTGCCGGCTATGGGCACGGAGCGGATACTATCAATCAGGAGGCGCGTTCGGATTCCGCGATCAACTCCAAGATACGATGGCCCTCATCCACACCGAACCGCATCTCGCTCGCGAGCACCTCCTCCTCTGCGCAGCCCGGCAGTTTGAAGAAGGAGATGTTCAGCACTGGTGGCACCCCCCTTCTGGCCGAGGCGTGCGTACCCGCTGTTCGGACGATTACCTCTGGTTACCCCTGGCCACATGCCGCTACGTGCTCAGCACCGGTGACAGCGGGGTTTTGGACCAAACACCCATCCACTTCGTCGAAGGGCGCCCCTTGAACCAGGAGGAAGACTCGTACTTCGATCTACCGGTCCGGTCTGAACAATCGGCTAGTTTGTACGAACACTGCGTGCGAGCTATTCGAAAAGGTCTGACACGCGGCACGCATGGCCTCCCGCTCATCGGCTCCGGTGACTGGAACGACGGGATGGACATGGTCGGCAAACACGGCACGGGCGAGAGCATCTGGCTGGGGTTTTTCCAATATGACGTGCTCACGCAGTTCGCCACGCTTGCGCACCTGCGCGGAGATCTCCCGTTCGCCGAACGTTGCCGGCAGGAAGCCGCTGATCTGCGTCAGAATATCGAGCTGCATGGCTGGGATGGCGCGTGGTATTTGCGCGCCTTCTTCGATGATGGCTCGCCGCTGGGGTCTGCAACGAATCCCGAATGTCAGATTGATTCGGTTGCGCAAAGCTGGTCGGTGCTCTCCGGGGCCGGAGACACCCTACGCTCGCGCCACGCGATGGACGCGGTGGACCGGCGCCTCGTGCGCCGGGACAATGCGCTGATCCAACTGTTGGATCCGCCGTTCGACAAGTCGGAGTTGAACCCCGGCTACATCAAAGGATACGTGCCGGGGGTACGAGAAAACGGCGGGCAGTATACGCATGCGGCCATCTGGGCGGCAATGGCATTTGCCGCGCTGGGAGACAGACAACGCGCGTGGGAACTGTTGGCCATGATCAACCCGGTCAACCATGCGAGGTCCCCGAAGGAAACCGCCACGTACAAGGTCGAACCGTATGTCGTCGCGGCCGACGTCTATGCCGTCTCGCCGCATACCGGCCGCGGTGGATGGACCTGGTACACCGGCTCAGCCGGATGGCTGTACCGGCTCATCGTCGAATCACTCCTCGGCCTGAAACTGGAAGTCGACAAACTACGCGTGACTCCGTGCATCCCAGCCGACTGGAAGGGATTCACGCTGCACTACCGGTACCGGGAGACGACGTACCATATTACGGTCATACAAATCGGTGCCGGGAACGGCGAAACCAGTGTGACGGTCGACGGTGTGGAGCAACACGATCCGACCATTCCTCTTACGGATGACCGGCAAGAACACTCAGTTGAGGTAAAAATACAGCCTGTTGTCAGTTAGTAGAAAAACCCGCCCTACACAACCTCTTCCGGCCATCACTATGGTCGAAAAGGAAGCCGTAGCCGCGGCACTTATCGCGCGATGGGAAGTCCGCTGAAGTAGTACGAAGAGATGGCGGCCGTTGTCGCGACGTTGAGGGAGTCAATACCCCGTACCAGGGGAATCGAATATGTGCGCGATGCCGCGGCGATGGATGCAGGGAGCAAGCCCTGACTTTCATTCCCTACTGCAATGATGGATCGAGGCGCGCGCCCTGTAATACTTCTGAGGTCGCAGGCCTCGGGCGAAGATACGACGGCAGCATAGAGCACGCAACCTGACGCGGACAGAGAGGACAGCTCCGCCCCTTGAAACACCGGAAGTGCGAGAATCGCCCCGGCTGTGCCCCTCACCACCTTGGGATGAAAACAGTCAACGGAATTGGAACTGAGCCAGACCCCTGACAAACCAAGCCCTGCAGCTGTCCGGATAATCGTACCGACGTTCGTGGGATCTTGTAGACGTTCGCCATACACACCTAGTACTCGGGCCTGAGCAAGAATGTCGCCCTCATTCCATTTCGGCAAGCGGACAACAGCAAGAATGCCCTGCGGCATGTCCACATCAGAGAGCTTCTCAAAGGTCTCATCGGGACAGGAGTATTGCGTAGCT
>NEWQ02000016.1:24956-79702 GCA_002869855.2 Nitrospira sp. CG24D
ACATTCAGCTTCTTGCAGATCTTGGCCATGGCGACATCTGAGATTCCATACTCCTTGGCTAACTTGGTCATGGGTGTGGACCAGACTTGTTCGTACAGCGTTTCTCGAGATACTTGGGTGCCCTTAGGGTTCTCTCTAAACATGATTTGCCCTCCTCGTGTGCATGGCCATTAACCGGCAGAGAACGAGTTTTTAACAGCTGTAGAACAAATGCTAATGAGAGAAACAGCTATCGAATCAATTTGTGATAGTCCTACCCATGCCAGTAAGGTAAGAACTTTATTCTGTCCCTACACCGGCGCTGCGGTAAACGGTCGTCTTTACTCCCTAAAAAATCGCATGTTATAGTCGCACGCTTGCGTGACGGTTCATTTCTCACGGGGGGTCACATGCCGGAAGTTCCCGTTAAGATGTATATCGATAAGTTGTTGAAATCATGCCGCGATGTGCAGCGTCCATTGGCGTTGCTTTCGGGCCCCGTGAAGGATCGCGCGCTGCGGGCTATGGCGGATCGGTTGCAAGCGGATGAGGAACAGATTTTTGCTGCGAACGTGCTCGATGTCGATGCGGTGGGGAAGACGCTGCTGGGGGAAGGGTTGCGGGGAGAGCGGGTGAAGGAAGCGGTCACGCGGGTGCGGATGATGCCGGATGATGTGAAGGAGCTGGCCGAGCGTCTTCGTCTCATCGCCGATCTGCCGGATCCGGTCGGTGCGGTGACCAAGCGCTGGGAGCGGCCTGATGGGTTACAAGTGAGCCGGGTCCGCGTGCCCATCGGGGTGGTCGGCGTGATTTCAGAAATGAAACCGTTGATTACGGTGGAGTCCTTGGCCCTCTGCCTCAAGTCCGGGAACGTGTGTGTCTTTCGTCCGGCGTTTGAGTGGAGTCGGACGCATCAGGCCATTGAATCGCGAATGCGTGAAGAGGCCGAGCGCGCGGGGATTCCGGTAGGTGCCTGGTTATTGGTTGACCGGCCTGAGAAGGAAGTGGCGCTGGAAATCATGCGCGCCGGGAAGAGCGTGGATGCGATTGTGCCCCGTGGCGGACCCGGCCTTCGCAAAGCCATGCATGAGCAGGCAAAAATGCCGATCCTCTGTTACGACTACGGGATCAGCCATGCTTACGTCGATGCGGATGTGGATATCCCGATCGCGCAGAACGTCGTCATCAATTCAAAAATTCAGCATGCGACGTCCACCAATTCTATCGATACCCTGTTGGTGCAGCAGGGGATGGCGCGGCCGTTCCTGGCGGCGCTCATTCGCCGTCTGCTTGAAGAATATAAGATTCAGGTGATCGGCTGTCCGAAAACCGTGGCGCTCATGGGGCAAATGGCGATGACCGGACATGAAGCGGTCACTCCGGCCACCGATGAAGACTGGGACCGGCAGTTCCAGTCACCGGTGTTGGCGATCAAGATGGTGGCAGATCTCGATGAGGCGCTCGCACATATTGCCGACCATGGTCCCTGTCTGACGGCAGTGATTGCCACGTCCGACTATAATTCCGCGATGCGGTTTTCGCGTGAGGTGGATGCGACAGCAGTAATGGTCAACGCCTCCACTCGTCTCAACTCCGGCGACGGGTATGGGATGGGGCCGGATATCGGGCTCAATCTGTCCCGCGTACAGGCCAAAGGGCCGATCGGACTCGAACAGCTGACGAACGAGAAGTATGTGGCGTTCGGCGGCGGGCAGTTGCGCCATCCGCATCCGGTGCCGGATACGTACGAAGATGCCATCATGCTGAAACGCGCTTAGCAGGATGCTGAAAACGCCTGCCAGCGGCGTTCTCGCGGCGCGCAGGGCTCCACGTACTGCTGAGAGTACGCGTCGCCTCCGCGCTGGCTGCGGCCTTGCTGGACAGCCGTTTTGAGCATCCTGCCTGTTGTTCGTACGGCCCGCCGATCTTGTTCTGCTGACCAGGTATGTCGACCGATTCTCTGCACGATCAACTTTATGCCCACCTGGCCCAATGGGGCCTTCGATCGTTCTCGTCCGATGCGGACTACTTCGCCTGGCAGCGAGCGACGCTGTCGGCGGCGGAGCTGAATCGGCTCAATGCGCAGGTCGAGCGGAAGCGCAGCGGCGATCGTCAGGACGAAATCGCCTTCTACGATCTGACGGCGGAACCGCAGATTCTTCCCGTCCTCTATAGCCAACGCTACGAATACTTTGCGGAGATCGGTTGCCGGGTATTGCCTCGAATCGGCGCGGCGACCACGGTCCTGGATTATGGGTGCGGGGTGGGGATTCTCACAACGCTGTATGCACGACATTGCCCGGAGACGCAGTTCGTGGGGATCGATCGTTCGCCTGCGTCTATCGCTGTGGCGCAATCGAAAGCTCATGAGCTGGGAATGACCAATGTCCGCTTCGAGTGCCGTGATGTAGAAGTCGAGACGCTTCGCGGATCGTATGATCGCATCATTGCAACCCATGCGCTGGTTCAAGCCGAGCAAGATCCGGGAATGCCGAGTCGTGACTGGACGACCTTCGAGCGGGAGCGGGATGAAAAACAGCAGGCCGCGTTTGAGCAGCGAACCAGCATCGATGTGCGGTTGGATCGGCTGAGCGGGGTGCTCAGTCCCGGCGGACATATGGTCATCTTCGAGAAAACCCGGCAACTCGCCCGGCGCGTGCCGTTTCAACGGGCGCTGGCGCGACGGGGCCTGCAATTGATCGAGAGCCCTGAGCCGATCCGATATCGGCTGGTCGAGGAGATTGCCGACGACGGGCCGTTCTATGTGGTGCAGAAGGGGAGTTCACTGCCTCTCGCATGGAACGAAGCGCCGGAACCTGACGAAGGCTTGCCGTTCAATCAAGCGATGCTTCGATCAGTCCCGCAAGATCCGGACATACCGCTGTACGAAAATCATTGGCCGTCGGCGCAGCAGGCGTGGGAATCGCTTGCGGATCGTCTGGTAGAGCAGGAAGAGACTCGCCGGGAGTCCGACGGCAGGCAGTTGCATGTCGAATTTGGATCGGCCGAAGAGCAGGGTTATCTCTACTGTGCCAACACCTTTGACCAACGGCAACTCATCCTGGTCGAGGGAAGCCGCAAAGGAATGCTCGACGCCTATTATCGAGAGATTCTCTCTTCCTGAGGCGGCTGTGTGTCGGACGTTTTAGCGGTGGATCGTGGACGGCTCGTGCAGCGTGGTTGGCGAATGTCATAGGGATTGCGCTAAAATGCTGACCTCCAAGGAGGGTGCATGGAACAGCCGGAAATTGCCCAGTCATCTCACGACGACCTCATTCACAAATTGCATGAGCGCCCGCAGATTCCGTTGACGGAATGGCTGCGGGTGCCGGCCCATGTGCACTACAAGGCGTTTCGGATGGCCGATCCTCCGACACAGCGCCCGGCGAGCCGTGAAGAATTTTGCCGTCTGGTCGAATCGTTTCAGATGGCGCCGAACCATACGGTCTTGCGGGAAACGTTCGGCTATGCGGTGAAGGTCGCGGCCAACGGGGATCGCTTGATCGTCGTCTGGCAGGCGCATACGGAATATTACAGTTATCAATTATGGCATCTGCCGGGAACGCCAGGCGGTCAACTGACGTTCGGGCCGTTGACGTTTCCGGACTATCGGTTTCCGATCACTCCGCTGGGGACCGAGGTCTGCCGGTTGGATATTGTGCTGAGAGCCGAGGCGATTCCGTCGCGTGACGACTTGCATCAGATGCTGCCGGGCCCGGTGGCCTATGGCAGCCGGATTTTCGACGACGAGACGACGGTGGTGACCAGTTTTACGCCTGATGAACACAGGCGTGAGCGGTATCTGGTGAGTGTCGGGTCCACGCGGATTGATGTGTCGCACATCAAGAATATCGTGGACGCAGTGGTGCGGATCGAGACGTACTATCACTTGCTCCTCATGCAGAAACCCCTGTTTTCAGCCGCGATCGATTCGGTCTATACGTTCGAGCAGGTCCATCTGAAGCAGCGGGAGATCATCACCGGGCATATCAGCCATGCCGATGCACTGGCGCTGCAGCGGTGGTTGAACAGTTTGACTCAGGATCTGTTGAAGACCAATCGGCTGGCCGGGAAGCTCCATTTTGAATTATCGGCGGCGGTGCCGTACGACAAGATTGTGCATGCCACGCTCGCGTCCATGGTCGAGCGGCCTTATGCTCCGCATCGGCCGCTCTCCGATTACATTCTGAGCGGTGTGACCGGCGTGGCGGACGGGTATCAACAGTTGTTGAAGCGGATCGAGACATTGAGCAGCGGGTTTGAAGGGATGATTGCCATCATCCGGACCCGTGTCGATTTGATGCTGGAGTCTCAGAATCTGGCGTTGCTGATGAGCGTCGACAAGACGACGAAGAGCCAGGCGATCCTCCAGCATACCGTCGAAGGGCTGTCGGTGATCGTGATTGCGTACTATCTCAGCGGACTGGCCGGATATATTTTTAAGGGCCTCCATGAAATGGGGTGGATGCATAACCCGAACGTGGCGTCTGCTGTGTTCGTTCCGGTTGCCGTTGGCCTGGCGTTCCTCATCACCACGCTGAGCCGGAAGTACCTTCATAAGAAGCTCCAGAGTGAGAAGCCTCACGCCTAATCGGTCTGGCCGGAGTGTATCGTGACGGGGTGTGCGTGCGGCCGCCGACGTGCCGGTTATGCGGTTCTCACCGCCGGTCTGCCATTGACTCTGCCCCTGTGGCCCTGTAGGGTGTAGTTGACGTAGCGAGCCCCGTCGACTGTCCCATCTCTCGCGCTCCCTCCTTGTTACGTTCCGCGCGTCTGATTCTCCGGTCTCCGCCGCTTTTACGCCGGTACATTCCTCTGTAATGATCGGATGCGGTTGCGCATTGCGCCCGTTGTCTGTTTCCTGCAGATGCGCAGTTGTTTATTTATCTATCAAGGGGGACCCGATGAATCAGGAACAGTTCGGACAATTCTGGTTGCAACTGAAGAAGCCGCTCAAGACAACGTGGGGCAAGATCACAGACGACGATCTCGTCGAGATCGCGGGCGATGTAGCGAAGTTCGGCAGCGTGCTCCAGAAGCGGTATGGGGAAGCGCAGAAAGAAGAAGTCAGCACGTGGGCGAATCGCCGCTATTCGACGTGGACCGGTAACTATATCGGCTATAAGGATCCTGAGCCCAAGGCGTAGCGCTTGCCGGTGAGTCGTGGCTTCTTACTCGGTTGAGAGGCAACTCGGTGAGTCCAACCAAACGGGAGGCGGTGTACCATGAAGAAAATCGTGATCAATACGAGTAATGAAGAGTTCTGTGTGAGCCATAAAGCGTTCATGCGTTTGCGAGAATTGGGACAAGCTGAAGCTCTGGGTGAGGCAAATCCTGGTGTCTATTGGCCGAACGCGGCTGCCGTTCGGGAGCCCAGCCTAAATCAGTGCGGTAGACTGATTCCGCGTGATGATCAACATCTCGTGCGGGTGGTCGAGGAGCTGGCCTCTGAAGCGAACGGGCATTGTGCCGAGTTGAAGGTCGTGTCCATTCCAGATGATGTGAAATGGCAAATTCAGAATACGGGTGGCCAGGAACGGATCAGCGAGGTCCATCGCACCTGGTGTTAAGAGGCACGGTGTGCCAGTGTTCAAAGTTTTCGAGGGCTCAGCCGCCGGTGTAAGTGTGTCGGATGAGCCGTGAGCAGATTGGGAAGTAGGGGGATGATGAAAGACGATCTTCGGAAACCGACGCTGGAGAAGAAGGTACAGGTTGCTCCTGCGCCTTCTGTCTCGAGCCCGCAAGAGTTGACCTGCACTGAAGGGCAAATCGAGGACCTCCTTGCAGAAGGGGAGACGACTGAGTCGGAAGCAGACAATGACGACGCTGATGAATCCACCGAGCGAATTCCGACGAACGCTGCTGAACGGAAGTCCCTGCCCAGTTCTAAGTCCAACCGGAAGCAGAAATAACGAACGCATTGCGTAACGTTGTCAGCAGCGATGGCCTTTGCCTTGACAGGGCACGGATCAGCCGGCAGCCTGCGTCCACAACATCAAATTTCATCGAGAACATCCCGTGACAGTCCGTTGGCCTCTTCCTCAGCACGATTATTGGTCCACGCCGTTTGCCGAGTCATTGCTGCGCCATCTCGATCTGTGTCCCGGCGCCACGGTGCTTGATGTGGCGGGGGGCCATGGCATTCCTGCGTTCTACGTAGCTGAGCAGGTTGGTTCAGGCGGGCAGGTATTGAGCATCGATGTGAGTGCCGGCCAGGTGGCCCGCGCGCGATCGATTCAGGGCTCTCACCTTCCCTGGCTGCAATTTGAGTGTATCGATCTGCGTGCTTTGCCGGCAGGTCTTCCCGCCTTTGATCGCATCACCGGCAACCTGTCCGTGATGTTCTTTCGCCCGAACCGCTTCGAAGTCATCCAAGGATTGGCCGCTCACTTGAACCCAGGCGGTCAGATGGTGCTGACCTTTCCCTCCCTCGGCACCTTCGATTCCCTGTGGAGTCGGGTCGATGAGGAGATGGCGGCGCTGGGGCTGCTCACGGAGCGCCGCCGTCTCGAAGCCTATATCGCGGAGCGGCCGTCTGCGGAGGAGGGGAGAGAATGGCTCGATGGAGCGGGCCTCCACCGCATTGAGGTGGCGGAGTATCCCCTGGAGGTCGCGACTGGTCCAGGCCAAGAGCTCTTGCATCATCCGCTTTTGCGAGGCGGATTCCTCGACGACGTATTTGAATGTTTTGATGATCAACTAGTAGCTGATCGCGTCATGACACAGGTATCGGAAGATCTCGACGGCGTGCTTCCATTGCTCGCGCAACGATGCGTGCTCGCCGGTTGGAAGCCAGCTCTCAGAACGTAAAAGAGCGGTGAATAGTCGTCGTCTGTTGTGACGGCTAGCGTGCGGAAGGGGTTGCGGTTCTGAGCGATGAGGCAAGACCCAGCTTTGACAATGTGAAGATCAGCCACTTCGATGGGTCGAAATTGTACCACCGGGGGCCGTTGCGGTAATCGTTTTGATGCGTGTGATGGTAGTTGTGGTACCCCTCGCCGAATGTCAGCAAGGATACCCACCAGCTGTCGCGGCTGGAATCTGCCTGGCTATGCGGCTGGCGTCCCCAGAGGTGACAGACGGAGTTGATGCAAAAGGTTGAGTTGAGCACGGCAAAGGCACGGCCGACGCCCGCGAGAAGAAAGCATCCCAGCCCGCCCATCCAGCCATTGTAGAGAAATCCCACTGCAAACGTGAGTCCGAGGCCGGAGAGCACGATCATCCAATAGTTGCGATGTTGCCACATAACAACCGAGTCCTGGCGTAAACGGGAGGCGTATTTGTCGTTGGCGTTCGCGTCTTTGTAAAACAACCATCCGCAGTGGCTGTACCAAAATCCCCTGGTCGCATTGTAGGGATCAGCGTCCTGATCGCAGGCAGCATGATGGCGGATATGGTCGGCCGCCCATTTCAGCGCGGAGTTTTCCAGCGCCCATCCGCCGGCCACTAAGAGCACCGCTTTCACCCAATTCGGGCATTCAAAGCTGCGGTGCGAGAGCAGCCGATGGTAGCCCACCGTGATTCCCAGTCCCGTGACCACATAGAGCACTCCGAACAGCGTCCAATCGACCCAGCTGTATCCGTAGAAATAGCCGAAGGCCGGCACGCCGATCATTGCGACAGCCGTGACAATAGCGAAGAGCGCCGTCGTCAGATAGTTTGGAACGGCCGGGTGAGCTGCTGGTGTTGGGGGATTGGTCATGAGGGAATTTCCTCGTGGGAAGAAGGAGGAGCGCAGTGACGCGCTCCTCCTTGCATCGACTGAACTAGAACCGGCCGCGCTTCTCGCCGCCGCCGCCGCCGAAACGACCGCCGCCGCCGCCACCGCCGCCCGTGCGCGGTTCTTGGGGCTTGGCTTCGTTGACCGTCAACGGGCGTCCGTCCATCTGTGAGCCGTTCAATGCAGTAATAGCTGCCTTGGCTTCTTCTGGGGTAGACATCTCGACGAAGCCGAAGCCCCGTGATTGTCCCGTAAACTTGTCCGCAATCACGCGCGCAGATTCGACTGTGCCGTGCGCGGCGAACAAGGTGGTGAGCTGTGATTCAGTTGCCGCATAAGGCAACCCGCCGACATAAAGTTTTGAACCCATGGGGGTTCCTCCTTCCGGAAAGTGACATTGTCTGGGACGCGAGAACAACTTCCCGAGGGGAAGGAGAGGGCCAAAGACGCTATTCAATGAGGCGGCTTAGGTCAGGCTTCCGATCAGAGTCTCGGTGAGAACAACATCGGTGATGGGCCGTTCGATCATTATATTCCAAGCGAGGCCCTCCGCTAGGAACATGAGCACACTAACACACCTCTATTGAAATAGCCACTTATCCTGTGAGGGGAGGATTGAGCGCTCAGCCGGTGATCGCAATCGTGGGATCTTGAGGGCCGGCGACCATGCCGGCCAAGTCGGGGTCTTCCTGACTGTTCGAATGAGCCGAGACGGGTTTCTCAGTCTTGCGTTGAGCCCGGCGCGCTTCTTTGTTCTGTTGCCGCTCTTGTCTCGTCTGTTCACGATGGCGTTTTTTGATGGTCGTACTCATGCTTTCCTCCCTGGCAGATTGGTATCACGCGCAGCACAGGAGTTATCAATGGCTTTTTTGGCTAACGAAAAGGCTGCAGTCTTGGCATCCCATTCGGACTTATATCTCCCCTGCGGCGCGTCGACGGAGGTGCCCATGGTGGACTCGAGGAGTCCGGGAATCACGAAGCGACAGCGCCATGTTCCATTGGGCTGTTGTTCGGGCATGAGGAGAATCTTCTTGCCTTGCGAGTAGCAGGTCTCAGCCATCACGCTCTCCTCTGGGTAGGTGCTCGGCCCCGATGTGTTGCGTTCCAACCCTGTGCTACGCGGATTTGATGAATCGGTCTGCACTGAGAATGCTGTGCAATCGCTCGGTCACAGACCGTCGATACGGCTCTTTCTGGCGGACCATAATGACCAGATTTTCACGATCGAGGAGAATATTCAGGTCGTCTTGTGTGACGAGTTGCCGGGTTGAAGTTCCGATATTCATCCGGTACTGGGTTCTCCCATCCGGATTCCGCATCGCGCCAGAAACCATCTCGGTTAACCCGTCAATCACTCCTTCGTGCCCTTCGAGGCGGTGTTTAACCCTGGTGCCATCAGGGATCCGGACCCAATCTGATGCGAGGGGTTGAGCCTGCGAGGTGGGTTTCTGTGTCATACAGGAGTCTCCTTTGGGGACGCGGACTAGTGGCGTCCACGAGTCGGCCGATGAATGGGGGATGCTCAGAGTTCCGGACGGAAGCACGATGATAACTGCCGGACCGATTCTGTTTGACGGAGTGAGTGGGGTCGCTGATGAAACAGATAGGAATCTATCGGAAGTGTGTATGGTTGGAGTCTAGCATGCTTCTGCCGACATAGCGAACGACTCTGCCTTTCTACCCTCCGCGCTTCTTCCCCCCCGTCTCGTGCGCGTGCGATTGCTATCGGTGTCCGATGGCGTTCTCTGTGACGAGGGGCACTGTCGGAAAGGCCAAAATTGTCTCAGCTTGGAGGTGGATCAGAGACTGAGGAAGAATAATTGTTCTGTTCGCGGAATTGCCTTGTTGCGAGGTATTCACTTCATCCGTGCATTGACTCTCGCCGGTGCGGCTCGTAGGGTAGATCTATGGCGGTGTGAGTGACGCCGGCTGTCCCATCCCTCGCGCATCCCGTCTATTTTTCTTTTCTGCGCGTCTGATTCCCCGGTCTCCACCGCTTTGTCGTAATGATTGTCCCGCTTCTTTCCTTCAAATCGGGTAGGCCTGGGTGCCTCGAATTCCGCTGTTGTTGTGCGATCGACATCTGTCCGGTGGCAGAGCACACAGGCTCACGAGAGGGAAACGCGGCGAGGTCACTCGTCAACTGCGCTTCAGTGAGCAGGCCCGGCCTGAAGCGCCACCAAGGGCCCTGCACAATCCGGCCGAGGAGGAAGAAATCATGAGAGTCCAGTTGTTCATGAAGCAACTTGTTGTGACGGGGTGTCTGGTGGCGAGTGCGATATTGCCGACCGGCGAGGGCCAAGCGGCAGATCCTCGTACGATGGAATCAGCCGCTCCGATCGCGACGGGCGAGATGAATCTCATGGCATCCGGCTCAGTGGAGGACACACTGAAATTGTGTCTGGCGAGAATTCCAAAGGATGCGAGTGCCGGACAACGACTCTTGGCCGAACAGAGCTGCCAGGGTGCAGAGCGGACAAGAAGTACGAGCCAAGGCGCTTCCCAGTATTGAGCGCGTAGCCACTGGAATTGGAAGCCCTTCCGCAGCCCTCTTCAGGGGCCGCAGATCGTTTCGGTGACGGTCGGTTCTTGGGGTAACTGTGGAGGCAAACGCTTCTCTGCCATGCCGTCATCTAGGGGGGTACTATGCAATGTCCACGTTGTCAGGGCCTGATGATCATCACTTCGATGAACGAGCCATTTTGTGCCGACGCGGTGGTGGGGTGGCGCTGCCTGCTCTGTGGTGAAGCGACGGACCCGGGAATCGAAGCCAACAGGGCCGTCCCTCCTCCGTCGGTTCGGACCCGGGCGCGCGTTCCCGGATCAACAATCGCGAGGTCCGGACGAGCAAGAAGCTGAGAAGTTCAGAGGGGGCGAACGATGCAAGCATGGCGGGACATTGGACCGGAATTGTCGCTGGGGCTCTACTTGGTCGCGTGGATGGTTGCGCTGCCCCTCACGTATGCGCAGTCGCGATAAATCCTCAGTAACCTGGCTACCGCGACCGTGATCGGTCCGGTGCACGGAAATGCAGCGGGTCTCTGAGGCTCTGGAGTTCCCGATAATAGTAGAAGGCTGTGGGGCGTCTCGCTCCGAATTGCAGGGCGCGCAGAAACGCAATCTCTTCCTCGGTTGCTTCCCCGCTCAGTGACGCATCCTTAAGAAACTCAGTGAGCCCCGGCTCCTCCTCTGTGGATGACGCGGGGCCTTTTTCGATAAATTCAAACCGCTTCTGGTAGCCGGGAGCGATGCGGCGATTGAGCACGATTTCAATGCAGAAGGTCGCGAGGTCGATGTCCCAGGATTCAATCAAGGGATCCAGAAAGGCGATGCAGTTGTCGTTCGAGAGATCGAAGATCGTGGTGTCCAGAAACTGCAGGACCGTCACCCGCATCTGAGGATACGTCTTCTTGCTGATGCGTGCCACCTGGCGCATCCAGACCTGATTGTCGAGCTCCTGCCTGGCGACGCCTTTGGCGACGCTGAGGAGCTTTTGTGTGACGAACCGCTCGAGTTCCCCGAACGGTTGCTTTTCAAAAATCACCCGAATCTCACCGTTCTTGGCGGTGTTGCATTTGCGGAGAATCAGCTCGCGCACGTCGCGCAACAAGGGACCGGGCTGGTCTCCCAGCTGTTTCTTGAGATGCTCCCGCCGCTGCAGGTCGGCGAGTTTGGCCAGATGACCATCCGGCAATTTCAACACTCGACTGATCTTATCGTACATATCGGTGCGATTCGGCGCCGGAGGAAGTTTCTTGTTCGCCATGAGCTGCGAGATGTACGAGTCGGTCACATTGGCGGCGCGCGCGAGATCTTTCTGCCCCAGTCTCAGTTCTTTCAATCGATTCTTGATAAAAAGCGCAATGGTCACGGGTCATCTCCCTGGTAGTTTTACGAGTTAAATAATAGGAGTTAACTGTATAGACTATTGTGGAGCTGTGCAATGGAGCAGTTGACTAAAGTTACTTAAAGAGCCTAGAGTGTTCAAGCAATCTTCAAGCAATCTTCAAGCAATCTTCAAGCAATCTTCAAGCAATCTTCAAGCAATGAGGATTCGGTCAGCATCAAAGGCTTGTCCCAGTAACCTCCTGCCAGTGTGGTTCAGTCAACGAGTCTTGCTTGTTCCGTTGTCCAACTGGCGGCGGAGTTTTAGATGAAGAAGGAGAGTGACCCATGACCACGCACGCGACAGTTTCCAGCCACATCGAGACGACGGACGCACTGTCACGGTTGTATCTGTTCCTGGCGCAAGCCATGGACCGTGGGCTGGGTGAAGCAGGCCGCGTCAACGGCGGTGATTCCGAGTTGGATGCGAATCTTGCCGAAGCCAGGAGCGCAGCGTTGGAGCTGCTTTCGGTGAACCGGGTGGTCAGGGATAAGGTCGAGGCAGAATGCAATCGTATCCGGTCGCTGGTTGAGGCTTGTCGCAAGGGCGGCGCGTCCCAGATGACCCTGCTGGAGGCGTTGAAAGCGGAGCGGGGGATTGTGAAGCAGAAAACCATGGTACTGAGCGATCTGCTCGCGGTCTTTCGAGCAGCCTGAAAGGATTATCGGGATGACATCACCATCAATGGCCGGTTCGAAAGCACGATGGCGGGCCACACGCGTGACGGGAGAAATTATGAAGAACACAGCACAAACGTTTGTCCTGACCATGAATTCCCCATCCCGGAAGGGGATGCGGATCTGGACGGGGAAGAATATCCACGCGCTGCGCCATTGCTCAGTGAAGCAGATCGGTCAGGCGCTGAGCGAGTTGCAGCATCATATGAATCAGCTGCAAGCGGCGGCGCCAGGACCCGGCCGATCGGATTTCCTGAATCGTTCCCGCTAGCGGGGGACGGGGGCACGTCTCAGCCGCACAGGTAGGTAAAGGTGTCGCTGATCGTGTCTTCCCGGTGTTCAACCGCCTGAAGGCGATGAGCCTGGGATGAAGCGGCGATGCAGGATGAGATTGTTCGGGTAAGTAGCAAGTGAGAGTGAACGTGTCCGATTGCTGGGGGTGTGGGTATGGCAACCAAGCGAACAGCGCCGTTTAACTTTCAGGGATTTCTTGAAAAGGTCAGCAGCGGGAAGACGGTGCTGACCTTTCCAAAGAGGAAGATGATCTTTTCTCAAGGAGATGCGGCGGACGCCGTCTTCTATATCCAGTCGGGGAAGGTCAAGCTGACCGTCGTCTCACAGCAAGGCAAGGAAGCCGTCATCGCGATTCTGGAGCGAGGCGCATTCTTCGGGGAATCCTGTCTCGCCGGGCAGAACATTTGTCCGGCAACAGTGACCACGGTAGAAGATTCCAGTATTGTCCGTATCGACAAAGACGCCATGGTCCGTCTGTTACATGATGAGCCCACATTTGCTGAGTTCTTTATGTCGGTGCTGCTGGTGCACAATATTCGTATTCAAGAGGACTTAGTCGATCAGCTCTTCAATTCCAGCGAGAAGCGTCTGGCCCGGGTGTTGTTGCTGCTGGCGCATTTCGGGAAAGAGAGCAAGCCGGAGACGGTGATTCCCAAGATCAGTCAGGAAACGCTGGCCGAGATGATCGGAACGACGCGCTCCCGTGTCAGTTTCTTTATGAATAAGTTCCGCAAGCTGGGCTTTGTCGAATACAACGGCGAACTCCACGTGCATAGCTCGCTCCTCAGCGTCGTGCTCCACGACTAAGTGTCCGTTCAACCGGGCACCTGGTGGTCATGGATGCGGCATTTTGCAGGCCCCACGCCAAGCCGCTCCTCTGTCTGCGCGAGACAATGGGGCGAACAAGATTCTTTATTTGCGCCGATGGGATCGGAGCCTAGTTGTGAGCAATATTGATCAGAATTAGCGCTCGTGGCGGGAGAAAATTAATTATGGGACGTCAGAAAGAGGCAATCATCGCGATGGCCGCGGCAGTGAAAACAGAATCAGCGAAGTCGAAACCATCGAGAATGGCGAGAACGGCACGCACAGCAGCCGCACGGTTTGATCCCAAGATCTTCCTTACCAAGGTCGGCAACGGAACGACCATTCTCAAATCCGCAAAAAAGCATATGCTCTTTTCCCAAGGGGATGCGGCAAATGCTGTCTTCTATGTTCAGACAGGCAGAGTCAAGCTCACCGTGGTCTCACCTCAGGGCAAGGGAGCCGTCGTCGGAATTCTGGATCCCGGGGCCTTTTTCGGTGAGGGTTGTCTCGCCGGACAGGTGGTGTGCATGGCGACCGCCACCGCGCTGGAGGCATCCACGATTGCGCGCATCGACAAGGTTGCCATGATCCGCGTGCTCAACGAGGAGCCTGCCTTTGCCGCGCTGTTCGTGGCCTACCTGTTGTCTCACAGCATTCGCATCCAAGCGGACCTGGTCGATCACCTCTTCAATTCTGCCGAGAAGCGGCTGGCGCGCATCCTCCTGTTGATGGCCCACTTCGGCAAGGAAGGGCAGCCTGTCCCTGTGATTCCCCAAATCAGTCAAGAAATGCTCGCCGACATGATCGGCACCACGCGTTCCAGAGTCAGCTTCTTTCTAAACCGGTTCAAGAAACTCGGCTTCATCAAGTACAACGGGAGCCTGGAAGTGCATAGCTCGCTACTGAATATTGTGCTTCACGACTGACTGCGTCGCCGCCGTTCTTGTTGTGGTCCGTCTCACGGTACCTGATTTGCTATCTTTCCCTCTAGTGGACGCGGGCTCGACCACAGGGATGACCCCGCGTTGAAGGACCGCATGGATGAGGTCCTGGCGGGAATGCAGCCCCATCTTCCGCAGCAAGCTGGTACGATGGGATTCCTCGGCGCGGGAACCGATCTTTAGGCGAATGCCGATATCGCGGCTGGTTGCTCCTTCCACGACGAGCTGCAGAACCTGTCGCTCGCGGGCGGTCAGTGTATCAGAGAAGCTCGGCGAATCGGTCTGAGCCTTTTCCAGCAGGGTCCCTTTCGCCGTATATGAGCCACGGAACGATTCGGAAAGTCTTGGACTCAGGTAATGCCGACCGGCAACCACTTCGCATATGGCCTGAAGGAGCTCGTTGCCGCAGGATTCTTTGGCGACATAAGCCGCAGCACCGGCTTTCATGGCTTCCAATACATAGGCCTCATCCCCGCACATGGAAAGAATGATGACACGGGTATTCAATTTGAGGCGCAGGACTTTTCGTGTGGTGTCGAGCCCGTTCAGCCGGGGCATCATCAGATCGACAATCAAGACCTGGGGTTTCTTCCGCTTGACGAGTTCGATCGCCTCGAGCCCGTCAGCTGCTTCGCCCACAATGACGCATCGGGGGTCCGACTCCACCAGCGCCCGCAGCCCTTGCCTCACGACAACATGGTCATCCGCCAACACAATAGTAGTCATTGCAACGTCTTCTCCCGTAGTCGCGAAAATGTTTCTCACTGTATCAGGAGCGACTCCCGATGTATGCCCTATATTGCTCATGCGCTTCCATCGGCGCCTGCACTGACAAACCGGGGAGCGATCTCATCTAGAGGAGGGGCTACGGTGGCCAGACCAACGCGAAGGGTGCACGAACAAGAGGAGGCCGGATTGCGGAAGAAAAGGAAACGGATCAGCAAGATCCCGACCGGCATCGTCGGGCTGGACAAAGTATTGGACGGCGGTCTACCCGCAGAACGCATGACACTGGTCGGCGGCGGTCCCGGGAGCGGGAAAAGCATCATCGGCTTGCAATGGTTGTTGGCGGGCGCCGATACCGGCGAGCCGGGCATTCTTGTACTGTTCGAAGAGCGTGTCGCGTCAGTGCGTCAAAACGCCTCGGGCTTGGGATGGGATTTGGCCCAGCTGGAGCAGAAGGGTCTGCTGTGCCTGCTGGATGCCCGGATAAGTCCAGAAGCGGTGGTCTCCGGCGACTTTTCCATCAAGGGGCTGTTGGCGATCATCGGACAGAAGGCCAAGGCCATGCGAGCCCGGCGCATTGTGATCGACGCGGTGGACGCGCTTCTGTATTTGTACGACAGTCCCATGCGCGAGCGACACGAATTATATACGTTACACGAATGGCTGCTGGACCAAAAACTGACGACGATGATGACGGTCAAAACCGTCCCGCAGGAGGAATCTCCCCGGTATGCATTTCTGGACTTCATGGCGGATTGCGTCATTCACGTCGACCAGCGCGTCACGCAACAGATCACCACGCGCCGTCTGAGAGTGGTCAAGTATCGGGGGTCTGGATATGGCCGTAACGAGTACCCCTTTGTCATTAGTCAGGACGGCATCAACGTCATTCCTATCACCAGCAATGTGTTGCAGCACCGTCCGCTCGGTTCCAAAGTATCCAGCGGCCAGGCCGGGCTCGATGTCGTGCTCGCCGGCGGCTTCAGGCGCGGAGCCAGCACCCTGATCTTGGGAATTGCCGGTAGCGGAAAGACCACTCTGGCCTGCATCTTCGCTCAGGCTGCCGGCCGGCGCGGCGAGCGCGTGCTGTATCTCAATTTCGAGGAGTCGGCGGAATCGATGGTCGGTAACATGCTGAGCCCGGGCCTGGCCCTGGGGCCGTTGATCAAGCGCGGGACGCTGGTAGTCCGGTCCTACTTGCCGGAAGCGATGGGCGTGGAGGAGCACTTGTTTCATGCCCTGAAAGCCCTGGACGAGCTGCAGCCGCAGCACGTCGTGGTGGATGCGATCTCAGCATGCAAACGCATGGGCTCGGAGCAGGCAGCCTTTGAATATCTGATGCGGCTGCTGAACGACTGCCGAGAACGCGGGATCACCTGTTTTTATCTCAACCAGGCGACGAGTCTTGATATCGTCGCAGAGATCAGCGGCATCGGTATTTCGTCCATTATCGACACCGTGGTGCTGCTGCGCTATCTTCAGGTCGGTCATGCGATGAAACGCCAGTTGCTCGTCATGAAGTCGCGGGGCTCGAAGCATTCCGACCTCTTCCACGAATTCCACATTACTGATCGAGGGATTGAGCTGGAGAAGACCTAGCTCTGCAAGAGCGGCCCGGTCGGTCTATCCGACGAAGCGCAGGTAAACGGGAGTTCAATGATGACATCTCGCAGTCGTGAGAAGCGACGGACGGCCCCGGCCGGAGGGAAGACCTATGCCTTCCAGCTCTTCGTGGCCGGCAACGAGTCCAACTCAACGCAAGCCAGGGATAACCTGGCCCGACTCTGCCGGGAGTACCTCACGGGGCGCCACGAGATCACCATCGTGGATGTGCTGAAAGACGCCGCGACCGCGTACACACATCATGTGCTGGTAACCCCCACCTTGATCCTTATCAAGCCCCTGCCCAAGGTTCTTCTGCTGGGAAACCTCAGCGATACGCGGCATGTTCTTGCCGCGCTCAGACTGATCGGTGGTAAGCAATGAGTAGCCGGAAAGCGCCGTTCCGCAAACCGCAGATCAAAGGAGCAGCTGCAGAGGAGCTGGTTCACGCGCTGAGGACTCACCAGGTGGACGCCATCGTCGGCGAGCGTCACATCATGCTGGTCCGTTTGAAACAGGCGGAAGAAGATCTCGAGCTGTCCCGGAACCAGCTGCGCGCCCTCACCGCAAGTCTGTTGTCCATACGGGAGAATGAACGGATCGTCATCGCCCGGGAGATTCATGATGAGCTGGGCCAGGCGCTGACGTGCCTGCAATTGGGGTTGTCCTGGATAGCGGGCAAGGTGACGGCGCGGCAACAGCCGGTGCAGGACAAGGTCCGCTCGCTTGCTGCTCTGGTCACGACCATGATCCGGACGGTCCAAAGAATCGCGGATGAATTGCGGCCGGGCGTGTTGGATGAGTTGGGGCTTGTGAAAGCCTTAAAGTCAGAGGCGCGGAAGTTCACAGGCTATACGGGAACACCGTGCAAATTTGAGACGAATATGGGGAAAACCGGGTGTAGCCGTGAAGAGAGTATCGCGATCTTCAGGATCGCCCAGGCAGCTCTCACGAATGTGGCCCGGCATGCCGAAGCATCCAAGATCATGATGTCTTTGATGGATGGGAAAACTCATTTTGTCCTGACGGTGCATGATAACGGGAAAGGGATCACCAGGGAGCAGATCTCGGGCGCTCAGTCGCTCGGCATTATCGGCATACGCGAGCGCGTCCTTGCGCTCAAGGGTTCTCTGAATATCAGAGGCTCAAAAACGACGGGGACAACCTTGACGGTACGAATTCCACGGCCCCGGATTCTCCTTAGTCATAGGCCGGTGTCTTCATGAATAGGGTCCGCGAGCCGGACCGGTACATACAGTATCTGCGCTGTTGTGGACAGACAGGCCGCTGGCTGAACGGGCCATCCCATCTTAGTAAATGATGGGTGGTCGCTTCTCCGCGATGGCCAGCATTAACCGGCGGCGTTGCAACGGGCGGTTCGGGTCGCGTGTGTAGTGCGAGGCGTCTTCCGACACCTCAACGTGACTGAGCGGGATTGAAATGTGTTGATTCATATGGGACACGGTGGTCTCGATGGAGAGCGTCACGGAGGCATCGTTGCAGCCGGTGACTTCGGCGTTCAGATCCGTCGCGTCAAGGAACTGCACGGTGATCCGCTCTTCCGGATCAATCCACGGACGAATCAGCTGCTCTTTTTCATCGTGTGTCATACTCGTCTCCCACATCTGTTCTGAATGAGTGCCAGGCCTCCATTTCGAAGCCCTTTCCGTGACCTTCATGATCGACCTCTTTCTGTTGTCATGGTTTGCCTCGCATCGTATGAATCGGTCTAAATAATCTCGCGGATTTTGTTCTCGACCATCGTCTTGAGAATGTCCCCGCGGTCTTTCTGTCCTCGGACTAAGGCTTCCGCAACGTGCATCGCTTGCTGCAGTGTGATTGAGCCTGGCAGGGGCGGCTCTAGCGGATCAATGATCGCCTGGACGACCACTGGTCCGGGCTGAACAAAAGCTTGACGGAGCACGTCGCCGACCTGTGTGGGATCGTCCACGGTGTAACCCGTCGCACCGCACGCCTTCGCATACAGGGCGAAATCGATCGGCTGTAATTGGACCCCGAATTCCGGATTGCCCTCAAAGGCCAGTTGCTCCCATTTGATCATGCCCAAGAGGTCGTTCTTCAGCAGAATGATCTTCACCGGCAACTGGTATTTGACCATGGTTGCCAATTCGCCCATCAGCATCGTAAAGCCTCCGTCGCCGACGATGCAGACCACTTGCCGGCCGGGAAACGCCACCGCCGCTCCCACACCATAGGGCAGCGCGTTGCCCATGGAGGCGAGTGTACCGGAGGCCGAAAACTGCATGTCGCCTTTTATGCGGATGTGTCGGGCGGCCCAGGTCGTGACTGTGCCTGTATCACAGCAGATGATGGCATCCGAGGCGAGCACGTCGTTGAGTTGATGGACAACCACCTGCGGTTTCAGCGGCCTGTCCATGCGGCTCCCTCGTTTGTCCATGAGGACGTTCCAATCCTTCACCTGTCCCTGGATCTTTTCGAGGAAGGTATGTTTGGTTTTGACCGCAATGCGGGGGAGAAGCGCCCATAACACATTCGGGCAGTGACCGACCAATCCTACCTCGACCGGATATCGCAGGCCGATGCGGACCGGATCGAGATCGATTTGCACGGCTTTGGCCTGCCCGGGCTTGGGATAGAACTCCAGATAGGGGAAGCTCGTGCCGGCGATGATCAGCGTGTCACACTCTGCCAGCGCTTCCTGAGAGGGAGCCGTGCCTAACAGCCCGATGCCGCCACAGGTGTAGGGGTTATCATCCGGCACCACAGCTTTCCCGAGTAACGGCTTAATAATGGGCGCCCCCACCTTTTCGGCCAGATGCAGAATCTCGTCCCGCGCAGACAGACAGCCTCGGCCGGCGAGAATGGCGACTTTTGATCCCGCATTGATGATCTCCGCGGCCTGTTCAAGCAGCGCGCTCCCGGGCAGTGGCAGCGCCTCACTCGCGAGGTGTCCGCTATGCCGCGGTATATTCGCCGGAGAGCCCTGATCATCGGTCCATTCCTGCACGTCTTTGGGAATCGTAATGTGCGCTACAGTCCTGCGCGCAAGCGCGGTTTTGATGGCCACATCGACGACATTCAAGACATGCGATGGCCCATTGATACGTTCGTTGTAGGCCGCCACGTCGACAAGCGCTTTATTGAGATCGACATCCTGCTGATAGTGCGTGCCGATCAAGTCATGGTAGGTATGACCGGTAATGGCCAGCACGGGCTGGCCATCGCATTTGGCATCGTACAGCCCATTGATCAGATGCAGGCCGCCGGGCCCCGAGGTGGCCAGGCAGACACCCAGGCGATGTGTGAACTTGGCATAGGCACAGGCTGCGAACGCCGCCGACTCTTCGTGCCGGACTTGTATGAAGGTGATACGGTCCTGGCGAGTCCGCAGGGCTTCAAACAACCCGTTGATGCCATCGCCGGGATAGCCAAAGATTGTATCCACGCCCCAGGCGATCAGTCGCTCGATGAGCGTATCGGCTACCGTTTGTCCCATGGCTTCAGTCCATTCTCCCGAGCACGGGTGTGTTTCCACTTCCGTCTCACGGGAATGATCCAGAGTTTCCCGGTTGGACTGGAGCGTGACTGACTGACGACCCAAGAGACTCCAGTCTGAAATCACAGTCGCGTAACAGTAAAACAATTCAGGAGTCGTATCTGTTCAAAGTTGCTCACGCCGGTCTGATTAGCGGCTCGTTCTCGATCTTCTTCTCCGTCTTTACACCTGAGCTGCATTGACCAGACGTCATCAGCCGATAGGCAGAGTATGGCCATTCATCTTCCTGGCCTGACAGGCCCTGCGGTCGGATGACAGGTTTGGTAGTACGGACAAGGCTGTTGCGGCCACATCGTCGGGTATTATGATGTGTTTGAAGACTCCCACTGTCGTGTTCTCTGTCGGTGCTGTTTGAATGGTGGCGAGATTAAAGATGAGGCCATGTCCACGAATCGTTATTATGTGGCGTCGTCATCCCAAGAGTCGGCTGATACGTTCCTGGTCGAAAATAGGTACATGCACAGGGGGCAATATATGAAAATAGTTGGAAGCTGGGGCAGATCATTCTTTGGGTTCATGGGCTTGCTGGCGGTTGGCCTATGCGCCGGCTGTAGTGGCGGTGGTGGCGATGCCGGTGGCGGTGCCGGAGGCGGTGGCGGCAGCGCACAGGCAGGTGTCCTCAGCGTGTCTCTGACTGATGCACCGGCCTGCGGTTTCGATGAAGTGAATGTCACTGTCAGCAGAGTGAGAGTCCATCAGAGCGACTCGGCGAATGAAAACGCCGCAGGCTGGACAGATATCACTCTCAATCCCCCGCGTAGAATCAATCTGCTGAATCTGAATGATGCCACGCAGTCCAATTTGGCTCTGGAAAGCCTCGGTGAGACGCCCTTGGCGGCGGGGCATTACACCCAATTGCGTCTGGTGCTGGTCGAGAATAACGGCAGCAATCCACCTGCCAATTCAGTCGTCTTGTCTGGACCGCCACGAACTGAAATCGCGCTCGCTACGCCCAGTGCAATACAATCGGGAATCAAATTAATCCACCAGTTCGATGTAGGTGCCGGGCAGCGTGTCGATTTGTTGTTGGACTTTGACGCCTGCAAATCCATTGTCAGGCGCGGGAACGGGACCTACGGGCTCAAGCCGGTGATCAAGGTCGTTCCATTTGTGCTGAATGGCATCGAAGGTTTTGTCGATACAGCTCTGCTAGGCGGCCATGTCGTTGTGTCGGCTCAATTCAACAGTGCGATTGTGCGGGCCACGGTGCCGAACGCCAATACCGGAAGGTTTCTGCTCGCGCGTCTGGATCCGGCAAACTACGACGTTGTGATTACCGCAGATGGTCGTGCGACAAAAGTCATCGCCGGAGTACCGGTCGCGAGTACCACAAGCATCACAGCGATCAGCACGAACGCAATGCCGGCTCCGCCGATCACGTTGCAGCCCTCCACGTCCCAAAGCATTAACGGCACCGTGGCATTGAATCCAGCGGATGATGACGGCGCCGTCATTGTTGCAGCGACGCAATCGTTGACCGGTGGTCCTATCGTGACAGTGAGATCGCAGGTCGCCACAGTACTCACAAGCACGCCGCAGACCGGCGATTATGAGTACAATCTGACGCTCCCCATTGCCAAGCCATGGCTTGGCTCGTACAGCACGCCTCTCCCGATCCTGTTCACGGAGCAACCGATAGCGGTGGCAGGTGTCTATATCGTCCACGGCTCCGCACAGACCGCTACCGTGGTATACGCAACTCAGACTCCATCGCCTTCGTCCGTGAATATTGCCGGAGGGAATACAACCCAGACATTTACCTTGACGCCGTAGGCCATCAGCTGCTGCGCGGCAGGCGGCGACCGTCAGCTGAGCCGCGCCACCAAGCACTCGGTTTCTCCATCGCATTGATTCGGCCGGTAACAGCTCCACGATCACTCTCATGGTGGTCGTGGAGCCGACTCGATTGGCCTGTCTTCGTTCCATCCGTCAATTCGCACGCACATCAGCTTCCCGTGTTTTCTGAGAACGATTCAGTACGAACGAAAGTCTCAGGTGGGCGTTTCATTCGTTTTCCAGCCTGAGCTGTATTGACCAGATGGTATCGGCTGAAAGGTAGAGCATGACTGTGAAACTCGGTTGACCCGGGGTTCCTAGATCCGAAAAGAAAGGGTCGTGATGAACATACAACCAGAACAGAAACAGGGGCGTGTTCCATCTGCCTCCACGCCGGCGATGCCGGAGAGCGTCGCTTTACCAATATCCGGCGCGGTGGCAGAGAGGGTAGGCGGGGATTTGCAACGACGCCTGCTGGATGCACGTCTTTACTGGTGCCAGAAGAACCGAGCTCACACCGGGCAGCGGGATGAGAAGGAAGGCTGGTTGGCTGAGGAAGAGGGGCTCCATGATGCGGCGCTTGGCAGGGAGCGGGTCGATCTCATACGCCTGTGTTATCCCTCGCAGGTTGAGCGCTATCGCCTCGGCTTCCATGATGGGCAGGCGCTCCTTCTCATCCCGCTGGCGGCTATGAAGCAACATCATTTTTATGGAGGAGCAGTCCCACGCTCTCCCCACAACTCTAAGTAGAGAAGTCGATGACCGCCACGTTGAGCCGGCTCCATCGTCGCGGAGCATTTCAACAATCCCGACGCAGGCTCCTCTCTGGGGTTTCCCTGTCGGCGTTGTCTGAATTGCGGCGGAGAGGGGACAACGTGTTCGGATCCCTCAGACATCAGAGCCCGCTCGCGGTTACATCCGGCCGTGGAGTGGCGGCAGGAACAGGGCCGCGTCGATAAGAAAGGAAGTTTCATGGATACGAATAAGATTCTCTGCTCCGGTGTTCCCGCTTCCGCAGTGCTCTGTCTGACCCTGTTCATCGGGGGGTGCGCGATTGACACTTCAGCCGCCCCGTCTGACTCGCAACCGGCTGCACGCCAGAAGTCTGATTCAGTCCCGCGTCATTTGGATCCACAACAAGCCGAACGACTGAAGGCTGTGATGACTCCATTCCTTCAAAAGATGGATCACCCGATCGCACTGGATTCGGTTCGTATCGCGATCATGGATGATTCTCATGTCAATGCCGCCAACGCGGGCGGCGGGGAGTTTTATGTGACGACCGGACTTCTTCAGAAGGCGAATGATGAGCAGCTTGCGGGTGTCATCGCACACGAGGTAGCGCATGCCGATCTCGGGCATGTGACGAAACTGCAAACCATCGGAGCAGGAACGAACATTGCTGCGGTCTTGCTCGGAGTGCTCGGGATTCCCGGCGCTGAGCTTGTTCCATTGGCAGGGGATTTACTCGTGGCTCGGCCGTACGGGCGAGACGCGGAATATGCAGCCGACCGCCATGGTGCTGAACTGCTTCAACGGACCGGACGGGATGGCAAGCAGATGATGGCCGACACGCTGACCTGGCTGATGCAGGCAGAAGGTACAGGGGCAGGAGGATTTTTCGCCACGCATCCTGCCACCGAAGACCGGATCAATCGAGTCCGCCAGATGTAACGGCCAGGCGAATCAGAAGGTTCGCCGGATGAATAGCCCGTATGTGAGCAATAGTGAACAGATTGTGGTCTGTCATTTTCGGTAAATTTGTAAAAACTTGCACATGCTTCGCATGTGTCTATCCACAGGAGGAAACGATGAAATATATTTCTATGGCAATGCTCGTGTTAGTCATGGCAGCCGGCGCCGGCTGCTCCATCACCGATACCGCGAGTGATTTGCGCGGTATCAAAGGGGTCGATGGCGACAAGCTGACGCATATCAACACGCGCAACTATGCGATTAACTTATTCATGAGCAAGCCGATCGTGGGAGATGCCACGCTCAACGCAACGGTCCAGGCTTTTGCTGACGAGGCCAAAAAATCCGGTGCCACGAAGGTCCGGATCGTCCAATCGGACACCTCGGTCATGTGGTACCTCATCCCGGTTTTAGGGTTCGTTTTCACCCCGGTGTATACGAATGTTGCGGGAGATGCGCTGCTGCCATAGCAGCACGCCATCCCACGGGGTTTCCGGTTTCATGAAGACCCATTGGGCAGGTGATCTGCCAGGACTCTGATTTACGTGGGGTGTGGTGGGGTGATCGAGGGTAGGAATGATGTGGTGAACCCGGTGGTTTTGCTGCAGCGTCCACCAGCAGTGGAGGTCCGCGCGATGAGCCAAGGTCAGTCAAACCAGTGTGTGGTGGAACGGGGGATCGGATCGTCGGCGACGGTGTCTACTCCACCTCTTCCAGTGGCCAATGCCCAGGCGTTTCATGCGGAATACATTGAGGTGGCGCGGCTACAGACACGTCTTCGTACTTCGCTATCCGGCTTCCTGGGGATCGTCTATCATGGCGGAACTTCAGGGAATACCGGCGGCACGGGTGCTATTCCGGTTGTCTCGCTCGATCTGCCTCAATTGAGCGACCCGCCATTAGCCGAGGTGTGGACCAGCCCTCTGCCGGTGACCTATCACCAGGCCGAGGGAATCCACTGCGCCATGAATGATGAGGTACTCTTTGGCGCGCTTCAGGTGGTGGAACCCCCGGGAGCGTTGCTGGATACTGTGACCTATCGCGCGTATCGACAGCTGCTTGTGCAGGCACGTGCTCTGGGGTATCCACACTTGCTACGGGTGTGGAACTATTTTCCTTCCATCAATAGCGAGTCCGACGGGCTGGAGCGGTACCAGCGCTTTTGCGCGGGCCGGTACCAGGCGTTGGCCGAGGGGCTTGAGGGATTTCCTCGAACCTTGCCTGCGGGGACTGCCGTGGGGACGTTGTCCGGCCCGTTGACTATCCATTTTCTGGCGGCAAAGCACCCTGGCGCGCATATAGAAAATCCCCGGCAGGTGAGTGCGTACGAGTATCCGCCTGTCTATGGTCTCCGCAGCCCGTCGTTTGCGCGAGCCACTCTGCGGCCATCCCTCTCCGGAGCACAACTGCTCATCGCCGGTACGGCGAGCATAGTCGGTCACGCGAGTGAGCATGTCGGCGCGACTTATAAGCAGACTTTGGAAATACTGCACAACCTCAAAGTGTTGATCGCCCGGACTGAACAACTCCATGGCATCGATCGCGGGCAGTGGCTTGGGCGGGCTCTCTTCAAGGTCTATTTCCGGCATCCGGAACACGTTGTGACGATTCGCGACATGCTGACGGCATTGTTGCCGTCTCATGCGGAGGTGCTCTATCTGCAGGGAGAGATGTGCCGAAGCGAGTTATTGGTGGAGATCGAGGCCGTGCGGACTCAGGAACAGAGTGTTGGAGTGAGCCAACGGGGGCTTAACGGCTCAAGTGTGTTCTCCGCAACCGGGAGGATTTGAATATGAGCCGGATCGCGTCATCAGCGCGCGAGTCCTGTCGAGAGGAGACGGCAGACGACGTTCCTGCTCCGTCGGTCGAGGGGGCGCAAGGCCGGACGTGCGCGGACATTGCCGCTCGCAACCGGGGTTTCTACGACGCACTTTGGTCCGCAAGTTCTGTGACTCTCCCGCAACGATTTAATACCTGGCCGCTGCTCTCCGCGCTCGCCGCCGCCGCTCCGGCGCGACTCGAAATCGGTCCCGGCCTGCGTCCGAGACTGCCGATTGCGGGGACAGCCTTCGTCGATATCAGCCAGCCGGCTCTCTCCCGGTTGAAGGCTCACGGCGGTCTTACGATGCTTGGCGCGGTGACCACGCTGCCATTCCCTGACCAGAGCTTCGATTTGGTGTGTGCCTTCGATATCGTCGAGCATATTGAAGAGGATCGACAGGCGTTCTGCGAGCTCTCCCGGGTCGCGAAAGACAATGCGACCGTGATCTTTTCCGTTCCTTTGCATCCTGCGCGCTGGAGCGCCTTCGACGCGCTCGTGGGGCACGTTCGGCGTTACGAGCCCGATGAAATTCTGGCGCTGCTCAAAGCACACTCCTTTTCGTTGGAGCAGAGCGCGGTGTTCGGTATGCAGCCCAAGAGCGGCTGGCTTCTCGACTTCGCGGTTTGGGGTCTGACGCACAAACCGGTGCAGGCGATGCGCTGGTACAACGGGCTGTTTCTGCCTCTTGGGCTGCTCTTGCAGAGGCCTCTTGCCTGGTCGGCTGGCCTGACTGACGTTGCGAACGTGGACGAGATCCTGCTCGTCTGCCGGCGTGATGGCCGGCCTGCAGAGCAGAGTGCCGCGGAAGAGCGTATGCAGAAAGCCTTGGGCGCGCCGGACATGGTTGTGGAATCTCAATAATGGAAGAGTGCGGGATGCTCACGTCAGCAGCCGGTCGAAGTTGATGAGAGGCCAGCCTTGATGGATAACGCGCAGGCGAGGGCGAACAACGGATTAGACCGGACGAAGATCCAGATCCCTCAGCAGGCCGGGAAGCTGGAACGGCTCTACGGGGACGGTTTTTTGCCACAAACATCTCATGCCCCGCGGACACCCTCTCTCCGTCTAGCGGCCGAGCCTGCATCCATGACCCCACGATGGCATTTCACCATTGATGTGGATTGGATACCGGGATCGCAGTTTGGATTGGCAGGGTTGCTGGAGTTTTGTGCTCGCTGGAGGCTCAAGGCCACCATCTTTGTGGCGGGGCGGTTTGCGGAAGCCTATCCGGATCTCATCAAGGACTGTGTGAGCCAAGGGCATGAACTCGGCACGCACGGGTGGGAGCATGGCAGCCTTGAGGACGATGAAGATTTCCGATCGGCCACCTATGACCAGCAACGAGGGTGGATCAGGCGCGCCACGGACGCGGTGGAACAGGCGTCAGGGATCCGCCCGGTCGTGTTCCGCGCACCGAGTTTGTGGATCAGCGAAACCACGTTGCGCGCGCTCGAAGCAGAGGGGTACCGCTACGATTCATCGGTGCCGGCCAGGCGGTTCGATTGCGGCTTCGGCCGGGTGCACTATCTGAAATATTTTCGCGCCCCGCGTGAACCGTATCGCCCGTCGTCAACTCATCTCCGCCTGCCGGGACACAGCTCGATCATTGAGGTGGCTCCCTCGGCGCTTCTGTTTCCCTTGAACCTGGCCACGCTCCGGACGTTCGGTTTGCCGGTACTGGCCTGGATGGTCCGCCGGATTGTCCGGCAGTCGCCGCGGGTGGTGTTTTATTGTCACCCCCATGAATTTGTGACGTCACATCAGCAACGCTTTCCGCGCAATATGTCTGCCTGGAATATGAAAGGCATGAGACCGGAGAACTTCGCACTGCTCGACGGATTTGCTGGGTACATGCGGCAACTCGGCTACTCGTCCGCTCTGTTTGCAGACTCGTTCAGCACCTGACGCACAGCAAGATCTGCGTTCATCGACGCACCCCCACATGCTTGACAACAGTTCAGGCGCTGGCTGGAAATAACTTGGCCGAGTGGCTTGTTGTTATTGTATTCCCCGGCCATGAGCAGAGATCGAGTTTCTAAACGTTTACTACCAGGCGGGACATGGTATTCAGTGTGCGCCGGCCGGAACATGCCTGTGCATCTCTGAGTCAATTATGAGCAATTCTGACCAGACTGCCCACAGCCTTCCCGCCATAATTCTCCTGTGATCCTGATGCGTATCTTGACCGTCAATCTGAGCAAGGAGAAATGCAATGAGTACCATCTTAATTGTCGTGCTGGTGCTGATTCTCGTCGGAGCGTTGCCCACGTGGCCGCATAGTGCCAATTGGGGATATGGTCCCAGCGGTGGATTAGGTCTCATCCTGCTGGTTCTCGTGATTCTCGCCTTGACCGGCCGTCTCTGATTGCGGACCTGGTAAAAGAGCGAGCGCCGCAGTGATTCAACCGATTGCGGCCCACGCAAGCGCGTGTTGCGCGGGCTCATGAAAGGATCGATTATGACCACAACAACGTCGCTCGGTGTCGCACTCATTCTTCTCGGCCTCGTGGCATTTGCCTACCAAGGCATTACATACACGACTCAAAGCAAGATCATCGACATCGGGCCGCTCCAGGCCACGGTCGATAAGCAAGAGACGATTCCGCTTCCTCCCATTGCCGGGGGATTGGCCCTGGCCGGGGGAGTGGCCCTGCTGATCATGGGAGCCAGAAGGGCATGAGCCCGTCCTAGCCTTGTCTGGTTAGAGGGGTGGCTGATCCCGACTGCGGCCATCGGACATGAATAAATAAGGAGTGGAGTGTGAGATGACTCAATCATCGAACGTTGACCGAAGAAGCTCTGTTGCCGGGTGTGCCTTTTCCCTTCGCCTGCGGAAGGTGACGGTCGTGATGGCCTGTCTGCTTTGTCTGTTCTCCGGACGTGTGCCGGATGTGATGGCGGCAGACGATGCCTATATTGCCGGTTATGCCGCCGCTGTGCTCCACAACGAGTTCAAGGCACCCAAAGCGTCGGTGTTGGTGCAGCATGGCGTTGTGACCGTCGATGCCGAATCGCTCGGGACCGTGGACCGGACCAAGGTTCAAGCCGCATTGGAAGCCATTCCCGGTGTGACACGGGTAGAGATTCGCGAGGGGCCGGTCATCGCCGACATTCCCTCGGCGTCTCCGCCGCAGGTCATCAAGCCAGAAGTTCCGAAGACCGAGTCGAAATTTCTGCCTCATGGCCTGCTCTTCGCTCCGCTGCATGCCGATCCCCGGTGGCCGCATTTATCCGCCGGGTACCGTCATATCTCGGCCGGCACCGAGCCGAAAACCACCGGTACTGCGAACTTCGGAGAAACGTTTGCGCTCTATCGGGATGCGGCTCCTCTGGACGGCCAATGGGATATTGCCATCCAGGCCGGGGTCTTCAGCATGTTCAATATGGACACCGCGTCCAAAGATCTGGTCAATGCCGATTATACGGTCGGCCTGCTCACCAGCTACAGGACCGGCGCCTTTTCAGGCTTCCTTCGCTTCCATCATCAAAGCTCGCATCTGGGAGACGAATTCATCCTCAACAGCCGGACTCCGGTGAACCGGCTGAATTTGAGCTTTGAGGAAGTGGACATGAAGCTGTCCTATGAGCTGGCCTCCTGGCTGAGGGTGTACGGCGGCGCCGGCGTGCTGGTGGGGAAGGACCCTAAGACGCTCGGAATCGGAACAAGCCAATTCGGAGCTGAACTCACCAGCCCCTGGACGCTGTTGAGTGGAAAGATTCGTCCGGTCGTGTATGCCGATTTTCAGGCCAATGAGCGAAGCAATTGGGCGGTCAGTCGCTCCCTGATGGCCGGACTGCAATTTGAAAATGCGCGCATCGGTGACCGTAAACTGCAAGTGCTGGTGGAGTACTTCAAGGGGCCATCGCCCAACGGCCAATTTTTTACGCAAAGCACTGACTGGCTCGGACTCGGCATCCATTTATATTACTGATCACCTGTTGTGATTGGTGGACGCGAGGCCTGGCACTGAGCATGGAGAGTGAGTAGGAACGTCCGTCCGCCGACTATCGAAACACTGAAAGGGCTGATGAACTCAGGTTGCCGGAAGAACCGCCGGCGAGACGTGAAAGGACGTGCGATCATGCTCCGTACCGTACTGATTGTCTTCTTGATTCTTCTTCTCTTCGGCGCCTTGCCGACCTGGCCGCACAGCGCCAACTGGGGCTATGGACCGAGCGGAGGGCTCGGTCTCGTCTCGCTCATCTTGCTCGCTCTGGTGTTGACCGGACGGCTGGGCGGACGACGGCAGTCATAGCCGTTCTCCGCTGAGCACTATTGCTCAGCGGGCTTGTTCCCATTCAGTCACACTCTCTCATAACGTTGCTTCAAGTTCTGACGTAGGACTTGGCGATGTCAGCGGTGTACCTGCAGGATCGGAAGAGGAGACACCACAATGAAGAGAGCGGAGACCTATCACGCCATACCATTCACGCTGCACGGCTTGCAGGGAATTTCCGACCGCACGGTTGATATGCACCTGGCCCTGTACGAAGGCTATGTCAAAGCGACCAATGATTTGAACGAACATATTGTTGCTCTTTTGCAAGATGGCAAGGTGGATCATGAGGAAATGCCGGCCTATTCGGAACTGACCAGGCGATTAGGATTTGAATACAACGGGATGGCGCTCCATGAGTATTACTTCGGGAATTTGACGCCAGGAGGGTCGGATCGTCCCGGCGGCCACTCCGCGTTTGCCCAAGCGGCGGAGAGCAGCCATGGAAGTGTGGATCTGTGGAAAATGGATTTTAGCAGTGTCGGCAAGTTGCGCGGGGTGGGCTGGGCGGTGTGCTATCTGAACCCAGCGAGCGGTCACCTGTCCAATCGTTGGATCAGTCTCCACGAACATGGCGCGATGGTGGGATTAGTCCCGATCCTGGTGATGGATGTGTGGGAGCATGCGTATCTGCTCGATTATAAGCCTGCAGAGCGAGGGGCCTATATCGAGGCGTTTTTCTCCAACATCGATTGGAAAGCGGTAGAGAGCCGCTTGCAGCTCGGGGTGCCGGCTCTTGCAGGAGCCGGTAGACGGTGAGGCGAAATAGAAAAGACGGTGGGATAGTGCTTCGCCTATGCGGCAATCTCAACGGCTGAGCACCATCAACTCGATTTAATGACCGAAGACGGAGGAACAACCTATGAAGACGAATCAAGGCATGACGGATATTGGAACACTTCGGGCGCGGGCCCGTAAGGATATTCAAGACGGCGCGATGACCCCCGGATATCCCGCGTCACCGGATGCCGTTATTCACGCGTTGAATGAAGCGCTCGCAACGGAAATCGTTTGCGTGCTGCGGTATCGGCGGCACTACTTCATGGCTTCCGGACTCAGCTCTGAGAGCGTCAAGGCGGAGTTTCTTCAGCATGCCATCGAAGAGCAAGGCCATGCCGATCAGATTGCCCAACGCATTGTGCAGCTGGGAGGAGAACCGAATCTTTCGCCGGAAGGATTGCTGAGCCGCAGTCACTCCGAATACGTGGAAGGGGAGTCCATCACGGATATGATCAAGGAAGATTTGATTGCCGAGCGCATCGCCATCGACAGCTATCGGGAGATGATTCTCCATCTCGTTCAGGAGGATCCCACGACCAAGCGAATGCTGGAAGGGATCCTGGCCGTCGAAGAGGAGCATGCGGAAGACCTGGCCAGTCTGTTGAAACAATGACCTGTCACGATTGTGTGCCGCAACTAAAGGATGGCACCGTCATGGGTGGTTATCAACTCAAAGAGCGATGGGGGAAGTTTTCGAGTGACCTGCGAGAGCAGTGGATCAAGTTTCGGGAGGCTCATTTAGTCCAGGACGAGAAATATGACGGGAATGCCGCCGGTCAATTTCCACGGCGCCAGGCCAATACCTGGGGATATTCTGAAACGGGCCAACGAACGGGAGAAGTGGTTTCACCCGCGGATCATAGAGAAGTGCCTGCATTCTCCGAGCTCTCGATGGAAGACCGTGACCTCGTGAGCATCCACATGTCTGAGAAAGAGCTCGTCCCGACCGCTCGAATGGACACGACAATCGGCACGGCTCTAGTGTCAGGTGGCGCACTTCTCGGGGGGGCTGATCACTGCCGTTAGCATGACACTGTCCCTGGGTTGTAAAAGGGGCGGTGTATGGGGCGGGCCGGCCGTCAAAGCCGGCCCAATCATGTCTCGCCGAAGCCGTGCACTGTCAGCGTGCCAATCGTATTGGCGCGTTGATTACGAGTCACACTCTCGTATTCCTCTTTCCTCCTTCGGCGCAGTCCTCATCTGCGAATAAATGAGTCCGGTCAGTTCCGGATCCACGGTGTGCCCAGGAGAGTGCTCTGGGCGTATCGCAAAATAATCCGGTGCTAAATGAGAAGCTGAGCAATTGTGATCAGCAGACATATGCTGGAACGCGCAGTCTCATAATTGAGAGAGAGACAGTCAGATACAAAGGAGATACTGCCATGAAGATCACTCCATGCATTGGAAAGCCAAAGACCCATCGACGGGCCTTTGCCGCATCGCGTGCCGTTGCGTTCATCGCCGCGCGTAAGTTTATGAAGCTTACGGTCTCAAGCCTGGGTGGAACGCAATTCGCTCCATTCGCAGGGCAGGGCCTGCCGCAATGATCGTCGAGATTGCGCTGTGTGTCATCGCGGCCGCGGTTTCAGTGATAGCCATTACTCTGGCCGCGCTGTCGATGCAGATTAAAACTGCGCTGATCGCCTCGGAAACTGTGTTGGCAAATCTAAATCGGGAGCTGCCGTCGCTGCTCACAGATATGCGGGCGGCGGTTGAGCGAGTGAATGGGCTGGTTGAGCAGGCACGGGGCGGAGTCGAGCACGCGGTGGTGTTGCTGCATACGGCTGGAAGGCTGGGTGACACGCTACAACTTGCTCAGCGCACGGTTCAAGAGAAAGGCCGGACAGTGTTGGCCCGCCTGGCCGGTGTGGTCAGTGGAGTGAGGGCCGCGACAAACGTGTTGAAACAACGCATGCATCATGAAGGAGGGGCATTCAATGGCACATGACAAAGAGTTCTCTGCGGGCACAATGGCGCTGTTGTTTGTGAGCGGAGCGGCTATTGGCGCCGGTGTGGCGCTGCTGCTGGCACCGCAATCGGGGCGTCAGGCACAGGACCAGTTGAGGGGATACGCGCGGCGGGCTCAGGACGGCTTGCATGAATTCGTCGAGCAGGCTTCTGATGCGATTTCTCAGACGGTGGAAAAAGGACAGGAGGTGGTTCAGGCGAAATCATCGGTGGTGACCGAAGCAATTGGAGCCGCCGGTGATCGATTGAGGGAAGAGCGAGAGCGCATGGTCGGGCCCAAAAAGCTCTGAGTCTTGTCGGTAGGAACGAGCGTTGCGAGAAGTGTGTCGCACGGCAGTAGAAGATGTGCGCCGGCAGAGCATCTGTCGGGACGCGCATAAGTCAAGAAGGAGAATCCTCATGTTGTACTACGCGCTGGTATTTCTCTTGGTGGGTCTCGTGGCTGGTGTGCTGGGTGTTACGGGAGTCGCAGCGATCGCGACGCAGATCTCCTGGATCTTATTTGTCATCGGGATCGTGCTTCTCCTCGTTCATGTGGTCAAGGGGCAAACTCCACGCGTGACCTAGCGCAAGGGCAGGTTCCGCGTCGGACGGCTAGGTTTCCATACCGCGGGAGGGCAGCATGGCACGCATGATTGACATGACGGGTGTTTGTGGGGTGGTACTCGTTCTTGCGAGCGTCTTATCGGTGTCGGCCTGTAATACGAGTAAAGCGACGGTCGATACGTTTGCCAAGTTCACCTCGAGTACCAGTCCGGGAGAGTATTTCAATGCCGATGGCCTGGTCACCGATAACCAAAAGGCTCAGTTGTTTGCGGCCGTCACGTTTGAAAATATCGAGCAGAATATTGCGCGCGGAGACGGTGAGTATCTCACATCTCTCGTCGCGCTCTTGAAAGTACCCGCAGGCGAACAGGCGGCATTTCGGGCCCGCGCGCAGAGTCAGTACTCACTCTTGTTCGCATCAGATCGCCGCACAGCAGAGAGTCTGTTGTCGACGCTGAGAGGAAAAGAGAATGCGACTCACTCGTCAGAGGGACCCGGCACCGCGGAGCCCTCTGTGACGACCGCCGTGGTATCGAGGTAAGCGTTTGGGGCTTTTAGGGAAAAGTTTCGTGCTGTGGATGCTTGGAGTGCCAGCCGGCATTCTTTTGGTGCTGTGGCTCGTAGGCGTGCTCCGGTAAGGAGCGTGACTGCACGGCGTATCGGGTCTGTTAGTGATGTTATTAACTGTGTTCTGGAGGAGGATACCATGTTGGTTCTTAGATTGTTCATTGTGGGTGGAGTGATGGCGGTCGGCGCATTCACTGTCCAGGCTGCGGACCTGGAAATGAAAGTGATCGATAAGAATTGCACGATCGAAATATTCGATGACACGAAATACGATGCCGACGATCCGCACTTGCTCATTCAGGGGCCGAAGGAGTTCGCCTCGTTGAAAGATGTGAGCGGCCGGAACTGGAACAACGACATTCAGAGCGTCATTGTCGGTTCGAATGCTTCGGTCCATGCGTTTAAGGACAAGGATTTCCGTGGGACGGAGATTGCCTTTGCGCCGGGCCAACGTGTGCCGGATCTGTCCAAGCTCGATATGTCCAACGACATCGAGTCGATGAAGGTGACCTGCGGGACGAACTGACGAAGGCTATCGTTCCGAGCGAATGAGATGGTTCTAAGTCGACGGCGAATCGGGATGTCTCATGCCCGTCCGGCCGGTTCTAAGGGACTGGCCGGAACGTGCCGTGCCTGAGTGGTAACAGTCGCCGGTAGACCCCGTAGAGGAGCGTAGGCGAGAGACGGTCGGTTCGAAGAGCAGCCGGGACCGGCTAGTCGATATGCCCCGAATCAGAATGGAATCCCATTCTTTGAATGGCCTGCAAGACTTCAGGTTTAGTCAGACATTGATGAAGGCGGGATGAATTCATGTGCATAGGGAGTTGTCTCGCGCGGCAAATACGAAGACGAGTACTCTGCCCAGGAGGTTTGTTATGCACACACATGTAACTGTATGGATCATAGTTCTCGGGCTGGCAACCGTCACCACCGGATGCGCCTCGCTGGAGTCCTCCGGCGGCAGCAGGATGATTGATAGGTCGGACCATCAACGGCTGAAAGGCTCCTCGCCGATTGTCGTCAATGTGGATAGCGGCGCACTCGTCGCGCCATCCGGCTACTCCCCCACGGAGTCGGTGAAACATACGATCAACGATGTGCTCTGGATCCTAGGGAATGAGGCGCTGAAGCAACCGGGCCGGTCTGCTGAACGCCGCCAGGAAATTGAACAAGTCCTTAGACGTCGCGTCAGCTATGCGCACATGGCCCAGCAGGCTTTGGGGATCCCGTGGGCGAAGCTCAGTGACGTGGAGCGGCAGGAGTTTGTGAGCCTGTTCGTGGCGTTGCTGCGGGATACGGTGGCCAACCAGATCGACCAGTATTATGACGAGCAGGTCTTCTATCTGGTTGAACGACGTGACGGCAACTTTGCCGAGGTCTGGACTAACTTGATCGGCCCCAAGGTTGATACCTTGTTGGAATTCCGGTTAGAGAACCACTCTGGGGAGTGGCTTGTATACGACGTGAATGTCGATCATGCGAGCATGGTCAGCAACTATCGTTCGCAGTTTACCTGCATTGTCCGTGATCTGTCCTATGCCGGTCTCGTGGAAAAGATGAAAAAGAGTGGGAGTCTCGTGAAAACGTTTGAAACGATCGCCTCGCGATAGAGCGGTCGCCTAGGTCTGTTCACCGGACGAGGCTGTTGCGTGTCTCGCAGGGTTGAGACGGTGGAAAGTCGGCGCGTCCCTGTGGCACCCTCTGGAACACAGGGGGGAGTTGGCCCTCCCGTCGCATTCTGTTCGGTTGGGAAACGTTGAGTCGAACCTATGCAGTGGTTTGCGGCGGTCGTCGGTCTCCTTGTGTCTTGCTCCCTGGGGTGCAGCACTCCGTCTATCTCTCATGGTCCTCACTTTGAGACGCCACGCGCCGCGATCATTGTAGTTACCGGCTACTACGGGACCAAGCTCGCGCGTGTCGACAATGGAGACCTTCTCTGGGTCACCGCATCGCAAGCTCTCGGCGGCTCGCAATCTCTGATTCTCCCGTTGCCCGATCTGGGGTTCGACGGAGTTGCCGTTCGACCGAGCGGGATTCTGGATGAAGTCAGCGTGATCCCCTGGCTCTATTCGGTCGAGCTGTATAGGCCGCTTCTTGACCAGTTGCATGAGTTCCGGGACGGGTACGTCTCGATCACTTCATTGAACTACGATTGGCGTCTGGACCTCACGGATGCTGTTCGCATGTTGAGCGACGAAGTCCGGCGTCTGAGATCCTCGGGGCACCGGCACATTGCGATCGTCGCCCATAGCATGGGCGGATTAATCGTCAGTTATTATCTTCGCTACGGCGCGCAAGACATGGACGCGGCCGTGGAAACCTGGGAAGGCGCCGAGCAAGTTGACCAGGTGGTGATGGCTGGTGTCCCCTTTCAAGGATCGATGTGGTCCTTTCGCAATATGCAATACGGCAAGCGGATTGGTCTCAACCGTTCGCTCTTGGGCCAACAGGCGATGGCGTCTTTTCCCGCTTCCTACTTTACATTGCCTGTATTGGAAGAGGATGTGCTGCTGACTGCTGCGAAGCAGCCAATCAGGGGAATGATCCATTCGACGATTCACTGGCGTGAACAGGGATGGGGATTACTGAGGGACGCACAGTCGGCGTCCACCCACATTGTCGCGAAGCGCGAGGCCTATACTGCCTACTGGCTGAATCGATCACAACGATTCTTCAATCTGCTCCATGCTCCTTCCACCGTGCCAAACAATCGACCGATTCCGGTGCTCTATCTCTTTGCCGATGGGCGGCCGACGCTTGCCGGCGGAGTCTGGATACCGGAGGAGACCGGACGGCAGCAGGGTAATGTGGTGTTTGATAAGGACCAATTCCACACGCGCCTTCCCCAGCTAGTCCCGGACCTCGTGCAGGCAGATGGCGATGGGACAGTCACCGTCCGATCTGCGCTACTGCCATCGGTCTACGAGAAGGCCTTTCATGTCACCACTCGGCGCTTGCAGGTGGAACATATGGAGTTGGTGACTGGCCGGGAAGGCCGATGCCAGATTGCCGGATTTTTGGAGGCGAAGCTCAAAGAGGTCTGTACCCCCAAGTAGCAGTTTGGTGCAGCGCTCCTTCGCTTTGTCCGAGGAGGATCCTGTTCCGATCGTTGAGCTTTCTTCCGCTTGCCGCATCGCGGCGAGTACCTGCGCTACAGTCAGTCTCCCCTTATGTGAGCAATTGTGACCAGCCGCTCCCTCTCCAAACGAATAGTCTCAACCCCACACGTTACTTACATCAAGGAGAAGCACGATGCGTAAAACAATGGGTTTTGGTTCGCTGGCATTCAGTCTCATGTTCCTCACATCCGGTGGGTATGCGGCCGACGTGGCCCCACCACCACACGTCACACATATGAAGGTCAGTGGGGTTGTCTCCAAGGTGCAATCAGGGTTAACCACCATTAAAACCTCCTGGGGGTCGATGACCATTGCCTCGAATGTCGCGCCCAAGCATCTTGAGGTTGGGGAAGAAGTGGACATGCAGGTCAGCGGAAACAACGCCGTCATCGATGTCCATCGAAAAGGAGACCCTGCGCATGCCCATCGGTACGTGTCGGGCAATCTGGCTTACACCTCGTCAGATCGCAAAGAAATCAAGCTCTGGACCCCGGAGGGGGAAAAGATGATTGACGTGCAGGCCGGACGATCGAAGATGTCGTCACTTGAAGAAGGGGCGCCCGTGACGGTCGAACTGAACGAGGCCGGGAAGATGATCGATATCCATCGCTTCGCCATGGAGATGAATTTCGACGAGCGCCCACGCGCCATGCCGGGAAATGTCATTCAAGTGAATGGCACGGTGACGAAGATCCAGTCCGGCCTGATCTATATCAAGACGCCTGCCGGGCAATCCACCATAAGTGCGAATACCGCTCCTGCCGACGCGGCGGTGGGTGATGAGGTGTCGCTCTGGATCAATGACGAGAATATGGTGATTGACCATCACGGAAAAGAGAAGCACAAGCAAGGTATGCACCGTCTGATTTACGGCAAACTGATTTATACCGGGACCACCAAGAATCAGATCAAGCTGTCCACACCGGAAGGCGAGAAGCTGTTCCCGCTGGAGCGGATGGAGGTCAAGACGAAGCCGATCCCGGAAGGTTCCAACATCGTTGTGGAGTTGAACGAAGAGGGGACGGTGATCGATCTGCGGAAGGTGCAGTGATCACATCAAGGCATTAGGTGTAGCGGTGATGCCGGAGTCAGCACGTACTTAAGTGATGGCTCCGGCGCACGGCCGGGTAGGCAAAACAGTGCGTGTGTAATTGCGACAAGGAGCGCAGCTAATGGATAAGCCAATCATTGCAGCTAAAGAACCGGCCGTGGTCACGCTGGAGCCGGGCACCTACCACTGGTGTCAATGCGGCCGCTCAAAGACGCAACCGTTTTGTGACGGATCCCACGCCGGGACGGTGTTCAGCCCAGTCGAGTTTTCGATGACGGAGAAGAAACAAGTTGCCCTGTGTCAGTGCAAGCAGACGCAGACGCCACCATTCTGTGACGGCACGCATAAGACGCTCTGAGTCTTTCGCTGTAAGTGAAAGCTCGTGTCATCTTCGTGGCGCATCTAGCATCACGGGTTCCTGGCGGCTGTGGCTCACGTGTCTTCACGGAGGCGGTTTAGATTGCGTTCATGCCGTACGCATCTGAGTCAGTCTCTATCTCACGACGGCGTTCGTTCTTAAGAAATAGCGTGCCCCGACATCGGCCGGTTTGACCCGTCGATGCTCTTGTTGAGTATGTGTGGCGCTCTTACCCTCATATTCCTCTCGCGATATTCAAAACGCACACCATCTTATGTGATCACTCCCGGGCCTTGAGGAAGCGATCTGCGGATTCGCGTCACGGTCGATCTCGAGACAATGTCCGGATCTGAAGTCGGCTCGTGTGACCACTCAGAGTTTGTGAGCGAGCTATACCTCACCTTTCCCATGGAGTGTTTCGATAGCTGTCCGCCTGGTCACCCAATATCGCCATTGTGGATCAACCCGTCTCTCGTCCTGCAGTTCCGCTAGGAGCCTGTCCGAGTAATCCCGCATTTTTGTGTGGACAGACGCATGGCACTATGGTTTTTAGGGCGCATGAGCAAACTATTTAAAACGTGGTCCGTCGATCAGCTGATGTTGTTGCCCCCCTCGATTCAAGAACTGGTGCCGGCAGGGCATCTGGCCCACTTCGTCCGGGACACGGTCCGGGATTCGCTGGACCTCTCCGCGATCCTGAAGACCTATACGGAGGAGCGCGGCTTCCCGCCGTACCACCCGATCATGATGACGGCGCTGTTGTTGTATGCGTACTGCCAAGGGCTCTACGCGTCGCGGCGGATTGCGAAGGCCTGCGAGGAGCGAGTGGACTTCATGGCGCTGACCGCGCTGCAGCGCCCGGACTTTCGCACGATCAGCGATTTTCGGAAGCGGCATCTGACGGCGCTGGGCGGGCTGTTCACGCAAGTGCTCAAGCTGTGTCAGGCCGCGGGGTTGGTGCAGCTGGGGCATGTGGCCCTCGACGGCACCAAGCTCAAGGCCAACGCCTCGAAGCACAAGGCGATGAGCTATGGCCGCATGCAGAAGACTGAAGCCGAGTTGGCGGCGACGGTGCAGGGATGGCTGCAGAAGGCGGAGACGCTCGATGCGCGAGAGGATGCCGAGGTGGGGCGGGACCGTCGAGGCGACGAACTGCCAACGTGGGTGGCCGACAAACAGGCGCGGCTGGACAAGATCCGGCAGGCCAAAGCGGCGCTGGAAGCCGACGCGAAGGCGGAGGCCACACACCCGTCCCCCGTGGCGGCTTCGCCCCAGCGGGGCCGACCGCCGACCCGGCCACCCGGCGTTCCACACGAGAAGGCGCAGCGTAATTTTACGGATCCCGAGAGTCGGATCATGAAGACCGCGGAGGGTGTTGTGCAAGGGTACAACGCGCAGGCTGCCGTGGATGCCGCCAGTCAGATTATCGTGGCCCAGCACGTGACCCCTGCGCCCAATGACCAGCAGCAACTCGTGTCCCTGCTGGCGCAGATCAAGGCGAACACCGGGCGACAGGCTCGCGAGGTATCGGCCGATGCCGGCTACTGCTCGGAAGCCAATCTGCGGGAATTGCGGCGGCGGCATATCTCGGGCTACGTGGCCACCGGCCGGCAACACCATGGACAGGCCGCGGCCACCGGACATTGTCCGGCCCCAGCTGGGGCTCGTACCCGGGCCATGCGCCTGAAGCTCCGGCGCGGCGGCTATCGGAGTCGGTATCGATTGCGCAAGCAGACGGTGGAGCCCGTCTTCGGACAGATCAAACAGGCTCGCGGATTTCGGCAAGTGTTGTTGCGCGGGCTCTCGAACGTGGCGCAGGAGTGGAGCCTGGTGTGTCTGGCCCACAACTTCTTGAAGTTGGCGAAGGCGCTCGCCTGAGGGGGGCGCCACGGCCCGACCGTGTCGGCATGTCATCTGGGTTCTCCTCGTCTCTTGGCTCTCACGGACTCCCCCCGCTACGAAATCGGCTAGTCCATCAGAAGGCCGCCGTCAATCGCAGCTCAGACAATTACTCGGACAGGCTCCTAGGGAGATGCCTAGGTGAGCAAATATGATCAGACTGGTATTCGTCATTTCTACATACTGCGGTTGAGACGTGTGATGAGTTCGATGTGAAGAGACGACTCGACGTATTGCTTTTTGCGGGTGCTGGATTCGCACTGGGGAGCTTGTGTTCAGGATCATGACGATCACGGAGGACCAGATATTGTGAGTTACCGCAACCAAGTATTTAAGAATATAGAAGGACAGTGGGCGTCTGTCTCCGCGCGCACGCTGCAATTGAGGCGGGTCGAGGAGACGACAATTGCGAAGCCACTCATCTGCGCGGCGAAGAACGCCGAAGGAGGACATATGCTCTGTCAACGTTGCAGGGGATTGCTTGTGCGAGTGACCTTCGACGATCTGAGCGAGGAAATAGGCCGGGTGAGTCCGGCCACACGCTGTGTGAATTGCGGGTGCATTGAGGACGAGATTGTCCTTGCCAATCGCCTTCGCCCACCCATGCCAAACCGGTCGGAGCCCAGAGGGATGTTGAAAAAGAGCGGACTCATGCTCACGAAGACATATGCCCGCGCCTCATAAGTCGGGGATGCACACGCACTATTACAGAGAGACTGAGGGGCGTAAGGCTACACTCGCTGGTTGTCCATCCTGGTCCGTGCGCAATCATCCGGCGTCGAAGCCTACGAACTTCTTGTTTTCTCCAGCCAGGCAAGGAGGCCTCCAATGATGAACAACGGAATCGTGCTGGGAGATGTTTCGGAGTCAACTGCCCCGCGCGTGCCGGGCTTGTCCGGTATTGAGCCATTCGTGTCGGCGGACGGCAGGGGGACGAGTCCCGGTATCCTGATTTATTCACACAGTCGTAAATTGCTCCACATGAATCGTCGAGCGATGGAGCTGACCGGTCATCTCGATCGGACGGATGCCGAGCCGATTAACAAGCTGCGCTCGGCGTCAGTGCATGAACTCAGGCAAAACATCCAGGAGACGCTCGATCATCGGAGGCTGACCAATATCTCCGAACTCTTCGAGCTAAGGCGTTTCCTGTTTGAGGCCGGACGCACAATACAGGTCCGCGGGTTCGGGTTGGCGGGCCGGTATTCTGATGCGGACTCGCGAATTGTGATCGTATTGGAGGAGATCGAACCTTCACAGAAACCGCAATGGGTCCAGGCTTCGGCTCCGGCGCCCTTTCCTTCGACCTCGGGCGTCACAGCCGTGGATTCTACGCACCAGCGGCCACCAAGTGCGGCGACCCTTGCGCAAGAAGACAGCCAGTCCGGACGGATGCCATCCCTGGACCGGATGCGGCAAGTCAGAATGTCTGAAAGGAGCTTGCAATGACGAGAAAACACATACTCGTGGTCGACGACGATGCCGCCCTTCGGAGCGTGCTGACGATGCGGCTGGAGTACAGCGGGCACACCGTAGAAGCGGCCGAGACCGGCCTCGACGCGCTGAACAGATTAGCCTACGCGGACTCTGTGCACGCGGACTATGACGTGGTGCTGCTCGATTATATGATGCCAGGGATCACCGGCTTGATGGTCTTGAACCATATGCACCTGCGCTATCCCGATGTTCCCGTAGTCATGATGACCGGTCATGCGGGCGGGCAGATCGCCGACCAGGCTCTCGCGGGTGGCGCGCGTGTTTGTCTGACCAAACCATTCGACTCGGTGGAGTTGGAGCAGGCGCTGCGTTGTTGTGCCGGAATTGCAGCCTAAGTGAGGAGGGACCGTTCCCCAGTGGGCGGGTCCGCGCACGCATGCTGCTACAAAACTCCCTGCTGTTTTCGAGCGGATATCGCTCCAACATGTGATCTGTGATCAAGCGTTAGTATTCTGCAGGTGTTGAGGTTGGTTGTTCGTGAAGGTGGTTTTTCTCAGGAGGAGTGATATGAATACGCACATCCATGTCAGCGGGCTGTCGTTCTTTTGTACCGACGATGAGCTGCGGCAATCCTTTATTCCCTTTGGAGCGGTAGTCCTGGCGCAGGTGCTCCGGGATGATAACGGCCACTCTCTCGGTGTCGGGATCGTGCATATGGCCAGCGTTGAAGATGTCGATCGGGTCTTCGATGCGCATCAGCGTTTTGAAGTCGCCGGTTCGCGGGTGAATCTCTGGGAACCGGCAGACGGGCCGGGGTCCTCAGCAGAGCAGATCGGGGTTTATGGTTTGCGAGCGACAGGGACGGCACAGACGGGCCCTGACGTCGTCCATGGCAAGCTCCATAAAGCAGTGCAATTCCTGGCTGAGTATTTGAGGAAACACAGGCGGCATCCTGCCCTTCATCACGTGGTGTAGTGTGAGTGTCGGTAGATCGTTCGTTATGCCCGTATCGGCTTGTTTGGTTTCCCGGCATCGGTGGCCTTCGTCTGCGTCGAACCTGCAAATCCGGATGGTCGTAGCGACTCTGGGTAAGCAGTGCGCTTCGATCTCGCATTGTTCCAGCTGTGTATCGTCCTTCACGACGAGTGCCGCGCTCCCTTTGTGCTGCCGATGGCCCCGGTTCCCACCGGCGACTGGTAGCTGCTCTCCTCTCCGTTTCAAATTGTTCCCATTGAGCAATTTTGACCAGATCTCCGACGGGGTTATTGCCAGAATTTGCCTGCATGCGAAGAGGGGCATAGGCCCAGAGTGTCATAAACATTTTATGCAGGAGGCAGACATCATGAACGCAGATCAACTCAAGGGGCAATGGAAACAGTTCAAGGGTGAATTGAAACAGCAGTATGGCAAATTTACCGATGACGATTTGACGCAGATCGAAGGCAATTACGAGAAGTTTGTTGGAAAAATTCAGGAACGGTATGGCGATAAGAAAGATGAGCTCATGAAGTGGGCTGACCAGTGGCATCAGAAGTCGGTGCCGGATGATATCAAGACCAGGATGTAGCGGCGAGCGTTTAGCAAGAAGTACGAAATGGCAGGCTGATTACTGTCACGGTTCGGGCAAGAAGATGCGATGAACGCAGGGTGTCGTGATGTTCCGCGGGAAGGTCGATTCCGGCGTGGCCAAGCCGGCGGCGGCAGACATCACGAAAGTGCTCGACGGCGTGGCTCGCCCCGGGTGTGAAGTCCGTGAAGAATGATCTCACGGTGAAAGAGAAGGCGTAGGGTTTCACTCAAATAACACAGGTACTCTCCGTCCGCCGAGAATGGCCGTGATGGCATCGGCGGACGAGAGAGAAGCCGGTGTACACAAGGAGGAACAAGACGATGGAACAGAATCTCAGTCGGGTTGCCCCGCAACGCGCTTCGGCGATGCCTCAGGCCAGTCCGGCCGGTGAGAAGACCGATCAGATGGCGCAGGCGTTCAAAAGAGCAGTGATCGATCATACCCATATTGAACAACGCGCCTATGAACTGTACGAGCAGCGTGGCAGGCAGGACGGCCGTGACTTGGAGGACTGGTTGAAGGCGGAGCATGAACTGGCTGGATCTGTCAGCCGCAAGTGACGCGGGTCATGCCGGCAAGGACGACAGTTCTACAGACATCTTGTTGAGGGGCTGAAATGAACGTACGAATTGTTGTCGCACTCTTCCTGCTTCTGTGCCTTGGCGGTGCTCCTCTGTCTGCTCAGCATCTGTGTGAGGACTGCCTGGATGACGCGAAGCACCTTCTGAAGCAGTGCCTTGAGGGTGCCATCAGTGAAGAGGATAAGAAGTCTTGTTCGGAGAGGCAGCAGGTCCGATCAAAGGGTTGCGAGAGTACCCAGTGTATGACGGAACGAGCCGCGCGCAAGATGGACAAGCCTGTTCAGCCGAAACCTCAAGCTGAGGCGCAGGTGACGGAAGAGCGACGAGAGCGGTGAGGTTTGTATGAACACTCTTTTGCCGAGCGGCCCAGGGCCACTATGACGGTAATGTCGATTCCAGCCTCAATCCTGATGCCAATGTGAGCCCTGGCCTCGCAAACCATCCGTACCATCTTGGGGACCTGCCGAATCTGCTGGTGGGCGAGGGGCGCAAGGGCTCGCTGTATACCATTACGAACCGCGTGACCATCTCCGATGGGCTGACGACGCTCTTTGATAAAGACGGCAGCGCCTTCATCATCCACGAATCAGAGGACAAATATTTACCTGATCCGCCGACCAAGGACGCTCCCGGTGGAGCCAGGATTGCTTGCGGTGTCATCGTCAAGGAGTAGGCGCAAGGGAAAAGGGCGGACTGTGCCGTGCGGGTGCGCAGGCAGCATGATGGAGCAGTAGTGATTGGCCGGCGATCGAGCGAATGCGCGCATCTGAGCAATTGTGATCAGATCGTCGTCAGTCTTCTTGCCATACTCACTTCCTGGGTACGTACGGGGGCAAGAGGTCGGGAAGAGACAGCATAGGACTCACACAATCTTGCACAAGGAGGAGCGACACATGAACGCGGAGCAACTCAAAGGGAAATGGATGCAGTTCAAGGGGGAATTGAAGCAGCAGTATGGCAAGTTTACCGATGATGACTTGACGCAGATTGAAGGCAATTACGACAAGTTCCTCGGCAAAGTGCAGGAACGGTATGGCGAAAAGAAGGATGAGCTTATTAAGTGGGCAGAGCAGTGGCATCAGAAAGCCATGCAGAAAAGCGCCGGGAAGTAGGCCCTGTACATGGATACGATCTGCCTGCCGGCGAAAACAATACTTTCACATTGCAGTTAAGGAGAACATCATGACCACACGCTACGTACTGTCACTCTGTACTGCTCTTGTTGTTGGCGGAGCATGTGTTGCTGTATCGGCGCATGCGCTTGGCGATGCCGATCAGAATGCTCCAATTACGATGAAGAGCGATCAGAGTATCCGGTTGATTCGGGAGAATGCATTTTTCGATCGCCACATCGATAAGGCGGTAAAACATGCCGCGGTGGCAGAAGTCGCCGGGAGCCAGGGGAAGGGACCTGATTTGATTCGCCACACCCAATTGTCGTTAGATCAAGCCCGAGAAGCCCAGCGCGCAGGGAACGTGCCGGGTCTGAATGAAGGGATCGTGGCGTTGAGAGAGACTTTGAACTTGCCACAAGGCACTTCGTTGGAGGACGCTACGGCTTCGGTGCGGGATGCCCGGATCAAATTGGCGCAAGCCGGCGGGATTCGGACTGTCGATAACCGGATGGCCGGTACGGCGGCCGGTGGTATGCATGCACAGTACGGCAGGGGAACGAGAACGGTGAAGGGTGAGTTGATCGGGGACGAAGTATCCTCAAGGAAAGAGGGTGGCAACCACTACTTCTTGAGAGATCAAGCAGGGAAGGATCTGCCGATTACATTGACGGAGGATATGGGCCGGCATATGCGATCGGGGGACAAGGTTGAGGCGCAGATTGACGCCGATGGTCTCGTCCTGGCCATTGCCAAGGAGCAGTAGCCGAATTCGTGCGCGTAGATCGATGGGGGTGAGCGAGGCGATGGTCTGGCTCACCTCTGTTGCGTTGTAGGGAGTGCGATGCGCCCGGTTTGTGAGGCGTTTGTGTTCGTGGAAGCGGTCTGAGTATGAAGCGGAGATTGCAACTCATTGCGGTGTGGGCGGCTCTGATCATCGGCCTCTGTCCGTTCATCGCGTTTGCGGACAATGAAAAGACCGGTGAAGCCGGCAAGGCCTATCGGACCACTCTGTTTGGAGAAGAGATCTACGTGCCTCCACGCGACCGCCACAGTGTGACGGCGGTGAACTTTGGCCTTCAGTGGACTCCCAACGGGCCGAGTCAGCTGGAAGCGCTCCCGTTCGGCGCCTTGTACGTGTGGAGAAATTGGGATGCGGACAACACCAGGCTTCGGGGGACCTTTTCGGGAGTGGTCAACGATGTGGACTATACCATCGGCTTGCGCTCGCTTCCCAATTGGTCGCTGGTCTTTACCCTCGATAATTTCATCGCTCCCTTGGGCCGCTCGGAGTATGTCGAAGGACAGCGCATCAAAGCCTCGGAATTAGAGTGGAACTATATCTTCGCCGGCTTCGGCGTCGGCTATCGATTTCCATCTGTTCCCTTCGCGCAAGACAGCGCCATCAATGTGACGCTGACCTATGAGCCGGGGTTTCGCTGGTTTCGGGGCACTAAGAACACTGCTGTCGGATACGGGGTTCCTAAGGATACGTATGAAGGTCGGGTTCACGGCCACATCCGGTGGGATGCGTTGGTCCGTAATCTCATGGAACTTCCGCATCGAGGATTTGCGGTGGGTGGGGATGTCATCTATGGACACCGAGCCCGATGGGATGCCTGGGGCGGGGCCCCGTTTGCCGCGCCGGATTTCAAAAAGGAGCGAACGTATCTCTCAAGCACCATCTACGCCTTGACCGCGAGTGGGCTCCCGGGGATTGACAGCGACAAGCATCGGCTCATCACCAGTCTGTACGGCGGGATTGGAGCCCGTCTCGACCGGTTCAGCGCATTTCGTCTGCCGGGGCGGCCGACCGGGTTTGAGTGGGAAGCGCTCTCTCTTCCCACATTGCCGGGCGTCGCGTTCAATGAATTATTTCCTCAGCGCTATGCCATCGCGAGCGTGACGTATCGGTATGAGGCGCTGTTTTTTCTGTACCCCTACGTTACGGCCACGTATGGGCTCGTGGACCGTCCCAGGTTTACCCCGCAGGGCATTCGCAATACCACCGACTCGATGCCGGCTCTCGGGGGAGGGCTGGTGTCCGGAGCACCGTGGAAATCTCAGATCGAGCTCAACTATAGCTACAACTTCGGCATGTATCGCGATCCGGGGGGAGCTCCCCCAAGCAAAGGCGGGCACGGAGCCTTTCTCTTGTGGTCGAAGGAGTTGTGATTCCACTGCCGGCGAGTCAGCGATCGATCGATCTGCGAAACTATTCCTGCGGGATTTCAGAGGGTAGCAAATCACTCGGCTCCGCCAGCGGCAGTCCTTCATCTTTTCGGCCTCAGTTGAAATAAATGTTCAGTAGCCTGCCGTGTCTCCGAAGTGAAGCGCGATCTGTCGTAGGGTAGTCATCCTCGCCATCATTCTAAATCTTCACGCGTGAGCATTTGTGATCAGACCGCTGCCGGCCTTCTCGCCATACTTCTGACTAATGGAGAGCTGGTCAATGGCAGGGTAGGCTGAAGCGACACCTCATCTATCACTGAAACGTCATAATCTGAGTAAAGAGAGAACAACGTGAAGACATACAATTGGGTCATATCCGGTCTGGTTCTGGTTGTCGGCTCCCTGCTTGTTGCAGGACCGGGGAGCGCTTCCGGCCAGACGACAGAGAAGCCGCCGAAGGCGCAGGAGATACAGTCGAAGGGAACCAGCTATGCACCCGTTGATCTGAAGGAGGACTTTGCGGCCGTCATGGCTCGGATGAAAGCCGCCAAACCTGCGGTCGTGAAGCGGCAGATGGATTTGCTTCACCAGCGGTACGACCTCGCGAACCGTCCTGCCAAAGATGTCACGATGTCCGGTGGTAAGCCTATTCAGGAAGGCATCCGAGTCACACTCCCGCAAGGGATGACGTGGAACAAGCTTCAGGCCATGAGCCCTGAAGAAGTACGCGAGAAGAATGCGTTTCCGGCTGGATTTTTTCCGCTTCCTCATCCCAACCACCCTGAAGGAGGGATGCTGTTTCCCCAGTTCCATATCGAAGAGATTCAGAAGCAAGAGGGCCGCGATCTCACCCGATTCGACCTGGAATTCGACCTCCCGAGCCATTTTGTTCCTGAGTTTCCCGCACCCATCTATCTGACGACCAGAACCGATCTCGGCGATGTGTCCCAGGGAAAATTGGTGACGATCGACAACTACTATGAGCTGTTCAACGGGATGCTGAACCCGAAACAGCTGGAGGGGGTGCGGCTGTTAGTCACGCCGTTCCCGCAACAGCAATTCAACCAGACGGAAGATCGTCGGACGGTGCGTCCAAGCCGGGGGGTGGCCTGCTTCGATTGTCACGCCAACGGTCACACGAATGCCAGTACGCACCTAGCCGGAGACGTCCGCCCGCAGGAATTCCGCCACCGGATTGATACTCCGACGTTGCGAGGCCTGCACATCCAACGGCTGTTTGGTTCCCAACGGGCCCTGAAGACGGTGGAGGATTTTACGGAGTTTGAGCAGCGTGCGGCCTATTTTGACGGCGATCCGGTGATCGCGACAAAGAAAGGGGTCAATATTCTCGAACGGGGCAGCCAGGTGCATTTCATGGCCGAGTTCCAGGAACTCCTGGACTTCCCCCCGGCACCCAAGCTGGGTATTGACGGCAAGTTGAACCTCCAAAAGGCCACGGAGTCCGAGAAGCGAGGGCAGAGTCTGTTCTTCGGCAAAGCCTTATGCGCCGGGTGCCATCAGGCGCCCTATTACACGGATAACTCCATGCACAATCTGAAGGTGGAGCGCTTTTACAAGCCGCGGATGATCAATGGGCGCATGGCGAGCGCCGATGGTCCCATCAAGACGTTTCCCCTGCGTGGGATCAAGGATTCGGCTCCGTACTTGCACGATGGTCGCTTGCTGACGCTCGAGGATACTGTGGAGTTCTTCAATATTGTGTTGGGGACTTTGTTGACGGCTGAAGAGAAGCAGGACCTCGTGGCCTTCCTGCGCGTCCTTTAACGCGGGAAGGAAGAGACCGCGATTGGAGTCAGCCTGCGGAGGCCGGAGCAATACCGTTATGGCTGCTGAGTTCGCCAGCAGAAGGCATTAGGTTCTCAGTCTGAATCTCAACGCCCGGCATACTGATCGGGCAGGAAAGAAGGTGCACCATGGGAAAGGCATTCATTCTCTGGCTACTGGGAGTCCCGTTCACCCTGCTTGTCATCCTCTGGCTTTTCGGTGTCCTGCGATAAGTCTGGGCCATGCCGCCTTGCTCGATGATACCGCTGGATTGAAGTCACTCACGCTTGGAACGTACTCGTCTCAATCCTGGTGCGTGTGCATCTGAGCTGTTTTGATCAGTTTGCGTCCTGCCTTCTCGCCATACTAAATATGAAGAGAGGTTGGGTGCCATGGGAAAGCTAGCGAAAGGTTGAGAAATGACACCACGAGGGAAAGGAGCATCGTATGAATGCGGACCAGCTTAAGGGGAAGTGGATGCAGCTCAAAGGTGAACTGAAACAGCGCTGGGGCAAGTTTACCGATGATGACTTGCAGCTGATCGAAGGGAACTACGACACGTTCGTCGGAAAAGCTCAGGAACGGTATGGCGACAAGAAGGAGGAGATCATGAAATGGGCCGACGAGTGGCACCCGAAGTTTCTGCCGGATGCCGCAAAGGGCAAGGAGCAGTGACGCAACGCATTCAAAATGAGCCGTTTCACGAAGGGAGTTTTACATGTCAATCAAGGAGACGAATATGACCACTCGCTATCTCATGACTGTCGGCGCAGCTCTGGTGTTAGGGGCTGCATTCATCGCGGGGCCGGTATCGGCTGCAGGCACGACTGGAGAGAAGACTCCGATCAATGACTCGTGGCTTACGTCGAAGACGAAGATCGCACTCTTTGCCGATGCCCGGGTCAAGGGCCGGCAGATCGATGTTGAAACCACCCAAGGACAGGTGATGCTCCGCGGGAAGGTCGATTCCACTGAAGCCAAGCAAGCGGCCGAGGGGATCACCAAGGGAATCGAGGGTGTGAAGAGCGTGAAGAACGATCTGGAGATCGTTGCTCCGGTCAAGCGCGAGGCGGTAGAGGACAAGGATGATGCGATTACCACGCGCGTCAAAGAATACGTTGCAAAAGAACCGGCCCTTAAGAATGCGCATATTTCTGTTCAGACCAATGCGGGGGTTGTGTCGCTGACCGGCGATGCTCCTGATCTCACGACCAGCGCGCAAGCATCCTGGACTGCCTGGATTGTTCCAGGAGTGAAGAGCGTGAAGAATGATCTGACGTTGCAGGAAAAGAGTTAAGGATTAGTGACTCGCCTTCCCCGTGTCATAGCGACACGGGGAAGGCCTCATCATTACTGGCAAGGAGGTGGGGTTATGAAGAAGCTCATTGGTCAATTCGTGCTCGCAGTGGTGTTTATGGTCGGAGTCACGGCGGTATCCTATGCGGCTGATAAGATGGCTGCGCCTGGGCCCCAGGCTATCAAGGGGGATCTGCTGAAGATTGAGGGAGAGTTTTATGTGGTCCAAACTGTAACCGGTAAGGAAGTGCGTGTACATGTCGATAAGACCACAAACCTGGACGGTACCTTCAAAACGGGCGAAGAACTCGAGATTCAGATGACCGACAAGGGCCACGCATTTTCCATCAAGCATGTCAATGCGGTGAGTGGCGGAATGGCCGCGCCGGGCCCTCAGACGGTTAAGGGGGATCTGCTGAAAATCGAAGGGGAATCGTATGTCGTGCGTGACTTGAAGGGCAAGGAAGTCCGGCTGCATGTCGATCAGACCACCAAGCTGGAAGGCGGCGCCTTTAAGACGGGCGATAAGATCGAGGCCCAGGTGTCGGATAAGAACCACGCGGTTTCGATGGCCCACGCAAACCCGGCGAAGTAGGTTCCGGGTTTCCAGGTGACAGTTTTTGCACACGGAAGGGGAGCAGGTCTAGCAGACCGACCCATTCCGTCATTCTTCGGGAAGGGGAGAAGGCGGCGAGATGCTTTGTGGCAATCGAAAATGATGTGCAAAGGAATGTAGTCACATTCTCTCGATTTCGGGTGATAGCTGGTGGTCTAGCCTCTGGTAGTCACACGATTCCGTTCCAGGTCTTTCTATGGCGCACACAGAACCGGCACGATTTAATCCCAAGACCTTTCTTGCCAAAGTCGGCAATGGAAAGACCACGCTGAATCCGGAGAAGCTCGGGGTTCTATTCTCTCAAGGGGATGCGGCGAATGCCGTGTATTATATTCAGAGAGGCCGGGTCAAGCTGACGGCGGTCTCCCCGCAGGGCAAAGAGGCGGTGATCGGAATTCTCGAACGGGGGGCTTTTTTCGGTGAAGGGTGTCTTGCCGGACAGCTGGTGTGTGTCACCACGGCGACGGCACTGGACTCTTCCGTGGTCGCGCGAATCGACAAGGCCGCCATGATGCGTGTGCTGCATGACGAACCTACCTTCGCCGCCCTGTTCATGGCCTATCTATTGTCCCATAGTATTCGAGTTCAAGAGGATCTTGTCGATCATCTCTTTAATTCTGCTGAGAAACGGCTGGCGCGCATCCTTCTGTTGATGGCTCATTTTGGGAAAGAAGGGCAGCCGTCGCTCGTCATACCAAAAATTAGTCAGGAAATGCTGGCTGGTATGGTCGGCACGACACGGTCCAGAGTCAGCTTCTTTATGAAACGGTTCAAGCAGTTGGGCTTCATTAAATATAACGCCGGTCTCCATGTGCATAGTTCTCTCCTCAATGTGGTGCTTCACGATTAGATTCGCGGAACACGCATTGCCGTGGCTGAGTCCGCTCGCCACGCGAGAACAAGAGCTGGGTGTTTTGCGGGATACGGTGCCTGGAAATTTTCAAGAGATTGCGCGATTGACTGGGCAGCTGACGGAGGAGCAGGTCGCTGTCGATGAGCGTGCGCCAGCCCAGCGCGAGGCGGTGAGTGTCGAACTGCTGGCGTCAGACCGGAATCATGAGGTCGCTACACTCCTGCCATTGCCGGAACCTCAGGATGGGAGACTGGCGAAGGCAGAACAGGATCCCGTGGCCTCGATGCAGCCGGAGATTGTCAAAGGGATGTCATTGTCCAGCAGCTCGGTGATCACCTGGTTATTACCTTGTCGTCGCGCATGCTCTTTGTGTTCGGCAAGGATACGGTGAATGCGGCCGGCGCCAAGGTTTTGAGGCGGATCGGTATTGTGCTCAAGGACTTTTCGGAGAAGTCGGTGCAGGCCGACGGTCATACGGATAATGTGGCGATCCGCGGCGCCCTCCTCCAAAACATCCCGAATAGCCAAGCCTTGTCAAAGTCCCGGGCGGTGAATGCCCTGGGCATCTTGCGGCAAGGGGGTGTCGCAGAAGCTCGCTTGGAATCGACCGGCTATGCGGATACCAGCCTGTGACCAGCAATGATACTGGGCCGGGCGTCAGAGAAACCGCCGTGTCGAAATCATAGGGTCGCAACTGCGCGGCCAGTTGTTCAATGCGTTCTAAGGTTCTGCAGGATAAGAAGGATCACGCTATGGACGAAAATTCAACGATGATTGGAGCTGGTTTGACTAGCCAGACTGACTCGAAGAGCGAAGGGGCTCCGCGAGTCATGGCTCGGAGAGTCCAGCCCGCACCGACTATTACGCCTGAGAAGATTGGCTGCGTGATGGCGGATGTGCAAGCACAGATCGATGGGCTTCAGCTGTATTTGATTGAGCTGAGTCTGGCGAAGACCCGGGTGACGTTGCTTGGCGAAAGAGGCTGGGGGCATGGGGATCGCGATCTTTCGTGAGACCGCCGGTGCTGAATTGATGTGATCGTATGGTGAGGCGTGTCATTTACGGGGTCGCGTAGCCCTCGTGATTGCCTTACCAAGTCCGTACCGCCTTGGACAGCTTTCCAGGGAAAGTGATTAAGGCAGCACTTGAAAAGAACCATGGCACAACCGTATGGGATGTCGAAATCCTGACGGTCGACCAGGGCATCATGGACGTCCTTGTTGATGCAAAGTCAGGCTCGGTGATCAGGACCGAGGAGAAGCTAGCCGGGATGCGGCATAGCGCAGTGTCGATATTTAGAGAGGAGAGTGGGGATGTTCTCCATGCCTCCAAGTTTACAGAAAGAGGTGTTCTATGGTTTTCATCATTGGACTGGCCACAATGGTTGCGTTAGTGTGGGTTATCGCATCCAGCTTAGGACGACTGAGCGACGCAAGAAAGCGGCGTGTGTGCAAGCCGGTCGGAAAAGGTCGTTTGCTGACATCCTCAGATACCGGTGAGGCGCTTAGGCCGGCCGCCTAGTTTCCTCTTAGAGAACGACTGCTGGAAATAGCTTGGCGTTGCTCGACACTAAGCTGCGGTCCAGTTCCGCGTCATTAGGTTCGATGGAAAAGTGCTTGAGCATGAGACAGAAGAGCGTCATGATCTGAGCGGCGGCTTGATGTCCCGCTCAGATCTTAGACAGTGGAACTGAGGTCAGGAGAGTGGTGTTGTCTTGGTGCTGTCGGGCTGCATCGAAGCTTTGAGATCTTCAATCGCCTTTGCCACGTCGGTTTCAGTCGACCCAAACCGATCTCCCATCACCTTGATCGCTTGTTTAATGGCGGTGGTCATCTTCGTAATCTGTTCTGCTGGTGTCATGCCGAGTCTCCTAGGTTAATGTCAGCTACATTCCAATTCACTGCACTCAGAAATTATTGAACCACCGCTGAGGGGGGGCCTGCCCAAATAAGATAGGGGGGTTTTTTCAGCGCGTCCGCGCGAGGAAAATGTCGAATGGCGTAGTCGTATGCATGCGCTTGTGCGCTTTGACAGGTCGGCGCTGACAGATGGTTGGAGATGACCTGAAAGTCCGCATGATCATCTTCTCCGATCTTGGCGGTATAGAGCGCGCAGGAAAACTCGCCATCCCTCGAACATTGGGTGCTGATGACCAGGTGCGATCCGTCAGGAAACGTCATGAGGAGGTCAAGATTAGTTCGGCCCATAAGTCCTCTTGTTGGTAGTGCGGATCAGCATCAGGCGGTGTGGGACGCATGGGGTGTGACGTAGAGCCGGAGGCATCGACCCTCTAGGAGGGCTCCCTCAAGGGCGACGACGACCTGCAACGCCTGTTCGGCAGACGCCATTTCCACAAAGCCATAGCCGGCTGAGGCGTCGGTGTTTTTGTGACGCACAATATATGCGCGGGCGACCGTACCGTATTTGTTAAACAAGTCGCGTAGTCCGTTATCCGACACGGACTCGGTCAGTCCACCGACGTATACGACACGCTTTCCCACGATTCCCCTGCGCAGTTCTTTTGAAACACTGAGACGGTATGCTCAGTCGGCTAATGTTGGTCGCGTGGTTCAAAATAGGCATAGACGAGCACTCCTGCCACGCTGGCCATATATAGCAGCGTGGCCGCTCCAAGGGGATTCTGCGTCAGCCAGTGCATGAGCTGTTGCATCGGAATCATGGTTCTGTGCCTCTCGGTCTGTCGATAAGCCGGCTATTCGGTCGCGCCGCGACGTCTCGGTCGGCTCTCTGCCGGCCGGTTGTTTCTTCCCTGTGCTTTGCTTTCTTGCGCCGTCACCCGCGAACGTGTGGCTGGTCCGAATCCTGAACTGGCCAGTGAGGACACCTCCCGACGAATGGTTTCGATGGAAGAGGACTGTTCGGTCAATTTTGGATCGGTGAGCCCCAGGAGTTGCCACCGAATTTTCGGCTTCAACACGGCGCGGTTTTTCTTTTTGCCGGTCTTGCGACCTTTCCACACTGTCGAGATTTTCATGGCGTGCTCCTTGTGCTGGTCTACGGGACTGTTCTCGGTCATACATTATCGCCGGCGCCGGTTCCACGATTGGTGTCGGTGATCCCCTATCGGGAGGCAGCGAAGCTGTCCCTCTGGAGATAGGGGCGTAAAAGCGGTCAGGTTACAGGAACGATCGCGCGGAGACGGGAGTGAGGGGAGTGAAGCGCGCAACGGCAAATGGAGCTTGTACGGAGTGTCACTTTAGCACGTGGTCGGGCCTGAGTCAAACGGTGTGGTGTGGGGAAAGATTATAGAAACCGAACATGCGAGGGATATTAGG
>NEWQ02000017.1:0-53272 GCA_002869855.2 Nitrospira sp. CG24D
AGTTCTTACTTGTCAATCACTTAGCAGTCAGTCTCTCTTGTGCGAGTGGTGCGCCCGGCAGGAATTGAACCTGCGACCTACGGGTTCGAAGCCCGGCGCTCTATCCAACTGAGCTACGGGCGCACAACGACAGTTCAATCACTTCTGCGGCAGAAATGTCAAGGATGACCGGGGTACCACCCCATACTTCAGCACGGAAGATAGAGACCTACTCGATCTACCGCTGGACGGAGGAAAGAATCGTCTCGACAATTTGATTGATGGTGCATCCATCGGTGGGCACAATATGGTCGGCGGCCTCCTGATATTTGGGCGTTCGCACAGCCAGGACTTCCTCAATCTCCTCAATAAATGATTTGGTGCCCGTCAGTGATGGGCGTTGAGTATCACGCCCGATGCGTGAAGCGATCGTCCCGACAGAAGCGGTCAGCCAAAACAGCATGCCGTTCCTCTTGAAGCAAGCCACGTTCTCCTGACGAAGGATCGCCCCTCCACCCGTATCGATGATCAATTTATCTTGTGCAGCAAAGTCCCGACAGACCGTCGATTCAAGATCGCGGAAATGCTCCCAGCCATGCTGCGTGACTATCTCCGGAACTGATCGCCCCGCCCTCCGAACAATTTCCACATCAGTCGAGACCAGCGGCCATCCGAGCCTCGCAGCCAGTACTTTCCCAACCGTACTTTTCCCCGTCCCACGATATCCGATCAACACGATATTCATCGAAAACGAGACTCCAACACGGCTCGCATGACATCCGCCGGAGCAGTGCGATTAGTCCACAACTCGAATTGCGCGGCAGCTTGATGCAGAAACATTTCCAACCCGGGGATCGTGACACATCCTGCCTGCCGGGCATCCTTCAGCAATTGTGTCTCGCGCGGATTATAGACAATATCCATAACGGCCATGCCTGCGTGTAAAAGCGACGCCGGCACGCAGGTCCCTTCGGTCTTTGGAGACATGCCGATCGGAGTACAGTGAACCAGGATTTGCGAAACTGGAAGGGTCTTCTCAAGCACGCCTTCGTCGAGATGAGCTTCTTCCACTGAAAGCGAAGTCTTCGATCGAAGATCCGCCGCCAATCGCGACCGTTCATTCGCGTCCACGCCGAGCAACGTTAACCCGGCGAGTCCCGACTCCCCGGCAAGTGCAAAGGCAATCGCTCGAGCAGCTCCCCCCGATCCCACCATCACGACCCGTTTTCCTGCGAGAGGCCCCACCCCTCCACGAAGCGCGCGCAACGCACCGGTAGCATCGGTGTTATACCCCATCAACTTGCCCTGCTTTGCCACGATCGTATTGATGGCCCCAATGTGCTTGGCGGTAGGGTCAATCTCGTCGAGAAACGGGATCGACGAAACTTTATGAGGGATCGTGACGCTGGCGCCTCGAAATCCACCCAGCGCGCGGAGCCCCTTGATCGCCTCACCGATCGCTTCGACTCGAAATGCGAGGTACACCAGATTCAGCCGGAGTTGTTGGAACGCTGCGTTGTGGATGGCAGGAGAAAGCGAATGCTCGACGGGATTTCCGATAACCCCGCAGAACCCTGTGTGTGCGTCAATCTCCATAATTCAGCTCACCTGTACTCTGTGGCCAGTGGGACTGCTCACCACACTGTCATTCCCCCATCAATGCGAAACGTCCCGCCGGTAACCCATGCCGATTCGTCCGACGCGAGGTACAGAACCATGTTCGCCACTTCCTCAGGTTTGCCCGGACGGCGGATCGGATAGTGCGACAAGATCGATCCCAGCTGATCGGGATTGGCCATCAAGGGAGCGGCCATCGGCGTATCGATCAGGCCTGGGTTCACCACATTGCAGCGAATGCCATCGGTTGCGTAATCAATCGCGATCGATCGCGTGAGCGCGTCGAGTGCTCCTTTGGAAGCCGCATACGCGGACAAGAGTGGGATACCGACCAGACTGGCGACCGATGAAATATTGACGATAGATCCGCCTGCCTGCTTGAGCATTTCCGGAATGACCGCCCGTGTCATACGGAACACTCCTGTCAAATTCACATCCAGCACCTTCGCCCAGGCCGCATCATCCATCTCATGAAGGCGCTTTCCAAAATCTCCGACGCCCGCGTTGTTCACCAATACATCGATTTTTCGAAACGACGCTACCGCCTGCTGAACCACAGCCCGTGCATGACCGTCATCCGTCACCGACCCGGCGACAGCGAGCACCTTGCCGCCATGCGCTGAAATCTCACGTACCACCCGATCGAGTTCGGCCTGGCGTCGGCCCGTAATCACGACAGCCGCGCCCTCCTCGGCAAACCGCTTGGCGACGGACTCCCCAATGCCGGCATTCCCGCCCGTAATTAATGCCACTTTTCCGTCCAACCGTTTCATGATGCCGCCCCTTCTATATCGCTGTCCCCGAGGGACTCTGAGAGAGCCGCCTCCGCAAGATCCGGCTCGCGGCCGACCCCCAGCAGACCCGGCTCTACCTTCCTCGCCACCGTAATAAAACCTGAATGGGCCACCATCCGATGATCGGGACGAACACTTCGCCCCAACACCGACCAGGTACGGATGAGGGACTCGAATGTCTCCACCATGCCGAACACCTTCGCCCGCTCAAGCGCTTCAACGGTTTGAACGACTTGCGGAACCGTCGGCACAAAACTCAGATATATGCCGCCTGACCGCAAGGCTTTGGCTGCATGCGGCACGACTTGCCAGGGCTCCGGCAAATCAAGCACGACGCGATCAAACGGGACACCATCATCTAGTAGATCAATCCCCTCGTAGGCACTTTTCCTCAAGGACACGAGATTCGGCGTCGGTCCCAAGTAGCGATTGATATTCGTCAGCGCAGTTTTTGCAAAGTCTTCCCGCAAGTCATACGTCACCACAAGGCCCTGCGGCCCCACAAGACGCAAGAGCGCCATGGTCAGTGCACCGGAACCGGTCCCGGCTTCGAAGACGCGCGCGCCCGGATACACGTCTGCCCACATGGGAATGAGCGCCAGATCCTTGGGATACAGCACCTGCGCGCCACGTGGCATTTTCAGGACGTAGTCGCCAAAGGTCGGGCGTAACGCCAACATCTTTTTCCCGCCAGACAAAATGACCACCGTACCATCCGGACGGCCGATCATGTCGTCATGGGGAATCTTCTGCCCGCTAAATTGATACGTCTCTCCGGCCTTGAGCGTCAGCGCGTACTGCCGCCCTTTCTTGTCAACGAGATGGATGCGTTCGCCTGATAAAAGTTGTGACATGGGGCGGCATTCTAGGGGGTTCGTTCTCCCCTTTGCAACCGATGATAGGGGGCACCGTAGTCAGTCTTCTCCCTCTATCCCACGGATAGTGTGCACCTCTCACAGTATCAAGCCCCAAAGCGATTCCCCTTTTCAGTAAGAGCGACTATCTACATCAACGACGAATGATGGTCGCAGAGAGAAAGAATGAGGCAGATCGGCTGACACGCAGTGCAAATCCTACATAGTTGCCGCATTCGCATCACACCTCAATTCAGTTTCTCTCATTAAGCGCCCCTAATCTTGCTGCAATATCTTCAGGATTGCGCGACTGCCTTCTCATGTTCAATCCAGCATCACTCTTGCTTCGTAGAAGGACATAAGAAGCAGAAATAACGGTGAATCTTCTTGATCCCAAGCAACTCTAACAGGAGTGAACAGATGCGAAACCAGGAGACAAGAGGTGACGCGATGGAACATGAAGACCTGCGGACAACAGAAAACGTAGACGACCAAATCACGACAGCCGACGTCGACACTGACGACTCTGACGCCAGCGATGCGATTGAAGCGATCGGACGGGAAGCGGAAGTGGATGGTGAGCCGGCGGAGAAAGACGTGGAAGCCGCCACGCTCAAGACGAGTCCTGGGGCGAGCCCCTTCCTGCTGGAATCGCTCTACTTTCGCTCCTTCGGCGAGCGGGCACTCCTGACACGAGAAGAAGAAATCACTTTGGCGAAGCGCCTGGACGAAGGCTCGCGTCGCATTCGAGTGGCATTGAGGGAGGCGCTGAAAGTCATGGCGCGCGCGAAGCGCACCCCCATTCTGCTGGAATCGACAAAGGCCCTTCAACTCGCACGCGGGCTCAGCGGATTTTCCGCCACCGCGCTCGATAAAGTCGAGCAGGCCATTCTGGATATTCTGAAGCCTGCAGTCCGGGAGATGAAACCGGCAACCACCATCGCGAAACAGCTCAAGGCCGTGCTCGATGAAATTCGGGCTGCCCGGCTCGTCTTGGAACGAGGGAAAGACGAGATGGTCCGTTGCAATCTCCGCCTGGTAGTGGATGTCGCGAAGCATTACACCCATCGAGGCCTGACCTTGTTAGACCTGGTGCAGGAAGGGAACATCGGATTGATGAAGGCCGCCGAACGGTACCAACACCGGAAAGGTTTCAAGTTCAGCACCTATGCGACCTGGTGGATCCGTCAAGGGATCACCCGGGCTCTGGCAGATCAGTCTCGGACGATCCGTATCCCCGTCCACCAGACGGAGGCTTCCAGCCGGATTCTCCGGGTCACGCGTCGACTCGGACAACAGTTCGGCCGTCCGGCAAAACTTGAGGAGATTGCCAACGTGCTGCGAATGAGACCTGAGCGACTGCATGAAACCGTCCAAGCATTTCAGGAACCAGTCGCACTCGAACGGCCGGTCGGGGACGGTGATACGGAGTTCGGGGAAATGATTCCTGATCACCAAGTACCGCCACCCGATGCCCATGTGCATCGTACCGAGATGACCCAACAGCTGGATCGTATCTTGGGCACCTTGACCCCGAGAGAACAGACGGTGATCCGGCTCAGGTTCGGAATCGGGCATGATGAGCCCTGCACCCTTGAGCAAGTCGGCCAAAACCTGTCGGTGACCCGTGAACGGATCCGGCAAATCGAGGCCAAAGCCCTGAAGAAGCTCAAGACTCCGGAAATTAAAGAGCTGTTTGCGGCAATTAAGTAGCCCTATTCTCTCAATCAACAGGCGCACGAGTTCTATATCTCGTGCGCCTGTTCCGTCTTTCCCCGACCTCCCAGGTATGAGAGAATGCGATCCACGTTGGATCCGTGTCTCCGGCTTGTTGAAGGACACCGATGAAGCAGCCCCAACCAATCGTCAGGTCTCTGTTGCCACAGGCTGTGGTGATCCTCGTGATCGCAGCCCTTGGGACCTTCGCATGGAATAATCAAGCGATCGCTGACGAAAAACCCCTATCGGTGCCGGCCGTCGTAGCCAAGGTACGCCCCTCCGTCGTGACGATTTTGACGCGTGGTATGCCCTCAGCTCCATCCCTCCATGGAACACAATCAGGTTCCGGCTCAGGCATTGTGATCGATACAACGGGCTACATCCTGACAAACAATCATCTGGTGGAAGGGGTCACAAGTCTTGTCGTGGGATTACCGACCGGGCGATTGACGCCTGGGCGCGTGGCTGCGCGGGATTTCCTGCTGGATCTTGCATTGGTCAAGATCAATGCGACTGATCTCGTCCCAGCCACACTGAAAGCATCTGCAACTTTGGAGATTGGAGAAACCGTGATCGCGATCGGGAATCCTTTGGCCCTCAAGGGAGGATCGACTGTCACCGTCGGAGTCGTCAGCGCATTGGAACGTTCGGTTCTCACCCCGAACGGCGAGACGTTGTACGATCTGATCCAGACGGATGCGGCTATCAATCCCGGCAATAGCGGTGGCCCGCTCGTGGATTTATCCGGCCAGGTCGTCGGCATCAATGTCGCGATTGCACCATCGGCCCAGGCAATCAGTTACGCGATTGCCATTGAAGCCGTCTATCCTCACATCCATTCGATGATGCTTCGTGGAACCATCTCTCGGCCAGACTTCGGATTTACGCCGGTGACGGTCACTCCCAGTGTCGCCGCCAGCTTCGGGTTGGAGGCAGAGCGCGGGATTCTCGCTCTAAACGTTGATCCGGCCAAGGTCGCTGGCGCAGCGGGCTTGCAAACAGGAGATGTCATCACGGCTTTGGATCAACGCCAGCTCTACAACATGGGAGACTTCTGGCATAGCGCGATGCAGGAAGGCGAACAACCATCCCTTCACATGACAATCCAGGGACGTACCGGCCAGACCACGTTGACCATACCACGGCCAATGGCACAGAAATTCGTGCCATGACAACACCGATTGCTCTACGCACGCCTATCGTCGCCGACCAGCCCAACATGCCCGGCTTCCACACTCCGACAGAACTGCTCTGGTTCTCCTCGCCTGTCCGCTACGCTGATGCATGGGACCTTCAGATGCGTTTGCATCACGAGAGGGTCATGAACTCAAGACCCGATACCATCCTCATCCTCGAGCACCAACCGGTATATACCGTCGGCCGGCGAACCCTGGTTGCGGATTGGGGAGGCGACCCCGCGGCAACCCACGTGGACGGAATCGAGATCCACCATGTCAACCGTGGCGGCTCTGTGACCTATCACGGTCCCGGCCAACTGGTGGTGTACCCGATTCTTCGCCTGACAGACCATGTCAGAGGTGTACGTGCTTACGTAGAACAACTAGAAGAGGCTGTGATCCAGTGTCTGCGGCAGAGCGGAATTGCCGGCTATCGGAAAGAGAGGGCTCCGGGCGTCTGGGTGACAGATCTCCAAGATGTCAAAATTACATCGATCGGGATTCGCGTGGATCGAGGCGTAACCATGCACGGGCTGGCCCTCAATGTGGACATGGATCTCTCACCATTTCGAGGAATCACTCCCTGCGGTCTGCAAGGCAGCCACGCCACGTCAATGGCTGAGGTCGTCGGCCAACCGGTTTCCTTAGTGGCCGTGACGTACTCGCTCCTGGATCAACTGAAACAGACATTGGCCCTCAGGTGGACCGGAGCACCGGCTCCCATCGAATTCCAGACGGTTGCATGAGCATGAACTCTACATTCTCTCCAGATACAGAGTGAGGGCGCCATGAAAGAATTCGACACCCCGACTTTTCGATTAGCCGTCTCCCAGTTTGACCAGGCGGCAGAGGCGATGCACCTGGATCACAACCTGCGCGAGCGGCTCAAACAGCCCCAGCGTTCGCTCGTCGTCAGCATTCCCGTCCGGATGGATGACGATCACGTCGAGGTCTTCACCGGATACCGCGTGCAGCATGACTCCTCGCGCGGCCCGTCCAAAGGCGGTGTCCGCTACCATCCCGACGTCAACCTCGGCGAGGTCGCCGCACTCGCCATGTGGATGACGTGGAAATGCGCTTTGGCCGGGTTGCCCTACGGCGGGGCCAAGGGAGGCGTGGCCGTCGCGCCTAAACAGTTGTCCCACGCGGAACTTCAACGGCTGACCAGACGCTACGCCGCGGAGATTTTCCCCTTGATCGGCCCCGATAAGGATGTACCCGCACCCGATGTCGGGACGGACGCACAAGTTATGGCCTGGATGATGGACACCTACAGCCAGCAAGTCGGCTACGCCGTCCCCGGTGTGGTGACAGGTAAACCCCTGTCGATCGGCGGAAGCTTGGGCCGGGAAGAAGCGACGGGACGAGGGGTCGTGTATGTCACATTGGAAGCACTTCGGCATCTCAAGCTCTCCATTGATCGCGCCACGGTCGCGGTTCAGGGATTTGGGAATGTCGGGATGCACACTGCCCTCATCATGGAACAAGAAGGAGCCCGTGTCATTGCGGTGAGCGACGTCACCGGCGGTCTCTATAACGAGAAGGGGCTCAACATCCGAGAGCTCCTGGACCGCTACAAGACCAGAGGCCAGACGCTCAAAGAAACCAAGATGGGCGATTGGATTACCAACGCGGAGCTGCTCCAGCTTCCATGCACCGTGTTGGTCCCAGCCGCTTTGTCGGAACAGATCACCGTGCACAATGCCACTGCCCTTCGGTGCCGGATCCTCGCGGAAGGCGCCAATGGCCCGACCACCCTTGAGGCTGATCGGATTCTTGAGGACAAAGGCGTTTTTATTATCCCTGACATCCTGGCCAATTCCGGCGGCGTCATTGTGTCCTATTTCGAGTGGGTCCAGGACCTGCAACGGTTCTTCTGGAATGAGACGGATATCCGAAAACGCCTTCAGGACATTATCATCTCGGCATTTCACCAGACCAAGCTGTTCGCTACCGAAAAGCGAGTCTCTATGAGGATGGCCGCACTGATGAATGGAATCAATAAGGTTGCCCAAGCTCATTTGCAACGGGGTCTGTACCCTTGAGCCGGTCCTGCTTCATGCCTATCCCTGTTCCCTCCGGTTCATCATGAGGGATTATGCCTTAGCCGCCATCGCAGGAATCTGGCTCGCTGATGGATGCTCTTTATTGTCGGCACCTCGCTTCATGGTTGAACGTCTACGGGAAGTGATCCGCCAACAGCCAGGGATCTGGACCTGGCAGTGGTTGTCTGTCGTCGCCGGAGGCGTCCTGCTGATCGCAGCCTTGCCACTCACGTACCAACCTCTGTGGATTGTCACCGCCTTAGCCATGCTCCTCAAAGGAGTGTTCCTCGCTCTCGGACCGGAGGCGTGGCGATCACGCTTGGTTGAGTGGTGCCTGAACCAGGACGATGTGGATTACCGGTTTGTCGGTATCGGTTTATGCACCCTTGCCGCACTCCTTCTCCATGCGCTAGGGTGGCTGGGACAGGATTAGCCGGAAGGGTAGAGGATCATGACCGTGAATCGTGCCACCATCACATCGGCCTGGGAAACACATTGCAGCGAAGGCTGGCCAACCTTCGCCAGCCCAAATCAGGGACAGCTGATGACTCTCGATACCGTCATCAGCGGCTGTGTCGTGTTTTTCTTGGACAGTCCGGAAGGTTTAGACCATCAGCGAGTCGAGATTCTGAAAGACTGCCTGGCGGATCTTGAAGAGGTGACATCGGAGTTGGAAACGGATTGCCAACCGTACTTCGTACGCCTCCATCGTCTCGGTGAACTGCTGCTGGCTACCACGGTAACCGCCTAAGGCACGCCTCGTTTTGTCGATTCCCCGGCTCACAGCTTTTCTCACTCCCATTTGGACCTTTCTTGCAAGTTCATCTTCCCTTGGATAGAATGTCCAAGCCTGATGAAACCTGCCTATCCTTGAAATGATCAGAATAATCTGTACGATCGACTGACACTTTTGACCTGCGAAAGGGGAGACGATGAGGAAGAAATATGGATTGCCTGTGCTGGCCGGAATGCTCGTGGCGATCCTCACCGGTGCGACCTCATCGCTGCATGCTGAACCCTACGAGCTGAGCAAGAATGATGTGATGGAATCGAAGGAGATTTCCAGCGCGACCGTGTCGCTGTTCGGAGTGAAGTTGGGCGACACTGAAGCAAAGGCGCTGGAGGTCCTGGTCAATGAAAAGATCGCCGGGATCAAAGCGGAACAGGAAGCAGCCTTTATTTTCCTGATCGATCAACGGAAGCCCACCGGCCCAATGGCTGGCGTCCGTGTCCAGGATGGAAAAGTCGACCTTATTTTCATCAACAACCGATTCACCCACAAAGCTCGCGGCATCTTCAGAAATGTGTTGAACAGCGAAAGCCCTGAGGACATCCGGAAATTGTTGGGGAAAGAAGAGTACGGGGATGAAAACGTGATGGGCGCCGTCATGGCCTATGACAAGCAAGGTTTTCAGGTGAACTACCTCGGGAAGGACGTCAATATCGAATTTTCTACCCCCCACTAGACCGCAGACCGCTGTTCTTTAAGCAAGACCTTCCCCGCGATCTATCGCAAATCGACTATTCCCCCGCTCGATATTTAGAGCCGCACGAGCTCCTAATCCTGCTGTTGCATGGAACCCACATAGAATTCTGATCGTATAGGAACCATGTCGATCAAGTCAGAAACGAAGGCACCAGCACCGGCTGACTCGTAGAGGCCGCTGCTATGGCGAACTGGCGCAGAGACAAGGTCGCCTTCTCGGCGACCATCAAGGCTGCCGAAACACCGTCAACGTGAAAGATGGGTCTGACAAAATTCGAATACTGCGCGCGGGAAAGATCCTGCGAGTGAGGAAGAACTGATACAGGGACTTACTGCACCGTTGCAGTAGATCTAAGCCCGAAATCAATAAGACTCACAGCGGTGTTCCAGCGACGATTGGAGTTTAAGATCACGACCAGCAAATCGCTGCCGTTCTGTGAAACTTTAGCAATGAGGCATCGGCCCGCTTTTGAGGTGAACCCGGTTTTGACGCCTTCCACGCCGGGGATGCGTCCCAACAGCCGATTGGTGCTGTGCAGGACATACGCACGATGCCCGCTGATCGGAGTGATAATCTCACGTTCCTCGCGCACGAGCGCACGGAAGATGGGATTCTGCAGAGCAACCTCACTGAGCTTCGCCAGATCCTCTGCCGTCGAATAATGCTCAGGACCATCAAAGCCACAGCCGTTGCTGAAGTGGGTATCGGTCAATCCGAGTGCGGCAGCTTTCGCATTCATGAGCATGACAAACTGCTCTTCATCACCGCCGACATGTTCCACCGCGGCCAGACAGGCATCATTGGCCGACACGATCAACATGGCTTTGAGCAAGTCTTCGAGTTTGAACACCTCTCCTGGACGGAGCCGAAGATGCGTTTTAGGCGCCCGCGCGGCATTGCGACTGATGGTCGCCTGATCATCTAACTTGCCCTTCTCCAAAATCACCAGCGCGGACATGATTTTCGTGAGGCTTGCGGGCGAGAGTCGCTTGAGAGATTCATGCTGGTAGAGCACGCGGCCGGATCGAAGCTCTTTCATGAAAATGCTATGAGCGGGAGCCACTCGCCAAGGAAGGCGGTCGCCCGATGTACTCACGGCCCGAACCTGGCGCTTATGCTTATGGCTATACTCGGCCTGGGCGTCGAGAGGAATTCCCAAGACCACGGTTCCGAATACCGCAGCCAGAACCATTGACGTGAGAGCAAATGACTTGACCAATGAGGAGCTCCTTACGCAGGACGGTGAGCTACAGACAGACATTACAGCGGGTAGGATTCCCGCACTTTCCCGCCACGAACACCGCTATCAATCACCTTATGAAAAAACCTCAGGACATCGGCGAGATCAATCCAAAACCCGCAGTTCAGACAGCGCGCAAAGAGCCGCCGATTCATAAGCGTATAGTGCCGCTCGACCATCATGAACCCTTTGCATTTCAAGCAACGCATACCATCGCGTCTACAGTGTCATTACCGAAGTCGATTGAGAACAACCGCTAAGCATCCGGCCAGAAGGCCTCCACCAAGAATGGTTGTGCCAAAGGAAACCACCGCGGTGGTGCCCGCAGCAGGCTGGGTCCCTTCCAACAGGTCGCGAATCCCCCCCTGCACCATGAGGACAGCAAGGGTCAGGACTGAACCCATTGCAAACCACCAGGTAAATGTTCTCAGGGGCATTACGCTCACACGGCCAACAATATATCGGGGAATCACACCTGTCGGCCACTCTAACGGAGGGTCCAAGACCTGTCAAGAAGTGCCGGTATTGCGCGTCTCGCAAAGGAGTCAGCGCTCAGTTGAAGCGATTGGCGAAGGTTTTACAGCCTTCAGCCCGCGATGAAGAAAAATTGACACTGTCCCATTTCCATTATCGGCCGTCACTAATCCTGGTTCCTCGATGGCTTTTGTAGTCACCCAGAATGTCGCGAGCGCAAACGGACCCGCCTTCGTAGGATAGTTCCTGGGTGGATAATGAAAGGTTCCGTCACCCTTACCGAAGAGAATCGACAGATCGTTGGACTGCAAATTCGCAATGGCGACATCAAGAATTCGGTCGCCGTCGAAATCACGTGTAACGCCTGAGATAGGCCCAGCATCGGCGCCGGAATCTGTTCCCGGCCGAAATGTGCCATTCCCGTTGCCGAGGTATGTTGTAAAACTATCCCGTTCGCCATTGATTACGAGCAGGTCTCGGTGGCGATCATTATTGAAATCGGCAAACGTCACAGACAACGGACGTTTGCCGGTTCGGTAGTCTTTAGGGTCGCGAAACGTCCCGTCTCCGTTGCCCAGCCAGATGGAAACGGCATTCGACATGGGCCCGCCGTTGGTAACGACCATGTCGGTCTTCCCATCGCCATTAAGATCCAACAGCGCAACAGACGTGGGGGTATCACCATAGGTATATTGCGCCCCATGGTGAAACTCTGAGGTTCCGGTTCCAAGAAATATTTGGATCTTATCGTTTCGCAGCGCAACAACGACGTCGGGGTGACCGTCACCATTCAGATCCTCGGTGGCCAGGGCCACCGGCGTTCGATGAACAGGGTAGTGGGGTCCCTCTTCAAACTTGCCGTTTCCTCGACCCATCAGGAAGGCGACTTCATCACCTCCCGAGCAGGCCAGCACGATGTCCGCATGGGTATCGTGGTTAAAATCCGCCATGACCAAGGTCCGTGGTTCCTGACACACTTTGATTGGGGTTTGATCGCTAAAACTTCCATCCCCATTGCCCAGTAGGATCGAGAGGGTATTGCTGGAAATATTGGTCGTAATGAGATCCGTAAACGTATCGTGATTGAAATCGCCAGTCGTAATCGTCGTGGGATTTTTCCCGACTTTATAGCTCGCGTAGTAGTAAAAGAGGTCGGGCGGTTGGTATGGATCGGCCTTGGTACAGGACCACATCCCGATGGCCAAGACACAGCACAGTCCGATTTTTACGGCGCGAACCGCTGGATAAGAGGCACGAGGCGAGACAGGTTTCACAACTTCCCTCTTCACAAGCGTAGGCCGATAGACCTACTGTTTTACGCCCTATTGACCTATACCACCCAAGCGTGGTGCCGCCGAAGTATACAGAGGGCTTGTTTCCCCATGCAATCAACCTGATTTCTTGCTTTGAGATAAGAATCAGCCTTGTTGATATCACGAGACTTGCGCTAGAATGGGGCTCACTTTGAGGAGGATGCAATGAGCAAACATGTGAAGATGGACATCACTATGTATGGGATCGCGGAGGTCCTGAGCTGGTGTCACGACCGAAACAAAGGCCGCATCGGTGGGGTCGATACCGAGGGCTTCCAGAAGATGAAGACGTTACTAGCGGAGAAGCCGCAATCGGCGGACTACTTCACCCTCGATCAGTTCTGGAAGAAGAAGGTCTCCCTCGATTTGACAGAAGATGAAGTGGCAACGATTGATCGATGCCTCTACGACATTCCAAATTTCGACAACGAACCGCTTCCGCAGATCCGCCATAAATTCTGGCCGCAAGCGGTCGGCGCGATCTAGCAAGAGACTTCTCCCCCCGGAATCGCTCACGCGATTCCGGGGTTTCTCACTGATCAGGCGCAGTGCCGTTGCTCGCTGACACAAAAGTCAGTGTTGGTGTATGCGCACGACTAGCACAGGGTACTACGGTGAAGGTTGACGAAGGCTGCAGGAGCGCTAGAGCGCCTCTTCGCCCTTGAGATACCTACGGAACCGACCCATGAGATCGGCTCCAAGCGTGCCCCCCTCAGGCTTTTTCGCGTTGGGATCGGAAAAGTGCCCACGGATTTCCTGTAAGCGCTTCTCAGCCTGATCGTTTCCCTGAAGCCGCTTCGTCTTGGTCAACGCCGTATCAAATGCGTCAAACGTCAGCTCGTTATAGCCGAACGATCGAATGCGTTTCACTGCTTTCATCATCGCCTGATTGCGAAACGTCGTCAGGGAATCCGAGTCGATCTCGGACAAGCCCAGCTTCCTCGCGCGACGTTCAGCCGCCTTTCGAATGCCACTCCTGACGAAATCAGGCGAGGTCTGGAGTCGCTTCCACGCCTCATCGGACCAGGCCACTTTCTGCTGAGGCGCTTCCCACAATTGCACGACATTCATCTCATCGATGGTCGTGAACCCTTTTTCTCGGGCCACCTCTTCCGTATCGTGCCGAATCATGTCGCTGACAAATTCCAGAGCGATCGGCGGCGAATCTTTGATCTTCAGCTGCAGGAGCGCCAGCGCGCCCTCGCTCCACGTTAACGGGGGCAACTCCCGCTCACGGGCATCGGCCATCGATTCGACTCGATCGAGCAAATCGATATTGACTTCCATATGCCCGCCTTCGCGAGCCATCTCTTCCGCAATCTGCTTGATCATCCCGCGCATGAACTCGGGCACCGCATCGAGCCGCGCTTTAGCGGCAGCAGTCCAGGGCAACTGCCCTTTCTCCATGGCCTCAGCCGCAGACGCCATCCCGGTCGCGCCTCCCATCGATCCCATCATCTGGCCCTTGAATTGGTCCAGCTTGATTTCGTCGATCTCCTCGTAGCCGAGTTCCCGCGCTTTTTTTTCAGCTAATCGACGGACCATGCCGCGAAGAAAGACCGGAGCGCGTTCCATGCGCTTCAGCGCACCATCGGTCCAGCGAATCTCCTTGCCGGAAGACTCAGCAGAATCTGAGGATGACATGGGAACTCCTTCTCACTCGCTATTGGTTCAGTAACTCTTTGAGTTCTTTGCCGGCCTTAAAAAACGGCACGCGTTTAGCCGGCACCGCGACGGTCGCACCGGTCTTCGGATTGCGCCCTTCTTTCATGCGCCGCGCCCGCAAACGAAAACTTCCGAACCCGCGTATTTCGGTCTTATCACCATTCTTCAGCGAGTCTCGAATACAATCGAAAATAGTATTCACGACGACTTCGGCCTGCCGTTTGGTCAACGTGGTGACTTTCTCCGACATCTGCTCGATGATCTGCGCTTTCGTCATGTCCGACCCCCTTTCGCCACGTTGATGGACACATGCGGCTGCACGCCATTGCCGCGCGATTAATAAGCCATGAGATATTTCAGATTCACCCCTGAATGGAAATCGAATTTCGGCAAGACCGATGAGAGCTTCGACTCCAGCAGCTCGCGAATCGAAAACCGACGGCGCTGCTCAATGACTTTCGGCTCACCTTCGATTCCCACGACATCCGCCGCCAGCTGAATCGCATCGTCCAAGTTCCCAAGCTCATCAACCAGCTTCGCGGCTTTCGCCTGCCGACCGGTAAAAATCCGGCCATCAGCCAGCGCCTGAACTTCGGGCACCTCGAGCGAGCGACCTTCGGCAACCGCTTCAATGAACTGCTTATGCACATCGTCCATAACGGTTTGCAGCAACCCCCGCTCTTCATCGCTCATCTTTCTCAGCGGGGAGCCGACATCTTTGTACTTCCCGCTTTTCACGACGACCCCCTCGACCCCGATCTTCTGGAGCAGGCCTTCGACATTGGCCATCTCCATGATCACCCCGATACTCCCGGTCAAGGTCCCGGGGTTCGCCACGATACGATCGGTCGCGGCGGCAATATAGTAGCCGCCCGACGCCGCCACGCTTCCCATTGAGGCAATCACGGCTTTGTTGCTTTTGGTCCGCACCCGACGCACCGCGTCGTAGATCTCTTGCGAAGGGACTACCCCTCCTCCCGGGCTGTCGATCCGCAGCACAATCGCTTTGACGGTAGGATTTTCGCTGAATTTCTTCAGTTCCCCGAGCGTTTCTTGGGCGTCAAGAATGACACCCTCGATGCGGATCAGCGCAATGCGATCCTCGCCCGAGAAATCAAGGTCGGGCAACAATATATTGACCAAGAACAGCAGCCCCAAACCACCCCCCACGACCCAAAGAATCTTGCGCAGCAGGGAGCGCTTGGAACTGCGTTCTGTTGGTTGGTCGTCAGCCATGATTACTCATGTATGTGTGAGACAACCGGTGGCCTCGCATTAGTCTTCCGCCTGCGACTTTTTACGGCTCTGCTTCGCGGCGCGTCCGAGGCTTTGATCAAGCGCGCCCTGCGTTGAATGATATTCATCGACTTGTCGGCGGTCGGAATCGGATTGATGTTCGCGCAAGCTGAGCGCAATCTTCCGCTCTTCGCGATCGACCTTGATAATCTTCGCTGCCACGTCATCTAACAGCTTAAATTTCTCTTCGAGCTTTGCCGCACCGTCCAGTCCGGCTTCGCTGATGTGAATCAACCCTTCGACCCCGCCTTCCAGCTCGATGAAGATCCCGAAGTCGGCCACCTTGCTGACCTTGCCAGTGACCGAATCGCCGACATGGTAGCGCGCCGGAATCTCATCATCCCACGGATCGCGTGAGAGCTGCTTGAACCCGAGTGACAGCCGCTCTTTTTCTTTGTCGATCCGCAACACCACCGCATCGACCTTCTGCGCCTTCTTGAACAACTCTGACGGATGCTTGATATGCTTGGTCCACGACATATCGGAGATGTGGATCAAGCCATCGATGCCCTCTTCCAGTCCGATGAAGGCCCCGAAATCAGTCAAGCTCTTCACTTTCCCCTCAATCTTCGTTCCGATCGGATACTTGCTCTCAATCATATCCCAGGGATTGGGAGCGGTCTGCTTCATGCCCAACGAAATCTTCCGGCTGGCCGGATCCACGTTCAACACGGCAGCTTCGACCTGATCGCCCACGGTCACGACACGAGAAGGATGGCGCACTTCATGAGTCCAGGACATTTCCGACACATGAACTAATCCTTCAACACCCGGCTCGAGCTCGATAAACGCTCCGTAATCCGTCAAGCTCACCACCCGCCCGCGCACCCGCGTACCGATCGGATACTTCCCGGCCACGTTGGTCCAGGGATCAGCGGACTTCTGCTTCAGACCGAGCGAGATACGGCCGGTCTCCCGATCGTATTTCAACACGTTGACTTCTACCCGATCGCCGACAGTGAACATTTCCGACGGATGGCCGACACGGCCCCACGACATATCCGTGATATGGAGCAAGCCGTCGATTCCACCGAGGTCGATGAACGCCCCGTAATCGGTGATGTTCTTGACCATACCCTGAATCAGCTGGCCTTCCTTCAAATTCGCCAGCGTCGTCTGACGCTTCTTGTCACGCGTCTCCTCAAGAAGGACACGACGGGACACCACCACATTGCCCCGGCGATGGTTGATCTTGATGATCTTCAGCGGGAAGGTCTTGCCGACGAGACCGTCCAAATCACGCACGGGGTGGAGGTCGATCTGTGAGCCCGGCAGGAACGCCTTGACGCCGATATCGACCATCATGCCGCCCTTGATCCGCGAAATGATCTTCCCGTCGATGCTCTTTTCCTCGTTGAAGAGCTTCTCGAGCTCTTCCCAAATCTTCATCTTGTCGGCTTTTTCTTTGGACAGAACCAAGTTGCCGTCGTCGTCTTCACATTCTTCGATATAGACCTGGATGCTGTCCCCAACCTTAAGGGCCTGGAGATCATCCGGCGAGAATTGATCACTCGGGATCATGCCCTCGGATTTGTAACCGATATCGACGACGACTTTGTCCTTCGTCAATGCCACCACACGGCCTTCGGTAATCGTGCCTTCCTCCAGGTTGCGGAAGGTTTCCTCGTAGAGGGCGGCCAGCGCGGCGCGGTCTAACTTCGGTTCATTCCCTGTTGATGCGGTACTCATGGACAGATCCTAATCCTCCGGCATGGGCCGGGTGCTGATGGTGAAAAACACGGGCTCACTCAGCGTTGCGAGCTCCGGTAGTCGGCTGCTCCGGTGACACTCGCTCGCCTTCGTGTCCCACCATGGGAGGCGGAACGTTTCCGAGGGCGGCGATATGCGTGATCACCGTGCGGCTAACCAGTTGGTAAAAACGTTTGGCATCTGCCTTATCGTGTTCTTTGGGATGACCACTCTCGAAGGTCAGCGGCTCTCCCAGTTTCACCGTCACTTGCCGAAATCTCGGCCATCTGGCACCGGTCGGCAAGACGTCGAATGTCCCTTTCAAATATGCCGGCACCACCGGACAACCGGTCTGCGACACGATCACCCCGATGCCCGATTTCGGCTGCCGTAAATGGCCATCGTGGCTGCGCCCGCCTTCCGGAAAGATCACCACGACCTTGCCGGCCTGAATCAGACTGATCGCTTTCCCGAAAGCCTCTCGATCCAATCGACCGGGACGAAGAGGGATCCAGCCAAGCCGCTGCAAAATCCCGTTAAGCACCGGCACAGGAAACAGGTCATTGCGTCCGAGATACCAGGCCCGCCGCTTCATCCCGCAACCCAGAAGCGGAATATCGACATAGCTGGCATGATTGGCCGCAACGAGCACTCCCCCGGTCCGCGGCAACGCCCCTTCGACCCGATACCGAAACAAGATCGCTGCGGAGGCTCGCACCAGGACCCAGAGGATCCCATAGACCAATCCGCTCACGAGACCGCCGCAACGGCCGCCAACATCTGCTCTACCACGTCTTCAATACGCAACGACGAGGTATCGATCAATCGCGCATCGGCGGCAGGCACGAGCGGCGCCACCGCACGCGTTCGATCCCGTTCGTCGCGACCGGACAAATCCTGATAGGTCTTCTCCATCGGGGCATTATGTCCGGCAGCCACCAATTCGCGATGGCGACGTTCGGCCCGCACAGTCGCATCCGCCTCAAGAAAGAATTTCACCGGCGCCGAGGGAAACACCTTGGTTCCGATGTCACGACCTTCAGCCACCACCGACCCGCGCTGCCCGATTTGGCGTTGAACCGGCAAGAGCCATTCGCGGACGGCGGGAATCGCCGACACAACAGAAGCCGCTGCCGTCACGTCGGGCGTACGCAGTTCATTCGTGACATCCACATCGTTGACCAATACCAACATCGCCCCGTTTTGAAACAACATCTGAATCGACAGGGATGGAAGCAATGCCGTCACCTGCTCATGATCAGCCGGATCAATCCCGTTCCGCAGCGTCTTCCATGCCACTCCCCGATAGAGCGCTCCCGTATCAAGATAGAGATAGCCCAACCTCGACGCCAGCTGTCGAGCGACCGTACTTTTCCCCACGCCGGCCGGTCCATCAATCGCAATGATCACTGCCGCTACCTGCCTCCTCAAGTCAAAAGGAGCCGTATTATAGCCCTCAGGCCGATGCCGTCAACAAGCTTGCCAGGGTGCGCTCGAAATTCGGGAACGAGGTATCCACGCAGCCCGTATCCGCGACAGCTGTCGGGGTGTTCGCCGTTAACCCGCCGATGGCGAGCGACATGGCCACGCGATGGTCGCCATGGCTCTTGCCCTGGAGAGTCCCACTCAAGCAGCCATTCTTGCCCGCACGACCAAGCCCCCGAATCACTATACCGTCAGGCTTCTCCGTGATCTGGGCTCCCATGGCTTTCAGCTCGGCGCTCATCGTGGCAATGCGGTCGCTTTCCTTCACACGGAGCTCTTCGGCGCCGGAGATCGTCGTCTCACCTTCCGCCACCGCCGCCGCCACACAGAGGATCGGAAATTCGTCGATCGTCTGCGGGATCAGTTCAGGACCAACCGCCACGCCCTTCAGCGCAGCCGACCTAACGCGAAGATCCGCGACCGGCTCACCGGCTTGATCGCGCCGATTGAGAACGTCGATCTTAGCCCCCATGGCCGTCAATACATCAATGAGTCCGGTCCTGGTCGGATTAATCCCGACATTCTGAATCGTCACGTCAGAGCCGGGAATGATGCTCGCTCCGACCAGGAAGAATGCCGCAGCGGAAAAATCTCCGGGGATCACGATCGCGCGGCCGGTCCAGCCTGACGATGGCCGCCCTTGCAGTACCAAGGTGCCAGCATCCTGCCGCAACGGAATTCCGAACGACTGGAACATCCGCTCCGTATGATCGCGTGACAAGCGCGGTTCGCGAAACCGCATAGTGCCCTCGGCAAAGAGCCCTGCGAAGAGGAGCGACGACTTGATCTGAGCACTGGCCACCGGCGATGTGTAATCAATTCCGTGCAACCGCGTGCCGGTGATGGCCAGCGGAGCCAGCTCGCCGCCTTTACGCCCGGCAATCACCGCGCCCATCTCCCGCAGGGGTTTCACCACACGCCCCATCGGCCTCCGACGAATCGACTCGTCTCCGGTCAAAATCGTGAAGAAGTCCTGACCGGCCAACAGCCCGGTCAATAAACGGGTCCCGGTCCCGGAATTGCCGCAATCGATCGGGGCATCGGCTTCACGCAAGCCCCACATCCCTTTGCCATGCACGCGCAGCACGTCCGGCTGTTCATCGATGTGAATGCCCAGGGCCTGAAACGCACGCATCGTGTTCAAGCAGTCTTCCCCGCGGCAGTAGCTGGATAATCGGCTTTCGCCCTCGGCCAGCGAGGTCAAGATGATAGCCCGATGCGTCACGGACTTATCGCCGGGCACCGTAAGGGTTCCGGTGAGTGCGCGGCCTGGGGTGATCGTCATTGAAGCCATTGTTCAGTTACACCGTCACAGAAGGACGAACGTTCAATTTCTCGCGCTCGGATTTGGCCCGTTCAAGTGCCTTTTCGATTCCAGCTCCATCACCCGCATGGACCAGGCGCCGGAACTCTTGGAGCGATTCCTGATAGGCATCAATGAAATGCACTACGTTCTCGCGATTCCAGAGAAAGATATCGCGCCACATCTCAGGGGAACTGGCCGCAATTCTGGTCGTATCCCGCAACCCGCCTCCGGAGTGAGCGGCCAAGTCGAGCGAGGTAATTTCACGGTCACGAAGATTCGCCAACGCTGTGATCAGAGCGAAGGCCGCAACGTGCGGCAAATGACTCACGGCGCCCAGAATCTGATCGTGTACATGCGGATCCATCGTCAGCACGATTGAGCCCGTCTCCTGCCACAATGCCCGTACCCGCTCCAAGGCTTGTGCATTGGTCTTGGGCGTAGGTGTCACGATACAGCGCGCGCCCTGAAACAACTGATCGGTTCCTGCGGCCACGCCCGTTTTTTCTTTTCCGGCAATCGGGTGCGCACCGACGAAATGGACGCCGGCTGGCATGCTGGCTTCGGACTGTTCCACCAACAGACCCTTCACGCTCCCGACATCGCTCACGATAGCGCCATGAGAGAGGCAGGAGGCCCAGTCCTTCAGGTGTCGGTCATAGGTATCAACCGGTGTGGCCAAAATCACGAGATCCGCACCGCACACACCTTCTTTTGGGTCTGCCACATAACGATCGATCGCGCCCAGTTCGACGGCGGTCTTGAGATTCTCCACCCGCCGGCCTATACCGATCACCTGATCAGCCAGCCCCTTGCGGCGCAGAATCATCCCGAGTGACCCGCCGATCAGCCCCACCCCGATAATCGCGACCTGTTTAAAATGAACTGCCATAAGCTATCGCGGCCTATTCCCCTGAGAGAATTTGTGACGGACTAAATTTCTCGCCCGACTGCCCTGCCGATATTTCCAAGATCGTGCATCAGCTCTTTGAACTTTGACGGCTTGATCGATTCCTCTCCGTCACACAAGGCACATTCCGGATTGGAATGAACTTCGATCAACAACCCGTCGGCGCCCGCCGCAATCGCCGCCTTCGACATGGGCGCCACCAGTTGCCATTTCCCTGTGGCATGGCTGGGATCGACAATGACTGGAAGATGCGACAGTTCTTTCAGCGTCGGAATCGCCGCCAGATCCAGCGTATTGCGATACTGGGTTTCAAACGTCCGGATACCCCGCTCGCAGAGCATGACGTTGCGATTGCCGCGCGACATGATGTACTCCGCCGACAGGAGAAACTCCTTGATGGTCGCCGACAACCCGCGCTTTAACAGCACCGGCTTGTCGTAAGCACCGACCTCCTTCAGGAGTTCGAAATTCTGCATATTGCGGGCGCCGATCTGAATGATGTCGGCCTTCTCCAGAAACAGCTCGATGTCCCTTGTGTCCAAAATCTCGCTGACGACCGGCAACCCCGTTTGCTTCTTGGCCTCGAGCAAATAGTCCAGCCCCTCTCGCCCCAAACCCTGGAAGGAATAGGGCGACGTTCTTGGTTTGTAGGCTCCGCCGCGCAATACCGAGGCCCCGGCAGCCTTCACTTCATGCGCAATTCCGACCGTGAGTTCAAGGCGCTCCACGGCACAAGGTCCCGCCATAATGACCAGCTTCTTCCCGCCGATCTTCACCCCGCCCACATCAATGATGGTCGGCTCCTTTTTGAATTCCCGGCTCACCAGTTTCCAGGGAGCGAGAATCGGCAACACGCTTTCCACCCCGGGCAGCGCGGTCAGAGGCTGATTGTGCAAAATTCGATCGTCGCCGATCACCCCGATGATGGTGCGCTCCTGACCGGTGGAAATTTGCGACTTCAATCCCAACTCTCGCAGCCGATCGATAATATGATCGACTTCGCGTTCAGATGCGTCCGGTCTCAAAACGATGATCATGATGCCCTCTCTATTGCTTCACTTCGACTGCAAGACCTTCTTCAACGAGGCCAGGAACGCGTCATTCTCGTCCGGCTGCCCGATCGTCACGCGCAGCATCGTGCCTTCAATATGCCGCACAATAACGCCCTCGCGCAGCAAGGCGTCGAACAGGGCCCGACCATCGCGCTTGACGTCGAAATACACAAAATTAGCCTGGCTGGGAATCGCGGCAAATCCCAGCGCTCGTAAACCGCTTTCGAGTTGCTGCATGCCCGCCGCGTTCACGGCTCGACTCTTCGCCACATGTTCGTCGTCACCCAGCGCGGCCAGAGCCGCACGCTGCGCCAGCGTGTTGGCATTGAACGGCGGCCGCACGCGGTTCAGACAGTTCGTGATCTCCGGGGTCGTAATCCCGTAACCGATCCGCAATCCGGCCAGACCGTAAATTTTCGAGAACGTTCTCAGCACAATCGCGTTCCGCCCCTGCGTCACATACTGCAGGCTGTCCGGAAAATGCGGATCGCGCACATATTCGAAATAGGCTTCATCAAAGACCACGACCACATTTTCAGGAACCTGCGCCATGAACCGGGCGACGGCATCGGCTGCGACCATGGTCCCGGTGGGATTATTGGGGTTGCAGAGAAAGACGAGCCTGGTCTTCGGCGTAATGGCTTGGGCCATACCGTCGAGATCGTGCGTCCAATTGACCAACGGAACGATCACCGCCTTCCCGTGAGCCGCCGTGACTTCCATCTTGTAGATCACAAAGGTCTGATCGGCCATCACCGCTTCATCGCCCGGCGCCAGGAACGTCCGGGCCAGCAGGCCGAGGACTTCGTCTGATCCATTGCCGAGAATAATGTGATCGAGGCTGACCTTCCATCGATCGGCCAACGCCTGACGCAATCGATAGGCGCCGCCATCCGGATACCGATGCAGACTGTCATGCCCCCCGACGAGCGCGGCCAGCGCTTTCGGCGATGGTCCAAGCGGATTCTCATTCGAGGCGAGCTTGATCACGCGAGCCAGGCCCAGCTCACGCTGCAATTCCTCAATCGGCTTGCCCGGAACATACGGGCTGAGCGAGGCAATGTCTGGATGAATACGCAGTGCCATAGATCTAATTGTGTGCCGGATATGAACCCAGGATTTTCATAAAGAGACAGCGGCCCTTAATCTCTTCGATGGCCCGATTCACGCGCTCTTCCTCCATGTGGCCTTCCACATCGACGAAGAAAATATATTCCCACGCTTTCCGCCGGGAAGGACGCGACTCGATCTTCGTCATGCTGATGCCATTTGACGCAAACGGTCTGAGGAGATCATACAGTGCGCCGACTTTGTCCTTAATCGACAGCATCAACGAGGTTTTGTCTTTACCGGTGCGCTGCGGCGGTTTCTGCGACAGCACGAGGAAACGGGTAAAATTGTTCAGATTGTCTTCGATTCGCGCTTTCATCACTTTAAGTCCGTAGAGCTGAGCCGCCAGTTCCGATGCGATCGCAGCGATGGTGGTATCTTCCTGGCACATTTCCGCGGCGCGGGCCGTGCTGGCGACTTCCGACACCAGCACATGCGGCATATGGGTTTCGATCCAGTTGCGGCATTGTGCGATGGCTTGCGGGTGCGAACAGATCTTCTTGACCTCTTCCACCACTCCAGACTTCGACATCAGATGGTGCGACACCTCTTGGAGCACTTCTCCATAGATCAGGAGGTTCGAATCGATGAACATATCGAGCGTATGATTCACGACGCCTTCGGTCGTGTTCTCGATCGGCACGACACCGAAATTCGCGCGGCCGCGCTCCACTTCGTTGAACACTTCCTTAATACTGTGGACGGGAATGTATTGGGCCGACGATCCGAATTTCTGCATGCAGGCCATGTGCGTGAACGTCGCGCGTGGGCCCAGATAGGCCACCTTTTGCGGACCCTCCAGTGAGAGAGACGCCGACATAATTTCCCGGTACACGGGACGGATGGCTTCTGAGGGGAAAGGACCGGTATTTTGACCGACTAATCGCTCAATAATGGCGGCTTCGCGAGCCGGAGTATGCAGATTAGCGTCCGCATCCTGGGCTTTCTTGATATGACCGATCTCAATGACGCTCTTCGACCGCTCATTGAGCAGACGGAGAATCTCATCGTCGATACGATCAATCTCCTTCCGATATCCGGAAAGGTCACCAGACATGCACGAACCCCCTCCACCCGTGCCTCATGAGTTGGACGACTGTCCAGAGGCAGATCGAGTGCGAGTAAGCAAGGGATGATACAGGATTCGAATTGCCCATTGCAAGGAGACTCCCTAGTCTTTCAAGAGCTTGCGTCGGCCACGGAGAGATCAATGATTGACAGATGATCGGAGTGAATCAGCTGGAGAGGAAAATCAAGACAGCAAGAATGAACCGGGATTGTGAGTGGTCGAATGCCAAGACCCAACCTTAGTGGGTCCCTCGTCTACTGCGTGATTCTCGCCCCTCAGTCGCTAGAACAGCTGATCGGTCGGCTTGCTGAAGTGATCGAACGCGAGCTTTGTCGCCTGGCGGCCACGGCCGGTGCGGTCAAGGTAGCCGGCTTGAATGAGGTAGGGCTCGTACACATCTTCCAGAGTCCCTTTCTCTTCTTGTACCGCCGCGGCTAGAGATTCCACTCCGACCGGTCCGCCGTTAAACTTTTCGATGATGGTCATCAGGATCTTCCGGTCCATGTCATCAAACCCGGCACTGTCGACCCCCAGCCAGGCCAGGGCCTCCTGAGCGACCTGTCTGGTGATATGCCCTTCGGCCTTAATCTGCGCATAGTCCCGGACACGCCGGATCAAGCGATTCACGATGCGAGGCGTGCCTCGGGCTCTTCGCGCAATCTCTGCGGCACCGGCAGGATCTATCGATGTGCCTAACACGCCGGCCGACCGCGTCACGATGCGCTCCAGATCGGTCGGTGAATAGAAGTCGAGTCGGTACACGAGTCCGAACCGGTCACGGAGCGGAGAGGTCAGCGCGCCGGCTTTCGTCGTCGCTCCCACCAACGTAAATTGAGGGAGGTCCAACTTGACCGTTCTGGCCGCAGGCCCCTGCCCGACGACTAAATCGAGCTGATAGTCCTCCATCGCCGGATAGAGTGCCTCTTCGACGGAAGCCGGTAACCGGTGAATTTCATCGATGAACAGAACATCGTGCTCTTGGAGATTCGTGAGGATCGCCGCCAGATCGCCGGCATGGGTGAGCACAAGGCCGGAGGTTGACCGGAGCGATGCTCCCATTTCCTTGGCGATGATGTGCGCGATCGTCGTTTTTCCGAGGCCGGGAGGGCCGTAGAAAATCGTGTGGTCGAGCGCCTCTCCCCGCTGCAGGGCCGCCTCGATGCAGATGCGCAACGACTCTTTCATCCGCTCCTGCCCGACGTAGTCATTGAATGACTGCGGCCGCAACACGTTTTCCATGCTGCGGTCATCGTCGGTGGTCCGCTGTGCGAGGAGCCGTTCAGTCATACAACCTGTTGCAACGGTGCTACTTGTTGTCCGGGGCCTGCTGAAAACGCGGAACCGGCGGCAAGGCTCCCTGACCAGGTTGACCTGCGCTTCCGCAATAAGGAGGACAGGTCTTTGCGCCTTGCGTAGGATCGGGAAGATTCTGTTCCATCTTCTGCAACTGGCATTGCGACAACCGTCCCCCATCCTTGTTCCCGCAACGGGAGGGAACCGACGAACTGCCGATCTCCGCATAGCCCTCAGGGCAGGAACCGCACACAGGAAGCATGTTGGCCCCCAGTGGCACACACTGGACCAGCGTCGGATCTCCATCTTTACAGACTGACGGAGCCTGCGTGGTGCCGGTGGTCGCGTACCCATCGGGGCACGTTCCGCAGGTCATGCGAATGCTCTTCTGCTCGCCGGCGTCCTGCGCCCATCCGGCAAACGGAAGTCCCAAGAGAGATCCCGCCACCAAACCGCACCGGACCATCGCTCGTGTGCGCGTAGATAGACTCATCGTTTACCCCCTCGCAAGTTCTTTCAAACCCTCACGAATCAATTCCTTGAGGCCCGCCTGACTTTCAACGGTCTTGGAGATTCTCTTCAAGGCGTCTTTGACATCTTGAGGGCGATACCCGAGATTGACAAGAGCCGACAGTGCGTCATCGTAGGGACCTGCCGGGACCGCTGGCTCATCGATCATGGCGGAAGGCAGACCGGAATGAATCTTCACGATCTTCTCTTTGAGTTCAAGGGCGATGCGCGCCGCCGTTTTCTTCCCGATCCCCGGAATCGTGGCGAGCTTCTCAACATCCTCGGATTGGATGGCGCGGACGAGCTCGGCGAGTGGAAGCCCAGACAAGACACCGAGCGCGAGTTTCGGGCCGATACCGGAGACCGTCGTTAGCAGCAAAAAGGCTTCTTTCTCGCTCTGCGAAAGAAAGCCGAACAGCTGAATCGCGTCTTCGCGCAGATGGGTGTGAATATTGAGTGCGGCGACTTCGTCGAGATTGGGCAGGGCGTAGTAGGTGCTCAGCGGAATATGGACTTCGTAGCCCACACCCTGCACATCCAACGTGAGGTGGGTCGGCGCCTTAAAAGCCAGCCGCCCCGTTAGAAAGGCGATCATTATGGCTCACGTCTCGAGTGGCAGACAACGGCCGAACAAGTCGACACTTATCCCGCCGCGGCGGCGGCCACCTTCTCCATCACTTCTTCAGAGATATCGAAATTGGCATGGACCTTCTGGACGTCATCGTGCTCGTCCATGGCTTCCATCAGCTTCAGCATCTGCTCGGCGGCTTTTTCTTCAAGGCGGATTGTATTCTGGGGAATAAAGGTCACTTCGGCGAGTGTCGTCTCGATCTTGGCATCCGCCAACGCCTTTTTCACGGCCTCGAATTCGTGGGTGCCGCAAATCACTTCGAAGGTTTTGTCGCCCACCTTCACATCCTCTGCCCCAGCCTCGAGTGCCAGCGTGAGCAACTGGTCTTCGCCGGCCTTCCCTTTATCGATCGTCAGGAGGCCCTTCTTGTGAAACTGCCAGGCTACCGCCCCAGCTTCCGCCATGTTTCCATGATTCTTCGTGAAGAGATTGCGGATCTCCGCCACGGTTCGGTTGCGGTTGTCACTGGTGATTTCGAGCAAGACCGCGGTACCACCGGGCCCGTAGCCTTCCAACGCATACTCCTCGTATGCAACGCCGGGAAGCTCTCCCGTTCCGCGCTGGATGGCCTTTTTAATCGTGTCGCCAGGCATGTTGGCTTCTTTGGCCTTCGCGATCGACAGGCGCAGACGCGGATTGCTGTCAGGATCACCACCGGTGCGGGCGGCAATGGCGATTTCGCGGATAATTCTGGTGAAAACCTTTCCGCGCTTGACGTCCTGGGCGCCCTTATACCGCTTGATCGTCGCCCAATGGCTATGTCCACCCATGTGTCCCTCGTCTACGTCTTTGAAAATCTTAACTGGTGCGTGGCCACTGCCAACGGCTGATGCCTCACCGTCGTAGACGTAGCATAGGCCTTTGAAAGGTGTCAATCAATCGGGAACCGCGCAGAAACGGCCCGGACTATTCGAAGTAAAAAAGAAGCTGGAGACCGATGAGAAGAATGAGACCAGCCCAGATCGTCTCCCAACGGGAGCGAGACCACCCCATGAAAACGCCTCGCCACGCTGAGGCGAGTTTGCTGGAACCGGCCGACACCGCCAGGGTGCCCATCACAGCATGATGCATCGCAATCTTCTGGGCCGCAGGATGAGCTCCGTGGGAATGCGCAAACAACATGATCCCGCCAATCATGGCAAACAGCGGGAGCGGTATCAGCCAACTAACGTGGGTCAACCGATCAAGACGGCGATACAGCTCGATGAGACCGACGGTCAAGGCGAGGAGGCCATAGGTCTTATGCTGGAGAATTTCATGATCGTTACCGAAAAATGTCTCTGCGAAACTCAGCGGCCCGATCGGCCAAGCCTGGTGATCGCTCCAGATCAGCAGAAAGGCAGCCACTCCCAGCAATGCTATCGGCAGGAGCATTCTCGCCCAGCCGAGTGAGGAAGACCGCAGCGCCTGCGTCATCTCAGAAAAACCGACCAGAAGCACAAAGAGTCCGGCGAGATGATGATTGAACTCCGAATAAGCCACCCCGGCCTTTGATCCTTCCCAACCGTCAGCTGATGCATGGTGGTCATGGCCATGCGGAGCGGATACATCAGCAGCGCTTTCGTGATCTGGCTCACTATGCTGAGCAAACAAGAGGGCGCCGTCTAAACCCAAGAAGGCGATAACGAGCGCGAGGCAGAGTCCCCACGTCCCGACCCCACTCTCTCGGATCGCCGATTGCACCACTTGTGATAAATCAAAGGCCCATCCGGTATTCCGGATGGGCCTTTGAGAGCCCTGCAGCATATTACTCACGTTTACATAAACTTCATAAACTTGTCTTTGGTCTCGTCCATGACTTGTGCGGTGATCGTCACCAAGCCACGCTCTTTGGCCACACGTTCAATCTCTTTTCTCGCCATAGGCCGAATAAAGTCCGGGATATTTTCCAGCCGCTGCTCGGCCTCCCGTGACCAGGTCATCCCATTCGGCGAGTCGGTCTTGGAATCATCCATGACTTGCAGCGTGATGGATTTGAATCCGTTCTTCCGCGCATAGGCCTCGACGCTGCTCTGCACCATCGGTTTCACGAACGCCGGCAACCGATCGAGCTTTTCTTTGGCATCGGCCGTCCACGTGAAGTCTGAGGATGCGGGGGCAGTTCCATTGCCCGGCTTCCCGGTGCCCGTCAATCCCATTTCCGCAACCATGGCGGAGAAGGGACAACCACCGCTCGCTTTTTCTCCGGCTTTTTCAGGTGTCGCCGTCGACGCCGCCACCGGCTGCCCGCCCTGAATCTTCTCGTTCAGATAGGCGCCCATCTGCCCTGCGCCGGCCTGGGCCTCGTCCTTGAGCGTGCCCCGCGTCATTTCAAACGGCTCAGCCGCCACCGTGCGACCGCCCAATTTGACTCCGAGTGAGCTGACCATCTGCGTCTCACCTGGATTGGTCACCATCGAGAACTTGGCGCTGCAGGATGGACAGCCGAAAAAGACGCCGAGCGATCCCTCGCCGGGCTTTTCAACTTTTTCGAAATTCATATAGGTTTCGCAATTGAGACAAACAAATTTCATAGAAACTCCTCTCGCAACTCTCGGATCACAGCTTATCCGCCAACACCTTCTTGTAATCGAGCAATGTGCGGATCCGCCCGGCTATCTCCTGGTACCGCTGAATGGTCGGATACGTTTCGTCGAGCAGCGGCTGGCCCTTGTCGAACGTGCGGGCGAGTTTTCGATCAAACGGAACTCTGCCGAGAAGCGGAAGATCGAGCGCTTCGCACATCGCTTCGGTGTTGCCTTCAAACAACTCATTGACTTCACCGCAGGACGGACACCGGTACTCGCTCATATTTTCGACGATGCCCAAGACTTTGATTCCCATGTCTCGCGCGTAGGTCACGGATTTCTGCACCACATCCGACGCCACTTCGGAAGGTGTCGTCACGACAATGGCTCCGGCCAGGTCCGGAATAAACCCGGCGATCACCGGCGGCTTATCGGCTGCCGCCCCGGGAGGCAGATCGGCAAGCAGATAGTCCAGCTCGCCCCACATCACATCGGACAGGAATTCCCGAATCACATTCATTTCCATCAAGCCGAGCCAGACCGGACTTACATCCATTGGCCCCTTCCACCGAACCGGCGACGCATCGTCGAGAAAGAAGTCCATCGACGCTACTTTTACGCCAAGCGGACCAACCGGGGGAATCGCCCCATTCGGTGTCATCTTCAATGATTGCCCGTGCAGACCGAGCATGCGCGGCACGCAGGGCCCGTTCAAATCGACATCGAGCAATCCGACTTTCGCACCCTGGCGGGCAAATGCCAGCGCCAAGTTGACCGTCGTCATGCTCTTACCGACTCCGCCCTTCCCGCTCATGACAGCCAGCTTATACTTGATGCCGGCCATGCGGGCATGGACCTGTTTGGTCTGCTCGGTAATCTGCTGGACGACCTTGGCATCATCGGAATACTTCAGCTTGCCAAGAATGGTCTTGAGGTCTTTGTCAGCCGCCATACAAGTCTTTCTATCAACAGGCTAAACGATGCAGGACGGTACGGTAACACAGCGGTTTCTGGGGAGTCAAACCAAGCGAAAGGTGGGGGTCCCCAGCGGGAAATCAATTCCGGGATACCCTTCTCTCTGGATACTCATGCAGGCTAAATCGAATACTGGAAAGTCGGTTTGGCCCCGATCGCCTGAGCCAGGACGCCCCGCTTCTTGAGCTCATCCATAATTTGCTTGGTGGCTATATCCAGATCAGTCGGCCCGCTCAAGACAATGTCGGTATTCTGCGGCGGCTCTTCGCTGGTCTTACTCATATGCACCGCGATGACCGGAGCTGGATTAACGAGCGTCCGGATCGCCTGCACGGCTTCTTTATAGTGCACTCCGAATGGATTGGTGGTGGAGACCACGATCAGCCCGGTATCGATCAGCAACCGAGCGACTTCACCATACCGCCTGGCCATTTCATCGGTCTGTCCACGCTCCTCATCGGTCAAGTCTGCATCGAGTCCGCGGCGAAGGTTCTCTCCATCCAGCAGATAGGCATGCCGCCCGTCGGCCACCAGCCGTCCTTCCAACTGCCTGGCAAGGAGGGACTTGCCCGTATGCCGCCCACCGGTGAACAGGACGATGGCGGCACGATGCCCGTACTGCCGCGCACGGTCCTCCACGCCGACTTCGCCTTTGACCCAGGCGAAATCTCGACGACGGGCTTCCTCCCGAAGAAACTCCTGATCATCGTGAATCAGTTCCGTGACGATCCCGCCGCCGGCGATATCATATTCATCGACCAAGACAAACCGTCCGGTCGCTTCAAACGAGGCAGACAGATCGAAGGCGACCGGGGTTTTTGTCCGCAACGTCAGCTCAGCCACCTGATTCTTGTTGACGGTCGTGCTCCCCTGTTGCTGCGCCAAATCCATCGTGTCGATAATCCGGTGAATGGTCGCCACTTCGCAATCGACTTCTTTATTGGCCACCCGCAGCTGATATTTACGGCCGCGCTCCAGCGGGCGCTTCCCCAGCCAGAAAAGATTGGCTCGAAACGCCGTCGAGACGGACGGCAACTGATCCTGGTGCGTGGCAATCTCTCCGCGCTCTACGAAGATCTGCTCATCGAGCGTAATGCCGATCGACTGGCCGGCATACCCTTCCGTCGGCGGCGGATCGATGTTGAAGGCTTCGACAGAGCGGATGTTGGCCCGCTTGTTCGACGGTGAGAACACCAGATGATCGCCGACTTTCAACTTCCCGGCGGTAATACGACCGGCGATGATACGGCGCGCATCGAATTTATACACGTCTTGGACCGGGAACCGCAGCGGTTGTTCCGATTGTGCCGCTTCCTTTTTGAAGCGACTCAGCTGGTCCAATACCGTCGGGCCGGTGTACCACGCCATGTTGGTACTGCGATTCGCGATGTTGTCGCCGAGCTTGGCGCTCACCGGAATAATACACTCCGGCACGGCCTTAAACTGGCCAAGAAACTCCCGATACTCTTTCTCGATGGCGTCGAACACATCCTGCCGATAGCCGACCAAGTCCATCTTATTGACGACCACGGCGAACTGCCGGACTCCCAGCAGCGACAGCAGATAGCCATGCTTCTTGGATTGCTCCTTCACACCCTCCAGCGCGTCGATCAACAGCAGCGCGGCTTCCGCCCGCGCGGCGCCCGAGATCATGTTCTTGAGAAATTCCTTGTGACCCGGGGCATCAATGATGATGTACTGGCGTCCTTTCCAGATAAAGAAGGTGCGCGCCGTATCGATCGTAATCCCCTGTTCCTGCTCTTCGAGGAAGGCATCGAACAAGAAGGCATACTCAAAATCCTTGCCTTGCTGACGACAAATCGCCTGCACCTTCTCCAGCTTGCCATCAGGCAATGACCCGGTGTCGGCATAGAGCCGTCCCAGCAAGGTAGACTTGCCGTGATCGACATGCCCGACGATGACGATATTCAGACTCTCAGATGGCTTCTGTATTTGATTGTCCATAGTTACCTTGTCTTATAGAGGATGATCAAAAAGGCCATCCAACAAGGCCCGAGGCGAATCGAAACCGGAAGCGTACCCTCCGCGGTACGTTGAGGATTTCGATGAGCCGAGAACGAAGTTGGGGACCTTTTTCATCATCCTCGTTACATGTACCCGTCTTTTCGGAGCAGCTCCATGCCTCGCCCTTCATCCTGCGCACGGCCGGCCCGTTCGGCGACCGTCGTGTGACGCAATTCGTTGATGATCTCGTCGACCGTCTTCGCGGTCGACTTGATGGGCGTGGTACAGGGTGCGCAACCGAGGCTCCGGTAGCGAGTGCCATCGCCCTTGTCGAGATACAAATCCATGAAGGGAATATTTTCGTACTTGATATACTCCCAGATATTGATCTCGGTCCAATCCAGCAACGGATGGATGCGAATATGGGTACCGGGCGGGAAGGTCGTCTTGAACTGATTCCAGAGTTCGGGCGGCTGATCGCGGAAATCCCAGTCGCCATGCTTATCGCGGGGCGAAAAATACCGCTCCTTCGCTCTCGTTCCCTCTTCGTCCGCTCGCACACCGAGAATAATGCCGGTGTACCCCTTCTGCTCGATCAGTTGTTTCAGTCAGTTCGTCTTGAGGGCGGTACAACAGGCGACACGTCCCATTGTATGATTCATACCCGCCGCCAAGGCTTCTTTGTTTTGCCCCACCACCAAATCCAGGCGCCATTCCCGGGCAATCCGATCGCGGTATTCGATCATGGCCGGAATTTTGTAACTCGTATCGACGTGGAGTAACGGAAAGGGCACCTGCCCAAAGAAGGCCTTGCGGGCGAGCCAGAGCAGCACCGTCGAATCTTTGCCCATCGACCAGAGCATGCCCAGGTTGTCGAAATTCTTGTAGGCCTCGCGAAGAATGTAGACGCTTTGATCTTCCAACTGACGAAGATGTTTCACGACCGACGACCTTTCCTTAGTTAGCCCCGCTTACCCGCCGCAAGAGGCGCCTGCACCAGTTCATCCAGCTTGCGCCCGGCTGCGCCGCTTTCAAGTGCGACGCGCGCCATCGGCAGACAGGCCGGCAGCGTGGCCCCTTTGCCCGCGGCATACAGCAGCAACGCCGCATTCATCAATACCCAATCTTTCGGACCGCCCGGAATCTGATTCTGAATGATCCGCCGCAGCAGCTCCGCTTCCTTCTCCTGCTGACCCGGCGGGAACCCGGCCATGTCGCGAGAGGTGCCGAGAGCCAAACCGAAATCCTTCGGTGAAATTCCCAGCGGCGTGATCCGCTCATCCCGCAGCTCCAGCACCCTGGTTGCTGCCGTGACCGATAACTCCGGATCACCTTCCACGCCACGAATCACCAGGGCACGCGGACAACCCAACATCCGCAATACTTCCGCCGTTTTTTCAAAATGAGGCGGATGCGATAAGCCGATCACTTGCGCGGCCGCCCGCGACGGATTCAACAAGCGGGCGATCGGATGAAAGAGATTACGCACGCCGATTTCCTGACGCATCTCCAGGAACCGATAGAGCGGCGGATGATACATCCCGATATCGAGATAGACGAATCCTTTTTTTGCGACTTCCTCGCCGGCCATCTTCGGATCCAGGTCGATCGGGATACCGAGCGCTTTCAAGACACCTGCAGCGCCGGGACGCCCGGGAATGCCGTCATAGCCATGCATCACGATCGCCGCGCCCGCAGACGCCGCCACGATCGCTCCGGCAATCAAACTGTGAAAGGTCTCTGACTTGCCCGCATAACTCGGCACATCCACCACGGCCAGCTCTTTGGGAATCGACAGCGGGGCGACGTACGCGCGCGCAGCCGCCGTAAAGGCCGCCAACTCAGAGACCGATTCCATCTTGAATCGCATCGCCATGAGAAAGGCGCCGATCTGCGCCTGCGTGGCCTGGCCTTCGATCAACAGTTTCATCACCTGCTTGGACTCATCCCAGGTCAGATCTTTGGAGGCTTTGGGCCCCTTGGCGATTTTCGCAATAAAATCTTGAATAGGCATAATTAGGATTTGTGGAGCCCACACTCAGTCTTGGTAAAAGTTTTCCAACGTCCGGCACGCGGATCTTCACCCGGCGCCACCGGAGCGGTGCAATGGGTGCACCCGATACTCGGATAATTCTGATCATGCAGCGGATTGTAGGGAACCTCGTAGACCTTGATGTAGGTCCAGACGTCTGCCCAGGTCCAGCGCGCCAACGGATTTACCTTGACCAATTGAAACTTGCCGTCCCATTCGATCAATCCCGCGTTGGCTCTCGTCGGCGACTGATCCCGGCGAATGCCGGTAATCCAGGCGTCGTACCCTTTCAAGATACGCGTCAGCGGTTCCACCTTCCGCAACTGGCAGCAGCGATCCGGCTCGGTCGACCAGAGCGCCGGACCATGCTGTGCGGCCTGCTGATCCGACGTCAGCAGCGACTGCACCTGGATGACCTGTGCCGGCTTCAGGGCATACTGCTGAATGATGCGATCGCGGGTCTCATAGGTTTCGGGAAACAGGAAGTCCGTGTCCAAGTAGAACAGCGGAATCGAGGGATCGATGCGATGCACCATATCGACCAACACGACATCTTCCGCACCGAAGCTGCAGGCGACGACAATCTTCGGAACGAACCGCTTGATCGCGTCTGTCAACACATCTTGCGGCTGCTGAGATTCGAACGCGTCGCTCGCGCGTTTCAGTTCCGCCACCATCTCTGGACTTCCGCCGCTGATCATGATCGTGCTCTGACTCCCTTAGCCTTCGACCTTTTCCACGAGGACACGATAGTGCGCGGCCTCCGGCTCCAGCGCTTCCTGAAGAAGGACGAGATGTCCGTCGTTCTTCAAGCTCATCGGCACGTTCTTAATCGGCTCACCGGCGTCCAGCCAGACTTCGAGCTTTTCACCCGCATCCATCATCTCGAGTTTGAGCTTCGTCTTCACATAATTCAGCGGACAGGCGACACCGCGGAGATCGTAAACCGGCGCCCCGGTTGGCGCAGGAGCGGCTGGTGCAACCGGAGCCGCAACCACTTCCTTCACAGGAGCCCCCGTCTCTTGGGTCGGCGCAAGCTTCAAATCTTTCCCCATCTGATCTGTCGCCACGCGACAAGCATCGACGAAGCCCTTCGCAAAGGCCATCTTTTCACGCGCCGATTCCGCAGTCGTATCCTTAGGACCAAGATCGCCTACCTTCTTATTGAGTTCGCGATACTGCGCAGGGATGACCCCCTTCTGCGCAATCCGGCTATCAAACTCAATGAATGTTTCCGAGTCGGTCGAGGGCTCAAGCCCCTCCGTGACCAACATCGCTTTGGCTGCCGCCAGCACCGCACGATAGGACTTATTCACCGACACCGAATACTGATGGTTCTCGACCAGCAGCTTGGCCTGATACAACTCCTGGTCCGCTTCAAGAATCCCGTTCTCAATCATCTCCAGCGCACCACCTGCGCATTCACCGGGCCCCAAATCCTCAAGAATAAATTCCGATTCCCCTTCCCAGTCATAATAGAAGGTGGGATCGTCCTTATAGGCTGGGACGATGGTGTAGGGAATCAGCTCGTCCTTGAGTTTATTTTTCCCGGCGCGCGCAATGAAGGCGGACAGGTTTTCCTTCGGCAGCCGATCCCGCCGGTACACCGTGACGAGATGCGACAGGGCCGCCGGCACAGCCTTCGCCGGCAGCTTGACCGTCATCTGCCCGATCTTCGGAGTGCCATCCACTTGCCCTCCAAGATGCAGTTCATAATGCGGCGCGACATGCTCGCCCAGCCGCTTCCCGACGCCATGTAGCCCGATCGTCGAGATATGATGTTGCGCGCAGGAGTTGTGACAGCCGCTGATCTTGACGCTCACATCCGACAGGTCTTCGGGGACACGACCGGCTGGAAAGACTTCGGCCAGTGCCCGCGCCAATCCCTTTGATGAGGTGATCCCCAGACCGCAGGTATCAGTCCCCGGGCAGGCGATAATGTCTTCCACTAACTCTGCGCCTGGATCGGAAAGCCCCTGGGCGGAGAGTTCGCTATACAGCGATTCGATCTGCGACTCAGGAATCCACCGGATCACCATGTTCTGATTGATGGTGGTGCGAATATTCCCGTTGGCAAATCGTTCGGCGAGGTCCGATACGCAGAGCATTTGCTCGGAGGTCAAATCGCCCATGAACAACTTGATCGCAGCCGTCACGTACCCCGGCTGTTTCTGCTTGACGACGTTGGTCCGCTTCCACATTTCAAACGGGGTTTCATGACCGATGCCATGACCGGCCCCATTCCCATTCGACGACGACGGACGTGATCCATTGCGCGTCGGCGTGATGAGTGGAGTGGGCTCGTCCGCATGGGTGAGCAACGCGATGGGCTCGTGTGATGGACGGGCATATCCCATCGATTCGTAGGCGGCTTCCCATCGCCGCTTGAATTCATCGAAGCCCAGCTTCTCGATGACAAATTTCATGCGGGCTTTGTTGCGGTTCTTGCGGTTCCCGAGCGTATCGAACACCTTAATGACGGCTTCGATGCTCGGCAGCAATTCGTCCATCGGGGCAAATTCGCGAAGCACTTGCGCGATGCGTGGCGCCGACCCCAACCCGCCGCCTGCGACCATGCGAAATCCGATCATCCCGTCGGCACGTTTGGCAGCCAGCAATCCGACGTCATGAATCGGAGTCAGTGCACAGTCCTGCTTGCAACCGGAAAGCGCAATCTTGAATTTTCTCGGCAGACTTTGATTCAAGGGATTGCGCAACAGATGATATGCGATGGTCTTCGCGTAGGGCGTCACATCGAAGACCTCTCCCTGACACACCCCGGCCAAATGGCAGGCCGTCACATTGCGGACGGTGTTGGCGCAAGCCTCACGCGTCGTCAGCCCGACCTCGGCCAGGCCGCGCATGATGGTCGGCACATCCTTCAACTCGACAAAATGCAGCTGAATGTCCTGGCGCGTCGTGACATGCCCGACGGCGGTGGCGTGGCGATCCGCCAGCTCAGCAACTCGCCGGAGCTGATTGGCCGAGATCCCCCCGAACGGAATCTTGATGCGGACCATCTGCACGCCAGGCTGACGCTGTCCATAGATCCCGTATTGCAACCGAAACGGCTTAAAGAGATCGTTCGACACTTCCCCCGCCATGGTGCGAAGCGCTTCTGCTTCAAACGTTTCGATTTCCTCTAGAAGGTCAGGAGGAATCGGAGCTGTTTTGATCTCCGGTATGGTCAGCTGATCTTGGGGACTCATATATATTTCTCCCTTGCCGCGACAGAGACACCACGCTGCCGCCGAAACCACTCAGTCAATTTAGATGTGATACATGGGATTCTGTTGCTGATCGAGCTCCCTTTGGCGATCGACTAATTGATCGATCGTGACAGCAGAGAGGACGCCTCGTTCGGCTTGATGCACTTTTTCCCACACGCTCCCGAGTAACAGCTGCTCTCTCGTATCGCGCCGACTCTGCCCGGTCCCATTCTGTGACGTGTCATGAAATACCGGCCCATCAAGGGCTTCAAGCAAATCGGCCACTGACAATTCGGATGGAGCACGCAAGAGGAGATAGCCCCCCTGTGCACCCCGCGTGCTATCGACAAGACCGGCCTTCTTCATGGCATGCAGTACTTGCTCAAGAAATCGCACAGGGATTGATTGCCGCCTGGCGATGGCCCGAGCCTGAATGGGGACTTCTTTCCCATTCATGGCGAGGTCAACAGCAGCTAATATTCCGTATGTTGCGCGATGCGACACTTTCATTCTTGATAATTCCGGTAGGAATTAGTCATCGAGACATATACCGCTCACAACTCCCGCCTGTCAAGCAGCCAAATTTTACCCTTGTGAAAATCTCGATTCTCACGGAAAGGGCTCGACAACACCTCAGAGTCAAGCCCCTTCCGCGGGACTCCCATTCTGGAAATTGTGCGCACAGACTTTCTGCGACACAGCAAGATAACACACGCTCTCCTCTCTCCAAGATTTACTCACGACCAGTCTCATACCAGGGAAATATCTATTTGACATCATGTCAGCCCTGGGCAATAATTCCGCCCTCTTCTTCGCATGGTGCCCGCATGTCGGTTCCCACATCGGTTTTTTCCATTCTGTTACTGACGGCGGATGCCGATGTCCACGCTCAGTTCAAAGCCGTTTTCGGAAACGCCTCCGTCACGATGGTGCGGGATGCGGCCTCGCTCCCCAAAGATCTCCCCAGACGCCCCTATGATGCCGTGGTTGTGGAGACTCGCCCAGGGCAGGACCACTCCGAGGCGCTTCCTGCACGGATAGATCCCTCCCAAACTTTGGTCATCGTGGGATCACGGACTGTGCTGAAGCGGGCTCCAGCTATGATCCAAATGATGAGCCAGCGCCGCGAGGAGTCCCAGAAGAGCAAGGGACATGACCTCTCATTGGAAGACTTCCTCGATCAGAAAATGGGTGACTTCGTCAAGGGGATGCATAACGGCGCCGCCAAGAATCTTCATCCGATGCTGATTTCAGCCGTCGAGCGCCCCCTCATTTCTTCTGCACTCCGAGAAACTCAAGGCAATCAAATTCAAGCGGCGGAATTATTGGGCCTGAATCGAAATACGTTGAGGAAGAAGATTACGAATCTCCATATTCCATTGAAGCGGAGTCGTGTAAAAGCCACCGGCTCCTCCTAGTGCGGCAGTACAGCAGGAGACTTTGCCCGTACTAATGGGAAAAGGCTTCGGGCGTTCGGCATCCTCATTCATTCATAACCAAGGAGGGGACTGATGACCAAGGAAGAGCTGATTGCGAAGATGGCAGCCTCGGCAGGAATCACCAAAGTCGCAGCAGGTACCGCTCTGCAAGCCTTTACCGGAGCCGTCACCACGTCGTTAAAGAAAGGGCAGCGCGTCTCTCTGGTGAATTTTGGTACCTTTACGATTTCAAAGCGGAAAGCGCGGATGGGCAGGAACCCACGCACCGGGGAATCGCTCAAAATTCCGGCCGCCAAGGTCCCGAAGTTCTCTGCGGGGAAGGAACTGCGTTCAGCGGTCAAGTAGCGACCCCGCTGCATATCTCTGCAACACAAAGAGAAGGCGGTGCCTTCCAGAAACAGCGGAAGAAGGCTGCCTTCTCTTTTGCATTTCTTGACAGTGTGGGCAGGCCTATATTAGCATGCCCACCCGGACTATAGGCGCGTAGCTCAGGGGGAGAGCGTTACCTTGACACGGTAAAGGTCGACGGTTCAAGACCGTCCGCGCCTACCATTCCGGCTAGGGGCATCCGTTTGCCTTGAGGCGGCGGAATGCCTTTGTTGTTTTTGTTTGGATGAAGAAAAGCACTGGGGCGGATGAAGATCACTCTCAAGGGCGGGAATAGCCAGATCCTGGAAACAGGGCAGACCGTGGGAGCGGCCTTGAAGGCCTGCGGCCTGTCGGTCGGATCTGAGGTCCTCGCCGCCAAGGTCAACGGAGTCGTTGTTGATCTGTCCCGTCCGCTGACTGAAGATGCGGTCGTAGAACCAGTCCGGTTCGATACGGCAGAAGGGCGAGAGGTCTACCGCCATAGCAGCACCCACATCATGGCGCAGGCGGTGAAAGAAGTATTTCCCACGGCGCAGATCACCATCGGTCCTGCGCTTGAAGATAGTTTCTTTTACGACTTCGCCTTCGAGCGCCCTTTCACGCCGGAAGATCTCGAGAAAATCGAATCGCGCGTCCGCGAGATTATTAAGCGGAACCTGCCGGTCACGCGGAAAGAGCTGTCGAAGCAAGAAGCCATTCAGTTTTTCCAATCCCGCGGCGAAGCCTATAAGGTCGAATTGATCCAGGGATTCCCTGACCATGAGCCGATCTCGGCCTATAGTCAGGGCGAGTTTGTCGATCTCTGTCGCGGACCACATCTTCCCGCCACCGGTCACGTCGGCGCATTTAAGCTCCTGACGACCGCTGGCGCCTACTGGCGCGGAGATGAGCGCAATCCGATGTTGCAACGGATCTACGGAACATCCTTCCCAACCCAGGCCGAACTCGACGCCTATTTAGCGCGTCTTGAAGAGATCAAGCGCCGCGATCATCGCAAGGTCGGGAAAGAACTTGACCTGATTACCATCCAGGATGAAATCGGTCCTGGTTTGGTCCTCTGGCATCCGAAGGGCGCTCTGGTGCGGCTCTTGATCGAGAATTTCTGGCGCGAACAGCACATCAAAGACGGCTACGATTTGGTCTACTCGCCCCACATCGCGCGGCTCGATCTGTGGAAGACGAGTGGTCACGTGGACTACTATCGGGAGAATATGTTTGCCCCGATGAAGCTGGAAGGCAGCGAGTACCAGCTCAAGCCGATGAACTGCCCTTACCACATCATGATTTACAAGTCGCACTTGCGGAGCTATCGGGATCTCCCCATCCGCTACGGCGAGCTCGGTACGGTCTATCGGTATGAACGCACCGGTGTCCTGCATGGCCTGCTGCGCGTCCGCGGATTCACGCAAGATGATGCGCACCTCTTCTGCCGGCCCGATCAGATTCAAGATGAAGTCAGCCGCGTGCTGGATTTCACGTTCTTTATCTTGAAATCGTTCGGCTTCGTCGACTTTGAGATCTTCCTGTCGACCAGACCCGAGAAATCAGTCGGCTCGGATGACAAGTGGGTCCTCGCGACAGATTCTCTGGAGGGAGCGCTCAAGAGCCGGGGAATTGCCTTTCATTTAGATGAGGGGGGCGGCGCCTTCTACGGACCGAAAATCGACATTAAGATCAAAGATGCTCTTGGCCGATCCTGGCAATGCTCGACCATTCAGGTAGACTTCAACAATCCGGAACGGTTTGAGCTCAGCTATATCGGTGAGGATGGAAAGTCTCACCAGCCCATCATGATCCATCGGGCCTTGATGGGATCCATCGAACGATTCTTCGGCATTCTTGTCGAGCACTATGGCGGTGCATTCCCCACCTGGCTGGCGCCGGTCCAAGCCGTGGTCATGGCGATCACCGATAACCAGCGCGAATATGTGAACACCGTCGTCGCTCAGTTGAAAGCTGCAGGCTTTCGGGCTGATGCCGATCTGCGCAACGAAAAAATCGGCTTTAAGATTCGCGAGGCGGAGAAAGCAAAGGTCCCCTACATGCTCGTGGCAGGGGATCGGGAAGTCCAGAGCGGCACGCTCTCCGTCAGAGGACGGAGCGGGGCAAATCTCGGCAATATGACAGGGGCTGCAGTGATCGATCTTCTCAGGAACGACGTCACGCGCGCGCAGCCGGAGCTACAACCAACACACTAAGAGGTGGGTTATCGTCCCCAAACTGCGCGTGAACCGCGAAATTCGAGTGCGAGAGGTTCGAGTCATCGGTCCGGAAGGAGAGCAGCTGGGGATCCTCCCCACGCCAGACGCGTTGCGCCAGGCCCAGGAGGGCGGCTACGACCTCGTGGAAGTCGCTCCCACTGCGGCACCGCCGGTTTGCCGAATCATGGATTACGGCAAATACAAATTCGAGCTCAGTAAGAAGGACCATCAGAATCGACGTCACCAAAAGTCAACCCAGGTCAAAGAAATCAAGCTTCGGCCGCGCACCGATAAGCACGACTTAGGCATCAAGATCCGTCAGATCAAGGAATTCCTGGCTGACGGGAACAAGACCAAGGTCACATTGACGTTTCGTGGCCGTGAAATGGCCAATCAGGAGATGGGTCGATCACTCATGAGCTCGGTGATCGCCGAAATGACTGAGATTGGAACGATCGAGTATGCCCCACGCATGGAAGGCCGCAGCCTGATCATGATCGTGGCACCCAAAAATTAGGGATACATTTTGCAGCCTACAAACTGAGAGGATGGATTCGATGAAAACGAAAGCCAAGACACACAAAGGGGCTAAAAAGCGGTTTTCCCGCACAGGAAGCGGGAAGCTTGTCCGACGGAAAGCCGGAAAGCGCCATTTGTTAAGCCATAAGAAAAGCGATCAAAAGCGCCGGTTAAGCGGAACCGCCGTGGTGGATGCTACTTCCACCTTGTCTTTGAACCGCCTCTTGCCGTATAACTAAGCCCTTAAAGAGCGACCCTCACGGATAAAAGGAGTATTGAGTCATGCCTCGCGCAAAAGGTGGACCGAAAACAAGAGCAAGACGGAAGAAGCGGCTGAAACTAGCAAAGGGACAGTACGGCGCGAAGAGCCGGTTGTTCCGCTCAGCCACTGAGTCAGTTGATAAGGGACAGCAATACGCATATGACGGACGAAAGAACCGGAAGCGGGATTTTCGCCGGTTGTGGATTGCGCGCATTAGCGCCGCCGTCCGGGCACAGGGACTGACCTACGGTCGGTTCATCAACGCGCTCAAGAAAGCCGAAATCCTATTGGATCGCAAAGTCCTGTCAGACATGGCGATCAAGGATGCCGCTGGTTTTGAGAAGTTGGTCGGTCTGGCCAAACAACACCTGACCCCGATCGCGGCATAATTCAGCCGTTTCGCGGCACTACGAATTCAAGCAGTTTCTCTGATCTTGGAGGGCGACACCCTGTCGCCCTCCATCAACTTATCAGCCTCAGCAATCTACCCCACTAAAGCGTCTTCGATCGGATGCTTGCCGGCTCCGGTTTTTGAATTCGTCCGTTCACCTGCATTCACATTTCAGCAATCGGAACATATCGTCGGTCATTCACCGTGACCTCAACTCACGGACAGCCACTAGATGAATAGTCGGAGGGGGATAATCGAACGCTAGCTCAATAACGCACCGCTTACGCCAAGTCCGTGCCCTAAAGTGGCCCAGGATGTGACAGCCGTCGTGGGAAATTCCAGGGGAGCAAGATGGGATGGCACGGCTAAAAAACAACTAGCTCAGATCTGCCAATTGAGAGAGGTTCACGTCGAAAGAAACGACCGGCACGGTGATCTGCCATCGTTCCAAAACTTCTGGGTGGACTTCGCCGATGACGCCAATGGGTTTGCCTGCAACGACGATGCGCCCCGCACGTCCTTCCAGGAAGGACGGATGCTGGACCGGCTCCAGACTGTACTCTTTCCCCAAATGGTAAAAAAGAATATCCAGGCACGAATGGATTTCTGAGAAATGGGCGGTCGCATGAGCGATGACGGCGCCCAACACCGTTTCCGTGCGTGAGCCTAGCTCATGCGCAGGATCAGGGATCGCCACATCACCGGCTTCGAACAGGCGGTGTGGATAGAAGGCCCGATTGGACGCCGCTTCGACACGCAGCAGAGAGGGCAGCATCCATTGGCGCAGGCAGGAGAAGGTGAGGGTCATGGCATTGTCCACTTCGACCATCCGCCCCCACTCTGTATCAACCAGACGCATCGTATCGCGATAGCTCTCCGGCGATCCCATAATGTTGGAGATGATTTCCTGGAATCCCAACCCGACCATGAGCTCACGCGCCCGGTCGGAGGTCTGCTCGATCCGCGAGAGCCCTCCAACCGTAAACTGCGCCGGCATTACCGGGGCGAATTCTCCGTAGCCGCGGCTGATCGCGACATCTTCGACCACATCCATCGCATGCATAAAATCCTGCCGATAGGGCGGCAACTTCGCCTTAACCGTTCCCTTCCCGGTTGAGACCTCGTAGCCGTACACTTCGAGCGCCTGCTTCACGACCTGCACGCCGAGTTCTTGGCCAAGTGCCTGTTCGATGGTCTTGAGCTGAATCGTTTTAGAATTCCCGAGATCCTGTGGCGTGATGACCCGTTTACCCAACGGCGTGTTCTTGGGATAGCGCACTTCAACCGGTTCGATCGTGGCGCCGCGATCGGCAAGGTTGGCAGCAAAGATATTCAGCGTGAGGACAACCATCAACTGATCGGTCCCGGTCACTTCGACAAATAATTCGTCGTCCCCCACTCGCACTTCCCCCACTTCCCGGCTGTTGATGATCGGCGGGAACGACAAGGGTTGATTCTTCGCATCGCGGAGAATCGGCAAACGACTCTGCCCTGCCAGGATATGCCCATGCTCCAACCCTTTCGGATGGACCATGAGAATTTCCGCCAGCGTCATCACTGTCTCCATGCCCAGCGGTGTGAACTTCGCCTGATCCGGCTTTACTAACTCATAGGTGACCGGGAACGTAATCTTCGGCAGCTGATAAATCCCGATTGAGACGGTCTTTCGCTTGTGCCCGAAGATATCCGCCAGCTTCTCCTGTGTCTGAATGAGTTGGGCTAATCCTTCCTCGGTAACGCGGTACCCCTTGGCTGTGCAAGCAGCAACATAGGGACGCACCTGTTCGAGACCCGGCGCGACAATTAGAGATTGTCCCTTCTTCGCCTTCTTAGCAAAGAACGGATAAGGCTTAAGCTTCCCCTGTTGCTTGATACGGATTTGCCGGGCGATGCCCTCGCAACACCAAAGGTCTGGCCGGTTGCTGTCTTGCAATTCGATGCGCAACTCTCCGGTTTCCTGGTTGTGCCCCTTGAGCTCGCCCTTGACGAGCATCAGCCAGTCTTCCAATTGCTCAATCGAAACTGGCGAGACCGGGCGCTTGGCACGACCGCCGAGCGTCAACAGCGATTCGAAGTCGTCTTTGAAAATAGAAATCGTCGGCATGGCGTTCGCTAGAAGATCCCTCTCGTGGTCCGGATCAAGTCCAGATTGTCGGTGAACAATTCGCGAATGTCGTGAATGCCGAGCGCCACCATGGCCATGCGATCCAGTCCCAGCCCCCAGGCGATGACCGGCACGGTCACGCCCAACGGCAAGGTGACTTCAGCCCGGAACAACCCCGCTCCGCCCAGCTCCATCCACCCCAGGCGCGGATGCCGCACATGCATTTCGACTGAGGGTTCGGTAAAGGGGAAATAGGCCGGCAGGAACTTCACTTCCTTCGCCTGGGCCACTTCACGCGCAAAGAGATTCAGCAGACCAAGCAGGGTACGGAAGTTAATATCCTCGCCCAGCACAATGCCTTCGACCTGAAAAAAGTCGGTGGCATGCGTGGCATCGACTTGATCGTAGCGAAAGCAGCGGGCAATCGAGAAATATTTCCCCGGCACGGCCGGCGCCGACGCCAGCGTCCTTGCCGAGACCGCTGTCCCCTGACTCCGCAACACGAGCCGCTTCGCCCGGTCAGCATTGAAGGCATATTTCCACCCGGTGGAGCCGGTCTTGTCGCCATCCTGATGGGCTTTCGTCACACGTGACAGAAACGGCTCCGCGATCTTCGCGGCATGTGTCGGTTGCTTCACGAAGTAGACATCATGAACATCGCGGGCCGGATGGAACTGCGGCATGAAGAGCGCATCCATGTTCCAGAATTCCGTTTCGACCAGTGAGCCGCGCATTTCCTGAAAGCCCATACTCACGAGCTTCGTCTTCACGGTATCGAGAAACTCACGATAGGGATGCTTCTTCCCCGTTCCGATGCGGGGCGCGCGTAGACTGATGGTGTACTTGCGGAATCGCTTGTTCCGCCAGCTGCCGTCTTTCAACAGTTCAGGCGTGAGCTGCGAGACTTCTTCCGCCACCCCTTCTTTGGCGAGATGCTCCGCCGCCGCTACTCCGGCAGGGGAGAGCATGAAGGATCGAGTGACCCGATCATCCACACGGAATGGTTCTTTGGCGTTTCCACGCTTGACGGCGTAATCTTCGATCACCAGGCGATGCGCCTCGGGAAAACTCTTCAGCTCCCGAGAGGCCTCGTTCACCTGTTGCAGCAGCACCCGAATGGCCTCAGCCGTCGGGCTTGGGCGTCCGGTCGATTCGATACAGCCGCCCTGGACGATTAACAACACCCCTTCTTTTTTCAACCGTCCGACCGCTTTACTGACATCGGATGGATCTAATCCATCCTGCGCCTGCAGATCAGGAATAGTCAGCCGCTTCCCCGTGCTGGTCACCTCGCGCGCGGCCGAGAAGACTCGCTCAATCGGTGATGCACCACTGACATACTGTTCGCCCACCTTCGTCAGGGACACCATCGGCGTCACTGTTTCAGCGTGGACCACGAGCAGAGACTTTGCGAGTAACCACTCGATCGCCATACTCAGCTGGGACGGCTCTAATTCAGCGGCGGCGGCTAACTGTTCGGTTTCGAGTACCGTGTCGGCAGGACGGGACCCGAGCGCCATGATGACTTTGATTTCGAGAGGATGCAGACTGTCGATGAGTGCGGAGGTATCCACCCTGAATAACCTATCGATGGGAGGCGGCGTGAGAGGTGGTTGTGGCGGCCGGCTGCCCCGCGGCCCGCAACGCTGCGATGGTGCCGGCATAGTCCAGGCTCGCAAAAATCGCCGAGCCGGCGACCAGGACGTTGGCTCCCGCCGCGATGATCTGCGCGGCATTGTCGGGTTTGACCCCGCCGTCGACTTCGAGTAACGCCCGGCTTTGGAGACGATCCAACATCTCCCGAATCGCGGCAATCTTCTTCAACACAGACGGAATAAACTTCTGCCCGCCGAATCCTGGATTGACCGACATGATTAACACCAGATCGACGTCGGCCAGAATCTCCTGTAGTACACTGACCGGCGTCGCAGGATTGAGCGTCACGCCCGCCTTAGCTCCGCGCTCTTTGATCAATTGAATCGTTCGATGGAGGTGGGGACAGGCTTCGACATGCACCGTGACATAATCAGCCCCGGCCGCCACAAATTCAGGAATGAACGTATCCGCATTGGTGATCATCAGATGCACATCGAGCGGCACTTTAGCGACTTTCTTGATCGACTCGACGACCGGAGGACCGATCGTGAGGTTTGGCACGAAGTGCCCGTCCATCACATCGATATGAAGCAGATCCGCACCGGCTCGTTCCACAGCCGCAATTTCATCAGCCAGACGCACGAAATCGGCTGCGAGAATCGAGGGGGCAATTAATACCGGACTGCTCATAGGGAACCTTGCGTCTTTCTCAACCGGACGGCATAGAACCCATCCATTCCGAGAGCATTTCCCATCGTAGACAGCGCACCCTGCCCCGTTACAAAGGGGAGGGCGGAAGCGGGAAGCCACGGCACGATGGACTCGCGAACACAATCTGAATGGTCCTGACAAAACCGGGCGATGACTGCTTCGGTCTCTTCCGGTTCCGTCGAGCAGGTACTATAGACCAGCACCCCGCCGGGCCGCAAGACAGAGAACGCCCGTTCGAGGATCGCTCCTTGTAAAACTTGATGGCGGGCAAACATCCCGGTATCTTTTTTCCCCTTCGCATCAGGGTGGCGACGCAGCACGCCAATGCCACTGCAAGGCGCATCGACCAGCACACGATCAAATATTCCCAGCGGCGGGATCTGGGGATCTATCTTCTGGCGAGCGGCAACTATCCCCAGCTCTCTCGCATCCCCTACAACCGGTGCGATGATCGTCACGCCAAGCCGCTGGCAGTTCTCCGTCAATACCTGTAAGCGCACGGCGTGACGGTCCATTGCCACGATCTGGCCACGATTCGACATCAGCTCGGCCAGATGGGTCGCCTTTCCGCCAGGCGCCGCACAGACGTCGAGCACACGGTCTCCCGGCTGCGGATCCAGCAGCAGCGGAACAAGTTGCGCAGCTTCATCTTCGATATAAAACAGGCCATCCTGAAATCCCGGAATCGTAGTGACGGCCCGCCCTTCTTCGAGGATTACCCCAACAGGGCTGACGGTTGTTGGACGGGCGGCAATCCCCGCGCAGACGAGCTGTTCAAGAAACGCGTCACGGGTCACTCGCTGACGATTGACGCGCAGTGTCAGGGCCGGAACGGTACTCACCGTTTGACAAGCGGCCTCCGCCCGCTCAACTCCCGTCTGTTCGACCCAGCGTGTACAGAGCCACTGCGGCACCGCATAGCGGATCGAGAGCGCCACGGCTGGATCCGGTTGGAGCTCAGGGAACGGCCGTTCCGGCAAACGCGTCACGGTCCGTAACACGGCGTTCACCAGGCCACTCCAATCCCGGCCCAACTGCGCCTTGTGGGCCTTTGCCAGATTCACGGATTCATTCACCGCTGCAGAAGCCGGCACACGATCCATGTAAACCAACTGATACATCCCCATCCGCAAGAGCATCTGTACCATCAGCGGGAGCCGGGACAAGGGTTTCTTCAGTGCCGGCTTCAATCGCCAATCAAGCGTCTCCTGGCGCCGCAGCACCCCATAGACTAATTCCATGGCAAAGGCCCGATCACGGCCATCCATTGCCTGTCGATCCCACAAACGATTGCATACTTCATCGAGCGGATCGCCTGATTTGTGCTGGGTCAACAGAGCCGTCAGCGCGCGGGCCCTGGCAGAAGGAGGGAGAGACGGTTTTGAGACGGGAGGAGAAGACATGATGCGGCCGATCACGCCGGCAGTTCTGATAGCGGCGGCTCTGCGTCAAAACGTTGGCCTGCACTCACGCGATGCCCCGCCAGATACTGCGCCACCGTGAGTCGCTTACTATTGGACGGTTGAATCTCTTTCAGCGCCAACACACCGTCTCCCGTCGCGACGTGGATAGACTGCTTCGTCACCTCGATGATAGTGCCAGGTACGACATCTGGCCTCCCTGGACTCTGAGTTGCGCTCCATACCATCCATCGTTCGCTACTGATATATGTATAGGCACCGGGCCAGGGAGAAAGCCCTCGAACGCGATTGGCAATGTTGCTCGCACTCGTCGTCCAGTCAATCACCCCATCTTCTTTCTTCAAGGGCGGGGCCAGAGTGGCCAGAGCATGATTCTGAGGCTGCGGCGTAATTGTTCCCGCCTTGAGCCGCGCGATGGTTTCGACCAACAACCTTCCTCCAAGTGCGGCCAGACGTGGCGCCAGCGATCCGGCGGTGTCTTCGGGAAAGATCGGCAGAGACTCCAGCAGGAGCATGGCTCCCGTATCCATCCCTTCATCCATCAACATGGTAGTGATGCCCGTCTCAGCCTCTCCGTTGATCACCGCCCATTGCACCGGCGCCGCTCCACGATATTTCGGCAGCAGCGAACCATGCACATTCACGCAGCCCATCGGTGGCAAGGTGAGGATTGGGCTGTGGAGGATTCGACCATAGGCCGTCACAGCTATCAGATCAGGCCTCCAAGCTGCGAGGGCCGTGAGAAACTCGGGCACTCTGATTTTCGCCGGCTGGAGAAAAGGGATGCCTTCTCGCTGCGCAATGAGCTTGATCGGAGGCGGAGTTAGGACTTGGCCGCGACCTTTAGGCCGATCAGGTTGAGTGACGATGCCCACAACTTGGTCGCGAGATTTCAGCAGCGCCTCCAGTGACGGGACGGCAAATTCCGGCGTGCCCATAAACACAATACGCATGCTATGGCTTTAACATCGCCCTGCACCGAATGCAACGGTACGCAACTCAGCTTGACTTGCCGTTCAACGCTTTGTTAGTCTCCGTCTGCGGGGTGGAGCAGCCTGGTAGCTCGTTGGGCTCATAACCCAAAGGTCAGAGGTTCAAATCCTCTCCCCGCAACCAAGAAATTTAACTTGCCCCCGACCGCAAGCTTCAAAACCCCTTCAAATCTCCCATTTAGAACCGCTTCAAGGTAGCCGTCTGCCGTGGGAACCAGCCGGATCTCGCCAATTAGCTCCCGAAGCTGTTCCCTGGCCTGCGCGACATGCTTCCGTGACAAGCCGGCCAGATCGTTGACCACCGCCCGTATCCGCTCCTGTGCCCCAGGGAGCAACGTCGTCACCTTATTCGCTTTCGTTTCCCGCTTCTCGACCGCCTCTTGGAGTCGTCGCTTCTCAGCCTCAGCCTGTTCCAACGCCCCCTTGGTGCTTGGTGTGAGAATCCCCGCCTTGATCGCCTGCATGATGTTCGTGATCTCGCCTTCTACTTTGGCAAGCTGTCTCTGTGTGCGCTCTAACTCCGGCTGACGCTCCCGGTTCCGTGCAGCCAGCAAGCGCGTGGCTTTCTGGATGATCCGCTCCACGGCTTCAGGCGTGAGAAGTTTGTCCTTCAACCCAGCCAGGCAACGTTCCTCCACCAGCTTGCGGGAGACTCGATGGTCATTCTTACAGACGGACGCTCCACGGTTCAGATGTCCACCACAGGCATACCGGTAGTAGTCGGCCACCACGAAGTTAGCGCCGCACTCGTCGCATTTCAGTAGGCCGGACAGGAGGAACTTCGGCCCGCGCCCGACGCGAACCTGTCCATTGGTCAACTGACCAAGGGCCAGGGCCTTGCGGCGCTCCTGCACCCGATCCCAGAGGGCTTGGGGAATGATGCGTAAGTCCGGCTGCACCGTAACGATCCACTCGGACTCAGGACGCACCCTCGGGACACGTCGCTTGGTTTCGGGATTCATGACCCATTCGCGCCGGTTCCAGGTTACCCGCCCGATGTAGACCGGATTGTTCAACATGCCGGTCGAATGTTGGAGATCACCGTGAAACGTCGTGGCCGTCCAGGTGCCGTAGCGCCGTGATGGGTTCTTTCGTCGGTAGGCAGCCCCAGGCGCAGGTACGTGTCGCTGATTCAATTCATCGGCAATGTCACGCGGAGAACGCCCGTCAGCGTACCACTCGAAGACCTGCCGCACCCATTGCGCTTGTTCTTGGTCAATCTCTCGCCGTACGGCAAGAATCTTCGGTCGCCCAAATTGGTCCACGTCGGTCGGATGCTCAACCGGCACATGGCGATAGCCATACAGACGACCGCCGCAGTTGTTGCCCTTCAAGGCTTGTCCGGCGAGACCCCGATGCGTCTTCTCGCGCAAGTCGTCGAGAAAGATGTCATTCATCAGCCCCTTGAAGCCAGACAGTGCTTTGTGGCCTTTGCTCGCCGTATCGATTCCATCAGAGACACCAATCAATCGCACGCCCAAAAACACGAAGAGGCGGCGGACCTCTTCGGTCTTCATGGAGTCGCGGGACAATCGGCTCAAATCGTCCACCAACACCACGTCGAAGTGCTTCGTACGCGCCGCCTTGAGCATCGCTGCATAGCCGTGGCGTCCGGTCTCGTCTTTCGTGCCGGAGATGCCCTTGTCTTGATAGCGCTCGACAATCTGCCAACCTTGACGCTCGGCATACCGCTCACAGTTGCGGTATTGATCCTCAATGCTTGCTTCGCGCTGGCCTTCGGACGAATACCGCGCATAGAGGGCAACTCTCATGATTCACCTCAATCTCCCGTGACATTGATGCACCGTGCGCCAAAGAACAGAAACATAGTCTCTTGAATTTCAACGCGCCTTATTCTTGTGATGTATGGGGTACGGACCGTTCGGATAGAGTCTTCGTATGTCCCTTTTACTAATTCCTTATGTTCCTTGGACATGGCTCCATCAATGTCAGCCACACCTCCCCCAAGCCCGAAAATAATCGGGACACAATCGCTGCCTTCTTTGGTTGCAGGCACCTCCTTATTTTCTGGCTGAATGCGGGTACTGATGTTAATGCACCCTCCGAGCATCAGCGCTATTCCAATCACTGACAAAAGGACAAGTTGTCTAAACACAACGCTGCGAGTCCGATCATTAATTTGCATCAATGCACCTCGTAAATTAGAAAGTGATCACTTCACTAGCTCCCCCACCGTCACCTTCAGCGCCTTTGCCAGCTTGGCTAGGGTGCTGAGTGATGGATCGTGCATGCCGATCTCTAGACGAGCAAGATAGCCGAGCGACACGCCTGAGCGCTTGGCAAGCAGTTCTTGCGTTAGGCTTCGTTCTTCCCGTAGTCGCTTCAGGCGCATCACCAGTCTCTTTATGATTGGCTTCATTATTACCTATGAGTAATGTAAAAGTAAACCCTACTGCGGCTCAGTCTTGGTTGTGAAAATGCGTCTCATCTCGTCAGCATGCGCTCGCATCATGCTCCGAAAAGCGTTGGTGACAATAACGCGAGAGACGCGGTCTTCATTCTGAGAAAGGGATGCAACGATGTTTGAACCCATTGCAAGATCGTGAATTACTTCAGGATCATTCATCAGTGAACCATGTCCCTCGCTTTCTCCCTCCCATGCCTTTTCACCAGTTCGCGCATCGAGAATTCTTAAGCTCAAACGATAATGCCCCTCAGTATAATTGCCTGAATAAGTGTCGTGGATTTCGAGGCGAACGGGCTGAACTGCCCCAGAGACGAGGAAATCGAGCTTATCTCTAATTCTGGGTGCCAATAAGCCTTCAGTTGATTCAAAAACATTAATTCCGATGCTTTGCAATTCCTCCGTCACAGTTTGAGTCGCCACCGAATATTCTTCTCCTGCTTTCCAGCCCGGCATTGGTTGTCTTTGACTAAAATAGGAGCTGACATACGTGCGCGCTCCCTGACCCGTCTTAATACGAAAAGGAGAAATAGCTACATTTTTCGGTTGGTGCAAAGCGAGGTTTTTGATGGGCGGCTCGTTGGTAATGTTGGGCATGTGCGGACTAGCACAACCTGCAATAACCGCTAGAATGAAACAGCCTAGACTTCTTGCCAGCATCATCTGCCCTCCTGAGTTTTGTCCGCACGATACGCCGAACTGAACGGACTAACAATCCCAAGCGTCGGCACCTCATAACGCTTCCCGTCGCACCATCCGTTTCACTGATACGCGGTCTCAGGTCGGTACAGCGAGCGTAGCGTGGGCGACATGCTGCACCGTGTTCGGCTTCTTCAGCTCATGCCGCGCGGGACAGTAATAGCAGGCGTGCTCATGCCCTTTGTCGTGTAGATAGACCGCCTTGCAGTCGGGACAGGTGTATTCTTTTGATTGCAGCCAACGGTTCATGACTGACCTCCATGATGTTTCAAAGTGAATCCTCCCACGAGACATTCAAGCGACAGCGCAACCAGTTGCCGCACGTCGCCGGTCGAAACGGTCTCATCTAACAACCGATGCATCCCGACCTTGGCGGCTTTATCATCGAGCTTGGCCGCCAGTCCCTTCACACAGGCCACGGCATAGCTCAACAGGTGTTCGCGCTCCACAGTCGTAGGCGGGTAACAGGTCGCACAGCGTGGTGGAATGCGTATCCCCCAGAACACCTGGACGCCGCGACACTGAGGACAAGCCCACGGCGAAAGGATCGCGCCGAGATCAGGATGCACAACCCGCCCAGCGAGAAAGATGCTCGGTTCGCTACCGTCAGGCCGCCACAGATAGACGGCCAGCCTTTCGCTTGTGCCGTTCTTCACCGTGATTGCATCGCCAAACTTCATGATTCACTCCAGTAAAAAGGGGTCTGCCTGCCGGGGGAGGCTGCACGACGCGAAGAACCGGC
>NEWQ02000017.1:53372-74487 GCA_002869855.2 Nitrospira sp. CG24D
TCCCCGCAACCAATCGAGACTCCCCTCCCTGACAGCCACTTCACCTCAAGAATTCTGAATCCTCTCGAAACAGCTCTACAGCAGAGTTCCACTCAATCATGCAGAGATTTGCAAGTTCCTTTGGCGGTCTCTCCATTTGCGATAGGATCAGCCTACGCTGACTGGCGGGAAGGGAGCTGGGTCGTGAACTTTATTCGAATTGGTAACCGCGCACTAAACCTTGATCGCGTCACCCATTGCGAAGTGCAAATCTGGCAAGACGCCATATCTGTAAAGATATACATGGCCGGGACCGCAAATAACACCCCAGTGGTGCTGAACGAAGAAGAAGCCAAAGAGTTCTGGAAGTATATTGAGTATGTCGCTGAAAAGCCTGTGTGAGCCAGTAGTAGCTTCCCGCCCCTGCCTCATCTATCCATTCTCTAAATCCATATGATCATGCTTATCGATAGGCCACACCACTCGTAGTGGCAAGAAAGTCCTGCTCCTGGGACCGATAGTCCCGATAGTAGCCCATAACTTTCTTCACATATGACTGGGTTTCTTTGAACGGAGGAATCTGCCGATACCGGTCGACTTTCTTCTCTCCAGCATTGTAGGCCGCGAGTGCCAGCCGAATATTCCCGTGAAAGCGATCCAGAAGATAGCGGAGGTGTTTCGCACCGCCCCCGATGTTGTCCCGCGTATCATACAGGTTTCGCACACCGTGACGGATCGCCGTTTCGGGAATCAGCTGCATCAATCCCACAGCTCCTGCTTTCGAAATCACGGTAGGGTCAAACGACGATTCAGCCTTCATGACCGCGAGTAGAAGTGCGGGAGACAGCCGATATTCCCGTGCGTAGCGGATCACCGCCGCTTCTAATTCTTGATCTGAGACTGCCGCATGGTATCGAGGCTTGAGGGTGATTTCCCCGAAGCGCTGATCCGTCGGGACATTGGTCACATGTACTGTTCCTGTTGAATTCACGTAACCGTAGAGCTCCTCATCCGCCAGAACAGTGGGCGCAGCAACAGCCACCAAGAAAAGGCTAGCTATGAGCTTGAGCCCGATCCGTCGAGCCCAGGCGTCATTCCCGAACACGTCGGCTCTCCGTCTACCCTTAGACTCATCGAGAGATATGGGAATCATCCGCCTCCTTCCGGTTCTCAGTTTGCCATGTACCCGTTGCCTCACGTCGCCTCACACATGGTCTATCCGCATGGATTGTGCCATAAGAAGAAAATGGTCAGTTAATTAATTGCCCTGCACTTTCAATCAGATAGGCGCGCGTATACATCCAGACTTATGTAGGGAATGCAGTCTAGCAGGTAGCCTTTTTTTCGTCATTGCGCCGCACTTTGTCGCTTAGATGAAATGGTCCGAATATTTTCCGATAAAAGGCCATGATATGCTCGATCAATGATCCCCGTTGTGCTACGGTTGTCCTGTAATTCGTAGGTTTTTAGACGCACTGGCGAGAAGGTTGAATGAACAAGGCAGAATGATGAATCAGCGACGACAACTCCTTCGAGCCATTGCCATGTGTGGGGTTCTCCTTTTCATGAATGGCTGCGCGAGTGAATACGATACCTTCCATACACAAACGGGAGACCCTATCCTCCTTTCACGACGAGCCTACTCAGAAGAAACCTGCCTGGAAAAGATTCATGCTGAAGGTGCCCGCCTTGGAGTCACCTTTCGCTATGTTCATGTGCGAGGGTCTCTTTTTGGCCAATCCCTCCTGTGGCCATTTGAAGGTGGGTATGCCTGTGAGGCTGCTGTAGGACCGGAAGGGAAACCTAGTGGCATTTACCCGCTAGAAGACTCGCCGCTCCTTGCGCACAGCGAGTGAAATTCTCCCGCATCTCCTGCTCAAACGACTGGCACGATAAATATTTCCCTTCCATACTCACGATTAGTAAGAATTCTTCTCTTTCAGGCAAAGTCTCTGTTGACAACACTCCCTGTAGCGCAGTAATACTCCTTCCTCCACAGAATATGGGGGCGTGCGGGCACAACGCTCCTTCTCGCACTTCTGCATTTAGGGAATGCGGGCAAGTCGAAGGGAGGTGGACCCAGGACTCTGGCACATAGAGGTACAGGCCAGGTCCATGAACAACAGAACACGAGTGCTGCACCATCAGCTTATGCATTCAGGAAAACCTGTGGTTCTTGCGCCTTTCGCTTTACAAAAATCTGTTGGATTAGGAACAAGGAGTACGTATGGAAGACTTGGTGATTGAAGAAGAAGGCACCTCCTCCGCATTGACCATTACTCTCGGAGATTTTCTCGTCTTCATCAATTGGATGAATCAAACTGAAAAGGCTCTTGAGCGCGCGGAAGCTCTTCCCACAATGCCTCAGCTCGATTCCGGCAAGGTGCGTGGCTGGATTCAACTGGTTCAGCGACTGGAAGAGCGCTTCCGTCGGAGCGAGGAAAAGAAATTGGCGATGGAAGCGAATGTCATCGCGCAGGAAGCCCAACTTGGCCAGTTGTTGTCACATCTCCACTCAAATATTGCTTCCTTGTACGAAAATCTCGGGCAGTCACAGAAAGCCGAAGAAGTCCGCCGGCGCGCCGAGGCCCTTCATTCCGCATAGCACCACGTAGGACATCCCGGAGAAGCAGCAACACCGCTTACTTCTCCGGGCCCTCTTCCCTGTAGCCACCGCCAAGTCTTCAATTTTCATCATCCCCACCATTTCTGACATTTCCTTGTGAAGACATAGACTTTGGCTATACTTGAGCCAGCGATGCAGAAGCCTTGATCGGAACGGCATAACTCGGCTCTGTTTTCTTATACTGAAGGATCAGGATTGAGCCCTTCAATAATCAAACTGCTGCTGGTCGAAGACAATGATGTCGATGCTCACCTCACCCGGGACATCCTGGCTGAGTGGAGCATCGAACAATTCGACATCACCCACGTCACACGACTCAGCGAAGCGTTTGCCCATCTGGCACGGAATCGCTACGACGCAATCTTGCTGGATCTCTCCCTGCCTGATGCCTACGGTCTGCCCACACTGAAACAGGTTCAAGCCACGAGCCCCACGATCCCGATTATCGTCCTCAGCGGAGTCAGTGACCAGGCGTTATCCCTTCAAGCCGTGCAGCAGGGCGCCCAGGACTATCTCGTCAAGGGGCAGGGCCATCCGGAGCTGTTAGCCCGCTCCATTCGCTATGCCATCGAACGGAAGCGAGCTGAAGAACGTATGACGTATCTGGCGCAATACGACCAGCTAACCGGGCTGGTCAATCGGACATTATTCCGCGATCGGCTCATCCAAGCCATGGCGCGAAGCAAACGACTCCAACGCCCGCTCGGCTTGATGTTGTTGGACCTCGACCGATTTAAAGCCGTAAACGATACGATGGGCCACGATGTTGGCGATTTGCTGCTCAAAGCAGTGGCAGACCGGCTTAAACTCTGCGTCAGAGAAGTGGATACGGTAGCCCGAATGGGTGGAGACGAGTTTACGATTATCCTGGAAGGTTGCTCAGCAGATCAGGACATCACGGTCGTGGCTCAGCGGATTACCGAATCGTTAGGAGAACCCTTCGAACTGGGCCCGCATCGTCCATCGATTGGCGTCAGCATCGGGATTACCATTTATCCCTCCGATGATCACGATATCGACGATCTCCTGAAACATGCCGATGCCGCGATGTACCGGGCCAAGCAAACAGGTGGCAGTACCTTTCAATTTCACACATCCAATGCGAAGCCTCAGTCTCCTCTCGTCTCGTAGCAGACAACTCTTCTAGCGACCGATATCTTCCAGCGGCTGGTCCGTCACCACATAGGCTCCTCGGGGATTACGCGCAAGATCATTGGCCTGTGCCAATTCGGAAGGAGCCGGATTAGGGTGAGCATCAGGCGTCACCACAACTCCCCATTGCTGATTATCCCGGCAATGATTATCCGCCAGCAGCGCGCCACCGTGGTGAAACAGCAGTATGCCGCTCAGCATATTGCTGTCGCATTGATTCCGGACGATATCGGGACAAGTCCCTGCATCGCGGACAGCAATACCGAAATGATGATTGTCGAAGCACCGATTGTCCGCTAGCCGAGGTTGAGCTCCAGCGAACACAAAAATCCCCGACTCTCGATTGCGACAGACTTCATTGCCTGAGAAAGTCACCCGACATTCCTGGCCGTACAGCACCACACCGGACAGAATCCCTTCCATTGCGCGACAGTCGGAAATCACGCAGGTGCTATTCAGAACGTTGATGGCCGAATGTTGATCGCTCCCCACATAACGAAATGCAATTCCTGAAATTCTCCCGCCAGGAACCTCTTGTAAGTATAAGGGGCCACCACGACGAGAAAAGATCTGCACCTGGTCGCGCCCGGCACCAATCAACCGCACAGGACGGTCCGAGATGAAGATCTTATCTTCATAAGTACCTGGTCTAATATAAATCTGATCATGTTCCGCCGCATCACGAAGCGCGTCACTTGGGAGGGGATAGCAACGCGGATCTGTTGCGTCGACAATCAGCGTCCTGCCGCCGGATGGATTAGAAGGAAGCGGTTCATCCATACAACATGCCCCTACCCCTTTCCTACCAGCGAAAGCGCGGCATAAAAGTCACACTAGGCAAAGATAGACTCGTACAATTCTGTCGTCTTTATGTACCTTCGGATGAAATTTGCCGCAATCGGTTACCATAAGCAGCCTGAAAACCTCTGTTTTTCACCATTTTGTGCGCTCCACTCTATCACCCCCGTGGCATACCGATTGCGTTACACTCCCCTGAAGACCCGAGGGGGCGGCTTGTTGGAGGAAAACCATGAAAAAGCGAATTCGAATCGGAATCCTCGTCGCAGTGAGCGCCCTGCTCTTTTCGCCCAATATCCCGCTGGCGGCTCAAGGCCAAATGCAAGACAGCTCCCGCCGCTTATATGATCGGGTGATGGAAGAGTTCAAGCACCGGGATTATGAAGCTGCGCTCGCAGGATTTCGTTTCTTTATCGAAGTCCATGGACACTCCGCCCTCGCGGCAAACGCCCAATATTGGATCGGAGAATGCCAGTATCGATTGGGGCGCTATAAGGATTCACTCGCCTCGTTTTACAATGTCGTTTCGTACTATCCGCTCAGTCCAAAACTGGCAGCTTCGACCCTGAAGATCGGACAAGCCTATACGAAACTCGGCGATCAGGATAAAGCCCGCATGATGTTTGAACGCGTGGTCGACCAGTATCCCGACAGTTCAGAAGCGGAGCTCGCCAGGAAAGCCATCGACACCACCAACGCCAGGTCTGAACCGGTTTCACATACGCTTGAGTAACACAGCCAAAGCCCCGCCCAACCACTACAAATCGTCCGGCTCGCATCCGAGTAGGGATGCGAGCGCTGGAACAGTATAGGACTTCTGCACACGCAGAGTGACAAGCTTAATCCCGGCAGCATCAAGAACCGACTCGATCACCCGCTGGCGGCTTTCCTGATCACCCCGTGAAGCGATATCTTCCACTTGCACAACCTGCTCAACCTGCCTTGTCCCCGGGTGTACGAGGACAAACGCCACGCGCTTCAGTGCAATCTGTCGAAAGGCCTGCGCCCGAACTTTTCCAACCGCCTCAATTCGAACAAATGCCCAGAGCGGGACTTGCGAAAAAACGAGATAGTGATCCTGGACAGCCAACCGAATGAGGTTATAGAGCAGCACTTCTTGCTCCGTAAGCAACGGAGCGGGCATTACCTTCGTCCCTACTGGGAAGACTGGCCTCTGACCTTTCCCCTTGTCTGACGAAGGGTTCCGTTTCCACAGCAGCAATAACAGTACAACTATCGTAAGGGAACCAATAAGAATGACTTCCATGAGCTACGTGCGGCCCTTCAAGACGAGAGCTTCAGTCGGCGCATCCACCCCGGGCTACCGGGAACAATGCAACCCAGCAATGCCGGATGACTCGCACCGGTGACGGCGGGAACATTGCCACATTGATCCATCACCGTTTGATACGCCAGAATGGCAAACGCGACTGCCTCGAACGCCTTACTATCCCATCCGATCGCGTCGAACGTGGTGACAGGCGCCGGTGAAAACACGTCAGCAAGATGCGCCATAATGGCGCGGTTCCGTACCCCGCCGCCACCGACAATCACTTCGTCGATTCCTCCCTGAATCCATCGCCTAGCGGTGCCTACAGACTCAGCCGTCCACCGACTGCACGTGGCCAGCAGGGTTTCGATCGAAAGTTGTCGCGCCTCCTGGATGGCCAGAAGTTCCTCCACCATCGGTGCGCCAAATATTTCTCGTCCAGTCGACTTCGGAGGGTGTTTCGATAAATAGGGATGCGCCAATAATTTCGTCAACAAACGGCCATCCGGCCTCCCACGTGAGGCAAGACGACCGTCACGATCCATCGAGACACGCCCGTCCGTCGTCCGGTACATGAGGCCATCCAAGACCATATTGGCGGGACCGGTATCAAATGCAATGACACCGTCCACCCCCTTCCCACGCGGTAAATACGTGACGTTGCTGATTCCACCAAGATTGACCACCAATCGTGCACGCCGGGGATGACGGAACACGAGCGCATGCACGCCGGGAGTCAGCGGAGCTCCTTGCCCGCCGGCGGCGATGTCGCGCGGACGAAAGTTGGCCACTGTCGTAATACCCGTTCGCTCAGCAATCACGGCAGGCTCGGCGATCTGCAATGTTGAACGAATGGCGCCAACCCCAGCGTCTTTGATCCCATGTGGCAAGTGGTGAACCGTCTGGCCATGCGAGCCGATTAAATCGATATCCTTCGGGCGAAGTCCGGCGGTCCGAATCACACCGAGAGCCGCATTGGCAAACCATTCACCGAGCAACGCATTCAAGTGGCAAATTTCTGCAACAGAGCCCGAGGCCGAGGCGGTTAAAATCCGCTGTTGTAACGAGCGCGGGTACGGCAATGCATGGAAGGCGATGGTTTGGATGTCCAGCCCTTTCCGTGATCTCGTAATATCGACCAGTGCGGCATCAACTCCATCGCCGGATGTGCCAGACATCAGTCCTACCACTTTCATAATCCTGCTTCCCTTTCCTCGATAGGCCTCGCACAGATGCCGCCGCTACGCTAATGGAAGTCGGTCATGCGGTCAAGCCATTGAGCCACTTCTCCCCCTCGATATGAGCGTCAGATCAACTCGTTGACATCACAGTACCCCGATGCTACCGTCCCCGCCCATGTTTGCACTATGTCGAACGGCTCTCAGAATGGTTTTCGTAGCCGTGTTCTGCCTCGCGATTTTCTCGCCGACGCAGGCTCTGGCGACTTCCCTGCCCCCCTTAAACGTCGTCGTCACAATCCCGGTCCTCAAGGACTTAACCCAACAAGTAGGCGGCCAGTACGTACATGTCACGTCCCTCCTGAGCGGCTATGAGAATGAACACACCTATGCACCGAAGCCCAGTGATTTGATCGCAGTCAGAAAGGCCCGGGTCCTTTTTGAAGTCGGCATCGGGCTGGAGATCTGGGTTTCGGCCCTGGTGAAGAACGCCGGAAGCCCTTCGCTGGTGGTCATCACGACCTCCGATGGCATCGGATTGATCCGTGATCATTCCGATCTGGAGGCTGTCCAACCAGGCGATCATGAGCATGCCAACGGCGGCAATCCCCACGTGTGGATGGATCCAGAGAGTGTCGCCACGATGCTCCGGCACATTACAGAGACGCTCATCAAGCTGGACCCGGCGCATGCCAATGAGTTTCGCGACAACCAAGCCTCGTATCTCCGACAGTTGGATCGACTCCGGAAAGAGCTGTCTGAACGCGTCAAACAGCTGACCGATCGACGCTTTATCGCCCACCATCCAGCCTGGCCCTATCTGGCCAGACGCTTTGGGTTCGACATTGTGGCCACGATCCAGGCACAGTCGGGCACAGAACCATCGGCCCTTCAGATTCAGTCGCTCGTCGAAAAAATCAAGAAGGACCATATCAAGGTCATCGTCTCCGAGATCCAGTTGAGCCAACGGATCCCTGAACTCTTGGCAAAAGAAGCCAAAGCCCGCGTGGTTGTCCTCACAACGCTACCAGGCGGACTCCCCGGTACCGAGACCTATCTCGACATGCTTCGTTATAATGTGCTCCAATTGGCCAACGCGCTGGAGGCGACATAACGATCGTCCTAGGTGCGGCTCAGCGCCGGAAGGAGCCTGGTTTTCCGTGTCCGAATCAACCAACCCGATCATTCAATTTGACCACGCGACCTTTGGCTTTCCTGGAGTCATTGCACTTCAAGATATTTCGCTCTCTATCGGCATGGGAGAATTTGTCGGAATCATCGGTCCCAACGGCTCAGGCAAAACCACGCTTTGCCGTGCAGTCTTGGGCCTGATGGCGCCCCTATCGGGACATTTGCGTATCTTTGATTGCGCCTGCGGCGAGCTGCGCTGCCACCACCGCGCCCAGATCGGCTACCTTCCGCAGAAGGGCGTCGTGGATCGGAACTTCCCGGTCACCGTCCTTGAAACCGTCATGATGGGCCGCTACGGCACCTTGGGCCTCTTCAAACGAACGACAAAGAAGGACCAGGCCATTGCTCTTGATGCCCTCGCCCACGTGGCCATGGACGCGCATCGAGATACGGCACTCGGCCATCTGTCCGGTGGCCAGCAACAACGGGTATTCATTGCGCGTGCCCTGGCTCAGCAACCGAAAGTCCTCCTACTTGATGAGCCAACCACCGGCCTCGATATCACTACACAGCACAATGTCATCGAATTAGTTGCACATCTGCATAAGGAACTAGGGTTGACCGTGCTCTTGATCACCCACGATATCAATATGATCCGGCCACATGTTGACCGGCTCGTGCTGCTTAAGACCCGCCTGTTTGCCGCAGGACCTCCGGCCGATGTGCTCAAACCCGATATCCTTCGTCAAGTCTATGGGAAGGAACTGGTCATCACCGGAAAAGACCTCGTGATCGTTGAGGACTATCATCACCATCATTGAATCGCCTGTTTTCTATGCTTGAACTGTTTACCTACGATTTCATGCAACGTTCCCTCCTCGCGGCGGCGATGGTGGGAGGGCTCTGTTCTGTCATCGGCGTGTTTGTGGTATTGCGCGGGCTCGCCTTTGTCGGGGCGGGAACCGCCCATGCCGCGTTTGCGGGAGTCGCGCTCGGTTATTTGATGGGTTGGCCGCCGCTGCTCCTCGCGATTATTTTCGGCTTGGCCACAGTGTGGATTACAGGCTGGGTAGAAGAAAAGGGCCGGATGAAGCTGGATGTGTCGATCGGAATTCTCTATACCACCACTATGGCGCTGGCGATTCTCTTTATCGGCCTCATGAAAACCTACAACGCAGAGGTCTATGGATATCTATTTGGCAGCGTGTTATCCGTCACAAGTGGAGAACTGCGGACTATCGGGGGGCTCAGCATACTGGTGCTGGGCCTGATCCTACTCTTTTCGAAAGAGCTGTACTTCATCGCCTTCGATCAGGAAATGGCTGAAGCCTCGGGCGTGCCGGCCCGTAAGATCTTTTTCCTCCTTCTCACACTCGTCGCGCTCACGGTGGTGATCTCGCTCAAAACTGTCGGCGCCATCCTGGTATTTGCCATGATTCTGATTCCCGCATCCACGGCCTATCAGCTCACACACAGCCTGCGCACGCTGACGATCTACTCCATTCTCATCGGTATCTCGACCTCGGTTTCAGGCGTCTTGATCTCTGCGGTTTGGGATATTCCATCCGGTCCGGCCATTGTATTGCTGGCCACGTCCATCTTCTTTCTCGCAATCTTGTTCTCCCCAAAACAGGAACGACGCTTGGCTCCGGCCGCTTGACGTCACCAACCCATCATCAACGCCAATGGTCCGCCCACATATGCGCCAAGTGTAGGCTGGTGAGTACAGGGACCGTGTTGCTAGGCAGTGAATTTGCTGATCGCAGCATCGCTGATGAATCGAGTTCCCTTAGAGCAGCGCTTGGAAGCTGACTGCACAGCATGATATTTTATTTTTTTGGAAGTGAGCAATTCAGTACAGGACTTGCATTTCCAACTAAGCTATCGTTATTTTTCTCTACAATTTCATCATGGAGGAACTACATGAGCAAGGGATCATCTCGACGGGTCGTCAGCGGTTTAGCTTTGGCTCTTTTCGCTACCGCACTGATGGCTACCAGTCCGGTGTTGGCCGAAGACGGCAAACAAGACTTTGGCGGGATTGAACCGGGGAAATGGGTACTGGGTATGCGTGCGGGTTTTGCGCCGGTCACCCAAACCGTTTCAGAAGTGCCCGGCTTTCGTACTTCGACCGATGTCGGCTCCCTGGTGAATTTTCAAGCCATGTACAGCCTCAATAAGTGGCTGCTGGTCGGCATGATGTTGGAGTGGGAACGTCACGCCTTTGATCGAGAGCGGCCGCAGCAGCGGGACCTGGGACATCAGGATACCGTGTCGGTGCTACCGACCGTTGAACTCCGGCCGGTCAATTTCGGTTCACTCAGTCCATACGTCAACATGAGCTTCGGCGTGAACGTGAACAGTTTCGGAGAAAGCTCCGGGACAAGAATCAGCCCCAGCAATACGTTCGCATGGCGCCTGGGTTGGGGAGCGGATTACATGATCACGAAGCAGTTCGCGCTCAACACAGAAATGGCCTACAAGCGGAATGACGGCCACGCGACAGTCGATGGTGTGAGAAACAACGACTGGAACGCCTCATCGTTTGGGTTCCTGTTCGGCGTGAAGATGTATTTCTAATAGACTAGTCTTCGTCGGATTCGGAGAGGCAGGATGTCTTGGCTAATCAGACATCCTGCCTTTTCTTTTCTGCAAGCGACCTCGGTTAGTCTGCCATGGCGAGTTCTGACGCGATCCTGAGCCACCGATGAGGTATCGCTGCGGAAGCGGAATGATGTGCCGACAGGTTATTCCAGCCGGGCGTTCTGGCTGCGATTCCAGACCATGCCGGTCTGTTCCTTGGAACTGAACCCCAGCTTTTCGTAGAAGCCCGGTCGGCGGGTGCAGAGCCAGAAGAGTTCGACTTTCTTCAGGCGGGGATGTTGGAGAATACGCTGGACGATTTCGGCTCCGATGCCCTGCTTCTGATAGGCCTCGTCGACGATCACGTCCCAAATAGTCGCGCGATAGACGAAATCCGTGAGGACGCGGCCAAAGCCGACCAGGTGATCGCCGTCCCAAGCGCACAACGCCACATCGGTATGTCGAAGCATGTCGCGGGCATCATTCAGCGTCCGCCCCTTGGCCCAGGGTGCCTGCTGAAACAACGTCAATAATTGTTCGGGTTGGAGCGACTTCTTCTCTGAAAATGTAACCGTGGTCTTGAGCGGAGGAGGCATTGTGTACTAGAGTATCTCCCGTTGAGAGACTGTATTTCGAGATTTGAAGTGTACGAGGAAACCGATGTCAACGCAAGTCCGTAGCTGCCCCAAGTGCTTCCAGTTAATGTGGCTCAAGCCGAATGAGTTCGAACTCCTCGATGTTGAAACCGTCCGTGCCAAATGCCCCCATTGTGGTTCAACGGTTCGGTTTAGACTCGTGAGTGAAGGTGACAACGCCACAGGCCCCAAAATGGGCCACTGACTACACCCTGGTCTGCATAGAGCGATCAGCGCTCAGCCTTAGACCGTTCACTTGAGTGTCTTTCTCTCTAAAAGGCGAAGGCTCAACGCTTTCCGCCGCCATCACATCCCCCGCCCTGAACCATCCAGTTCCGGCTTGTTTCCAGGAAGGATCTTGTGGAGCACAGCGCGGTATTCCGCGACCCGCTTTTCGTCGATCCGCCCCACTTCGATTTCCTTATCCCGATGCATCCGTTCTACGTGATCCAGCACAGCGAGCAGGGGCTGCACCGCCCCTATTAAGTTCCCAACCTCAAATGCTTCCAACGAGGCCATAAATGATTCGTTCAGTCCTTTGTAAGGCGTGCCGGCACTCTGACCACGCACGCGAGAGACATTCTCTTCATAATCATCCACAGCTTCCAGTTTGGGTTTCACGCCAGTTGGCACCGCCGATAAGTGGACAATGGGTGGCAACTTGGCGGCATAGGCTTTCAGCTGAGCCGAGAGGCCGCCGATCGCATCAAGAATATCAGCTGTTTGCATACCATTCTCCTCTCAGGAGTGTGTGCGTCCGATGCGGGGCACCACTCATGATTCTTTGCTCAGCTTCGAGGACTGTATCTGTTGAAGGGCGTGGGTTACCGTCTCCATATCGGAGGGAAAAGGTCGAGTAAAGTCTTGTCGCACCCCAGTCGTAGGGTGCGTAAAACCCAGAGTCCTCGCGTGGAGCATCACTCGCGGAATCTCCACCTCATCAAGAGCACAGACCTTTCGACCGCCATATGTCGGGTCCCCAAGAATGGGATGACCGAGAGAGGTGAGGTGGACCCGGAGCTGATGGGTTCGCCCCGTTCGAGGATAAAGGAGGACATGCGCGGCAACTTTGCCGTATCTCTGATCCACCTTGTACTCCGTCACTGATTCCCGTGGGCTAGTGGTTCGTGTGGAGATCTTCTTGCGCTCCTTGGTGTCGCGGCCGATCGCCAACTCAATCACACCGTGGCCTTTCTTCGGTACGCCCCAGATCAAGGCTTCATACACTCGCGTGATCGTATGCTCCTTAAACTGTGCGGCAAGATGTCGATGCGCTTGATCGGTCTTGGCAATCACCATCACGCCGGAGGTTTCCTTATCCAGGCGATGGACTAGTCCGGGTCGTTCTTTTCCCCCGATAGCCGAGACGGTCCCTCCGGATGTCTGAAAGTGATGGAGCAGCGCATTCACCAGTGTCCCGGTCCAGTTCCCCGGTGCTGGGTGAACTACGATGCCAGAGGGCTTGTTGAGCACTAGGAGACTGTCGTCCTCAAAGAGGACTTCCAGGGGGATAGCTTCGCCCTTAAGCGCGAGCGGCTCGGGCTTCGGCACATCCATCGTAATTTTGTCACCTGGCTTGATCTTCTGGCTGGCCTTCACCACCAGCTCATTGATGCGAATACGGCCTAGCTCAATCAGGCGCTGCAAGGCGGATCGTGAGATATCTCGTTGGTGATTGGCGAGAAAGATGTCCAGGCGTTTCGGCTGCTCTCCAGCCGTGACCACAAATTCCGTAATCATAACGGCACAAGCTACTAAAGAGCCTCGATCAATTGCAATGAAATCATGCGCCCTCAACCCTCTCGCCAGGGACAGAGGAGGAAAAAGAGGAGAGAATTGAGAGGCTGGGAAATGAAGCTACGCTCGCCCGGCTTTATGAGCGCGTTCAGCAATCTTCTTGCGGAGACGAGCCTTTTCGAGGCTGATTTCGGCTTCTTTGACTTCCGAGGGAAGACCGCCGGCCTTCAGGCGTTGTTCAGCCTTTTCAACCGCGGCCTGAGCGCGGCCGACATCGATATCCTCGGCCTTCTCAGCGATTTCCGCCATAACCGTGACTTTAGTCGGGGTTACTTCGGCGTAACCCCAGAGGATCGCCATATGATTCGTCTGATCACCCACACGATATCGAAGCTCGCCGATGCGCAGGGTCGAAAGGAAATAACAATGACCGGGCAATACCCCGAATTCACCTTCCGAGCCTGGCGCGATGACTTCATCCACCTGCTGACTCAGCAGCTGCTTCTCCGGAGTCACAACCTCTAACAGAATCTTTCCAGCCATCTCTTCCTATTTCCTCGCTCTCTACTCAGAAGGCGGGAGGAGCGATGCGTCCTCCCCTGCGCGCATGCAACGAGGGTCTTCCGAGACCGCGCGTTGCGCGAGCAAGGAGGACGCTCGGTTCACCCGCCGCCCTATACCTTCACACCCATCTTCTCGGCCTTCGCCACGGCTTCCTCGATCGGACCCACCATATAGAACGCTTGTTCCGGAAGGTGATCGTACTTGCCCTCAAGGATTTCCTTGAAGCTGCGAACGGTATCTTTCAGCTTCACATACTTGCCCGGCGAGCCGGTAAACGCTTCGGCGACATGGAACGGCTGCGAGAGGAACCGCTGGATCTTCCGCGCACGGGCCACCGCCATCTTGTCGTCTTCGGACAATTCATCCATTCCGAGAATCGCGATGATGTCCTGCAAATCCTTATACTTTTGGAGCACGGACTGGACGCCGCGGGCGACCTTATAGTGCTCTTCACCGATGACTTGCGGATCGAGAATACGGGATGTGGAGTCCAGCGGATCGACGGCCGGATAAATACCCAACTCCGCCAACTGCCGGGACAACACCGTCGTCGCATCCAAGTGGGCAAACGCGGTGGCCGGGGCCGGGTCGGTCAAATCGTCCGCCGGCACATAGATGGCTTGCACCGAAGTGATCGAGCCACGCTTGGTCGAGGTAATACGCTCTTGCAGCTGCCCCATCTCAGTCGAGAGCGTGGGCTGATAGCCGACGGCTGACGGCATACGGCCGAGCAACGCGGACACCTCTGATCCGGCCTGGGTGAATCGGAAAATGTTATCGACGAACAGAAGCACGTCCTGATTTTCTTCGTCACGGAAGAATTCCGCCACCGCCAAACCGGTCAGCGCCACGCGAAGGCGGGCTCCGGGCGGCTCGTTCATCTGGCCATAGATCAATGAGACTTTGGACTTGGTGAAATCGTCCGGATCGATGACTTTCGACTCCTGCATTTCGTGCCAGAGGTCGTTACCTTCACGGGTCCGTTCACCGACGCCGGCAAACACGGAGAAACCGCCGTGGTGCAAAGCAATGTTGTTGATCAGCTCCATGATGATGACGGTCTTGCCGACACCGGCGCCGCCGAAGAGTCCGACTTTTCCACCTTTGCTGTAGGGCTCCAGCAGATCCACCACCTTGATACCGGTCTCGAGCACTTCAGTCTTGGTGTCCTGATCTTCGAGCTTCGGAGCGGGGCGGTGAATCGGGTAGGTTTTCTTGGCGTTAATCGGACCCTTTTCATCGACCGGTTCACCCAGCACATTGATGAGGCGTCCAAGCGTTTCACGGCCGACCGGCACAGAGATCGGCGCGCCGGTGTCATGGACATCCATCCCGCGCGTCAGACCATCGGTGGTCGACATGGCGATGCCGCGGACCCGGTTTTCACCGAGGTGCGTGGCGACTTCCAGCGTGATCCGGACGGCCGGCTTGCCGGCGGCCTTATTTTCTTCCTGGACCACCTTCAGCGCATTATAGATATTCGGCAGTTGGCCGGGAGGAAATTCCACGTCCACCACTGGCCCGATGACTTGTACGACTTTTCCTGTGCTCACGGCTGACTCCTTCTTCAACGTAACTGACTATTGCAACGCTTCTGCGCCGCCGACGATATCCATGAGTTCTTTCGTAATCGCGGCCTGCCGGGTCTTGTTGTAGTAGAGCGTGACTTTCTTGATGAGCTGTCCGGCATTCCGCGTCGCGCCATCCATCGCTGCCATACGGGCGCCATGCTCCGCTGCGGCCGACTCCAACAAAATGCGATAGGCCTGCACTTGAAAATGCTTCGGCACGAGCACGTTCAGCAAATCGGCTTCATCCGGTTCATACAAGTAGCTCCCGCCGGTTGTTCCTTCCGCCTGAGCCGCGCCGAATTCGGTCGCCGCGTCAATCGGAAACAATTTCTCTACGATCACGCGCTGCTGAATGGCCGATTTAAACTCGTTGTAGACGACGTAGAGCTCGTCAAACGTGCCCTTCACAAAATTGTCTGTCAGATCGCCGCCGATATCGAGCGCGTGCTCGAAGCTGAGCTTGTCGAAGACCCCGGTCCACTCCTGCCGAATCGGCCAGGTCCGCCGGCGGAAATAGTCGCGTCCCTTTCGGCCAACGATGCTGAGACCTACTTGAAGCCCGCGCGCTTCGCACTGCCGGACAAATTCCACGCTTTTACGCGCAATGTTGCCGTTGAAACCGCCGCAGAGTCCGCGATCGCTCGTGATCACGAGGACTTCGATCTTCTTCCCTTCACGCTTTTGCAACAGCGGATGGGCAGAACGGTTCACACGCTGACTCAGATTGCTCAACACCCCGCGCATCTTCAGTGCATAGGGTCGCGCCGCAAGAATCCGATCCTGCGAGCGCTTGAGCTTCGCCGCGGCCACCATTTTCATGGCCTTGGTAATCTTCTGCGTATTTTTGAAGGCCGCAATCTTGCGGCGCAGACTTTGTAAACTCGGCATCGCCTACTTTTCTTGGCTATCGGCAAAGCGCACGGGCGCTTCGGCGAAGATTATTTCGCGCCGTATCCCATCTTCTGTTTGAACGTCGTGATGATTTCTTTCAGCCGGGCTCCCACCTTGTCGTCGATCTTGCCGATGCTGGCAATTTCCTTTTTCAAGTCTGGATGATGCTGCTGCACATAGTGGAGATAATCCGCTTCAAACTGCAGCACCTTGTCGACCGGCACATCGTCGAGATATCCGTTCACACCGGCATAGATCGAGAGCACCTGATCGGCCACCGGCATCGGCTTGTACTGGCCTTGCTTCAGCAACTCGACCATGCGCACGCCGCGCGCGAGCTGCATCTGCGTCGCCTTGTCGAGTTCGCTGCCGAACTGCGAGAAGGCCGCCATTTCGCGATACTGCGCGAGATCGAGCCGCAAGGTACCGGCGACCTGCTTCATTGTCTTGATCTGCGCGGATCCGCCGACGCGGGAGACCGACAGACCGACGTTAATCGCAGGGCGGATACCGGAATAGAACAGATCGCTGCCGAGATAGATCTGGCCGTCGGTGATCGAAATCACGTTGGTCGGAATGTAGGCCGACACGTCGCCGGCTTGCGTTTCAATGATCGGAAGCGCCGTCAAACTGCCCCCGCCGAGCTTTTCGCTCAGCTTGGCCGCGCGCTCCAGCAAGCGTGAGTGCAGATAGAACACGTCACCCGGATAGGCTTCGCGTCCCGGCGGTCTGCGGAGCAACAACGACAACTGCCGATAGGCCACGGCATGCTTCGAGAGATCATCGTAGACGATCAGCGCATGCTTGCCGTTGTCGCGGAAATACTCCCCGATCGCCGCACCGGCGAAGGGCGCCAGAAACTGCATCGGGGCCGGATCGCTGGCGGTCGCCGCAACCACGATGCTGTATTCCATGGCGTGGTTTTCTTCGAGTGTCTTCACGACGCGGGCAACGGTCGAACGCTTCTGACCGACCGCGACGTAAATACAGAACACGCCCAGGCCCTTTTGATTGATGATCGTGTCGACCGCAATTGCGGTCTTCCCCGTTTGCCGGTCACCGATGATCAACTCGCGCTGACCGCGTCCGATCGGGATCATGGCGTCGATTGCCTTGATGCCGGTCTGCAGGGGCTCGCGGACGGATTGACGGGTATTCACACCGGGCGCGACGACTTCGATACGGGAGGAATGCTCCGACTTGATCGGGCCCTTGCCGTCGATGGGTTGACCAATGGCATTCACGACGCGGCCGATCAGGGCTTCACCGACGGGGATTTCCGCGATGCGGCCCGTGCGCTTGACGGGATCGCCTTCCTTGATCCCAGTGTCTTCCCCCATCAGCACGGCGCCGACGTTGTCTTCTTCGAGGTTCAGCGCGATGCCGAAGAGTCCCCCGGGAAACTCCAGCATTTCTCCGGCCATGGCTCCGTCGAGCCCGTAGACCTTGGCAATACCGTCGCCGACCTGGATGACCGAGCCGGTCTCCTTGACGTCAACTTGCTTGTCAAAGCCCTTGATCTTTTCCTTAATGATCGCACTGATTTCATCTGCCTTGATCTGCATGGCTACTCCTTCGTCAACAGGCTCTGCATGGCGCGCAAGCGACCTCGGACGGTGCTATCGACGACCGTGCTGCCGATAGAAATCTGCAGGCCCGCGAGGTGACTGGCATCGGTCTGAAAGGTGATATCTACGTCTCGCTTCAGGGTTTCGCGAAGGCGTGTTTTGATACGGTCTTGTTCGGCCGGTGGTAACGCAGCGGCACTCGACACGGTCACTTGCTGAGTGCCCTTGGATTGATCGACGAGTTTTCCGAACGCGTCGGCGATTTCTGGCAGAAACCCGATTCGATTCTTCTTCACGAGCTGTCCGATAAACGCCTTGCCGACCGGAGGGCAACCGAATCGGCCGCCCAGATCCGTCAGCACGGCAATCTTTTCTTCCATGCCGAACACCGGGGACGCCACCACGTGCCGGAGGGAGACAGAGTCCTGCATGGCCTGTCCCAGGCCATTGAGAGTACCCCGCGTCGCTTCGATGGTAGAGGAATCGAGAAGCTCGAAGAGGGCTTTGGCGTAACGTCGCGCAACTGCTGTCTTAATCACGGTCCTTGTCCAATCACTTCCACAATGGGCACACGGATAATTGTCGTGCCATCCGCACTAAAATAAGCGCGCCAAGCTACCATTGCTTGCGAGGAACTGTCAACTCTGCAGGCAGCCTCTCCGGGAAATTCATCTGGCAGATACAGCCTGTGGGGGCGACGGGAACTCGATCTGCGCCGCACGAAACCGTTCGACAATCGCCTTGCTGAGTTCGCCCTGCAGCGATCCATAGTGGACCACTTTGGTCCAGGGTTCGACGGCAATCGTAATGGCCGGCTGCCCGAGCCGGCTGACACCGATCACCGCCTGCGGATCTTTGAGCACATGGGAGTGGTTCTCCACAATCTCCCGCACAATCGCCAGCGCCTGGTTCAAATCGGTCTTATAGGACACATCCACCGTGAAATGCAGCTGCCGGATCGTGCCGAAGTTGTGCAGAATTTCTCCCACAACCTTGCGGTTCGGAATGACGATACGCGAGTGGTCGGGATGCATGAGGATGGTGGAAAAAATATCGATCATTACGACATCGCCATGGACGCCCAACAGTGAGATGTGCTCTCCGACCTTGTAGGGCTTCGTAAAGATGATCGAGAGTCCCGCCATGACATTGCTCAAGACGCCTTGCATCGCCAGACCGATCCCGACACCGGCCACGCCGATCCCTGCGACCAGCGGCGCAATCGGCACGCCGAGCGCTTCCAATGCAATAACGGCAGTAAACAGGAGGACGACGATTTTGACGATGCGGACGAGCAGCATCCGCACCGGCGGCTCCAGTGTCTGCCGCTCCAGCGCCTGCTGCATCAGGTTCCCGGCCCAGCGGGCGCCCAGCGAACCGGCGACAAAAATACCGATGGCCACGAGGGCCTGCAGGCCATACTTCACCGCGTATTGCGTAAGGCTCTCCATTGCAAGCATATGCCGTACTCCCTAACGACTGAATAATCCCTTGAGCAGTTGTTTCCCCTCCCCCTCCAAATCTTTCGGCTTGGTCGTGCCTTTGAGCAAGCCGCCAATTGCTTCTTCCGCTTTCCGCTTGATCTGTTCCTGCACTTTTCCCGTCAATCCCTTCATATCGAGCCCATAGGAGGGCGCTTCGAGCGTGCCGCCGATCAGGAGCGGCAACGTCAGCCGTCCCTCCTTCACCGCCAGTCGCGCAACCGGGGAAGCTCCGGCCACTTGCTGACTCAAGGCTTCCGACAGCCGCAGATTCACCGTCATGTTGAGCGCATGATCAAAGCCGATCGTCCCGCCGCCGGTCGCTTGAAAATCGTGACTGTCCATCAGCATGTTCTGCAATAGCACCACACCCTGCTTGATCGCGAGGTCCGTCTCGATGGTCGAGAATGCCGTGGCTTTGGCGTCCCCAACAGAAACGCCGGCGACCTTCAAAATCGACACGGCCTCCTGAAGAAGATTCACTCCGTCGATCTTGCCGTCTTTCACCTCGACATGGCCGGCGCCCTCCAGCGCCCTTGTCAGGTCCGGCATGGCAAAACCCTGACCCTTCACGGAAAGATCCGCCCCGGCTGTTCCACTGATCGAAACCGGGGTCTCGGCGACTGCATCAATCGCGGGTCCCAGCTGCAAGCCATCGAGCGCCACCTTCCCGTTGAACGGAGGAGCCGCAGCTCCTGACGTAAGCCCGCCCTGCGCGACGATCTTTCCCTCAAAAATCTGAAATGACAGGTCGGACAGACGCAGATCCTGCCCCTTCATCTCCGCCGAGACTTTGAAGTCTTTCACCTCAACCGGCTTCTTGAGCGGCAACGTCATCGGCACGTTGGCGGTATTGATTGACGGAGCCGTCACCGTCAGAGCCATATGCGGCCCTGCGGTCTTTCCGGCAATCGCGAAATTCGTTTTCCCCAGTGCCAATTGGAGGTTGATCGCATCCAGGTCCGCCGTCTCCTTCAGCGGACCGAACGTGCCATCGAGCGAAACCGGGAGATTCATCGGCTGAACAGTCAACGCGAGATGGAGACTCGGACTGCTGCCCAGATGAACGGACTGCAGGAGAAACTCCATGTCTTGGAGTATATATTCAACCGGCTTCGCCTGAGAGAAGTCCCGGTATGTGACCTTTCCCTCGACGAGAGACACCCGGTCCACCGCTAAGAGCGCGAGAATCTTTAGAGGCCCGTCCGGGGACGGCACCGGTGCGCGCGACGGCGTCTCCGACGCAGCCACTCCCTTGCGCCCCAAGGTCGCCGCATTCAGCACCCCGTTCTTGTTCTTGATGACGGTGATCACGGGTTCGCGCAGCGTAATCTCTTCGACCTCGACCTTGCCGCTCAGCAAGGGCATCAGCTTGACCCCGACATCGACCGAGGACAGGGAGGCAAACGGACCGGTCCCAAAGGCTGGATCCTCGATGACCGTGAGTCCCGCCACCCGCGCACCCAGCCTGGGCCAGATGGTCAAACGAATATCCTGCAGCGTCACCTTGCGATTCAACGCCTCTTCGATGAGCGGACGATACTGCTCTTGATATTTGTTCAGGTCGACGATGAACGGGAGGAGCAGCGCCACCCCAACCAGCACCGCGATCAACACACCGATACCGATCATGATTTTCATCCTGCACCTCCAATTCCAACCTGCAGTATAGAAAACACCCCGGAGAGGGTCAAATACCGTACCGCCTCCGCTCGTTCTCGCCTTGCCGCCTACCAGACCGCAGTGCTACAATCCCGCCTCTCGTATGGGCGCGGAGAGGTGCGAGAGTGGTCGAATCGACATGCTTGGAAAGCATGCGTCTCAGCAATGGGACCGTGGGTTCGAATCCCACCCTCTCCGCCATACAGAGCTAGCTCGACCGCGAGCCACCATGATTATTCCTGGCGAGCGGATAATCCCGCCCGCGTATTTAGGGGCCGGGCCCTGTGCA
>NEWQ02000018.1:0-2513 GCA_002869855.2 Nitrospira sp. CG24D
GCCACCGTGGTGGGAGGATCGCCGAACGTATAGGCGCTGTACGCCATCGACTCGTCCTCGAACCCGAAATATTCATGCTGCAAATGCATCTGATCGATGCCGAACGGCTCGCTGCGATAGTTGATCGCGCGGCCACCCGGACGATACGCGTCCGTCAGCGGATCGCGTTGCGGCAAGAAGTCACCCTTCTTGTTCAACGGACGGAACGCTTCGTCGCCGATCTCGTGATAGAAGAGCACGAATTCGCGGAAGTCCGGTCCTGAACCGTTGTCGATCATGACTTCCCATCCACCCTTGGTCTCAGGCGCGGCGCCCGTTCCGAGCGGATCGAGATACTTGGAGCCCTTCGGCTCGACGATGAAGGCGCCGAACAGGCCCAACACCGTCAACTCGCGGTCGTGGCTCCATGAATGGAACTGCCGCACACCTTCCTGCATGTTCGGATGGATATACCATTCGAATTCCTGGGTCTTGCCTGGCGAGACGACCGTGTCGGGGTTCGTCGTCGTCGCGGGCTTTCCGGTGGCGCTCACGATCATGCTGGAGGCCTGGATGACCAAGCTGCCATCCTCGCCCTCCATCTGATTGCGCAAGGTCATCTTGACGCAATCGCCCTGGTTGGCGCGCATCACGAGCGGCTGAATCGCGTCGCCCTGGTTTCCGGTGGTCACCGCACCCGGATCAAATCCGTCCTTTTCACGGGCAGCCTTGTTCTTGGCCTCTTCCGCGCGGATCTTATCCAGGTCATGGGTATGTGCGTACATATACCCGGGATAGAAGTCGAGCCAGCGGTTCAAGCTGATCTCGATGTTGATCATCGAGACATCGAACTTCTTGACCGTCGCATTGGCCGGGCACTTGCCGCCGGACGACATGACCGGCTCGCCCTTGCCCGGATCCGACATGAGCAGGAAGCTGCTGCCGTCCTGTCCCATGTACTGGTGCATCATCGACATGTCGTTGAACGCACCGGAAGTCGGGGTCGCCTGCGCGTCTTTCTTCGCCTGGCTCCCCAGCTTCTCCATCAACCGATGATGCTGCATCTCCATCTTCTCTGCATTGCCGGCACGACCTTCGATGGCGTTTTCCACCACCGTCTGGCCCTTGAGCTGTTGCGTCCAACCCGGCATCGCGACCGGAGTCGCGTGACCGTCATGCGACGGCTCACCAGGTCCTGCCGCAAACAGCCATGGTGTCGCCACCAGACTGCCCGTCAGCAACACGCTGTGCAGCATCAACGACAGGCGGCTACGCCGCCGCTGACGCTGGGATTGAAGTTGAAAAACCCTCATACACGGCCTCCCCTGTTATGACCGCCTCTTCCATGGGCGGACTGTTGAAACACACCGACTATGAATACCCTTCAACTGACTTCCAGGTACTTTTTGCTTTCCAAAAGTACCGGCCTCCGACTCTCCCCGGCCTCTCCTCTGGAGGGACTTAGAGCTGGTGAAGGATCCTTCTTGCGAAGGAGTGGGTCATTCGGAGGCCGGTCCAAAATTACCCAGACCTTCACCAGCGGAACTTTCTATCCGCAAGCGTTATGCCTAACTCACCACTCTGCCAGCATATTTTCGATTTCACAGTCCTGGAGCGGCTCCGAAGTCATTCACTCCCTCCTCCGAACATTTCCTCCGAATGGCATGATTCCACAGACATAGACAGACAGATTAGCCTTGAGCTATCAAAACCTGTACTTTCAGCTAGTTGCGCTGTCTACCATGATAGACAGCGCTGAGAGATGAGTTGGGGCAAATAAGGGCACGGAAGGATTATTGGAGACTGTATTCTCGTAGCTTATTGTAGAGACCCGCCCGGCTGATCTTGAGTAACTTGGCTGCCCTAAGCCGGTTCCCGCCGGTCTTCCTCAAGGCCTCGACGATACGCGTTTGTTCTGTGAGGCTGACTGCGTCCCGGACCACCGTGCGCAGACCTTCTTCCGGCACCTTCGATCCCAACGCCACAATATCGCCGCACGTCAGATCCGGACCGGTCGTTGTGACAACTGCCCGCTCAATATAATGCTGCAACTCACGAACATTCCCCGGCCACGCGGCCTCACTGAGCGCTTGCATCACATCGGAGGATACCGCCCTTGGTGACTGACGATGCCGCTTGCAGGACGCGACCACGAAATGTTCGACTAATAAGGGAATATCCTCTCGCCGCTCTCGAAGCGGGGGCAGGGACAACGGCAAGACAGCCAGGCGGTAATACAGATCTTGCCGGAACGCCTTGGCCTTCACCGACTCGCTCAAATCCTTATTGGTGGCCGACACCACCCGCACATCAACCTTAATCGGCTGGTTGCCTCCGACCCGCTTGACTTCCCCTTCCTGCAACACCCGTAACAGCTTGGCCTGGAAGGTCGACGTCGTATCGGCGATTTCATCCAGAAAGATCGTCCCGCCGTCGGCCTCTTCGAATAAACCCCGCTTATTGGCGGTCGCTCCGGTAAAAGACCCTTTCATATGCCCGAACAACTCGCTTTCCAGCAGCGTCTCGGGCAAGGA
>NEWQ02000018.1:2613-11490 GCA_002869855.2 Nitrospira sp. CG24D
TTCCCAGGCAGCGCATTAGCACCAATTCCGCTCACAAGGGGAACACCAAGATAGCAGCCCTTTTCAGCCTGGAACGCGATCTCTGAGGTCTTGATCGCATTCAGATTCACCTTGGCCTCTGACTGCTTTGACTTCATCTGATACTGCAGGAAGTTCGGAATGGCGATGGCCGCCAAGATACCGATGATCGCCACAACGATCATCAACTCGATGAGGGTGAAACCCTCTTGTTTACGGAATGCCTTAAACATTGTACTGCCTCCTGGTTGATAGTTCACTGACACCCACGTTCACTCTCTGCTTCTTCTTGCTACCCGAGGCGCTCATGTTTGCGCCTACCAGGGCTATAGCAGGTTTGATGCCGGTCAGCGTTAAAGACGAACGTATCACCATCTCTCTGGAAATCAACAAGTTACAAGAAATCATCCGGCTGGGCCTTTCTTCCACACGGCAGGCCGCCCTTCCGCAATCTGCTCAAAGATGCCGAGAATTGGCATCTCTACCATTCCTTCCGCACAGAAAATGGACGGAGGTCATGTGTCTGATCCATCTAAAGGGAACCTATAATCTCTAGAGAATGAGTACTTGAGACAGTCTCATGGAGCATGATCTCCTTGAAACTATTCATGAACTATGGCGGATGATCGTCGAAGAGTTGATTGCCAGGCTTGACTGATCGCTCTCTCTATAGATAAGGGGCTCCGTAATCCCCGACGTCTCGTACGAACCGATCGGAATAAATACGGCTATGGGGCAGATTCTTTAGACTGTATCTTCTCTGATACGCGTCGCTTGGCTTGCTGGATACGATCCTCGCTGGCAGGATCCCCAAGGCCCTGCTCACGGAACCGTTGAGCCAGCTTTTCGTTCGAAGGATCAAGTTCCAGAGAATGAAGCCAGGCTTCTTTCGCCTCGGATAACTTCTGCTGCTTCACATAGATTTCGCCAAGATGCTCATAGATCACTGGATCGTCACCCACCAGCGCGACTGCGCGCTTGATCTCGGTCAGCGCCTCATTGAATTGCCCGGCCTTATAGAACGCCCATCCAAGGCTATCGACATAATATCCGTTGTCGGGCTTGAGTGCGACCGCCTGCCTGGTCAATGACAAGGCTTGCTCCACCTTGACGCCGCGATCTGCATAGCTATACCCGAGATAATTCAAGGCATCGGCATGATGCGGGTCCAGACTCAGGGCCGACTCCATCGATTTCACCACATCGTCAAAGCGATTGAGCTTATCGTAGGCAGTCCCCAGGTTGAAATGGAGATCCGCATTCTTCGGGTGATGGCGAAGGCCTTCTTCAAAGGCGCTCAAGGATTTCTCGAATTGCTCGGCCTGGAGGTGCGCGAGGCCCAGCACAATAAAAGGTTCCGGCTGCTTGGGATTGATCCGCGTCGCCTCGGTCAGGTGGGTAATCGCAACGGGATAGGCTTTGAGCCGATACTGCAACACTCCTAGATGCATATGGCTGTCAGCATACGAAGGATCGAGCTGAGTATTGAACTGATACGCTTCCAGCGCTTTCGGAAACTCCTTCGTCTCCTCATAGAGATAGCCGAGATAGTCTCGCACTTTGAGTTCGGCAGGTCGTGCCTTCAGCACCGCCTGGAGCAGCTCAATAGCCTTGGAAAATTCCCTTTTCTCTCCGTAGATCAGGGCCATTCGCAGCTGCGCGTCGAGGTCCCCAGGCTCTTCGGTCAACATCTTGTCGAGTTCCGCGAGGCCGCCGGCATAGTCCTTGGTATTGACGTAGAGCTGGATCAGATGCTGGCGGATATCCTTATTATTGGGGTTCACCCGTTCCAGGTACCGCTTGAGCACCGCGATCGCTTTTTCTCGCTCCTGCCGGCTTTCATAGAGTGAGGCTTGGGCAAGGTACGCCGGTTCAAACGCCGCATTGACCGCGATCACCCGGTCGAAACTTGCCAGAGCCTCATCCTGTTTGCCTGATTCGAGAAAGATGCGCCCAAGGTAGTAGTGGCCGATCGGCGACTCCGGCGAGACTTTCAAGCCCTGCTTGGCGGCTTGCTCGGCCTCTGCCAGCCGCTTCTGATTCACGAGGATAATGGCTTTGGGGAAATAGGCATCGCCCTGCGCTGGGTCACGTTCAATCGCCAGATCCAACAGCCGTAGCGCGCGATCCGGCTTGCCCGCACTGGCAAGAATGCCGGCCATCTGCGTCAACTGTTGGGCGTCTTGACCAGTCCCTTCGCCGACTTCCTCCGCATAACGAGCCGCAGTGGCCAGATCACCTAACCCGAAATAGATCCCAGCCAGCCGCGCTTTGACCGAGCGCGAATTCGGATCGGTCTTGAGCACCGCTCGATATTCCTGGATCGCTTTCTCAGTATCTTGGGCCAGTTCGGCTTGATAGCCCAGCATGAAATGATACGACGCAGTCGCGTCCGCAGCCGGAGCCACGGCCGGCTTTTTCGGTGCTGCGCCGGCTGACGCAGCTTCCTGTGGATGGGGTGCCGCCGCACAGGCCACCACCACGAGAGGAATGAGAATCCCCAAGAGTCCACGCCCCGCGCACAGCGGCATATGACCAGGGGACAACCATGAGGAAGCGACCGAAGACCAGCGTCGTGTATTCACAATAGCCTTGGGGGAAAAGGACTCGGAGTGCATCGTCAGCTGTGAGGAATTATACCGACAGAAGAAAAGACCCGTCAAACGACTTTACGATTCACGAGCGTCAAGGCTTTCAAACTTGGCGAACCGATCCTGAAAGAGCAGATCTCGCTTTCCGATCGGACCGTTTCGATGCTTGCTGATAATAATTTCAGCAATGCCCTTCCGCTCGGAGTTCTGGTCATAAACATCTTCGCGATAGATAAACATGACCACATCGGCGTCCTGTTCGATCGCACCAGACTCACGCAAGTCGGCCAGCATGGGGATCGGCGGCTTTCTCGCCTCGACGGCTCGACTAAGCTGAGAGAGCGCCACCACCGGTACATTTAACTCTTTCGCCAGCGCCTTCAGCGAGCGGGAGATGTCGGAGATTTCCTGTTGCCGCGACTCCGAATCACTCCGCCCTTGCATGAGCTGCAGGTAGTCGACGATCAGGAGATCTAACCCCTTCTCGGCTTTGAGACGACGGGCTTTCCCGCGCATCTGCTGTACGGTAATCCCACCCGTATCATCAATATAGATCGGCGCTTGTTCCAACCTTCCCGCCGCCTCAGCCAGCCGCCACCAATCTTCCTTTTGTAGCTTACCCGTCCGGAGCCCGTGCGAGTCGACACGCGCCTCAGAACTCAACATACGCAACACAATTTGCGGCTTGGACATTTCGAGACTGAAGATGCCGACCACCGCCTTGGCGTGAATTGCAGCATGCGTCGCAAACCCTAAGGCCAGGCTGGTCTTGCCCATACTAGGACGAGCCGCCACGATCACGAGGTCGGACGGCTGCAGCCCTGCGGTAAGATCATCGAGATCGTAGTACCCCGTCGGAACTCCCGTGACATGCTCTTTCCGCTTCGACAGCTTGTCGACAAGATCAAGGCTCTCCTTGATGATGTCGTTGATCGGGGTAAACGATCGTTCCAATTTGCCTTGGGCAATACTGAACACGGAACGCTCGGCAAAATCGAGCAGATCATCGATGGAGGTCGTCCCCTCATATCCTTTTGTCAGCACTTCCGTCGAGGTGTGAATAAGCTCCCGCGCCACCGCTTTATCGCGCACAATCTTGCAGTGATACCGGATGTTCGCGGAACTGGACACCGACTGAACCAACTCGGCAAGAAAGGCCGCGCCTCCGATCGATTCCAGCTCTCCCTTCGCTTTCAACCGTTCGGTCAACGTTATCTGGTCGATGACTTCTCCGACATCGGATAAGTCGAGCATCGCCCGATACACTTTGCGATGGGCCGTGCGGTAGAAATTCTCTTCAACGAGCAGTTCCATCGCTTTCGGCATGGCCTGATTGTCCAGCAGAATAGCGCCCAAGACGGACTGCTCCGCCTCAAGATTCTGCGGCGGCAATTTCGGCTGAGAAAGATCGACGGTCGCGAACGGCTTCATGACGTCCTCTTCGATCCCTTCCGGATCCGTTTGGACGCATCCGCCCCTGCCACACTTGCAGAAGACTGCGCTTGCAAACCACGAAACAGACGATCGACGTTTAACGCAAAACCCGTGGATGGAATATTCCGCCCGAAGCGACCGATGAGATGGTCATAGCGTCCACCTCCTCCCAACTCGACCCCGACCCCTTCAGCAAATACGTCAAACACCACGCCATCATAGTAATCGAATCCTCTGAACTCACCCAAATCGAGAATGAAGACGTCCTGATAACCAGCCTTGCACAACGTCTCATAGACCGTCGTCAAGCGAGCGAGTGCCTGCAGAGCGGACCTGTCCCCCTTCGCGAGCGTTCGGCCTCTGGCCAACACCTCAGCTTGCCCGCATAGCTCTGGGGCTTCCAAAATGGACGTGGCATAGCGGCTCGCGACCCGTTCGCCGCTGAGAATTTCTTGCAGACGAGGAAGATCTTTTCGGGCCGCAGCCTGTTCGGCTCGTTTTTGCCCGGCTGGTGACAGACCTGCTCTGACCAGCAACCCCTTAAAAAACCCGACATGCCCGAGCGAGATCTTGAAGGAACGGAGACCGACCTGCTTCAGACACTCGATCATGAGGATCAGCATCTCACTGTCGGCACCGGCATCATCCGCCCCGATATACTCTGCCCCGACTTGAAAAATTTCCCGGTCGCGCCCGGCATGCTCCGGTTCATAGCGAAACACGGAGGTGCGATAGGACACCCGCAACGGCAACTGAGCGCCCATCATGCCCATCGCTACGGTTCGTGCAATCTGAGCCGTCGCGTCCGGTCGCAAGAGTAGGATGCGGCCTGTAGTGCGGTCGGCAAACTTGTAACACTTCTCAATCAACTCAGGCTCTAACCCAGGCGTGAGCACATCGAGATATTCAAACGTCGGCAGAATGATTTCGTCATACCCTCGGCGCGTCAGTCGTCCGAGTAACTGCGCCTCAAGTGCTCTGACTTGTTTCGCCGCGGCAGGCAAAATGGTCGCCATCCCAGACGGGACCAGCGACCGATCGCGCAAGGGATGGGTTTGACCGAGATCAACGCGCGTCTTCGAGGAAGCAGGAGACATAGCAGACCGATGCGCGTCTACGACCGTTAGGAGAGATTTGCTACTTTGACCGACAGAATATTGGAACTGGACTTGATCTTATCCAGCGCGCTCGCCGGAAACACGGTATCCGAAGCAATGATCAACAAGGCATTCCCGCCGCGTTTTTCGAGCGCGCATTGCATGCGCACGATGTTGATGCTGTTCTCGCCAAGGACCTGGCCGACCATCCCGATCACGCCGGGCCGATCGACATTGTGAATGAACAGCATGTGCCCTTCGGGAACCACTTCGACCTTGAAACTGTCGATTTCCACCACCCGGGCGTCCTTCTTATGGTAGAGCGTGCCCGCGACCTGGTGCGTGGCCTTTCCCGCTTCAACCTTGACGCGAATCAGGCTGGTAAAATCGCCGGCGTCCGTACTTTTGACCTCTTTTACTTCGATGCCACGCTCTTTCGCCACGACCGGAGCGTTGACGTAATTCACCGGGTTTTCCATAATCGGCGTCAGCAAGCCTTTCAACACGCCGATCGTCAGCGGCGCGATCGAGAGCGTCGCAACTTCCCCGCTATATTCCACTGTAACCCGTTCAATTCCACCCTGGCACAGTTGCGACAGCAGCGATCCCATTTTTTCCGCGAGCGTGAGATAGGGCTGCAAACGAGGCAGCAGTTCCGGCGCAATGGATGGAATATTCACAGCCCCTCTGGCCACACCCTTCGTAAAGTAATCCACTACCTGCTCGGCGATCCCGACCGCAACGTTTTCCTGGGCTTCCGTCGTCTGTGCGCCGATATGCGGCGTGCAAATGAAATTATCCAAGGCCAAAAGGGGATTGTCCGCCTTGACCGGCTCCTCTTCAAACACGTCAAACGCCGCAGCGGCCACTTTCTTACTCTTCAAAGCCTCGACCAGATCGGCTTCATTGACGATGCCACCGCGGGCGCAATTCACGATCATCACACCGGATTTCATGGTGGCGATGGCCTGCGCGTTGATGATGCCCTTCGTTTCAGGCGTCAACGGCGTATGAACCGAGATGATATCGGCGCTCTTAAACAAATCAGGCAACGTCATCATCGTCACGCCCATTTTCTCCGCTCGATCCGCAGCCAAATAGGGATCGTACGCGATCACTCGCATACCGATTCCTTGCGCCATTTTCGTCAAGTGACTGCCGATTTGGCCAACGCCAACGATGCCGAGCACCTTATTATAGAGTTCGACCCCCATGAACTTGTCTTTTTCCCACTTGCCGGCCCTCACGGACGCGGTGGCTTGTGGAATCCGCCGGCTCATGGCGCAGATCATGGACATCGTGTGCTCAGCCGTCGTGACGGTATTGCCGCCCGGCGTATTCATGACGACGATGCCGCGCTTCGTGGCCGCCGGCGTATCGACGTTGTCGAGGCCGGAGCCCGCACGTCCCACGATCTTCAACTTCGGCGCCGCCGCGATCAGTTCATCGGTGACCTTGGTGCCGGACCGCACGATCAACCCATCGGCGTCCTGAATCTCCTTAAACAATTCCTCTTTCGGCATTTTTGATTTCACGACAACGGTGAAACCCGCCTTTTCAAGAAGTTCGACGCCCTGCTTCGATAAACTGTCGCTGATCAGGATTTTCATGAAGACCTGCCTATTTCGCCATCAAAATTTCTTGTGCTTTACCCACTCCGCTGCCCAACTTCACGGGATGACCGAGCCCCTTCAAGACCATCTCTGTCGCAGCCACGGCCGTAATCACGTCAAATCGATCGGCATAGCCCATATGAGAAAGGCGAAACACTTTACCCTTTAGCTGGTCCTGCCCGCCGGCAGCGGTAATCCCGTATTGAACACGGAGATTTTTATAGATGGCCTGCCCATCGACTCCATCCGGCGCACACACCGTCGTCAACGCGTCACTCGGAGAATTCTTGGGGAACAGCGCCAACCCAGCAGCCTTCATCCCTTCACGCATAGCGTGGGCCAACTGTCCCTGCCGGACAAACATCTTATCAAGCCCTTCGGCCTTCATGATTCTAAACACTTCCTGGAGACCAATAATCAAGGACACCGTCGGAGTAAACAACGTCTGGTTCTTGGCCTGATTCTCGCGTTCTTTCTTGAAGTTGAAATAGAACGATGCATTCTTGGCTTTTTCCGCAAATGCCCAGGCCTTGTCGCTGACACTCACAAACGCCATTCCCGGCGGAAGCATGAGGGCCTTCTGCGAACCAGTAATAACAACATCCAATCCCCAGGCATCCGTTTTGATGTCGAATACGCCCAACGCGGTAATTGCATCGACGACTAAAATCGTATTCTCGTACCCTTTGACAATCTCGCCCAGCGCCTTCACGTCGTGCGACACTCCGGTCGACGTCTCACTGGCCTGGACATAGACCGCCTTAATCGAGGGATCTGCTTTCAAGGCATCGGCCACCACTTTGGGATCGACCGCTTCGCCCCACTCGACCTTGATTTCCGTGACCTGCACACCAAACGCTTTGCAGATCTTTCCCCACCGCTCGCCAAACTTCCCGCCATTGATACACAGTGCCTTGTCGCCGGGAGACAGAAAATTGGAGATCGACCCTTCCATCCCCCCTGTACCGGAGGAAGCCAGCATCAGGACGTCATTTCGCGTCTGAAACAGCCACTTGAGCCCCTCACGAACTTCCGCGAAGATCGGATCGAACTCAGGAGCTCGATGATGAATCATCGGACGGGCCATCGCCAACAACACTTCTGGGGGTACAGGCGTAGGTCCAGGAGCCAACAAATACCGCTTCAACATTGACCGATCCTCCTTCAATATCACCCGGTGGGGATGCGACTAGAAAAGAGGCGGTACGCTACCACTAGCGCCACAAGACTGTCAAGAAATGGAGGGCCGCAAGAGCTCAAAATCGCTGGAGGTTTGGCCTCATGCCTCATCACATCTCCAGGTACAGGCTCATGCCTCTAATTCTGCTGTAGACGAAGAATCCGCCTCAAAAGAAGGGCGCTCTAACCCATTCAATTTCTTGACAACACACAGACTGATCGATAGTCTACTCAAAGAAACGTGTATTTCACCAGAACTTGAGGTCCATTTTGAATCAGCGACATCTCTTTATGCCATTTCTCGCACTCTGCATCCTCGCGATTGGAACCTTCTCGGTCCCTGTCGAGGAAAGTTTTGCCGAAGCGCCATCGCCGGATGTGGCGGCCGATGTGAATGCTCCAGAAGAAGACGACGAACCGGACGCCAATCTGGTTCCTCTTGAGCCTGAATTGACCATTCTTCCTCCAGAGCTGACCGAATCCGCGCAGGATTCAGGGACCGCAATCGGAGCCGCTCCGCAAGATCCGTCAAACTCGATGGTGCCCTTCCCAAGCCCCATCCAATCCGCCAATGGTGGAACGGTCTACAATATTCCCATCGTGATGGATCCCACCGTGCAGAGCCACATTCGCTTCTTCAATACGTCGATCCGCTCACGCTTTGAACAATGGCTGGTTCGACTCAGCCGCTATCAACCGTTGGTTGAAAAAATCTTCTCCGAGTTCAATATTCCCAGCGACCTGGTCTACCTCTCATTGGTCGAAAGCGGCTTCAACCCCTACGCCTTCTCGCGCGCAAAAGCGACCGGGCCGTGGCAGTTCATGAAAGGCACGGGAAAGGTCTACGGCCTCCGCATCGACAATTACGTGGATGAACGCCGCGACCCGATCAAGTCAACCGTCGCAGCTGCTCGCTACCTCCGCGACCTCTATGATCTGTTCGGC
>NEWQ02000018.1:11502-12664 GCA_002869855.2 Nitrospira sp. CG24D
GCCATGGCGGCCTACAATGCCGGTGAAGGCAAAGTCATGCGGGCGCTCCATAAGGTCCAAGGGGAGACCTTCTCTGACATCTCGAAAACTAAATTGATCCGCACCGAAACGAAGCAATACGTACCCCGCATCATGGCCGCCACGGTGATCGCGAGAAATCCCGATCAATACGGATTCCCGCAGAATCCCGTCGCGCCCCACCAGTTTGAAGAAGTAGTGGTGAATCGGCCGCTCCATTTCCATGCGATCGCCAATACCACCGGTATCCCATACGAAGAGCTACGTCTTCTGAACCCGGAACTCCGACGGGACGCCACGCCGCCTGGAGAATCGGCTTATCACCTCAAAGTCCCGGTGGGAACCAGCGCAAAAGTTGTCCAGCTTCTGGATCGTGTTCCCTCATATAAATTTCCACCGCTCCCGGCAGTCAAAGTACAACGCGTCAAAGCCGATAGCGGACGATGGTATCGCGTACGCGGAGGGGACACACTCGAGAAAGTCTCAAAGCGCTTCCGCGTCCCCATGAAAACGCTGAAGGCGAAAAACAACCTGACCAGCCCCGTCATCAAAGCCGGGGAGTTCTTGATCATCGCACGCTAACAGCATACCCCCGCTTCAGGCTAAGCCTGAAGCAGCCGTACGCAAAAGCCGAGCGTGCTATGGCTTTTTCGGCGTGGCCGGTGTTGCAGCAGTCGGCGCGGGTGAGGCAGGGGCGGGATCCGGCGACTTCTTCACTTCAAGAACCTTGAGTCGCACTGCAGCTTCATTTGCCAACGGGGAATTCGGATAGTTCTTCATCAAATCCTGATAATGCGCCAACGCACCCTCGGGCCGCGACAGACTCTCTTCAAGCCGGGCCAACTCAAATAACGCATGATCCCGATTGAACGCACCGGGAATCTCCAATACCGCTGAGTAGGCTTTGGCCGCCTGGTCACGATCCCCCTTCAAAAGATACACATAGCCCAAACGCTGCTGAACCAGACCGAGCAGCGACGCATTCGATCCATACATCAGAACAAAGCGTTTATACGCTTCAATAGCCGCATCCAGCTCATTGGCCTGAACCAACGCGTTCCCAAGATGGAAGGCCGCAAGCGGAGCGGTTGATGTCCGGGGATACTCCTCAACAATTCTCTTATAGAGCGTCACCGCTTCCTTG
>NEWQ02000018.1:12720-14863 GCA_002869855.2 Nitrospira sp. CG24D
AGCTTCCCGTTCAAGATCTTGCGCTTTATGAGCGGTCTGGCTGTCGTACCACAGCACGCCACCGACAATTCCAACTGCTAGCAGCAGAATCGCCCCGCCCACCAGCAATGGACCCCGATAGACGCGCAAACTCTCGAGCCAATGATCGAGATTGCTGACCAGATGCGCCTCGTCGACCGGCAAAGTCCGTGGTGGAACTTTAATACGATAGGTCATAAAATATCCTGGCAAACTGCGATTTCATTTCGAATGAACTTGGGCCTTATACTAGGGATTGATTTACCTTGTCAACGTAACTCATCCTGATACGACCCACAGGCCCCGAGCGCCGCATGGCCAGAGAGAATCCCCCATTGTTTCATAGCCTCCTACAACAGCTGGATACCCAATCGCTGACCCGGCGTCTCCATACACTCGGCTCTGCGACCGGGCCGACCATCCAGCTCGCGGGGCGCACGGTCATCCTGCTGGCCTCAAACGACTACTTGGGTCTCGCCACCCATCCTGACGTCATTCAAGCCGCCATCCAGGCAACCGCACAGTACGGAACAGGTGCCGGAGCAGCACGCTTAGTCTGCGGAACACTCCCTCCTCATACAGAGCTGGAACAGGCCCTTGCCACCTTTAAACGGACCTCCGCCGCATTGCTCTATGGATCGGGATACCTTGCGAATTTGGGTGTCATCCCATCACTCATCACACGGGGCGGGCAGATTTTCGCTGATCGACTCTGTCACGCCAGCCTCATCGACGGGGCTCGGCTCAGTCGCGCTGACCTGCGAGTCTACCGGCACCGAGATCTGAATCACCTTGAGTCCCTCCTCAAACGGACAAGCCCTGGGCGACCAGTGCTCATCGTGACAGACGGGCTGTTCAGCATGGACGGCGATCTGGCCCCGCTTCCTGAACTGGCAACTCTGGCTCAACGATTCGGTGCGACACTCTATGTCGATGATGCCCACGGCACCGGAGTGATGGGCCAATCGGGCCGTGGCACACTTGAGCATTTCGGAGTCGAGGACCGGATTCCGTTTCACATGGGCACCCTTGGCAAAGCACTTGGCAGCAGCGGTGCCTATATCGCCGGTCCTACGGACATGATTCAATACCTGGTCAACACCAGCCGCCCCTTTATGTTTACAACCGCCCCGCCGCCCGCTTCGGCGGCAGCTGCATGTGCCGCACTGACCGTACTCCAGCAAGATCCGTCGCGCCGCGCTCGGCTGTGGCGCAATCGCGACCATTTGTTTGCAGGCCTGACCCGTCTCGGATTTCACCTCACCGAATCCGCCAGTCCCATTCTTCCCATTCTGATCGGCCAAGCCGAAAAAGCTCTCGCCTTTGCCGAACAACTCCTGGCTCAAGGGGTCTACGCGCCGGCGATCCGCCCACCGACTGTCCCCGATGGATCCAGCCGTATTCGCGTGACCATCACTGCTGAACATTCTCCCGAACAGATTGACCTCGCGTTGTCAGCTTTTGAACGCGCGGGACAATCTGTACGTCTTCTCTAGCCGCCAAACGCGCTCCGCATCTTCCCGCGAATTTCTTGCTTTCCCTTCTTGCTATGGCATGATGCTCACAAGTCATTCATCAGGGAACCCGCCACGCTGATCGCAGTGGCGACGCACCACCGAGGACCAGTCTTACTACGGAGTCATACCTATGGATATTTCAAAACTCCTGACCTTTTCAGTCAAAGAGGGCGCGTCCGACTGTCATATCAGCTCGGGCGAACCCCCTATGATTCGTATTCATGGCGATCTAAAGAAGTTGGATCACCCGGCCCTCACACCGGATGAGACGCATGCGCTGATCTACGACATGATGACGGATACTCAGCGGAAAAACTTCGAAGAACACCGGGAGTGCGACTTCTCGTTCGAGCTTGGTGATATCGCTCGCTTCCGCGTGAACGTCTTTGTACAGCAGCGCGGACTCGGGGCGGTCTTCCGAAACATCCCCACGGAAATTCTTCCGCTTGAAAAACTCGGCATGCCGCCGACCTTGCGTCAGCTGTGCGACAAGGAAAAAGGGCTCATCCTCGTCACCGGGCCTACGGGGTCCGGTAAGTCGACGACGCTCGCCGCCATGGTCGACTATCTGAACAATACCTTCGAAGGCCACATCATTACGATCGAAG
>NEWQ02000018.1:14872-16853 GCA_002869855.2 Nitrospira sp. CG24D
CGCCATGGTCGACTATCTGAACAATACCTTCGAAGGCCACATCATTACGATCGAAGACCCCATTGAGTTCGTACATAAGTCGAAGAAATGTCTGGTGAACCAACGGGAGCTGGGCGTGCATACGCTGTCCTTTGCCAACGCCCTCAAGTCCGCACTTCGCGAAGACCCCGATATCGTGCTCGTGGGAGAAATGAGAGATCTGGATACCATTCAGCTCGCACTGACCGCGGCAGAAACGGGGCACTTGGTCTTCGGCACCCTCCACACATCTAGCGCGCCAAAAACCATCGATCGTATCATCGATGCCTTTCCACCTGCACAACAGGCGCAAATCCGGACACAGCTATCAGAGGCACTGGAAGCCGTCATTACTCAGACGCTGCTCAAGAAAAAGTCGGGAGGGCGCGTGGCGGCACTGGAAATCATGGTCGCAACCACAGCCGTCCGCAATCTGATCCGTGAGGCCAAGCTCCATCAAATCCCCGGTATCATGCAGGCCAGCCAGAAAGACGGCATGCAGACGATGGACATGGCGTTACTCGAGCTGGCGACACGTGGCGTCGTCACGAAAGCCGAAGCACAATCCCGCAGTATGAATCCGAACCTCTTCGGATCGGCCGCCTCACTCAGCGGCGCCGCGTAACTACAGCAGGACAACGGAGACAGGCATGGATATCCGCAGCCTCTTAAAAGTGATGGTCGACCAGGAAGCGTCCGACCTCTATCTCACGGTCGACGCGCCTCCGATCTATCGAATCCACGGATCCACGCAACAAACGGACGCGCCCCCGTTCAGCAACGAACAACTGGAGGCCTTGGCCCTGGCGCTCATGCGCGGGCAGCAACGGGGAGAATTCGAAGAAAAAATGGAGATGAACCTGGCGCTCTACTACAAAGAGCTTGGCCGGTTCCGCGTGAATATCTTCCGACAGAGGGGCAATGTCGGTCTTGTCTTCCGTCTGATTAAAGCAGAGATTCAATCCGTCGATCAGCTGCAACTCCCGCCGATCATCAAAGACATCGCCATGACAAAGCGCGGGCTTGTGTTGGTCGTCGGCGCCACCGGATCCGGTAAATCAACCTCCCTCGCGGCCATGATCGACCACCGGAACTCCATTCACCAAGGGCACATCATCACGGTCGAAGATCCGATCGAATTCGTCCACAGCCACAAGAAATCGCTGATCACGCAGCGAGAAATCGGCTTCGATACCCTGAGCTTTCAGAATGCCCTGAAGAACACCCTCCGGCAGGCCCCCGACGTGATTCTCATCGGTGAAGTCCGGGATACCGAAACCATGGAAGCCGCCATCACGTTCGCAGAAACCGGACACCTCTGCATCGCGACGTTGCACTCGAATAATGCCAATCAGGCCATCGAGCGCATCATGAATTTTTTCCCGGTCGAGCGGCATCCGCAGATCTATCTTCAGCTTTCGCTGAACCTACGGGCAATTATTTCACAACGTCTCATTCCCTCCCTCGATGGGCGGCGTGTGCCGGCGCTGGAAATCATGCTGGATACACCGCGTGTGAAAGACCTCGTCAAGAAAGCGGAAATCGATACACTAAAAGAAGCGATGGAGCAGGGAGTCGATGAAGGTTGCCAAACGTTCGACCACGTCCTCTTCCAACTTTACAAAGCCAATAAGATCAGCCTTGAACAGGCCTTGATCAATGCAGACAGTGCCAACAACCTCCGCCTCAAGATCAAGCTGGAAGGGCTCAAAGGCGATGACGCGGTAAATGCCCTGTTGGATAAACACCCCTCGCACCAGCAGAGTGATGCCTTTAAGATTCAGGGGAGCGGAAACGTAGTGCCTCTCAAGAAGCGCTGACACACGCGTGGTGGATCAATGACGTTCAGCCGCTTACTTTGCCAGGACATTCCCCGTCTGATGTTCCAGATATTCCGCAATCTTCTGCAATGCCAGCGCGCTCAACTTTGCGCCATACCACACCGGCATCGTCCGCTCCGGAT
>NEWQ02000018.1:16862-53480 GCA_002869855.2 Nitrospira sp. CG24D
CAATGCCAGCGCGCTCAACTTTGCGCCATACCACACCGGCATCGTCCGCTCCGGATACCCCGGAACAACAAACACTGACGGATCGACAACGGACTCCACGACATATTCATGCACGTTGCTGGCCCTTCCTTGATAAGCGGGGTCGGCCAGCCGTTGAGCCCCCGTCACACCGAGAGTGAGCGGCGGACCAACTTGGCCATTCGCACCAGGAATCCCTGGAATCGTGTGGCACACCGGACAGCCAGCCTTCGTGAAAATCTCTACGATCGGTTCGTCACCGGACACGAGCGGAATCATCTCTGCCGCCAGCAAAGTCGGCCCGGCATTCTTTGAAACCACGGGTCCGGCCGATGGAGCTTGCGGAATGCGTAGCGTCCACAACACATAGAGCAGCACCAACGCCATGACAATCATGAGCGCCGCCCGCTCCGGCGGTCGAGGCGTGCGAGAGGAAGAAACGGATGATTCTGACGGATGAACCTGCATGCGGATTCAAGGACGATGTTGGAGCAGATGCTCTACCGTAGAACGGGATGAACTATCAAGACTACTTCGCAGCATCCAGGGCACATCGAAATCCAACCGTCCGATCTTCAAACTCCGGCTCCGCTGAAAATCGAGCCGTCACGCGCAATGCCGTTGGCAGATCCGCCCACGAGCCACCACGAAGGACCCGTTTCTCCCCGTTCTTCGGCCCCGGAGGATCGGCGTCAGGGCTCTTCTGATAATACTCACGATCATACCAATCGTTCACCCATTCGGCTGCATTTCCCGCCATGTGTGCAAGGCCATAGGGGCTCTTGCCCCCTTCTTTCAATCCATGGCGAACGCTCATTCCCTCCAACCCGCTGCCGACCGGCACCAAGGTGATGGCCTCGCTTACCCATAGCCCCCGATTGTAGTTCGCGATATCGACAAAGGGCTGCATGGCCCCCCAAGGGTATCGCCGGCCATCCGTTCCCCGCGCCGCCTTTTCCCATTCAGCTTCAGCAGGCAATCGTTTCCCTGCCCATGCACAATAGGCTGCGGCTTCCGTCCAGGTCACACCAACAACTGGACGATCCTCCAGGGAGCGCCCCGAATCCTCATCAGCAAGTGCAGGATCCCCCCGCTTGCCCAGTTCAAGAAATTGCTGGTACCGCCCTGCTGTGACCTCATATTGATCAATGTAAAACGCTTTGATGGTCACTGTGTGCTCGGGGCGTTCATTTGGCAATCCGTCATTGGCACCCATGAGGAATGGCCCGGCGGGAACCAGGAGCATCGGAGCACCATCTTTGCCTTTGATGGTTTCTACGGACTTTGGTGGAGCGCCTTTTGAAGCAGGAAGATCAGCTGCTTCAACAAATGACAGCGCAGCTACTATTCCAACGAACAGGCCGCAGTAGATCCCCTGTCGCATTATTTGTCTCCCTCGTGCAGTCATGACCGTCAACACCCAGCGCATAGGGCGAAGAAAGTGTACCCGGCAGTATCCGCAAACACAACGGGAACCCGACGGGATTCTGAAACAGGCTTCGAACTGAAGGATGGTTGGTGTCCCCAACGGGATTTGAACCCGTGTTACTGCCTTGAAAGGGCAATGTCCTAGGCCAGGCTAGACGATGGGGACATATGAACGACAACAGTGGCAAGGAACGCGGGAGTTGTACCACACTCGCGAACGCCCTGTCACTACGCCTTTCTGCACCATCGGCCCGAGACCGATCCAAGCTGCCGGCACCGTCTTATACCGATCTCTGGATTGAATATGGTAGACTCTCCCGTCCAACGGCCATTCTCTAGATTTGGCCGTACCGAGAAAGGAAGCTGCTCATGGTCAGGTCAACCTTACATTTTGCCGCCGCCCTTGGAATCCTGCTGGCACTCAGCTTCGGGTGCACCCACGATACGTATCAACAGCGGGCCGACATCGTGAAAGACCATGTCGAAGCGTTCTACTCACACCTGAAGGTCAACCATGTCGAGGCGGCCGTGCGCGAGAACGAGCAAATTGAAGCCATGGCGGGTCAGATGGGGGAGACGGTTCGGAAGCGGGCACAGATGCAAGGCACCACGCAAGTTGAACGGGAGTTTGCCTTGATGAAAACGGCCAATGAAGCGGCGGCGCAAAACTGGCTCGCGCTGGGCCAATATTTCTCGATTAAGAAGCAGCACGCGCAAGCGCGCGCCACCTACCAGAGAATCGTCGATACCTATACTAATCCTACCGACCGCTCATACCGCGAGCAGGCTCAGCGGGCGCTGAAAGACCTTGAGATCTTGTCCCCGCCCACGACACCAGCGCTCCCCTAGCCTTGTCGGCCGGATATCGCGACTATGCGCTGGACCTATAGACTTCCCTCTCACACTCGATTTGTGATAGGCGGATGGATGTGCATCCTGTTGCTCAGCCTCACGGCTCTGCCGGGATGCGTACGTCGGATTGAAGTCCATCCGGTCCCGAGCCATCCAGCAAGCAGCTCTATTCCCCGCTCACTGCAAGTGGTGATCAGCAGCTTGACGATTCAAGGTGCCGATCACATGCCGGGCATCACGCTACTGGAGTGGCGCACTCCGGATCTCTCCCGCGCCACAATGGAATACATGCGCAACCGAGGCACCTTCGCATCTGTGTCCGAAGGACCTGCAGATCTAGCCATGAAATTGACCGCCAGATTATCAATGATCGCACGGGGGCCCTATGTGTACCACGTACGCCTCCAGGCAGATATGGGAACAGCGATAGAAGCCATCAAATCCTATGATGTGGAACGATCTGCGGCTGGATCCTCTGTGCGGTGGGTTACTGCATCCGATCGCGATCCCATTGAGGCGGCCCTCCAGTTAGCACTGGAAGACCTCCTCGCGAGTATCGAATCGGATCGGTCGTTGTATCTGATTAAAGAACCGGTCAGAGGCAGTAAACCCTAGCCTGTTGCCTGCACGACAACACAGTATCTCTTGAGCCTACCCCTATGCTGATTTTGCTTGGATAAACTTTTCCCAGGCCTGCTTCGCCACCAAGGGAGTTGCCTCAACGTAATCCGAACAATCAAGGCGCAATGACTGATCTGCCAGCGGGGCATTGATAAACTGGCAATGGTGTGGAACCGCGCTGCTTGGATGCGCGTTGGGGCTAAAATGCTCACACGACACGCACATACGCGCCACGGGAATTTCGCCCTGTAACTGTAGCGCGCGAATCATCTTGACAAGAATGGCAAGAAGATTGGCCTGCTCCTGCCCCGATAACTGCTGCGTCGCAGCGGCTAATGCTTCCGGCCATCCCGTTCCTACCTGGCTGGCCTTCATTCCCTTTGCCGTCAAATGGACGGTCACCACGCGATTATCCGTATCTGATCGGCGGCGACGGACCAACTGCTTCAACTCTAGGGTACGAATAACCTCCGATGCCGTGGGGAGCTTCACCGAAAGCTCTTTCGCAATGATCGAGACCATGGCACAACGATTGGGCTGTGTTCGCAAGAACGACAAGACCTGCACCTGCAATGGCCCCACTCCCTGCCGTCCCTGTCGACGCCACGGCCGGCTTTTCATTGCCAGGCCAATCTTCGAAAGACCCGTCACCAATCGCCCCGGCAACTCGTCCCGTTCAATCTTAATCAATTGCATGTTATGTCCCTCGCTCAAAGTGTGGGGAACCTACGTATGGTGGCCAGTGTATTGGTTGCATTATTGGAGCGTCAAGCCACCCCCTCTTTTTTCCTGACCAAGGAACCACGGCAGTCTCATTGGTGGGTGTTAGTGCGCACTGGCACAGAATCGACGTGGGGGCCATCCGGCCAGGCACGGATACCATTCACAACGTGGTGAGCCGGCTGGGACTCGAACCCAGGGCCCTCGCCTTAAAAGGGCGATGCTCTACCAACTGAGCTACCGGCTCACGGTGCGAAATGCTGTCATCCAGTCCGGCGATTGTCAACCCCCGAGAGAGCAGGAGTCGCCACGCCGGCCAGCTAGGAACGCGGTCGACGGCGGGAACACTTCAGCGGATTGCGCAGTATGATGGTTTCAGTGCGCTTGGACCCGGTCGAGATCATATCGATGCGACAGTCGGCCAGTTCTTCGATGCGTGTCAGATAGCGCTTGGCTTCAGCCGGAAGCTGTTTATACGTGGTCGCCCCGGTCGTCGATGCCGTCCAGCCTTTCATCCGTTGATAGACCGGCTCGCACTGCATGAGCGCATCCAGATCCGACGGCATTTCCTTGTAGAGGACGCCTCCGTGCCGATAGCCCACGCACAATTTCAATTCCTTGCAGCCGTCCAGCACATCCAGCTTCGTAACGGCCAGCGAGGTCAGGCCGTTCACCTGGACGGCATGACGCACCACGACCGCATCGTACCAACCGCATCGCCGCGCACGCCCGGTGGTCGAACCAAACTCACGCCCACGCTCCTGCAGCCCCTGCCCCACTTCGTCGGTCAACTCCGTCGGAAACGGTCCGCTTCCGACCCGAGTCGTATAGGCCTTAGCGATCCCCATCACCGCATCGATCATCGTCGGCCCCACGCCAGTCCCGGTGCACGCACCGCCGGCAGCAGAACTGGACGACGTCACAAAGGGATAGGTTCCGAAATCGACATCCAAATGCGTGCCCTGCGCCCCTTCAAACAAGACCGTCTTGTCCTTGTTGATCGCCCGATTCAACAGCGTGGTCGTATCGACGATATAACTCTTCAGGCGTTCCGCATAGCCCATGTATTGATCGAAGACCTTGTCGACCTGAAACGTCTCGACTTTATAGAGCCGCTCCAAAAACCAATTCATTTCGACGAGATTTTCCTCCAGCTTCTTCCTGAACAGCGCTGGGTTCAACAAATCTCCCATGCGAATCCCGACGCGGGCCATCTTATCAGCATAGGAGGGCCCGATCCCACGACCGGTCGTGCCGATCTTGCGAGACCCCTTCGACTGCTCGGATGCCCGATCGATCGCCTTATGATACGGCAGAATCATATGCGCCCGCTGGCTGACGGCAAAATTTTTCCCAAAGGCAATCCCCAACGGTTGGAGCCGATCCATCTCTTCAATCAGCGCCCCCGGATCTACGACCACACCATTACCGATGACACACGTAGTGCCGCGGTAGAGAATCCCCGAAGGAATCAGATGAAAAATATAGGTCCCGCGCTCGTTGATGACCGTATGCCCGGCATTCGATCCACCCTGATACCGCACGACAATATTGGCATCCTTCGCCAAAATATCGACGATCTTGCCCTTGCCTTCATCGCCCCATTGGGCGCCGATTATGACGAGATTTCCCATACCACCACTTCCTCTCAGCCCGTTCAATCACGAAAAAATGGCTCTGACCCGATGGGGAGATCAGAGCCGCGGGGGCCCATCGTAGGTACCGCCCACCCGTTTGTCAAGCCAATCTCCGCCTAAAATACTCAGAAAAACACCATGCCCCCGCGCGACACACGCCCGCATCAACACCGCTCCCTATCCCGATGGCCGCCGGTTCCAACCGTCTCCCGTGTTTCGCTTTCTTGACTGGGTGGGACCTGCGTGTTAGCATGCCGGAACTTCTCGCGGAGTACGTATCTCTAGACCAACGGTGTGGGGCTGTAGCGCAGTTGGGAGCGCGCGTGAATGGCATTCACGAGGTCGCCGGTTCAATCCCGGCCAGCTCCACCAAACCAACCCTCGGTTGAACCGCGCCCGCTAGATCGTTGAATGCATTTGCGCGCGGATCACTACTTCTCATTCATCTCTCTACCTGATTGAACAATTGCCATGCTACAAATCGAATCAGTCCATAAACAATACTCCACGAGAATTCTACTTGAGGGCGCATCGGCACATCTTCGCCCAGGTTCTAGGGTGGGATTAGTCGGCCCGAACGGTGCCGGCAAGACCACGCTCTTTCGGATGATCCTAGGAGAAGAATCTCCGGACAAAGGCACCATCCGCAAGCGCCCGCGGCTCCGCATCGGGTACCTGCCGCAGGAACTCGAAACGATCATCGGCAAAAATGTGCTGGATGCCACCCATCGCGACCTCTATCCTGAACATGAGGCTGAACGGATCCTCATGGGATTGGGATTTTCAGAAATCGATTTCACCCGTCAGGTCGAAAAACTATCCGGTGGCTATCGGATGCGAGTTGCCTTAGCTCATCTGCTGTTGACCAATCCTGATGTCCTCATGCTCGACGAGCCGACCAACCACCTGGACAAGCCGACGCAACGCTGGTTCGAGCAGTTTCTCCTGGACTCGGAAATGACGCTGCTGCTCATCAGCCACGACACGGCGTTCCTCGATCGCGTCGTCACTCATATCTGGGATCTTCGACACCACAAGATCGAAGAATATCGCGGCAACTATACGGCGTTCCAACGGCTGCGCGCGGAGCGGGATGCCCAGCGTGAGGCCGCCGCGGGGCGCCAGGCGAAAGAAGTCGCACGGGTTCAAACCTTCGTGGATCGTTTTCGCTACCAGGCGAACAAAGCCAGCCAGGTTCAATCGCGCATCAAGCAGCTTGAGAAGGTCAAGATGATTGAAGTGAAGCGCGATCCTAAGCGAGTCAAGTTTAAATTTCCCCTCCCCGCAGCGAGCGGACGGCAGGTCCTGGAGCTGGAGGGCGCGGCCAAACGCTACGGCGAAAAAGTAGTCTATGAACGAGTCGACTGCTCCATCGAACGGGGCCAGCGCGTCGCGCTGGTGGGAGAAAACGGGGCTGGAAAAAGCACGCTGCTCAAGATGCTGGCCGGAGCGCTGGAACCGGATAAAGGCAAGAGATCGGTCGGCCATGGCGTCACGCTGCATTACTTCGCGCAACACCAGGCCGAGACCTTGAATCCAGAACATTCAATCCTCCAATCCCTCTCAGAAGTGTCTCATCAAGCGGAGATGAACTTCCTCCGTGGAATTGCCGGCGCCTTTCTCTTCACCGGTGACGATCAAAAGAAACCGATCAAGGCGCTGAGCGGAGGGGAACGCAACCGCGTCGCGCTCGCACGCATGCTGGTCGAACCGGCCAATACGTTATTGCTCGACGAGCCGACCAACCATCTCGACCCGGCGTCGGTCGATATGCTCACCGATGCCCTCTCAGACTTCCCCGGCACGATCATCTTTATTTCCCACGACCCGACCTTTCTGACCAGAGTCTGCACGCGCGTCATTGAAATCGAAGAAGGCAAGGCCCGCAGTTTTTCCGGCGACTACGAGTATTACTTGTGGAAGAAAGCGCAGGAAATCGAATCCATCAAGGAATCGAGCGACGACTTAAAGGGAGCGGATCGAGGGAAAAACGCCGGACCAACCAGAGCCATGGCATCACAAGCTCCAGCCAAGTCCTCAGCCGGAGATCGCCGAGATTTGAACAAGACCCAGGCCCGACTGGAAAAACAGGTCGCGCGAGCTGAAGCCGAGATCGCCGAGTGTGAATCGAAGATTAAAGCACGAGACCTTGAGCTGGCCGATCCTTCACTTTACAAAGAGAAGTCCACAGCATGGAGCGATCTGCAGATCGAGTATGACGGGTGGAAGAAGGACCTTGTGCGACTCACCGCCCGGTGGGAAACGCTCTCCGCTGAATTGGAAGACGTGAAGCAGAAACTGACGGCCTTCGCCTAGCGGAATCCGGGAAACACCGTGCAGAGATTTAAACAATGGGGTGGCTAATCCGGAAGGGCCTGCACCTTCAGCTACACGGAAGATCTGATCGTTTCTTCGAGGTAGTAGAAAAGCCAGCGGTTCTTTTCTCTGGTCACCAGATCGTCCCACACCACTCCCGTCAAAAATCCTTTTTCCCAATCCTTCACCCAGGCGACCGTCCCCTCCAGCTTTTCTTGCTGGTCGGCGCCGTCTGAATCTAAAAATGCGAGAGACACGGTCACTCGCTCATTGACCGGGAAACGATCCTTGGTGTGCAAGCCGGCGCCAATCTTATTCACATTGTCGAGCACAGCCGTACTGGCACGGCCACCACTCTTTGGCGCAATGAGAGCAGAACCCACTAATGTCGCGCGGACGAACTTACGCCGCTCGCTGGCGACCGCGGCGGCAACTGATTGCTTCGACTCTCCGCGCTTCATGGGTCTAAGTATAACCGATTAGAAAACTTTGTAAACCACCTAAAAAGCCTTATGGGCGAGGCTTCGGCCGATAATACTGCCGTTCTTTCAAGACGTCCGGGAGATGCGCCTGATCAACCTTGGCCTGGGGATCATCGTGAACATACCGATACCCTTTCCCATATCCAATCCCCTTCATGAGCGAAGTCGCGGCATTCCGCAAATGCAGCGGGACTCCAAGATTTCCATGGACCTGAGCATCCTCCTTAGCCTCTAACAAGCCGATATAGGACGCATTGTCTTTAGGTGCAGCCGCCAGGTAGGTCGTCCCATGCGCGAGATTGATTTGGGCCTCTGGAAGCCCGACAAATTGCACGGCCTGAGCCACAGCATTGGCCACCAAGAGCCCCATGGGATCGGCGTTGCCGACATCCTCTGAAGCAAAAATGACCATGCGACGAGCGATGAATTTCGGGTCCTCCCCTGCCTCCAACATCCGCGCAAGCCAATATAGCGCCCCGTTTGGATCGGAGTCGCGCAGGCTTTTAATGTAGGCGGAAATGACGTTGTAATGTTCCTCTCCCGCTTTGTCGTAGCGGAGTGCCTGTTTATTCAGCGAGGCCGCGAGCAGCAATTCATCGATTGGCCGAGTACCATCGGCTTTGACCGGAGCCTGAGTGACAACAAACTCGGCAGCCGTCAACAACGCGCGCGCATCCCCGTTGCCGAATGCGACCAGGCGCTGCCGCGCCCCAGGAGACAGGCGAGCTTTCAACTGCCCCAGACCCATATCTGAATCGGTCAGCGCCCGATCCAGGATCTGCCCCAAGGCTTCATCAGAGAGCGACTTGAGCACAACCAGGATTGAGCGTGACATCAACGGACTGATCACTTCAAACGAGGGATTCTCGGTCGTAGCCCCAACGAGAATTACCGTGCCCCGTTCGACATGGGGAAGAAAAGCGTCTTGCTGCGCCTTGTTAAATCTGTGGATTTCGTCGACGAAGAGCACCGTCTTTTGCTGCTGCAACACGAGCCGGTGCTCGGCGGCCTTGATGATCTCGCGCAACTCAGGAATCCCGCCCGTCACTGCCGAGAATGCCACGAAATGGGCTTTCGTATGCCGAGCAATGAGGTGAGCCAGCGTCGTCTTCCCGGATCCCGGCGGGCCCCAAAATATAACGGAGGATAGCCGGTCTGTCTCGATAGCCTTCCGCAGGGGCAGATCCGGCCCGACAATCTCATCCTGCCCGACAAAATCGGCGAACTCCTTCGGGCGCATCCGCTCCGCGAGCGGCGCCTCAGCCTTCCTCCCCATCTGGGGAATGGCAAACAAATCAGGCCCTGGATCGCGCGGGGTCGGCATCAGTCACCTCTATAAGTCAGCGGATTGTATACGCGATGTATATTGATCGCAAACCGCCTCTTGACCCTGAATACCACCGATGCTACGAACAGCAACCGCGTAAGGAGGGAGCTGGTGCAAGCCAAGATCAACGACATAACATTGGCCTACGGCGACTCAGGAAGCGGCCAGCCGATTGTCTTTCTGCATGCCTTCCCCCTAAATCGCACCATGTGGGCTGAGCAGGAAGCCGCTCTCTCATCACACTTTCGCATCGTCACTATCGATCTGCGGGGACACGGCGAATCCGATGCGCCGCTGTGGCACTACAGTCTCGATCAGGCCGCAGAAGATGTTCATGCGTTGCTGGACCATCTTTCCATCGCACAAGCCTTGTTCGTGGGTCTGTCGATGGGCGGCTATATCCTGTTGGCGTTCTACCGAAAGTATGCGGACCGGGTGAATGGAATGGTGCTGGCCGATACGCGGGCGCAGGCAGACACGCCCGAAGGCAAAGCGGGGCGATTCCAGATGGCACAAATCGCCTACAAACAGGGGTCCTCTGCTATCGCCGGCCTCATGATCCCAAAGCTCTTGAGTCCCACAACGATTCAGAACAGACCGGAGATTGTTCAGAGGGTTCGAACAATGATCGAGGGGAATCAGATCAGCGGGATCGCCGGAGACTTGATGGCAATGGCCGAACGACCCGATTCAGTGCCGCTCCTGAAACAAATCGCCTGCCCCACCCAGATCATCGTCGGCGAGCTGGACCAAGCTACCCCGCCGGCCGATGCGAAACTCATGGCCGAGCAGATTCCCCATGCGAGGCTGGCCGTCATCCCCAACGCCGCACACCTCGCGAACCTCGAACAGCCGGAAGCGTTTACCCGCCTTATTGAAGAATTTGAATCAGAACTGAAGAAATAGCTGGCAGTCACTATCCTATGATCTAGTCAGAGGCGCCGACCCCGCCGCGTCGGATAAGCTTCAGAAACTCCAGCCTGGTTTGCTGCTGGGTCCGGAAGGCGCCAAGCATAGAGCTGCTGACCGCGACCGTGTTTTGTTTTTCCACACCGCGCATCATCATGCACAGGTGACGGGCTTCGACAACCACGCCCACGCCATGCGCGTTAAGTTTTGTCTTGAGGGTCTCCGCAATCTGCACGGTAAGCCGTTCTTGCACTTGGAGCCGGCGCGCGAAGGTATCGACGATACGAGGAATCTTGCTGAGCCCGACCACTTTCTTGTTGGGCAAGTACCCCACATGCACCTTGCCATAGAAAGGCAACAGGTGATGTTCGCACATGCTGTAGAAATCGATGTCTTTGACGATGACCATTTCATCGTACTCAATCGGAAAGAGCGCCCCGTTCAAGAGGTGGTCAATGTCACGGTGATACCCCTGCGTCATGAACGCGAGCGCCTTGGCCACGCGCTCGGGAGTCTTAAGCAATCCGTTACGGCCCGGGTTCTCCCCAAGCGCCAGCAAGGTCTCCGTGACGAGTGCCTGCAGCACGCCCAGATCTGCCGGTCGTCCCGTCCCGCCCGTATCCTCAACCGGCTTCCGCCGTTGGCTCGCTGCTCGCTTGGCCATAATGTCTCCCTAGGATCTCGCCGCAACCGAGGCCGACCCCGTGTATTCGAAATAGTTGTCTCTCGTCTCGATGACGGCGACTTTCTTGAGTTGCCCTTCCGGAACCTGCGGAGCGAGCAAATCCCAGATCAGTAACACCAGATTTTCCCCTGTCGTCGTCCGCGTAGCAAATTCAGGGTCCTGGTTGAGATCCCGGTGATCGAAGCGAGTCACAATCCGCTCGGTGACGATCCGATCAAGCGCATCGATGTCCATAGTTCGCCCGCTCTGCGCGGCATCGGGACTCCCGATTGTCACGAGCACCACGTAATTATGCCCGTGCCCGTTGGGATTGTTACACTTGCCGAATACCACCCGGTTTTCTTCAACCGATAAATGGTCGGTGTGCAACCGATGCGCGGCGCAGAATCGATACCGCCTGGTAATGCTGCCCTGTCCCATACCATTCACACTGAAATCGGTGAAAAAGGCGAAGCCAGGATTCCCCGCACGGGCAACCCTGGCTTCGTACTATCTGAAGACTGTAGGCAGAGTGCGCGTCCTCTTCCTTCCGGTCAATCCGCTTAGGCGCTGAAGGAGCTGCCGCAACCGCAGGTCGTCTTGGCTTGCGGATTCTTGATCGAGAATCCTGACCCCTGGACGCTGTCGACATAATCGACTTCGGCACCCTGCAAGAGAGGGGCGCTCTGGGAATCCATGATGACCTTCACGTCACCCTTTTCAACGACGGTGTCGTCTTCGCCCATCTTGGACTCAAAAGCCATCCCGTATTGGTAGCCATGGCATCCGCCGCCGCGGACATAGACGCGAAGGCCGACCACATCCTTCTCTTCCGCCATGAGCTCTCGGATCTTCTGTTCTGCAACCGCTGAAATGGTAACCATTGTCTTCCTCCTGTATCTCCAGATCCGCAACCTGCGATCCGGGTTGGCTTAGTGTAACACCTCTCTACCGAATATCAACTCCCTGCGCCTCTGATTGTATGGCCGACGGCTCCCCAAACTTAGGATCCGCAAACTTGGATTCCGGAACCCGCACAACGACATCGCCCAACACTCTCGCCTGACAGCCCAGTCGATGCCAGGACTGACTTAAGTCTTCCCGGTCCAGCAGGTCCTGCTCATCGAAATCGATCTCTGATAGATTCTCGCTGCCTGACTGCACCTCGACCCGGCAGGTCGTGCAGGACGCATTGCCGCCGCAATCATGATTCAGCGAGAAACCCAATTCCTTGGCCGCATCCAGCAAGGTGAGGTTTCTGGTCACCGAGCCGCTCTTGCCCTGAGGATGGATGAAGGTCACGCGCGGCATGATCGAGCCCTACACCCCCACCGCCGCCGGTGTGAACGGACAACGTTGCAACCGAAGATGCTCTTCGTACTCTTTTTGGAAGAGCTTCACACTGCTCTGCACCAGGACCGCTGCACCGGTTACCAACGTACAGTAGCCTGTCCCCTTCACAAACCCGCAGAGCTGCAACAGACTATCCATGTCCTTTTGCGTGCCCTGGCCCTCTTCGATCTTCGCCATCAAGGTGGCCAGATTGTTCGTCCCCATCCGGCAGGGCGGACATTGCCCGCAGCTCTCGCCCTTGAAGAAATTTGAGTATTTCAGCGTCGCAGCCACCATGCAGGTCGCATCGTCGATCACAATCGTTCCCGCACTGCCCAATCCTGTTCCGGCCTTCTTGAGCGAATCAAAATCCATCTGCAGATCGAGCTGATCGGCCGTCACCATCGAGAAGGCCGGGCCACCGGGGAATACCGCCTTGATCTGACGGCCTCCCTTGACGCCGCCGCCACACTTTTCGATCAGCTCGCGGATCGTCACGCCCATCGGCATTTCATAAACACCCGGACGATTCACCGAACCGCTCAGCGAAAACATCATCGTGCCGGGACATTTCTCTGTTCCGACCTGCGTAAACCAGGCGGCGCCCTTATACAGAATCCGCGGGATGTTACAGAGCGTCTCCACATTGTTCACTAACGTCGGCTTCCCGTAGAGGCCGAAATCCGTGGGATAAAACGGGGGTTTCTGACGGGGCATCGCCGGACGGCCTTGCATCGATTCCAACATCGCGGTCTCTTCACCGGCCACATAGCTGCCATGGCCCTCGAATACTTGCAGCTCGATGTCGTATCCCTTCCCTAACACATTTTTCCCTACCAGCCCGCGCGCGTTGGCCTCAGCCAACGCCTTCTTCAGATTCTCCCGCTCTTCTTCATACTCGTGGTTCACATAGATGAAGGCGGCTTTGGCCTGAACAGTATGGGCGGCGATCAAGCAGCCTTCGATCAATTGATGCGGAAGCGTCTTGAGCAAATACCGGTCCTTGAAAGTCCCCGGCTCATGCTCGCCCGCATTGCACACAAAGTAGTGTTCCTTGACTCGATGGTTCAACACCTTGTCCCACTTGACCCCGGTTGGGAATCCGGCGCCTCCACGGCCTCGAAGCCCGGCCTTCTTCAATTCGGCCACGACGTCGTCGGCTTTCATGCCGTCGACACACCGCTTCCACGCCTCATAGCCCCCCACCTTGAGATAGCCTTCAATCTCCCAGGGAGCCCCTTCGAGCTTTTGGACTAGACGGGGTTCAGTCGCAATGGACATAGACATTCCTTCGAAAAAATCCGCGAGTTTAGAAGCCGTACTATACGGCTGACTACGCGTCTCCGTCAAGGCAACTCATGGGGAATAGGCCTGAATCTCAAGCAGTTAGGACAAGGGCCCTATGGCAATCGATGAGCATGTAGGGCAAAAGGAGCGACGAGCAGGCTCGAGAGAGGCCCGTTGCCGGCCGGGAATCCCCCTGACCGGCAAACGGGTTGAAACCTGTCTACTTGAAATGGCTGCCGGCCCCCATGAAAAACAGCATGGGAATCGACAACATGAAATTCACACGGGAGGCGAGGAGGGCCGTCCGGCCCCATTGCGCCATTTCCGCCGGCGCCGGTGTCCCCTGCGCCGCTGCTGTCACGGCTGCAATGATCTTCTTCTGATTGGGCCAGATGATTGCATGGACGTTGGCCATCATAATGATGCCCAACAATCCGCCGATACCCAGCGCGATGGCTCCGGTACCACCTTTGGCATACATGTAGCCATACAGTCCGATACCCGCCAGCACGGTGACAGAGGCCCCGTGGCGGAACCAGTTGAGCGCCGCCGGCATCAGCTTCGGAATGACGATGTTTTTGGTGGGGCCATCGAGGCTCTTGAGGAAGCCCGCATTGATCAGGTTGAAGAAATACAAGATCCCGATCCACGTGATACCCGCAAGGAAATGCACCCAGCGCATAATCATACCGATCCAATCGACCTCACCCGCGCCGACCCCGGACATACCGAGAAACACCACTATCAAAACGACGGCCAGTGCGAATCCCGCACCGATCGTCTGCATCGGATCTTCAAGAAATTTCATAGCTCCCTCTCCTCACACGGTTTATTGCTCGACTGCACCTGATGCTGCAGCCCCCCACATTTGTCACGCCACCGGCACAACGCCGGCACACTGACACTACATCATCAATCGATCGACATTCGCACACAACTCCCGCACCGCCGTGGCAGAGGCCTCCAGCGCCGCCCGCTCATCCGCGGTCAACTCATACTCAATGACCTGCTCGGCTCCGCCCCGGCCCAGCTTCACCGGCACCCCGACAATGACATTCTTCAACCCGTATTCGCCTTCACACAGCACCGCCGACGGCAACACCCGCTTCTGATCCTGCATGATCGCATCGACCATATCGACCGCCGACGCAGAGGGCGCATAGAACGCGCTGCCGGTTTTTAGCAGTCCCACGATCTCTGCCCCGCCCTCCCGCGTGCGTTTGACGATCGCATCCAGCCGGTCTTTAGAGATCAGCTCCGACACCGGCTTGCCTTTGACCGTGGTGTACCGGGGAAGCGGCACCATCGTATCGCCGTGTCCACCCAGCACCATCGCTTCCACATCAGGTCCCGGCACTTTCAATTCGTTCGCGATAAACGTGCGCATGCGCGCCGAATCAAGCACGCCGGCCATACCGATCACCCGGGACTTGGGAAACTTGCTGACCTTCAAGGCCACATGCACCATCGCGTCCAAAGGGTTGGTTACCAGCAATAAAATAACCTCGGGCGAGCGGGCGATCAGCTCTTTCACCACCGACTGCACGATCTTGGCATTGGTGGTCAGCAGTTCATCGCGACTCATGCCGGGCTTCCGCGCGATCCCCGACGTGATCACCGCCACCGCCGACCCGGCCGTTTCCTCATATCCGTTGGTCCCGACCACACGCGTACTGTAGCCGCACACCGGTCCGGCCTGCGCCATATCGAGCGCTTTCCCCTGCGGAACACCTTCGACAATGTCGACCAGCACCACATCGTACCGATCCCGCTCGGCCAACCGTTGCGCCACCGTCCCACCCACATTGCCCGCGCCCACCACTGTAATCTTCGGTCGCCCCATCATCACACCTCAGTTCCTAAGTCTTGTCGGCTTCTCCCCCTACTCCCTATTCCCCTTGACTGGTTCAGCACATCCGTCACTGCGCGCATGCACCGAGCGCCGCCCACACAGCTCTTCCATCAATCAATCCCGCGCGCCCGGGCGCGAGCATAAAGGGTGCACTGGACCCGTCAATGCCCGCCCTCGTGCTCTGTCCAGCCTGCTACCTTGAAATTGATCGTGCAGACAAAATTATCCCCGTCGTAGAAATTGACCTTAATCTTCTTCTTGCCGTATGTCGCCGACAGGAACGCTTCTGGATCGTCCACGAGGGCCTGATACCCGCCTGCCGGATATTCACCCAGGTCGTGAAAGACCACGATCATCCCGACCTTCACTTCTTGAAGAATCTTGGCCCAACAGCGCGGATAGACCTCCCAGAACTTGGCGTCGATCATGTCCTTAGTGGGCTCCTGGCGGTCCTCGCCAGGAATCACCGCCTGACCGAACTTCGCCAGCCGACGGACATAGGGATATTGATGCCCCGTAAACAATTTATAGAGCCAGGGTGGAACCGCGGGTCGTGCAGATGTATCGGACATAGGCCTACGTCGTCAATCGTTGATAAATTCGTGGCAACCGGGCCGGCAAAGACTCCACCCGGTCGATCACGGCAAACCGCACATCGCCATACATCCGCCGAAGGTACGCGTCGGCCGCCGCATCGATCGTGACGCAGAAGGGATCGATCCCGGCCTGCCGGGCCTCACGCAGCGCCGCCTTGGTATCTTCGAGCGAATAGTCGTCTTTATAGTCCCCATCGAGCGGGCGCCCATCGCTCACCAGCACCAGGAGTTTCGTCCTGGCCTCACAGGCCCGCAGCTTAGCCGTCGCATGGCGGATGGCCGCGCCATCGCGATTCTGCTGCCTCGGCACCAGGCCGCCCAAGCGGTGCGCCGTTGCATGCCCCAAGGGCTCGTCGAATTCTTTCACGATCGAAAACTCGACCTGCGCCCGGCCCTGTCCGGAGTAGGCATAGACCGCATACTGATCGCCGACCGCCTCCAGCGCTTCGCACAGGAGTACCAGACTTTCCTTCTCGATGTCGATCACCCGCCGGCCGCTTTCGAGCTGGCGGCTGGTCGACCCGCTGACATCCATAAGAAATGCCACGGCCACATCCCGCTCTTTTTTCTCATGCCGGACATAAATACGATCGCTGCCTTCCATGCCCGCCTGCTGCTCCGCCACCCGGCGAACCAGAGCGTCGATATCCAAATCCTCGCCGTCGGCCTGCCCCGCTGTGCGCCGGAAGGCCGGGGGACGAAGACTTTCAAAAAACCGGCGGAGCGATTTCACCGCGCTTCGATGGGTCGTCAGGGCCGCCATGACGGCATCATCCGATCCGGATTCAGCCGGTTGCTCCACAACCTGGCACCACTGCACCCGGTAGTCCTGAATCGTCACATCCCATTCCGGATAGCGAATCCGCTTCACCCCGGCGCCGGCCACCTCCGCCAACGGCCGTTCCTCTACCGGCAAGACAAGCAACTCATCCACGACCGCAGGCAAAGCCCGCCCCCCGCCCATTACTTCGCTCATCGTTTCGTGCCGCGCGCCGCCTGAACTTTTCTGGTCGCCGCCTTGTTCCTTGGATCCACCCCCACCGCTGGCCACACGCTCGCCGGGTGTTTGCCCCTCGGTATCAGTATCCTTTTGCCCCGGCACCTGGTCCCGCGAGATAAACTCGGGGTTCATTTCTCCCCGGTACACCCAATTGGTCATCGGACGATAGGGATCGCCGGTCTCTTCGGACCCCGTCGGCCCGACGCCCAACTCTTCCGGATTGTCCTGAACCGGATCGCCCTGAATCATCTCGGCCTTGGGCTGCAACAGTTCTTCCATGCGGACATAGACCGCATGGACAAGGCGCAACGTATCCTCCGCGGACGCCCCTGGCGCCAACACCGGGGCGCACATCGACCACAGCAATGCAACTTCATCTTGAACCGCCCGGGGGACGGCCGATTCGACCGATTCGCCGGTCGAGAGGCGCAACAGACAATCGACCAGCAGTTCCTTTACGGTTAGTCCGTGCGCCGGGTCGCGCGGAGTCACTGCCTCCCCGGCCACCCGCTGAAGATCCCGCTGAAGTCCTGGATACTCCCGCTGCAAATGCGCCTCAACCCGCGCATCCTCCAGCACGATCCAGAGATCCTGAATCAAGCGCGGGTGCGGATAAAGCCGGAACAAGGCAGCCAGCGACGCCGGGTGCTGCACGCCGCGTCCATACCGGTCACAGACGGCCGTCACCACATCCTGAAGCGAGTCCAGTGTGAGGCGATAGGTGCCGAACTCGATATGGCCGGCTTCATGCGCAGCCATTACCAGATAGAGCCGCACATTTTCATCGTAGGTCGGATACCGCCGGAGCAGCGCGGGAAGGGCAATGGTTCGTCCATCGGCACTGACCGTTGCGCGAGCAGGCACCGCCGTCACCGCAACCGGAAGCGCCTGAATCTGCACATCCGATCCGCACAGCCCCTGCACGAACAATTTGATGGTCCGGGCGACTTGCCGCAACGGCACACCGCTCAAAGCTTGCTCCACCGATGCCAAGGCCCGCTGCGATTCCAACCCGAAGTACGCTCTCGCTCCCTCTACACTGTAGGCCAGGACTTCCATCCCCGCCTTGAACCAATTTTCAAATCGCGCCACAGCATCGGGGGAAACTCCGATCATGGCGACGATCTCAGGGCCGCGCCGCAGATACGCGAGTGTCGCCGCCGCATCCCGTTCAGCGATTAATCCCCCGTATTGCACTACTTTGAGCTGCCACTCGACCGAGGACAAGGTCCGCAGCAGCGCCGGCGCCTCCGCTAACCAGGCAATGGCAGACTCTGGCGAATGCTCAGCCAGCACCGCTCCAAGCGATAAGACTTTCGGGCGGAGCGCCGCATGCTCCAGGTCTCCGAGAATCGCCGGACTGGTCCGGAGAAACTCCAACGTGCCCAGATAGTCAGGGTTCCCGATGGCATTCGGTTGAATCAGCTTCATGCCGAATCCGACCCACTGCCGCACGTCACTCAGCGGCAGGACCGGCGCAATGGCTGCGAGTTGCCGGATGTACTCCAGGCCTACCACCACATCGATCTGTGTCAGTTCCACCCCGATCTCAAGCCATGGCTGTAACTGCTCCGCGGGAATCACGTCGAGGAGAAGCGGCGCCGTCCGGAGATACTCCAGGGTCACATTGGCATCTTGCTCGGCCAGCTCGGCCCCGACGGCGAGAATAGCGCTACGCGCCGCCAGCTGGTCCACCACCCCCAGCATGCGCGGGCTTTCCTTAAAATACTTCAACGCAGACGCACCCGAGGATTCGACCAGGACGATGCCGAGATTGAGCCAGGCGACGACCGGCGTCAGACCAGCCCGGCGGGCCAATTCAGGAAGCGCCTCGACCGCAGCGCGGCCGACCTTTTCAGACACATCGGCCAGTTCTTCCAAGAGTGACAACACCGCCGCAACCGGCTCCGGCTTGCCTCCGACCGCAGCTAATCGGGCAACCAGCTGCTCGGCCGAGGCCTGCCCCAGATCGCCGCTCAACCGATTGATCAACGCTGTTGCCGCGTGAGAGTCAGCCATGGCCCATCTATCCAAATTGATGCCGAATTTGCGAAGTGGTGGATTGTAAAGGACGCCCTGGCGCTTGTAAACTAGCGATTCCTGCTCCGGACGCATCGATCTGAAGGGAGACAGCATGGCCGAACCCAAGCAAGAGAGCCTCGATAAAATGTGGAAATACGTGAAGGGGTTTGCCGAAAAGAGCGGCACCACTATGCACCCTACTCCCGCCGTCACCGAAGCCGTCGTCAAAGGCCTGGCGATGCATATCGACGAACTTGGAAAGCCCCTCTGCCCCTGTAATTTCTATAAGGATAAGCAGGCCGAAGCGAAACTCCGGCGATGGATGTGCGCCTGCGATGAAATGCAGATCTATAAATACTGCCACTGCCTCCTGTTTGTCCGGGAAGACGGTATGCCGATTACCGAATACCTTCCCGAGGGCCACGAGGGACGGGAAATCTACGGTCTCATCACTGACCCGACTCCCGACAAAGGCCGCGCGCTGAAACATAAGGCAACCGTACCCGTCGCTCCTCCCGACAAGCCGGCGCCTTCCGAAAAATGACCATCTTACGACCAGGCCAACGCCTCTCGCTCGGAGTAGCGGTGCTGCTCCTGGCCAGCGGCCTCTGCCTGAGTCAGGGGGCTGCCGTCGAATCGAGTCCGGCGTCCCCTCCGGTCTTCAATGAAAAGGAGTTCGTTGCCTATAAACAGAAAGGACACGGCACGTTGGCAGGCCAGGTCTTCCTGGGGGCCTCGTCAGGAAAGGCCATCACACAGGCCGGTGTTCCGGTCCATCTGATTCCTGTTACGAAGTACACTCGCTACTGGTTCGACCATAGCGCGAGAGGAACCGCCTGTTCGTCACCGGGTGATCCACCAACAGCCAATGCCACACCGACGTCACACCAGCCCTTGAACTGCGCCCAGGAGGCCCTTCGGCAACTGGATTCGGACAAACGAATCCTCCCCTATCTCCGCACCACCAGGGCCAATCCAACCGGCCACTTCTGGTTCACCAAGATTCCGGCAGGTCGCTATTACATCATCAGCGTGATTGAGGGCAGTTCACAAAAAGAAGACGGACCGGCAGGAATCGCGTGGCTGACGGTTGATCTTGACGCGGCTGAAAAAGCAACGAATCTCGTGGTCACCGACTGCAAAAGCACTCTCTGTTAATCTGCCCCTTTTCGAACAATCTTCCCCTTTCACCACCGTAGGGGCATCGGTCGATGTTCCCCTGCGCGCATCGAGCGACCACCGCCCTCAATCGGACATTTGATGAGTCTTGCGTGGGCGGTCAGCGAGCAAGGAACATCGACCGATGCCCCTAATCCCCTCCCCCTCACTCCCACCCGCTCACGTCATAGCCCCTCTCAATAAGACAATGCACGACAGAGTCGGCATAGGCTGGGTCAGGATCTACCGGTTTGTATGCGCCAGCGGCCAGTCCGCCAATGAAACCCAAGCCGCCACCAACAGCCGCGCCGATCGCAACACCCACACCGCCTCCAATCAAGCCAGCTGAAGCCCCACCCGCTCCCCCGATGATCAATCCCAACAGCCCGCCGCTGGCGATACTCCCAGAGCGGTTCACACCGGATTTTAATCCGGCCCGTTCCGCTTTATCCTGACAGGCGGCAATATCCTGCTCCGCCCCTTCTTTCCCGTTCAATTGCAGATGCTTGTTCGAACGCAACACCGGCCCCGGCGCCGCACAGGCCCCAAGACTAAGCAGTAATAGAACGGCGACAATCCGGCACATCGATTGGCTCAGCACGCTTTTACCCCTCCGATCATTCTCTCCCCAACTACCTAGCCGATTGCCTTGGTCAATGCGCCATTGCGCGCATTGACCAACCACCACCGTTCCCCATTTCAGACCTGGGCCTCGGGGTTGATTTCTACTGCGCGCATCCAACGAGGGCCTTCTGAGGCCGCGCGTTGGGCGAGCACGAAACAACCCCGAGGCCCAGGCCATTCCCTCACTGCCACCCCGTCACTTCATATCCCTTTTCTTGCAAACACCGATTGACGAAATTCGCGTACGCCTGATTCGGCTGTGGGGAACCTGCGAACGCGTAGAAAATACCGGTGAGGAGTCCCCAGACCGCCCCGCTCGCGGCGCCAATGATCGATCCACTCCCGGCCGCACCGGAAATAGCGCCTCCGACTGCGCCCGCCGCGGCACCCACACCCGCTCCGACCGCTGTACTCGTCGCCACCCGGCCCCCCTTTCCGCTCGCCTCTTCGGCTCCGGCAGACTCAGCCAGTTGTTTGCACGCGTCGATATCCTGTTCCGCCACCTCCTTGCCAACCGACTGCAAATGAGGATTGGGATACAAGACCGGCTTCGCGCTCGAACAGGCCGACGTCACCACGCAGAGCGCACCAACGAGAGCCGCTGCCCATCTATTCATGAGGCCACCGATCCTTTCCCTGCGGTCAGGCCCAATCGCGCCAGCACCTCCGCCGCGTTCAGCGTCCTGCACAGAACCCGTTTGTGCCGCCCCCCGGCGCCGGCATGAATCGCGAGCGTGGATGGAGGCACCTTGAGCTGCGTCGCAAGAAACTCGAGCAAGGCGTCATTCGCCCTGCCATCAATCGGCGGAGCCGCTACACGAATCTTGAGCGCATCACCGTGCAAACCGACACACTCGGACTTCGAGGCTTTGGGTTGGACCTGAATCGTGAGGATCGCGCCGCCCTTAGTGTCCTGCACGATCGGATGAGTCATGCGTGTAAGGAGTCGTGACGGCGTGGACTAGAAAATGGCTTTGACCAGCTCGTGGATGCTGCGCTGCATATCCCCATCGTCGGTGATCGGACGGGCGATCGCCACGTCGCAGGCCTGATCGGGCGCGACACCTTGCTTGATGAGCGTCCCGGCATAGATCAGCAACCGGGTACTCACGCCCTCTTCCAACCCATGGTTCTTGAGATTGCGGACTTTGCCGCCGAGTTTCACGAGCTTCTCGGCGATTTCCCGGCTGACCCCTGCCTCACGCTCCACCACGGTGGTTTCGATCGCGGGGGACGGATAGTCGAACTCGATGGCCATGAATCGCTGCTTGGTGCTTTGCTTCAAATCCTTGAGAACGCTTTGATAGCCCGGGTTGTAAGAGATCACGAGCATAAAGTCATCAGCCGCCTCGATGATCTGGCCCTTCTTCTCGATCGGCAGCACGCGACGATCGTCGCTGAGCGGATGGATGATCACGGTCGTGTCTTTCCGCGCCTCGACCACCTCGTCGAGATACACAATCGCCCCATGCTTCACGCCGACGGTCAAAGGGCCGTCCACCCACACTGTCTCCTGCCCCTTCAACAAATAGCGCCCGACCAGATCGGACGCGGTGAGATCTTCATGACAGGCGACGGTAATCAGCGGACGGCCCAGCTTGTGCGCCATATGCTGCACGAATCGGGTCTTCCCGCATCCGGTCGGCCCCTTCAGCATCACCGGCATCTTGCTCTTGGCGGCAATCGTAAACAAACCGACCTCGCCACGCACCTCGGCGTAGAACGGTTCCCGGTCAATGCGAAAGGCCTGAATATCGAGTTCGCGTCCTGGCTGACTCATAGCTGATCCATCCTACTGTGAAGTATTTTGGGGCACGATAAACGGAACCGAGGGGGAAGATCAAGCCGATCGGCGGGAGATCAGGCCGCCGCGCTAGGCCACCTTAACACCGTCTAACACTTCACGGACCTTCTGAGCCAACACGTTCGGGGTAAACGGCTTCTGGAGAAACGCGGTGTCCCGCTTGATCCCGCCTTGCGCAAATACGGGATGATCGGGGTAGCCCGACATATACAGCACTTTGATTTCCGGCCGGACCGACGTGAGCTTTTCAGCGACTTCCGGACCGCTCATCTGAGGCATCACCACATCAGTGAGCAAGAGATGAATTGGCCCGAGGTGCCTGGTACCGGTCAGCAAGGCTTCGATGCCGTGACGGGCCTCCAGCACCGTATAGCCATGCAGCCGCAGCGTTTCATGAACCAATCCTCTCACTGCCGGCTCATCCTCCACGAGCAGAATGGTTTCGCGTCCATGCACGCGATCGGCATTCGCGGGAGCCGCCTGGCCGCTCTGCGCCACGCCGTCCACTCGCGGAAAGAAAATTTTAAACGTTGTCCCTTTGCCGATTTTGCTCTCGACCCCAATCGTGCCACCGCTTTGCTTCACAATCCCATAGACCGTCGACAGCCCTAGCCCCGTTCCTTTCCCCTTGGCCTTTGTAGTGAAGAACGGTTCAAAAAGATGCGACTGCGTCTCTTCATCCATCCCGTGCCCGGTATCCTTGACGGCCAGAAGGACGTAATCTCCAGGATCGAGCGCCATCGTCTCGCGGCGCGGGCCCTTGCCGATCGAGATATTCCGAGTCTCGACCGTCAGTCGCCCGCCGGTCGGCATCGCATCGCGGGCATTCACGGCCAGATTCATCACAATTTGTTCGATCTGCCCAGGATCAGCCTTGATAGCCCCTAACCCTTGATCCAGCTCCGAACAGAGTTCGATGATATCCTCACCCAACAGACGCCGCAGCATCCCATCCATATTCGTGACAATCGCGTTCAGATCAACCACTTTCGTCGCGACAAACTGGCGGCGACTGAACGCCAGGAGTTGACTTGTCAGGCCGGCCGCACGATCCGCGGCTTTCTTAACCTCTTCCATTTCACGCTTGGCCGGATCGCCGGCTGCCAGGCGACCCAAGATCAATTCGCTATACCCTCGAATCACCGTCAGCAGATTATTGAAGTCATGGGCGACGCCACCGGCGAGTCGCCCCACCGCTTCCATCTTCTGCGATTGCCGGAGTTGCGCCTCGGTCTGTTGCAGCGCGTCTTCGGCCTTGGTCCGCTCGCCGAACTGGCCGATTTTAAGCCCGATATCCGTGACCATTTTCAACAGCTCATCATCCGGTTCCCGCACATACCGGCTGAAGAACTCAATGACCCCTTCGATCTCGCCCGCGATTCGGATCGGGAACCCGAACCCTCCGTGCAGTCCGACCTGAGCCGCCACATCGGTCCGAAGGAATTGAGGGTCGAGCGCCACATCCGCGATCCAACAAGGCTGACCGCTCGCCCAGATCCGTCCCGGCAACCCTTCTCCTGACGCGAACGACTGGTGCCACGCCGCCAGCGCAAACGCATCGCCTTGAAACGTCGGGGTCTGCCATTGATCCAAGCACCGGAGCACGTTGGTCTGTTTATCAAAGCGCCAAAACACACCGAGGTCCCACTCAAGGCTTTCCCCGACGGCTTGAATGATCTTCGGGACAGCTTCTTCCAATGTCGAGGACTCGGACAAGACCCGGGTCACCGCATATTGCGACGCCAACCGCCGCTCGGCCTTCCGTCGATCGGTGATATCACGGACAAACGCACTGAAAATATAGGCTTCGCCGATCCGGGCGGGAGACACGGACAATTCCACCGGGAACTCCCGGCCATCATGATGCCGTGCGGTGATTTCGATCCGGCGATTGAGAATCGGCCCGACGCCGGTCCGGAGAAACTCCCGAAGCCCGTGGTTATGCGCCGCGCGGTCTCGTTCAGGGATGACCGTCTCCGACAAAATCCGCCCCAGCACTTCGTCGCGCGCCCAACCGAAAATCGCCGTCGCCTGGGCATTCCAATCCGTGATGACACCCGCCGCATCAATAGTGATCACTCCGTCGAGGGCCGTATCGACAATGGCGCGATTGCGCTCCTGGCTCTGGAGCAGCGCGGCTTCAGCCGCGCGCGCCCAGGCACTCTCCTGCTGGGCCTGACGATACTCCGCCCGCAGCCGCACCGTCGACCACAACAGCAACACCAGGAGCGGGAACCAGATGACCAGCGCCGCACCGCCGACCTTCCAGAGCACGACGGAGCGTATCGGCGCCAGGATCGCGTCACGGTCGATCCGCACCAGCACCGTCCAGCCCAGGCCGGGAAATTCTCCGTAGCCCTTCGTCACCGCGTAGCCCGTGACCACTTGCACATGCCGACGGAGATGCTCCTCGATCACATAGCCCGGCTCCCCCGCCTGACTCAGTTTTACTGAAGGCAGCCCCAGCTCAAGCAGATTGATCTTCTCGTGTAACGGAACGTTCGAGTCGACGAATACCTCGCCGGACTTTGCGAGCATCTGATATTCAACCGCTCCACCAAACCCTTCACGGCGTTGAAGCGACCGGATCGTTCGCGTCGTGACGTCCTCCAATACCGGCACCGCCACCCGCGTGGTGATCACCCCTAAGAACGTCCCTTCGGCATCAAGAATTGGCGCCGTAAAGGCCACCGTTTCCACTCCCTGACCGGCCTCATGCCTCGGCACATCCCCCACCAGAACCCGCCGAGACTCGTGCGCTCCCCGGAACCACTCGCTCTGGCTGAAATCCTTTCCAATCAGGGCGTCTTCCGTCGAGGCGATCATGACTCCTTGTTGATCCGTAACGCCCAACGAGTGATACATCGGCGCGTAGGCCGTCTTCATCCATGCCAAGTAGCTGCCGAGGTACCGCCGATCCGACGAACGAAGCGCAAAGGCACGGGCCATCATATGCACATCGCCATAGCGCTCAAACAACAACCGGTCCAACTTGTCCGACACTTCCGCCGCCGCGAGCGTCAACTGTTCTCCCGCGGCCCACACCAACCGCCGCTCCACATACCGTAGCAGCACCGCCCCGATACCAAGCGCGAGGATCGTGACCAAGACGATCAGAAACGGAAGCCACCCGTAACGGCGTGAGGACTGCGCAAGTGGTGAGGCGACAGGGAAGCTCATGGCTGTAGCGGACTCGCAATCCAACTCTTGATCGTGGCCACAGGATGGTACGCCTGCTTGGCGGCTCGGAGACCCGGAAGACCGGCATCGTCCATGGCATTGATATACTTGGCGCCCCCGCGGCGCGCGGCGCGACAGGTCTCGCGAAACAGATACTGCGCCAAACCGGGCACGGATCGGTCGGCGACTTCGACCAGTACCGCGTACGTCTCAGGCGTCAGCCGGTAGCCAAACGTATAGCCCATCACCTGATCCTGCACACAGGCCACAGTGCCGGCGAGCCCCAGCCGATTGCCAAACGCCCAAATGAGCTCATGCGCTGCTTCGGCGTCCTCTAGAAGGAATTGTCCCATTGTATCCAGCTGTCCCGATTGCTTCTGCGACACCCATCGACGGAACAGGTCACGGCACACAGGCTGATCAGCCACCGTATAAGGACGGAGTGTCACCGACGCTGTTCGTTCGACCCGATTGCAGAGCGCACGTTGCGACTTATAGGAATCTCCAGCAAGCTGCGCCAACGAGTCGGCCCGGTACAGATAGTCCGAGGATTTGTCCGACCATTGCAGATGACTGCCGGCGAGACGAGCTTTTTGACGATCCGTGACGTTCTCGATCCGGCTGACTGGAGAACCGTGATTCCATCGATGCAAATCGGCTAGCCCCTCCCCTACCGTTTCTTCGAGTGGTCTTGGCCCAAGCGGGGGGAGCGGCATAAACCAGCCATCGGAAGAATGGGCGAACAGGAAGAATACACCGTCCCGTTCCATCCACCAATAGGACAACGTCGTCGTCCATATATAGTGATACACAAACGCATAGGCCGCTAGTGCCTCATGGCCCGGACATTCGGACCTCTCCAACGCCTCCTTCATCCGGGGCGCATCCTCCAGCCGAAGCGGACGAAGACGCGAGTCCGGCTGATGGAAACGTAGACGGTCCGTCAATTCCGGCAGCGAGGCGAGTACGATCACATCCTCTTGAAACCGACCGATTAAACGCGGATTGTTCGCAAGAAGCTGGAGTGTAGCCTCCTGCTGAAGAAGCGCATGAACACGTTCAGCGTGCTGATGGATCTCTCCGGGAACGGCCTCCCGCATGAAGGGGCACTTGGTATCCCAACCCAGCTCAACCTGTGAACCGTCGGCACTCCACATCAGCGCCAACGGATAGAGCTGGCAATCGAGGGGCCGGTGGTCGTAGATGCCACAGCGTGAGGTCGCGGGATCGAAGGCAGGACACAGATATCCTTCGCTCTCAGGGTCTTTGACGAGCGCAATTTGAGATCCGACGGGATCCGTAAACAGCGCGGGCGACAATCCTTGCGCTACCGCGGCCCCGATTTCATCCCGCGTAAAGTAGGGTCTAAGGAAACTGTCCGATTCAGGAAACCGGCAACACACCTCGCATTGAACACACACGGAACCGGGAACGAATTGTGGCAGTGGATTAGACGGGCTCACGTGCGAATTGAACTCTAACTGGTCAAGCGCCATGACGGCCCCATCATACGATGGGCTCCGCCCATCGAGCAAGGAACGATCACTCGTCCACACATTCCATCGCCCCCTCAGGATGCTCCGCGTCCGCGATTTACCACACAGGCAACGGACGGCCACAGCACGAACACCCCTTGTCCGCTCCCGCCCCTCATGGTAGCATCCTCTTCGCACGGCGCCTGCATTCTGAAACTCGCACAACACCCCATTAAGGAACAGTCCTTTGGCTCACGCACCGTCACCCTGTTCATCACTGGCGCCGGACCTTGCCGTCCGCCGATGTGCCGATATCCGCGCTCAGTTGGAAGCCGCCGGCCTCTTTGCCTCGGCTGCCGCACCACAGGCGACGAACTCCTGGCGGGTCAGCCCCTGCCCGCTCTTCCTCTCGCAGGAACAGTTGGAATTTTTCACCAAACTAGGCCCTCAACTCCTGGCCTTCTACCGGGCTCACAACCGCCTCTATCTCGAAAGCGTGAAGGGGGTTCAGCCGAAATGGGTCGCGCAGTATCTCGACCAGGGCAAACCCGACGCGTTGATTGCCTATAGCAGGATGAAGCGCTTTCGGGATGAGCTGCCCGCAGTCATTCGACCGGATGTCATTCCCACCCAGGACGGCATGGTCATCACCGAACTGGACTCGGTCCCCGGCGGGATCGGCCTAACCGCCTGCCTGTCCTCCATCTATAGCGAACTCGACGACCAGCCTCTGCCGCTCGTCGGCGGCCGCGACGGCATGGCGCTTGGATTCGCCGCCATGCTGAAGGCCATCCAGCGGGAACGGACCGGCTGCATCGCCATTGTCGCGTCGGAAGAGGCTAAGGAATACCGGCCGGAAATGACCTGGCTGGCCGCCCGGCTCCGCGAGCAGGGACTGCACGCCTACTGCGTGGAACCGCGGGACGTACGATTTACGGAAGACGGCCTACGGCTTCGGACGGACACGGGTGAAGAGCCCATCGCCGTACTCTATCGCTTTTATGAACTGTTCGATCTCTTGAACATCCCGAAAGCCGAATTGATCCAGTACGCCGCAAAAAAAGAGTTAGTGGCGGTCACCCCGCCCTATAAACCGGCGTTGGAAGAGAAGTCGGCCTTTGCCCTCCTGCACCATCCGGTGCTCCGGCCATTCTGGGAAAAGGAACTCGGCGAAGCTACCTTGCTGGACCTGACGACGATTATGCCGCGCACCTGGCTCCTCGACCCGGCGCCGATTCCACCGACCGCCACGATTCCCGGGCTGCGCATGGGTGACCGAGCCGTGACCAATTGGCGCGATCTCGCAGCCGCTACGCAAAAAGAACGCCATTATGTGATCAAGCCATCAGGCTTCTCCGAACTGGCCTGGGGCAGCCGGGGCGTGTCGGTCGGACACGATCTCCCGCAGACCGAATGGGCCGCTGCCATCGATCACGCACTCGCGTCGTTTCCGACGACGCCCTACATTCTTCAGGAATTCCACAAGGGCCGCATCTACGAACTCGACTACTGGGATCCGGCGTCCAACCAGCTCGTGCGGATGAACGGGCGGGCGCGCCTGTCACCGTACTATTTTGTGGCCGAGGGCAAAGCCGAATTGGCCGGGATTCTGGCCACCATCTGCTCGGCGGAAAAGAAAATTATTCACGGGATGAAAGACGCCATCATGGTCCCCTGCGCGCTGCAGCAATCGTAACGTCAGCCCCGCTTCCTTTTCCCCAAATGCCTCATTCCACTTTTACTGTTTTCCATGGTAGCCTAAGGCCATCATGGCGCTGACGCTCTATCATGTCGACTGGTGTCCTGACTGCGAAGTCGTGCGGGACAAACTCTCGGAACTCGATGTCGCGTACACCGACATTATCGTGCCGGATATCCGCCCGATGCGGAAACAGGTCCATGAAGTGTCCGGTCAGTACTACGTGCCCGTGCTCACAGACGGAAACACCGTCCTGACCGAGACACACGACATCTTGGCCCACCTCGACACCCACTATGCCAAGACATCTTCCTAGACCCTCGATAGACCCTGCGTTCCCGCACGATCGGCGACAGGGTGCGTCCACCCCTGGCGCAAGTGGTTTCATCTCTTGAATAGGAGGCCATGACGCCCGTGGAGGAATGGAGACGAATACTCGCTGAGAGCATCGTGAAGCCAAAAGATCTGGCTGACCGGTTCGGACTCGACGAGAAAGAAATAGAAGCCATCGTCGGTCCGTACCCCATGCGGATCACCCCGACCGTCCTCGGAACGATGAAGGAAAAAGGCGACGCCATCTGGAAGCAGGTGGTTCCCGAGATCGCGGAATTGGACGATATCGATGCGGAGGACGATCCGCTTGAAGAAGACCTGATGAGTCCGGTCCCTCACCTCGTCCACCGGTACCCCGACCGCGTCCTCCTCATGGTCACCAACCAATGTCCGATCTACTGCCGTTTTTGCACCAGAAAGCGGCTGGTGGGGAAGCCGGGCTTTCTGAAGAAGGGCGAACTGGATCGCGCCATCGCCTATCTGCGTGAACACACCGAGGTGCGGGACGTCATCCTCTCGGGCGGTGATCCGCTGCTGCTCCCCGACTATCTCCTGGAGCGGATTTTCAAGGCGTTGCGGACGATCCCGCATCTGGAACTGATTCGCATCGGCTCGCGGGTCCCCGGAACATTGCCCGAACGGATCACCCCAAAGCTGTGCGAGCTGGTGAAGAAATACCACCCGATCTATATGAACCTTCACTTCAACCATCCGGACGAACTGACACCAGCGGTGAAAGCGGCCTGCGGCATGCTCGCGGATGCCGGTGTGCCGCTCGGAGCGCAGACCGTCCTCTTGAAAGGGGTAAACGATGATCCCGAGGTGATGAAACGCCTCGTCCATCAGCTGCTCCTTGCCCGGGTGAAACCCTACTACCTCTATCAAGCCGATCTGACCAAAGGCACCAACCATTTCCGCACGACAGTCGAAACCGGCCTGAACATCATCAAAGCGCTGCAGGGACACACCAGCGGAATGGCCGTCCCGCACTTCGTGATCGACGCCCCCGGCGGCGGAGGGAAAATTCCGCTTCTCCCCAGCGACTACCTGGTGCATCTCGATGAAGACGGCGCCGTGCTGCAGAATTATGAGAATAAGACATTCCACTATCCGCAACCGAAACAGGGGAATGGACGCGAACTCCCCATGGTCGGTGCGCATCCGGGATGGGGTTCCTGCGGAAACGATCATGAGGAGGCATAAGACATCGTGAACCGCCATACCTACCTGAATGTTTTCACTATCATCTTCGCCCAGAGCGACTCCCCAGCGATCACAAGGAGGTTCAACCCACTGTGAGCCGTCGCGCCACCAACGGAATTCTTCCCTATCAGGACATTAAGCAACTGATTGCCACCGGTGCCCTCACGGCATCCCCCGCGATCGAAGACCGGCAGATTCAACCGGCCAGCCTCGACCTGCGTCTGGGACGCAAAGCCTATCGCCTAATCAGCAGCTTTCTTCCGGAACTCTCCCCGATTTCCTCACGGCTCGACGTGCTCGACTTCTATCAATCAGATCTCGTCATGTATGAGATGGATTTGACGGAAGGGGCCATCCTGGAAAAAGGCCATGTCTATCTCGTCCCGCTGCTGGAGCACCTGAAACTCCCCAAAAATCTGCGCGCCCGGGCGAACCCGAAAAGCACCACCGGCCGGCTCGACGTCTTCACCCGTGTCGTCACGGACCTGAATGCGGGCTTCGACGAAATCCGGGCCGGCTATCACGGGCCCCTGTTCCTCGAAGTCGTGCCTCGTTCGTTCGCTGTCAAAGTCCGGACCGGCCAGTCGCTGAATCAGATCCGGTTCGTCCGCGGCGAAGCGACCGTCAGCGACGCGTCGCTGAAGACGCTGCACAGCAAATCCCCACTGCTTTATCACAATAGCCCCACCAGAAAAGCATTGGAGCAACGCGAGTTCCGCGCCGAGCGCGGGCTCTTCCTGCGCATCGATCTGAAGGGCGACGACCGGACCGACTCGCGCATCATCGGCTATCGAGCCAAGAAGAACAGCCACGTCATTGATCTGGCCAAAGTCGGGCACTATAGCGCCGCAGACTTTTGGGAACCGCTCTATCGCCATCGGCAAGACAGCCTCCTCCTGGAGCCGGAAGAGTTTTACATCCTGGCCTCCAAGGAACGGATTCGCGTGCCGGCCGGATACGCCGCCGAGATGGTCGCCTATGAAGCGGCCTGCGGAGAACTGCGCACGCACTACGCCGGCTTCTTCGATCCGGGCTTCGGATATGGAGCGAAAGGAGAGATCAAAGGGACGCAGGTGGTCCTGGAAGTCCGCCCCCACGATGTGCCGTTTTTGATTCACGACGGACAGACGTTTTTTAAGGTTGTATATGACCGTATGCTCGACGTACCCTCACAGCTCTACGGCACCACGTTAGGGTCGTCGTATCAAGGGCAGGCGCTCACACTCAGCAAACATTTCAAAGTGTAACCATGGCACCCACAGACCTCCCGACAAAAGATCCGGCTCCGGCTTCATCGCCGGGCCACGTGGACGGCGAGACGAGCGAAGACAAGCAACTCAGCGTCGCCGGCATGATGACCGGCACAGCGCTGATCTTCATCGGCTTTCTGAATGTCTTTCTGTCGATCAGCGGCGGATTCGAAATCAATGCCGTCCCGCTGCTGATCTACTTCGGCGGGGTCGCCGTCTGGGCCAATGCGGTGATTGAAAACCCCACCTGGCGCTATAGCGTCATGATCGTCGCCATCGCGATCGGGTTGGGCTTTTTCCACTATGGCGAAGTGCTCTTCTGGCACAAGCAAGTCGTCTTCTGGACCACCGTCGTCGTCGTCATGTACTTCATGTTCCGAGAGCCGAAGACACCGGACCGATAAAGCCCCGATGATGATTTCCGTCATCATCCCCACTCTTAACGAATCTTCGACCATCGCTCGCACTCTCACCCGCACCGTCGCCTTGGGATTCGACGAAATTATCGTCAGCGACGGCAGCAGCACTGATTCCACACCCCAGATGGTTCAAGCCTGTTGTGCCAGAGTGCCGGCCGTGCGGCTGGTCACCGCGCCGACCGGCCGCGCTCGCCAACTGAATGAAGGAGTGAAGGCCTGCAACAGTGACATTCTTCTGTTTCTACATGCCGACACGGAGCTTCCGCCGCATGCGAAAACAGTCATTGAATCTACACTGAAGAATTCTCTGGTCGTCGGAGGGCGGTTCGATGTCCGCTTCGATCGGCCCTCCCGGTGGGGCACAGTCATCAGCTGGTTCATGAACCGGCGCTCGCGTCTCACCGGCATCGCCACCGGCGACCAAGCCATCTTCGTCCGCCGTCGGATCTTTGAACAGATGGGCGGATTCCCGGATATTCCGCTGATGGAAGATATAGAATTCAGTCGGCGATTGAAGCGCCAGGGGCCGACCGCGGCGCTCACGGACTGCGTCACGACCTCGTTTCGGCGCTGGGAGAAAAACGGGCCGCTGCGCACAATTCTCTTGATGTGGACGCTGCGCTTCCTGTATTGGCTGGGAGTCAATCCCACTCGACTCAAACACTTTTACGGGGCCATCCGATGAAGCAGGCATCTACTCACTCGTCAACTCAGACCGCACAGAACGCCGCTCTCGTCATCTTCGCGAAAGCCCCGATTGCCGGACAGGTCAAAACCCGGCTCTGCCCCCCGCTGACACATGACGAAGCCGCCACCTTGCACGGCAGCTTTGTCATCGACATGCTCGAACGCACCAAGGTCGCCGCTATTAAGCTAAAGCTGCCGATCGATCGCTATCTGGCCTGCGCGCCATCATCCACACTTGTCTTCTTCCAGATCATGGAAGAGCGGCAGAGCGTGAAGCTGATCGATCAAGTCGGCGATGACCTGGGTGCGCGCATGGAGCAGGCATTCGCGACCCTGTTCGGGAAGGGCTATCAACGAGTCTTCATTGTCGGCACCGATGTCCCGTCGCTACCGCTCGACCATTACAAGCAGGCCCTGGCCTTGCTGGACACACACGACATCGTATTAGGACCGGCCCTCGACGGCGGCTATTATTTGATCGGCCTCAAGCAGCCCAGACCGGAACTCTTTGCCGGCATTGCCTGGTCGACAGATCGCGTGCTCGCCGCAACTCAAGAGAAAGCCGCAAGCCTCGGATTGAAGTTGGCGCTGATTCCTTCCTGGCGCGATGTTGATAGTATCGACGATCTTCAAGCACTGATCGACGCCAGTGCCGCGGACGCGAAGAAACCGAAAAATGAACAGGCCTTTTCAACACGCACTGCCGGCGCGCTCCAGCATCTCGCCAAAGGCCTGCGGACGAAGACCTAACCACTGTTCTCACCACGGACATCGACCATGAATACACGCGTGGCACTCATCACCGGCGGAGCAAAAGGCATCGGGCGTGGGGTAGCGCTCGACCTGGCCGCGCAGCATTGGAAGGTCGCTATCTGCTATCGCACCAGCGAAGCCGATGCGCAAAAGACCGCCCTAACCATCACGGAACGGGGCGGGCAGGCGTTGGCCATTCGCTGCGATGTGTCGAACCCGGTCGCGGCCACAGACCTCGTGGATCAGGTTGAACAGAAGTGGGGAGGTATCGACGTCCTCATTAACGGCGCCGGTCCCTACCATCGCATCAATCTGCTCGAAGAAACGGTCGAGGGGTGGAATGAGATGTTCGATGGCAATCTCCATCCCATCTTCTATCTGGCCAAAGCGGTTGTGCCGGGCATGAAAACCCGCAAGTCTGGCCACATCATCAACTTCAGCATGGCCAACGCCGATCAGATGATCTCGCAGCCTGACGTGACGGCACACTACATCGCCAAAGCCGGAGTGCTTATCCTGACCCGGACGTTGGCCAAGTTACTCGCGCCACACGGTATTACGGTGAATGCTATCTCGCCAGGATTCATCGATTCCGGCAGCGCTCCACCTGAAGAATTAGCCGGCATGACGAAACGTATCCCGGCCGGCTATATCGGCACCGTCGACGACACCGTCGCAGCCGTGCGATACTTATTGAGTGAAGAGGCGCGGTACGTGAACGGCGCGAATATCCAGATCAGCGGGGCATGGGGGATATAGGGGAATGGGACTGTACCCGTGGCGCTTTCTTGCTCACTGAACGCGCACCCGGAACAATCGAAATTTTTGATTAAGGGCGGTGCTCGCTCAATGTGCGCAGGGAAACCGCCACGGGCACCGTCCCTGTGAGGGAGAGGGAAGAGACTAGAAGAAATGAAAACCGATCAAGAACGCGAAGCCCATCATCGATTTGTCCAAGCGCTCCAGCATGAGCATCTGACCTGCTCCAAGCCCGGTTGCGGCGGAGCGATGGATGTCGTCGATCTCACTCCCCATAACGCCAGAATCAAGGCCTACGAAGCGACGTGCGAGCGATGTCAGTTGGTCGAAAAGATCACCGGCAAGGAAGAACAACAGCCTGCTTGGGACATCGCCTCGATCACGATGATGGCGGAGGTGCATCTCCTCCACGACCAGCCGACCTGTCCCTTCGATGATACCCCCATCACTTTTATTTCCATGCCCAACCCCAGACGGAAGGCCCGTTACCGTCTCGCCTGCTTCTACTGCGGCCACCACACTGAAATGAACTGGCCCCCGCCGGAAGCCAAGGGCTAGGTATCGGGTAGACGGCCATCAGGGAATCGTTGTTAGCCCGATAGCGATGAAGGAAATGTTGCATTGGAACCTTGGCTAAGCTTCTATTCGTCGCATTTTACACCAATGGACGAGGCCGATACTTTCGTTCGTACGTGCGAGAACCTCCAATCATCGGCACCAAATCACGTCGCCAAAATAATGATGCACCAAGCTCAGCGGTTGATATCCATCGCGGACGATCTGCCACGAATTATGCCGCATAATGAGCCGCTGCAGGTGATGTTTCTGATAATGTGCTCAGAAAACATAGCAAAACTTCACGACGGCTTCAGCGGTGAAGGGAAATCTCGCCAGTACGTTCAGCAATTCTTCAGTAAATTTCTCTCACCTCCAGACAAAGACACGCTGTCTAATGGTTTGACGGTTAACAAAGACTGGTTACCTCCTCTGGGTTTCGACGGAGCTGTAAATTTGTTATACGACATCCGTTGCAGCGTGGTTCATGAAGGAATCTATACGGATTTCGCGTTTCACGATGGTCACTCATCGATGGTAAATACTCACCCGAATGTGACTGCTGAGATCTCTTTCATTCAAATTCGCGACATCGTTGTCCGTGGATGCATTCGGGCGACCAACGATAAATTATTAAATGCCTAACCAGCGCTTCAGGCCGAAGCATTTAACAATTACGACTGGGGTTAGCACTTTCCGTTTACAATTCAACCTGCGTGCCGCCATCTGAGTGCATTTTATTTGTGTTTGAAGAGGATACGAGTATGGCCCTGCCCATAATCTGTTCAGAATGTGGCATCCATAATTCACCAGAAAATCGTTGGTGTGAATGTGGCCATGAATTGGACAAAGTTCCAAAACCGCCTTCAGTTCCTCCTGCTGCCATGGCCGCACAACAGAAAAGCAACGCTGCACCAAGATCTTCCTTGTTTAAACGAATCATTGAAGCTGAAAGCCAGGATTGGGCGGCGCTTAAAAGCTATATCGTCACGCATTGGCGTGGCGATATGCCTCTTGGGCTAAGTTTCTGGGTCAATTATTTAGGGATAAATATCCTAGCGTATTTCGTCTTCGTCAAGTGCACCAACTCCGTTTTTGCCGAGAACTCACTTCTTCATGCTCAGATACGATTGATCGTTTTGTGCTTTTCATCATTTCTATTATCCCCTTGGCAGATTATTGGCCTCTGGCGCTCCGCCCAGAATCATCTTCTGGTGAAAAAGCCAGTCTTCTGGGCCAGGTGCGCTCAAGCAAGTTGTATTTGTATTGGTGCACCGGTGTTTTTGTCGTCTTTATCTATTTTCGAATGGACCGGCATGGTCTTTCGCGACGGTGGTTACAAATATACAGTCACTACCGTCAATCATCCTGAGGATGGTTTTGATGAAATTCTACTGAGCGGGTTTATAGGGCCTGGGATTGCCGACAAACTAGAAGAAGAATTAGCAAATACGCCAAAAGCTTTCGTTGTAACGCTAGCGCTCGCCGGAGGGCTTCTGCAACAAGCTGAGAAGATAGGAGAGTTGATCGAAAAGCGTCATCTGGCAACATATACAGGGACACAGTGCGACAGCGCCTGCACCTATGCGTTTATGGCCGGATCAACTCGCATTATCCACCCTGATGGGAAACTTGGGTTTCATGCGTTTCGATGGA